>CAURZJ010000004.1:0-207092 GCA_963529635.1 uncultured Peptococcaceae bacterium
TTGGCTGTTCCTTGTTGTTTAGTTTTCAAAGACCATTTTTGGCTTTCGCCGTGTGTCGCACTTAGTGGCGACATTTATAAATGATATCAGGAAAGTTCGAATCTGTCAACAATCTTTTTCAGCTTTTCGGTGACTTTCCTTCAGTCGATGTTCGGTAGTTCATACCGCGCGACCGACCTTTGATACTATATCATAAGCCTAACTGTCTGCTCAATCACTGTATTTCCCCATCTTAAAGGTTTATTCTCTTTTAATCCCCACTTCCGCTTGATTGCTCCCTCATTTGCTCTATTTCAACTCTTATTAATTGACCATCCACCACGTATTTGGTCGGCTAGTCCTTAAGAGTTGGATAAGTGATGGGCTTAATCAGTATATGAAAGAGGGAGACGAATTTAACCGTCTCCCTCTAGTTAATTCAGCTAATGGGGTTCTCCCCTTACACGGTTAGAAAAACCACCCCTACAAACCTACTCCTCTTCTCTCGGACGCATTGTGGGGAATAAGATAACGTCACGAATAGAAGCTGAATCCGTCAATAGCATAACAAGCCTATCTATGCCGATCCCTAGACCACCTGTCGGGGGAAGCCCATACTCTAGGGCTTGCACAAAGTCCTCATCCATCATATGCGCTTCGTCATCCCCTTTTGCACGTTCAGCAACTTGGGATTCAAAGCGTTGTCTCTGGTCGATCGGATCATTCAATTCAGAAAATGCATTCCCTAATTCTCTACCGTAAGCAAACGCTTCAAAGCGATCCGTGTATTCTGGATGCTCAGCATTTCTCTTGGCCAGTGGGGAGATCTCCACGGGATGCCCTGTTATAAAGGTAGGTTGCATTAAATTAGATTCAACAAACTCTTCGAAGAACTCGTTAATGATCTTTCCACGTGAACTTCCTGCTTCTATATGAAGCCCTTTTTCTCGAGCGACTTGTTGGGCCTGCTCATCGGTCAATATCGTCTGAAAATCTACTCCAGCATACTCTAAAATTCCGTCCAGCATCGGCAAACGACGCCAAGGCGTCTTAAAGTCTATAGCTTGTCCTTGATAAGTAACCTCGGTTGTCCCATGGACTTCTTTGGCAATCGTCGAAATCATGTTCTCTGTAAGTTCCATGATATCTTCAAAATTAGCATACGCTTGATAAAGCTCCATCATCGTAAACTCGGGGTTATGCTTAATAGAAATCCCTTCATTACGGAAATTGCGACCAATCTCAAAGACCTTATCAAATCCTCCAACGATTAGGCGTTTAAGAGGCAATTCTAAAGCAATCCGCAGATAAAGATCCATATCTAAGGTATTGTGATGTGTTATAAAGGGGCGAGCCGCTGCTCCACCAGCAATGGTATGAAGCGTCGGAGTTTCTACTTCAAGAAATCCTTGATTCTCCAGGAAGTTCCGCATCGAGCGAATAATTTTGCTCCTCATAACAAAGACGTTTCTTACTTCTGGATTCATAATTAAATCGACGTAACGCTGGCGATAACGCAACTCGACATTCGTTAACCCATGGAACTTTTCTGGTAGAGGGCGCATAGCCTTAGACAAGAGCTGGACCTCAGCTGCGTGAATAGATATTTCTCCGCGCTTTGTACGGAATACCATTCCCTTGACTCCGATAATATCCCCAACATCAAATTTCGATATGAGTTCAAACCACTCAGCGCCAACATCATCCTTGCGGATATAGGCTTGGATTTGACCACTAAAGTCTTGGATGTGGGCAAAAATGACCTTTCCTTGATCCCTTTTGGACATCATCCGGCCAGCAATCTTTACTTCTTGACCTTCAAGTGTATCAAAGCCATCTAATACTTCTTGGGCCATATGTGTTCTCTGATATCGATCCGCATAAGGCTCAATACCTTGTTCTCTAAAAAGATTAAGCTTTTCTAAGCGCACACGCCAGAGATCATTCTGTTCATCCATCTAATATACCTCCAACCATTCGTTTCTTTTACAATTTTACCAAATCCCGACTTCATTAAACAATATTCATCTTTAATTAATCGAAATAAAAATAAAGTGTCGGCAAGAACTCTTGCCGACTTTATCGTCGTGACCCAAAATCGCATTTAGTCTTGTAATGACTATTTGATATCGATAATTTCGTAGTGTAAAATTCCGGCGGGAACATTCACTTCGACAACTGTTCCTTTTGCCTTACCTAAGACCGCTCTCCCTACAGGAGATTCATTTGAAATCTTATTGACTCCGGGATCTGCTTCTGCCGAACCAACAATCGCATACTCTTCTTCATCCCCGAGATCTTGGTCTTTCAAGACGACTGTGGTACCTAGAGCAACCACTTCTCTATCCTCTGTATCATCAATTACACGAGCATTTCTTAGCATTTTTTCAAGAGTAATAATTCGGCCCTCAATGAAAGCTTGTTCATTTTTAGCATCATCATATTCTGAGTTCTCACTAATATCTCCGAAGTCAATGGCCTGCTTAATCCGCTCAGCCACCTCACGCCGTTTTACAGTCTTAAGAGTTTCTAGCTCTTCCTCGTGTTTCTTCAATCCTTCAACTGTAAGAATTACTTCCTTTTCGGCCATAAAAGTATCCGCTCCCTTTTCTCGTCCTACTACTTATTGCACGTCTTCTTACTGCGCGCTTTCACTTTAATCCTACGACTAGACTTTTATTCAATGTAAGAATATGTAAGTGGTTTCCTTTGCATTACTGGTATTATATGTTGGCTTCAAAATATTGTCAAGGATGCCGCTATGTCCCTTCTTGAGAGTTAATGCCCTCCTATTCTTCCAAAAATGAAAAAGGTTATGCGTTCTCCTCTAAAATTTTCCGGAATAAATCCCTCATTTCATCTGGAGTTTTCGTCTGCATAATTTGGTCCCTCAATTGGGCTGCACTTCTTATTCCTTTGATATACCAAACAGCGTGTTTACGCATCTCGTTAAGCCCAATGCGTTCTCCCTTATAGTGAAGAACTCTCTCGAAGTGCTCCAAGGCCACTTTTACTTTTTCCTGGTGAGTAGGCTCTGGAAGCAAGACTCCCTCTGCTAAATACCTTTCAACCCGGGGAAGGAGCCAAGGATTACCTAGTGACCCTCTACCAATCATCACTCCATCGCAGCCCGTTTCCTCGAGAGCCTTCTTAGCCTCTTGAGGAGAAAAAATATCTCCATTCGCAATCACAGGAATCCGAACAGCTTCCTTAACCTTCCTAATCCAGGTGCGATCGGCACAGCCTGAGTAAAATTGATCCCGAGTCCGCCCATGAACGCTCACCATCTGCACTCCTACGGCTTCGACGCGCTTGGCGAGTTCAGGAGCAACCATCTCCTCATGGGTCCATCCCAAGCGCATTTTCACGGTTACAGGAACCTGTACTGCCTTAACCACCGCTTCAGCGATGCGCTCAGCTAAAGAAAGGTTCTGCAACAAAGCAGAACCCTCTCCATTTTTCACAATTTTTGGAGTGGGGCAACCCATATTGATGTCAATAACTTCAGCCTCTTTAGATACTGCCAAAACAGCAGCTCTTGCCATCACTTCCGGCTCAGCGCCAAATAGCTGAACAATCCGTGGTGATTCCTCTCCTGTCAAGTCGAGCATTTCTAAGGTTCTGGAATTTAAGTAGGTCAGGGCCTTGTCACTTATCATTTCAGTCCAAACGTAGTGCCCTCCAACTGATCGTACAGTTTCACGAAAGGCCTTATCCGTTACTCCTGCCATAGGGGCAAGAAATACCGGAACTTCTATGTCAAATTTCCCTAATCTCATGATATTTATTCCCTTCCAAAATGTCAGGAATGCTGATCGTCGTTCTTCTCATAGATTAACAGCAATCCCTCTAAGGTCAGAAATGGATCAAGCGAATTAATCTCTTGAGATTCTTCAGAGATCAATTCTGCCAATCCGCCGGTTGCAACAACTTTCGTTTCTGCCCCTAAATCTTGCTTCATACGCCGAACAATACCATCAACTTGTCCCACAAAGCCATAATATATTCCCGATTGCATTCCAGCTACGGTATTCTTAGCGATAACACTTTTTGGCTTAAGGATCTCAATTCTAGGTAACTTTGAGGCACGTTGAAACAACGCTTCTGTCGAGATTCCGATTCCGGGTGCAATAGCCCCACCGAGATATTCACCCCGCTTAGATACAGCACAGAAAGTCGTCGCTGTCCCAAAATCTACAATAACAAGCGGACCACCATACTTATGATAAGCCGCTACCGCATTGACGATACGATCAGCCCCAACTTCTCGCGGATTATCATAGATGATAGG
This sequence comes from uncultured Peptococcaceae bacterium, assembly GCA_963529635.1. Lineage (GTDB taxonomy): Bacteria > Bacillota > Desulfitobacteriia > Desulfitobacteriales > Desulfitobacteriaceae > CAURZJ01. The sequence goes on from CAURZJ010000004.1 coordinate 4,271, forward strand.
CATCCCGGTCTTAATCCCCGGCCCGACAACAAGGGGCTCTACACCAAAATATTTTCGTGCTAAGGCTTCTAGGGTCGGCATCACCGGAGGAACAACAGAGGACATTACAACTGCCTTGATATCCTCAAAGGTTAATCCACTGAAATCAAAGAGGTTTTTTATGACAACCGCATATTCGTCCACGGTTCTCGATTTATCCGTAGAAATCCTCCAATGATGAGTAAGCTCACTTTGGTTATAAACTCCCAGAACAATATTTGTATTCCCAACATCAAATACAAGGATCATCTTCATTCTCCTTAATCCGAAATTACTATCTATACGAATTTCTTCGCTACCCATTCGTGAGACAGGAATTAATCTCAAAGGACTTTAACCTAATCACTTACAACCACTAGTGGCTATACTTTCCCTTTGATCTTAATTTTACTTCGCCTGAGGAAAAGGAAATTCTCTTATCCTCCAGTTCAAGGATGAGTTCTCCGTCCTCCTGAATCCCCTGGAAGATCCCTGTAAAAGTCTCCCCCGCCCGCTCCACAACGACAGGACATCCTAACCCGACCGCGAAAGAGGTCCAACGCTCTCTTAGCCCCTGAACATCTCCTTGCTCCAAGGCCAGCACTTCCCGTTCCAGTTCAAGTAGAATCGCCGCAGCCAGTTGATTGAGATTAACCTCATAGCCTAATAGCTCCTCTAGGGTGGTTGCTGGTAATTCAGGACTTAAACCCTGCCGACTGAAATTCGCGTTAACCCCTATCCCGAGGATTAAGGTTTGAACTGTATTCCATTCACCTACGACTTCACCCAGAATTCCCGCGATCTTTTCCCCTTGAAACACTATATCATTGGGCCATTTGATTCCTACATCCAAGCCATAGAGGGTTCTAAAGGCTCTGGCAAGGGCCACCCCGGTGCTTAGTGTAAGCTTTGCGGCATCGGCTAGGTTGAGCTTAGGCATGAGTAGAACACTCATCCAGAGTCCTCCCAGAGGGGACTCCCAAACCCGCTGCAAGCGCCCATGTCCGGTTGTTTGACGCTTAGCAATCACAACGGTACCATGCTTCTCCCCTTGACGAACTAAGTCTTTGCTTAAATCATTGGTCGAGGATAATTCATCAAAAAGTCTTAGCCGCCTGCCCAAAGCAACTGTCTTGAGTTCGCGCTTAAGAGCCCATTCATCTAAGGAAACAGGCGCTTTAACAAGGCGATAACCCCTATTTGTCTGAGCCTCAATCTCATAACCCGCTTCTTTCAGGGCATGAATTTGTTTCCAGACCGCTGCTCGAGTGATATTTAGACTTTGACTGATGCTCTCGCCCGATAAAAATTCTCCTTGCTGGTTTCCCAACAAATCCAGGATTTTCTCACGCACGCTCTAAAATTCTCCCTTTTGCCACCGCTCACGGGTGGCTTCTTTAATGTCTCCTATATCTAAAGAAAAATCCAGTGCCTTCACTGAATGCGTTAGTGCCCCTAGAGAAATCACATTAACCCCCGTCTCAGCTACGGCTCGCAGAGAGCCTTTTGTTATCCCTCCAGAAGCTTCAACAATCGCTTTCCTATCGATGAGCTTGACGGCCTCTTTCATCGCTTCAATATCCATATTATCGAGCATAATGACATCTGCTCCAGAGTCTATAGCTTCTTCAACTTGCTCAAGGTTTTCACATTCAACCTCTATTTTCACCATTTGGCCCACATGACGTCGTACCTCTTCTACCGCACGAGCCAAGCTACCTGCCGCAGCAATATGATTATCCTTAAGCATTACCGCATCATAGAGTCCAAAGCGATGATTTTGACCTCCACCCATACGCACCGCATACTTCTGTAGCATCCGCAAGCCAGGTAACGTCTTCCGTGTATCGGTTATTCTAACCGGTAATCCCGCGACATCCTCACAAGCTTGATGAGTCTTTGTCGCAACTCCCGAGAGATGCTGCAAGAAGTTAAGCGCTACACGCTCTGCCATAAGAATAGAGCGCACGGAGCCAAAAAGTTCGAGAACAACAGTTCCTATTTCGACGGATTCTCCATCTTCCCTTAAATTCTTTATCTCCATTTGCGGATCTATCGTCTTAAACACCTGCTCAACGACCTCTAATCCACAAACGATACCCTCTTGCTTTGCGTATATCTTCGCACACGTTATAGAACTCTTCGGGAAAATAGCGGAGCTTAAATCTCCTGTCCCTAAATCCTCTTGCAGTGCACGTTCAATCAGGTCTTGATATTGGAACACAGCGAACATCATTAGTCCTCCCCAATTGTATCGAATGATTCTGCCAACGAAGGTCATCAAGTACTGGATAATCTGAGCGGAAATGTCCACCGCGGCTTTCTTTTCGAGCTCTGGCTGCCCGCGCGACACTACCACCCACAGTCAACAGGTTCTTAAGTTCTAAGTCTTCTATCGAACGGATGGGTATAAACAAATTATCCCACTCCGCAATTAGCGTTGACGCTTTTTTCAGGCCTTCTTCCTCGCGTTCTATCCCAACGTACTCCCACATGAGTTCTTGTAGTTCCTTACGTTTGAGCTGCGAGTTCTCCCCTTCAATTCCTTGGTCATCTGATTTGGGGACAGCCTTACCTTCGAAATAAATATCACTCCCTTGGGGTATAGGTCGGGAAATATCTAGGATATCCTCAACGATGCGTCCCCCAAAGACTAATCCATCCAACAAAGAGTTGCTCGCCAGTCGATTTGCCCCGTGAACGCCATTACAAGAGCATTCTCCACAGGCATAAAGGTAGGGCAAATTCGTTTTTCCCTGGGTATTTGTCCGAACTCCCCCCATCATATAATGGGCAGCAGGAGCCACAGAGAGTGGGGTCTCCAACACATCTACCCCATAGTCTAAACAGGTCTGATAAATCATAGGAAAACGCTTCAAAACCTTTTCCTTACCAATTGGACGAAAATCTAAGAAGACTTGGCCTTTCAGAAGTTCCTTCCAAATTGCCCGTGCCACAACATCCCGAGGGGCTAACTCTTTCCCTGGGATATTCTCCATAAATCGCTCCCCTTGGGAGTTCAGAAGCTGAGCACCTTCTCCTCGTACCGCTTCAGAAATCAAAAAGCGTGGTGCACCTGGGATAAAGAGCGCTGTCGGATGGAATTGGACAAATTCCATATCCATTAATTTCGCCCCCGCCCGAAAAGCTGCGGCAACCCCATCTCCGGTAGCGACCTCAGGGTTCGTAGTATAGCAATAAAGTTGACCGAGCCCACCCGTAGCTAATACAACCGCCCGTGCCAAATAAATCTCAAGACCCTGATCTTTCTCATTAAGACTTAAAACCCCGATAATCTCGCCCTGAGCATTTTTTAATAGATCCAGAACAAAACGTTCTTCCTTAACCGCTATCCTCGAGTTTCTAAGGGTCTGTGCGACTAACGTTCGTTCAATTTCCCCACCCGTTGCATCCCCGTGAGCATGAAGAATTCTCGGCCGACTATGTGCTGCTTCTCGTGTAAAAGCAAGCTCACCATTAAGCCGATCGAAACTAGCTCCCATGGAAATCAGCTCTTCAACCCTGTGCGGGCCCTCTTCGACTAGCGCCCGAACAGCCTCTGGGTCACACAATCCAGCTCCAGCATACAGGGTATCCTCATAATGCAGCGAGGGGGAATCCTCTTCATCCAGAGCAACTGCAATCCCGCCCTGAGCATGCTTCGTATTACTCTCAGGGATTTCTTTCTTGGTTAGCACCGTAACCTCTAAGCTCTCACTCGCTTTCAGAGCCGTATACAATCCGGCGATTCCGCTCCCTAAAACTAGTACGTCTGTTGCATAGACGGGCACTTCCTCCGGGTGCCAAGGCACTATATAACGTCTCATTTCATCCTCCTAAATCCGGCAGAATACCCACCAGTTTTATAGGCTTCTCCTACTCTATCTATAGCCGACTTAATCTTCCCTCAATTCTAGGACCGCTTATCACTTCATGTCAAGACTCACTTCCATGAACCTCTTCATCCGTTAACTTCACGGGATTATTTTCAGTATCCACAAAAACGACCTTAGGACGATATGTCTGAGCAGCCTCATCTGTAAAAATCCCATAGGAGATAATAATCACTTCATCCCCTACTTGCACTAACCGCGCCGCCGCTCCATTGAGACAGATTGTTCTCGATCCCCGTTCCCCAGGAATTACATAGGTCTCAAGACGAGCTCCATTATTATTATTCACAACCTGTACCTTTTCATTGGGGAGAATATCCGCGATTTCCAACAACTCCTCGTCAATCGTGATGCTCCCTACATACTTTAGATTCGCTTCCGTCACCACGGCACGGTGAATCTTCGACTTCATCATTGTTCTAAACATTTATATATCCTCCACAATCGTATTATCGATTAGACGTGTGGTCCCAAAACGAACCGCCAGTGCAATCACAACCGGTTCAGTAATATCTGTAAGTTTCCCTAAATTCTCTATGGAACGAATCTCCACATAATCAATTTCACCGGAGCTTTCACTTCTTATTTTCTCCTTGATTCGCTCCTCGATGACCTCAGCCCGTCTCTCCCCATCTTGAATCCACTGTTTCGCTTCCTTTAAACTCCGATTAAGCACAAGTGCCTCAACCCGTTGCTCTGGGCTCAGAAATACATTTCTTGAACTTAAGGCTAGACCGTCTTCTTCTCTTACGATAGGGACAGCAATGATCTCGATGGGGAAATTTAAATCCCGAATCATTCGACGAAGAATCAAATACTGTTGAAAATCCTTCTGTCCAAAGTAAGCACGATCCGGTTGTATGATATGGAATAGCTTACTAACAACCGTTGTAACCCCCCTGAAGTGTCCTGGTCTAGAAGCCCCGCAAAGACTATCCCCAAGCTCACTAACCTCGACATAGGTAAGATTCTTACACGGATACATTTCCTCGACCTCTGGGTTAAAGAGAAGATCCACCCCCGCCTCTTCAGCAAGCTTAGCATCCCGCTCTAAATCCCTAGGATAACTCGAGAAATCTTCCTTCGGACCGAATTGAAGCGGATTTACAAAGATACTCATCACAACGAATGCCCCATCCCGCTTCGCCTCTTTAACTAAAGTGAGATGTCCCCGATGCAAATATCCCATTGTCGGCACCAGAGAAACACGGCTTCCCTTCTCCCGCTGCCCTCTTAAGATTTCCCTGACCTCAGAAATTCGTTTACAAATTAACATCTATCTTTCATTCCTTTCTAGAATCTTTTATCCTAAAATACTTTGAAGTAAGACTAAACGACCTGTTAACGTAGCTTTTCGTGCAGAAGTGAACGACTTCTAGCGGAGGGGCGTCAAATCGAATTATGCTTCCGGGGGTAGCGGCGCCACTGGTTCACATGCAGTAAGCAGAAGGGTTTGGCAGAGCTCCACCGGGAGCGAGTGAGATAGTCCCGGAGCTAATGAGTGAACGCTGCACGAAAAGCTACTTACCCGAGACGGCCATTCACTCTACTTCAGAAGCCGATTTAACCCCTCCCAAACCTCCTTCGAATACTCTCCCCCACTCATTTCCTTCTTCGCCTGCCCTATCCCTAATGTATATAATCCAAGGGCACGATACACCGGCTCAATCTTTATAGGCATTTGTTTGAGATGAGATTGAACTACTTCTAAATCACCGCGTGCGATAGGACCTGTTAGCGCCTGTGGAAGCCCAACTTGCCCGAGATTCTGAAGTGTTCCCTTCATTAAAGGAAGCAAAGACTCAAGCGCTTCCTCCTTGGCAATTCCCGCCTGTTCAAACAATTGTACGGCCAAATCTGCTAGAGTGACAAGATAATTGGAGGCGATGACGGCCCCCGCATGATAAAGCGTCTTTTTCTCCGGATCCAGCCGATGGGGAATCCCTCCGAGTTGACCGACTATTTCTGTCCCAACCTCCTCAGCGTCCCCCTCAATCCCGAAGTGTGTCCCGTTTAGCAACTCCACTGCTTGTTCAATCCCTGCAAAAGCTTGAAGAGGATGAAGTGATAAGTACTTGATTGGTAAACTCTGATCCACTTGCAAAGCACGGGAACTCATAGAACCGGAGCAATGAATCCATATTTGACCTGGCCGAAATAGCATCCGCCTTGACAGTTCTTCGGCTGCTAAGCGAAGCATTCCATCCTGGGTAGTAATAAATAGAACCTCTGCCTCGAAAACCCACTCCTCAATCGAACGTTTTTCCCAATGAAGATATTGGCTGAAGCGGTCATAGGAGCTTTTACTTCGTGTATGTACCCCTACCAAGCGATGGCCTGCTTGTTCTAGCCGAATTGCGATAGCAGTCCCCACGATTCCGGCTCCGATAATCCCGAAATTCATAATACCCCTCCATCAATGCAAAAAGGCACCCCACAAACGTGAAGGTGCCCTACTCTCTAGTTTCCTTCACCGTCTCGGTCGAACATGATCCAAGCGGCTTAGGAACGGTCAAGACCGTTCCGAATCTTAAAATTGGGAGGATACCGCGGCGGAACGGTCAAGACCGTTTCCCTACGGAACAAAGACGTATAAACAAAGAGTGAAATTAAACAAAAAGCAAGAACGTTCGCTAGGTCTACTTTTGAACCCTCCACAGTACAACTCTTATCTGATATTGTCTGTTATTTCCTAGGATTCAATGCGTGAGACCTCTCCTTCTCCTCGAACCTGTAATACGGATTGGCCGGATTGAAGAATATAGTCTGGAGCAATTTCCCGTAAAGGAGCGAGTACAAATTCTCGCAGCTCCATGCGAGGATGCGGGAGAATGAGTCGCTCATCCTTCCACTCCTTATTATCATAACTTAGGAGGTCAATGTCAATGGTACGCGGGCCCCAACGAATGATTCGAACTCGTCCTAAGGAGTTTTCAATGTCCTGACAGGCGTCCAACAGGCTAAGGGGGGATAAACTCGTTTCAATCTCAAGCACTTGATTCCAAAAATCGGGTTGATCGGTTAGCCCCCAAGGTTTTGTCTCGTAAATCCCAGATTTCTTAAGGACCTGAATATCTGGAAGCATCGCTAACCTTCGGCAGCTTTCCTCCAGATGAAAACCTCTATCTCCCATATTGCTTCCCAAACTTATGTACGCTCTCATCCTCTTCGCTCCCGAAAGATTTCTACTGAGACATCTTTAAATATCCCTGGGATAGGAGCTTGTGGCTTATGAACCTCAACTCGTATGGCTTCACAAGGGAACTCCCTAATTACTTTATCAGCAATTCGCTCAGCTAGCTTCTCGATGAGATGATACCTTTCCTCAATTACCACGGACCTTATCCCTTGGTATACTTCAGCATAATTAATGGTATCTTCCACCTGGTCCGATTCCCCAGCTTGCCGCAAATCCTTAAACAAGTCCACATCAATTAAAAACTTCTGTCCTAGGGTCTCTTCCTCCGGCATCGCACCGTGATAAGCAAAAAATTCTAATCCTCTTAAACAGATTCGATCACGCCCCATGGAAGTTCTCTCCCCTCTGTTTTCGATAGATTGCATCCGCCATCTGTATGGCTCTACGATTGGCTTGTACATCATGAACGCGTATGATATCAACTCCAGAAGCGACTCCGATAACACTTGTTGCAATCGTTCCTTCAAGGCGCTGATCGACAGGGAGATCAAGCACACTCCCTATCATCGATTTACGAGAGGTCCCCAGTAAAATTGGATGTCCTAAGCCCTTGAGTTCGTCTAAACGGCTGACGATTTCCAAATCCTGATCTGGAGTCTTACCGAATCCTAACCCAATCCCTGGATCTACAATAATCTGATCCCCGCTCAAGCCCTGCTCTTCAGCCAGATGAATGCTCTTCCTTAAAAAGGCTAGTACATCTCCCATGAGGTGGTGATAGTTAGTCCCTTGCTGGTTATGCATCACAATGACTGGAGCCTGATACTTCCCGACCACACGAGCCATATCTAAATCCTTTTGGAGTCCCCAAATATCATTAATAATATGTACTCCCACTTCAAGGGCCTTTTCAGCAACCTCTGCCTTATAGGTATCGACAGAGATGGGGATTGGAATACGTGCCACCAGTGCTTTCAACACAGGTTCGAGACGATTCCACTCCTCTTCTGCATTGACGACCTCATGATTTAGGCGTGTGGACTCTGCCCCGATATCCAGGATATCTGCGCCTTGCTCAACAAGTTGCTCTGCTTGTTTTAATGCCCTATCCAAATTGAAAAATTTCCCGCCGTCTGAGAAGGAATCTGGTGTGATGTTAAGAATCCCCATCACCAAAGTCCTTTCTCCCAGTGGAAGCTCTTTGCCTCGACAGGACAGGACACGTGGCTTGGGAGGTTCCAACGCTTCAAGAACACCTTTAAGATTTCGCCCCAGTTCCTTCAGTCCGAAAGGTTGGGCTAAAATCTTCTGTGCTAATTGCCGAAGTTGGCGATTCGTCCCGACCAAAAGAATATCTGTGGCCTCGATTTTATGGACGATTACATTCCGGTGAACAGAAGCATCCCCGCCTACGGAGAGCATCTCCTGCTTAAGGATATGGGCCATAGGAAGAGGAATATTCTCGATTTTCAGAGCACGTCCCAGGGGTTTCCCTGCCATTTGAGCGATGCCCCCTGGATCTGACCCGATTTGCTGCATTGCCTTTTTGGCCTCTTGTTCATTATCTAGCTTAATCCAACGAATGAAATAGTCCTTCATCTTCCATCCTCCCTAGTATGAAATATCGCTAATCTTAAATCATGATTTGCTCCATAGCTTTTGTATATTTGTAACAGGAAGCTTTACTTTCACAGTTTTTACAATCTCTCGCCCAATCATCCGCCAGCGCTAACGCTTGTCCAAGAACACTTTCTGCCTCTGAGGGCTTTAAACGATGTTCATAAATCCCTTGTGTGATAATCCCTACTTCCTCTTCCGAAAACCCACAATCGTAAAGAATGGGTGCAGCCAAACGAGCACCTACTAGGGCATGATTCTCTTGGGTCTCATACTCTAACCAGCGTCCGATATCATGTAGAATCCCGGCTGCGTAGATAACCTCTTTACTTAGGGATATCTCTTTACTTTCCAGGAGAAAAATATACGCTATCCTCGCAACACTCAAGCCGTGATCAGAACCATGTCGGCAAAAAATCCGCTGAGCCTCGGCGATTTTATTTTTCGTACTATATTCTATATATAAGGCATACTGAAGAATTCTATTCACTCTAGGTAAGGGAATCATTTCATTTCCTCTCCTCCTTCGTCCCATTATACCGTGATATTTTCCAGAGTTAAAGGAAACTAGCAATTACACATGAGATTAGCCCCAGAAAAAATTCTTCTGGGGCCAATCCTTAATGACTCGTCGTCAGCTTTAGTTTTTTTTAGAATAATCCAGTAATCTTTCCGTTAGCATCGATGTCCATTCTCAACGCAGCTGGGCGTTTAGGCAGACCGGGCATCGTCATAATCGCACCAGTAATCGCAACGAGGAAGCCAGCTCCTGCAGAAAGTCTTACTTCCCGAACCGTAATCTTAAAGCCTGTAGGACGTCCTAGCACATTCTGGTCATCCGTTAAAGAGTACTGCGTCTTCGCCATGCAAACAGGCAAATCACCATAACCTAATTCGGTGTATTTCTTAATCGATGTTTGTGCCTCTTTCGTGAAGTTTACACCATCTGCACCATAGATCTCCTGAGCAATCTTTTCAATCTTTTGTTCAATGGGCAATTCTAATTCATAAAGAACCTTGAAGTTAGACTCTTTGTTATCGACGATATCAAGTACAGCCTTAGCGAGTTCGATACCACCCTCTCCACCTTTTGTGAAGACCTCAGATAAAGCAAATTCTGCGCCGAGTTCACGACAACGCTGAGCAATAAACTCTAATTCAGCGTCGGTATCCGTCGGGAAGCGGTTGATTGCCACAACTGCAGGTACACCAAACTTCCCAATGTTTTCAATGTGCTTCTCTAGGTTAACAATTCCACGAGCTAAGGCTTCGAGATTCTCTGGTCCTAAATTCTCCTTAGCAACCCCGCCATTCATCTTAAGAGCTCGAACCGTGGCAACAATGACTGTGGCAGCAGGTTTCAAGTTAGCAAAGCGGCACTTCAAATCATAGAACTTTTCTGCCCCGAGGTCAGCACCAAAACCCGCTTCAGTAACGACATAATCAGCGAGCTTCATAGCAAGCTTCGTGGCTACAACACTGTTACAACCATGAGCAATATTTGCGAACGGTCCGCCATGGATAAAGACGGGCGTATTTTCTAAGGTTTGAACTAAATTTGGTTTAATTGCATCCTTCATGAGAAGTGCCATTGCACCCTCAGCCTCAAGGTCATGAGCGGTAATAGCCTTGCCCTCATAGGTATAAGCCACGACAATCCGCCCAAAGCGCTCTTTAAGGTCCATCAAATCATTCGATAAGCAGAGGATTGCCATGATTTCTGAAGCAACGGTAATGTCAAAGCCATTCTCGCGCGGCACACCTTCGGTTCGTCCACCTAAGCCGATAATAATTTTACGTAACGCCCGGTCATTCATATCCATAACCCGACGGAACACAACTTGGCGAGGATCAATATTCAAAAGGTTTCCCTGCTGGATATGATTATCTAGAAGGGCTGCGAGTAAATTGTGGGTCGTGGTAATTGCATGGAAATCTCCAGTGAAGTGGAGATTGATATCTTCCATAGGTACAACCTGAGCATACCCGCCCCCAGCTGCTCCCCCTTTAATTCCAAAGCATGGTCCAAGCGAGGGTTCACGCAAGGCAATCATTGCTTTCTTACCCATCTTGACCATCGCTTGTCCTAAACCAACTGTTGTCGTCGTTTTTCCCTCACCTGCTGGGGTAGGGTTAATGGCTGTCACCAGAATGAGCTTTCCATTCGGTCGATCCTTAAGTCGATCCCAAGTACTTAGATTAATCTTAGCCTTATACTTCCCGTAAAGTTCAATCTCGTCGTCCAATAAATCCAGGGATTGCGCCACATCCATAATGGGTTTCATCCGAGCCTCTTGTGCAATTTCGATATCGGTTTTCATTTTTCCACTCCTCTTTATACATTCTGCTTCTTTACCCAGGTATTACTTACATATTTATTTCGCGAAATCTCCTTGATTCCCTTCTGTCTTTAAATAAATATTTTGAAGATTTGAATAATATATTGTCTATATTAGTTCCCATTATCACAATTAAGTATTAAAAAGAGGTGGAGCACCAGGTTTTTACCCTTTACAGTGTCCACCCTACCTTAATATTCAGCTTCAAACCTTGAAGACAAACTCTGAGAATTGAATGCTTAGGTCGGTTTTTTAACGGGTGAGCTTCCTTTATACGAAGGAATCTGTACTGTTTTCCGAACGACACTGACCGAATCTCCCGATTGTTTAAGAGTCGTAGCTTCTAACTTCGTAAAATAATCCAACAGTTGATCCTGATTCCCAATAGCTAGGATTTCATAGGGTACCCCTTCTCCCCGGGTAATGGGCACTTGATTTACTAGCTTTGTAGAGCTACCACTCAGTACGATCGCTGTCGAGGCAACAATTCTCTGGCCGTTGATACTTATCGCTTCTGCCCCAGCAAACTTCAGAGTATTTGTAATCTTTAGCAAGTCGTCCGGGGTAAGGGGAAAGACAATCTTATGCTCTTGCTGACGATCATCAATTGTAATCAAAATTCCCGGTCCTTGGACCTCCACGGTACCTTCCATCATACGATACCGATCCAGTTCAGCGAGTAGCTGGGGACTGGTCCCGCCAAGCTTTCGTGCCTCATCTAATTCCTCTATTAATAATTTATTTTCTTCCTGCAATCGTTTACTTTCGGCCTGAGCATCCACTAATAGGTTCTTTACCGATCCCGTTCTTTGTTGCTGAAGCTGCTCCAGCTCAGCGACATTCTTATGGGTTTGTATCTGTAAGGTAATAAGAAATCCCATAGCAATTGCCACAAAAGTTACAGGAATAGCCAGAGTATGCTTCCTCATTACTTTGCCCCCTTTATGGGCTCAGCATAGCGAAAGTTCTGTGCTTGCCCGGCAGGAATCACAAGCGGTTCTGGCGGTGTTTCTAGTTTACGAGTGATCCCATACTGCTGTTGGTATTCACCCAATAGCTCCCAAAAGTAAAACTTCAAAGCGGATTGAAGATGATTCACATCACCCACAGCTTCTATGACATAGGGTGGCATTTGACGCGTCTGGTTAATCTGGATATACGCCCCACTGCAAAAGACCTCTGTACTGCTCATGATCCTCTGCCCATTGACAGAGATTGCTTGTGCTCCACCATTCCAAAGCCAGTTAACCAATTGGCGAATATACTCTTCATGAATAAGATAATAGGAGGGATCGTCCTTTCTCTCTTTAGCCCCTGAATCATCTAGAGTAATTCGGATTCCAGGACCAGTAACCTTAGTCAACCCAGCATTAAGTTGGGCTGAAGTAAGTTGATCTAAGACCACGTTAGAGGCGTTCTGTCCTTCCTGATATTTGACGAGCTCCTCCCGTAGCTTTGCATTATCATTCTTGAGCATTAGATTCTCTTGCCCCGTTTGAACTAGGGAGGGAAGGGAAGTATCAGCCCTTGCATTGGTACTCCCTTGGACACCGCCTGCCCTGAGCAACGTCATAAACATGATACCGAGTGCCAAAGCAGCCCCCGTAACGAGGAGCTTACCACCTTTCGGCCATGACATAATTTATTACACCCCTTATTCGTGGTTAAAAGTCTAACTTGCACTTTGGGAAAAGAGGACACCGCAAGACGGTGTCCTCTTTATTATAAGCAATCTATCCACTTTAGCTTACTCGCTAAGCCACTCTTCGCCTGCTTTACGATATTCACATATTTCTTCTGGTTTAAAGTAAAGTGAAATCTCACGTTCCGCACTAGCTACGGAATCAGAACCATGAATTACGTTACGGCTGATATCCATACCGAAGGCACCACGGATTGTGCCTGGATTAGCACTGGCTGGATTTGTCGAGCCCATAAGTTCACGGGCAATCGCGACGACATTTTTCCCTTCCCAAACCATTGCTACTACAGGAGAAGACTTTATATAACTGACCGTAGGTTCGAAAAAACTCTTCCCTTTATGTTCAGCGTAATGCTCCTCAGCTAAAGCTTGGTCGACACTCATAAGTTTCATTCCGACGAGTTTGCAGCCCTTAGCTTCAAATCTTGCAATGACTTGCCCTACTAGCCCTCGCTGTATTGCGTCAGGCTTGAGCATGATAAAGGTTCTTTCCACTCCTACGTCCTCCCTAATCAATCTTATTCTTTTCGTTTTCCCAGTTTGCTCCGCTCAATCCCTCAGTGTTTTCCGGATTTTGTCCCTCATCCGCAACTCTCTCCTGAGTTGACGCTAGGGCGTCGGAGTTTTCCAGGCCTGTATTTGGAGTCTCTACAGTTTCTTTGGCTTCTAGACCAACAGAGCCCTCTGAGACTTGTGTGGTTTCAGGTTGGTCGAACTTAGCCATAAGATTAGCGAACTCTTTCGCTTCGAGTGTCTCTTTTACCATCAAAGCTTGGGCGATGGCTTCAAGCTTATGCATATTCTCCTTGAGAAGAGTCTGTGCCTTATGGTAACAATCATCAATGATTCGGCGTGCCTCTTTGTCAATGGCATAAGCTACCGCTTCACTGTAATTGCGATCCCGGGCAATATCCCGTCCAAGGAAGACTTGACCTTCTTTTTGCCCGAAAGTTAGTGGCCCAAGTTCTTCAGACATACCAAGTTCTGTAATCATCTTACGTACGAGTCCTGTCGCACGCTCAAGGTCGTTTGATGCCCCAGTACTAATCTCATGAAGGACAAGTGCCTCGGCGACCCGTCCACCTAAAAGCATTGTGACTTGATCAAGTAATTGGGATTTTGTCATGTAGTTTCTGTCTTCCTTAGGAAGGAGAAGGGTATACCCTCCTGCTCGTCCCCGAGGAATGATGGAGACTTTGTGCAGCGGATCTGTATGGGTAAGCAGTTCCCCTACCAAAGCATGACCTGCCTCATGATAGGAAACTAGCTTCTTCTCGTACTCGCTGATAACCCGGCTCTTTTTCTCCGGTCCAGCGATGACTCGCTCCACCGAATCTTCTAAAGCATTCATGTGGATTTCCTTCTCATTACGACGTGCGGAAAGCAAGGCAGCTTCATTCACTAAATTCGCCAAGTCTGCACCCGTAAATCCAGGTGTCCGACGTGCTAGAACGCTCAATTCCACCTCAGGGTCTATGGGTTTCCCTTTAACATGAACCTTTAAAATCTCTTCGCGCCCTCTGACATCGGGTACATCTACAACGACCTGTCGATCAAAGCGCCCTGGCCTTAGCAGTGCAGGATCGAGAATGTCGGGACGGTTAGTTGCTGCAATGATGATGATTCCTTCATTCCCGTTAAAGCCATCCATCTCAACAAGAAGCTGGTTTAGGGTTTGTTCCCGCTCATCATGTCCGCCGCCAACTCCGGCACCCCTCTGACGTCCTACAGCATCAATCTCATCGATAAAGACAATACAGGGAGCACTCTTTTTTGCTTGTTCGAATAAGTCCCGAACCCTAGAAGCACCTACCCCTACAAACATCTCCACGAAATCAGATCCACTAATGCTGAAGAAAGGAACTCCAGCCTCACCCGCCACAGCACGGGCTAGGAGGGTTTTTCCTGTCCCTGGAGGGCCAAAAAGCAGAACCCCTTTGGGGATTTTCGCTCCAAGCTCATTAAACTTTTTGGGGAACTTCAAGAATTCTACTACTTCTTGTAGTTCTTCCTTTACCTCATCGGCCCCGGCAACATCTTCAAACGTTATCTTTTTCTTCTCATCACCGACAAGGCGTGCGCGGCTTTTTCCAAATTGCATGACCCGGTTTCCACCGCCTTGGGTCTGTTGCATCATGAAAAAGAACAAGCCGGCGATTAATAGAATGGGTAACATTGTCGTAAGCAAGCTAGCCCACCAGGGACTCGTTGTCGGTGGATTCCATCGGTTGGATACACCATGCTTGTTCATTTCCTGTGTGAGCCCATTGTCACTAGAAGGTCCAATTACAGTATGCTTTTGACCATCTTTCGTAATGACTTCATAACTATTTACATCCTGTTCGGTTGTTGTTACAACCTCCTGTACCCTATCCTCAACCACCGCTTTATAGAACGTGGTATAATCCATGTCCTTGGCCTGATTCACGGGCGGATTGGCCCATCGAATGAGCATGATTGCAAGTAGGATAATTAGCAAATAAATCGCAGCGTTTTTGAAAAACTTCAAAACTCTGGTCCTCCCCTCTACTGGAAAAACCGCCTCAGTTTACGAGGCAATATTACATATTGTACCACGGTTAAGCCCCTTTTACAACGAATCTTCCGTCTTCTTTCGACCCCGAATTCTCGCCTTACTTGAGAGTTCTAAAGCGCTTGTAACAGCAGTCCTAAGACTTTTTCCTCAGAGTGTGCTCGATAACAATCTCCCACTCTTACTCCGGGAATCCAAATAATATCTTCTCCACAGGCGAGTAGAGGAATTCCCTTCCTAGCTTCTTCCCCAATCTTGGCTTCTTGGAAAATCTTTTTTAAGGTCTTATGCCCTAACCCGCTTACTCGTATGCAATCCTTGGGTTGGCGCTCCCGCCATCTCAGAAGGCCCTTGTTCTGTTCAAGCTCCCTTCTGTCGAAGTAAACTTTTTCAAATTTTACTTTCCCATATAGTGATTTACATAGGTCAAGATTCTCTCTCGGCTCGTTCTCAAAGAGTCCGACCTTCCATTTCTGACCCTTGGTATCTTCCCACTGAATCCATTCTCCGAAAATCACGCTTTGTGGCAAAGGTGAGCAATGATTCTTTCCTATTTTCCCTTGTCTCTTGAACCAAATACCCTCGTAATCGATATGTACCTTCATTCCGGGCAAATCCTGACTCCAGCCCACTTGACCCTCTGAATCCATAATCTGCCCAACATAGGTATACCCTATTCCTCGAGGATCCCCAGAAATTTGACTCACAGCCTTCCGGATAAGTCGAGATTGAATCGCCTTCGGTACTTGGAAAACTTCATGTCTTAGGCCAAGCTCGCCTGGAGAACCCTCTAACGTATATCTTCCCCAAGCTCTCTCGGCATCTTCATTCAAGTATTCCTCATCCCAACGTAAAAGCTCAGCCATCCGACCGAGAGCTTCCTTAACCCGAGGATTATAATCCCGCTCAAGCTCAGGTATGAGCTGTAAGCGTATTTTATTCCTCGTATATATAGGGTCTGCATTGGAACTATCGATGGCAAAAGGCAACTGTTCCTTCTGGCAATATTCAAGAATTTCTTCTTTGCCCACGCTAAGAAGGGGACGAATGACCCTTTCCTTGCTGGGATATATTCCAGCTAATCCCGCTGTTCCACTTCCCCGAAGCAAGCGATATAATATCGTTTCAGCCTGATCTCCCAAATGATGAGCTGTAGCAAGGAAAGTACACTCTTCCTTTTCCATATCTTCTTTCCAGCGAGCGTATCTCCACTCCCTAGCTGCGGTTTCAAACGATTGACCCGTTGACTTAGCATAAGAATGAGCATCAAAACGATGAACAAGGCAAGAGATTCCCCAATCTCTCGCCAATTTCACAACCATTTTCTCTTCTTCATCCGATTCCTTGCGAACACCATGATGCACATGGGTCATCACCAAGGAAAGCTCCCTATCCTTGGCCTCATTAATATAGCGCCATAAAATATGGCCAAGTGCAACCGAATCAGGACCTCCAGAAACAGCGACCAGAATACGCGAATGAGGCGGAATAAGCTGTGGTAAAATTTGCTGCTTCAACTTCTCGTACAAGGTTTGACTTCCTCCCTGACATGTATCTATTCCAATACATTCTTCTTAACAACCATAACGACTCCATCATCAAACATCTCATTAGAAGTCATTCTTTTTGCCTCACGAACGATCCCATCCGCGAGTTCCTGAGAAGTCCCGTGTTGTTGTCCACCTAAGAAATCCTTAAGCCAGTCCGTACCATCTTTTAGTATGTCCTGGATCCCATCGGTGACGAGCACAAAGTATTCGTCAGGTAGCAGCTTCTCCTCAATCATAGAAACCTCGATGTGGTTCAATATCCCCACAGGCAGACTAGAGGACTCAAACACACGGACCTTCTCCAGTCCCTTGATATAAGAGGGGCACGCACCCACTTTGATGAGCTTTATTTCATCGGATTCTAAATTCAAGATCCCCATATCTAAAGTTACGAAACTTTCCTCAGGAGATCTTAGAACTAAAATAGAGTTAAGGGCCTGAATCGCGCCTTCCGGTTCAAAGCCAGTATTCAACAATTGCTCAAGAAGATTTAGCGCTGTAGAGCTTAGCTTGGCAGCACCTTCCCCCACACCCATACCATCGCTAACAATAAAGGCGTGCTGAGTCGGTGAAAAAGCTAAAGAAGCATAATTATCACCACTCATAGGGTTTCCACTTTTTGTGAAGGAGGTCACTCCGACATCGAGAAATTGTTTTCTACGTCGAGCTAGGCTTGTAGGCTTCACCTGTTCAAAATTATGCCTCGTATTGAGCTCCTTGGCAAGGTGTCCCATAACTTGTGACACACTTTGGAATTGGCGAGATAGAGCTTCCTGGTTTGCGGTAAGTCTTGATTTCCAAGATTCCACACTCTTTTCATGCTCCATGATAAATTGTACCCCAAGAAGCATTTCTTTAACTTTCCCACAGTGACGTTTCCATTCGGCCGGAAGATCCTGTGGCTTTACCTCTCCTTCTCGTTCAACGCACTCAAAGAGATTAAATAAATAGTGGTAGGTTTTATAGAATTCTCGGGTCCAGCAGGTATCAATTGTAGGACAACTTTTACATACCCGCTCAACAAGAACATTCATTAACTCAGGTATTTCTGGTTTAGACTTCGACACCTCAGCTTCGGCAGCCTGTGCACTATAGGAAATCTGATCAAAAATCTCTGCGACAGTCTTAACCTTTGTCACTGTCGATTCTACCTCAGGCATGGGTTTATTTTTCAAGAAATCCGTTTTGGGCGTTGTCCCCGGAAAAATGAGAAACAATAGCAGACCCACTGCGGAGGAAAGGAGCTGAGAATATTCAGCTTCCGGCTGTAGGTAAACAGTGAACATCAACGTTATTCCCGTAAAAGCAATCCCTATACCTAACTTCCCTAACTTCTGAAAGGCCCCAGTCCCAAAGCCCGCAAGTCCATATATTCCTGCGGCCATAAGATTCTGCGCATTAACCTGGAGTTGCGGGAGAAACCCTAGCATTGCCCCAACTCCAGCGGCTGTCCCAGCACCAAAACGCTCAGCAACAAAGAGAATAAAAAAACTTAATATGACTATAGCAAAATTAATTTGCCCAATTTTTACCCCCTGCAAACCGCTTAGTACTCCTATGAGAATGAGCAACCAGGCTATCCCTTGTTCTCGGGTAAAGTTCCCTCTCCAAAGCGCTTCTTGATGTCGAAGCGCATACCAGAAAATAATGCTTAAGCTCCCATTTAAGATACTTAAAAGTGCGGCTGCCATTACCAACGTTATGTCAGGTTTGGCGAAGCTTAACGTAATGCAGGAGACAACCCCCGTAATTAAAGCGGTTAATAATCCTAGATATATCCCTTCCCGCTTTCTTCCACGGAGATACGGAAGGGAGAGACTTAACATAATTAAAGTTAGTACCATTTGAAGGGCAGCAGGTAAGTCCACCAAAATGAGGGAGGATAAACCGACGATTACCCCCAATAGTCCCATGAAGGTTCCTTTGCGTCCGTTCAGCATTAAGGCTGCTCCAAATCCTATAGCAAAAGGGTACAACCCCAAAATGCTTCCACGGGCAATCAGCCCTCCAAGAATAAAAGGCCAAAGATGCCCTTCTAACGTAATCTTCTCTCTCCGCAGACCGTGCTTTGGTTTCAACGTAGCCCATTCAGCCATAATGTCACCTCTTACCATTTAATGTAAACATTATAACTCAAGACTTTAGCAAAGCTTGTCTACCGAAGTCAGATATCCTTAACATCTTTCGACTCTATTCCACTTTTTTGCTCCGATTCCTACCTTTCCCTTCTCATGCCCTAAAATCCTACTTCCTTCAAATAATTTCTTCCTCTTCCACCTCACGACGGATCTGATTAAAAAATTATTTATTCCGCTATCCAGCACCCTCAGATTATGAAAAACTAAACAATCCTATATCATAGAAAAAACCGATATATAGAAAAAACCGCCTTTCGGCGGTAATGAAGATCTATGACTATAAACAGCAACCATTAATAACGGCCCGAGCCACGTCCTCCACGCTTAGATTCTGTAGCACGACGGAATTCAAGTTGCCGCTCATCACTATCTTTAATAAACTTAGCCAATTTGTCCTCAAAAGAAACCGTCGGAACTCGACGCTCCCGTTCTCTTCTGACAGGAGGATTAGCCTGCTTAATCGATAGCCCGATTTTCCCCTTTTCATCAACATGAATCACTTTGACTTTTACTCGATCTTGTTCTTTTAAATAATCCCTGACATCTTTCACATACGCATCCGCAACTTCCGAGATGTGCACAAGCCCAGTGATCTTATCAGGCAGCTCTATAAAAGCTCCAAAATTGGTGATTCCCGTCACCACACCCTCAACAATGCTGCCAACCGCAATGGCCATACGAAGCAAACTCCTCCTTGTGATGATATAACATTTTTCTTTATTATATCTGTCTTTGAAGAGGACTGTCAAGGTAACAACCCTCTACACGCCTTACAAATTTTTACTGCTTTTTCGGTGCGATACGGATTTCGCCTTTACGCACTAAACCTAATTGCTCACGCGCCAACTGTTCGATATAGCTTGGTGTATTCAGTTGAACGATTTCATCTTCTAAATTCTTTTTTTCATCAAGCAAATTCAACTTATTCTGATTAAGCCGTGCGATGTTTTGCGCGACCTCACTATGTAGTTGATACAGCTGCCAGCCTGAGCTGACTAATATAAATGTGAAAAACGCCAATAAGGTAGGCACGAGAAGTCGAACCCGACGACGCCGAACTTTGGGCTGAGACTTTTTAGCTATCTGGATCCTCTTCGTCAAATTCATTCCCTCCCAAGCCAAATTCGGCCTCAGGTATAATACAGACAATCTCATAACCTTTTCCCTTGGCACGATTAAGCAAGGTTGCAACTGAGCTGGGGCTGAGATGCAACTTTTTCGCAATCTGCTCTTGTGACTTGCCACTTTCCTTTAAGACGACCGCTTGTCGTTCCCTAAAGCTTAACTTCTCAAGACCCCGAATCTCTAAATGCACTGCATACACCCTAGCCTCATGGAATTGTCGTTATCACCTTTGCCCGATGACTACCAGCCGTAGGACTCTCATCTTCAATAATTTGGAGATAACGGCTGCTACGTCCCTGGATAAGTTCTTCTAAGCTTCAGCTGGAGTGAGTATTCCTCTAAGGCAAACTCCATCTGAAGCTAACAATCACTTTATCCACAGCCCCAAAAGTTATGCACAATCTGTTGATAAGCTGTGGACAAACTATGGACAAAATGAGTACAAGTTACCTACAAACTGTGGACATCCTCATTATACAAAGATACTCCCCCAGAATCAACCCTTTGTAGGAAAATTTACCCATTGGTCCTAGGCGGGAAAAGACGGTCCCAAAGGCTTAGTACCTTTTTGCGAGCTTTCCAAAGAGGTTCCCCTAAAAAAACCTCAAGTATTCGAAAAACTAATAAACTAAACCAACGCAAAAGAGCGTAAGGAGGGCGCATTAAAAGAATTACACCTTTGATAGGAATCTTTATTCCCTCTACGATTAACCAGATTAAATACTCAATCAACCGGTATAACTTAAAAAAAAGCCAGACGGTTGCCCTGCTTAAAATTCGGGTGTACAGGAAGAGGCCTAAGATACTCCCCCAGAGGATATAGAATCGTAAATCTAACGCATTGGCTCGTAAAAAGAAACGAAAGAGAAGAGCCAAAGAGACAACCGAAAAGAGAATATCTCCGATGACAGTCGCGAATTTTCCCCAGCCCATCCATTTTCTTAGGGAACGGTAAAAGTCGAAAACAAAGCCGACCGCGACGCCGGCTAATAATACCCATATTAGCGCTTGAAACTCAGTAATACCCTCCCCCTCCTCTCACTCCCCAGAGTTTATCGAAAAACTCTCCCCCAGAGATTCTGTCGCGAACCCGAATGCCGTGGATAAATTAAGGCATCGATTTGTCCCTCAACCTCGACCTGCCCCTCTTTAAGATCGAGATGCTTGATAGCCAACTTCTCCCCCTTAATACTCAAAACCCCTAGAATTGTTTCAAGCAAGATTTCTTTAGGGTCGAACGACTGAACCTTCGATACACCGGATAATGAAAGAAATTCCCGGTTATCCATGGCTAGTCGGTGGATTTTTCCGTTGCCTTTATCCATGCTGCCAGCCCCCTATCTTCCTTTTCTTCTTAAACCATATTCTCATAAAGGGAGATTTAGACTTTTACCACTAGAAAGGCAAAGAAAAAAGAGCCCATTAAGGCCCTTGCATCACTCTTAAAATATTGTTTCTATAGCTCCTCCTCCGGAGCACTCCTCTTCTCATCCCGTAGGACCTCATAAAGCAAATGCGCCTCATTCGCTTTTACACTATTCGGTGTAGAAACCACTCGAACCTCTAAGAGGTGCTTAGCCATTTCCAAGGTTACGATATCCCCGGGCTTCACATCGGCTGAAGGCTTAGCAATTCGACCGTTAAGCCGAATCTTTTCCCCCTCACAAATATCCTTTGCGACGGTCCTTCGCTTAATTAGCCGTGATACCTTCAAATATTTATCAATCCGCATCGTTAATCCCAACCTTTAGTTTATAGAGTCCACAAAGCCGATAAACAAAAGAGAAATCAGGTCCGAAAGAACCTGATTCCTGAGTCACTTCTTAATTGCCCTTTATTGTTGAACAGCGTCTTTTAAAGCCTTACCTGCTTTAAAGCCTGGAACCTTAGAAGCCGGAATAATAATGGTTTCTTTGGTTTGAGGATTTCTACCGGTACGCTCAGCACGGTCTTTCACTTCGAAGGTACCAAAACCTACAAGTTGAACCTTTTCACTTTTTGCCAATGCCTCCTCGATTGAAGCAAACACTGCATTGACCGCTTTCTCAGCGTCCTTTTTTGATACATCCGCTTTCTCAGCTACAGCGGCGACTAAATCGGCCTTGTTCAAAACGATTCCCTCCCAATATGTATTAAGTATTCCGCGTTATATTTCGCGATAAATAACCAAACTCCTGCTTTTATTTATAGATTGTCGCCAATCTCTCCACTTTTTTCTATAATTTTTGCCATTTCCCAAAACTCATCCATTTGCTCAAGCGATAAATTCTCTAGATTCTTCCCCTCAAGTAGGGCAAGTTCTGACATCTTTACAAACCGTTTCTGAAACTTTAGAACGGTCTTCCGTAAGGACTCTTCAGGATCTAATTTTAAGAATCGAGAGAGATTGACTAAGGCAAAAAGAGTATCCCCGAATTCTTCCTGGATCCCTTTTCCCTCGGCAATGGCCTCTTCTAATTCCTTCAATTCCTCATAGACCTTCGCAAAAGGGCCTTGAAGATCCGGCCAATCAAAGCCAACCTTGCCGACTTTTTTCTGAGTTTTCACTGCCAGCATTAAGGCAGGCAGCCCCCGTGGGAACTCAAACAAGATAGTCTTCTGTTCTTGCTCCCCTTTTTCTTCCTTTTTAATCTGATCCCAGTTCTTAACCACCTCGGCAGAGTCATTCACCTGGACATCCCCAAACACATGCGGATGGCGACGAATTAACTTATGAATAATTCCTCTCAACACATCATGGAACTCGAAGTTTCCTGATTCCTGTGCAAGCTGAGTGTGGAAAACTACTTGTAATAATAAGTCTCCCAACTCTTCTGCTAAATTATACATATCCCTTGCTTCTATCGCTTCCAAGACTTCATAACTTTCCTCAACCAAAGAGGGCTTAAGAGAATCATGAGTCTGTTCTTGATCCCAAGGGCAGCCCTCAGGACTTCGGAGCTTTTTCATAATACCCAGGAGTTTATTGATTGAAATTACTTCGGAATGAGGAGGAATAATGACCGTCGTTAAGTGGTCAAATTCCTGATGGTCAAGCTCATAAAGCAGACTTCTGAGAACCTTTTGCTGCACGGTACCTAAGGCTTGAACCACATAGACCAATGCTTCATCAGGATAGACCTCCATGAGATCCAATTTGACCTCTGATGCAATAAAAGAATCATAGACCTGTGGAATAATCAGCCACTCCTGGCCCGTGATTCCACTTCCCTTCAGTGCATCATAATTTCGAAGCAAAAATCCCTCCACCGGATCAAAAGGAATTGCTGAAAAAAGTGGATCTAAGAAGCTTAAAGCCGGACGAATCTCGACGTTAAATCGCGATGAAAGCTTATCCACAAGGAGCTGAACACTTTTCTCCGCTACCGACGGATGTCCCGGAACAGCATATACAACCTCAGGGCACTTTTCTAATTCTTGTTCTAGCCGGGTAACAATCCCTTCATAAACGGCCTCAAACGAACTTTCCTGATCATAGAGCGCATCGAAGGATTCCGCTTGAATTCCCTCTTTAAGCAGCTCCTCTGCACAGGGGTGATTGCTTGTGCGAAAGAAGATTCGATTAGCCTTCTTAATGAGCTGATAATCTCCAAGCGTCATGGACTGAAGACCTGCTGGCCCCAAGCCTAAGACGTATAAAATACTTTTCACCGACATCCCTCCTGGGGGCTATTGTATCATAACTCAATTTAAAAAAAAAATTAAAGCGGCAGTGCCGCTTTAATCTTAACTCAAGGGCTTATTCCCTTGAGATTACTGTTCCATTTGTTTTGCTAGGAATCCCGCAGCCGTCTCTACTAATTTTATTTCCAAATCGCCCATTTTAATATTGGGGTCCTTGGACATTAAGATAACCGCCCCGATGGGGTCACCCTCTGCTATAATCGGAGCAATGACTTGATTGGTTAATTTCCCTTGCTCGTCATCATCCTCCGTCTTTATACCTGCTTCTCCAGCTTTAAGTTGCACTGTCTTACGATCGGCCATAGCCTGTTCTATATGTGCCCAAATCGGCTTGTTTATATATTCCTTCTTCGATGCCCCTGAAACGGCGATGATAACATCTCTATCGGCAATACATGCGATATGACCTGTTGCCTCATAGAGGGAATCCGCATACTCTTTGGCAAAATCACCGAGTTCGCCAATCGGTGAATACTTCTTCAGAATCACTTCTCCTTCTCGGTCAACAAAAATCTCCAAAGGATCTCCCTCACGTATACGAAGTGTCCGACGAATTTCCTTGGGGATAACAACACGACCGAGATCATCAATTCTTCTAACGATGCCTGTTGCTTTCATGGACGCTCTTCCCTCCTTAAAGTCGTTTACGAGCCACTTGGCTTTTAGCGGCCGTTACAGACACGGCAAGACCACAATCTAAGGGTTATCCTGACAATTGGACATCCTGCCTGTGGAAAATTTTGCGTTGTCTTTAACTTCATAGATAGTATATATCTGGCGAATCTCTATTATTCATTTTTTTCCAAAGATATAAAAGTAAAGAAAAAAAGAGACCTACCTTTTGGTAAATCCCCCTTACGTATATCCTTATTAGCCCGCAGGCTGAGTGGCCGGCTGAGCCACTGGTTTATATTCTTTAGCATATTCAATCTTAGGTTCGGCTTTCGTGCGTAAGTCTGAATAATACGTCTCAAACTTCTGCGCCTTGGCATCAGCTAAAGCATCCTTACTCACTTGATCCTTCACCTTAGTAAAGTCAGCCTGGGTTCCCTGTTTATGATCTACAACCTTTATGATATGATACCCAAACTCCGACTTGACAGGAGTAGTAGTATACGTTCCAACTGTTTGTGAGAAGGCAGCCTTTTCAAATTCTGGCACCATCTGACCCTTGGAAAAATACCCTAGATCTCCACCCGAATCTTTAGACCCTGTATCCGTGGATTTATCCTTAGCTAGTTGCGCGAAGTCCGCTCCTTTTTGTAACTGTGCGATAATATCTGTCGCTTCAGGTTCTGTCGCGACCAGGATATGACTCGCTTTTACCTGTTCGGGTTGCCCTCCATACTGTTCCTGATGACTATCGAAGAAGGCCTTTACTTGCTCATCTGATACTGTTACACCTTCAGATACTTTTGCCGATAAAGCAAAGTAATTCCTTACCTCTTCTTCAGTCATCGCCTGTTGTTTCAGCCATTCTTGATATTGGGCGTCATCCCCAACCATCTTCTTAATTTGGTCTTCTTGTTCCTTAATTTTAGGATCATCTAAATTAAGATTAAGATTTTTAGCTTCTTGCGTGACGAGCTTAGAAGCAATCATGCCTTCCAAGACTTGACTCTTAACCTGTGCGAGAGCCTGTTTCCCTTCATCGGTATCAAACTTCATCCCCTGATCTTCGTAGGTCTTCTGAACATTAGCAAAACGGCTATTGAAGTCAGCCTCAGTAATAGCTTGCCCATTCACTTTGGCAACCCATTTCTCCCCACCCAGGGAGGAACATCCCGCTAAACCTAAACTAAGCACTAAGATTCCGGCAACTAATCCCTTCCGGAATATCTTCATCCTGTCACACCCTTTCATATCCATCAAATGCCATTATATCAGGGTGTTGTCCCTGAGGCAATACCATTAAATACCATTAATGCCCGATGAATCGCTTCTAAAATTTCTTCTTGAACAACAGATCGGAGGCGAACCTTTATCTCCAAATTTCCAGTTCCTGTAGTTCCAAAAGCCACTGGGAACGGGGATGCTGAGGCGACACTCATGAGCATCTCACCTGATAATCCTGGATCATTAGCAAACCGTAACACGACCTGTTGCTTGACTTGTTGAATCTGCTCTATCTTGAGTACAGCCGCGAGCCATTTAATGCGAATGATCTTAAGCAGGTTTTCCACCTCTCGCGGAGGAGTTCCGAAGCGGTCGATGAGTTCATCGAGCATTTCGCTCAATTCCTCTTCATTCTCAATCATGATCATCCGTTGATAGAGGGAAGCCTTCAACTGGCGTTCTCCAATATATTGATCCGGCAGAAAGGCATCGACTTGAACCTCGATACTCGTCTCGATTTTTTCCTCGACCTTTTCCCCCTTGAGCTCCTGCACTGCTTCCTTGAGCATTTGGCTATAGAGTTCAAAGCCTAAGGAAGCTAAATGCCCATGCTGTTGTGCTCCAATCAAATTCCCTGCACCGCGAATCTCCAAATCCCTCATCGCAATCCTAAGTCCCGAACCAAACTCTGTAAATTCCCGTATCGCTGCTAAGCGCTTTTCTGCAACCTCAGTGAGAACCTTCTGCGGTTTATACAGGAAATAAGCATAGGCTTTCCGATTGGAACGCCCCACACGACCCCGCAATTGATAAAGTTGCCCAAGCCCTAGCCGATCTGCTTCGTCGATAATCAACGTATTTACATTCGGCATATCCAGCCCAGTCTCGATAATTGTCGTACATACGAGGACATCACTTTCATGTTCCAGGAAAGTGAGCATCTCTTTCTCCAATTCTCTCTCACCCATCTGCCCGTGGGCAATCCCGTACCGGGCCTCTGGGACAAGCTGACTTAAGAAATGGACAACCTGATCCATATCCTCAACTCGGTTATGAACGAAAAATACCTGACCTCCCCTTTGGATTTCCCGCCGAATCGCCTCCCGAGTAACATCAGGACGAAACTCGGCGACATACGTTTGGACGGGAAAGCGATCCTCTGGCGGAGTCTCAATAATACTCATATCTCGAACTCCAACGAGGGACATGTGAAGGGTTCTAGGAATCGGAGTTGCTGAAAGCGTCAAGACATCGACATTTGCCTTAAGGGTTTTAAGCTTCTCTTTATGGGCAACCCCAAAGCGCTGTTCCTCATCGATGACTAAGAGCCCTAGCTCCTTAAACTTCACCGCTTCCGAGACAAGCTTATGCGTACCGACGACGACATCCACGGAACCCTCCTTCAATCCCTGAAGGACCGCCTTCTGCTCTTTCGCTGACCGAAAGCGGCTCAACATCTCAATGGTTATCGGATATCCCATGAAGCGCTCGCGGAAAGTATTGAAATGCTGCTGGGCAAGGATCGTCGTCGGAACTAAAACAGCGACTTGCTTGCTATCCATGACTGCCTTAAAGGCCGCACGCAGCGCCACCTCTGTCTTCCCATACCCAACGTCCCCACACAATAGCCGATCCATGGGGCGCATCTTCATCATGTCTTGTTTAACTTCCGTAATGCTCTGCAGCTGGTCAGGTGTCTCCTGATAGGGGAATTTCTCTTCAAACTCTTGCTGCCAGACATTATCTGGAGAGAACGCATAGCCTTTCATTGCCTCACGCTGTGCGTAGAGTTTTACGAGATCTATCGCCATTTCCTTGATAGCGCCTTTGGCCTTGGTCTTAACCCTTTTCCATTCCGAGCCCCCAAGCTTATATAACTTGGGAAGGGTTTCGGCATCACTTCCAAGATATTTTTGTAAAAGGTTTAATTGATCGAGGGGAACGTAAAGTTTATCCTGCCCCGCGTATTTTACCGAAAAGTAGTCCTTCTCAATCCCTCCCACGGAAATCCGTTCAATTCCCAGGAACTGACCTATTCCATGATGGACATGGACGACGAAATCACCTGGCTTTAGGTCCGCAAACTGTAACCGCTGAACCTTCTTCTCTGAGGTCTTTGGACGTTTAACCGGAGCCTTGCGTTCACGTTTATAAATCTCAGCTTCACTAAGGAGGACAAGCTTACTGACCGGGAGCTCAAACCCTTGATCTAAGGAATGGGCATAAACAAAAACTCCACCCTCCTGAACAGGGTCCCCGAGCTTTCGTTTTCTGGCTACCGCTCCCCGATCTCTTAACCCTTGAATCATCCGTTCAGCATGTTCCTCATCTCCAACAAAAAGCGAGACGACATGACCCGAGTTTTGCCAGTGTTCAATCTCTTCCACGAGAACACCTGTTTTACCCATGAATCCCGTAAGAGGACGAGCGATTAAGTTAAAAATTTGTTTGGGCGCTACCCCAGGGATTTGGCGAGGTAAACTTGAGAGAAGAATAAACGGACGAGGGTTTCCAAACTTTATGACCTCTTCATAGGTAATGAACTGAGCTTCGGGGCTTACGAACTCCTGCCCTTTCTCCAAAGCGTGTGTATACTCCTCTAGACGCTCCTTTTGCTGGAAGTCCAGTTGTTCCTTTAACCGCAAGGGCTCGTCCAAAATAACGTGACAATCTTCGGCAAGCAGAGAAAAGAAGGAATCTAGAGACTCAGGAAGGAGGCTCAGGTAGGTATGGACGTTCTCATCGAGAATCCCCATGCTTAACCGTTCTTCGAGGCGTAGAGACTTATTCATGACCTGTTCTGCAGCCTCTGAGCGCCCACTTCGATTCAACCGCCCTGCTACCTTCCTCGCCTGTGCGCGAACCTCCCACCGTAGCTTCTCTAATTCCTCAGGCCGAACCACATATTCCAGAGCAGGTGATATTTTCACACTTTGCAAAGAGCCGGTAGACTTCTGTGACTCTAAATCAAAGATACGAATGGAGTCCACTTCATCATCAAAAAACTCAATACGAAGAGGGTCCCCATCAAGTGGAGATATATCAAGGATTCCGCCACGAATCGCAAATTGCCCTTTCCCTTCGACGACATCAAGTCGTTCATACCCTGCTGTCACGAGATTCTTCGCGATATCCACGAGCTCATAAGACTCCCCTTGTCTGAGCTCAAAGGTATACTCCCGCCAGCGCGAAGAAGAAAACATGCGACGTTCTACCGCAAGTATGGGAGCAACAACGATACAGCGATTATCCTCCGCAAGACGGCTAAGCACTCGGATTCTCTCCGCCGTCGTCTCACGGCTTTTTCCTAAAACTTCATAGGGCATCCACTCTGTAGCTGGGAAGTAAAGAATGCTCTGATTCGGTAGCCAAGATCGTAAGTCATTCACCCATTTTTGCGCAAGCTCTTCTGAGTAGGTAAGGATAAGACCGGGTCTCCCCTTCTCTAAAAGTTGAGCGATAAATGCCGGCTTTTGGCTTCCTGCTAAATTGTAAATCATTTGGGGCCATTCCCTTTTAGAAATCGCCTTTTCGACCGCCTCGATATCGAAGCCTAGCCGTAAATAATGGCTTAGCGTGTTCAAAAAATCATCCTTTCAGGCAGCACGAAAACATGAACGTCCGCAAAGGGACCCCCACTTAATGCTAAATCCTTATCTATATAAGGCACAATTCGTAAAAATGTTTGTGCCTGGGGTTACGAGCTTAGGGACAGTCGAATGAGGCTGCAAACTTAATGCAGCCTACTATCGTTTACTATTATCAAATCGTTCATACAGTTTGGGCAAAGGGCATACGCCACATTCCCAACGACATTAATTATAGATTCAGGTCGGTCTGCGGTCAAGTCATCCAGCTCAAGCTCACCCAGTAATTGATCGCACGCCTGGCAGACTTTCATTACGAGCATGAAAAAACACCTCCTAGACTAGGTTTGCCTAGGAAGTGGAGGGTTATTCAGGTTAATCGAACTATTGCTCAAGAAGTTCACATCACACTAAACCGCGTTCTTCCATTTTCTGAGGTTATATATTCACCAATGACCCGAACGGGGTTTCCTTCCTTATATAGTCATCTATAACTTTTAACACCAGCTTTTTGATCTTGTTAATCGTTACCACGTGATTAATATTTTGTATTTTTATATTTATTCTATATTTTCATTATTTATATAATTATCAGTATTTTCAAATTAGCTGAATAGTGTTACAATAACTATCACATTAATCTTTTCTTAGATTTGGTAATAAAGGGGGTAGAAATAGTCGTTAATGAAAAAATAGAGCAGAAAAGGGGAAAATCAGAAATCGAGGAGGAGATATTTTGTCAACAGAATTAAATCTCAAGCCAGGATCTTCAATTTCGGAAGCAGAGGAGAAATTCGATAGAGCTAGAAAGACTATAGGGTTTTTCTTAGCTCCAGCACTCTTTTTGTTATTTTATCTCATGCCGATTCCTTCACTCAGTCCGGCGGCGCATACCCTTGCCGCAGTTTTTATTCTCACCGTTACACTCTGGATTACTGAAGCCATTCCAATTCCAATCGCAGCCCTTTTGGGTCCCATCTTGACTGTAATTCTCGGGGTAACCACTGCGAAAGAGGTTTTTGCTGCGTTTTCTGACCCCACGATCATGCTTTTCTTGGGCGGATTTGTTCTTGCTGAAGCAATGGCTGTTCAAGGCTTAGACCGTCGATTCGCAGTAAGCATTTTATCGTTGGATTTTGTTAAGGGGAATGCCTACCGCATCCTCTTTGCCTTTGGATCAATCATCACCTTCCTTTCAATGTGGCTTTCCAATACGGCAACCGCTGCCATGATGTATCCTATCGGCTTAGGAGTACTCGGTGCCTTAATGAACCTTAATAAAGAAAATGCGGGCAAAAGCCAATTTGGTACTGGCATGATGCTCATGGTTGCATATACAGCAAGCATTGGGGGAATTGGTACCCCTATCGGAAGCCCTCCGAACTTAATTGCCTTGGCCAGTATGGAGAAAATCCTCAAAGTTAAGATTCCGTTTGTTTCCTGGATGGCCGTTACTATTCCGATTATGCTTGTTATGTTTGGTTTCTTATACATCTATATTACGAAAATGTATCCACCCCCGAATAAAGATGCCTCTTCAAGTACTACTTACATTATGGAACAAAAGAAGGCACTAGGAAAATGGTCCCGTGGTCAAATAAATGCTTTAATCGCCTTCCTAGTCGCTGTATGCCTATGGATCTATCCAGGAATACTCGCTGTGATCGAAGGTACTAAAGGGCCTAATTATTTACACTATACGAGTGTTTTTCCCGAGTCCGTTGTAGCCATCCTAGCAGCCTGTCTCCTATTTGTTCTTCCAACCAATTGGAAAAAACGCGAATTCACCCTTACCGTCAAACAAGCTTTGAATATTGACTGGGGAACCCTCCTTCTCTTTGGTGGCGGTATCGCCATGGGTGATTTAATGTTTAAGACAGGCCTTGCAAAGGCTATAGGAGATGGCCTAGTCGGTTTAACCGGTGCTAGCACGCTCGTAACTATTACAGCACTTGCGATTTTCATTTCTATGGTATTAACAGAAACAACTTCGAATACAGCGGCCGCAACCATGGTTGTGCCTATTGTTATAGCTATTGCTACCCAAGCTAATGTGAGCCCGATTCCCCCTGCACTCGGAGCAGCACTTGCAGCAAGTATGGCCTTTATGCTCCCTGTATCCACACCTCCAAATGCTATCGTCTACGGTTCAGGACTTGTTCCAATCACGAAGATGATAAAAACAGGTTTCTGGCTCGATATCTTTGCTTATTTTGTGATACTTGCCGGAGTTCTCACTCTTCCACGTCTTGTAGGGCTCATGTAATCAAAACCTAAATAGTGAGGATGTTATCGAATCCTAGATTCGATAACATCCTTTTTTTGTATTGTCATTCTGAATGTAGTGAGGAATACTTTCCGTTGCAGATCCTTCGCTTACAAGGATGACATACAGGATAGCCCGCCAATCCAATACTTATACTTAAGATTCACAACAAAGAAACCGCACCTTTAGTGCGGTTCCCGGACTTTGAGTAACTTAACGGTTAAATACGAGTTTTATCTCTCATACTGCTTTTGTCCGATCTCGTAGAAGTTACATCCTTCACTGTCGATCGCTACAATGGCTGGGAAGTCCTCGACAACAAGCTTAGCATGTGCTTCCGTACCGAGCTCCTCATAAGCCACTACCTCATAACTCTTAATACTCTTTGCGATTAAAGCGGCAGCTCCGCCTATGGCCACGAAATAAACCGCTCCGTGCTTTTTCATCGCTTCTACGACCTCAGGTGAGCGGAACCCTTTACCGATCATCCCTCTTAATCCCTGTTCGATAACCCGGGGTGTATAAGCATCCATCCGTCCGCTTGTCGTCGGTCCTGCCGAGCCAATCGGCTGTCCGGGCTTCGCAGGCGTCGGTCCTACATAGTAAATGATTTGATCGGTTAGATCTGTTGGCAATTCTTCGCCCCGGTCTAACGCTTCAACCATGCGTTTATGTGCGGCATCACGGCCGGTGTATATGACTCCTGTTAATAAAACACTATCCCCCGCTTTTAGACTTCGAGCGGTTTGCTCAGTCAAGGGGAGGGTTATACGAATCGCTTCAGCCATCTTTTTTACCCCCTTACAGTTCAATTTCGGCATGCCGTGTGGCATGGCAGCTCACGTTAATAGCAACAGCCAAACCCGCAATATGCATGGGGAAATACTCTATGTTGACAGATAGCGCGGTGACGCGCCCACCTAAGCCCTGTGGCCCCACCCCTGTATTATTGACAAGCTCTAAGAGCTCCTCTTCCAAGGCAGCATACTTAGGATTCGCATTACGCTGGGTAACAGGCCGTGTGAGGGCTTTCTTCGCCAGGTAAGCAGCTTTTTCTATAGTCCCACCGATTCCCATTCCGATGACGATCGGGGGGCAAGGATTTGACCCTGCAGCCTTTACCGTATCAACAATAAACTTTCTTATTCCCGGTACACCCTCTGCAGGTTTGAACATCCTTAGTGCACTCATGTTTTCACTCCCAAAGCCCTTGGGAGCAATAACAATTTTGACTTTGTCCCCTGGTACGATTGAAAGATGGAGAACAGCAGGGGTATTATTCTTGGTGTTTACTCGCTCAAAAAGGGGATCAGTTACAACTGATTTACGCAAAAAGCCCTCGGTATACCCTTTGGCTACACCCGCGTTAACAGCCTCTTCAAGGTCACCCCCGATAAAATGAACATCTTGACCGATTTCCATAAAAACAACTGCCATTCCGGTATCTTGGCAGATCGGTCGATCTTCCTCACGGGCAATATTCGCATTTTTTATGATTTGCTTAAAGATTTCTTTTCCCAGTGGAGATTCTTCCTTTTCTTCACCTTTGACTAAAGCCTCATAAATATCACTGGCTAAATAGTAATTGGCATCAATACAAAGCTTAGCGATCGCTTCACTAATTTGTGATACTTCAATTGTACGCATCGTTATTCCCCTTTCATAAGGCCTCCCGGGCTTTTTGCAGACAAAAGAAGTACCTCCCACAAATCTCGATCGTGTAGGCGGCTAAAACCAAACACCGAAAGGTGGGAAAAGTACTCCTTATGTTTCATTTAAAAGTTAGCGATTTAACCATCTACTAAAAGCGAACTTATTAACCTCTTTATTTAAATCAGCGATACTCGTCGTAAGCGGAATCTCTTTCGGACACGCTCTCACGCAGTTCTGTGCATTTCCACAGTCCGTGATTCCACCATCCCCTAATAAAGCTTCCAACCTAACATGTTTATGCATTTCGCCTGAAGGGTGAGCGTTAAAGAGACGTACCTGCGATATTGCAGAAGGACCGATGAATTTTGAGCGAGAATTGACTTGAGGACAGGCTTCCATACAGCAACCACAGGTCATGCATTTCGACAACTCATAAGCCCATTGTCTTTTTACTTCTGCCATACGTGGCCCCGATCCTAAATCATAAGTTCCGTCAATATCAATCCAGGCATGAACGTTCTTTAAGTTCTCAAACATTATCGCCCGATCAATCATTAGATCGCGGATAATCGGAAACTTGCTTAGCGGCTCAAGCACAATCGGTTGTTCCAACTGATCGACCAAAGCAGAGCAAGCCTGCCTTGCCTTCCCATTGATATTCATCGTGCAGGCACCACAAACTTCCTCAAGGCAGTTACATTCCCATACGACCGGGTTTACAGTCTGTCCTTTAGCATTGACAGGGTTCTTTTGAATCTCCATAAGACAAGAAATAACATTCATTTTGGCTGTATAAGGCACCTCAAACTCTTCCCAATATGAGGCTTTATCCTCTCTGTCTTGGCGACGAACTTTAAGTCGCACGGTTTTATTCTCTGACATAATTTATCCCCCCCTACTTCTCTACATCATAACGTCGTGCTCTGGGCGTAATGAGTGAAACATCGACGGGCTCGTAACTTAACTGAGGACCATCGGGTGTCCATGTTGCGATGGTCGTTTTAAGCCAATTTTCATCATCACGCTCCGGGAAATCCGGTTTATAATGTGCCCCCCGGCTCTCATTACGATTAAGTGCACCCAAGGTTATTACCCGAGCTATCTCCAGCATGTTCCATAGTTGTCGGACAAACATTGCCGTTTGGTTGCTCCATTCGACTTCATCAATGATTTTAATATCGTGCCAACGTTGCATAAGTTCTTGTAATTTCTTATCCGTCTCGGCTAACTTATCGTTATAGCGCACTACTGTCACATTGAGGGTCATGAGATCTCCGAGTTCCTTATGGAGTAGATAAGGATTCTCTTTCCCCTTCATATTTAGAATCCTAGCCCATTTTTCTTCTTGGCTTTTCTTTTCATTGACGAAAGCCGATTCATTTCCTGAAGGAGTTTTTATTTTATTCGTTTTGATATAATCTAGCGACTTCGGTCCGGCAACCATTCCCCCATAAATAGCAGATAACAAGGAATTCGCACCTAAACGATTTGCACCATGGTATTGGTATTCACATTCTCCGGCTGCGAACAAACCTGGAATATTAGTCATTTGGTCATAATCCACCCATAGTCCACCCATCGAATAGTGTACTGCTGGGAAAATTCGCATCGGGACCTTCTTAGGATCATCACCTACAAATTTTTCATAGATCTCAAGAATTCCGCCGAGTTTAATCTGTAGCTCTTGTGGATCTTTATGAGAAAGATCAAGATAAACCATGTTTTCCCCGTTTACGCCTAAACCCAAATCCAAAACGACATGGTAAATCGCCCGTGTAGCAATATCCCTCGGAACAAGATTCCCGTAAGCCGGGTACATCTCTTCAAGGAAATACCACGGTTTACCATCCTTATACGTCCAAACTCGACCACCTTCCCCACGAGCGGACTCAGACATGAGCCTTAGCTTGTCTTCGCCGGGGATAGCTGTAGGATGGATTTGAATGAACTCTCCGTTTGCATATTTAACTCCCTGTTGGAAAAGCGCCGAAACAGCAGAACCGGTATTGATAGTGGAGTTGGTACTCTTTCCGAAGATTATACCGCATCCCCCTGTAGCCAAAATGACTGCATCGGCTGCAAAGGATTCGATACTCATATCCTTCATGTTCTGGGCGACAATCCCTTTACACACTCCGTTATCCACTACCGCCGATAACATTTCCCAGCTCTCATATTTCTGAACTAGGCCTTCAACTTCAAAATGACGAACTTGCTCGTCTAGGGCATATAAGAGTTGCTGGCCGGTAGTCGCTCCTGCGAAAGCCGTTCGATGATGTTTTGTTCCACCAAAACGGCGAAAATCTAAGAGGCCCTCTGGGGTACGATTGAACATGACCCCCATCCGATCCATTAGATGAATGATTCCCGGTGCAGCATCACACATTGCTTTTACCGGGGGCTGATTCGCAAGAAAATCTCCTCCATAAACCGAATCATCGAAATGTACCCAGGGTGAGTCTCCTTCACCCTTTGTATTAACTGCTCCATTTATACCCCCTTGTGCACAAACGGAGTGAGATCTCTTTACTGGAACCAATGAGAATAAGTCGACCTGATTACCTTCTTCAGCGATTTTAATGGTTGCCATTAAACCCGCTAGCCCTCCGCCAACCACAATAACCTTACTCATATCTTATCTCCTCTCCCGACTCTCTTTGAATATCACAAATCCGATTGAAAAGAGGCTTACATAAATGCTGCTAAGTCAAATAGGCCAATAATGGACATCAGGATGAAAAGTGCATAGCAAACTGTGGTCCAAACTTTTTGTGCACGAGGTCCAACAGTAATCCCCCAAGTAATTGCAAAAGCCCACAGCCCATTGGTAAAGTGAAAAATAGCGAGTAGGATTCCTAAAGCATAGAAGATTAGTCCTAAAGGATTTGCGAGAAAACCTTGTAAAGCTGCAAAGTTTGCCTCTCCGAAACGCAAAGCAAAAACGTGAACAATCACAAATACAACCGTATAGACACCTGAAATCCGTTGAATCAGATAGAACCAGTTCCGTGAGTACTGATAGCGTAGCACATTACTTTGTCCCGTATAGACTACCCAAGACCCATAAATTGCGTGAACCAAAATAGGTACAAAGATAACGACTAACTCGACGATGAAAATGCCGGGAATATTCTGCATCGTTCCGATAACCTTATCATACTGTTCTGGTCCATAACGGGCCGAAAGATTCAGAAAAAGGTGGAATGTCAGGAAAATACCAATAGGCACTAATCCTAAAAGAGAATGGAAACGGCGAATTAAAAAGTGATAAGATGAATTTGTCTCTGTGCTCATCCTCACAACCTCTTTTCTAATGTTTTTGCAATTCTTGGTGTCCTACTTTAGTAGCTCATTTTGGCTACCCCCTATTTTTACTACACCGTATTATAGAAAGCAGAATCCTTGGTTCTAATAATAACTGTATAACCCATATTAAAACCCCCTCTCCCAAATTTCACAGTGCATTATGCCTGTGATTTATATTTTATTGGAAAGTTAGTAATATAATAATAAGGTCGATTATTCTGGATATTTCGGGCCGTATCCCCCTAATCTTTTTTGCTTTTGCGTTGAAAAATTCTAGTCTTTATAAATATCATAAGTTTGAAGACATGTTTAGTCAACCATTTTTTAAATTTTCTAATAAGATCAAATATTCGCATTCTCCGGACAATGAGCCTTAATCAATTCTATCCTTTATCCGCCGTCACGACGAATAGATAAGGAAACACTCAAAAAAATCCCTCAACCACGTACGGTTCAGGGATTCTGTGTTTCTATAGAATTAACGTTTCGAGAATTGCACATCCTGGCATCTGGAATGACGGTGATATATTTTGGTATCCCAAAAGTCAAACCTACCGATTAAACTCATTCATCGCCTTTGTACCGTCCCCCTTAGCCCAAAGAGTAGCCGCCTTTATCCCCCGATCAAGCACTTCATCCAAAGCGGGCAGCTCTTCCTTGGTAAACGATGACAGCACATAGCGTGCAGAATCCCAGCCCGCCGGAGGCCTGCCTATGCCGATTTTCAGTCTCCAGAAGTCCTCTGCCCCAAGTTCGGCGAGCATCGATTTAATTCCGTTGTGCCCTCCGGCGCTTCCTGAAGTCCTCATGCGAAGACGTCCAAGCGGCAAATCCATATCGTCATACACGACGAGGATATCCTCTGGGCGAAGCTTGTAGAATTGAACCAATTCCCGAACGGAGCGCCCACTTAAATTCATGAAGGTCTGGGGCTTAAGGAGATAAATCTTTTCCCCAGAAATTTGTGTCTCTGCAACTAATCCTTGGAACTTTGGTCGAAAATCCACTTTTAAGTCTTCTGCTAAACTATCCAGAAGTAGAAACCCCACATTATGTCGCGTCTCCGCATATTGCCCCCCTGGATTCCCTAACCCTGCTATAAGCTTCATTAAACTCCAACTCCTCTAAGCATATTGAAGACTTCGCGCGAATACATTTACATTGATATAAGCATATTTCCCAAATTTTGTTTTCATTGAAAATAAGGGGGTATAACGATTGAAACCGAGTAAAAAGTTTCTATCCTTACCGATCGTCTCCCTAAGCGAAGGACAGCATATCGGTTATGTGAAAAGCCTGGTCATTGACTCCCAATCAAAGTCTCTGGCTGCCTTAGTCATTGACCCCAAGGGATTCTTCAAGGATCAGCGCATTATTCCTTATGCTAAAGTCGTGAGCGTCGGAGATGATGCCATTACGATTGACAAAGGAGCCTACGTCGAAAAATCAGCAAGTTTACCCGAAATCTTAAACCTCATCAAGGAAAAACTCTCCGTCATCGGAACCCGGGTCATCACTCAAAACGGGAAAACACTTGGCGTCGTTGAGGAATACTTCATTGACCCAGAAAACGGGAAAATTACTCAAATTGAGATTTCCGGAGGGAAAATCGAAGGACTTCTCAACGGGAAAGCTTTGCTCGATGCTGATTATATCACCACCATTGGGCAAGATGTCATCGTCACCGCAAAAGGTTGCGAAAATAACCTAATCGTAGCGGACAAAGGAATCAATGATGCCTTCAAATCTATCCTTCACTCCACTTCTAACTTAGCAACCGGTACAACCCATGCCCTAGGCAAATACTTAAAAAAGGATAAGCCCAATAGCAAGAAGTCCAAAGATAAAGACCTGGCAAACATTGATTTCATGCCCGTGGAGTTAGAGGATTCTGAGATTCACGAGAACTCCAGCTTGGAATCTCCAAATTCATTTGCTTCGAACCTAGAGAGTCCACGGGAAGTTGGGCAAGATTCCTTCTCCGCTTCCTTAAAGGTTGAAGAGGAATCCGAAAAATCCCCGTCTACGAAAGAACCCCTGGGATAATACCCAGGGGATCCTAACTAACTGAAAAGTTTACTTACGGAGAGATCCTCATGGATACGCACGATCGCTGATCCCAGTAGTGGAGCGACTGAAAGTGCTTTAATCTTGGGGATCTTTCGTTCTACATTCAAAGGAATCGTATTCGTGACGACGACTTCCTTAATTACCGACTTCTCCAACCGATCAAGTGCCGGACCGGATAAGACAGGGTGTGTACAACAAGCATAAACATCGATTGCTCCACGATCCACCAAGGCTTGCGCCCCTAGAGTGATTGTCCCTGCTGTATCAATAATATCATCAATCATGATGACATGCTTACCCTTAATATCCCCGATAACATTCATAATTTCGGACACATTGGGTTCAGGACGACGTTTATCGATAATGGCTAGTGGAGCCCCAATCCGTTCCGCAAGGTTCCTTGCCCGTTGTACACCCCCGTGATCCGGGGATACCACGACGATATTCTCCAATTCCTTACTGCGGAAATACTCTGCGAGAATCGGAACCGCTGGTAAGTGATCCACGGGTATATCAAAAAATCCTTGAATCGCTGGAGCATGAAGATCCATCGTCACGATCCGATCTGCCCCTGCAGTCGTGATCAGATTGGCCATCAGCTTCGCAGTAATCGGATCACGGGCCTTTGATTTACGTTCTTGACGGGCATACCCATAATAAGGGATGACTGGAGTAATGCGACGAGCAGAAGCCCGTTTTAAAGCATCAATCATTATCAAGAGTTCCATAATGTTATCATTGGTGGGGCTGCACGTCGGTTGAAGAATGAAAACGTCCGCACCTCGGACACTCTCACCGATCTCAATGGTAATCTCCCCGTCCTGAAAACGTCTTACTTTGGCCTCTCCAAGCGGAACCCCGAGATAATCGACGATTTCTTCCGCCAGCTCTCGGTTGGCATTTCCGCAAAAGATTTTTAACTCTTTGACTGACATTCCAAATTATCCCCCTAATTTTTCTTATTGCGAACCCAGTCTTCTTTAATCTTCTGGGCACTGCGCTCAACCGCTAACGCATGAGACGGAACGTTCTTCGAGATTGTCGAACCGGCTCCTGTCACTGCTCCTTCTCCGATTTCTACCGGAGCTACAAGATTAGTATTACTCCCGATAAAAGCGTTATCCCCAATTTTTGTAGGATATTTTTTTACGCCATCATAATTGCAGGTAATCGTCCCTGCACCGATATTGACAGCTTTCCCAACTTGGGAATCCCCTATATAACTTAAGTGTGGAATTTTGGAGCCTTCTCCAACCACACTATTTTTTACTTCTACAAAATCTCCAACCTTAACTCCTGTCTCTAGAACGGTACCTGGCCTTAGATAAGCGAAAGGACCTACGGTACAACGGGCTCCAATAACAGCCTTATTACCTACTGTATGGGTTACCTCGGAGCCACTCCCACAGCTACAATCTGTCAACGTGGTATAGGGACCGATTATCGCATCTTCTTCCACTTGGGTTTTTCCTTTTAAGGACGTAAACGGTTGCAGAATCACATCACGACTTAGCCTAACCTCTGCTTCGATGAAGGTCGACCCTGGATCGATGACTGTAACTCCTTCTTCCATCCAGTAGGCAAGAATCCGTTCGCGTGCGATCTTCTCGGCTTGTGCGAGTTGGGCACGGCTGTTAATTCCTAATGCCTCATGGACATCTTCAGTACAGTAAGTTATGATATCTTCGCCTTGAGCAAGAAAGAGTTGAAAGACTTCGGTTAAGTAATATTCCCCTTGAACATTTTGTGGGGTTATTCTCTTTAGAGCTTCTCTGAGTTTAGAAACATTAAAGCAATAGGTCCCCGTATTAATTTCCCTGATTTGTCGTTCTTCAGGAGTAGCATCCTTCTCTTCAACAATCCGAAGGAACCTTTCTCCGTCTTTGATAATTCTCCCTAATCCAAACGGATTCTCGAAGCAAGCTGTCAAAATCGTCGCAGCAGCCTTACTTTCAGTATGAAGTTCAACCATCGTTTCGATGGTTTCAGGGCGAATCAACGGTTGGTCTCCGCTTAAGACGATAATATTCTCAACCTCTGTCAAGTGTGGTATCGCTTGCAACATCGCATGTCCCGTTCCTAATTGTTCCGCTTGAAGGACAATCTCTGCCCGGCCATCTAACCATTCCTCAATCTGCTCTCTGCCATGACCTAGAATGACTAAGGAACGCCCCACTTGAATTGTTCCAACACTATCTAATACATGTTGAAGCATTGGTTTTCCAGCCAGTGCGTGCATGACTTTAGGTAGCTTAGATTTCATCCGAGTTCCTTTGCCCGCGGCCATTACGACAGCAGCCCAATTAGGCATTTTCCATTCGCCTCCACCCATAGTTTAACCCTTATGGTTTATAAATACCTGAAAGAACTTAATTCGTCAAAAAACTGCAAAATTCCTTTTTTATTTCAAGTATAAATTCTACCTTATAAATTGTATTTTGTATAGGAAGAAAGAGACCCTATTAGGGTCTCTTTCTTCCGCATTTTTTAGTTAGGTTACATAGCTTCTTGATAAGCCTTTAAAACTGCGCTTTGGATTACTTCACGAGCCGCAGAGGAAATAGGGTGGGCTATGTCACGAAACTCCCCTTCAGGAGTCTTCCGGCTTGGCATAGCAACAAATAAACCATTTGTACCTTCAACGACCTTTACATCGTGAACGACAAACGAATTGTCGAAAGTCACAGAAACTACCGCCTTCATCTTACCCTCGACGTTCACTTTTCGAACTCGGACGTCAGTAATGTTCATTATGAATATCACCACCCTTCCCTTTTACCTGCAAGTTTATATCAATGATATTCTCTATATGGTAAAAAACTCCTTCTTTTATGAGAAAAAATTCTTTAATATATCAGATATATTAAAGAATTTTTAATTTTTTTAAAAAAATTTACCCTTTTTTCAGGTTTATCACTTCATAATGTGCATAGCTTTACTCTGCTTACCTACTTTTGGGTACTACCTTAGCAATTCCATTAAAGGGATCAAGTTCACTAAGTTGAAGAAGAGATAGATAGTGATCCACTAATTTCGGCTCATTTTCATGGGATGTTTCCATTAATACTCCTAAACCGACGACATCTGCATCGAACTCTTTCATTAAGTTCATCATACCGAAAGCTGTGCCCCCAGCTTTCATAAAATCATCAATCATTAAGACACGTTTTCCAGGTTCTAAAGTCCGACGTCCTAACGACATGGATTGAATTCTCTTAGAAGAACCAGATACATAGTTAATACTTACTGCTGATCCTTCAGTTACCTTATTCCCATGACGAATGATTACCATTGGCACACCAAGCGCTTCCGCTGTGATCAGGGCAAGTGGAATCCCTTTGGTCTCGATGGTTATGACGACATCCGGCCTTTTCTCACGGAAAGCACCCGCAAAAATAAGCCCTAAAGGCCTCAAAATTGACGGATTATAGAGTAAATCCGTCATATAGAGAAAGCCCCCCGCCAAAACACGATCCTGAGAACTTAGTCGACCTGCTAATTCTAAGAGGAAACTCGTTGCTTCCTCTTGCGAGATTTCTGGAATATATCGAACTCCGCCTGCGGCGCCTGAAACTGTCTCTAGTCGACCCTGACCCGTTAAGCGCATACTCTCCTTGACAGCCAGCAAATCCTCACTAATGGTCGATTTTGCGGCTCCGAATCGTTCAGCTAAAACGGTCAAAGGAATCAGAGCATTGGGTTTTGACATCAATACCTGCATTACAGCGACCATGCGCTCAGCACGTTTCATCTTATCCAACTGACTTACCCCTATTCATTCTCAGTATTTGCTTTTGCCTCAGTCTGCTCAGGCTTATTTGCCCTTTCGTGTAATCGTAAGGTGTCAAACATTACGTTCTCAGCAGTAACGATGTGTGACGACGCCAAGGCTTGTGCCTCTTCCACATCATGGCGAGCTAAAGCCTCAACAATCCCTCGGTGTTCGTCGATAGCATCCTTAATCCGTCCCGGAACGGCTAGCGAAGTCGCCCGGAAACGTTGAATTTGTTCTCTCAGGTTTTCCAAAATCTGAATCAAACGTTCATTCCGGCTAGCCTTATAGATTAAAGCGTGAAATTCTGTATCTGATTTCACAGTTTCTTCGAGATCCATTTCTTCCTCTTGGTGATAAAGAAGGATTCTCTCCATCTGCTCGATCTCCTCTTCAGTGATTCGTTCTGCTGCGAGTCCTGCAGCTAAGCCTTCAAGCGCCGAACGAATCTCAAATACATCAGCGACATCCTTGTGGGATACCCCAGCGACATACGCACCTTTTCGGGGAATCATTACCACAAAACCTTCCAATTCCAACTTGCGGATAGCCTCTCTCACAGGAGTGCGGCTTACTCCCATTTCCTCTGCAAGTTGGATTTCCATCAATCGTTCAGCGGGTTCAAGAACTCCAGAAATGATGGCTTCACGAAGAGATTCGAACACAATCTCTCGTAAAGGCTTGTAACTATCAAGTTTTACAGGTACTAATTTTCTTTCCATTGATATGCTCCCCTTTCAACTGTTTGTGTTACCCAAACATCATACCCATTTTTTCTAAAGCG
This sequence comes from uncultured Peptococcaceae bacterium, assembly GCA_963529635.1. GTDB lineage: Bacteria > Bacillota > Desulfitobacteriia > Desulfitobacteriales > Desulfitobacteriaceae > CAURZJ01. The sequence continues at coordinate 47,283 of CAURZJ010000004.1, forward strand.
AAGGGCTATCTCCTCCGCAAGATGACCCGACTCGATGATTCCAAAAACTGTAGAGCCACTTCCTGACATCAAGGCACCCAGACACCCGGGCTCCTCGAGCAGGGCCTCCTTGATATGGGCTATCTCGTGCAAAATTTTCATAGAAGCTTGTTCTAAATCATTGCTCAATAATGGGATAATTCTATGAACGCTTCCTGACTCCAAGGAAGCCCTCCAGACTTGCTTATCAAGCAACGTATTTTTACCCTCAGCATCAAAAACACGATAAGCCTCCCCGGTATTGATCCCTTGCTTCGGCTTAATGAGAATCAAGTCCATACACGGAGCAGCAGGTAAATATTCTAGACGTTCTCCCACTCCCGTAGCCCACTGCGTCCCCCCCTCAAGACAAAAGGCAACGTCCGCCCCAAGCTGTGCAGCGATGCTCTGGAGCTGTCCCTGAGAGTAAGGCTTCTCAAAAAGTATATTAAGGGCTTGAAGAGTAGCTGCTGCATCCGAACTCCCCCCAGCTAGACCGGCCTGAACGGGGATATTTTTTTCAATATCAATAGATATCCCCTTCCCTTGCTTTATCCCCTCTAGGAAGAGCTGTGCCGCCCGATAGGCGAGGTTCTCTGAACCGCTTAAAGCTCCACAGGAACATTCAATTCCGCTCTCCGTCATAGAAACCGTAATCCGATCATGTAACCCTATAGATTGCATTACACTTTGGAGTTCATGGTATCCATCCGGACGCCTCCCTGTAATCGCTAAGGCCAAATTGACTTTAGCATAGGCGAACGTTATGACCTGATTACTGCCCATTACTCTATCCTTTCCGAACGTTCGAGTTATATTTTCTCTTATTATACCCCATAAAGGCTTTTTTCTTCTAGTACACAAGGCTATTTTTAGAAAATCTTTTAACCTATACAGCAAAGGACTACCCAGCTTCAACCTTTGGGTAGTCCTCACTTTTTAGACTTATTTAATGTTAAAATGCTCCTAGGGTGACAACCTCTTGAGGAGGTTCCATAGTATTTGTCTCCTCTAGATTAATTCGCAAAGTGATTTCTTCTTCGATAGGTTCTAAATGTTCGTAGAACATAACGAAAATTTCACCGGGGTTGCAGGTGTCTAACCCATGCTGAAAAGCTTCTCTCTCTGGGAGAACAACTGAAATCTTCCGAGGATCCATACCAGCAGAAATGGCCTCATTCACAAGGATTCCCGCTACCTCACCCGGTTTACGACCTCTTAAATCATCATCTTCACGGATAATCAGTCTCTGAAAGCCCTGTGCTGCAACCCGTGCCACTTCTTTTATCGTATCATCTGGTCGATCCCCTGGGACGGTAATGCAACCAACCACCGAGCGCGCTTTGAACTTTTTTAGAGTCCTAGCTATTTCCCGAATTCCTGCTGGATTATGTCCATAATCTATAAAGACTTGGATGCCGCCAATCTCATAAAGATTAAGTCTTCCTCGGTTATACTCCGAAGCAGAGGTGAACTCGGCAAGCGATGTACGAATTCCCTCTGCTGTTAATCCCAGAGACCAACCAACAGCAATTGCCGCGAGGGCATTTTGCAAGTTATGCAAAGCTTTTCCATCCCAAGTCACGGGAATTTGTTTCACAGTACATATTTTATAGGACTGTTCCCCCTGACAGAGAAGGATTATTCCACGACGGACAAAAATTGCCATTCCACCCAAAGCTAAGTGCTTTCTTATCGTGAGATTATCCTTTTCTGTACTGAAGAAGATGACTTTACCTTTTGTTTTGCGAGCCATCGCTACGACCAGCGGATCGTCCGCGTTGAGAACCACATAACTATGTGGACGAACTACCTCCGCGACTAAACTTTTTACGTGGGCTATATCCTCAAGGTTTTCAATACCGTATTGTCCTAGGTGATCATTAGCGACATTTGTGATTACTGCAACGTCCGCATAGTCATAGGCTAATCCAGAACGCAAAATCCCCCCACGAGCTGTTTCCAATACGGCAACCTGAACTTCTGGATGCCTTAGAATTGTTTGAGCACTTTCTCGACCAGTTGTATCCCCTTCGACCAGTAACTTACCCCCGACATAAATACCATCGGTAGTCGTCATTCCAACCGTTAACCCACGATCCGAAAGCATTTTCCCAATCATTCGTGTGGTGGTTGTTTTACCATTCGTTCCTGTGATAGCAACGATAGGGATTCTGCCATTCCCAGCGGGCATAAGTTGGTTCACTATCGCTTTTCCGACCTCAATCGATTTCCCTACCGTAGGAGACAGGTGCATTCGAATACCCGGCGCTGCATTTACCTCGATAATGGCCCCATTTTGTTCTCTGAAGGAGACCCTAATATCTTCAAGCACCAAATCTACACCCGCGATATCTAAACCTACGATTTGTGCAGCATACTCGACCATCTGAATATTGTCAGGATGTACACAGTCCGTTATATCTTCAGCTATTCCACCTGTACTTAGGTTGGCACTATCTCGCAAAAAGATGACTTCCCCTTCAGCAGGCACAGTATCTAGGGTGAGCTCCCTCTGTGCTAAGCTCATTAAAACAACGGGATCGATAATAATTTTAGTGAGAGCCTTTTCATGATCATCCCCACGCTCAGGGTCGGAATTTACCCGTCCGACAAGTTCCTCAATACGTGAGACCCCATCTCCGATGACATGCGCGGGTATCCGCTCGGCAGCTGCAATCATTTTCCCCCCGACGATAAGAGCACGAAAATTCTTCCCTTCGATATGCTCCTCGACAAGCACCTGCTCCCCATAGGCCTGAGCTACCCGGAAAGCAGTTCGTACTTCTTTCTCTGATTCGAGCCGCAGCGTTACCCCCTTCCCGTGATTCCCATTATAGGGTTTGACCACGACAGGAGGAATCAATTCCTGAAATACCTCCACTGCCTCCTCCTCACTTCGAGCGAGGTAGCCACGTGGAACAGGAATTCCGCCTTCATATAAAAGCTTATTTGTTAAGTCCTTATCACAAGCAATATCCACTCCGATACAACTCGTTCGATCGGTCATCGTGGCCTGCACTCTTCTTTGATTCCTACCATATCCCAACTGTAAAAGGCTGCTCTCATTTAAGCGTTGGACCGGAATTCCTCTGTCCTTAGCCGCTTCGAAGATTGCCTGAGTCGAGGAGCCTAAACTAGTTTCGACGATTGCCTTCTTAATCTGGATTACCCGACGATCTACACTAGGGATTTTTCCCTCTAGGACTTCCTTCACTAGTTCAAAGCCCTGCTTAAATCCCTCAATTCCGCCCGCTTCTGAATCATAATTAAAGATTATCTCATATTCCCCTGGGTATTCAGGAAGACAAAGGGTTTTACCATAAGGAATATTTTGTCCTGCCAAGGTAAGAAGCTCTATGCTCACATGCTCAATGATATGCCCTACGAGGGTTCCCTCTTTTAGCCGTTCAATAAACCCCCCCGGCTTACCACGTGAACAAAAATGATCTGAAAGTGTGGGCAAGCACTGAACTAGACGGGTATTAAAGTCTCCAAGAGTGTCGCTCATTACCTCGGTCCATTCCTGGAGATCCACGACGGCTCGGATAACAGGACGATAACTAAATACATTGGACCCCGGAATCGCCTGAATCTTGAGTATCTCCATTCCGATATTAGTCCTCCTTCAAATCTTTGAAAAAAAGTACACTGAAATAGTTTTACCCTTTTGCAGCGCAATATTCCTTTTTACTGCCACTTCTCGGTTTATAATTGTGAGGTTCGCCTTTTCAGATCAAAGCCATACCCATCTGACAGAACATGCATAAGCACGGGAGTGAGGACCAAAGCCTGCCCAGGAGATATCTCAGACACATTGCTTTCGAGTGTGGGAGAGGCATCCACTACTGTAACTGTCTGACTTCCTACGACTGTGAAGTGTCCGTCTGCGTAAACCAGAATCGAGGTATCTTCATCAATTCCAATGCCGAGGACGTAAGGATTCTGAGCAATGGCGGATAACAGACGTCCGATTCGTCCCCGCTGAGCAAAATGCTGGTCAACCACTACGGAATGCAATAGCCCGAGTCCGGGAGCCATCGTTAGGGTATCCTTCTTAGCCGTCCCCGCCTCTCCCCCGACAATCATGGTGTCCGACATGGCTGAAGCCCCTGCACTCGTTCCCGCTATGATTATCCCTCTCTCATAGAGCCAGTGCAGAGTTCTTCCCAGCCTAGTTCCCCCGAGAATTCCTGTGATGCGGAGTTGATCCCCACCCGTAAAGAAAACCCCTGTCGCTTTTTCTAGTTCATAGGAGGTCGCCTCGTTGTTTGCTGTGGTACGCTCCGACACATCAAGCACCTGTACCTCTGCTGCGCCTAGCCGTTGGAAAAGTTCCTTGTATTGTGACCCTACTTGTTCCGGATATTCCGTTGCTGCTGTTAAAACAACGAGTCGACTTTCCTTACCACCGGCTTCACGTACAAAACGTTTAAGTATCTTACAATCATTCTCTTTATCTTCCGCTCCACCGATTATTAAGAGTTTTCCTTCGACATAATCACTCATGAAATTCCTCCCTCCAAATCACATATTATTTTCCGCTTAAATGGACCAAGATTATTCAAAATTAACGTTTATTTATAGAAACTCATAGGATAGTATGAAAAAAGGAACGAGAGGTGGGAGGTTTCCTATGGCACAGCGAAAAATCGTCATTAATCGCTCATCACGTCAATTAGTGCTCTATGACGGAGATCATATCCTGGGCCGCTACCCCATCGCAGTAGGAAAAAGTGCGACTCCGACACCTACAGGCAATTACTCAGTCGTAACTAAATATATGAACCCTGGTGGGGTCTTTGGGTCTCGTTGGCTGGGACTATCCATCCCGCACTATGGGATTCATGGGACAAGCGCTCCCTCGAGCATTGGGACTCAAGCCTCATTAGGCTGTATTCGCATGCATAATCGTGATGTGGAGGCAGTCTATAATCAGGTTGGGGTCGGAACTCCAGTGATCATTAGGCCGTAGGCACTCCTTTTTCTATTTAGAAAGCTATAGATTGGGCCATGTAGCTTCTCACGCATCGTTCAGCAAGGGCCAAAACCCTACGAAACAAGTGCGATTGTCTTGACGACAATCGGGCTTTCGTCTTATACGAGAAGCTACGCTTACAGGTGTTTTTAGCCTTCCTCAGTTGAATGAAGAAGCGCCTGCACATCCACTGTGCAAGCGCTTCGTTACGTCTTAATAGGGGCTTCTCGGGTATCCCTTCCGGAGTTGCCCACGAGTTTCTATTCCTCCTAATCCATCGGTCCCCGTCACAGTATGGCGAATGACATCTTTGAGCGACACCATCCGGTCAATGGGAGTAAAGGCAATCCGCTCAACGATAAAGACTGGATCAAAAGCATGAATTAAGGTGCGTTTAGGTGAGGAAGCGAAATTCGCTCCAGCCGCAATAATAGCCTCATAATTCGATTGACATGCACCAGCAAAGATAACAAGTGTATCTCGATTGGGTTGAAAGCGGCGAGCCTCGAGGACAGATTGAACAAAGTATCGTGAGCTCCGATAGCTATCGAGACTCTTAAAGTCCTTTTTTCCGTGTAAAAACCCATCATGTCCTGTGAGTACCACGATATCAGTAGGGTTCTCCTGCAGAACTTGGCGGATAGCCTTGGGTTGATCTACCTCAGACATAGAGATCCCCTTCGCTTCGAGCCCTAGCTGACGATATGTCTTGATGCATTGGTCGAGATACTCTTGATCCCCATCTAGATGGAGGACCCGACCCGGAATTTCATAAAACTCATCCTGGACATCCTGAACAGCTTTACGTTGGTTGACAACAATTTTCAATTTATTATAGATTCCCTGAAAATCCTCCATTTGATAATGCGTAACTTCCGCTGGATTTTTGCCGATGAGATCCTGTAAAGGTGCATCTGCGACAAGCCTGAGATTTATTCCCTTTAAAATAGCAACCCGTTCTCCGCTCACGGAAAGAATCTGCTCAATCCGAAAATACAAATCTTGTTTGTGCGAACGCCTTGCGACGATATCACCCACTTTAAACATGAGCGGCCCTCCTTTCAACCTCTTCGCTATATCCTATGACGAATATCCAAAAACGGCATATAAATATATAGAAAGCGCTTCCCTAAGGAGGGATAGCATGTATGACGTTATAATTCCCGCCCACAACGAAGAAAAGAGCATCCTCGCCGTTCTGACAACTGTCCTTAGACTTCCCTTAAACCGGATTATTCTGGTTCTCAATGGATGTACTGACAGAACCCTTGAGCTCACTCGCTCCATTCCGGATCAGCGCCTTCATACCATTTACTTCGCAGAACCCTTAGGAATAGATATTCCCCGCGCCGTGGGTGCCCTTTATGCTCGCAGCCTGAATACCCAGGGTGTCCTCTTCGTCGATGGGGATATGTCGGGCAATGTCTTTAATGGACTAACTGAACTCCTCTCCGCCCTTGATGAAGGTATGGATGTTGCCTTAACAAATTGCTACCCCTACATCACTGACCGAGCAAATCTCGCCAAACTCGTACTCCGATTCAGGGGAAGTCTGAATAAGGAACTCGGCTACTTCCGATTCCTTGGGAATGCAACTCCTACGCATGGCCCACATGCCTTATCGGCTAAGGCACTCTCTCTTCTTACTCCTGAGTCCATCGCCATCCCCCCACTCACTTTAGTTTATGCCAAACGCCTCGGGCTAAGCGTTCGAGTGGCAACTTCAATCCGACACCAAGACCTAAAATCCCCGCGAAAGCACCGACGTCACGCCCGTATGATCGCTGAGACTATCATTGGAGACTGTGTTATGGGGATTACTCTAGCAAGGAACGAATCCGTAACACGGTCTTTAGGGAAGCATGCAATGTTAGGCTACCATCCAGAGCGGCGCTTCGATATCCTTCGATTATGGGCGGAAGGATTAGAAACCTCTTACTCGTTCTGTGAACAGCATTTAATTATTCCTCGGGAATCTCCTTACCCCTAACTCCTCTATTTTTTGATTGCACTAATAGTCTCCTTACATTTTGTATAACCCTATTTTTCCTGATATAATAAGAAAAGAGTGCCCTTTATGCATCCTTTTAGTGGCCCAAAAAAGCCTGTCAGCTAAAAATCCCTGACAGGCTTTCATTCTTTTCTATTGAACCTTCCCACTCTAAATTAGAACTTATAAATCATCTAAAAACCAATTGAGAGATGGTGTTATTTTGAGCCAAAAACGAATTCCAGCAATAGATATCTTCAGAACCATAGCCCTTGTGTTGATGATCTTATACCATTTCATCTATGACTTAGATGTATGGACCAACCTCCCCGTGGATGTCGGCACGTTTTTTTGGTTTTGGGAAGGAAAAATATCCGCTCTTCTCTTTATTTTCCTGTCTGGTGTAAGCGGTGGTTTAAGCAAACGACCTACAAAGAACGGCATCAAGGTATTACTCTGGGGGCTTGTCGTTACTTTAGTTACTTGGATCGCTCTGCCTGACGAGTACGTTCGCTTTGGAATTCTCCACTTCTTAGGCACCATGATGATTATCTATCCCCTATTGAAGCGACTCCCCAACTTCGTCCTTCTTTTTTCTGCTTGTCTAGCCCTTGGATTAGGATTTTTCTTTAAGAGTCAAGTGGTCCATACCTTAGTATTACTTCCCCTCGGTTTAACCTATCCCGGATTCAATACCATGGATTATTACCCGATATTCCCCTATAGTGGAGTCACCCTCTTGGGGATTCTCTTCTATCGCTATCGACTTGCAAGACCTAATAATGAAGGGGAGCCGCCCACAGATTCTCTTTCTAAGCACAGCTCCTTACTTAGTCATCCTATTTTCCAGACCATAAGCAGTCACTCCCTGGGAATCTACCTTGTCCATCAACCCATTCTGCTTCTCATTATCCTAAGTCTAAACATGTTACTTAGCTAATCCTATTCTTGCTAGCCTAACAGCTATCTAGATTTTTATATCTAGAATGAAAGACGATTAGCGTTTCCTCCCAATGAACCACATGGCCAAAACGGTTATAGCTATAACCAAAGCGCTATTTGTTAAAGTAACATATTCCTTAGGAGCCGCAGCATATAAGCTGATAAGTCCAAAGATAATAAATATCCATGCTGAGACCCACTTTACTGTTCTCTCGGGAATCTTACGCCCGGCTACTACCCCGACATAAATACCTAAGCCATCTGCTATCATCATCCCTGTCGTAGTCCCAAGTAAGGTAGCTAGAGGATTATCATACTTAGCTGCCAATGCAACAGTCGCTAATTGAGTCTTATCCCCCATTTCGGCTATGAAAAAAGCGATAGCCACCGTGATAATGGGGCCCATTACCATTTTACGTTTATACTCGTTGTTTAAAGTATCTCCTCGAATTGTCCAAAGACCAAACAAGATAAATGAAGCTGCCGCTACAAGCTGAACAATCTGGAGATTGAGGGATCCACCGATATAAGTTCCGACTGCGACTGCTAAAGCATGATTTAGGATTGTCGCAATAAGCACTCCCCAAAGCACTGCTTTCGCAGGAAAACGGGTAGCAAACGCCATCGCAAGGAGCTGGGTTTTATCTCCCATTTCTGCAAGCACGACCATTAATGTCGCTCCTAAATAAATCCACATTCTTGAGTACCACTCCTTCAGTTTATCCTTTAAGGTTATAACTTTTATTTGTAAGTTTCTCAGTAAGAAAACTCAACCTTCACAGTTTCCCCGTTACTAGAGAATGTTAGCCATAGACACAAAAATCGAGACCTTTAACACAGCTACCCCAAAAATAAAGGATAACTGTGTTAAAGGTCTCGCTATTGGTTTATCCAATGTGAAGCCAGGAAAAAAATTCCAGTATGTTGACTTCACCTGCATTTAGTATGCCAGCTACTCCCCTTTAACCCTTATATAGTTTAGTCAATCATATCCCACTTTGTCAAGAGTTGCTAATTATTTTGTTTTTCACTTTATAACTTACTCAAACTAGAATATCCTTACAAAAACTATTTTTTTATACTCTAAATTTACCGAGCGAAGCCTCTAATTCTTCTGCCATGCTCGCTAGAACTTGGCTTGAAGAAGCGATTTCTTCGACGGAAGCCGATTGTTCTTCTGTTGAAGCAGAGACGCTTTGAGTCTGGTCAGCAATTGCCTGGCTAATCTGTTCCACCTCATGAACGGAATGAACAATTCTTTCGTTTCCTCGAGATATCTGCTCAATTTCGTTGGAAATCTGATGGACTTGTTCTGTCACCTCTTGTATATGCTCAGAAATCTTATCAAAGGCCACTCCAGCCTGCTGGACAACCTTTGCCCCAGTTTCAACCTCTTGTGTACCGTCCTTCATGGATTCTACAGCCTTCCCCGTATCACTTTGGATCTCAGTTATGAGGCCCGAAATTTCTTTAGCTGCCTCTTGAGATTGCTCAGCGAGCTTTCTCACTTCTTCAGCCACTACAGCAAAGCCTCTGCCCTGTTCTCCTGCACGAGCCGCCTCGATAGCCGCATTAAGTGCAAGTAAATTCGTTTGCGCAGCAATCCCGGATATAGCTTCAACAATTTGGCCTATTTCCTTAGATCGCTCACCTAGATGTTCGACTAAGCCTGCACTATGCTTTACTACTTGTTGGATATGGCTCATCTGGTCGATAGTCTTCTTGATGGATTCCTGTCCATCGGCTGCAGCCTTAGCCGTACTTTCGGTAGAACTAACGACATGGCCTGTATTCATCAAAACTTGCTCCATCCCTGCTGACATTTGCTCGACTACAGCAGAGACCTCACTCACCGCACTTATTTGTCTTTCCGTCCCCTGAGCAACATCAGTGATTGCCGCGGCTACTTCATTCGAAGCTTGAGCAGACTGTTCAGCTCCTGCCGTCAATTCTTGAGAAGAAGATGCCACTTGTTCTGAAGCGCTCGCGACATGCTTTACCAACTGTGCTAAATTCTCGGTCATGAGATTAAACGCCTGAGACAGTTGTCCAATCTCATCCTTGGAGGTTATTTTTACTTTATTAATCGTTAGATTTCCTTCAGCAACTTCTTTTGCGCCAACCGCCACTGCAAGAATTGGCCGAGAAATTCTCCGACTTATTACAACAGCTATGGCAACCACAGCACCTAACCCTAGTAAAATGACAAGAAGGCCTTTGGTCATGTTCCCTAGCATTTGCTGATTATAAGCTTGCTCCTTGATAAGTACATTTTTCTCGATATCATCAACCCAGTTCCCGGTTCCAACAACCCAATTGTAGGGCTTAAAGACCAGAGTATATCCTCTCTTTGGCAAAGGCTCAGTTTCATTTGGCTTTGCAAATTGATAATCCGAGTAGCCTCCACCTTCTTTGATGCCATTTTTTATGAAACCATCTTTAACATAGGCGAAACCCTTAGGGTCTTTTGCATCAATCCTACTTTTACCCTCTGTGTCACGGCCAAGAAGGACAACATTAACTCCTTCTGTAGTATCCACCCAAAAGTAATTACCATCACCAAAGCGTAAATTCCGAACGAGACCGGCAGCTTTATTTTTCGCCTCGACCTCTGTTAGTAATCCTTTTTGCTGATCAGCATATACAGATTGAATGAGACTAGTAGCTGTCTCAACTTCAGATTTAATGGAGCGGTCGTATTCCGCATATAGGGTTTCTCTATAGTCTTGCAAACTATTTTGGGTAAGAACGGTCTGGTTATAAAGGTTGTACCCGCCTACGATAACTGCCATTACAGTTGATGTCAGAAGAAAGAATAGTATTAAACGATTTTTGATGCTTTTCATGAAACCTCTCCTTAATTAAATGATGCAGAACATAAAATGGAAAATATTTTCTTTTTTAAACTTCCCAGGAAGGCTTTATTGTTGGCTTGGAGAATATTAGAATTAAGTGAAATTCATTTGTAAATATTTTTGACAGTTAAGGATTAATGTGCCAAGTTTATAATTAACTTCCTGAATTATCCACTCCCTTTAATTATTTTTTCCATTTATTTTTATTATTCATTATTAATTGCCAATTTGCAACAAAAAACGCATTAAATCGACTAAAACTCTAGTTGAAAGAATAGTTAGAATTGTACTACAATAAGGAGTGTCTAATATTTTGTCCGTGTATTCTCTATATAGAAAAGAAACAGAAGAGAAGGAAAGGGGATTAGGGTATGGAGAATCGGTTTAAAGAATCTTTACTGGACAAGTCCACGCTTTCAGTCACTTGGGAGTTAGTTCCAGGGAGAGGGGCTCATGAGAAGGCCCAGGAAAATGCCTTAGCTGCTGCGGAGCAGGCGGCCAAGGGAGGAAAGGTTCACGCCCTTACTATCACAGATAATCCTGGTGGTAATCCAGCTATACTCGCTGATTACCTGGGCCAAGAGATTCTAAAGTTGGGGATTGAACCGCTTGTACACTTTACCTGTAAGGACAAAAATCGCAACCAGATGGAAAGCCAACTCTATGCTTTGGATCGTGCTAATGTTCGCAATCTGCTTGTAATGACAGGAGATTATACTGTTTCGGGTTTCAAGGGGCGACCTAAGCCTGTCTTTGACCTTGATCCTACTCACGCCCTGGAGCTTATTGCCCAAATGAATGAGGGACTTGGTGTTCCTGGACCAAAGGGTATGACCTACAATCAAAAGAGTGACTTTTTCGCTGGGGCAGCCGTTTCCCCCTTTAAAGCCACCGAAGCTGAGCAGATGATTCAATATTATAAGCTGAAAAAGAAAGTAGCCAGTGGAGCTCAGTTTATTGTCACTCAACTTGGTTATGATGCTCGAAAAATCCATGAAGTCCTCCAGTTCATGAAGCTTAATGACTTAAATGTTCCTCTCGTCGGGAATATCTATATACTGCCCTACGGTGCCGCAAAGATTATGAATCAGAATCAGCTACCAGGCTGTGTTGTTACTAATAAACTTCTTGCCGAGTTAGATAAAGAAAAATCGGCTGAGGATAAGGGAGTTGGCGCTCGTCTACTTCGAGCCGCCAAGATGTACGCACTCATGAAAGGCATGGGTTTTGCCGGGGTGCATATCGGCGGTCATAACATTAAATACGAGCAAGTTGAATACGTCGTTGAAAAGGGAGAGGAACTTAGTAAGGACTGGTTATCTCTAGTCCCCGAATTTGATTATCCTATGCCCAATGGCTTCTATTACTACGAGAAGGATAGTAAAACAGGGCTAAATACCACGACCCCAGTTAACCGGAATAACCTCCCTCTCGATGCACCTGTCGGCTTAAGTTACAATGCCTTACGGCTTATGCATAGCCTTATTTTTACCCCGAATAAGGCCTTCTTCCCGGTCATGCGAAGCATCTACAAATCTCGTAAGGACCCACGCAAGCATGGGGTTGAGCATGTCATAAAAGTCATCTCAAACGACTGTAAAGACTGTGGTGACTGCGCACTTCTTGATTTGGCCTATCTTTGTCCGATGTCCCAATGTCCTAAGAACCAACGTAATGGTGCTTGCGGAGGGAGTTATCAGGGTTGGTGTGAAGTCTACCCCAACCAAAAGCAATGTGTCTATGTCCGGGCGTACTCCCGTATGAAAAAGTATGGGGAAGAGGGACAACTTGATTCTTATCATATTCCACCAGCTAACTGGGATCTCTATCAAACCTCCTCCTGGTCTAATTTCTACCTGGGTCGAGACCACTCTGCAGCGATCCTTGGAATTACTCCTCCAGAGGAAGAGGCTTCAGTTAAGACTACCGAGGCACCTAAAAAGGATGTATCTAAGTAAATAGACCGACATTAAACAAAATGAATATTGGCTCGTACTAATAGTAAGAGAGAGGCCAGAAGTTAGGATAACTTCCGACCCCTCTCTTATTCTTTAACTGCTAATGACATCCTTTGGGCTTCTTCTTAGGTTAAGACTAAGCCCTTGTTTGTGTATTCACCCTAAGAAAGGTTTCTGTCACAGCTTGAAATTCCTCGATGGATAATGTCTCCGCTCTCCTTTGTTCATCAATCCCAGCTTGGGCCAAGATTTCTGCGATAATCTTCTTATCCATACTTAGGCCGCCGGCCAGGGAATTTCCTAAGGTCTTACGGCGCTGACTAAAGGAAGCCTTTACGACACGGAAGAAGTCCCTTTCTTGGACCCTAAACCCCGGGTAGGGCCGTAAGTTGAACCGTACTACTGCAGAGGTTACTTTTGGCGCAGGCCAAAAGGCCTTCGGTGGAACCTCTAATATCTTTTCTGGTTGTGCAGAGAGCTGAGTAGCAATCGAAAGAATTCCATAATCCCTCCCTCCGGGTTTCGCCACTAGACGGTCTGCCACTTCCTTCTGAACCATGACAATCATGCTCTGAAGAGATTCCTTTTGCTCCAGAAAATGCATAAGAAGAGGACTCGTTATATAGTAGGGAAGATTCCCTACGAGCACTCCCTTATTCTCACCCCAGATTTCCCGGAGATCGAGCTTAAGCGCATCCATATTAAGAATTTCAACAGGAAGTCCCTGAAGCTCACGATGCAGTAGCTCTAATTTTGCACGATCTAGTTCTACAGCCCAGACCTTCTGTGCTTCTGTCGCTAGAACCCGAGTCAGGACTCCTAACCCTGGCCCGATTTCAACCACAGGAATCTCTGGGTCTTTGATACTCGCGGCAACAATCTCCTGAATGACTCCATCATCGGTTAAAAAGTTCTGACCTAAAGACTTGTGTGCCTTCGCGCCTCCCTTTAAGAGACGGCGCGTGTAGTTAAATGCGTTCTCCATGGATGACCTCCCTAACCGCTTCTTCAAACTCTGCTCGAGAAATCTCAAAGCGATTTAAACGTTGCAAAAATGTTTTAGCATTCGTATCTCCTATTCCTAGGATTCGTCCGACTGCTAAACGTCTTTCTGAAGATCCCGAGCATCCGGTTAATCCTGCCTCGAACAAATCCTTTGAATCAAAAACCCCAGAGCCTTTGCCTTGTTCCATAATCCTTTGTACGGATGGATCATTATCTACCCGGATATGTTCAAAGGCACGTCTGATTTCGTCCGGGCTTGCGTTCTCTACGCCTATATCATCATCCCCTTTGGAGCGGGCATCTTTCTTTGAGATATACACATGTTTAACCTCAGGAACATAGCGTCGAATCCTTTCCCGAATCTGTTCACCCACGGAGTCTGGATCCGTAAACACTATGACACCGCGACGTTTAGCCATCTCTGAAATAAAGTCAAGTTTCTTTTGAGTTAAGCCATACCCTTCTGTCCAAAGGATATCTACTTCTCCCAAGGCCCTACGCACTGCATTTGCATCATTTTTCCCCTCAACAACAATTAATTCCTCAATCATTAACCAAAAATCCTCTCATCTTCTTTCAAACCTTATCTTATCCTACCCTAACCGATTTCACAAATCCTCATATAAATATGTGCAAGTATGCAAGCGGAGACGGTTCTTGCCTTGCCTCGAATTAAAAAAAGAACCGTCCCACTTGCGCAAATCATTAAACAAAGGGTTATTGCACCAAGACTGTTCCTTAAGTCGCGTAAAAGGAGAGCGTCGCAATGACACTCCCCTGAGAAAACACTACTGGCTATTGCTTATTTTTATTGGTTCCATACGTTTTGATTAGACTATCCCAAATCACAGGATCTTCCATTCCTAATCTCCAGATGGCTACGCCGTGAAGTTTATGCTCCTTAGCATATTCCATCTTAGGCTGCAAGCTCTTACTATTCTCAAAGTAAACCTCATGCCGTACACCATTTGCAGTGTAAGTAAAGTGGGGAACTTTATTTTCCTCATCGAATCCAACATCAACTCCATGCTTCTTTGCCCGATCCATACTTTGAGCAAAGGAGAGATAATCTGGCATGGTCGGTTTATTGGAACCCCAGTCGAAGGAATAAACAGGGAGACCCATTACAATCTTTTCTTTGGAAATCTTACTTACAGCATAGGCAATGACTTTGTTAACCCAAGCATGGGAAGCGATTGGACCTTGTGTAGTACCTAGCCCATGCTCATCATAGGTCATTAAAACAACTTGGTCCGAATTTTTTCCGATTGCTGCATAGTCATACGCACCTGACCAAAGGTCTGAAGGATAATCAATAAACTTTGCGGGTATGGAAACATTGAGAACCTTATCCTTGGCCTGTAAGCCTTTATGGAGTTCATCGAGAAAAGCACTATAGTTATTTCGATCTCCAGGAGGTGTTTTTTCGATATCAACTGCGATGCCATCCCATTTCTCATTAAGGGTTAAGTTTACTAGGTTATTGACAAATGTGGAACGAGTCTGGGGATTAGCTAAGACCTTATGCGCCAGATTTGCGTCGAAGAGTCCACCTCGCATGTTATGGATCAATGCATAGGCTTTAGCTCCATTCTTCTGTGCAGCATCCTTGATACTTAAGTCTTTTTTTCCTGAGGTAACGATTTTCCCAGTATCATCAAAGGTGTACCAGAAAAAAGATACTTCGTCGAGTGCTTTGATGTTCTTCATCATAGAATCTTTTGATCCTGGTGTAGGGCCTTCTGGGTCAGTATAGAAGCCCATTACAACACGTTTGTCAGCGCCCAGGACATCTTGACGTGTCTCCGCTTCCGCTTTCGGTGGCTCCCCATTCTCAGAGGTCATTGAATTGGGTGGTGCCGGTGTAGTCGGTGGTTGTGCAGTATTACAACCCACTAAGTTCAGACTAAGTGCCAAAACAGTGATTAAACTAAAAGTCAGAAACCGCTTCATTCAGAAATCAACTCCTTCATCTTGATTCGGTCACCTGACTTTATTGTCCCCTCTTCAATTATCCTTATGTATATTGATTAATCCACTATTTGGCACAACTCGAAAAATATATCTGAACCTCCTATATAGTTTATTGGTTCTACTTTATTTATTAGTTCTATATTTAGTTCTTAGCTTTATTTTGAGCCACTCCAAACAAAAATATCACTTTCTAAAGGGTCAGCTAAAAAATATTTTAGGGAAGCCCAAAGTAATTCGCAATTCCTTTAGCCACAGCATGTGCTAGCTGATCCTGATACCAGGACTCCTGAAGCTTTTTTTGCTCCTTGGGATTAGAAAGATACCCTAATTCAGCGATTACCGCCGGCATAGGGGTATTCTTAATAATATAGAAATCTCCTGGTTTGGCGATCCGCCGATTCATTCCTGGAACTTTAACTAATTCTTGCTGTATTTCTTCAGCCAACATCTTCCCTTCCTTTGAGTTAAAATGATAAAACGTTTCTGCCCCGGAATTTAATCCTGTTGCAGTCGCATTAAGATGCAGACTAATAAACGCATCGGCCTTAGCTTGCGTAGCCATAGAAATACGATAATTCAAATCCGCCTGCTTCTTGGTCCTTCTTCCACTCGTTCCTTCTGGAACATAATCTTCATCCTCATCTCGAGTTAGAAGCACATTGATTCCACAAGGTTTTAACAGTTCTTGGACCCGTTTAGCCATTTCCAGATTAATTTGTTTTTCGTAAACCCCCTGTTTTGTAATAGCGCCTGGGTCATACCCCCCATGACCTGCATCGATGACCACACTATATTTTGTATTCATCTGACTAACGACCGCTGCCGAAGCCTGATAGAATACGGATAAGACTAAGCCTGTCATGACTGTTAAGACGATAAAAATCGCCATTCCTTTTATATTTTTTCCAGGAATTATTACTGGTCTTCGCAATCCGCTCCCTCCTTACACCCGCTACTAATTAGTATGATGCATTCAACTAAAAAATGAGGTTCTTCGAAATTTCGAAGAACCTCATTTTCTTAGAATAAAGATAATATTCTTTTCCATCATGTAACGAATAAAGTTTAGTTACATTCAACGAAAAAAACTGTAGGTCACCTTAATCCTAAATTGTTTAATTCATGAGATAGACATTTATTTTACGTAAACGATTACTGAACGAACCCCCCAAGATTGGGCCGCTTCTTCTGTATTCATATATAAATCAACCCGGTTACCTTTTATCGCACCACCGGTATCTAATGCGACTGCCTCACCATATCCCTCTACATACAGTTGCGATCCTAACGGAATAACTTTAGGATCCACAGCAATAACTCCCCAGTGAACATCATGTCCTGTAGCTGTTGAGCCACCACCCGAGTATGCGCTTGCCCTCATCAAGTATGCCCGCTTGAATTGAATCGTTTGGCCACCACGCGAAATTGTGGTCTGTGCACCACGGGAAACCACCTGATTTATAGGAGCCTTAAGAACTTTCTGCTGCAAGACCTGTCGCTCAACTTCTTTTCCATCTTCAAACGTAACTCTTACGACTTGCTCGTGTTCACCATTCGACCCTTTATTCACAACTCGATCTGGTAAACCCACTGGAAAATCTGCTGACTGTGCGACAACCTGAAAGGGAATCTCACTCTTTACGTTTTCAATCTTCTCAGCGACTCGAACGACCTGAATCTGGTCATGAGCCTTAATCATCCGATCGAGCGGTAACGATACTTTATCCTTCTCATTCAGGACGACTTCAAGCTTTTTAAGGGCATCCTCCACCGTACGTGGAGCTAAATAAGTATCTAATTCTTTCCCATCAACCTTAACCTTTATGGGCACGGCCCGCTGTACATTAAGTTCCGCATCTACAACGATTGCTTCCTTCCGGTCGAGGTTTACCTCATCCGTTTCTTTGAGGTCTAACCCTAAACGGTTTGACAAGTCTTGAATTGCTTCTCCTACTGTGAGGGCAGGAGTCCGAGTATTATACGTCTGTCCGTCAACCGTCAACTGAACCGGCATACTTCTTGTGATTTTAATCCCGAGGTCCTTGCTCACAAGTGTCGTCCGACCCGGTTCTACGATATCTTCTGGGAATATTCCTAACCGAGAGTGTTTAAGAGCTCCACCCACTGTTGAATCGATGGTTGTGAGGCGCGTGATATTTCCATCGACATCAACCTGAATCGTCTTGGCTTTGAATAAAAGTACTGATGCTAAAACTAAAACTACAGTCAGTAAAGCAACGGAGATTTGGGCTTTACGGGAGCTACGAACGAGGGAAAGAACCTCAGTTCGTGTCTTCTCTATCATCTCATCCCTCCATAATTTGACTCTGACCTACAACTCCATTTTAACGGATTCGTGGTCAGTTGTCAAAATTACCTGGTATTATTTTACATTTAGGATATAAATCTTTACCGGCCTTCTCCCCCAATCCAAACATCTCTGAAGACTAGGGAAAAAAACGTCGATGATATTTCCTTTTATAGCACCTCCTGTATCTGCAGCAACAGCATACCCGTATCCTTCAACATAGACCTGGGTACCCAAGGGAATGACTCGGGGATCAACTGCGATTAATCCTTCTCGCGGATAGACCCCTGTAGCTGTCGGGTTCCCTGTATGCGTATATGCTGTTGCTTCCACGGTAAATGTACTCTTCACGTTTAATTTACTGATATCAATTCCCTCTGTCACAGTCCTGACGGGTTTAGTATTCTGCATAACCACTTTTTTCTTAGGTGTATCGCGGAAAAACTGATGAATGATTCGCTCATCATTAAGCTCACCGCCGACATAGGTGGTTCGAACAACCCGACGTTCTACTCCTTTTTCGCCCTGATCCCGTACTTTACTCATTCCAGGAGCTAACTGATCCGTCTCGATATACTCCGTAGATACTGGAATTTCCACATCTTCAATTCGATAGACAACTGAGACATTCCCACTGAGTCCTGGCAGCACTGGTTCTGTGTTAATTGTATCCTCTAGACCCGCGGGCATATCCGGGCTAACCGGAGTGTCCAAACTTTTGCCCTCAAATATAGGCAGCCTTAGTTCCGGTCGTTCAAAAATCTTATCGGCAGGGGCAAAACTCAAAGTGCTTCCTGCCAATAGTAAAGTACCCCCAACAGTCAAACTTCTATTCCTCGCTGATCGCCAATAATCTGTGTAAGTTGCGATAGGCAATGAATACATACTCTCCCCCCTTGCTTCAAAAATATGAGCGTGACAAGCAAAAAAGAACTATCTAGCAACTGTGGGAATTTTATGAGTTACCTCTAACCATTCATACAGAAAATTTGGGGTCGTGTAAATTTGTGAATTAATGAAGAAAACCCTCGCCAAATGTAGCCGAGGGTTTCTTCGAGTCTAGAGTTACCGTATATTCTTTTTTTCAAACTTTCCCTAATGCAGTCCGAATAGTGCGTGCGCATTTCTAAAGGCCTGCTCTGCTACTTCTTCAAAATCCAGATTGCGAATTTCTGCGATACGAGCAGCGACCTCGCGAACATACGTAGGTTCATTCCTCTTTCCCCGATATGGCTCAGGTGTTAAATAGGGCGAATCCGTCTCAATCATGAACCGGTCGAAGGGTACATTCTTCGCGACTTCTACCGTATGGCGGGCATTTTTAAAAGTGAGTGGCCCGGCAAAGGAAAGGTAAAAGCCAAGATTCAGGAGGATTTTAGCCATCTCCCAGGAACCGGAGTAACAATGGAATACTCCACCCTGCTTGGGCTTATGGTCTTTCACAATCTTTAAGATGTCCTCATGAGCATCTCGGTTATGAATAATAATCGGGAGTCCTGTCTGATTTGCTAGCTCAATCTGATGAATAAAGACTTCTTTCTGCACCGAACGAGGAGATAAATCTCGATAATAATCCAGTCCTATCTCCCCCCAGCCCACGACTTTATCGTCCTTTGCCATCTCGATTAACCGCTCCCAGGTATCACTCGTAGCTCCTTCTGCGTCATGGGGATGAACCCCAACCGCAGCATAGATATGGTCATAGCGACGAGCGAGCTGTAAAGAACGTTCTGAAGAAGGAAGATCATACCCCACATTAGTAACACGTGAGATTTGCGCTTGCTTCATATTTTCAAGAACCTTCTCGAAATCCCCCTTATAGCGAGGGTCATCGAGATGGGCGTGTGTATCCCAAATCATTTCACGCGTGCTCCATCCGCAATTTCCTTATCCAGTGAAAGTACCTCGAGAACTGTCCCATGAGAAGCAGCCAAAATCATTCCTTCTGACATAATTCCACGGAGCTTCACAGGTTTTAAATTCGCTACAATCACGACATATTTACCCACTAATTCTTCCGGAGCATAGTATTGTGCGATACCAGAAACTATGGTTCTTGGTTTTCCAGCAACCTCAATCTCAAGCTTTAAGAGTTTATCTGCTTTAGCCACTTTCTCTGCTGCCAGAACCTTAGCCACCCGAAGATCAATCTTTGCAAAGTCATCGATTGTGATTTCATCCTTAATGGGTTCAAACTCTGGTTCAACCACTTGGGTAAGCGCTTCCGTATTTACTGATGCTTCTGGTGTTTTCTCATCGACTAGATTAGTTGCTTGTGCTACAGTTCCATTTACTTTTTCTGTTGCGTTTAAATCATTCACGAACTTATTACTCTCCTGTTCTAAATCATATTGTGATAGGTCTACTCTTGGGAATAATGGCTCTCCTTTTTCCACTTGGACACCCTGACCTAGGATATCCCATCGGCTTGCGTCTTCCCAGCGTATTAAGTCTTCCTCGACTCCTAATAGCCTAACAATCTTACTGGGGAGCTTCGGCATAAAGGGTGCGCATAAAATAGCCAATATACGGATAGCCTCAGCAAAGGTATGCAATACCGTATCCAGGCGAGCTTGTTCCCCATCCTGCTTTGCTAGCGCCCAAGGAGCAGTCTCATCGACATATTTATTGAGTCGGGCAACTAAGCGCCAAAGGCTTTCTAAAGCCCCTGCTGGATCATGTGCTTCTAAGCGTTCTTCGACTTGAGCCTTGACTTCCTGACTTAATGCCTTCAGCTCTGTTTCTAAAGCAGTATCTTCACCAGCCTGTGGGATAATTCCTCCGCGGTACTTAACAAGCATTGCTAAGCTTCGCGAGACAAAATTCCCCAAGTCATTGGCCAAATCACTATTAAGCCGCTCCACAAGGTTATCCTCAGAATACGTCCCATCTGTTCCTACTTGCATCTCACGAAGGAGGAAATAGCGAATGGCATCTGAGCCATAGCGTTTAATCAACTCAAAGGAGTCCTGGACATTTCCTCGGGACTTAGAAATTTTTCCCCCTTCTTTGCTGAGAAACCAACCATGCCCATACACCACTTTAGGTAAGGGAATATCCAAAGCAATGAGGATAATCGGCCAAATAACTGCATGGAAGCGAACGATGTCTTTTCCCATCAGGTGTACTTCCGCTGGCCAGTACTTATGGTATAACTCCCCATCCGGATATCCTAAAGCAGAAATATAGTTAATCAAAGCATCCAACCAGACATATACAACATGCTTCGGATCAAAGGGAACCTGAATTCCCCATTGGAACGTGGTTCGGGAAACACAAAGGTCTTCTAACCCACCCTCGACGAACTTTACCATTTCATTACGACGGGAAGAAGGCTGAATGAAGTTAGGGTTTTCCTTAATATACTTTAAAAGAACATCCTGATATTTAGAAAGTTTAAAGAAGTAACTTTCCTCCTTTAAGAGTTCAACCTCACGTCCACAATCAGGATTCGGGCACTTTCCCTCAATGAGCTTATTCTCTGTCCAGAACGTCTCACAAGGTGTGCAATACCAGCCTGCATACTCTGATTTATAGATATCACCTTGCTCATAGAGCTTCGTAAAGATTTTCTGTACTACTTTATGGTGACGTTCTTCCGTTGTCCTAATAAAATCATCATTAGAAATATCAAGCTCATCCCATAAAGCCTTAAAGCGATCGACTACCCCATCGACATAGGTTTTGGGATCTGTGCCCTTCTCTTCCGCGGTTCTGACAATCTTCTGAGCATTTTCATCCGTGCCCGTAAGAAAGTATACGTCATCCCCCTTCAAACGATGGTACCGTGCAAAGGCATCTGCAGCAACCGTTGTATATGCCGTCCCGATATGAGGGCTTGCGTTCGGATAAAAGATAGGTGTCGTTATATAATATTTCAAAGCATATCGTCCTCTCTTCGATGCATTTTACAGGCACATTTTTGGGAAGTGTGCCCAAAACATTATTATTCTATTCCTTAACCACTAGAATTTCTAGTAAGGTCTGTAACCTCTCGTATTAGCTTTAAGAAAATACCATTTTTAAGCAAAATACTGTTGACTTTAAATGGAATGATTGGTATCATAAGGGTGTTACATTCTGTCGAAAGATGTAGGAAGAAGGAGGTCTAGTGATGAAATCAACCGGAATCGTGAGAAAAGTAGATGAACTAGGACGTGTTGTATTACCCATCGAACTACGTAGAACCTTAGGAATTGACGAAAAGGATGCCTTAGAGATTTACGTCGATCAAGAAAAAATCATCCTCAAAAAGTATGAGCCTGCTTGTGTTTTTTGTGGTAATGCTAGCGAGATCCAAATATTCCATAATAAAAACGTTTGCCGCGAATGTGCGACCGCAATGGGCGAATCTGTTTCCCCAAGCAACGACGAATCTCAAGCCGTTTAAGGAACATCATAAATATACATACAAACAATCAAAGCTATATAAGGAAGGCGAGAGCCTTCTTTTTCTTTTACCCACTTTTCGATTTCTACTTTTGCCAGGGCGACTTTTACCTTCGCAGTTGACTCGACATGGCCATCTTTGGTTAGTCGAGTTCACTCTTCGTTCTCTGAAAGCACAGCCTGATAGACATCTCTTTTACTTACACCGTACTTTTTCCCGACTTGCTTCATCGCCTCATTGGGCTTAAGCCCCTGCTGGACAAGCTCCTCGACTTCTTTTCTCCATTCCTCTGCCCCTCCTATCGGAAGAGTTGCGATGTAGGGAGCAGTAAGCAAACAAATTTCACCCCGTGGTGAATTCAGTCTAAATTCCACAAGGAGTTGCTGTAAGGTCCCTTTATGAACGCTTTGGTGTAGCTTTGTAATCTCCCGCACCACCGCAGCTTCGCGGTCCCCAAAGACCTCTAAAAGATCCTCAAGGGTATCCACCAGCCGATGCGGCCCCTCATAAAAAATCTGCGTAAAGGGCAATTGGGCGTAATTTGCTAATTCCTTTTTACGAGTTCCTGAATGTGAGGGTAAAAAACCATGGAATAAAAAATGGTCATTTGGCATGCCCGATAAAACCAGTGCAGTTAATCCAGCATTTGGCCCCGGCAGGACATCTACGGGAACCCCTTCCGCCGAACAAAGCTGAATGATTTCCTTCCCTGGATCAGATATCCCTGGCATTCCTGCATCCGAGATTAGAGCCACTGAATCCCCATTTTTAAGCCTACCCACAAGTTCCTGGGCTTTTCCCTTTTCATTATGCTCATGATAGCTCGTTAGATGTGTCGTTATCCCAAAGTGGTCTAGTAGCTTTCGCGAATGGCGAGTATCCTCAGCTGCTATCAGATTCACCTCACGTAGTACCTCTATGACTCTTAAGGTTATATCTCCTAAATTTCCGATAGGAGTCGCACACACGTAAAGTGTTCCGCTCTGAACCGTAGTCAAAAAGACCTCTCCAATCTAACCTTAGTCTTTACGTAAAAAACCCATACAAAATAGACAATCTCCCGCTTCCAAAGGCTGTCCGAAGTGTAAATGACAAACATGGAAGCCTTCTTTGTAAAGGCGCTCCAAATTATCATGCGCAACCCCTTGAATCCGTTCGGCATTCGCGATAACACGCTCGGTTTCCTGTTCGGGGAGTGCGCATAGCTCCCGTTTTAACCTGGCATTCTCTTCTTCCAGGCTTGTCACATAAGGTCGCAGACGCCTTACCTCTTCAAGTAAGGAGTTTAGCTTTTCCTCTACTTCAGTTAAGGCCTGGGTTAATTGGCTCATACCTTCTCACTCTTTCCTTTATACTTTTCCCCTTTCTTTTGCCGTGCTTCATAACGCCCTTTGCTAACGACAGGAATTTCCTGATTTGATTGTGGGTCTACTCCATTTTCCGTGCTTACCGCTTTATCGTCACTGTGTTCTTTACAATTTCCTTTACAATTTTCTCTGCAGTTTGCTTTATTCTCTTCATCATAAGCGCTATTCTCGTACTTCAAACAACACATCAAACGCCCACAAATTCCCGAAATCTTGGTTGGATTAAGAGAGAGTCTCTGATCCTTAGCCATTCGAATGGATACTGGTTCAAAGTCCCCTAAGAAACTTGAACAGCAGAGGATTCGACCACAGGACCCGACTCCACCGAGCATTTTCGCCTCGTCTCTGACTCCAATCTGGCGGAGTTCAATCCGAGTGCGGAATACCGAAGCTAAATCTTTGACGAGTTCACGAAAATCTACCCGTCCCTCGGCTGTAAACGAAAAAATAATCTTGTTACCATCAAACGTGTATTCCACATCGACCAGCTTCATCGGCAGCTGATGATCAGTTATCTTCTTAAGGCATATTTGAAAGGCTTCTTTTTCTTTTATACTATTTTCATCAACAATGCGTTGATCTTCAATGCTCGCTTTGCGAAGGACAGGTTTTAAAGGGAGAATCACTTCTTCATCCTTTACCTGACGCTGCGGGATTACTAATTCCCCAAACTCTACACCCCGTGCTGTTTCAACGATGACTTTATCGTTAGCTTCAAGAGCAAGGTCTCCTGACGAAAAATAATATATTTTACCTGCTTGCTTAAAGCGAACCCCCACGACCTCAACCATCTAATTTCCTCCTTGCCGGAATAATTCCAGGGCTAGTACTTCTATGACTAGTCTCGGATTAGCCTGAGCCTTAATTTGATCGAGCGCTTTTCCGATCGCTAAGATTTCAATCGGGTTTATAGGTCCCCGCTTCTGGTAGGCACTCTGAGCTAAAACCTGCAAATAGACTAGGGTTTCCTTCTTCTCGATTGGAAAAAGAGGGAAAAGCTTAAGAAATTCATTCTCCTCCACCGCTTGATGGAAAGCCCCCATCCACTCCTTTACTTTTTCGACGCCTACCTTTAATATATCATGGGCCAATTCAGGATTCTGGTTACTTAACTGAAAAGCCTCTCTGGCCTCTACTCGATTGATGGATTCCTCAAGAGTTTTTAACCATTCTTCCTCCCCAGTCATAGAAAAATATACAGCTTGTGCTCGACTTTGAATCGTTGGCAAAAGTGCCTCTGCATTCTGTGCGCTTAAGATAATCAACGTTCTCTCCGGTGGTTCTTCTATGACTTTAAGTAAAGCATTCGCTGCAGGAATGGTTAGGCTATCTGCTTCTTCAAGAATAAAGACTTTATATTTTCCCTCGAAATGTTTACGGTATACTTGCTCCTGCCAATGGATAACCTGCTCTATCCCAATCGATAACTTTAACGGCTCTAGGATATTCACGTCCGGATGATTCCCTGAAGCAATCTTCTTACAGGATGGACATTCTTGACAGGGACCCCCTTTTCGAGGAGAATAGCAATTTAATACTTTTGCCAGATTCAACCCCGCAGCTTTTCTCTCCGGTGCACTTCCCCCATGAAAAAGGAGAAGATGTGCGAGCCTATTTTCTTGCGCCGCTTTTTCTATAAGATGAAGTGACAGATTCACTTTATTCCTCCTCGATGACCCAAACCGAGTTTCCAGGATCCTCCCAGCCTTGCCAACGTCCTTTTCGATTTTCAAGTACCTCTAAAATCTCCGGGGTCATCTCTTCCCCCATGACGATGAGAGGGATGCCGGGAGGATACGGAGAAATACTCTCCCCCAAAACCTTACCTAAACTCTCTTTTAGAGGAATTCTTCGTTTACGTGCAAAAAAGGCACGCCGCGGTGAAAGCCTCATCGGAGCAAGTGGGTACCCCTTAAGCCAGGGTTGGAGGCCTTCTTGGAGTTTGGAATTATCCTGGATAGAGAGCCCCTTATCCTTTTTAAGTTCTCCTAAGCCGAGTAAACCCTGCGTAAGAACTTGAACCTCTTCTGGAGTATTTCCAATACCTAAGAGAAATAAAATATTCTCCTCATCCCATAATTCCGGTTCTACACGATATTTTTCTCGCAGATGCTCGACACATACAGGAGCAGAAACACCAAGAGAGCGTGTATTGACTAAGATTTTCGACCAATCGAGCTCACTAATCCCATATCTTCCTTTATCCTTAGAATTGAGGATACGGACGATACTCCCTGCGCAATGGTGTAATTCTTGTACAGCTTCATGAAGAAGTTCCCATCGTGTCGTTTCTAAAGCATACTCTACTGCTCTTTCTAAGGAGGCCATTAACAAATAACTGGGACTCGAAGATTGTAAAAGCTCAAGTGCCTGCCTCAAGGCAGGTATCTGCACACGGTCTCCCTTTACATGAATCATAGCTGCTTGAGTTAAAGCACTCAGTGTTTTATGTGTACTATGCAAGACCAAGTCCGCTCCCAAGTCTATAGCACCTTGAGGAAAGAGAGAATTTAAATAATGAGAGCCATGAGCTTGATCGACGAGAATGCCCACCTGTGGTGCGATACTATCTCGCTCTTCAACAAGTCTATGCAAATCCGGGAGACTTCCATAGTATCCAGGATAAGTGAGATGGACCGCTTGAACATGCTCCCATGCCGGGAATAAGCCTTCAAGTTCTAACCCCAAGGGTAATTGAAACTCTGGATGAACGATAGAAGGGATGTACTCTGGTTCTAATCCCGATAGGACCAAAGCAGACATAACCGAGCGATGGGACTGCCTTTCGACAAGAACCTTTTTTCTTAATCCCTTGGGAGAATTCTTTAAGGAATTCGCTAAGGTTAAAAACATGGCTTGGTTCCCAACGGTCGCTCCATTAATTAAGTAGAAACTCGCATCACTCTTAAAGACCTGAGAAGCTCTTTCTAGAGCCTTGGCAATTACCCCTTCTGGAGCGTGTAGCATGTCCAGTCCGGGAAGCTCCGTCAGATCCTGCTCTGGAAAATGAAGCCCTTCAAAAAACTCCCGTTTCCCTTTATGCCCAGGAGTGTGAAAGGATATAAACCCCTGCTTTTGATACTGAAGCAGACTTTCTCCTAAGGCGAACAAAAAATCATCCCTCCAGCAAATGAACAGAGGTATTTCACATTATTATATCATAATTTTTCCAAGGAATCATCTATAAGCATTTCGCAAAGAAAGTACAAGTCCTAAGCCCTAAGGAGCTAATTACTATTCCTGCCCACCGCTTTGAGGACTGACAGGAGTATTCCGGGGTAAACCCGTATTTTGTATCACGACTTTAATATCATAAGAAACTGGAAAGTCAGAGAGCTGATTTTTCCAATCATCTTTGACTTGTTTCCAATACTTCGGATCCTTTTGCTCAAGTTTGCGACCAATTCCTATAAAGTCTGCCTCTAACTTCCTGCTCTTGGCAACTGCGCTCTGACATTCCTTTTCTATGGCTTGAGCAAACATGGACTCAAGTTCCTTTGTAAACCCTACCCATTCCCGCGTGTCCTTCTGTCCTATTTGACCTTTAATATCATTAACTGACACGGTGGCTTTAATTTGAAAGGCGACTCCCATTTTTTCGTCTTGCGAGTTAAATTTGAATTTTGTGGAACTCTTGAGTATCCAGGCGGATGCGTTTATATCGTCATCTCCCTCCTGGGTTTGTATAAAGCCATTCTTCATCTCATTGTCTAACCATAGGTATCCTTTTGTCTCTTCTTCACTTAGGAAGTCAATAAGCTTTCCATTCTCAAAAACTCCCGAACCCCCGACATGTATTTCCTCTCCCTCTTTATCCGAGTATTCGATTCCTTCTTCACCGGGTTTGCGCTTTTCTACTGTGGGGATTAAGGGATTCTGGCTTTCCCGCCCTAGGATGGTAAAGTAATGCCCTAACCGAGTAACGGGAAAGGTCGCGGTTCCGGGTTGCCCTAGCATTGTACCTAAGAGACTTAAAGCGGGAAGCTGTCCTGTCCTAAGTTGTGTTTCTAAAACGTCCTTAGCCTTTCCCTTGGCGAGAAGAAGATAAATCGTCCGGCGATATTGATAGAAGCGTTGAAAGACATCCAGCGCCTCGTTAATCCCTGAACGAGCCAAATCCTCTCCGATAATGATGATTCGCGAACTCCCGACAAAAGGATGTTTATTCAGAATTTCACGTATCCTTTCCGTACTCATCGAGGGATTTGCCGCCTCGATGCTTACAGTCCAGTTCTGAAGCTCTGTAGCACTTCCACCACTTGCTTTCGGCTGTGCAATCTGATAGGTCACCTCAATGGTTCCCGGTTCTTTTCCGAGATCCAATCCTATCCCCATGACAAAGGCTAACTCTTCCACGTCACGTTTCCCCATACACCCACCAAGCAATAACAAAGTTATAACGAGAACGATGACAATGGGTAAACGAGTTCTTAACGACTTTTGGGATGACTTTTCCATTTATCCACCCCCCAAACCAGCAACACCCATAACACTGTGAACGGCAAAATCAGATAGTCATCAACAAACCCTATTTCTTGCACGATTTGCGCTCCTCTTGGAAAAAATGAATAGATGATACCGTAGATTAAAGCAAGCATAAGGGACCAATTGATGTTTTTAAGTCCAAAAACACTTTTTAGTCCCCACATTCCTGCATAGAAAAATGCACCAACTTTAATTATGAAAGCTCCTATCCAGATAAGCGCAAAAATAGATTCCACGCCCGTTACCGTCTGAGAAACCTCAATCATTTTTCCTAGCACTAAAAGGCCGTAGCTCAAGCGCATGGACTCAAAAGGGCCAAACGTTTGAATCTCAATAAAGGCGACTAAGGTATCAAAAATTAAAACGATAATAATCGCACGCCAAATCCCCTTCTTCATTTCTTTCAGTTCACGCGATTGTTTGGGCAAAAACGAAAGTAAACCCGCCAAAAATAAGATGAATTCCATCGGCCAAGGGGCTATCTTTAAGCTCGCTTTTAGAACAGGTATAGGACCCTCCGCTAACATGGGGAATAACTCACCTTGCTCGAAACGAGGAATGAGTAGCACACTGATTAAGATAATAGCACCAGCAACAATAGGAAAAATTATTTCACTAAAACGGCCAAATACCTCAATTCCGTGATAATAAAGATAGAGAGTTAAAAATAATGCAACAAGAATAAAGACATATCGTGACATCAAGGGCATAATCGTACGAGACATCATATCGTATCCTTGGCCTGCAAGTACTGCCCCGAGATAGGTGGTGATGAAAATATAAAAGGCACCTATTCCTTTACCGATCCACTTTCCAAGGACCTTTTCTGTAATCTCTAAAAAATTCTTATTGGGATACTTAGGCATCATGGAGAGAAGCATTAGACCGAAGGGGATTCCCAAAAGAAACCCGGGAAGCACAGCCATCCATCCATCTCGTCCTGCTATACTAGTTACCAACGCACCTACAGGAAGAAAGGTCGTCCCCAGAAGAACCGCAGCACTTAAAATCATAAATTGGTGAGTGGATAACCGTTCCATTACTCCTTCCCTCCTGACTTCGGGTCATCTGTGTCGATTAATTCAGGCCTTCTCCGCATTCCCCACCAAGGAGCTCGAACGAAAGTATCCTGTAAAAACGCCCGAATTCTTAACGGAGCGATAGGGCTAAGATATGGAGTCCCAAAGGAACGTATACTCAGCAAGTGAATGAGTCCTGCATATAGCCCAGCAGCAATGCCGAAAAAACCCATTGTTCCCGCTAGAATCATTAGGGGAAAGCGGGTTAATCGGACAGCGATAGCCAAATCATAGGCTGGGATTGCATAACTTGATATAGCGGTCAAGCCAATGACGATGACCATGATTGGGCTGACTAAGTTCGCCTTAACCGCTGCATCCCCGATGACAAGCGCACCGACAATCCCAATCGTTTGTCCAATAGGCTTCGGAAGCCTTAGTCCGGCCTCCTGTAAAATTTCCAAAGTAAATAGCATGAGAAAAGCCTCAATCAAAGCAGGAAAAGGGACGGCTTCACGCCCTGCTGCAACACTCAAGGCCAAAGAGACTGGCATTATCTCATGATGAAAGGTAGTGACCGCAATATATATACTTGGCGCCATAACCGCTACAAAGGCACCGAGATAACGAATAAAGCGGATAAGAATGACGATCATCGCCCGTTCATAATAATCCTCATTGACTTGCATAAACTTGACTAAAGTAACTGGAACGATAAGAACGGTCGGTGTTCCATCAACCAGAATCGCTACGCGACCCTCAAGGAGATTCGAGGCCACAGTATCAGGTCGTTCAGTATGAAAGATTTGAGGAAAAGGAGAATAGGGTACGTCTTCTATAAACTCCTCTAATACATCTCCCGAAATGACTGCATCAATCTTTACTCGACTCAAACGTCTAAGAACTTCGGAAACAATATTAGGACTTGCAACATTTTCGACATAGGCGATTACCACATCGGTTTTCGATAAATCTCCGATTTTCATTGAGACGAGGCGAAGAGACGGGTGTTTAATCTTTCTCCTTAAGAGGGAAGTATTCGTTCTAATTGTCTCGTTGAACCCTTCCTTAGGACCGCGGATTGTTGATTCCGTCTGTGGCTCAGTAACCCCTCGAGATTGCCATCCCCTCGCTCCTATGACAAGTGCTTCTTGGGTATCCCCAATAAAAAGAACAGCATCTCCAGACAGCATAGCGTCAATGGCTTCACCCATTCGACTAATCTTTTTTAGCTCATTTGTGGGTGTCAGGAGTTTCAGTAGGGTATCCTGAGCTTTATCTAAAGTCATTTCCCTAAAGTTAGGGTCTAGAACTAAATCGACCATCAATATCCGTAGAACATAGGCATCCAATAAATTTTTATCGATTAATCCATCGACCACACCTAGAACACAGGGAATCTCTTCCTTAGCCCGCAGTGAAAACTCTCTAAAAACTATATCACTACTTCTTGATAGCTCCTCACGGATCCGCTGGATGAATATAGGTTCACCCCATTCTTTATCGATGGGAATACCTGGAGCCTTTCGTATCCTTCGCTCATAGGGGCGGATGGTAAGATCCTTCATCATCTTAAGCCAGCTCTTCTTCAAGATCTCCCCCTCCTTATCCCATTTATCTTCCGCAGAAATTCCCCCTGTTATTCATACAACCAGCTACCCCTCCATTTGGAGCAGAGGGTGTAGGAAACGTTAGACCATTCTCTAGTCAGGCTTTTTTCATAAAAAAAGGAGGCGGGTTCGCATTTCCCATATCGAGAAACAACGTTTCCGTCCCTTTAATCTTACTCTTTATTTATTCCACTTTTTGCTTATTCAAGATCCTTTTGAAATACAACTTCTCCATTGATGATTGTCATAAGTACCCGTGAATTCAATTCTAGGGGATTTCCCCCATAAATTGCGAAATCTGCATCCCTACCTTCCTGTATACTCCCTACTCGATCTTGACACTCAAGGATCTCTGCAGGATTTTGAGTAATGCACTTTATAGCATCACCCTGACCCAACCCTTCAGCTACTGATAATGCCGCTATCGTTCGTAGTTGGTCGATAGAATTATACGGGTGGTCGGTGATTAGGGCGACCTTTACTCCAGCCTCTACAAGCTTTAGTGCGGATCCATAATTTCTCCTTTTAAGCTCCATCTTAATCCGTGGCGTAAGCATCGGTCCTAAGGCAACAGGAATTTTCCTTTCACGGAGATAATCTGCGATGAGATCAGCCTCGGTACCATGCTCAATCACTAACTTCTGGATTCCAAACTCTTCTGCTATTCGGATAGCGGTCGCTATGTCATCTACCCGATGGGCATGTGCCCGAAGGGGTATTTCTCCTTTCAGGACCGGTATTACTGCCTCCAGGCGGATATCCCTCTCTCTAAGATTTCCATGTTGCTTCTGCTCCAAATAATCCTCTGTTCGCATAAATAACTCGCGAATGAGTGCTGCAGTCCCCATTCGTGTTACTGGTGCTTTCTTATCGTTACCATACGCGGTAATCGGATTTTCACCAAAGGCTACTTTAAAGCCGACAGGATTCCTTAACACCATCTGATCGATAATTCGCCCTGAGGTCTTTAAAGCAATACTTTGTCCCCCTACGACATTCTCGCTTCCTGGACCCGACATGACTGTGGTAATGCCGCATTTTACTGCGTCTTGAAAAGCTATATCCAGTGGGTTTATAGCATCAATCCCCCGCAATTGGGGGGTAACAGGGTCTGAAAGCTCATTATTATCTACACCTATTTTCCCAGTCGCCTCTTCAATGATACCTAGATGTGTATGGCAGTCAATCAACCCAGGGAGTACATAAGCTTCGCAAAGGTCAATTATTCTTATCCCTTTTTCCCCTTGAAGCCTTGGAGCGATTTGACTTATTTTCTTTCCCTCAATAAAGAGGTCATACCCCTCAAAGGCGTCTCTCGAACTATCCCATAGTAAAGCATTTTTAAGTAACAACATTTCTTTAATCCACCTATCATGGTATTAATTCATGGTAGTCTCGATCAGAGCGCACCTTCGCATTTTTGATCGTCTGTATTCCAAAGGGCTCTTGTATTGTTGCACTTCTGATGCCGAAGTATACAAAAAGTGGATGTATGGAAAAAGGGAGTGCTATAAACTACTTTTTCGAGCAGATTGCAACACACCCAAAGAGAGAACATTTAAAGTTATACCTTATAAAACAAAAATAAAAGAGCGGGGCATGCCCCGCTCTTTCTTAGTTGTCTTCTCTACAACCTATTGAATCTTAGTCCCACTTTTGCTCCGCTAAACGCTTGTAGGAGTTATAGCGAACTTTAGCGTACTTCTCAGCACCTGCGAAGAGTTCCTCAGCAGTCTCTGGGAAGGTATTAATCAAGGAAGTGTAACGTACTTCGCCCATGATGAAGTCACGGAATGGAAGGGTTGGTTCCTTAGAGTCAAGGGAGAATGGATTCTTACCTTGCTCTTCGAGATCCGGGTTGAAACGATAGAGATGCCAGTAACCAGATTCTACCGCTTTCTTCGCCTCTTGGACACTCTTCGTCATACCTGCTTTGAGTCCATGATTGATACATGGAGCATAAGCAATGATAAGAGAAGGTCCTTTGTAAGCCTCAGCCTCTTTGATCGCCTTAATCGTTTGGGCCATATTAGATCCAAGTGCGATTTGAGCGACATAGACATAGCCATAGCTCATAGCCATCATGCCGAGGTCTTTCTTGCGGATTTTCTTACCTGCGGCCGCGAATTTAGCGACAGCAGCACGTGGGGTAGACTTAGAGGACTGACCACCTGTGTTGGAGTATACTTCAGTATCAAGTACGAAGATATTGACATCGTCACCAGAAGCTAAGACATGGTCTAAACCGCCGTAACCGATATCATAAGCCCAACCGTCTCCACCAACAATCCATTGAGATTTCTTAACGAGATGATCCTTCTTAAGAAGAATTTCAGCCAATACAGAGTTATCTCCCGTATAGCCCTCGAGGAGCGCACGTACTTTTTCAGCTGCAGCTTTGGAGCCCTCAGCATCGTTCATCCCTGTGAGCCACTCTTGGAAAGCTTCCTTCAGCTCATCGCCGATTTCCATTTCCAGCGCCTCTTTTATCAAGAGTGCGAGTTTTTCGCGTTGTTGACGAACACCGAGGAACATTCCATAACCGAACTCAGCATTATCTTCGAAGAGAGAGTTAGCCCATGTTGGTCCTTGACCCTTTTGATTTGTAGTATATGGCGCAGAAGGAGCACTACCACCCCAGATGGAGCTACATCCCGTTGCATTCGCAATCATCATGCGGTCACCATAAAGTTGGGTAAGAAGCTTAATATATGCAGTCTCTCCACAACCAGGGCAGGCACCGTTGAACTCGAGTAAAGGCTGTGCAAATTGGCTACCTTTAACAGTCGTAACGTCGAAACGCTTGCTTTTGTTGACAACGGTCATTGCATATTCCCAGTTTGCTGCTTGTTGATCGATTTGTTCTGAAGCATCCTTCATAACAAGGGCTTTTCCTTTAGCTGGGCAAACTTCAGCACAGTTACCACAACCAGTGCAATCAAGTGCACTGACTTGAACGCGGAACTGGAGACCTTCAGCCTCTTTACCAATAGCCTTTTTAGTAACGAAGCCTTCAGGCGCATTGGCCACTTCTTGCTCATCGAGTAAGAACGGACGGATTGCTGCATGTGGGCAAACATAAGAACATTGGTTACATTGGATACATTTTTCGATATCCCACTCAGGAACAGTAACAGCAATCCCGCGTTTTTCATAAGCAGCCGTTCCAACTGGTACAGTTCCATCTTCACGACCAATGAAGGCACTAACCGGGAGGCTGTCTCCTTCTTGGGCATTCATTACATTTTGGATATTTTTAACGTAATCTGGGAGGTCTGACGTTGCAGCAGCTTCAGCGAGAGCATCTGTAGCATTAGCCCAAGCAGCAGGAACCTCGATTTTCACGACAGAATCTACCCCACGGTCAATCGCGGCATTGTTCATGTCGACGATATTCTGACCTTTTTTACCATACGCTTTAATAACAGAATTTTTCAAGTAGCCGATGGCTTCTTCAACAGGAATCACGTTCGCAAGTTTAAAGAAAGCCGCTTGCATGATCATATTGATGCGGGAACCGAGTCCGATTTCACGACCAATTGCTACTGCATCGATGATGTAGAAGTTAATGTTGTTTTTCGCAATATATTGTTTCATCGAAGCGGGGAGCTTCTCATCGAGTTCTTCGGGTTTCCATTTGCAGTTCAATACGAACGTGCCGTTTTTCTTAAGTCCTTTAACGAGATCGTATTGGCCTACATAGGATTGATTATGGCAAGCAACGTAGTTTGCCGCCGTTACATAATAAGGGGATTTAATCTCTCTCTTACCAAAGCGAACGTGAGAAATAGTGATACCACCGGATTTCTTCGAATCGTATTGGAAATAAGCTTGCGCATAAAGCTTAGTGTAGTCACCGATAATCTTAATGGCTTGCTTATTTGCACCGACCGTACCATCAGAACCAAGTCCCCAGAATTGACAAGCAATCGTACCCTCTGGAGCCGTATCGATAACTTCATCTTCTGGTAAGGATTTGAAGGTTACGTCATCTACGATACCGATCGTAAAACCATTTTTCGGCTCTGCCAGAGCGAGGTTCTTATAAACAGCCAATACTTGGGAAGGAGTGGTGTCTTTAGATCCTAAGCCATAACGCCCGCCGACGATCACAGGGTTTAAATCAGAATTATAGAATACATCTCTTACATCGAGGTAGAGTGGTTCGCCGTTAGAGCCTGGCTCTTTTGTGCGATCAAGAACAGCAATCGTTTTAACCGTCTTCGGTAATACATTGAGGAGATATTTTGCAGAGAACGGACGGAAGAGGTGAACTTTCACAACTCCGACTTTCTCGCCTTTGGCCATTAAGTAATCAATGGTTTCCTCAATCGTGTCGCAAATGGAACCCATAGCGAATATAACACGCTCAGCATCTTCCGCACCATAGTATTGGAAAGGATGATACTCACGACCCGTAATTTTCTTGTACTCTTGCATATAATGCTCAACAATATCCGGAATCGCATCATAGAAGCGGTTCGAAGCCTCACGACCTTGGAAGTATACATCTGGGTTTTGAGCAGTACCGCGAAGTTCTGGATGTTCAGGATTCAAGGCACGATCGCGGAAGGCTTGGATTGCATCGCGGTCTACTAATTTTGCAACATCTTCATAGTCTGTCACTTCAATTTTTTGAATCTCATGGGAGGTCCGGAAACCATCAAAGAAGTGAACAAAGGGTACTCGAGCTTTAATTGTAGATAAGTGAGCAATAAAGCCCATATCTAAAGCTTCTTGAACACTATTGGAAGAAAGTTGAGCGAAACCAGTGGCACGTACAGACATAACGTCCTGATGGTCACCGAAAATAGATAACGCATGAGTTGCTAAAGCACGGGCACTCACATGGAATACACTTGGCAAAAGCTCTCCAGCTATTTTATACATATTAGGAATCATTAAGAGTAAACCTTGAGAAGCGGTATAAGTAGTGGTCAAAGAACCAGCCTGGAGGGACCCATGAACTGCACCGGCCGCACCTGCTTCTGATTGCATCTCAACAACCTTTACAGTCTGACCAAAAATGTTTTTCTTGTTATGGGCAGCCCATTCATCTACAAATTCAGCCA
Organism: uncultured Peptococcaceae bacterium; assembly: GCA_963529635.1. GTDB lineage: Bacteria > Bacillota > Desulfitobacteriia > Desulfitobacteriales > Desulfitobacteriaceae > CAURZJ01. Next base: position 83,254 of record CAURZJ010000004.1, read on the forward strand.
TAGTTGAAGAGGGAGTGATTGGGAAGATGGTTGCAACTTCCGTAAACGCATACGATGCATGTGCGGCAGCTTCATTTCCATCCATGGTCTTCATTTTTGCCATTTGGTACATCCTCCTAAAAGTGAAAAATTTAATTATAGGGTTCTGAAGAAAAAGATCTCCTCTCCTCCTGCCCCCTAAATCCATAGTTTAGTAAGTCGAATATACGGCTTATGAAAAAAATAGAATTTTCGAAAAAATTGCATAAAAATACGTTGAGGGAACAATCCCGGTCAAGTTTTACCGAAATGTTCCCTGCAATTTGTTATAAGTATACCCTTTGCTTGTTCTATCCGTCAAGGATTAAAATAGTCAACATCATTTCATCTGCATTACCCTAAGTATTCATTGAAATCAAATTCCTAATATTTGTAGACCTACTAATGATATAACTCCTGGAAAACCAAGAAGCCCAACGATCACTACAGTAAAAAGATTAATAGGTACGCTAAATCCTACAACACTTAAGATTAAATCAAAAAGCCATAAACCTACTATACCACCCAAGGTATGAATCATTACCTTTAGAATAACATTGGGTTTACCTAGGCTCGATTTAAGAACCAAGGCCATTAATAAAATAAATAGACCTACAAATACAAAGGTCATGAGTACAGTCCCCCTTTACCCACTACTAGTCCAAAAATATGCACAAGGTGGACAAAGAAGAACAACCCTGACCTAATATTTTGATACAAAATTAGAGTTGACGACGTCCCTCTAAGGCTCGCGCGATGGTGATCTCATCGGCATACTCTAAATCTCCACCTACGGGTAATCCATGAGCAATTCGGGTAACTCTTATCCCTAAAGGTTTTAGAAGCTTCGAGACATACATTGCTGTAGCCTCTCCCTCGACCGTAGGATTCAAAGCCATTATGACTTCTTTAATCCCCTCCAAACGAGGTAAGAGCTTGGAAACTGTAAGTTGTTCCGGACCAATTCCTTCTAGAGGAGAAATAACCCCATGGAGAACATGATATAATCCTTTAAATTCACGAGTTTTTTCGAGGGCAGCTACATCCCGAGGTTGCTCGACTATACAAAGCAGGGAGCGGTCTCTCTTTTCACTCCTACAAATTAGGCAAGGATCTTGGTCAGTATAATTACTGCAGACAGAGCATTGCCTAATATTCTGCTGGGCTTTTATAATCACTTCAGCTAAATTCTCAGCGACCTGAGGTTGCTGCAAAAGATAAAAAGCCAACCTTCCCGCGGTCTTTGGCCCAATTCCAGGCAATCGGGCCAATCCGGATACTAAATCAGCAAGAGGTTGCGGGTAATTCAAAAAATCCATAGCAATTCACTTAAAATAGACCGGGCATTTTTAAGCCGTTAGTCAATTTACCCATTTCAGAAGAGACTAACTCTTCAACTTTTCTTAACCCTTCATTCACTGCTGCCTTAACCAAGTCCTCCAGCATTTCGACATCCTCTGGGTCTACTGCTTCAGGCTTAATTTTCAACTCGAGGATTTCGTTCTTACCGCTGACTACGACTTGGACTGCCCCGCCACCAACGGAAGCATCCACAGTACGACTTTTTAACTCTTCCTGTGCTTTAGCCATGTCCTCTTGAAGCTTCTGAGCCTGCTTTAACATATTGCTCATATTACCCATGCCACCCATATTTCCGCCTTTAAATGCCATTTTTCAAACACTCCTTCGTATAAATCATTTATTAACTTTTTGATTTTAAAATGTTGCCTAAATCTTAGTTTACTTCATTCACAACAAAACGCAAAAAATTATTATATTGACACTAAAAAACTATTCCTTTATGACGACAAGATCCGCACCGAAAAAATCCGTTGCTTTTTTTACGATAGGATTATCCATGGATTCTTCAGAGGATTTATCCTTTTCCAACTCATTTTCTAAAACACTTTTTAAGGTTAAGGAGAAATTAAACGTGTTCTTTAAAACCTTTTCAATCGTTTCTCGGTTCTCAGCTTGATTTACTTTATCCCGATGAAAAGATAAGCCTTCCTTGAATACGATAACCAATACATCTCCCTGAAGTTCGACAGGCCTTCCTTCCATCAAAAAAGCATGTGTCGATTTTTTAAGCCTTCGTACTTGCTCTAATACCTCTGACCAACGATTTTCAATGTGCTGGATAGTTAGTCCAGTATTCGAGTTAACTGACCTTGCTACTTCCTTATTTTCTTCTTGAGGGGAGATAATGCCTGGTGAAGGCTGTTTGGAAATCTCAGAACGTTCCGGTTTGGGTTTTATATTCTTTACTTGCTCGGTAGGTCCTTTATTTAAGGCATGCCCAGAAGAAAGCTTTCTGATTTCCTGCTCCATTTCCTGCAATCGCCGAGTCATCCCATCTGAGCCTTGCAGGGTTTCACTTTGAGAGTCATAGATAACCTGTACTAAGAGAAGTTCAGCGGCCAAACGTGCATTTGTAGCATACTTTAACTGACCTTCCCCTTGAAGTAAGATTCCAATCCATTGGAGTAGCCGTTTTAAGCCTACTTCCTCACACTGGGCAGCCAGACGATCCTTTAAATGAGGTGCAAGGTGTGAAAATTGACGAGTCGCGCTAAAGATTAAGACTTGTCTTAGATATTCAAGAAGTTCTCGGATAATCTGTCTAGGGTCTCTCCCTTGATTGATTCCCTCCGCAAGAAGTTGAAGGGTTTCCGCATACTTCTGAGCTAACAACTGATCTACCAACTTTGAACTAAAATCCTCGCCAACCATACCTAATACTTGGTAGACTTGTTCAACTCCTAATGTTCCATCGAGAAGTAAACACTGGTCGAGAATGCTTAAAGCATCCCGAAGCCCACCCTCCGATTTTTGAGCTATAACCATCAATGCTTCTGGGTCAACATCCCGTCCGATTTTCAGACACACCTGCTCTAAGCGATTATTAATTTGCTCGAGAGGGATACGATGAAATTCAAATCTTTGCACTCGAGAGAGAATCGTCAAAGGAATTTTATGAACCTCTGTCGTAGCAAGGATAAATACAACCCGCTCTGGTGGTTCCTCAAGAGTCTTCAATAAAGCATTAAAGGCTTCAGTCGTTAACATGTGAACTTCGTCAATGATATAAACTTTATACTTGCTCTCACCGGCGCTTAAGCGAACCTTTTCCCTTAAGTCTCGTATCTCATCGATACCACGATTTGAAGCAGCATCAATTTCTAATACTTCCATAGCATTTCCTTGATCAATGCTCATGCAGGCTGCACAGTGATTACAAGGTTCAACCCCTTCGCGTTGCTCACAATTTAATGCCTTTGCCAAAACCTTAGCTGCCGAGGTCTTACCCGTCCCTCTTGGACCACTAAACAAATAAGCATGTGCGACCTTCTCCTGCAGTATTGCATTCGTTAAGGTTTTCGTGACATGCTCTTGTCCCACCATATCTTTAAAGTTTTTTGGTCGCCACTCGCGGTATAACGCTAGATAAGCCATTCGCGCTTCCCACCTAATCCTATAGAAATTAAGTATAGATACCTATCAATTAAAGGATATTGAAAAAAGATGGTACAAGACCACCTTTTTACATTTAAAATTAAGGCCGTGCACCCTCGCTCGAACAAACACTTCCGGACGAATCCAGGATTTATTGCTCAGTCTAGGCAACCTTACGGCACACAGAGCGTGCTCCTTAGTGCTGCTTCCGTCAGGATCTGACACGGTTCGAAGTGCTCTGTTGCGTAAGACCCAAACTTCATCGCAACTAGCCCTGGCCGCTCCACAAACGTTGCCCTTACTCGGGAATTCCATCTCGCTAAAGCGGGTTGCGAGTCACAAGGATCCGCTACCTCCCCATCTAGCACGGCCAAATCAATTATAGCAAAATAAAAAGCCAAAGTCGAATACTATACGAATCAAACTTGGCTAACAATTAACATTGTGGCGGAGAGAGAGGGATTCGCTCCGTTCGCTTTCGCTCACTATCACGCCAGGTCGGGAAAACGCTTCCAAAGGTCGCATTTTCTTTTCCTCCCGTTCGAATCCCTCTCTCTATTTATTTTATTAATAATAATATGCTTGTGGCGGAGAGAGAGGGATTCGAACCCTCGACACAGGTTGCCCCATGTACTCGCTTTCCAGGCGAGCGCCTTCGACCAACTCAGCCATCTCTCCGCAATTGTCTTCAAAAGAAGACTTATGAAATTTAGTGACGAAGCTTATTATAAGCTAACTCGCAAAGCATGTCAACAAAAGTCTACTAAATATTAATTCCATTAATGGTAATGGAGTTTAGAGAATGCACTTCAAGCTTACCAGAAACTCAGTTGTTTATAGTTAGCAATTCGGTAGTACTGATTGAGCAAGTTATCTAACTGTTGACTCATGTGCACGACTTCTTCATCCACTAAGTCGTGTGTTAGGCCGTATCTATTAAGTCTTTTGCGAAGAGCCTCGATTTTCTTTAAAAGCCTTTTTTCCATGTAAATTCCTCCTAAAAAGTACTTACAAGAAAATTTTAGTCGTTTGTAAACGAAATTTCAATAAAATATAATCCAGAAATAGGTAAGTGTATGTCGTAAAAAGTAAAAACATTACATTATTAATGATATATAAATTCAACTAGCATTAAATAAGAAAAACTGTCCATTATCCAAAAGACAATGAAAGTTCCAATCACTTAAATATGGTAGAGGAGGTGGGATTCACGCCGCTCGTATACACTCGCTATCATGCCTGGTCGGGAACATGTTTCCAAAGGTCACATGTTCTGTTCGAATCCCACCTCTTCCACATTTTCTGAACATATAAAAACCGCATAAATATTATATTCATGCGGATCAATTCATATGGCGGAGGAGGTGGGATTCGAACCCACGGACGGTTTCCCGTCAAACGATTTCGAGTCGCTCTCGTTATGACCACTTCGATACTCCTCCGTATTCAATTAATGCTGAGACGGAAATAAGTTTCTGTCAAAGCAAGTCTAACATATCAATTAACGTAACCTTTTAAAAAAGTCCTTAAGAAGCTGTGAACACTCTTCCTCTAGAACACCCGCAACAACCTCAATGCGATGATTCCAACGGTTCACATCGAGCACATTCGTTACTGAGCCGACTGCTCCACCCTTGATATCCGCTGCACCGAAGACTAAGGTCTTAAGACGTGCTTGAACTAAAGAACCAGCACACATCGGACAGGGCTCTAGCGTCACATAGAGTGTAGCATCGGAAAGACGCCAAGCCCCTAACGCCTGAGTCGCTCGCTGTACTGCTAACACTTCAGCATGGGCAGTTGGGTCTTGTCTTTGTTCTTTCTCGTTATGAGCCTTAGCAATAATTTGGCCCTTCTGTACTACAACTGCTCCGATCGGTACTTCTCCGAGTTCAAAAGCAATTCGGGCTTCATCTAAGGCTAGTCTCATCCAATCTTGATGAATCATATCACCAATACCTCAAATTAAATGGTGACCTCGGGGGGACTCGAACCTCCGCAAGACAGGGTTTAGGAAACCCCCGCTCTATCCACCTGAGCTACGAGGCCAATATGGTGCGCTTGAAGGGATTCGAACCCCTGGCCTTCTGATTCGTAGTCAGACGCTCTATCCAGCTGAGCTACAAGCGCTTACAGAAAACTCGGCTTAACGCCGAGAAAATAAACAATATGGCGGAGGGGGTGGGATTCGCTCCGTTCGCTTTCGCTCACTATCACGCCAGGTCGGGAAATTGCTTCCTAAGGTCGCAATTTCTTTTCCTCCCGTTCGAATCCACCCTCTTTAATATGCATTTATGGCGGAGGGGGTGGGATTCGAACCCACGGCTCCTTGCGGAGTCGCCGGTTTTCAAGACCGGTTCCTTAAACCACTCGGACACCCCTCCGTAAACGTGACGATTGTTAGTATAACATAAAATTTTTCATGTGTAAATGAAAAGAGTTAACCTAAATAAAGGAAATCTTATGCTACCCTATATACTCGACACCCATATATGGCTGTAAAGCCTTAGGCACTCGCACTCGTCCATCCTTCTCCTGGTAATTCTCGAGAATTGCCGAAACAGTACGACCGATGGCTAACCCACTTCCATTCAAAGTATGTAAATACTCTGGTTTTTCTTTAGGTCCACGACGGAAGCGTATATTTGCACGTCGAGCTTGGAAATCTTCGAAATTACTACAAGAAGAAATCTCACGATAGGTATTGAAACTAGGTAGCCAAACCTCTAAATCATATGTCTTAGCAGAGCTAAAGCCGATATCACCCGTAGAGAGTGACATAACCCGATAGGGCAATTCAAGCTCCTGAAGGATACTCTCTGCATCCCGAGTAAGAGCTTCAAGTTCTTCATAGGAATTCTCTGGAAGGGTAAACTTCACCAGCTCCACTTTATTGAATTGATGCTGACGAATTAAACCCCGAGTATCTCGACCAGCCGACCCAGCTTCTGCTCGAAAGCAGGCACTATAGGCACAATGGAAAATCGGAAGTTTATCTCCATCGAGGATTTCTTCCCGATACATATTTGTGACAGGAACCTCTGCTGTTGGAATCAAAAAGTAATCCGTCCCAGCAACTTTAAAAGCATCCTCTTCAAACTTAGGGAGCTGTCCAGTCCCAATCATTGAATTACGATGTACCATGTAGGGAGGAAGAACTTCAACATACCCTTTTGAAGTATGCCGATCAAGCATAAAGGATATCAAGGATCTCTCGAGTTTTGCTCCTAACCCTTTATAGAAGGTGAAACGAGCACCTGTTACCTTGCCTGCACGTGCGAAATCTAAAATATCTAATTTTTCTCCGATTTCGTAATGCGGTAAGGGCTGAAATTCAAAAGAGCGTGGAGTTCCCCAAGTCCTAACTTGGACATTATCTGCTTCATCTTTTCCAACGGGTACGGACTCATGAGGAATATTAGGAATCTCATAAAGAACCGTTTCCATTTTCTTCTCAATATCCGTAAGTTGGTCTTCCAGCGCCTTGATTTTTTGTCCAACCTCACGCATTTCGAGAATTAACGCCTCGGCATCTTCTCCACTTTTCTTGCGACGACCAACTTCTTCAGAAACATTGTTTCTTTGCGCTTTCAAAGTCTCAACATCAAAGAGAATCTTCCGACGTTCCTCTTCATGTCTCAAAAACTCATCTAAACTCAGGGTTGAATTTCTTTTCTTTAAAGCTTCTTTCACAACCTCTGGGTTAGTACGTACGAACTTAAGATCTAGCATTTGAAAACCTCCATATCTGGCACTTACTTCAACATTTGCTCATCCACAATATCTAAAAAATATTGATGAACCCGATGATCGGGTGTTAATTCAGGATGAAATGCACTGGCCAACATATTTCCCTGACGTACAAAGACTATTTTGCCATCATATTCTGCTAAAATACCAACATTGGGGGCAACTTCTCTAATAAAAGGTGCCCGAATAAATACAGCTCGGACGGGATCAGAGCCTAAAGCAGGTACCTCTAAATAGGTTTCAAAACTAGCGATTTGACGATCAAAGGCATTCCCTCGCACAGTCATATCCATTAGACCTAAGCGATATTGATCGCTATCATCTACATGTTTACTTAATAAAATCATTCCTGCACAAGTACCAAAGATCGGAAAGTTATCTGCTGCTAATTCTTTGATTCTATCCCCTAATTCATCAATCTGAAGGAGCTTACCTATAGTTATGCTTTCTCCTCCTGGAAGGATTAAGCCATTAATATTATCTAAATCACTCGCTTTACGGACTTCTACCGCTTCACATCCCAAGTCCTCCAAGACTTGGAGATGTTCGCGAAAGGCCCCTTGCAGAGCCAATACTCCAACCCGTTTCGCCAAGGTTTATCAGCCCCATTCTCTCATACACTCGTTTTACTTTGAGAGTGGAAATATGTTTTTTTGCCATACTAGCACTTGATGAAAAAAATGTCAATTATTCACGACATTTTTTTCCATTATTCCTCATCTTCTAATTCTTCAGTGTCCTCTTTAATAACAACTTTAGCAATGGCAACAACTTTACTTTCCCCAGTTCTCATAGCCATAACTCCTTGTGCAGAGCGACCTTGCTTGGAAATACCAGAAACTTCCTGACGAATGATTATCCCATCTTCAGTAATAATCATCAAATCATCTTCTGGTCTTACAACCTTAATTCCTACAAGAGTTCCGGTTTTTTTATTCAACTTAGTAGCAATTATCCCTTTTCCGCCTCTTCCCTGAACACGATACTCAGAGAGCTCAGTTCGCTTCGAGAAGCCATGCTCTGTCATCGAGAGAAGTTCTGCTTCTTCATCATAGATAACATCCATGCCCACAACAGTGTCATCTTTTGATAGTTCTATACCCTTCACTCCACGAGCCGTTCGTCCCATCCGACGGACATCTGCTTCTGAGAAGCGAATCGATAAACCATTTTTCGTTGCGAGTAAGATATGATCCTGTCCTTTGGTTAAGCGAACCCCAATCAGTTCATCATCTTCATCGAGGGTTAGAGCGATGAGACCATCTTTTCTAGAAGAATCGTATTCTTTAAGTTCAGATTTCTTGACTATTCCATTTTTGGTAGCAGTAAATAAGAGAAAATCCTCATCATACTTTCTGATAGCAAGAATAGCTGTAATCTTTTCCTCGTTGGAATTGATATTTAAAATATTGACGATTGCTGTTCCTTTTGCCGTCCGACTTGATTCGGGAATCTCGTGTGCCTTTAGGCGATACACCTTTCCGCGAGTCGTAAAGAAAAGAATATAGTGATGGGTCGAAGTAGTAAAGAGATGCTCGACAAAGTCCTCTTCACGAGTAGCCATGCCATGAACCCCTTTACCACCTCGCCGCTGGCTTTTGTAGGTGTTCAAAGGTAAGCGTTTAATATAGCCTTTATGAGTTACGGTTATGACTACTTCTTCATCCGCAATTAAGTCTTCGACATTCATATGAGTCACATCGAAGGAGATTTTCGTCCGACGAGCATCCCCAAATTTTTCTTTAACCTCATTAAGTTCAGCTTTAATAATTTCTAAGACCATTTGTTCTGAGGCGAGGACAGCTCTCAGATAGGCTATGGTCTCTTGAAGTTTTCGATACTGTTCCTCAATTTTCTCTCTTTCCAGTCCAGTCAAGCGTTTCAAGCGCATATCTATAATCGCTTGAGATTGCTTTTCACTTAAACCAAAACGGGCCATTAAGTTATCTTTAGCATTTTGCTCATCTGCAGAAGTTCGAATAATATTAATCACTTCGTCAATATAATCCAGAGCAATTCTTAATCCTTCAAGGATATGAGCCTCGGCTTCCGCCTTATTGAGCTCAAAACGTGTCCTGCGGGTAATGACTTCCTTCTGATGCTCTATGAAGTAATGAATCATTTGCTTAATATTTAACACCTTCGGTTCACCATTAACCAAAGCAAGAAGGATTATTCCAAAGCTATCTTCCATCTGAGTATGCTTATAGAGCTGATTTAGAATGACTTGAGGATTTACGTCCCTCCGGAGTTCGATAATGATACGCATTCCCGTACGGTCAGACTCATCTCTTAAGTCTGTTATTCCCTCAATTTTTTTCTCCCGAACAAGCTCTGCGATCTTCTCGACGAGTCTGGCCTTATTGACCATATAGGGAATCTCACTAACTAGAATCCTCATCTTCCCTGATTTTTCCATATTTTCAATATGTGCTACAGCCCGAGTCTTAAACGTCCCTCGACCCGTAGTGTAAGCAGAGTATATTCCCTCTGTTCCCATAATCGTAGCTCCAGTAGGAAAATCAGGACCTTTGATAAACTGCATCAACTCTTTAACTTCAATATCCGGGTTATCCATCTGGGCAATCGTACCATCAATCACTTCGATAAGATTGTGTGGAGGTATATTTGTAGCCATCCCTACTGCAATTCCAGAGGAACCATTGACAAGTAGATTAGGAAATTTGGCAGGCAAAACTAGCGGTTCTTCCAGCTTTTCATCATAGTTCGGACCAAAATCAACAGTATCCTTATCAATATCTGCAAGCATATAAGTCGCTAATTTAGCCATTCTAAGCTCGGTATAACGCATAGCTGCAGCCGAGTCACCATCGACTGAACCAAAATTTCCATGCCCATCGACGAGTGGATAACGTGTGGAAAAATCTTGAGCCAACCGTACTACTGCATCATAGATTGAACTATCCCCGTGAGGATGGTATTTACCCATGCAATCCCCGACAAGCCTTGCTGATTTACTATAAGCCTTGTTTGGAAGCAATCCTAGTTCACTAAAAGTATAAAGAATTCGTCTATGGACTGGTTTCAATCCATCTCTTACATCCGGCAGAGCTCGGCTGACGATAACACTCATAGAATAATCGATAAACGACTTTCTAATTTCATCCGTGATCTCTATCGGAAGGACTTTTCCTCCCTGCATTTCAACTGACATTAGCGGGCACTCCTTTAAATATCCAGATTACGAACATTCTTTGCATTTTTCTCAATGAAGTCACGCCGTGGCTCGACTTTATCTCCCATCAGCATGGTAAAAAGTTCATCAGCTAATATGGCATCGTCCATCGTGACCTGAAGAATTGTCCGTTTTGCAGGATCCATGGTTGTATCCCAAAGTTGCTCAGGATTCATTTCACCAAGACCTTTGTAACGCTGAATTTCCGTTTTTTCTCGCCCAATTTTATCTAGAACATTTGCCAATTCGATATCACTATAAACATATTGAATATCTCTTCCCTTTTTTACTTTAAAAAGGGGTGGCTGAGCTATATAAACATAGTGATTTTCGATAAGTGGCTTCATAAAGCGTAAGAAGAAGGTTAAAAGTAGGATTCGAATATGAGCACCATCAACGTCTGCATCAGTCATAATAACAAGTTTATGATAGCGGGCCTTTGTAATATCAAAGTCATCAGAAATGCCTGTTCCCATTGCAGTAATCATAGCTCGGATTTCAGCATTTCCTAAAATTCGATCTAGACGTGCCTTCTCAACGTTGAGGATTTTTCCCCTTAGTGGCAAAATAGCTTGGAATCGACGATCTCTTCCTTGTTTTGCTGAACCTCCTGCACTATCACCCTCGACGAGATACATCTCACAGAGATCAGCTTCCTTCCAAGAACAATCCGCTAATTTACCGGGCAAAGCACCTACTTCAAGTACACTTTTGCGTCGCGTCAGTTCACGTGCTTTACGAGCAGCCTCTCGAGCCCGAGCCGCCTGAACTGCCTTCTCCATAACTTTTTTTCCTACTGCTGGATTTTCTTCCAGAAACGTTGATAACCCTTCTCCAGTCACCGAATCAACGATAGAACGAATCTCTGAGTTACCTAGCTTCGTTTTTGTCTGGCCTTCAAATTGAGGTTCTGGTACCTTCACGGAAATGATTGCCGTGAGTCCTTCTCGAATATCGTCCCCGGTTAGGTTTGCATCATTTGCCTTGAGAACGTTATTCTTTCGACAATAATCATTAACAACCCGGGTTAATGCCGCCTTGAAACCCGCCTCATGCGTTCCACCTTCCTGAGTATGAATGTTATTGGCATAAGAGAAAAGGTTTTCTACATATCCGTCGTTATATTGCATTGAAATTTCTACCTGAACGTAATCCTTTTCTGCCTCAAAAAATATGGGTTCAGGATAGAGAGGGTCTTTATTCTTATTGATATACTTCACAAAATCAATAATTCCACCAGTATGATAAAACAATTCTTTCGTGTCCGTCCGCTCGTCAATGAGCGTAATAGATACTTTTTTATTTAAAAAAGATAATTCACGTAGACGATGCGCTAAAATATCAAATTGGTATTCTGTGTCTTCGAAAATTTCAGGGTCAGGTGAAAAGATGATTTTCGTTCCTGTAGTGTTATCATCTACATGCCCAATCACGGCAAGTTCTGTCATTGTCTTACCACGCATATACTCCTGATGATAAATATTACCATCTTTCTTGACCTCAACATGTAGCCATGTTGATAATGCATTTACAACGCTCATACCCACACCATGGAGTCCACCAGAAACTTTGTAGGCACTTCCACTAAATTTTCCACCAGCATGAAGTATAGTCAAGGCGACTTCTACCGCAGGAATTCCCATCTTTGGATGAATATCAACAGGTATTCCTCGACCATTATCTGTGACTGAAATGCTATTGTCCTTGCGAATAGTGACCTCAATCGTATCACAGAACCCAGCCAAGGCCTCATCGATACTATTGTCCACTATTTCATAGACAAGATGGTGAAGACCTCGGCTGCTGGTAGATCCTATATACATACCCGGTCTTTTCCGAACAGCTTCTAGACCTTCTAATACCTCAATCTGCCCTGCATTATAGTCATTACTAGGAAGTTGATCCTTAATTTCCGCATTTTCTTGCAAAGCTGATTCCTCCCAATTAATACCTATTAAATAAACACCTAACCTTATAATTATACGACGCTTTAACATTTCGTTCAACTATTGAAGAAAAACCATAAATAATCACTAAAAATAAACTAAAATCGAAGAAACCTCACTTACCCAAAGGAGGTTTCTTGCATTTTACTTATTCTTCGAATGAATCCATAGAAGCGGAACGCTTTAATAAAGTTGTTGAGGATATAGGAGATAAATAACTTCCATCCATGGCCACCACTAAGGATTTTTCTTTACCTTTTTCGGAAATATAAATTACATCTTGTTTATCTTTAATTTTTTTCAAGAAATTCTCTGATGATAAATTCTTCATCGCTGTTTCTAAATCCAAAATGGCAATAATTTTGCTTTGGTTAATAACCACATCTCCACCTAAATGCAAAAACATTTAATTTTTCCTCCTTATCTGCCCTTTTTCAACTCGAAATAATGATGATATATGAGCTGCCGGAGTATCTGCGCTCGTCATTGTAATTATTGTTTGCTGCAAAGACTTTACAAACCTTAGTAGATATTCTCTCCTAAAAGTGTCTAATTCAGACAATACATCATCAAGAAGGAGTATAGGATATTCACCTTTTTCCTGACGCATAACTTCAAGCTCCGCAAGTTTAAGACTAAGTACAATTGATCTCTGTTGTCCTTGGGAACCATAAAGTCGCGCTGATTTTTGATTAAGTTTAAATACAATATCATCTCGATGAGGACCTACCAGAATCATCTGTCTCTCAATTTCCATCGCCATTTTCTCTTCGAGCATTTTGGGAAAGCTTTCTAAGGCTTCTTGTAAATTATTTTTTCCGAGAGCCTGGTATTCCATGGTAAGCCTTTCTTCCCCTGAAGAGAGTTGCTCATAGATTTTCTTACTCACTTCGGAGAGTAAGGCTGTATATTCCCAACGGTTACGAAGAATTTGGGAGCCAACGTTTACGAGTTGCTCGTTCCAAAGCTCAATCTGTTCTTTCTTTATCCCTTGAAATGAATTCCTGAGAAGGGCAGTTTTCTGGTGAAGGACCTTGTTATAGGCATTGAGTAAATGGACATGACGTGAATGAAGTTGGGCTATATGTAAGTCCAAGAATCTCCGTCTTTCTGCTGGTCCACCTTTAACCATAACTAAATCATCAGGAGAGAAAAATACGACATTAATAGTTCCTACATAGTCTGATAATTTTTTACACGGAACTTGATTGATTTTAATCATTTTCTTTTTATCTCGGTAATGACTTTCTAACCGAAGCTTTCGCTGACTGATAAGAAAGTCTCCATAAAGGTGAAATTCATTCTCTCCCCAACGTGCAAGTTCCTGTTCTCGATGAACTCGATAGGATTTTCCAGTGAGTAAATAGTAAATTCCTTCGAGAACATTTGTCTTTCCTTGCCCATTTTCCCCTTGCAAAACATTGACCCCGGACGAAAAATGAAGCTCCTGATCACTATAATTTCTGAAATTTTGTAAGTGAAGCCATTGTATTTCCATTGCAATTCCGAATTAAGAGGTTCTAACAGGTAAGGCTAAATACAGATAATTGGGTTCATCTATAGGTCGGATAATCCCAGGACTATAAGGACCGGATAATTCCAGGACTATTTCTTCAGATTCAATAACTTTTAAGACATCGAGTAAAAATTTTGCATTAAAAGAAATTTTAACATCGATGCCTTCCTTTTTAATCTCCATTTGTTCAGAAATTTTTCCTATCTCTGAAGCTTGATCTATCCACAAGCGCTCTGAATCTACAGAAAGTCGAATAATATTGGCATGACTGCTATCACGGGCAAGTAAGGAAGCCCTCTCTACAGATTCCTGAAATGATTTAGCGGAGAGGAATACTTTACTTTGGCAGGTTTGTGGAATGACCTGCTTATAATTTGGAAATTGTCCTTCTATCAAACGCGATAATAAATGGACTGTTCCAAATTGAAAGACGACCTGATTCTCATTAAATCGAATGGTTAATATTTCATCCTCATCTCTGAGTAAACGGTAAATCTCTGACATTGTTTTAGAAGGGATAATTCCATTGAACTTAAAATCTTCTTGATTAGGTATTTCTGCAACTCGGTATGCCAAGCGATGCGTATCTGTTCCTATAAGCCGTATGTTAGATCCCTCAATCTGAAGGAGGGTACCTGTAAAAACAGGTCTATTCTCTTCGTTAGAACAAGCAAAAACAGTTTGCTTAATCATCGTTTTAAACAAAGAAACAGGAATATTAAAGGATACTGCATCATAAAGCTCAGGTAATAAAGGGAATTCTTCTGGATCAAAACCTCTTAGTGCAATATCAGATTCATAGTAATGAATATTAATAATATCATTTTGTTGCTCTAGCTCAATCGTGCCATCAGGAAGCTTACGAACAATATCCGAAAAGATACGTGCTGGAAGAACTACTACACCTTCTTCCTCAATTTGGGCGGGTACAACACAACGTATACCTATCTCTAAATCTGTAGCTTCAAAGATGAGCGAACTTTCCTCAGCTTTAATGAGTATTCCTTGTAATACTGGCAAAGTATTTTTGCTTGATACCGCTTTTTGCACAGTATTTACCCCAGTCAGTAATGCATCCTTTGAACAAAACGCTTTCATAAAGGTAGCCTCCTAAAAAACTTATCAACAGTGGAATATTTTCGGCGGAACAATAATAAGATATATATTTAGTAGTTTTAGTAATATAGCTTGTCTCTATGTGGATAGATGCCCTAGTAGGAGAGATAGCTTAGATTTTAAACGCGTAAAAACATGTGAATAGATTTTAAAATGTTATCCACATGTTCACAGAGTCCTATTTATTCAGATTTTATCCCAAGAAATAAGAACAAGTTATTCACACTCCATTTAAATTCAATTAATGAGATTGAATATATTGGATAATCTCATTAATTCTCTTATCGAGTAGTGGATCCTTGCGGCGGTTATCCGAAATCTTTTCATGAGCATGGATGACAGTGGTATGATCCCTTCCCCCAAATTCATCTCCAATTTTGGGCAAGGAATAATCAGTGAGCTCTCTGGACAAATACATAGCTATCTGGCGTGGAAAAGCTACAGCACGAGTTCTCTTTTTCGCTTTAAATTCACCTAGAGAAAGGTGATAATACTCCGATACCGCCTGTTGAATCATTTCTATACTAATTTGTTTAGGGGTATTTACAGGAATAATATCCTTTAAGGCCTCAGCTGCAATTTCAACGGTAATAGGAAGTGAGGATAAGGAAGCATAAGCCATAACTCGAATTAAAGCTCCCTCAAGTTCCCGGATATTCGATTGAATTTTATCCGCGATGTAGACCATAACCTCATTTGCAACTTGGAGGTTTTCTACTTTGGCCTTTTTTCTGAGTATTGCTATACGGGTTTCCAAGTCAGGTGCTTGTATATCTGTAATTAAGCCCCATTCAAAGCGTGATCTTAATCGATCTTCAAGGGTAGGAATTTCCTTTGGTGGTCGATCCGAGGAAATAATAATTTGTTTGTTAGCATCATGTAGAGCATTAAACGTGTGGAAAAACTCTTCTTGTGTTCCTTCCTTTCCAGCAAGAAACTGGATATCGTCAATGAGTAGAATGTCCACATTACGATAATGATTACGAAATTCTATCGGATTTTTATCTCGAATAGATTCAATAAGTTCATTCGTAAATTTCTCACTGGATACATAAAGGACACGTGTATTAGGGGAACGTTGTATGACGGAGTTCCCAATTGCATGCATAAGATGAGTTTTGCCTAAGCCAACTCCCCCATATATAAAAAGGGGATTATAAGAGAGTGCCGGAGATTCCGCGACTGCGAGAGCAGCAGCATGTGCGAATCGGTTACTATTGCCTATAACAAAGGTATCAAATGTATATTTTGAATTTAGAGTATTGGATTGGTTTTCTACTTTTATGTTCTGAGGTATTTTAGGCTGATCTTGGATTTGGTGTAATGTCTCTTGGATCGAGGAAATAGTGAATCTAAGGTTCATGGATTGGCCAAGGATAGATTGAACTGTCGAACGGATAAGTGGAGCATATCGACTTTCTAACCAATCCTTCGCAAATTCATTAGGCACACCAATAATAAGAGTGTCTCCTTCAATGTCTAGAAGGCGAGTAGTGCTTAGCCACGTTTCAAAGCTAGGTTTAGAAAGCTCATTTTCTAATTTGTTTAAAGTATCTTGCCATAGAACTTGAAGTGAACGGGGTGGCATTAAATGGTCCTCCCTTGTTGGTAAATGTTATAAAATAATGGAAATAAAAAAGTTATACACAAACTTATACACATTTGTGGATAACTTACTCAAAATATTGCTGTGAATAATATTTTATCGTTAAAACAGCAAGTTTCAACAGTTGTAAAACAATAATACCAAGTTTTGACTGGGTTATCAACAGGAAGTTAAGGGTATTGGGTAAATTATTCACAGGTGGATAACCTAAATTCTTTTTAAGTTATCCACACTAAGAATTATGGAGCCGCTTGACATAGCCAAAATTAGTAGAGTATAATCTCAAGAGATGTGTCTAGTTTATTGTGTTTATCCCGAAGGAGGTGCAACATCACGTGAAAAGAACGTATCAACCGAAGAATCGCCGCCATAAACGAGTTCATGGCTTTCTAAGCAGAATGAGTAGTGCAACTGGAAGAAACGTGCTTAGACGCCGTCGCTTAAAAGGGCGGAAGAAATTATCAGCTTAAGGCCGCAATCTTGTGGCCTTTTTCAATATCATCTTTTTTTAAAACTGTTAATGATATTTTAATGCTGAGAGCACGTTTATATTCCCTAAGCTGAGGGAAACTATCTATATATTAGACTAATATTTATTGGAGGAGCCCATGTTACGGAGAAATCTAAGATTGCGCGAAAAATCTCTTTACCGGAAGGTTTTTGCACAAGGTAAAAGTTTCTCTGGAAAGTATGTAGTCGTATATATTACTGAAGGGCCTTCTAAATTCGGATTTATTGCCTCTAAAAAGGTCGGGAACGCAGTTATTCGAAATAGAGCTAAACGTTTAATGCGCGAAGTGATACGACTCCATCTCCGAGAAATTAAGGAAAACACACAAATTATTTGTATCGCGCGAGCTTCTATAAAAGGAGTTTCCTATACACAGGTCGAAAATAGTTTTTTAGAGACCTTGAAGAAGGCTAAAGTCCTTAATCGATAAGAAGTGATTTTATGAAAAAAATATTAATTAGCCTAATTCGTTTTTATCAGAAATTTGTTTCTCCTTTAAAACCTCCTTCTTGTCGTTTTTACCCCACATGCTCGGAATATTCTATCCAAGCATTATCAAAGTATGGGGTTTTCAAAGGAGTATGGAAATCTATTGTGCGGATTTCTAAATGTCATCCGTTTCATCCTGGTGGTCATGATCCAGTATAAGGAGGGTTTTTGTGAATATTGTTGTTCAATGGATGACTTCTTTGCTTAAATTATTGTATGATATGACTTCTCTCGTAGGAATTGCCAATTATGGAGTTGCAATTATCCTATTAACTATCCTTATTAAGACTTTAATCTTTCCCTTGACTTGGAAGCAAATGAAATCCATGAGAAAAACGGTTGAGATTCAACCATTGGTTAAAGAATTACAAAAAAAGTATAAGAACGATCCCCAGAAACTGAATGCTGAGACTATGGAACTTTATAAGAAGCATAGTGTTAATCCGGCTGGAGGCTGTCTCCCTATTGTAATTCAGCTTCCTATTTTCTGGGCTCTTTATAACACGCTCTTTCATTTTGGTAATTATATCGCAGACCCGAGCCAGGCGCATTTCTTGTGGTTTAATTTAACGGCAAAGGATCCCTATTTTATTCTTGCTATCCTTGCTGCAGCAACGACTTTTCTACAGACAAAGCTTACCAATGGCGCAAATTCCGCGGCTGCAAATGATCCTACCCAGAAGACAATGCTCTATATCATGCCTGTATTTATGGGTTATATAAGTTCGACTGTACCTTCAGGTCTTGCTCTTTATTGGGTAACGATGAATATTGTCTCTGTATTACAGCAGATGTATATTAATCGTAGATTAGAAAGAGAAAAAGAGCAGGCTGCTTAATGTTTATTAGGTGAGGGAGGATATCCATGAAATTTGCGGAGAAGACTGGTAAAACTGTGGAAGATGCGATTGCAGCATGTCTTGCGGAATTAGGAGTTGAAAGAGATCGAGTTGCTGTTCAGGTCTTAGAAGAACCAACCAAAAAGGGTCTTTTTGGATTACTCGGTACTCGCCTCGCAAAGGTTCGTGTTTCGTACGAAGATCACCCTGGCGAATTGGCCTGTGATTTTTTGAAGAAAGTTTGTTCCACGATGGGTGTAGCGGCGGAATTTGAACAGACCCAGAGAGGACAACATTGGCTTATCAATATTACCGGTGCAGAACTTGGAATTTTAATTGGTCGAAGGGGAGATACTTTAGAGGCGCTTCAGTATCTGACGAATCTTGCCGTGGCCAAACGACTCTCTGAGAAAGTACGTGTTATTATTGATGTAGAAGGGTATCGTCAGCGCCGAGAGGAAACCTTAGCACGTCTCGCTAAGAGATTATCCGAAAAAGTAAAACGCACAGGAAATAGAGTTGTCTTAGAACCTATGAATCCTCATGAAAGAAGGATTATCCATACAGCCTTACAAGATGATCCTCGAATTTCTACGTTCAGCGAAGGTGAGGAACCAAATCGTAAAGTTGTGATTTCTCTAAAAAGGACAAAAGAGATTTCTTAAGAGGGTGTATCCCTCTTTTTTCTTTTTTGACGATAGTATTTAAAATTTATTTGTATGGGAGCGTAATCCTAGTGGAAGACACTATTATTGCCTTAGCTACTGCTTTAGGTGAGGCAAGTATACATGTAATAAGAATGAGCGGTCCGCAATCGAAAAAGATTATTAATCAATGTTTTGCTCCCCGTATTCAAAGGCGTTGGGATGAGGAGATAAATTATACCTTGCATCTGGGGTATTTTTATTCTGATGAGAAACTTCTGGATGAAGTATTGGTCAGCAGAATGTTTGCTCCCACATCCTTTACCGGTGAAGATGTTATCGAAATCAATTGTCACGGTGGTTTACTTGTTGCGGAGAGGATTTTAGAAGAGTGCTTGAGGCAGGGGGCACGTTTAGCTGAGCCTGGTGAATTTACAAAACGTGCTTTTCTCAATGGAAAATTAGATTTAGTTCAGGCAGAGGCAATTGTTGATTTAATTTCTGCTAAGACAGATGTTTCAGCGAATTTGGCCCTCAGTCAAATGAGCGGAGGTTTGTCACTAAAAATATGTAATCTCCGCGAACAGGTTCTAGAAACTCTTGCTTTTATCGAAGCGGGGATTGATTTTCCGGAAGATGAAGTTGAGAGTTTAGATCGTGATCGTTTATCAGAGCGAATAGACATAGGTATCAACTTAGCGCAAGAATTACTCATCGGGAGTAAAACTGGCAAAATACTTCGCGAGGGAATGTTGACGGCCATAGTTGGCCAGCCCAATGTAGGAAAGTCTAGTCTACTCAATGCTTTGATGAAGGAAGAAAGAGCTATAGTCACCGATATTCCAGGAACAACCCGTGACGAAATAAGAGAGTCTGTGAATATTGGGGGGGTATTGTTACAGTTGGTCGATACCGCTGGTATTCGTGAAAGTAATGATGTAGTTGAGTTACTTGGTATAGAAAGGTCTTGGAGAGCTATAGAAAAGGCTGATCTTATTTTATTGCTTATACAGGCCGGAAGTGAACTTTCTTTAGAAGAGCAACGAATTATTAAGGAAAACGCACATAAAGTTATTGTTTTGATGAATAAAGTGGATCTCCTATCGGAATTTCCAGAGAGAGAACGATCTGCTGATTCTGACTTATTTAAGCTTGGGGTATGGATTCCTTTTTCTGTGAAGGAGAATAAGGGTTTTTCAGAATTAGAGGAAGAAATAAAGAAAAGAGTTTATCAAGGCAATGAGGAAAGAACGAAAGAGCCTCTAATTTCAAATGTTCGTCAGATTTCCTCGTTAGAACGATCCTTTAATGCACTTCAGAGTGCACGTACAGCAGTTCAAACGGGTTTGCCCTGGGATATTGTATCCATCGATATTCGCCAAGCTCTTCAGGAAGTTTCACAAATGACTGGGGATAATATTCAAGAAACCTTGCTCGATGATATTTTTTCTAGATTTTGTATTGGAAAGTAGGTATCACCGTGGAATACGTAGAATACTTTGCGGGAAAATATGACGTTATCGTTGTAGGGGCTGGACATGCTGGGTGTGAGGCTGCCTTAGCCTCTGCGCGTATGGGGTGCGAAACCCTTCTCATCACGTTGAGTTTAGATACAATCGCTCATATGCCCTGCAATCCATCTTTGGGTGGTCCAGCTAAAGGACATTTAGTCAAGGAAATAGATGCTCTCGGTGGACAGATGGGTATTACTGCCGACGAGACATCGATCCAAGCCCGAATGCTTAACACTGGAAAGGGTCCAGCAGTTCATGCTCTCAGAATTCAATCGGATAAGCTGGCCTATCAACAAAGGATGAGAGATGTCCTATTATCTCAGGAGAGATTAACTGTTTTGCAGGCTCTTGTGGAGCAAGTTAGACTTAAGGATGAGAAAGTAAATGGAGTTGTCACTCGCACGGGGGCACGTTTCGAAGCAGATAATGTTGTATTAACGAGTGGTACCTACCTTCGAGGAAGGATTATTATTGGAGCTGCTATGTACGAAGGTGGACCCAATGGTCAGCAACCTGCTATGACACTCTCGGATGAGTTAAAGAGAATCGGTGTAGAGCTTGGTCGTTTCAAGACGGGGACTCCTCCGCGAATTCATCGCCGTTCTGTCGATTTTTCTAAATTTAAGATTCAGCCGGGGGACAATACCCCCTGGCGGTATTCCTTTATGCCTACACAAAGTATGTTTTGGGGTCGAAATACAGAAGCACAAGTTCCTTGTTGGTTAGGTTATACTACGCTTCAGACTCATAAGATTATTCTTGATAATTTATATAGGGCTCCTCTCTATTCGGGGGAAATCGAAGGAATAGGACCTAGATACTGTCCCTCAATTGAAGACAAGGTTGTCCGCTTTGCGGATCGTCCATCACATCAGATATTTCTCGAACCAGAGGGCTGGAAGAGTGATGAACTTTATGTTGCTGGGTTATCAACAAGTATGCCGGAAGAAGTTCAGCTCGAAATTTTACGTAGTATCCCTGGGTTAGAGAAGGTTATGTTACTGCGCCCTGGTTATGCGATTGAATACGACTATGTAAAACCGCATCAGCTGTCTTTAAGTTTAGAGGTTAGAAAAATTCCTGGTCTTTTTACAGCTGGTCAGTTAAATGGCACTTCAGGTTATGAAGAGGCAGCTGCACAAGGGCTTTTAGCAGGAATCAATGCCGCCTTAAGGGTGAAAGGGGAAGAACCTTTTATTATCCGTCGTTCTGAGGGTTATTTAGGTGTCATGGTCGATGATTTAGTAAATAAAGGCGTTAAAGAACCCTATCGTCTCCTTACTTCAAGGGCAGAGTACCGTCTTATATTGAGACAGGATAACGCAGATTTAAGATTAACTGCAAAAGGAAGAGAAATTGGTCTCGTTAATGACGAGAGATGGACTTATTTTCAAAGGAAGAAAGAGATAATTACTCAGATTATTGAGTTATGGAAAAAAACGACGTTTTCTCCTTTTAATGAGACGCTCATAACCGTATTAGATTCCGTGAATTCCGCCTCAGTAAGAGGTGGAATCAGTGCAGAGGAATTGATGAGAAGACCAGAAATTACGATTAACGAAATAAAAAAGCTTCTTCCAGAGCTCATTGATTTAGATGAAGAAGCTCTAGAAGAAGCAGAAATTGAAATCAAGTATTCAGGGTATATAGAAAAGCAGCTCTTGGAAATTGAACGCTCTTCAAAGATGGAGGTGCGCGTTCTTCCACAGGACATGAATTATGATGCCATTAAGGGATTATCTACGGAAGGAAGACAGCGCTTAAAGGAAGTATTTCCTTCTAATATTGGACAAGCATCTCGCATTACAGGAGTAAGCCCAGCTGATATCTCTGTCCTCCTTGTCTATATGGAGCAGCTGCGTAGGGGAGGAGGCCGAATCAATGTTACCTAAACACAAAGAGTTACTTCGCGAGATGGCCCTCTCTAAATTGGGGATTCAGCTCAATGATTCCCAAGTTAATCAGTTTTCTATTTACGCTGATCTATTAGTTGAATGGAATGAAAAGGTAAACCTCACAAGTATTACTGACCCCCAAGAGATTGTAATCAAGCATTTTATTGATTCACTCACACTAGGTCAGTTTGTGCAAGCTCATAAACTAGCTGATATTGGTACAGGTGCTGGTTTCCCAGGGATTCCGTTGAAAATCCTACATCCTGAGCTACAACTTTTCCTTGTGGATTCACTTGCTAAGCGTTTGGACTTTCTCAAGGTTGTTGTCGATCAATTAGGACTTCGTCAAGTTGAGACTGTACACTCCAGGGCTGAAGATTTTGCTAGGGACTCAAGGTATCGAGAAAGTTTTGATCGGGTAACGTCACGCGCAGTAGCACGCTTACCTGTATTGCTTGAATATGCTATACCACTTCTCAAGAAGAAAGGCCTTTTTCTTGCTGCGAAAGGGT
Source organism: uncultured Peptococcaceae bacterium (assembly GCA_963529635.1). Taxonomy (GTDB): domain Bacteria; phylum Bacillota; class Desulfitobacteriia; order Desulfitobacteriales; family Desulfitobacteriaceae; genus CAURZJ01. The sequence goes on from CAURZJ010000004.1 coordinate 106,262, forward strand.
CCCAAGTTGATGAAGAGGTTAAGGAGTCAAGGAAGGCACTTGAGGCTTTAGGAGGAAAGATAAACGGAATTGAGCGTTTTAATTTAGGGACTGAAGCTGAGCACCGTGCAATCGTAATTGTCGAGAAAGTCAAAGTAACTCCAAAAACCTATCCTCGAAAAGCAGGAACACCCGCAAAGAATCCATTGATTTAAAATATTTTTTTTAATAAGCGCCTTAGTGCGCTTTTTTTAACGGAGTTTTTTTAATCTTATGGTTAAATACTCGGTTAAATGCCCTAGTTTTATTAAGTATGATTTGATACTATAAGAAGGTAGTGTTAGATCATGTATTATGAAGGATATTTTATTCAGTATGAAGGAAAGGGGGGCATAAATTGGGGAGAATCATTGCTATAGCCAATCAAAAGGGTGGAGTAGCTAAAACGACGACGGCCATTAATCTGAGTGCTTGTCTTGTAGAATTAGATAAGAAAATATTGCTTCTTGACCTTGATCCGCAAGGGAATGCGTCGAGTGGTAGTGGTGTACTTAAGCATAAATTGAATCAAAGTATCTATGATGTTCTCATAAACGATGTACCTATAAAGGATATAATTCAGAAGACAGACCTTAAGAATTTGTCAATTGCTCCTGCACGCATCGAACTTGCAGGTGCTGAAATTGAACTTGTAGCACTTGAGCATAGAGAAGGAAAGCTAGCAGCGGCACTTGACATAATTAAAGAGGATTATGACTTTATCATAATAGATTGTCCACCCTCTCTCGGTTTGTTAACTCTAAATGCATTGACGGCGGCTACAGATGTTCTGATTCCAATTCAGTGTGAGTATTACGCACTTGAAGGATTAACTTTACTCATGAACACCTTAGATAGAGTGAAACAAAGTATGAATCCCAAATTAAATATTCTAGGCGCTTTATTGACTATGTTTGATGCAAGAACAAATCTTGCAATTCAAGTGGTAGATGAAGTCAAAAAATATTTTAGAAATAAGGTCTTTACCACGATCATCCCCAGAAATGTGCGACTCAGTGAAGCACCTAGTCATGGGAAACCCATAGTGCTTTATGATACACGTTCAAGAGGTGCAGAGGTATATCGTGATTTGGCGAAGGAGGTATTAGAACGTGTCTAAAAAGGCACTGGGGCGTGGTTTAGAAGCACTTATAGGGCCAGAATCCGGAGTAAAAAACACTGGAGTCCAGGAAATAGATATTGTACGCATCCATCCTAACCCAGATCAACCGCGCAAAGACTTTGATCCTGAGAGTTTGAACGAACTTGCTTCTTCTCTTCAAACACATGGGTTACTTCAGCCTATCTTAATTAAGCCCTACGAAGAAGATTATGTAATCGTCGCTGGCGAGAGAAGATACCGTGCAGCACAGCTGGCAGACCTTAATAAGATACCTTGTATTATTCAAGACTGTACTGAACAGGAAATGGCTGAGCGCGCTTTAGTAGAAAATATTCAGAGGTCTAACCTATCCCCGGTTGATGAGGGAATGGCCTATGCTCGTTTAATGAAGGAGTATGGGTTAACCCAAGAGCAGGTTTCCGAGCGTGTAGGAAAAAATCGTTCCACAATCGCAAACTTACTAAGAGTTATTCAACTTCCTGAACGTGTCCTTCAGCTTATTCGAGAGAGTAAAGTAAGTTTAGGGCATGCTAAGGTTTTGCTAGGATTAAAGGATACTTCTCTTCAAGTGTTACTCGCTGAGAAAGCTGGAAAAGAGAATCTATCAGTACGTGAGTTAGAAGCACTTATACTTAAACTAACGGATAAGCCTGTGCAGCGGACTGTAGTTCACAGAACCTCCTCTCCCCTCTTCAATCAGGTTGAAGATAAGTTGAGATCCTCGTTTCAGACTAAAGTTCGCCTCAAAGGAGATACTGAGCGTGGGAAGATCGAAATAGAGTTCTTCTCGGAGGAAGAATTTAACCGTTTATTAGAGTTATGGAATATACAAGTTGAGTAGTATTAAAATGTTCCACATGGAACATTTTTTTATGCTTTGCTGCTACTGTAAAAAAGCTACTTTATCTTGGTTGAACTTAGGTAATCTATTTGGACTAAATGCATGTTTCATTGGGTTAACTAGTTTTGCGTTTCTAGATAATTTATTTCTTTATTACTAGGGGCACAGCTGGGGACGGTCTTGACTGATTTGACACCCTCTAAAAACCTCTTTCATCCACTCTAGCTCCAAGGTATTTATTAAGAAGTGTGTCTCTTTAAACATAATTTGAAAGTATTATATTAAGTAATTGATTTAATAATAACTATAGGCTATAATCATTTTCACTTATCATCTGATATTTTTTAAATGTTCCACGTAGAACAATGGATCAGGATGAGTAGGCAGAAATGTTCCACGTAGAACAATGGATCGGGATGAGTAGGCAGAAATGTTCCACGTAGAACAACGGATTAGGATGAGTAAGCAGAAATGTTCCAACTAAAATATCAGCCTTAGTGGTGGGCTGGGGAATATACTGGTCAAAAGATAAGAAGGTAGGCGATGTAGTGCTCGGAACTATTGTAAATGCAGTCGCAATCATAGCAGGTGGGCTAGCAGGGATGTTTTTCGGTAAAGCTCTGCCTGAAAAGATGAAAAGCACAGTTATACAAGGAATTGGCTTGGCTGTTATTCTCATTGGATTGAGCATGGCTCTTCAATCAAAAAATACACTTGTTGTTATAGCAAGCCTTGTACTTGGAGGAATCCTTGGCGAGTGGATTGACATTGAACTCAGACTTCATCAATTAGGGCAATTCCTTGAGAAATTTTTAGCTAAATATGTGAAAGGAGGTAACTTCACAAAAGCTTTTGTTTCATCTAGTCTCATTTACTGTGTAGGTGCTATGGCGATCATGGGTTCCTTAGAAAGCGGCCTTAAGGGGGTAAATGATATCCTTTATGCGAAAGCAATGCTGGATGGAGTTTCGGCAATTGTCTTTGCTTCGTCTATGGGAATTGGAGTATTGGTATCTGCTATACCTGTCTTCCTCTATCAAGGAGCCATTACGCTTTCCGCTTCCTTGCTCCAGGGACTTTTATCAGGTCCTGTTGTCGCAGAAATGAGCGCAACTGGAGGTTTACTTATTGTAGGAATTGGATTAAATATCCTAGAAATTAAAGAAATAAAAGTGGGGAATCTATTGCCAGGGATATTTATGGCGATTCCTTTGACTTTATTGTATGCAAGACTTTTTTAACGTATCAGGAAGTAAAGTTTGAGCTTAAGAGGCCACAAGTGCGAAAGCTGCCTTCGGGATTTTCTTTAGAACAAAAAATCAAAAGTGGTCAACATAATCTCCAGAAATATCGAAAGTAAAATACGTAACTAGGAGGAGAGGAAAAAATGAGTGCCTTAAGTGCATTAGAACAGATTATGCCTCTAGCATGGTGGGGAATCGCAATTTTAGGTTGCCTATGTATAATTGCCTTTTTACTAATTTTTTCATTGGGTAAGAAGTTAAAGGAATTCCAGAAATCCTACCTTGCACTACAAACCTTCATGAATGGAAACTCTTTAGATGAACTGCTTGGGGAGTATTTAACAGAAGTCAAAAAAAACCGCGAAGAAATAGTGCGGGGTGAAAAACGAATTGAGCAAACAGAAGCGAAACTTCGTTCTTCTGTAGATCGTGCAGAGTTAATAAGATTCAATGCGTTTGATAATATGGGAAGTGATTTAAGTTTTGCCTTAGCACTACTCAATCAGGAGGGAAATGGTGTTGTACTATCCTCCATTAATAGCAGGGAAGAATCAAGAGTCTATGCTAAGCCCATCGTTAATGGCGAGTCGACCTATCACTTGTCAGAAGAAGAAAGAAATGTCATAAATAAAGCAAAGAATACAGTAAAGGTTTAAGAAATTCTTGTCTTGATATAGGCTTTTGATAATAGCCCACTCATTGTCTCCGCCATTTTCCATACCAAATTCAAACGGGTATTTTGTAACACCATGTATTCCATGAATCCGCCAACATTAACAATACCAGTTAAATGGACCTCTCCGACAGCGGGGAGGTCTTTGTGTACTCCAGCACCGGGCTTCAAAGGTCCATTGGCTAAGGTAATGTTACCCACAGAATCCATTTTTCCGAGACATGCATCAATAGCAATGATAAAGGGGTTATTATAAGTACACTCAATATATTGGAGATTTTCCGATAGGTTTGTGGCATGTACAGGTTGATCCAAGGTCCCAAGGACTGTTAACTTGGGAAGACCTAATCGACTGAGATAAGTCCCAGTAAGGGGGCCAAGAGAATCACCTGTTGATCGATCTGTGCCTATACACAAAATAATTGTGGGACGTTGATGAGCAGACTGGAGGACTTCGGCTAAGCGAGATTCCATTTTTTCAGTCCCGCTCTTATCTTCAAAATGTGCTTTTAACTTCTGTGACTCGGTAAAAACCGATAAGAGACTCATTTCTACCCCCCGATCCTTATACCGAAAAAGATATTCCTCTAGATTATTCCCATTGGCAGTTGAAATTATGCATGTGTGAGGGAATAAGGCCATAAAGATGAGACGGGGGGAGTAATATGAATAGAAAAATTGTCTTCCAAGTTGCGGCCACCTATGTTGGTGCGGTAATGGGGGCAGGATTTGCATCAGGCCAGGAAATACAACAGTTTTTTACCAACTTTGGGATAAAAGGGCTAATAGGTATTTTAATTAGTACAACACTATTTTCACTCCTAGGTTGGATTATGCTGGACCTTCAAGAACGTTGGAAAGTATCTTCCTACTCAGAGTTTTTCGTTTGCCTGCTCGGAGGAAAATGGGGCAGTCGCATTAATTTACTTATGAGTGCCATTTTATTTTTAGGAATGATCGCTATGATGTCCGGTGCAGGGGCACTCTTTGTACAATATTTTGGCCTATCCTCCTGGATTGGAGTTCTTCTAACTACTTTCGTCGTCGGCCTAGCCTTATGGTTTAAGGGAGAAGGAGTACTTTGGATTAACACAGTGCTCATTCCACTGAAATTTCTATTTTGCCTAGGAATAGCTCTTCTAGCGGTAATTCTTGGATCAGGGACGGAGGGAGAAGGTGTACAGGCTGCTTCTAACCCACTGATACAGAATTGGGCCTTCTCCGGTATTCTATATGTCTCTTTTAATTTAACACTTGCTATGGTAGTCTTCGCCTCCTTAGGAAAGGAAGTGCAGAAACCCGGTGCGCGCTTAGGGGCAGTCCTAGGTGGTATAGCACTTGGATTGTTTGCGATGGTGATTGGGTTAGCGTTATTGAGATATCCTGAAGTAAGGGCTTTGGAAATTCCAATGGTGGCAGTGGCAGGGAAGTTGGGGAGTTGGTCGGCATTACTATATCTTGTCGTCTTATGGCTGGCGATGTTGACAGCAGCCATTGGGAATGGATTTAGTTTAGTTACACGCTATGTTGAGCTTTTTAAAGTCGACTATAGACTAATATCCCTCCTCTTATTAGCCCTTGTATTTCCTCTAGCAGGAGTTCGCTTTTCAAGTATTGTAAAAGTAGTGTACCCTCTATTTGGCTATGTTGGGCTGATTTTCTTCCCTGTCCTCATTTATGCCTGGAGAAAAAGATAACCCAACCCTTGCCGTGTAGGTATATATTGGGATAAGATATAAGAAAGTTCTGATAGCTAAAGAGGAGTCCCGTTTGCGGATAACTTTGAGTAGGCCTGAGCTTTAGTTTAGCAGGGAGTGATTATGTGCACGAAATGACTCTCATGGGTGGAGTATTTGATGTAATTGACTCTACACTATCTCAGCATACAGTGGAAAAGGTTACCCAAGTTAAACTGAAGATTGGAAGGCTTACTAATGCGGAACCAGAAGCCCTTGTCTTTGCCTTTGAAGCCTATTCTAAAGGGACTATCTGTGAAGGAGCAGAACTCTTAGTTGAGATAATTCCCGTTCGCGGCCAATGTCATGACTGCGGAGAGGAATTTTTACTGGAAGAGCTCCTATTTCTTTGCCCAAATTGCAAGAACCCTGGGATTAAAGTAATTCAAGGTGATGAATTGCTTCTCGAAAGTCTGGAGGTTGAATAAATGGGTATACAGCGTGAGATCGAAGTTAAGGAGAACCTGCTTAGGTCTAATGATCTACAAGCAGAAGTAAATAGACAGCATTTTAGAAAAAATAAGTGCTTAGCTATAAATATAATAGGTTCGCCTGGAGCAGGAAAGACGACAATTCTAGAACGTACGCTCTCGAATATCACGAGGGGGTTTGCTGTCGCAGTTATTGAGGGAGATATTTTCACGAGTAAGGATGCAGACAGAATCGCCGAACATCAAGTTCCAGTTGTTCAGATTAATACTGGGGGAGGATGCCATCTCGATTCAAAGATGGTTGAAAGGGTTTTGCCTGAGTTCCAATGGGATAAACTTGATCTCCTGATTATTGAAAATGTTGGGAATCTCGTTTGTCCTGCTGATTTCGATTTAGGTGAGGAATTTAAAATTGTCGTACTAAGTGTGGTAGAAGGCGATGATAAGCCTTCAAAGTATCCTGTGATATTTCGGAATTCGAAAGTTGCGGTTCTTAACAAGATGGATTTGTTACCCTTTGTCGAAGCGGATCTGGAAATCATGAAGAACGACATTCTGAGGATAAATCCAGAAATACAGATTTTCGAGGTCTCCTGCCGTACTGGAGAAGGGATACAGGCCTGGGTCGAGTGGCTCGGAGAGCAAGTGAAACAAGCCAAAGGGTGAAGAGAATGAACGAAGATTATCAAAAGGGAATCCAATATCTTGAAGCAGGAAAAATGAAAGAGGCGGAAGAGTCATTCTTGAAGTGCCTGAGTGAGAATCCGGAGGATGCCTTGATCTATAACAAATTGGGCTTGGTTTATGGAAAAATTGAGAATTATGATAGAGCTAAGGAGCACTTCCATAAAGCCCTTAAGATTGATCCAAAGCTCGCTCATGCGTGGAATAACCTAGGGAATATTGCCCGTCAAGAGGGGGATTTAGAGCAAGCAAGTACCTATTATAAAGAGGCCTTGGCTGTGGACCCAGAGAATACGATTCCACAGAGAAACTTACGAGCTGTAGAAAGACAACTAAAGTGGACTCCCAGTCTATTTCAAATTTTCCGAAGGAACAAGCCAGGGAAGTCCTAAGGAAAAACCTAAGGAAAGTAAGGAGTATCGCATGAAGGATAGGCGTCATTATTTGATTGGCACTGCAGGCCATGTCGATCATGGAAAAACAAAATTAATTCGTGCCCTAACTGGGATAGAAACAGATCGACTAAAAGAAGAACAGCAAAGGGGAATTTCTATTGAACTTGGGTTCGCGCATCTAAAATTGACCAGTGGGAGAGAAGTCGGAATTGTCGATGTTCCTGGACACGAACGCTTTGTCCGTCAGATGCTAGCGGGGGCGACAGGAATGGATATGGTTCTACTTGTCATCGCTGTAGATGAAGGGATTATGCCCCAAACACGAGAGCACTTGGATATATTAACTTTGCTAGGGGTTTCACGGGGAATAGTCGTCCTAAATAAGATAGACCTAGTCGATGACGAATGGTTGGAACTCATCCAGGAAGAAGTAAGAGAGGGTCTAAAAGGGACAGTCTTTGAGGCTGCTCCATTCTATCCTGTATCCTCACATACTGGGGAGGGAATAAGTGAACTGAAGGAGGGGATAGATAAAGCTCTCGATGAGGTTCAGACGAAGACAACGAGCGGTCCAATACGGCTTCCGGTCGATAGAATTTTTAGCGTTCAGGGCTTTGGGACCGTTGTGACAGGGACACTTCACAATGGAACCGTACGTTTAGGTCAAGAAATTGCCATTGAACCAGGGAATACCTTAGCCAAGGTGCGCTCACTTCAAGTACATAATGAAAAAGTGGAACAGGCTGAAGCAGGACAACGCGTCGCAATGAACTTAGCGGGTGTTGATTTGGAGGATATTAGCAGGGGGGCAGTCATCACCACACCAGGTGCATATCCCGTAGGTCAAATCCTCGATATAAAGATTCATCATTTGGAATCCGCAGATAAACCCCTCGTTCAACGTCAAAGGGTTAGATTTCATATTGGCACGGTGGAAGTCCTTGGGAGGGTGCATCTTCTTGAGCAGGAGGAAATTCCACCAGGACATGAAGGATATGCCCAGATTCTACTTGACGAATCCGTGGTCGCTGCTTCCCAAGACCGTTTCGTTATTCGTTTCTACTCACCTGCTTATACCATTGCAGGGGGGAAGGTTCTAGGAGTTGCAGAGTTCAAGAGAAAACGATTTAAGGAACAAGTGCTTACTCAGCTGCGTTTAATGGATCAGGGTGATCCGCTTCTTTTGCTTGAACGTGAGCTGAACGAACCACACTCCGTAAAAGATCTAGAAGGGATTTTTCATCTCGAGCAACAGGAAATTAAGGAGTATTTAGGGCAACTAATTGAAGAGGAACGGATTGAAGTTTGGGAAGAGGATGGGAATTCCCTTTATTGGCAGAAAGAATCTGCCGAACTTTGGAGGAATAAGTTACTCGACCAAGTAAGTACTTATGCAAAATCCTTTCCACTGCGCGGAGGGATAGGGAGAGAAGAATTAAAGACAAGGTTAGGGGTGAAGTGGACCCACCGTCGCTGGCAAAATATTCTTGAAGAGGGAGCAAAACGCTCCTACTATCGAATATTGGGTAGTAAAGTACAAACAATCGATAAGCCTGAGCTTCCAGATGCCATTAAGAAAAGGTTGGATTGCTTAAGGAAGTGCTGGGAGAGTGCTGCCTTAGTTTCACCTGATTTAGAGAATGGTGCACAGGAATGCGGAATAAATAAGAATGAAGCTCTTGAGTATGCAGCTTTTCTTGTTGAAGGCGGAGAATGGGTGAGTATAGATGGAATGTACTATACGAAAGAGTGCATAGGGAAAGCACGAGATGAACTTGTTACCCTACTTACACAAAAAGGTGAAGTGACAGTAGGAGAAGTTCGCGAGATATGGGGAACCTCGCGAAAATATACTGTCCCTCTTCTTGAATACTTTGATCATCAAAAAGTTACGAAGAGACAAGGAGATAAACGGGTACAGTATCGTTAAAGAACCCTTTGCTTCCTGGTAAATCATGTATGCATTGTATTACTACAGTCAGTCAATTTAAGGACAGTTGTAATTTATTTGTAGATATATGTACTGACACAGTTTTTGATATTGACATGTTAATATATAAAATATAAAATGTTAGTAAAATTAGAATTCGTTAGAAGTTAGTCCGAAGAGAGATGAAAATTAGGAGGAGAAGAGAAATGAAGAAAGTAGTTAAGTTGGCGACAGTCGCAGTTCTGAGCATGTCCTTAATTGCTGGCTGCGGCACAGCGAAGACCAACAGTACTACTGCTCCCAGTGGCGGCGGAGAGATTAAACTTGGGGCATTAGTTGAACTAACAGGCGGCGGAGCTCAATATGGTAAAGCGGGGCTTAATGGTGCGAAACTTGCTATTGAGCAACAAAATGCTAAAGGCGGAGTTTTAGGAAAACAAATTAAACTCGTTGAAGCCGATAATAAAACAGACCCGACAGAGTCCTTAGCTCAAGCGACGAAACTTATTACACAAGAAAAGGTCGCCGGAATTATTGGACCCATGACTTCAGGACAAATTAGAGCAATTATCTCATTAGGTGCTCAAAATAAGGTTCCACTTGTTACTCCCTCCGGAACGGGTGCAGACCTGACAGTTAACAATGGCACTCTTAACCCTTATGTTTTTAGAGCCTGCTTTATCGATGACTTCCAAGGTCAAGTAGGTGCTACCTTTGCTCTTGAAACTCTTAAAGCTAAAAAGGTTGCGTTAATCACCGACAACAGTGAACCCTATTCAAAAGGATTAGGAAAGTCCTTTGAGGATGGATTTACAAAGGGTGGCGGAGAAATCGTAGCTAAAGAAAATTATGTCGCTAAAGACAAGGATTTCAAAGCGATTTTAGGCCGCGTAAAAGCTAAAAATCCCGATGCAATTTATGTTCCCGGCTATTATGGTGAGGTTGGACTCATTATAAAGCAAGCACGTGAAGCTGGAATTACTGCACCAATCTTTGGTGGAGATGGCTTTAATGGTGATGAAACAACTAAAATCGCCGGTGCAAACAATATGACTAACATTTATTACTCAGATCATGTTGCGACTGATGATCCGGCCCTAGTTGAATTCACAAAACAGTACAAAGCAAAGTATAACGAAGATCCTACTGGATTTGCTGCACTCGGCTATGATGCTGCAACGATGATGATTAAGGGTATCGAAGCTGCTGGTGGTACTGATGGTGACAAAATCCGTGTTGGCTTGGAAGGAATAAAAGCTTTAAAGGGAGTAAGCGGAGCCATTACTGTGGATGCTAAAACACATAATCCCAGTAAGAGTGCTGTTGTCCTCACGTATAAAGATGGCAAATGGGTATTTGCAAGCCGGGTTGATTCTAAATAAATTAAGTGTTAGCTAGACGCCCGGATAAGCAATTAAACCTTCGTTGTTAAAAAGTAATTAGGAGAAGGGGGCAATGCCCCCTTCTTTTTCAGTGAATAGCTAGAATAGGAGGGAAATTCATGGATAGTCTACAGCAATTTTTGCAACTCCTGGTCAACGGAATTTCTCTAGGAAGCATTTATGCCCTTATCGCCTTGGGATATACGATGGTCTATGGAATTATTCAACTTATTAACTTCGCTCATGGGGATGTTCTGATGATTGGTGCTTATATAGGGTGGTTTGCAACAACTCGTCTTAATTTATCTTTTTTGCCGGCTTTATTATTAGCTATGATTGGTTCCGCATTGTTAGGAGTAATGATAGAGCGGATTGCCTATAAACCCTTGCGAAATGCGACGAAGATAGCGGCACTCATTACTGCAATAGGAATTTCTTTATTCTTGGAATATTCGGGCATGATAGCGTTCGGACCTCAAGTTCGATCCTACCCCCCCGTATTTCCAGAAACCGTATATAATCTTGGCGGAATTACGTTTAAATACGGCGATGTCGTAATCCTGCTTACTTCAGTTGTGTTAATGATTCTTTTAACTTTTGTTGTTAAATATACAAAAGTAGGGAAAGCAATGCGTGCTGTCTCTCACGACAAGGAAGCGGCTTTATTGATGGGAATTAATGTTAACAATACTGTTTCAGCTACTTTTGCAATTGGCTCAGCCTTAGCTGCTGCTGCAGGCGTACTTCTAGGCGTATACTTTAATCAGATTGACCCGTTAATGGGTGTTATGCCTGGCCTTAAAGCCTTCGTTGCGGCTGTTCTTGGTGGAATTGGGATTATCCCAGGTGCAATGGTCGGTGGCTTGATTCTTGGCTTAGTTGAAACACTCGTTTCTGGATTTGGTGGTTCCATGTGGCGTGATGCTGTAGCATTCTTGATTCTAATCATTGTTCTAGTTCTACGACCCACCGGAATTTTTGGCAAAAATGTTCGTGAGAAAGTGTAGGTGATTAAGATGAAGGGTTGGTTCCACAAAAAAAATATAATCATGGCCTTAGGCGTAATTCTCATCTATGGAATCGTTCAATTCTTGATTCTTACTGATATCCTACCACCCTATTATGAACTCAATCTTAATCTAGCTTGTATCTATATAATTCTAGCAGTAAGCCTGAATTTAATTAATGGAATAACTGGGCAATTCTCGATCGGACATGCCGGCTTCATGGCAATTGGGGCTTATATTTCAGCGATTGTTACGGTTAAATTTCAAGGCTCCCTTTTGTTAGCTCTTATCGCGGGAGCAGTTGCCGCGGGAATCGCAGGGTTTCTGGTAGGTTTGCCTACACTTCGGCTTAAAGGAGATTATCTAGCTATTGCGACCTTAGGACTTGGAGAAATCGTGCGGGTTATTTTTGTCAATGTAGAGTATGTAGGTGGGGCTTCAGGATTTCCTGTGCCAAGCACGATAAATTGGAGTTGGGCTTTTTGGCTCACAGCTTTAAGTATTCTAGTTATTCGGAATTTCACAGCTTCCACACATGGAAGGGCCTGTATATCTATCCGTGAGAATGAAATTGCTGCGGAAGCTATGGGAATTAATACAACGAAATATAAAGTATTAGCCTTTTCGATTGGAGCGATGTTTGCAGGCCTGGCTGGTGGTATTTATGCAAACTATATGTATCTCGTCCATCCTGTGACCTTTAACTTCTTAAAATCCTTTGATATTCTGGTCATGGTTGTGTTGGGTGGCCTAGGTAGCTTAACCGGAAGTATTATCGGAGCAGTTTTTATGACCTTTACCTCCGCCGCCTTATCTGGGTTGCAAGAATGGAGATTGGTTATCACAGCAGTATTTCTTGTTGCTCTAATGATTTTTAGACCGAAAGGCCTTATGGGTACCAAAGAATTTAACCTCAATTTTTTAGGAAAGAAGGGTGAGAGAAATGTCGCTTCTAAAAGTAAATAATCTCTCTAAATCCTTTGGTGGCCTCAAAGCTGTTTCTAATCTAAATATTGAACTGAAAAAGGGCGAATTGATCGGTCTTATTGGCCCGAATGGGGCGGGAAAGACCACGGCCTTTAATTTACTCACGGGTGTATACGAACCCACCGAAGGAGAAATTGTTTTCCAGGATAAAAATATAGCAGGATTGAAGCCTTATCGGATTACCCATCGAGGTATAGCGAGAACCTTTCAAAATATTCGTCTTTTTGGGGACTTAGCAGTTATCGATAATGTAAAAATAGCCTTCCATCAACATGCGAAATATTCGTCCTTAAGCGCAATTCTTCGCCTTCCTTCTTACTATCGGGAGGAAGAGAGTATGGAAGTAAAGGCTATGGAAATTCTCAAGATATTTAACCTTGATGAAAAGGCACACGAGATTGCTAGAAATCTACCCTATGGTGAACAACGGCGACTTGAAATCGCTCGGGCCTTAGCTACGCAACCGAAATTACTTCTTCTCGATGAGCCGGCAGCTGGGATGAATCCTCAAGAGACACATGATCTTATGGAACTTATTAGTTTCATACGTAAAAAATTTGACCTAACAATTCTTCTCATTGAACATGACATGTCGCTTGTTATGGGAGTGTGTGAGCGGATTTATGTCTTGGACTATGGTACGATTATTGCTCTGGGCACCCCTGAGGAGATTAAGAGTAATCCTAAAGTTATTGAGGCTTACTTGGGAGAGGAGGTTGTTTAATGCTTGTACTACAAGATGTCAATGTTTATTATGGAGCCATTCATGCACTTAAAGGAATATCGCTGGAAGTCAACGAAGGGGAAATCGTGACGCTTATCGGTTCGAATGGAGCAGGAAAAAGTACGAGTCTGAAAACGATCTCCGGATTAATTCGACCGAAGCAAGGTAAGATTTCTTTTAATGGAACCGATATTACAACCGTTCAACCCCAGGAGATTGTTGCCAAGGGGATTTCCCAGGTTCCTGAAGGTCGTCGAGTTTTTGCGAATATGACAGTAACAGAGAACTTAGATTTAGGGGCCTATCTGCGCAAGGATAAGGTTGAGATCAAAAAAGATATGGAAAGAGTTTTTGAGTTATTCCCTCGATTAAACGAACGGAAAAATCAATTGTCTGGAACCCTCTCCGGCGGAGAGCAACAAATGTTGGCCATGGGTAGAGCGCTCATGTCTCGCCCCAAGCTTCTTTTACTTGACGAACCTTCGATGGGTTTGGCACCAATCCTAGTGAAGCAAATCTTCTCTATTATTGAAGAGATTAACAAAACGGGAACAACGATTCTACTTGTAGAGCAAAATGCACACATGGCTTTATCAATTGCCCATCGTGCCTACGTTTTAGAGACAGGAAGAATTGTTCTGTCAGGGTCAGCAGATGAATTGGCAGCAAGTGAAGAGGTTCGTAAAGCTTATCTCGGGGGATAAAGAAAGTTTTAGTAAACGGACCAAAAAGGAAGTTCCTATACTCATGTGGAATAGATAAAGAAATAGGAAACTTTGTGCGTGTTCAAAGGAAAGGGTGATTGTATGTATGTCAGCCAATTTATGACTTCTCAGGTTTTTACTGTGAGCCCTGCGGATAATATTGCGGAGACGATGGCTCTCATGCGTGAGAAAAAGATCAACCGTTTGCCTGTAGTAGAAAAAGGTAAGCTCGTCGGAATCGTCACTGACGGGGACCTTCGAGAGGTATCCCCTTCCCCAGCGACAACACTCAGTATTTTTGAATTAAATTATTTAGTAGCAAAAACTCCAATTCGAGATGTTGCAGTTAAAAAGGTACTTACCTGTACACCTGATACTAAAATAGAAGATGCTGCATTATTGATGCGTGAGCATGGGGTTGGGGCACTGCCCGTTCTGGACCAAGGTAAATTGGTCGGAATTATTACAGGTACAGATATTTTCGATGCCTTTTTGGATATCATGGGTTTCCGAAGCCCGGGTCAGCGTTTCGTCATTGAGACCAAGGACGAAGTAGGAGTCATGGTCGACTTTGCAACCATTATGAAGGAGCATGATGTAAATATCTCAAGTCTCGCTGTATATCATTTGAAAAATAATAAAGTGCAAATATTAGCCCGTTTGAATGGAGATCGGGTAAAAGATGTAAAGGATAGCTTGCTTCAAAAAGGGTATAATTTGAGTCATTGATTGGTATGATAAGCTCTTTTTGCATATTTTTTTTAATCAGCACCCTTAGGGGTGCTTTTTTTGCCGTAAAATTTTAGGCTATTTAAAACAGTGCCTGTTAAGAATATAATATAGGAATGATAGCCTTAAAATATAAATGTAAGGAGGTGCACGCCTTGAATTTGTTCAATAGAACGATTTCTGTCAGTGTTAGGGATATAGATGAGCAACATGTCGTTGTCGATGGAGTATTTATTGATAGTCTTCACGAACTTGTCCTTAGCATGACTGTGAATATTAAAGAATTTATCGTGACAGCTTCACATGGAGAATTTCGCCGTGCCCCTCATGAAGATTGTCTGTGTACGGTTATTCTTACAGAAAACTTAGTGGGGATCAACTTGATTCGTAACGTACGTAGACAAGTGGTTACGGCTGTTGGCGGAGAAAAAGGGTGTGTTCACATTGAGGAACTGGCTCTCGAATGCGTTAAAGGAGTGAAACAAGCGAATGTTGCCCTGATGAGGCTAAGTATGCCTCCTGAAGAGGTGCATTCACAGATATATGATATTCTAGAGGGTACCTGTCATCATTTTTCTACAAGAGAGGAAAAAGATAAAAAACAGGTGGCTCGTTGAGGTTGTTAAAATAGAGAAATGTCTGATATAATGAGAGTAATTCATGGGGATGAATGGTGGCTGGTGCTGCCCCCGGACTTCAAATCCGCGTGTCGGGACGCAGAACGTTCCGAGGTGTGTTCGATTCGCACACATTCCCGCCAAATAGATAAATTGGGCAGCTAAGCTGCCCTATTTCGTTAGGGTTCCTCTATCGCAAGGATTTTTTTTAAAAGGAAACGAATATATTAGGATGAGTGTCTCGAGTAGGTGCCAAAAGATGGAGGGGAATCTATGAACATATTTGATATTCTCGTCCTAGGTATTGTGCTATTAGGGGCACTACAAGGATATAGAAAAGGACTCATTTCTGGATTAGCGAGTTTGGTGGGGCATATCTTAGGACTAGTCCTCGCAGCCAAAGAATATCTTAAAGTACTTTCTTGGATGGATCAAAACACTCCCGTTAGAAATTGGATTGAGCCAGCAATTTATAAGCTGATTCTGCCTTCTATAGAATCGAAAGCCCAACTGACCGGACAACAAACCCTAGAGAGGATTCTATCTATGTTTCCGAAGGAATTAAGGGATATAATCGGAAACGGCAATACCCCGGATTTCCAAGCATATACTCAGACGGCAATACAGACGGTTGCTCATAATTTTTCTGGTCTGGTCACAGATAACCTCCTGAAGATAATCGCCTTTGGGCTTACCTATTCAGTCATAGTCCTTGCTGTTGAGATTCTTACTTCCCTGATCTTAAGCCCATTTGGCCTTTTCTCGGGGACAGTCAATCGTGGAGGAGGCTTTTTGGTCGGTGCTCTTGGGTCCTTTGTAGGACTTGCAGTTTTTGTAGGGTTGATTTCACCTTTCATCACCTTTGCAGGGACGGATTCTGTTTGGGGGTTACTGCCTAGATCACAATCCTACACCTATTTAGTTCAGACCTTTACCTATCTCGGGGATATATTGCGTTTAAATCTGGATCAGGGTTTCACCCTGCCCTTAGATTTTACGAAGGTCACACTGCCGGACCTAAGGTTATATTAGAGAAAAAGGCTAGAATAAAGACTTACATAAAGAGGTATCCTGAAACTAAGTCCGATATGGCATGATAAATGGGGTAAAAGTATATGGATGCATCCTTTCAGTGGGGTAAAATGAATTGGCATGACCTGGGGGTTTCTTTTCTCGAAACTTCAATTTATATCCTAGAAGTTCTGGTGATTGCACGATTAAGCTATTTCCTTATTGTTTATTTTCTCCGTCGCTTGCTCGTCCAAAGAAATGGGAAATTCCTTTTAAATGAACAAAAATCAAATACCCTCTTTACTTTATTAAGAAGCGTTGCCTTCTACGTCATTACCTTTACAGTTATCGTTCATTTACTGAAGCGAGTATTTGACTTCGATACAGGAACCTTGCTTGCCTCTGCAAGTGTACTGGGGGTTGCCTTAGGCTTTGGTTCTCAAAGTTTAGTGAAAGATATCATAGGTGGATTCTTTATTTTATTTGAAAATCAATTTGCTGTAGGAGAATATATTAAGGCAGGGGAATTTTCGGGTACGGTTGAGGAAATTGGATTACGTGCTACTCGACTAAGGGATTGGGGTGGAGAACTCCACATTATCCCGAATGGAAGTATTTCTGCGGTTACGAATTATAACCGAGGAAAGATGAGGGCACTTGTCGATGTTCATCTCCCATACGACGAGGATTTAGATCGTGCTATTGAAGTGATGCATGGGGCTTGCGAAGAGGTTACTGTAGAGTTTGGCAAGATCATCGTTGATCCCCCAACTGTGCAGGGGGTCATCCAATTTGGGGAGAGACACGCCATCCTACGCGTCACCGCCTACACCTTGCCTAATGAGCAATGGGGGCTTGAGAGAGAGCTTAGGAGGAGAATACATAAGGCGTTTTTACAAGCTGGAGTTCGAATTCCCCAGGCCAATTTGGTCCTTTCTGAAAAGAAGGAGGAACAGGAAGAGGAAGGTTGTTGATTTCAATGATTGCTCTACAAGTAGGAGATATCATTCGCCTACGTAAACCCCATCCCTGCGGAAGTACAGATTGGAAGGTTATGCGGACAGGAATGGATTTCAGAATTCTATGCCTTGGCTGCCAACATCAGGCGTGGATTCCTCGAGTTAAACTGGAAAGGCAGCTTAAGGAAATTTTAGAAAAGGCAGACTCCACAGAAGAATCTAAGGGGTAAGGGGAGGTCTTGAAAATCTAGGCCTCCCTTTTTTAACCTCTATGAAGAAGCCGTTCTGCTTTTCTTTGTTTTCAGCTCTACAAAGTAAGAATGCTTGCGATTTGGTGTATATTCCAATATAATCGTAGAGATAAACGTAAATAACGATTAACCATCGGACAAGCTTAACTGGAGGTTTTTTATAATGACATTACACGCTGGTATTGTTGGTTTACCGAATGTGGGAAAATCAACCCTATTTAATGCCATAACTCAGGCTGGAGCAGAAGCTGCAAACTATCCTTTTTGCACTATTGACCCTAATATCGGGATGGTTCAAGTTCCTGATCCCCGTCTCCAAATCCTAACGACTATGGTTCGCCCCGATAAGATTGTCCCGGCAACCGTGGAATTTGTTGATATCGCTGGTCTTGTTAAGGGCGCGAGCAAGGGCGAAGGGCTTGGAAATAAGTTCTTATCCCATATCCGGGAAGTAGATGCCGTTGTCCATGTTGTACGTTGCTTCGAAGATAGTAATGTTATTCATGTCGAAGGAAGTGTGGATCCTAAGAGAGACATTGACATAATCCAGTTAGAGTTGATCTTAGCAGACATGGAAAGTGTTGAGAAACGCTTAGACCGCTCTGCGAAGCTTCTTAAGTCAGGAGATAAAAAGGCTCAGACCGAGGTCGCGCTTTTGCATCGTTTAAAAGAGACTTTGGATGCAGGACTTGCTGCGCGGAGTTTGGACTTTACAGACGAAGAGCTGGAGATTCTCAAGGCCTTTCCCCTCTTAAGTATGAAGCCCGTCCTCTATGCAGCGAATGTCAGCGAAGAGGAAATCGCCCAACCTGATCAAAATCCTTATGTACAGAAGGTCCGGGAAATTGCTGCCGCAGAGAACTCTGAAGTTGTCGTAGTCTGTGCGAAGATTGAATCAGAAATCGCGGAGCTTGAAGATGAGGAGAAAAAGGTTTTTCTTGAGGACTTAGGACTTCAGGAATCCGGGCTCGATCGCCTTATTCGCGCAGCGTTTCATTTGTTGGGTCTTATGACCTTTTTCACTGCTGGTCAGATAGAAGTTAGAGCTTGGGAAATCCATCAAGGGACGAAGGCGCCCCAAGCAGCTGGTACGATTCATACCGACTTTGAACGCGGGTTCATCCGTGCAGAAGTGGTCGCTTATAAGGATTTTGTGGAATATGGCGGCTTGAATGGGGCAAGGGAAAAGGGCTTGGTCCGACTCGAAGGAAAAGAATATATCATGAATGATGGGGATATTGTTCATTTTCGGTTTAATGTTTAATTCTTACATTTGCAAAGTTTTTACTAAGGTGCTATAATCTTTTATTGGTAGTCTTTATTAGACTACCCAGTAGTCTTAACCGACTACATATCCCTGCCCCTGTTATGGGGGCCGCAAGTCCGAGGGGAGGTGCAATTATGAAAGCGTACGAATTACTTTATATCATCCGTCCTGATTTGGATGATGAGGCTGTTGCCACGACAGTGGACAAGTTCACCGATGTTGTTAACACCAACGGTGGAGCTGATGTTTCTGTCGACAAATGGGGCAAACGCCGCTTGGCTTATGAAATTAATGATTATCGGGAAGGTTTCTACATCCTGATGAACTTTAATGGTGAAGCCCGTACGGCACAAGAGGTAGAGCGGGTCATGAAGATCTCCGATACCGTTGTGCGTTTTCTTACCACGAAGAAAGAAGATTAGTAGGGAGGGGTTCGAATGTTGAATCGTGTCGTTTTGATTGGCCGTTTAACGAAAGACCCCGAGTTGCGTTATACCCCGAGTGGAGTTGCTGTGGCAAGCTTTACTCTAGCCGTCGATCGTAACTTTAAGAGTGCGAACGGTGAACGGGAAGCGGATTTTATCCCATGTGTGGTTTATAGGCAACTGGCTGAGTTATGTGCGAACTACCTTGCTAAAGGTAGATTGGCAGCTGTCGATGGACGGATACAAATCCGTACTTACGATGCTCAGGATGGGCAACGGCGTTGGGTAACCGAGGTCATTGCTGAAAATGTCCGATTCCTTAGTCCCAAAGAGGGCGGGAATTCCGGTCATGGTTCATCTTCGAGTGCCAGTGAAGTGGGGACTTATGGTCATGAAGTAAGCTTGGATGACGATATCCCATTCTAGAACGTGAAGGGGAGTGAATTGTATGAAGCGCGAACGCGGACGCCGCCCAAGAAAACGGGTGTGCAGCTTCTGTGTCGATAAAGTTGAGTCTATTGATTATAAAGAGACTCACAAAGTTCGCAAGTATATCACGGAGCGCGGTAAGATTTTACCTCGTCGTATTTCCGGAAACTGTGCGAAGCACCAACGTCAAGTTACTATAGCTATTAAACGAGCTAGATCAATTGCGTTGTTGCCTTATATCGTAGATTAAGAGGAAAAGGGAGCAAGCTGCTCCCTTTTTTTGCTTTCGGGCGAAAGCCAAGTTTTGTCTAAAACATATAGCAGGAAAAAAGACGAGTTTTAGCGAACGTTTTTAGATAGGTTTTTTCTACATAGTTTTATCGACTATGTTAATCAAATTTTGGACGGGAGGGGCACCCGTGGTTGAAGTGGATGTCGTTAAAGGGTTAAAGGCCATCGAAGAACTTAAGGTAGAATTGCTGAAGGCACAGTGGACTTTTCAGCAAGGGACTGTGAATGGATCGGAAACAGAAATGCTCCAAGGGTTAGCGGAGGTAGTGGCAATAAGCTATTTACTAACCCGTCGAATGGGCTTTGACTTATCAAAGTTAGACCGTACCCTTTTGCAGCGTTTAGAGGATTGGAAAAGTAATGATAAATTTAGGTTAGAAACTCAGTGGGGTGATATTAGTTTATTATTAAGCTATTTGGCCCCTGAAGAATAGATTGGAGCATAAGAATGTACGTGAGTGACCAAAAAACCTCAAATTTCTTAGCTATTCTCGCCTTAGTGGTTGGTCCATGGGTTGGAGTATCGAGAGGAGCTTGGGGATGGATGTTAGATGTTCTTCTTCTGCTTGCTGTATTCTGGATTGGACGTAATGGACGGGAAAAGGAATTCCGATGGGCCGCATTATTTCTAGTACTCGGTTATGGAATCGCTCTTGCACTTAATGGGTTCTCATCACTGGAGCACTTTGGTTTTGTGCCTTGGGCGGGCTTAGTTACTCTATGGGCAATGAAGTCGAGGTTTCCACAAAGGGATACGATTTTCTGGAGTTTGGTTGCAGCAGGGTTGGCAGGGGTTATCCCCGCTTTATCTCTGTTACACCAGGGAATTCAGCAAGAAAGTATACAGAGCTTAATCCAGACGATGGTCGATCAGTATCGTCAAGCGGGTTTGATTGAGAATCTACAACAGCAGGGCTTGTCAGAGGTTGATGTTCGTTCGTTACTGGAGACGGCCCTAAGGTATATCATATTGCTTACTCCGGGGATGGCTGCAATTTCAGGCATAGTCGAGTGGGCGGCGGTATACTATTTCTTTGCACGATGGTATCCAACACTTGGCCGGGAGTATCGCCCATTTACACTTTGGGCGTTGCCTTGGTATGCAGTGTGGGGGATGAATCTTGCAGTAGCGAGTTATCTCCTTGGAGATCAATTTCAATGGCTCTTTTTAAGAAGCTTTGGAATCAATCTTATGCTCGTTTACGGAGTGGTTGCTCTCGTTTTGGGGAGTGCAATTTTTGCGTTTTTCTTAAAATCTCCATGGATGTCCAGATTGTTAAAGTTCATTTTAATTTTTTCTAGTTTGATTTATTTTCAGGTAACAGTTATTGGTTTAACCTTGCTGGGTTTATTTGATCTTGTTTTGAATTTCCGACGTTATCGTATCTCTAAAAAGGACGACTGATCCGGAGGGCTGAATGAAAGCAGAGCGAATGGAGGTTTTATCATGAAAGTAATTCTTAAAGTAGATGTAAAGGCTCTTGGAAAAAAGGGGCAAATATTTGAAGTCTCAGATGGGTATGCACGTAATTTCTTATTTCCAAGAGGCTTAGCGCTTGAAGCTACCTCGGGAAATCTCAATGATTTAGCTTCAAAAAAAGCAAATGAGGAACGCAAAAAGGAAAAGGAAAAGCAAGACGCACAAGCACTTGCTACTAAACTAAACGGTATCATCGTTGAAGTTTCTACGAAGACAGGGGAAGGTGGACGCTTATTTGGGTCTATAACGAGTAAGGAGATAGCGGAAGCGCTAAAGGCCAAGCATGGAATTGAACTGGATAAGCGCAAACTTGAGATAAAGGACCCGATTAAAGCACTGGGAACTTTTACAGTTCAAGTTAAGATCCATCCGGAGGTATCGGCTCAACTTCAGGTTCATGTTAAAGCATCATGATCAGTCATTCGTGAAAGGGGACCCCTATGAAAGGGATTTTAGCTAAGTGGTTAAATCAGGATATGCCACAAAATGAGGATACCGGACAGGATAATAGATTACGCAACGATAAATGGCATCACGAAGTGGATGCCCTTTATAGCTTGCTAGCGAATTTTTATGGAAGCGATAAGCTTGTCTTGAAAGCAACTCGCCTAGAGGCCTTAGGGCTCATTCGCTCCGATATTATCCAGGAGCGAGCAGCGGGTCTCTTAAAAATTGTCTTAGATGATCCAACAGAAGGTCCACTTCCCACCTTAGAAGAAGTTCCGGAACTTCTTTTGGATATTGAGGATCACATAGCAGAGCTAATCGCACGGCGCTCAGTCGAAGAACGGTTAGACAAAGCAGTCGCGGATAAAATGCAGGAACGTCATGAGGATTATGTAAAAGAGATTAAGACTCAGGTTCTCAAAGAGACTTCCGGCCCGGATAATGCCAAGACTCTTAAGAAGTTAGCACATATCGAGAAGATGAATCAGGTAAAGCTGGCGAACTCTGTCACAGAAGTCCTACGCCCACAGGCTGTGGAGGAAGTTATTGGTCAGCAGATGCCTATGCAATCCCTTTTGGCAAAGTTGGCGACCCCTTATCCCCAACATCTCTTAATTTATGGACCACCGGGGGTAGGAAAGACTTCTGCCGCTCGTGTTGCTTTAGGAGCCGTAAAACAGAACCCAAATTCCCCCTTTGCTGAGGGTGCTCCTTTTGTGGAGGTGGATGGAACGACCCTACGTTGGGATCCGAGAGATGTCACGAACCCCTTGCTGGGCTCTGTGCACGACCCTATTTATCAAGGGGCGAAGCGTGATTTAGCTGAAACGGGTATCCCTGAGCCTAAGCTGGGGCTGGTCAGTGATGCACATGGCGGGATTTTATTTATTGATGAAATCGGGGAGATGGACTCTCTTCTCTTAAATAAACTTCTTAAAGTTCTGGAGGATAAACGAGTCTTCTTCGAGTCCTCTTACTATGATTCCTTTGACTCACAGGTTCCTCTGTATATAAAGAAGCTCTTCGATGAAGGAGCCCCTGCCGACTTTGTGCTTATTGGGGCAACGACTCGAGACCCCAGCGAAATTAACCCCGCTTTAAGATCACGGTGTGCAGAGGTTTACTTTAATCCACTAGAGCCTGGAGATATCCAACATATTGTTCGACAAGCAGCAAATAAGTTGGGCACTCGGCTGGACGAAGAAGTCCCTGAGATTATTAGCAATTACGTAATTGAGGGACGGAAGGCTAATAACATTTTAACAGACGCTTATGGCTTGGCACGTTTCCGTCAACCTGAGAAGGAAGATATCATAGTCACCGGCGAGGAAGTACACGAGGTGCTTCGCGCTGGTCGTCTCACCCCGTATGTATCTCGTAAAGCAGAAGAAACAGGTGAAGTTGGGCGAATTCTAGGCCTCGGTGTACATGGCTTTGTCGGCTCCGTCTTAGAGATAGAGGCCATTGTTTTTGCTGATAGAGAAGGCAAAGGTACAATTCGCTTTAATGAAACAGCAGGAAGTATGGCCCGTGATGCGGTATTTAACGCTACTGCAGTCATCCGCATCTTAACAGGTGAAGACATGAGGGATTATGATGTCCATGTCAACGTCGTCGGCGGAGGTAATATCGATGGCCCCTCAGCAGGATGTGCTACGACCTTGGCTATCTATAGTGCACTTAAGAGCATTCCCTTACGCCAGAATATCGCCGTGACTGGAGAAATCTCGATTCAAGGAAAAGTTCGCCCCGTCGGAGGAATCGCCGAGAAAATCTTCGGCGCCAAACAAGCCGGTGTAAAAACCGTCCTCATCCCCAAAGAAAACCTCGCAGACGTCCCCTCCGGCCTCCAAGGAATCACTGTTATCCCTGTCGAGACCATCCAGGAAGCCCTCGGGTATGCGGTATATAAATAAGAGTATTTCTAGAGGATTTCTTGGAAGTTACTTGTATTTTCTGAGACGTATTATTTCCGTAATCTAAGACCCGTAAGTGTAGCTTTTCGTGCAGAAGTGAACGACTTCTAGCGGAGGGGCGTCAAATCGAACGAGGCTTCCTAAGGACTGCGTGCCACTGGTTCACATGCAGAAAGCACAAGGGTTTGGCTAAGCAGCCTAGGAAGCAAGTGAGATAGCCCTAGAGCTAATGAGTGAACGCTGCGCGAAAAGCTACATGACCCCGGGCTACTTGATACTAAGCTACATTACCCTAGCTTCATACCCATACAAATGACTGTGATTAAAGTCCACACACGTAGGAGGAGAAAAGAATGGAACTAACCAAAGTTCCTCCCCAAAGTCTAGAGGCGGAGCAATCGGTCTTAGGCGCCTTAATGCTTGATCCGGAAGTGGGAAGTTCCGTTTTTGAAGTTTTGCAACCCGATGATTTTTATCGCGACAACCATCGCTTAATTTTCGTAGCGATTCGCGATCTTTTTGAACGGGGCGACCCGATTGATTTAGTGAGTGTAGCGGAAACCCTGAGACAAAGTGGACGATTAGAGCAAGTCGGGGGAATTGCCACGATATCTCAAATGGCCCGTTCGGTTCCTTCAGCAGTGAATGTCGACTATTACGCGCGGGTTGTATCCGAAAAGTCCCTCTTAAGGCAGCTCATTCGAACCGCAGGGAAGATTGCCGAGAAAGGTTATGAGCCAGGAGAAGAAGCAACCTCTTTGCTTGAAGAAGCAGAGAAAATGCTTATGGATCTCTCCCAACGTCAAATCAAGGATGGGTTTGAGTCCATTCGGAATATCTTGCTCAATACCTTTGAGAAGATTGAATCTCTATACGCCAATAAAGGGAGCCTGACTGGAGTCCCGACTTTCTTTGGAGAACTGGATCGGATGACTTCGGGGTGGCAACCTTCAGACCTAATCATCATCGCCGCTCGTCCTTCTATGGGTAAAACAGCCTTTGTGCTGAATATGGCACAGAATGCTGCGGTGCGTGCTAATGTACCCGTGGCCGTATTTAGTCTTGAAATGTCGAAGGAGCAGCTTGTCCAACGGATGCTTTGTTCGGAGGCAATGGTCGACCAACAACGCGTTCGCACAGGGGATTTGTTAGATACGGATTGGCCAAAACTTACCCGAGCAGTAGGCCCTCTTTCCGAGGCTTCTATCTTCATTGATGATACGGTGGCGATTTCTCTCGCCGAGTTACGTTCCAAGGCAAGGCGCTTGAAGCTAGAGCATGGGTTAGGACTCATTGTCATCGATTATCTACAGTTGATGTCCTTGGGAAGACGTTCTGAGAGTCGGCAACAAGAGGTGGCTCAAATCTCTCGTGGCTTAAAAGGAATCGCGCGGGAACTCAGTGTCCCTGTTATTGCTTTATCCCAGCTTAATCGGGGTGTGGAACAGCGTCAGGATAAGCGCCCTATCATGTCTGATTTGCTAGAATCAGGATCGATTGAGGCTGATGCCGATGTCATCTCCTTTATCTATCGTGATGAATACTATAATCCGGAATCCGATAAAAAAGGTATCGCAGAGATTATCATTGCTAAGCACAGAAACGGTCCGGTCGGGGCTGTTGAATTGGGATATTTGAAAGAGTTCACAAAGTTCGTGAATCTTGACCGTCAGCATCTTTCCGCTTAAGGAAATAAACAGGGAAATCCAGAAAAGCCTAGGGACATTGTATGCTACTATGTCTTTAGGCTTTTTCTTATTATTATTGTATAAAATAGGACAAAAGCATAGTAAGATGTCGAATGTTAGTTAATGTATACAATATGAATGTTCGAATTTGCGTTGACAAAGAAAGGGCATAACTGCTAAGATAAAATTGCTCTGAGAATGAATATTCACCATCTAGGAAAGAATAAACATTCGGAAGAATACCACCCATAATCAGGATTAGGGGGCACATTTTTTGATTAATCGATACACACATCCCGAAATGGGCCGATTTTGGCGTGAGGGATATGAATATGACCGCTGGTTGGAAGTTGAGTTAGCCGTAGCCGAGGTAATGGCTGAGCGTGGCGAGATTCCAACAGAGGCTTTTTCCGAAATTAAAGCGCGGGCTAAGGTGAACCCAGAACGAATTGCTGAGATTGAATTGGTTGTCCGCCATGATCTTATCGCTTTCTTGCAAGGCGTTGTCGAGGAAATTGGCGAGGCAGGCAAGTATCTCCACTTAGGACTGACTTCCTCCGATGTCAAGGATACCGCTTTGAGTTTAGTTCTGCGAGATTCAGGTGAACTTCTCCTAAAGGACTTGCTAGAACTACGTAAAGCACTCGCCCTTAGGGCAGTTGAGAGCAAAGATATCATCATGGTTGGCCGAACCCATGGAATTCATGCCGAACCCATAACCTTCGGCTTGAAGCTCGCTCTATGGTTAACTGAAGTTGATCGTCAAATCGAACGGTTAAAAGAGGCAATTGAGTCGATACGCGTAGGGAAAATATCCGGGGCTGTCGGGACCTATGCCAATGTTTCACCTGATGTTGAAGAGGCTGTTTGCGCAAAGCTTGGTTTAAAGGCGGCTTTAGTCAGTAACCAGATTCTTCAGAGGGATCGGCATGCCCACTATGTAACGACTCTTGCCTTAATTGGAAGCACTTTAGAAAAAATGGCAACTGAAATTCGTAATTTGCAGAGAACGGATATTAGAGAGGTTGAAGAACCCTTTGCAGAGGGACAAAAGGGGTCTTCTGCAATGCCTCATAAGCGGAATCCGATTTCAAGCGAACAGGTGGCAGGGATGGCACGCTTGCTCCGCGGAAATGCGCTTGCTGCAATGGAGAACGTGGCCTTATGGCATGAGCGCGATATGACTCATTCCTCCGTCGAAAGAGTTATCCTTCCGGATAGCAATATTTTATTAGACCATATGCTAAGACAAATGACTCGAGTGATTAAGGGATTATCCATTCGTTCTGAGCAGATGAAGAAAAATCTACTGGAAACGTATGGGCTAACCTCCTCCCAAAGGGTACTGTTAGCGCTTGTAGAAAAGGGTTGTATGCGCGAAGAGGCCTATAAATGGGTTCAACAAGCAGCGTTTAAGGCCTGGGAAGAGGGTAGTGACTTCAGAGAAGTCATTCAAGAGAATCCTAGTGTGATGCACTATCTAAAGCCAGAGGAAATTAGCGCCTTGTTTGATTGGAGCTATCATCTCAAACATATCGATGATGTTTTCCGAAGACTGGGTTTGCTTGATTGAACGTGTTCTTAAAAAAAGTGGAGCACTCACTTGCTTAAGTGAGAATCTCAGAATTGGAGGAATAAAGAATGGCAGCTGTAGTGTTGATTGGATCTCAATGGGGAGATGAAGGAAAAGGGAAAGTTACGGACTTTCTTGCTGAAAAGGCCGATTTAGTCGTCAGATATCAAGGTGGAAATAATGCGGGGCATACGGTAGTAGCAAATGGTGAGGAGTTTAAGCTTCATCTTATTCCCTCGGGTATTCTCTATCAAGATAAGACCTGCATCATTGGGAATGGTGTGGTAGTTGATCCTAAGGTTTTGCTAGAGGAACTAGATTACCTTGCAGAGCGGAAGGTAAAGACAGGCAAACTTTTAATTAGCTCGAATGCCCATGTCATTATGCCTTACCACCGCCTCCTCGATTCTTTAGAGGAAGAAGCTCGTGGGGAATTCAAGATTGGGACGACCAAACGCGGAATTGGTCCTGCCTATATGGACAAATCTTCACGGATTGGCATACGGATTATCGACCTATTAGATACAGAAGAGTTCGCCGCTAAGCTTAAGCGGAATCTTCAGGAAAAGAATACTTTATTAACTAAAGTATATGGCGTAGAGCCCTTGACTTTTGAGAGCATTTACACAGAATACTGTGCATATGCAGAGAGAATTCGCAGCCTTGTAGCGGATAGCTCTCTGGTTATTGATGGGTCGATTAAGGCAGGAGAGAAAGTCCTCTTCGAAGGAGCTCAAGGGACACTCCTTGATTTAGATCATGGAACCTATCCCTATGTTACCTCCTCACACCCCATCGCAGGAGGAGCCTGTATCGGTGCGGGAGTAGGTCCAACTCGCATTAATCGCGTCGTCGGGGTCGTCAAGGCTTACACGACTAGAGTAGGGGAAGGCCCCTTCCCCACCGAATTATCGGATGAAATGGGCGAGCGCATCCGTGAAATTGGACATGAGTTCGGAACAACGACAGGGCGTGCTCGTCGCTGTGGTTGGTTCGATGCGGTTATTGCACGCTATGCAGTCCGTGTGAGCGGTATTTCTGACTTTGCACTGATGAAGCTTGATGTACTATCGGGTCTGGAAAAGATTAAGGTATGCGTGGGCTATCGTGTTAACGGTGAAGTCATTTATGAATTTCCACAAAGTCAGAAGATATTTACTGCTTGTGAACCTGTATATGAAGAGCTGCCAGGCTGGCAAGAGGATATTACAGGGGTTACTCGTTTTGAAGAGTTGCCTAAGGCTGCACAAGAGTATATTCAACGAATTGAAAGTTTAACCGAGACCCAAGTAACAATTGTTGCAGTAGGCCCAGGCCGTGAACAAACCATTGTTCGTGGCGAGATTTTTTCGTAATTTATAGTTTAAATTCATAGTTTTTGTCTAATTATGTTGACAAGTCACTAAGATTCGTGTAAAATTCTAATTCGTGAGTGAGTTTTGAGCCATTAGCTCAGTCGGTAGAGCACCTGACTTTTAATCAGGGTGTCCCGCGTTCGAGTCGCGGATGGCTCACCATTTTGTGGCCCATTGGTCAAGCGGCCTAAGACACCGCCCTTTCACGGCGGCTACACGGGTTCGAATCCCGTATGGGTCACCATATATTCATCTTTTTCTACCGTGCCTTGGTAGCTCAGTCGGTAGAGCAGAGGACTGAAAATCCTCGTGTCGGCGGTTCGATTCCGTCCTAAGGCACCATTTCAAGCCAAATAGCTAAGACCTTTGCTCCAGGCAAAGGTCTTGTTTTTTAGGGAAGTATTGTCATTTTTTCTAAAATACGCTAAACTATAAACACATCGCTGGAGAACGAAATTAATTTTTAATTTCAAACGGGGGAAACTTTGTGAAATTTAAAAGAATGCTGGCACTTGTCGCGCTTCTGGCCATGCTATCCCTTACGGGCTGCGGCTCACTCGAGGAGGCTGTACAGCAGGCAAGGAAGGTTGTCCCAGGAGATTGGCAAGTCCTCTATACTCAGCAGGTTCAGGATCAGGCTAGTGTAGTTTTTTATATTAATAATGATGAACTCGGGGCTGGTTTGTTTCAAAAGACAGCTTTTAGCTGGGAATGGCTTGGAAGCGGGCTTGGGCCACTAGTAACTTACCCAGAAGGACTATCTTGGAGATATTCTGATTTGGGCAGTAAGACGACCAAATCCTATGTTTATTATGGTTTAGTGCAAAATCCGAATATATCGAGCATTGAAGTTAAAACAACTTGGGGAGAAGTAGCGAAGGCTAAAATAACGGAATCTGGTGATTACCGTTTATGGTATGCGTTTATTAGTAAACCTCAAGTACCTTCTGTTGATGCTGATATTGTCGGATATTCTAACGATGGTGATCAAATTTATTTATTTAGCCAACCCAAGCAAGGAGTACGTTAAGGTAGCTTTGTAACAAAGCTTTGCGTTCTAACTTGACCACATGCTATAATTAGGGATAGATTCTGAAGTGTTGAGAGGAGGGTATTTGAATGGCAAAACACATTCAAACCGTTGTGAAAGCGAAATTAAGTGAGACTGTTAAAACAGGTGGTTGCGGAGAGTGTCAGACCTCTTGCCAATCGGCTTGCAAAACATCGTGTACTGTTGGTAACCAAGTCTGCGTAAAATAAGTGTGCGGATATAGGATACTTGCTCACGTCGAGTAGTCGATTGAAGATTAAGCATTATTACATAGGTTATCGAAGAACCCACCTGATTCAGGCGGGTTCTGTTTCTTTAGTTTGGAGTGAAAGAGAGGGTATCAAATCAATGATACTTAATGACTATAAGATAAATAAAAATGTCCATACCTATAGACAAGGGGATTTAAACATCGCTTATGATGTAAACTCTGGATCTCTTCATGTCCTGGATGATTTGACGTTTGCTCTTGTTCAAAGCATGAAAAAGCTACAAGAGGCAGGAAAGACGCTTACTATCGAGGAAGTTCTAGGTGATCTTCAAAATACGGGCATCAAGGTTTCAAGTGAGGAAATATCTGAAGTACTTGAAGAAATGCAAGAGCTCCAAGCAGAAGGGATATTATTCTCGCTAGAAGCGGAGCAGAAGGATCCAACGTATCCATCGAAACCTATTGTCAAAGCCATCTGTCTGCATGTCGCTCATGATTGTAATCTGCGCTGCAACTATTGTTTTGCAGGGACCGGTGCTTTTGGTGGACATCGGGGACTAATGAATTTGGAAACAGGAAAAAAGGCAATTGATTTCCTTTTTAAAGCTTCAGCCCATCGGAAACACTGTGAAGTGGACTTTTTTGGAGGGGAACCCCTACTCAATTTTGGAGTAGTAAAAGAATTAGTTTCTTATGGTAAAGAAGAAGCTAAGAAGCAGGGGAAAAGCATTAAGTTTACCCTAACTACAAATGCCGTTCTTCTTACTGAAGAGGTACAAAACTATTTGGAGCAAGAAGATATCAGTGTCGTTTTGAGTATTGATGGTCGCCCAGAGATTCATGATAAGATGAGACCGTATGCCAATGGTAAAGGAAGTTATGAACAAGTAACTCCTCGTTTATTGCAGTTTGCCCAGAAGCGTCCTGAAAGCTCTCCTTACGCTGTAGGCACCTATTATTATGCTCGTGGAACCTATACGCATTATAATATAGATTTTGATAAGGATGTTACCCACTTGCTGGATTTGGGCATGAAGCAAATCTCTCTTGAACCGGTTGTTGCTCAGCCGTCAGAACCCTATGCCTTTCAGGAGGGGGACCTTGCGGAGATTCTCAAGAGTTATGATCGACTTGGGGAGGAATTACTTGATCGACGTAAAAAAGGTGAAGATTTTAGCTTCTTCCATTTTAACGTGTCACTAGAACAAGGTCCTTGTTTGCCAAAGCGGTTATCGGGTTGTGGAGCTGGGCATGAATACGTTGCCATCTCACCCGAAGGGGATCTTTATCCGTGCCATCAATTCGTGGGGCAGGAGAAGTTCAAGATGGGCTCTCTTTGGGATGAAACTCCAAGTTTGAAGCCGGAAATCATCAAAGATTTTAGGTCGGCTCATATCTATAACAAACCCACTTGCAGTGAGTGCTGGGCACGTTTTTCCTGTAGTGGAGGGTGCCATGCCGCCAATCATTCCTTTAGCGGTGAATTGACCCAAGTGTACTCTTTGGGTTGTGAATTTCAGAAGAAGCGCTTAGAAGTTGCTTTATATATGAAGATTAAAGAAGCTGGCATGAATTCACAGGAAGATAATTCAGAATTGGTACGAGGATAAGGTAATAATGGAGGGGAAAACCATGACAGTTCAGCGATCGGCTTGTCCGCTCAATTGCCCGGATAGTTGCGGATTTTTAGTGCAATATACCGAAGAAAAGGGGTTGCAAGTCCACGGGGATAAAGAGCATCCCTTGACGAAGGGATTTATTTGCTCTAAAGGTCAAGCACTCGCTGAGCGGGTCTTTTCTCCAGAACGTCTACGCTTTCCTCTCCTAAGGGATAAAGGAAGACTTCGCAGAATTTCTTGGGAGGAAGCTTATGCACTCTTATCCCAGAAAATCGAAGAGACAGTTAAAGAAGTAGGCTCATGGGGAATTTTCCACCACTATGATTATGGACATAATGGTGCCTTAAGAGAGCTTGACCGACGCTTCTTCCAAGCGTTAGGTGGAGTCACTGAGCCGAGGGGCAGTATGTGTTGGGGAGCAGGGTATCGAGCTCAAGAAATCGACTTTGGGGGAGTATATGCGAGTGACTATACTGATTTATGCCATTCGAAGCTTATACTTCTTTGGGGACGTGACCCCGCAGTTACAAACCTTCATTTGATTCCCCATCTGCTTGAGGCAAAAAAGGCAGGGGCCACGATTGTTGTGATTAACCCCGTTCGTGTTAAGAGCACGGATTTAGCGCAGGAGTATATCCAGGTTCATCCGGGGAGTGATGGCATTCTCGCAATGGGGCTTGCCCATATCATCTTACGTGAAGGATGGATCGATTGGGAATTTGTGCGGGGGTCAGTACAAGGGATTGACGAGTACGCACTGAGGGTAAAGGAGTTTACTCCTGAGAAAGTCGAGCACCTTACAGGGGTTCCTATTGCGAGACAAGAGGAACTTGCTCGGTGGATAAGTCATTCGCTGCCGGTTACAGTGCTTCCAGGGTATGGTCTGCAACGCTACACAAGTGGCGGAAATACAATTCGGGCGATTGACGCCCTTATGGCTATCACGGGAAATATAGGAAAGCCGGGAGCAGGAGTTCATTATGCACATCAGTATCACGCGGGGAAACTGAATTCGGTACTTCTCGATAAGTCCAGATATAATTCACGTACCTTCCCACACCCCTTCTTAGCGGAGGAACTGAGCAAAGCAAATCCTCCGATCAAAATGGCAGTGGTTACTCGTTCGAACCCTTTAGTTCAACAACCGAACTCCCTCCTTTGGCATGAAGTTTGGAGAAATATCCCGTTTAAAGTAACTCTCGATACTACTTTAACAGAGACAGCACGAAATTCGGATC
This sequence comes from uncultured Peptococcaceae bacterium, assembly GCA_963529635.1. Taxonomy (GTDB): domain Bacteria; phylum Bacillota; class Desulfitobacteriia; order Desulfitobacteriales; family Desulfitobacteriaceae; genus CAURZJ01. The sequence goes on from CAURZJ010000004.1 coordinate 138,698, forward strand.
TCATCTTGCCAGTCACGACAGCCTTTGAAGATGAAGACTTGGTTGCGACATCCTGGAGTATAGTACTTCAGCTTACTCAGAAGGTTGTAGAGGCTCAGGGCGAGGTAAAGTCGGAGCCGATTATCTTTACAGAGCTAGCTCGTAGATTAGGTTTAGAAGGAGATTTTCCCTATACTCCTGAACAATGGTTGGAGTATGTTCTTACTCCTGTAAAGGAGTATGGAATCACGCTTGAAAGGTTGCGTCAGATACCTCTCCGTGCACCCTATATTCCTGAAGTCGCCTGGAGTGATTTACGTTTTAAAACACCGAGTGGCAAAATTGAACTAGCCTCCGAACGTGCACTTACTGAATACGGTGATCGAGTTGCTGACCCTTTGCTCACCGCTGGTAAGCAAGGAAGCAGGCCCCCCCAGGACTCAAGCTCCCAAGATGACAGTGATCTCCGCCAAGGGGATCATGGTGTTCGTTCGCTAGAACAGCTGGAATATCCCTGGCATCTTCTTACCCCCCATCCACACCATTCTCTCCATTCCCAATTCCATGAAACTGAGGGCTTTCATCTCTTTATTCACCCGGAATTAGCTGAGAAATATTATCTCTCAACGGGGGACCGTGCTCTAGTCGAGACTGAACACGGGCAACTTTTGGCCTGGGTATCCGTATCAGAGGATATTCATCCACAGACTGTTGTTTTACCTGAAGGAGGTTCAGTGGAGGGCTTTGGAGTGAATCAGCTTCTCGGCGGGAAGGGTTCGGATTATGGAGAAAGTACTCCCTATTATGAGGCCCGTTGCCAATTACGAAAATGGTTGGTGGACTAACTTGAAGAGAAATGTTAAAATAAGGATAAAAGAGTGATTAGGGGGAATGAGCCTGTGCGTAAAAACCATAAAAAGATGGCTATTGTCATTGTGGCCTTAGTGGCTTTAAGTATGATTGCTCCTTCATTCGTCTTATTGTTTTCTAACTCAAATAATAGTAATGCGGTCTATTCCAATAGTACGGCCAATTCCAATGGTACTAATGCTACGGCTCTCCAAAACCAAATTGATAGTCTTAGCCAAGCGCTTAACTCTAATCCTCAGGATACAGCTACACGCTTAAGCTTAGCAAATACTTATTATGATTTGGCAGTGGCGACGCAAGGAGGAAATAGTCCTGCAGATGCGGGCCCAATCTTCAAGCAAGCTGTTGCCGAATATCAGGAAGTCGCTAAAACCCAAAAGGATGTTAATATTTTAGTTGATATGGCTACCGCCGCCTTCTATGGGGGAGAGGATGAGGTTGCAGATAAGACGTTTAAGGAAGCCTTAGCGTTAAAACCGGACTTTCTCAATGCTTTAACAAACTATGGATTTTTCCTTATGGAGGCTAAGAATGACTATATGGGAGCTATAGCCCAGTGGAATACAGCTTTAGCGAAGTCAAATCCTTCGCAGGAAGATACAGGGCGGCTTAATGGCTTCATTAAAATGGCCCAGGAAAGGCTCCAGTCTTCCTTTGAACAGTCAGGAAGTATAAATAATCCGGGTACCTCATCACCATCTGGGGCTAAATAAGCTCCAGTTTTTTTCTTTTGATTATTTGTTTCTTAAAAAAGAATTAACAGGATTTTCACAAATTCTTATTAGTATAAGAAAATGGATTTGATATAATACACTTGTTGCTGAGAAGAGGTGATTGAGATGCATCTAGCGACTCTTGCTAGTGGGAGCTCGGGCAATTCCATTATCGTGGGACATGAAAAGAGAAACTTTTTAGTCGATTGCGGTATAAGCCTTAAGGCTATGTTACATAACCTATCAATGCTGGATATTTCCCCTTCAGACATAGAGGGGATTTTCGTGACCCATGAACATTCTGATCATATCAAAGGGATTGGCGCGGTCGCACGCAAACTTAAGATTCCCGTGTACGCCTCTGCGAAGATCTGGGAGGAAATGAATCGCTCGGTAGGTAAGCTAACAGAAGAGCAAAGGGTCATAGTGGACGATTACTTTACGTGTGCTGGACTTAATATCCGGATTTTCCCTACATCACATGATAGTAAGGAAAGCTATGGAATCAGAGTAGAGACAAATTTTCCGGATGTAGTTCGAAAGAAGTCAATTGGGATTGCGACAGATACAGGAATCATCACTGAAGAAATGCATCAGAATCTAAAGGGTTGTGATGCCCTGGTCGTTGAGGCGAATCATGACCAAGAGATGCTTTGGCAGGGGGGTTATCCCTGGTATCTAAAGAAGCGGATTAGTGGCAACTTTGGACACTTGGAGAACAAGCAATTAGCTGAAGGACTATTGGAATGGATTAATGGAAATACTCAACGTGTTGTGTTGGCTCATCTGAGCGAGGAGAATAATACCCCAGAGATTGCTTTAGCAACCATTCTTAAGGCCCTAAAGGGATCACGGATTGCCAAGGAAAATCCAGAGTTGCGGTTGCGAGTGGCACCGCGTTATACTCCGCATGAACTCATTATTTTAGGAGAAGACTAAAGCGACGAGGAGGTTTAATGCATGAGCTATTATAATGACCCCAATAATTCGAATCACTCTTCTTCGAGAGGGCGTAGACCTCGGTTTTTCTCTACCCTAGCGATTTCCCTCATTAGCGCAATTCTTGGCGGATTAATTTCGGTTGCTCTAGTCCCCCCTTTTTATGGGAATCGTCCTCAGACCAATTCGGTAATTTTGGGACAAGGAACCCCTACTCCTCCGGTTAATATCACAAATCCTACGGGCTTCCCAGTGGTTGAGGTATCTAAAGCGGTTGGGCCAGCAGTAGTAGGGATAGGGAATTTTCAGCAACATGGGAAAATATTTGGTGGTACGTCTGGACTAGCCGAAGCCGGGAGTGGCTCGGGTTTCATTGTTGATGCAAAGAATGGATATATCGTCACAAATTATCATGTCATAGCGGGTGCAAAGAAGCTTGTCGTAAGCCTAGCGGATGGAAGAAATGTCGATGCGACCTTAGTGGGTCAAGATGCTCGTACAGACCTTGCCGTCGTAAAGATTAGTGCGGATAATCTTACTGCGACTCAATTTGGGGATTCGAATAAACTCCAAGTGGGTGAACCGGTTGTGGCTATCGGCAATCCAGGGGGGCAAGAATTTGCTCGCTCTGTAACACAGGGTGTAGTTTCCGCTAAGAATCGTATCCTCCTGATTGAGGGGGAATCCAGCTTTAACTTAATTCAGACAGATGCCGCGATTAACCCAGGAAATAGCGGTGGTCCATTGGTGAACTATAGTGGTCAAGTGATTGGGATTAACTCGGCGAAGAATGCAGAGCCGGGTTTTGAGGGGATGGGTTTTGCAATTCCGATTACCGATGCACTCCCAGTGATCCAACAGCTTATCGAAAAAGGGTATGCAAGTCATCCTGGCCTTTTAGTGTCCATAGATAATCGCTATACTCCTGAATGGGCTGCCCAACAAGGTTGGCCAGCTGGAGCCTATGTATCCCAGGTCTCTGCTGGAGGTCCTGCTGATAAGGCTGGAATCCGCGCCGGAGATGTTTTGGTAAAAATTAATGATGTAACGGTTAAGAGTTCCTTAGAACTGACTCATGAATTGTTCAAATATAAATCGGGAGATAGTGTCACCGTCTCCTACTATCGGAATGGCGAGACAAAAGATGTTAAGATTACTCTAGTTGAGTTAAAGCCTCAGTAAACACTTGAGTAGAATCACCTTGACTCACGGCAAGAGCAGAGCCAAGTTAAGGAAAGAGCTCAAGTGAACTCGCAGTGCTTTTCCGATTAGAATGACTGAGATGATGGTAAGTTTAATAAATTGTTACGTAGGATAAGGGAGGATATGAGGCTGTCTCATAGTCCTCCCTTATCCTAATTCCTTGCCACGCAAAGTTGGCGTCGAAGGATGCTGTCGCAACCAACGGCTTCGCCTTTCTTTGATGGGTGAATTTAAGAGGCAACAAGTGTGAAAGTAGTACCTTCGGGGTTTTCTTAAAAAACTAGTGGGGTGTATTATGCTTCAGGTTAAAGTGATAGCTGTAGGAAAAATACGCGAAAAGTTCTTATTCGATGGAATTAAGGAATATACAAAAAGATTAAGCACATACATCCGCCTTGATATGCTTGAAATAGCGGATGAACCCTGCCCTGAACGACTTTCACTTGCTGATGAAGACCGTGTAAAGGAGAAAGAGGGAGAACGAATCCTGAAAGCTGTCGGTGCTCAGGATTATGTTATCTTGCTTGATCTGAAGGGGAAAGAGTTCTCCTCGACAGACCTTTCTGAGCATATCGATCAGCTTGCGCTCAAGGGGCAGAGCAGTATCGTGTTCATCATAGGGGGTTCACTCGGAGTGTCAGAAAAGGTTAGACAGAGAGCGGATTATCGCTGGTCCTTCTCCCAACTAACCTTTCCCCATCCCCTCATTCGGCTTATGCTTCTGGAGCAGATTTATCGGGCAATGAGGATTAGTAAGGGAGAGCCGTATCATAAGTAAGTGGAATTTATAAGGGATAGACTATGTCTAGAATGGCATGGATATTGAATGGTTTGGGGCAACCTAAGGAAGGTATACGCAAAAGAAAGTGAGGTCACCCATGTCCGTCAGGAGTAATCAGAATACACTGTTGAAGTCGATCTTGATGACCGTGTTTACGGTGATCAAGCAAGCATTCAAAATTAATGAAGGCCCCTTTCCCTGGAATAAGGCCCTAAGTGCAGCAGTATGTGCAGGTATCCCCGTTATTATCGGGTACTTAATGGGAGAGATCCAACTGGGACTCTTGGGTGGAATAGGAAGCTTCTCCTATCTCTATGCATTTAATGAACCCTACGCCCAACGTGGGAAAAAAATATTTTATGTAGCAATAGGGATAAGTCTTTCCGTTGGGCTTGGTACTTTAGCGGCACCTTCTCCCTTGTTGGTTATATTATCTGTAGGGTTTATTGGGTTTATGGCAACGTTTATCTTTGGTGTTCTAAAGATAAGCGGTCCTGCAGCAATTTTCTTTGTCCTGAGTTTTATCATGACAACGGGAATGGAGATTAATCCATCTGCTGCTCCCTTCCGTGCTTTCATAGTCCTACTGAGTGGAATGTTTGCCTGGATTGTAAGTATCTCAGGATGGTTTATCAATCCGCATGGCCCTGAAATCAAAGTCCTAAAAGAGGTTTATTTATCCTTAGCCGCCTTCAGTGAAGCAATCGGTAGGGAGAATTTTAATAAGGTTAGACAACGTACAGTAAATGCGTTAAAGGATTCAGACGAAACCCTTTTGATTGGCTATATTCCCTGGAAGAATTCTTCCACATTTGACCGATTAGCTCTCCTTAATGAACTAGCGAATAAGCTTTTTATGGAGATGCTTGACCTAACGTATAAAGGACAAACGAAGTTACCCAAAGAATTTAGTGAGATGATTCGTGAATTATCAAAAGGAATCGGTTTAGAAGGAAGAGAGAAGATTGTGCTCTCTTCACGCGCTCTCGAATTTGATCAGAAATATCATAAGTTATTGAAGATTGTTGGTGATATCAAGGAGATTATTGAAACCCCTCTAGAAACAATCGAATATGAGATAAGGCCATTGAAGCCACCTTTAATGATGAGGTTTACGAAGGCGATAGATAAAGATTCCATCGTCTTCATTCGGGCGGTACGCTATGGCGTCGTTCTCTCGATATCCACTCTGGTGGCCTTTAGCTTTTCATTTACTCGGCCCTATTGGATTCCCTTATCCTGTGCAGCGGTCATGTTAGGGTCAACCGTTATGTCAACGTTCTATCGGGCAATTCAGCGTTCTCTTGGCACGATCATTGGCTTGATGGTCGCGATCGTCATCTTGAATTTGCATCCTAAAGGTTTGATGCTTGCTTTGGCGATCATGGGTTTAACGGCCTTAACAGAACTCTTTATCCCGAGAAATTACGCACTTGCAGCGGTGTTTATCACCCCGAATGCCTTGCTCTTAGCTGAGAATTCTACGCATATTTATGATATGTCCTTTTTTGCGACGGCTCGGATTACGGATATCTTCGTTGGCTCAATGATTGGGTTAGTGGGAACGTACTTAATCGAACATCGTTCCGCTTCGAGTCGCTTACAGGATTTAATTGTTAAATTGATTTATAGTCAGTCTCACGTGATTGTGTGGTTAGCCTCGAATAGTAAAAAGAATCTAAATAAGGCCACAATGCGAATCAAGGAGAAAATGAATATTAATCTTATGAATTTAAAGATAGCCTATAATACAGCGCTAGGTGAGCTTCGAAATAATGAAGAAATGCTTGAAATGATGTGGCCCGTGGTGTATTCCTTAGAGCATATTAGTTATTTGCTGGATCGGACGAGCGTTACAAAAGGATATCTGGATTTAGCCGATGAAGAGTTGGCCCAGTTACTGCTTGTCTATGAAAAAATGGGAACAGCGATAGCCCGAGAAAAGCTTGTGGAACCTAGAATTCTACCGATAATGAAGGGAACCCCCAAGATTTGCCAAGAACTTAATGGACTACAAGAGGTTTTAAGTCAAAAAGTCATGCTGCTTTAAGGTGTCAACTTCTGTCAAAGGGACGGGTCCTTTGACAGCCTTATCATAAGTAGTGGAGTTTATAAGGTAACATAAATTCATAGCTTTGGAGGAGAACGTATTTGAAATGGATTTTTAAAAAGAAAAAACTTATTTTGTTATTATTAGTTGTCATTATTTTTATTGCGGGTCTACTCGATATTAAATATGAAGGACTATTCTTCCACCTATTACCTAACTCGGTTCAATCATATTTAGCGGATATTTTTAATAAGTAGATTAGTTCCTCCAAACCCCCATGTAACGCCTTTTGGCGGTGTATGGGGGTTTTTGTATTTGGGTTAATGTTCCGATGCTAACTTAATTTATCCGATGACTACCAGCCGTTATCTCCCATCTTCTATAAATGGGGGATAATGGCTGCTACATCCCTGGATAAGTTCTTCTAAGCTTCAGTTGGAGTAAGTATTCCTCTTAGGCAAACTCCATATGAAGCTAAGAATCACTTGATAAAGGGTATTACCAGGAATTGTAGAATAGGATATATAACAGATAATTTTTAAGAGAAGTTAAGGTTGGGGGGCTTCAATAATGAATAAAGATTTCAAAGGACTGCTGGGGTCTTTAGGCATTATATTTATATCAGTATTGCTAACCTACAAGCTTCCCCATGATTCTTATTCGATAATACAATACATAATTAAGCCAATAAGATTTGAGAATTCGATTCTTTACCTCTCTGGCGTAATCCCGCTAATAATGCTTTTCACTGGAGTCATAGGATTGTCCAAGTTTGCCAAAAGAAGTAAGATACTGATATTCCTAGTTGTGATCATGCTTGTACAGCCAATAATGAGAGGCTCATTAGATTTCGTTAAGGAATCATATCTTTTGGGGTTAAATGATGAACTCAAGTCCATCGATTTAAAGGAAACGAGCATTACGATTCAAGAAGATATGAATAAGAACGAAGCTACCGTGCATGTCAAACTAGCATTAACTGACTACGGTACGGATGTAAGAGATTTTAAAATTAGAATGTACCTACCCGATTCTTTAAAGGGCCACTTTAATTCGGATTCTCTCGAATTCGATGAAACATATAAGACTTTTGGCAACCGACATGTATTAAATATAGACAAGGCAATAACGGTCCAATTAATAAATGACCCCACAGCCAAGGAAATCTTCAATACACACTGGGATTGGGACACATTTAAGTATCAACTCTACGACGAGTCAAACTCCACAGAACTCATATACCACGGGGTATAAAGCTTAGATAAGGAGGGCGTACCTTGGAAAGCAAAGATTCCAAAATTGTGATCATTGTCGCCTGTCTTTCCCTAGCAATGGTCGTCAGCTCATATATTCTTGGCAATTCGCTCAAAGAAGGGTTGCAATCTAATGCTAGCTCAATTAGCAGTGCAGGAAATCAAATGGCAAATTCAATAAACAACATAGCCAACTCCCACGTAAAACAGCAACCGGATTCAGACATACTCAATGAATCCCAAGCAGCAGTTTACCTCCAAATTACACCTAGCCAATTGACTTATCTCTTAATAAACTCCAAAGAAATAGACGGCAAAGGCATTCCCCACATCGAAGTAGGCTACACAAAGCTCTTCAGTAAAACAGCTCTAACCAAATGGCTTTCTACTGTATCTGAAAACAGTTTTGCGTATTAAAGAATACAAGTAGAAGAAGTAAGTTTAATTCGTTTATAGCGGAAAATGAGAGATAAAGAAACAAGCCCCGCGCCAAAACGCGGGGCTTAATGCTTGTAAATGTAGATGACAAATATCTAAAGGGAATACTGAGAATTGTAGAATAGAATACTTAGTCTTTAAACTTCGTCCCGATTGAGTAGGCCTTTCCTAGTTGTTCCCCTATTGGGTAATAGGCCCTATCAGATGCACTATATACAAAGGGTAGGACCTTCTCCAGCGATGGAATATCCTTTTCGTTAAGAACACTTTCGTCGACCTTCATGTCGATAATTTCACCGATGAACTGGGTATGTAGGCCGATTTTAAGCGTATGTAATAGCCTACATTCTAAGATCATAGGGAATTCTCCAACATAAGGAGCATCAACAAATTCACTCTTAACTGCGGTCAAATTCGCCATAGTGAATTTATCCACAGTTTTCCCACTTACAATGCCGATAAAGTCAGCCTCCGCGGCTTGTTTACTAGAGGGTATACTTATAGTAAATGCCTTGCGTTCTATAATATTTGCATAAGTCGCTCGTGTTTTTTGCAAGGATACGGCCACGCAGGGGGGATTAGAACAGCAAATTCCTGCCCACGCTGCTGTCATGATATTTGGGTTATTGTCTTCCCCATAAGTCCCCACTACCCATACCGGGTTAGGCATTGCAAATAGTTTGGCACCTATTGATTTTTTCATTAATTCCACTCCCTTTGTTTTTGCTCGAAGGTTACTTCACAATATCTTAAATATACGTTTTAAGGTATAGTATTGTTCAAAGAAAGAATTCCTGGCCTTTGTGGTCAATTTCGATTATTTGAGTAGGGCCATCCTTTATCTTCTCCGCAAACTTCCTCGGTGTGGTAAAATCATCCCCAAAGTGCATCGGCACAAGAACCCGAGGTTTTATTTCCTGAATAAAATATTCTGCTCCTACCGAATAATACTCTTCTAGTCGCGGATCAACGGGGAAAAAGGCAATATCGATGTGTTCTCCTTTAATCTTTTGTATTTCATCCTTAAACATTTCCTCCGCTTTCTCGATTTCTGTCTGAGTGTCACCGCTCCAGTACCACCAGTTCAGGTCACCTGCGTGAAATATATGAGTTTCGTCACACTTCACTAGAAAAGAAACACCCTCATCCGTAGAATTATACGCTTTGATATCGAGGTTATTGAGGTGGATCTCCTCATAGGGCGATATAAAGGTGATATTGTCTTTCTTTTGGGGGATACTACTATCTCCTTCAATATCGCTACTTAGTATGTACTGGATATCGGGTCGCTCTTTCTGCCATTCGAAGATATGTGGGTTATAATGGTCTAGATGGATATGCGAAGAAAAAATATAGATGTTTTTGTCCTTGAGATTGACGGACCCTTGATAGTAATCGAAAATGAATTGACTATTAGTGGTTTCAACGCAGAATCCACTATGGTGGATATACTGAAAAGCCAGATTTAAAGTCCTCATTATAATGACCTCCAGATAACTATTTATATTCTGTTATTATTTGTCTTCTTCCTAAAATTTTACTACAATAAGAAATAAATATATATCTTAATCTTTAAAAAGAAGGGATCGGTAGTATATGAAATTTAAGTTTAACCACAATAATATTAATGTTTTAAATCTCGAAAAGAGCCTTAATTTTTATAAAGAAGCTTTAGGATTGATAGAAGTTAAACGTCACGAAGAAGAACATGGAGAATTTATTCTAGTCTACTTAGGGGATGGCTCTTCAAGTCATACGCTAGAGCTGACTTGGTTAAGAAATAGGACAGAGCCTTATAATCTCGGGGAAAATGAATTCCACCTTGCTTTAACCGTCGATGACTTTGGGACTGCTTATGAACTTCATAAACAAATGGGATGTATATGCTTCGAAAATAAGGCGATGGGAATATACTTCATTAGTGACCCTGATAATTATTGGGTAGAGATTATCCCTAGCCGGTAGGTGATTGATAACGTACTTTAGATTTAGGTAGTCTATATGGGAGATTACTATTTGAGCCAAGCTACTTTGGGCTAATGAATTGATATAGGTGATATAGGTGGTAATATGATAAAATTTAAAGCGTTAAGCCTAGAGGATAGAGATGTATTCCAGAAGTATCTAAAAGATTATCCATTTAAAACATATGAGTATTCTTTTTTAACTCTCTATTTATGGAAAAAGTATTGTAATGTAGAGTATGCGGTTATCGATGATGCCCTAGTCCTTAAAAAGACGGAAGAAAAGATTGGTTCCTTTTTCATGCAACCTATCGGTTATTCACGAGAGAAGCTGCCGAGTATAATTCAACAGCTTATTGAAATCAAACAAGCGGATTCGGGGTTCAAAGCCCTTTTCAGGGATATTGAAGAACCCTTTATGAAACAGCTAATAGATATTTACGGATCAAACCTTTTATTCCTAGAAGATGTTAAGAACTTCGACTATATCTATGAAACAGAAAAAATGATTCATCTTTCAGGGGAAAAGCTGCATAAAAGGAAAAATCACTATAATCAGTTTATTAACCATTACAGCTATGAAGTTAAGAATATTAGCGATCAGGCCGTAATTAAAGATTGTCTGGATTTCACGAACCGGTGGTATGAGAATCAGAAAGTTAAGACACGACAACTCCTTTGTGAGCTTGAGGGGATTCAAGATGTTTTAAATCATATGGAGTATCTCAATGCCATTGGTATGGCTGTGTATGTCGAGGGAAAAATCGCTGGCTTTACTTTCGGGGAGAAGGTAAATAGTGAGATGGCGGTTATTCATGTGGAAAAAGGAAATACAAAGTATAAAGGGATTTACGCCTTTATCAATAAAACCTTTGCTGAAGAATACCTGAATAATGTTATGTATATTAATCGGGAAGAAGATTTAGGAATACTTGGTTTGCGGAAAGCCAAATTAGCCTATGATCCAATTAAGCTTGAGAAGAAATTTATTGTCAGCCCAATTTGCTATGAAATGGCTTATCCAGAGAGAATGATCGTCAGGGCAGGAGGTTGAAACGAGAGAACGCGAAACTTATAGAAAAAGCGTGCATTGGAGCTAAAGAAGAAATTCAAAAATCTAAACTACGAATGCAGCCTTAGGCTGCATTTTTTTAATGTATAAACCTGAAAAACCTTATCAATTGCTGACTAGTTGGCGTAAGTCCCTTGAATCTAATTTTTAGGAGAGAGGATATTCCGAAAATTAATTTAAACGTATTAATGGAAAAAATTGTCCATCCTATGTCGTTTGTGCTTCAGTTATAATGGAAGTACAAAAGGCAAATGAGGGTGTAAAAATGGATAAATCGAAAAAGCCTTATAAAATGCGTTTAATAGGGTTAAGTATTATTGTAACTCTTGTTTTCTGTATTCTTGGATTTAACCTATGGCGCCTTCAAGTCCAAAATGAAGCCTATTATACTGAAAAGGCTAAAGGAAATTCGCTACAAACTATTTCTCTACCTGCAACACGGGGAGATATCATTGACACGAAGGGGAAACCCTTAGCGACAAGTCGTCCAGAGTTCGATTTAACCCTCGATTACTCCATTGACATGAAACAAACCAAAGATATGCTTCAAATCTTAGTCCCTTATATTAAACCCTTTTGGCCTTATCCAGAACAAACCGAGGAAAAGATTGCGGAAGACATTCTGGTTTTAATCCAAAATAAGAAATTAGATGGGTATAAGCCCATTGTTATCCTTTCCAATATTAATGATGAGTTAAGGGCGATTATCTCAGAACACCAGAATCAACTTTCTGGTATTAGTGTAACTCTAAATTCTCATCGTTTTTATCCAGAAAAGACTCTTGCGGGTCAACCCCTTGGGTATGTTCGTGAAATTTCCAAAGAGGAAATTCCTATCTTAAATAAATACCCAGATGCCTTAGCGGCAGGGTTTCAGTATCTGCAAGGGGATATTATTGGAAAAATGGGAGTTGAACGGTCTTATGATTATTGGCTAAGGGGAATGGAAGGCAAAGAACAAGTCGAGGTGGATAGCAGCTCACGACCGATTGAAAAAAAGATTCTTCAAAACCCCGAGGTTGGTAAGACGGTTCAGCTTACCCTCGATGCAGAACTTCAAAAAGTTGTCCAAGATAAGCTCGATGAAGTGATTGCTGATATAAAAAAGCAACATCCTCTTGCCGAGGCGGGTTCAGCCGTTATTATCGATGTTAATACCGGTAAAATTCTAGCGATGGCCTCAAGACCCTATATGGATCCTAATGAATTAATTGGAACCATATCTCAAGAGACTTCTGATAAATATTTTACCAATAAAGCAGCAGCCTCATTTAATCGGGTAATTTCCGGGGTATATCCCCCGGGTTCAACCTTTAAAATGGTCACAGCGGTGGGTGGGCTTACTTTAAATGTAACAACCCCACAGGAAACGATTTATGACTCCATGAGTTCTCTAGGCCCCGCTCAAATACAAAGTCAAGGCTTCCCAGAGTGGGGAGGGCATAATTTTGGAAATGTTAATCTGTCTCGGGCCATCGCCCTTTCTTCCGATATTTACTTTGAAGTGATTGGGAATCGAGTTTTCCAAAAAGATCCCGAAGAACTAAAACGAATCGGCAGTCAGTTCGGCCTCGGGGAATATTCGGGGATTGACCTTCCAAATGAATCAAAAGGGGTCGTCCCTTCAGCCCAATGGAAACGCGATTATTTTCTTCCTCTTGAGGAAAAGAAATATAATGAAGCGTTAAGTCGAATTGATGCCGAATACACCTTGAAATTTGCAAGTGCAGATGACAAAACCAAAAAACAACTTGAGCGAGCTAAAGAGGCTGAGAAAAAGGAACAACTCAATCTCTTTAACCAACGTAAGGCTATTAATGTTGATTGGCGACCATCGGATAGCTTTAATAATGCCATTGGGCAAGGGCTAAACTCCTATACCCCCTTGCAACTTGCCAACTATGTTGCCACGATGGTGAATGGTGGAATTCGTTATCAGCCTTATATTGTCGACAAAATCATCGATCCAATCAATGGGACTGTCGTGAAACAGAATCAACCGACGGTTTTGAATAAAGTCGACATCTCCCCTCAAATCCTAGATGAAGTGAAAAGAGGGATGGGGAGTGTAACTAGCGGAGAAGGAACAGCTGCCTTTCTCTTCCGAGATATTCCTCAATTCACAGGCGGAGGTAAAACAGGAACCGCTCAGCTTGGGAATGCGAACACGGAAGAAGGGGAAAACTTCAACGGGGTTTTCGTCGCCTTTGCCCCTTACGACCATCCGCAAATTGCTTTTGCAGGAATCGTCGATTACGGGAATCACGGAAGTGAGACGGCCGGGTATGTTGCAAAATCCGCCTTTATGAAGTATTTTGGTTGGACAACTAGTCCTTAGTCTATTTATTAAAATTTAGACATTCCCTAGCTGTTATCATGACAAAACCGATTAGTATAAGAAATAGAAGAAACGACCCCGAGGGGTCGTTTCGTTTTGCTTTGCTTTGCTTAAGGATTATTTTCCGCTAAGGCGAATGGGCTCACTTGAAACTTCATCCAAGCGATCTTCCCAGAGATATTTTTTTGTTTCAGAAACAATGACTCCACTTAAGAGGAGTAGGGCAACTAGGTTTGGAATAGCCATCAGGGCGTTCATGGCATCGGCCATATCCCATACCAAAGCAAGTTTCATTACGGAACCCACGAATACTGCGATAACCCAGAGAATGCGGTAGGGCATAATCGCTACTTTTCCAAACAAATATTCAATGGCTCTCTCACCGTAGTAAGACCAGCCAAGGATGGTAGAAAATACGAAGGTTAAGAGTCCAATAGTAAGGACGATTGGTCCAACCACAGGAATTTGAGCAAAGGCCATGTTGGTTAGCGCAGCACCTTTTAAGCCTTCGGCCCCTGCTGGATTGCTTATAATGCTGCTTACTACGACGATACCGGTCATTGCACAAACGACTACGGTATCCCAGAAGGTTCCGGTAGCAGACACCAGTGCTTGACGGACGGGGTTCCTCGTTTGAGCGGCTGCTGCCACGATGGGAGCTGATCCTAATCCAGACTCGTTGGAGAAGAGACCACGTGCAATACCATAGCGGGCCGCCATCATAATGGATGCCCCGATGAAGCCGCCACCAGCCGCGCTAGGAGTAAAGGCTGATTTAAAGATAAGAGCAATGGCAGGAGCGACATAGGTAGAATTCATAGCTAGAATGACGATACAACCAAGCACATAGAAAATCGCCATAAAAGGAACGAGTTTCTCACACACATTAGCAATGGATTTAACTCCACCGAGAATAACGACACCAGTGAGAACAGCCATTATTGCGCCAGTGATATAGGGTGAAATGTTAAACGTCTCAGTAACCATACTGGAAATTGAATTGGCTTGAACGGTGTTACCAATCCCAAACGCTGCGATTGAAGTGAAGATACAGAATAATACGGCAAGCCATTTCTGGCCCAGCCCGTTTTCTAGGGCATACATTGGTCCGCCGAGCATGGTTCCATCTGAGGTTTTAACCCGGTATTTGACAGACAATAGGGCCTCAGAGTACTTCGTTGCGATGCCGAATACCCCTGTTAGCCAGCACCATAGTACAGCGCCGGGACCGCCCAGGGCAACTGCAGTAGATACACCGACGATATTACCAGTACCAATAGTTGCGGCCAAAGCAGTAGTAAGAGCACCAAATTGACTGACATCACCCTCAGCGGTGGTGTCTTTGGTCACCGAAAGTTTGATCGCCTTGATAATGTACTTTTGAATAAAGCGCGTCCGAAAAGTGAGAAATAAGTGCGTACCGAAGAGTAGAATCAGCATCGGGGGTCCCCAGAGGTAATTGTTCAACCAGAGAATAAAATTGTGAAATCCCTCCATAGTTTTGTCTCCTCCTTATTTTTTCTAATCTGTTCTGACTACAGTCCTTAGAGACTGCTTGTATATATAAAAAGAGCCAAATCTTGAAGGATTTGACTCTGGAGTACAGGTATAAGTCTAAAATAGGGTAGCCTAAAAGCAGTCCTAAAATAAACGTTAATACTCTGTCCTTTTGCCTGAGAGATTTGTGAAGCATGTTATGTTGCCCCTTCGGCGCTCTTGTCAAAGAGTCTCTCCAGAGTTCTGTCAATCTACGGTCATACTTTAATTCAAGCACCTGAAAGTTTAACTTCTTCGGTGGACACTAGGTCACTCTCCCGTAGACATCATCCAGAAAATATTCAGTTAATTTAAGTCGGTTACCTAATATTATAGTTTTCCTTGCCATTTTATACAAGGGAATTATTAGGGGAAATGCTATGAATTTTGTATACTTTAGGAAAGCCTAAGTTTTAAATTTACTGTACCTATCCTTCCGTCATCCGTGAGGAAGACTTACAGAATAAAAAAAGAGACCAAGCAATCTTTACATTGGTTGGTCTCTAACTTATATGTTGATTACTTTGTCCAGTGAATCAATGGCCTGCTCTTTTGAAACTCCTTTAACTTGGATGAATTCACTAGTCAAAATTCGGAGGGCATTCTCTAACATCGCTTTATCTTCTGAGCCCAGCTTTTTGACTTTGCTTTTTCGCGTTAAATCACGGATGATTTCAGATTCTTTATAAATATCTCCGGTTTTCATCTTGCCTTTATTCATATCGCGGCGATATCTCTGGTTGTCATGACTTAAGGGGTCGGTTTGCCCATTATAAAAGTTGTCGAGTACCTTTTTTAAAACATCAGGACCGACAACTTGGCGTATTCCAAGATCGTTTGTTTTTTCAATAGGAATCATAATTTTCATTCTGATATGAGGGATATTTAAGAAATAATAGATTCGTTTTTTCCCAAGGACTTCTTTTTCTTCGATGGCTTCAATAACGCCTGCCCCATACATAGGGTAAAGAACTTTGTCACCAATTTGATACAATGAACCCACCTCCTAATTGATTCGGTAAATATAAGTATATCACATTTTTATGGTTAATAGCAAAACTATTATTTTAACACATGCAAAAATAGTGTGTCAATAGAGTAAATGGTTAAATTTAGGCCTGAAAGACGAAAATAAAGACAAAATTGTGGAATTAAGCTTTGTGGCCACCCGAAGATTTTTTGTATAAACAAATTAATCTATTATATAGGTTACCATCTTATATCTCAGGTTGAGTAAGGGATTTACTTTTATTGAAAGATAATCTATAATAGGAGACATATGGATAGTAAAATCCATTACTAAAATTTGAATAAAAACAAGCAGCGGCTATCATGCAAACGATAGTCGCTATATTTATGAACGAAAGGAAAGGATAGGGGCAAAATGGCTAGAATCATTAGTATTACATCTTCGGACCGTGAGCGTTTGCTTAAACTCATTAACAAGGAGAGGGAATTTGGAACAGCTAAAAGTAAGGACTTTTTAAAAGATCTCGAGCAAGAACTGGATCGAGCAAATATCGTATCCTCAGAAATGATTCCACCCGATGCCATAACGATGAATTCCAAGGTTCTCTTGAGGGATTTAGACTCTGGGGAGGAAACGACCTATACCTTGGTTTATCCGGAGGCTGCTGATTTGCTTGAAGATAAAATATCAGTATTAGCACCTGTAGGGACAGCTATCCTAGGGTTCCGAGAAGGGGACGTTGTTGACTGGAAGATTCCGGATGGAATAGTCAAGCTAAAAGTGGAAAAGATACTCTACCAGCCTGAGGCCGCAGGAGATTACGAGCTGTAAATAAAATTAGGGTATGATAAGTGTCAGGGAACTTCAGTGGTTGCCTGACTCCTTTTTATATAGTAGTGCTTTTATGACTAACAGCTTTTTGAATAAGAGTTTATTTATGAGGCTAGACATTTGTTCCGGTTCTCAGCACCAGCGGAGGATAAAAAGGGTTTAGAGAGAGTAGGGAATGGTCAAGACCGTTCCCTAGTCAGGCCTTATTCCGTGTGGTAATGAGTCGATAAAGTACACGTATGCGTGAATAAGACGAATTTTGGCAAGACTAATAGGCAAGCTTAAATAGCGATAGTATATTCAAAGGACTTTAAATAGAGAGAGACCCAGTAAGTCTAAAGAAAAAGAGGAAAATTAAGCTTGGGTGTAGAATAAAATCTTTTTAATTAGAAACGATTCGACATCGGTTCGACGTCAATAACATAGAATGCGAATGGGTGTGAATTTGGTAGGAAAGGTTGAGAACAGTGGAAAATGAAAATAGGTCATCGAATTTCTTACGTAATATCATCCTAGAGGACTTGAAGACGGGGAAGGTTGATCATATCGTAACCCGCTTCCCTCCAGAGCCGAATGGATATTTACATATCGGTCATGCAAAATCTATCTGCCTTAATTTCGATTTAGGAGATGAGTTTAAGGGGAAAACAAATTTACGCTTTGATGATACCAATCCCGTGAAGGAAGATACGGAGTATGTGGAGTCAATTAAAGAAGATGTGAAGTGGTTGGGGTATGATTGGGACAATCTCTTCTTTGCCTCAAATTACTTCGATGAGATGCATAAGCGTGCTCTTCTCTTAATTAAGAATGGCAAGGCCTATGTCTGTGACCTTTCTGCAGAGGAAATTAGGAAGAACCGTGGAACTCTGACTGAACCAGGTAAGGAAAGTCCTTACCGGAATCGGAGTGTAGAGGAAAATTTAGAGTTTTTTGAACGGATGCGCCAGGGAGAATTCAAGGACGGGGAAAAGGTCCTTCGTGCCAAGATCGATATGTCCTCTCCAAATATAAATATGAGAGATCCTGTTATTTATCGAATTGCCCATTCTACACATCATAATACAGGGGATAAATGGTGTATCTACCCTATGTATGACTACGCTCATCCACTGGAGGATGCTATAGAAGGGATAACTCATTCAATTTGTACCCTAGAGTTTGAAGATCATCGTCCCTTGTATGATTGGGTCATCCGAGAGTGCGAGATGGAGCATGTTTCACATCAGTATGAATTTGCCCGGCTAAATATTACGAACACCGTCATGAGTAAGCGAAAGCTCAAGCTGCTTGTGGATGAAAAGGTCGTAGATGGATGGGACGATCCTCGTATGCCGACCATTTCCGGTCTACGTCGACGAGGCTATACTCCGGAGTCCATTCGGAACTTTGCCCAGGCGATCGGGGTAGCTAAGGCTGATAGTGTTGTCGACGCTAAAATGCTGGAGCATTTTATTCGCGAAGATCTTAAGTTAAAAGTCCCAAGGACCATGGGAGTGATTCGCCCCTTAAAAGTAGTGATTACCAACTACCCAGAAGGGCAAGTCGAAATGTTGGATGCCGAGATAAACCCTGAGAATCCGGAAATGGGAATCCGTCGGATTCCTTTTTCCAGGGAAATCTACATCGAGCAGGACGACTTTATGGAGAATCCTCCTGCCAAGTACTTCCGGCTTTTCCCGGGAAATGAAGTCCGTCTGAAGCATGCTTACTTTATCCGCTGTGAAGAAGTTATTAAGGACGAAGCAGGGAATGTGGTAGAGATTCACTGCACCTATGATCCAGAGACCAAAAGTGGTTCCGGGTTTACGGGACGTAAGGTCAAAGGGACGATTCATTGGGTCGAAGCCTCACAAGCTATACCCGCAGAATTCAGGCATTATGAGGACTTAATTCTTGACGAACAGGAAGAGGAAGGAAAGTCTTTCCTTGATTATATCAATCCAGATTCTCTGGAAATCGTCCAGGGTTTTGTTGAGCCGAATATGAAAGAGTCTAAGCCGCAAGATAAATTTCAGTTCTTCCGGCATGGTTACTTTAATGTCGATACAAAGTATACGACACCTAAGAAGCTTGTCTTTAATCTCATCGTTTCCCTGAAGAGCTCATTTATAATTAAGTAAAACTACAATAAATTTAGACCCTCTCGAAATCTTTAACGGATTTTGTTAAGGAGTACAAATTAACAAAAGAGAAGACCAGATTTATGGTCTTCCTTTTTTGATCTCTTTTCAATGGCTCAGCTTTCCAGCGACTGATAACCATAGGACTGATCCCGTGCTTGAAGTATAGAGTTTTTCTTCGTTCTACTCATTTAAATTATTATCCAAATTATTATTCAAATTCACGAGGAAGTCTTGGACATTGGTAACGATAGTTGTTACTTCAAGAGACCCTCGGTCTCTGAGTTTGTTCACTGCGAATTCTGCGATGTCGATAGAATAAATATAAACGGGGCGAATCCTTCCCTCTCTTTCAGTATAGGCAGGAGTCATATTCCCAGCCGCAATGGTATGAAGTTGTGTGGCAAGACAAATGAGTGTGGTCGCTTTTCGGGTATGTTTTCGCATCTCATCTTGTGCTTTATAGACATTGGCAAGTATGGGAGGGAGCGGACCATCATCGCGAATGGAACCGGCTAATACTAAAGGAACGTTATTTTTTAGAGCGGAATAGACCACGCCGTCTGTAACGTTAGATGAATCAATAAGATTCTCTAGGGAGCCTGCCTTTCGAGCAAGGTTAATCACATCTAAATGGTTGTAATGCCCGTTAGGCTGGGATTCCTGAGTGTAGGTATTTTGCCCTAAGGCGGTGCCCAGAATGCTTGCCTCGAGATCGTGGGTGGCCATGGCGTTTCCGGCAAGGATAGCATTGACGTATCCTTTCTCGACTAGAGATGCAAGCGCCGCACGAGAGTCATAATCGAAAACAACTGCAGGCCCTAAGACCCAAACAATATACCCCTGTTCCCGTTCATAGCGCAATAAGTCGTAAAGGTTGTTATAATCTTTGGAATAGGCTGTCTCACGGGATCGACCGGAGCGGAAAGCGAATAGGTCAGTATTGCCATCTTTTGAGGCGAAGCCCTCGGCATGGACATAGATTCCTTCACTTGCGTCCTCCGTTCGTCCGAGAACAACTCGATCTCCCCTCTTGACATTGCGAAATTCAATGACTTGGATAGATCCGTCTTCGACAAGAACGGGGACACAATCCATCCGGCTTTCTGATGCAAGAATCCACTTGCCATCAATTTTAAAATATTCCGGGTAGATCGACATCGCATGGTAATTCTCAGGGGCAACTCCCTCCTGAAGGACTTCAGCGAGGGTTGCATTTGGAGCGCCTAGTAGGGGTTCCTGGCTAAAATCAGGCGGGCTGAAATAGGGAAGCTGAAAGCTCATGGAAAAATTCTCTCCTTTGAAGCGATATTCGGAAACAACACTTATTAGTATTATTAGCACCTTAGTTCGCTTCATGTATAAGAGTTGGCGATTTCCTGAAAGTTATATCTCGTTAGATATAGGACCAAGTTTTCCCTGTACAATGCGGACGAGATCTTGAGCTAAGGCAAAGATTTGCAGCCCGCGGGTTCCAGCACTCAGGGCTATTTTTTCTTGATTTAGGATATCCTCCTGAAAGAAAACTGGATATTTCTTTTTGGTTCCTAATGGGGAAACTCCACCTCGGATGTAGCCAGTTAAGGGTAGAACCTCCTTTAGGGAGACTACCTCTACTTTTTTATTTCCACTCACTTGCGCCAAGGCTTTAAGATTGAGTTCATAATGAGCGGGGATACAGGCCATCAAAACTCCCGTCTTATCTCCACGAGTCACGAGGGTTTTATAGACTTGCTCAGGGGGCATACCCACTTTGTGGGCAACGCTTGTTGCAGAGAGATCGGACTCATCAACTTCATAAGGAATGAGCTCATAGGGTATTCCGGCCTGATCAAGCATCCGAGCGGCATTTGTTTTTTGAGACATATTTAGACATCCTTTCCGTAGATCTTTCCGAGCTGAGCCTAAGACTCACTATAGGAAAAGCATTGACCTTCGTCAAGTCTTAAGCCTACAGTTTGAGTAAGAGGGAATTATATAATTAGTGTCGAAATTAAAATTGTTTAGCTTACTCTAATATCGCAAGAAGGTGTGGATTTGGAACTATTGACAGGGGATATATGGATCCAAGTGAGTGGAATAATCTTTGCAGCGACGTTTATACAAGCTCTAACAGGGTTTGGCTTTGGACTTCTGGCCGTCCCTTTGCTCCTTTTTGTTTTACCAAGCAACGAAGCAATTATGGCAGGGATGATTTTATCGACGCTTAGCTCTTTAATTCAGGGAATAAAAATGCGTAAACTTGCACGCTGGGACTTAATTTGCAAACTCCTTTTTCTTAGTATTCCGGGCTTAATCTTAGGCGTAGGGTTCAGTCGTTACCTGAATTCGACCTTCATTAAAGGGATTGTCGGCGTCGTTTTAATTGTCTATGTTGCTTGGCAATGGTTGCAATTTCTTCGTAATAATAATCGAGGGAGGGATCTTGAGAGCCCCTTGCAACAAGAGGATTTTAAGGAAAATGGAATAAAAACAAGATCCATAGGATTCGCTGCCGCAGGGTTTTTCTCGGGAATTTTAAATGGCTTGGCGGCTATTCCAGGCCCTCCTATCGTAGCGTTGCTCATTAAACATCTTGATAAGGATACCTTTCATGCGACAACAGTGAACTTTTTCATTCTTCAATACACGATTACATTAATGACTAAACTTGTTTTGCAGAAGGGTGAGGGTGTATGGAATTCTTCCTTTGCCGTTATGATTTTGAGCATGCTTCTTCCCATTAGCTTGGGTCTAATTGTTGGACAACCAATAAGAAAACGAATCAAGGAAGAGAATTTCAAGAAGCTTGTTTACGCTTTGCTTGCCATCATCGGGATTACCTCAGTATGGGAACCGCTAAAAATCTTTTTGTCCTAAAAAGAATATCTTTTTATTGTAAAAGGGTATTCTAAAAGCAGTGTAACTTAAAAGATTTTTACCTAAAGTTTCGTTAAGTCGGCGTTTGCAATACGAGGAGGTATGTGACTATGGATGACGAGAAGAACAGTGGCAAAGAATTGAATCGTCAAATTTGGGAACCCGCTGGAGTAGTAAGTGTAACAAATGACTCGAAGGGTATGAACTATGGTGCAAACTCAAAGGAGACTAAAAAGGGAGGGCAACTCACCTTAGAAGTGGAAGAAGTGTTTCACAATAAAGGAGTAATGGAGAACCTACCAGAGAATACTTCCAAAGATAATCTCCTTTAACTTTTCAATTGAAGAGCGAGACTGATCTAGAAAGTTTCATAAATGATTATGTTGACAGAGGGCATGACTTGTTACATAATATAGAGATAATTCATAAAGTGAATGATAGAGGCGCAGTGAATTAAGAGTAATTATCCAGAGCTGGTCAGCGATGAAGGATAAAGAAAGGAATCACTGCCGAAGCAGAGGTTGCGGACAAAGAACCTTTAGCTGGTTTTGCATTGAAAAAATGTAAGACTGTCACCGGAATTACCGGTGGAGTGCTATCTCGTATAGTAAAGGTAGAAGTATTCCTTTTGCCTTCGAACGGTTACGAGCAGTGCTCGTAACCGTTTTTTATAAAACGGGGTGCGACCATTCACAAAACAAGGAGAGGAAAGGACATGCCAGTGAAAAAATTACCTTTTAGCCAAGAACAACTTGAAAAGATTATCGCACAGCATGGGACCCCGTTTCATATCTACGATGAACAAGCCATACGTGATAATGCTCGTAGGCTGATTGCTGCATTCTCATGGGCTCCTGAATTTAAGGAGTATTTTGCCGTGAAAGCGCTCCCTAATCCATATATTCTGAAGCTTCTCCGCGAAGAAGGCTTTGGAGCAGATTGTAGTTCACTGCCTGAGTTAATTCTTGCAGAAAAGGCACGAATCTGTGAAGAGAATATAATGTTTACCTCGAATGACACTCCGGCAGAAGAATATAAAAAAGCCAGGGAACTATGGGCGACGATTAATCTAGATGATATCACCCACATTGACTTTCTTGAAAAGCACGTAGGTATACCAGAATTGATTTCCTTTCGCTATAATCCGGGTTCACTCCGTTCAGGGGGGAATTCCATTATCGGAAACCCAGAGGAGTCGAAGTATGGGCTAACAAAGGAACAGTTATTCCGGGCTTATGAAATCGTTCGTGAAAAAGGAGCAACACGGTTCGGGCTTCATACGATGGTTGTTTCGAATGAATTAAATCCAGATTACTATATTGAGACAGCTCACATGATTTTTGATCTTGCTATCGAGTTGAAGGAGAAAATTGGGATTCGCCTCGAATTTGTAAACTTCGGAGGAGGAATCGGCATACCCTATCGTCCTGAAGAAGAACCGGTGAATCTGGAGTATCTGAGCGACGGTATTCGAAAAGCGTATGAGGAAAAGATTATACCTAATGGGTTAGATCCCTTAAAGATATCCATGGAATGTGGACGCGTAATTACTGGACCTTATGGTTATCTCGTGACAGAAGTTCTGCATAAGAAGGACATTCACAAGAATTACGTTGGACTTGATGCGAGCATGGCTGATTTGATGCGTCCTGCGCTTTACGGAGCTTATCATCATATTACCGTGATGGGTAAGGAGGATCGGGAGAGAGACCATGTCTATGATGTAACTGGAGGACTATGCGAAAACAACGATAAATTCGCAGTGGATTGTGAACTTCCTCAAGTGGATATTGGGGATATCGTGGTTATCCATGACACAGGAGCCCACGGCCACGCGATGGGCTTTAATTATAATGGCAAGCTACGTCATGCAGAATTACTTCTAAAACCCGATGGCAGTGTAGAGCTAATCCGTCGGGCTGAGACCATGGAAGATTATTTCGCTACACTGGATTTTTCTAAACTATAATTGTTTTCGTTTGTCATAGCAAAAGAGGAAGGTCAGAAAATAGTTCTGGTCTTCCTCTTTGAAGTTTCTGGATTCTTTGGGAGTGAATTTTATACCCGTGTTACCTGTGAGAAAGTTGATGCGAGTTAATTCGAGTTAATTCCCAGGAAAAAAGTATGAATTAAGATTGACAAGATAAGCTACTTGGAATTATACTATGGTTAATAACGAGAATCGTTATCAATAAGATTTTTAAAAAAGTCACAAACTTATTGTATGGTTGCTTTTAAGAGTGCTTGGTTGAGAGGAGAGATTAATATGACCCTTGATTCTGTAAAACGAGGTCAATCTTTTACTATAACAGACATTGCTAGCGATTCAGTTCGTGCTCAGGCTATCCGCTTTGGCATTGGGACTGGTGAATGGCTGGTTTGCGAAGAAGTTGTACCTGCAGGACCGATAGTGGTCCGAAAAAATCGCCAGCTTATTGCGATGGGACGTAACTTGGCACAAGGAATCCAAGTCTCCGTTAACTAGTTTGTATTAAATAAATGGATTTTGTACGACTAAGAGTTAATGTTTTTAATTAATTTTTCTAAAATTTTACCGGCTTAAAATCTACGGACCGGGTTCTTACAAAGGAGATGAAATGCAATGGCACATTGCCATGGAGCAAATGTACAAATCGATGCCCCAGAGGGAGCCCGACGAATTGTTTTGGCTGGAAATCCGAATGCAGGGAAGTCTGTTTTCTTTAATTACTTAACGGGGATGTATGTGGATGTCTCGAATTATCCGGGGACAACCCTTGAGATTTCTTCGGGTCGTTATCTCGATGATGTGATTATCGACACCCCAGGTGTCTACGGAATTTCCTCGTTTAATGATGAGGAACGTGTGGCCCGAGATGTAATTCTCACTGCAGATGTCATTGTAAATGTTGTGAATGCGGTGTATCTGGATCGAGACCTTTTCTTGACGCAACAAGTCATCGATACCGGAATTCCAGTTATTGTTGCTTTGAACATGGTTGATGAGGCAGAGGCTCAAGGATTGAAAATCAATATCAATCATTTAAGTGAGTTATTGGGTGTGCCAGTCATCCCGACTGTAGCCATAACACGGAAAGGTATGGATGAGCTCAAACGGAAAATTTTCGAGGCAACACCAGGTCATATCGATTCCTTACTTGAGGCGGAACTTAAGGAAATAACTCAACAAGGAATTCCTCAATCAGAAGCACTTCTGATTCTTGAAGGGGATGTTGCGGTAGCAGAGCGTCATCAGCTTCCTCCGTTGAATCAGCGTGAGGAAGTCTATCAGACACGACGTAAACGTGTAAATATGATAGTAGCTGAAGTCGTACACGAAGATAACAAAAGTGCGGTGGTAAGCCAACTTTTGAACCGGATTATGATTAAGCCTCTAACCGGGATTCCGCTCCTCATGGTTTCCTTATACCTAATGTATAAACTCATCGGAGTTTTTGTGGCCGGAACGGTTGTGGGCTTTACAGAGGAAACCATCATGGTGGGGTACTTCGAGCCCTTCATTCGTTCAATCGTCGGACACTTTATCCCGGAAAGTACGATATTGGGCACCATATTAATCGGTGAGTTTGGGCTCTTGACGATGACCTTTACGTATGTCTTCGGACTACTTTTGCCTTTAGTCGCTGGGTTTTACTTCTTCCTTTCTCTTTTTGAGGACTCTGGCTATTTGCCACGAATCGCAACTTTAGTGGACCGGGTACTCAGTGGAATTGGGCTTAACGGTCGGGCGGTTATCCCTCTTATTCTTGGATTTGGTTGTGTGACGGTTGCTACGATTACCACGCGCCTCCTCGGTACGGAGCGTGAAAAGAGGATTGCTACCTTTATATTGGGGCTAACAATTCCTTGCTCTGCCCAACTTGGAGTCATCGCTGGTATGCTTGCTTTCGTCGGACCAGCTTACGCAATTCTCTATGCGGCTGTGATTTTTGCAGTCCTGGTTTTGGCTGGAACTGCGATGAATACTCTACTGCCAGGAAAATCCTCGGACTTGCTGATTGACTTACCACCTCTACGTCTGCCTCGTTTAAGTAATGTACTGACAAAGACTTGGATTAAGTCTTACCAATTTATTATGGAAGCTTTCCCCCTTTTTGCAATTGGCGCGCTCTTGATTAGTGTACTTCAAGTCAGTGGAATACTCGTGGCCATGCAAAATCTCCTTATGCCTCTAACTGTGAACTGGCTTGGCTTGCCGAAGGAATCCGCGACAGCGTTCATTATGGGGATTGTGCGACGTGACTTCGGGGCGGCAGGTTTAGCTGGTCTCCCGCTAACCTCGATCCAAACAATTGTTTCCTTGATAACGATTACCCTCTTTGTTCCCTGTATCGCCTCAATCATGGTCATGTTTAAAGAACGTACAAAAAAGGATGCGGCTATCATGTGGTTGAGTACTTGGGTCATCGCCTTCCTTGTGGGGGGCATCGTTGCTCAGATTTCCAAGCTAATTGGAACCACGACCTCAACGCAAATTCTTTTAACAGCCGCTGCTTTTTGGGGAATCGTTCTCGTGATAGTCTTTGCTTTGAAAATCTATCAGAAGAAAAGTGCTAACAGAGTTAAAGAAGAGGGCCCGCTAACAGCGAAGGGGGCGGTTTAAGATGTTCTGGTCGAAGAAAGAGAAAATAGAGGATCAAAATGCTCAACCCAAGGGAGAGGACTCAACACTAAAAGACTCATCCTGCAGCCATGTTACAGTGTGTCCTCGTTGCGGATACTCAGTCGAGGGACTGGCTCTAGTCTGTCCTCGCTGCAGGGAGGAATTACCCCGAGGGTGCTCTGGAAATTGCTCAAGTTGCGGGAAGTAGTGATTCTAAAAAATTAAAAAATTGCAAAGGTTTTAGCACAAAAACAGTAGATTTTTAGTAGTCTGCTGTTTTGCTTTGAAAACGATTGTTGCATAGTAGCCTACTACATCGCTGTAGAATGAGGCATTTGGAATATTTAACTCTAATATTTATCGGTTATTACACCAAAAGAAGAAGCTTTAATATGGGGATTACCTATTAGCAAATTAAGCTCTTCTTTTGACCCCTGAACAATTACTCCCAATATGGGGACCTTCGAAGGGTTAGTATAACCCTTGAAATCCAGCTCATCATATACTTTCTGAAAGTAAGGATGGCTTTTTAAGTCATAGAGAAAGTTATTATAGTTTGAATCAATAGCCATAGATAATTTTGGTCTACGGCTAGAGGTTATGAGTTTTTATACTGATTTGTTTCAAATACAACCTTGTTGTTTGCATCGTATCCTTTTATGCCTTTAAAATAGAGGTCAGGTTGATTGTCTTGGTCTAATCTCCATGTAAACAAGAACAAATCGTCATAAAAGTTGGTTTTAGTCATTAACGTGCCATTATTAAGAGTTAATTCAACTGTTTTAATTCGATCGTCATTGATTATTCCATAAAGTTTAAAGTTATCTTCGGATGTTCCCCATGAAAAATCAAGTGGTTTAGTCTTATCGTTCTCAAAGCCTATAGGCTGATTGCCAATCGCCCAGAAGAAAAAGAGCTTTTGCAGCACCGTATTGCAGGAAACCCATCGATCATATTTTCCTAAGATATACTTTCCTTTATCGAAGTCCGCGATATGAACCACTTTAGATGGACCATAATGGATGCTTCGTTCAGAATGTTCATGAGCAGATAACGGAGTTAGATAAAACCCCGAACGAACAACAAACATAAAGAATAAAAGAACTAGAATTAGGATATTGCATATAATCTTTTTCAATCTAATATTCATTCTCTTTAGCCTTCCTCAGTGGAATTTCAACTCTATACTGTCGATTATAGTAATCATAACTAATAATTAAGGTATCCGCGTCTTTGGCAAAATAGTTAATGGTACTTCGGCCATAGGAAATAATACCTCCACTCTCAGAGCCTGATCCTTTGTGATACTGATTGCCTAAATTATCAGTGATGACTCCAATTGTCCCTAAGCTCCAACCTCCTCCCCACAGACTTGTGTCATAATACCTATAAAAGATATTCATATCTTCATTTTTCTCTAGGATAACGTTAGTGAAATCAATCACAGTGTCATCAAGCTTGACCTTCTGATTGACCTGAATGTTATATATGATATTTGACTTTGGAATGCTTGCTGTAGGATTATTCTTCATCAAAGTATTTCCTATTGATATCGCCATAGGCAGTCCAACAAAGTATAAGTTCATTATGATGAATAAAACGACTAATATATGTGATGCTTTCCATAACCAACCAATGATTGGATTATGCTCCTTATTAAGCTCTACTCCAATTTCCTGAGCTTCACCCATATCGCTAATCGCCATCTGTTCAGCTGTTTCTTCATCATAGCCTAGATCGATATAATCCTCCATTTTATCGATAAGGTGATTTCCAAGCTCAGACCTAATCGTCTTGTGATCAAATGAGAATTTAACATAAGACAAAACGCTTATGAGAAATTCCTCCCTTTTAGGTGAAAGCATGAATGTCACCGCCTATGACCTTATTGACCGATAACGAAAAGACTTTCCATTGTTTCTTCTCCTCCACAAGTTGTTTTTTCCCTTTAGGGGTGATTTGATAATATTTTCGTTCTTTTCCTGTTTCGCCTTTTGCTATATAAGATTGAACAAACCCTTGATTCTCAAGTTTGTGTAAAACGGGATAGAGAGTCCCTTCTTTGAATTGAAAAGTCTTATCTGAACGTTCTTCGAGTTCTTTTATGATTTCGTAGCCATAGCGGTCAGTTTCTTCAAGTAGTGATAATAAGAGTAATAGGGTGCTCCCGCCGATTAAGCCTTTATCAATTTTCATAATATAACCTCCAAATATACCTAGATAATCTATGCAATATTATACATAGATTATCTAGGTAGGTCAATGAATTTACTGTCAATTCAGATAAGTGATTGTTTAGGCTCATTATCATACATTAGGAATAATAAATTGTCATACATGTATTGCTTACAAAATTTAATAATAAGAATATTGGTAATTAAGAATAGGATATTAAGTTAATGAAGGTTTTATGAAAACGCCAAGGCGGATTGACAATTACATCAATCCGCCTTGGCGTATCTGAAAATATATTTCAAATTTAGACTAGAGCTTTTTATACGGTTCCTTGAGCCTTCATGGCCTCTGCGACTTTCATGAAGCCGGCAATGTTCGCGCCTGCAACGAGGTTATCCTCGAAGCCGAACTCTTTGGCAGCCTTACTTGCGTTGTGGTAAATTCCAACCATGATGTCTTTGAGTTTGGCATCCACTTCTTCGAAGGTCCAGGAGTATCTCATGCTATTTTGGCACATTTCAAGTGCAGATACAGCCACGCCGCCCGCATTTGATGCTTTGCCAGGTGCATATATAATCTTGTTAGCGATAAAGAAATCTACGGCTTCTGGAGTAGAAGGCATATTCGCACCTTCTCCGACTGCAAAACAACCATTCTTAAGAAGGGTTTTAGCCGCTTCTCCATTCAATTCATTTTGAGTCGCACAAGGGAGGGCAATGTCGCAAGGAATAGACCAGATGCCTGCACAGCCTTCATGATACTCTGCAGTTGGGTGAATATTGACATACTCACTAATCCGCTTGCGCTCGACTTCTTTCAATTGTTTTACAGTATCGAGCTTAATTCCGTCTTTGTCATAGATGTAACCATTAGAGTCGCTCATAGCGACAATCTTAGCGCCGAGTTGGGCTGCCTTCTCGACAGTATATATGGCAACATTTCCGGAACCGGATACAACAACAGTCGCACCAGCAAAGGATTTACCCTTTGCCTTGACTGCCTCGTCCATAAGGTAAACTAAACCGTAACCCGTAGCTTCTGTTCTAGCTAAGCTTCCGCCAAAGGTTAGGCCTTTACCTGTTAAGATTCCTTCAAACTTGTTGGTAATACGCTTATATTGTCCGAACATATAACCTACTTCACGTCCGCCTACCCCGATATCTCCGGCAGGGACATCTGTATCCATACCCAGATAACGATGGAGCTCGGTCATAAAGCTTTGGCAGAATCTCATAACTTCGCCTTCAGATTTACCTTTAGGGTCGAAGTCACTTCCCCCTTTACCGCCACCGATAGGCAAACCGGTTAAGGAATTTTTGAAGATTTGTTCAAAACCTAAAAACTTAATAATTCCTAAATATACTGAGGGGTGAAAACGAAGTCCGCCTTTATAAGGTCCAATGGCACTATTGAACTCAACTCGGAAACCACGATTAACCTGAACTTTACCCTGATCATCAACCCAAGGGACACGGAACATGACTTGTCTATCAGGCTCAACGAGTCTTTCAAGAACTCCGGCTTCCTTAAGGTCAGGCCGTTTTTCAAAAACGGGTTCTAAGGAGTCTAATACCTCTTTTAATGCTTGATGAAATTCAACTTCACCGGGATTGCGCTTGATCGCCTTTTCGAGAACTTCTTGGACATACGACATTATATAATCCCCCTAAACGCCTTTGTTTAGATTTCTTTTAGACTAAATTAATAGGTAAAAACTACTGACTACCATCCTACCATGCTACACCTATCAACTGACTCTTATTTACTATAAGAGTAATTGTAGCCTATCGCAATGATTATTCTCTAAAAACAGAGAAATTCCTTTTATTTGAGAGTGTGTGTATTGTATTCTTTTTCGTTAGGATCGCCTGTAATATAAAAGCATCACTTTAGCATTTTACATTCTAAAGAATTCTATTCGTTTCTGCACTCCATGTAGTGGAGCTCTATTGAATAAAGTAAACCACGGCCTAAGGTTTCACATACTTATATCGCACTAAGAGCCTATTCAGTAGCCTCTTTTCTCCTAGTACATAAAGCAGATAGTTGTTCAAAGGTGAAGTGCTTGGAGGATTATTAACTGAAAATGTAGAATTAAGTATAGAATCATATAGCATAGTAACAAGGGAGAGATTTTTGAGTGAAACCCAAAGTATATATTACAAAAAAGGTATCGGATGCGGTAAAGGAATTTCTTGCGCCTTTCTGTGATTTTAAAGTATGGGAATCAGAAGAGACGATTCCGCGGTCAGTGCTTCTTCAGGAAATAGCAGATTGTGAAGGGGTAATGCAGGCAAACTATATGGTGGATGAAGAATTTCTAAATCATGCGCCAAAACTGAAAGTCGTTAGTAATATCTCCGTAGGATACAATAATTTAGCTTTACCGATTATGAAGGAAAGAAAAATACTTGGAACCAATACCCCAGGAGTTCTCGATGAAACGGTTGCCGATCTTGTTTTCGGTTTAATTCTATCGACAGCCCGAAGGATTTCGGAGTTGGATTACTATGTGAAACGTGGAGAATGGACTGAAAGGATTAGCGAAAAATGTTTTGGGATGGATGTCCATCATTCCACGCTAGGAATTATCGGGATGGGAAGAATTGGTGAGGCAATTGCTCATAGAGCGAAGTATGGGTTTAATATGAAGGTTATGTATCATAACCGGACTCCCAAAAATAACTTAGATGAGAAATTAGAAGCAGAATACTGCTCGTTAGAGACCTTGTTAAGAGAATCGGACTTTGTCGTCTTAATGACCCCATTGACGGAAGCCACTCGGGGGTATATGGGAAAGGAACAGTTTAATCTCATGAAGGAGAGCGCAATTTTCATCAATGCTTCCCGTGGTGAGACGGTTGATGAAAATTCTTTAGCCGAGGCTCTGGAGAGGGGAAAAATAAGAGGTGCAGGTCTCGATGTCTTTGAAAAGGAACCTGTGAACCCGGATAATCCTCTGCTTAAATTTCCTCAGGCCGTGACGCTTCCTCATCTAGGTTCGGCTACCCTAAAGACGCGTGAAGATATGGCCATGCTCGCGGCACAGAATCTCGTTGCGGCTTTAGAGGGGAAGGTGCCACCTAATTTGGTAAAAGAGCTTAGGGAGTAGATCAAGGTTAAGAGGTATAATATTGCTTAGATTGGCAAAAATCATTGTGATATTTTAGCTATTCATCAGGTGTATAAGAATAAAGGGGGATTAACCAACCATGCAGGCGAAACTTATCAAAGATATTTATCGCAACACCTCAACGTACTTAAATCAGGAAGTAGAAATCTCTGGATGGGTTCGGACGGTGAGAGTTTCTAAAGCTTTTGGGTTCATCGAGTTAAATGACGGGTCTTTTTTCAAGAGTATACAAGTCGTTTTTGAAGAAAGCTTAGGGAATTTCGAAGAGATTTCTAAAGTAGCAACCGGAAGTTCCTTAATTGTGAAGGGAATTCTAGTTGAATCTCCTGGGGCAAAACAGCCCTTTGAATTAAAGGCACAGTCAATCGAAGTCGAAGGACAATGCTCTCCGGATTACCCCTTACAAAAAAAGCGTCATTCCTTTGAATATCTTCGGACCATTGCTCATCTGCGGCCACGTACAAATACTTTCTCTGCTGTTTTTAGGGTTCGTTCTATGGTAGCTTTCGCTATTCATAAGTTCTTCCAGGAAAAGGGCTTTGTCTATATCCATACACCGATTATCACAGGAAGTGATGCTGAGGGAGCAGGCGAAATGTTTAGAGTATCTACTCTTGATTTTAATGGACTGCCAAGGACTGAAGAGGGGAAGGTTGATTACTCTAAGGATTTCTTTGGGAAAGAGACCAGTCTTACCGTGAGTGGTCAATTGAACGCCGAAACTTATTGCATGGCGTTTCGCAATGTTTATACTTTCGGGCCAACTTTCCGCGCAGAGAATTCGAATACAGCACGCCATGCAGCTGAGTTCTGGATGATTGAGCCAGAGATTGCCTTCGCTGACTTGGAAGACAATATGCAGCTAGCTGAAGAGATGATTAAATATATTATTACCTATGTCCTAGAAAACGCACCTGAGGAAATGGCTTTCTTCAATGAGTTTGTGGATAAGACCTTGCTTGATCGGCTTGATAATATCGTGAACTCTGAATTTGGACGGGTGACCTATACAGAAGCCGTCAAAATCCTCATGAAGGAAAAAGACCGTTTTGAGTACCCTGTCGAATGGGGTACAGATCTGCAGACCGAGCATGAGCGCTATTTAACGGAGCAGGTATTCAAAAAGCCAGTGTTTGTCGTTAACTACCCCAAAGAAATTAAGGCCTTCTATATGCGTCAGAATGAGGATGGCAAGACGGTGGCGGCAATGGATCTTCTCGTACCAGGCGTTGGGGAAATTATCGGAGGTAGCCAACGTGAAGAGCGTCTAGATCTCCTAGAAAAGAGAATGGAAGAGTTAGGACTGAGTAAAGAGGATTATTGGTGGTATCTTGATTTGCGTAAGTATGGTGGAACCCGACATGCGGGATACGGTCTGGGCTTTGAGCGCGTAATTATGTATTTGACCGGAATATCCAATATCCGAGATGTCATTGCTTTCCCAAGAACCGTAAAAAACGCAGAATTCTAAGGGATGGAAAAAGGCCTGAATTTATAAGGGGGATTGATTTTGAATCTTTTGGTTACGACTGCTGCGAAGAAGTATATTTTTACCAACGGCGGAAAGGCAACAGCCAAGTTAAAGAAAAATGGGCCGGAGGATTTTGGTCGCCCCACAGTGAAGCTAGGGTTACCTAAAGAAGCTGAGTTGGGCGAATATAAAGAAGTCGATATCGGTAACGATATGAAGCTTTATGTTCATGTATCCTTACTTAATCTCGATGATATGTATAATCCAAAGATTGATGTTGGCTGGAAGATTACCGGAAGAGGGCTCGTCGTCAAGGGAATATAGGCTGAAGCTTAGAAACGCTCTAATGAGGTAAAACCTATTAGGCGTTTTTAACTTTATCCTGAGCTATGTGAAGGATCTTGTACCAAAGTTATAAGACGTCTATTTAGTAATTTTCGCATCATTCGCACTTTAATCTGTAGGCATTGCCCTGGAAGATGTATACAATGTTTTTGAAGAAAGGTGCAGGAATATAAGAATATAAGGAGAAGACTAACTTATTCCTTGGTTTCATATATTTTAGTGAGATAGGAATAATAAGTGGAACTAGAAAAAGGAGGAAGAACCTAATGCCCAATAAAGAAATGCTACTCATACCAGGCCCTACGCCTGTTATAGACGAAATCTATGAAGCCTTATCAAAAGAGACTTATGCCCATACCGACCCACGCCTTGTTAAGATTTTCAAGAATAGTCTAGAGTTAACGAAGCGTCTCTTTAATACGGACGGGGAAGTCTTCATAGTTGCTGGCTCAGGAACCTTATCCATGGAAATGGCAATTGTGAATACGGTAGCTCCTGGTGAGAAGCTACTTGTTGTAAGCCATGGTTTCTTCGGAGACCGCTTTGTGCCGCTGGCAAAGGCGTATGGTATCGATGTAGAGGTTCTTCAAGCAGAATGGGGACATCACATCGAGTGTGCAGAAGTAGAGAAGAAGCTAGCCGAAGGGTCTTATAAAGCAGTTACTGTAACTCATGTTGATACCTCTACTGGGGTGATGTCAAATCTTGAGGAACTTGTTCCTGTTGTTAAAAAGTCAGGGGCCTTATTTATCTTAGATGGAGTCTGTGCTTCCGCAGCCATAGAAGAAGATATGCAAAAAGAATACGGACATCCTGATTATAAAATCGATGTCGTATTAACAGGATCACAGAAAGCCATTGGAGTTCCACCTGGATTAGCCATTGTAGCTTTTGGCCCTAAAGCTATGAAAGCTCGTGAAGCTATGGAAAATGTCCATGCGTATTATATGGATATCCTGCGCTGGCTCCCGACGATGAAGGACCCAGGGAAATACTACGCAACCCACCCTGTTAACATGATCTATGCCTTTGAAAAGGGTATGGAAATTGTGATGGCCGAAGGCTTAGAAGCCCGCTATAAACGGCATACCGCCTTAGGAAAAGCGGTTCGTGCAGGCTTAGCTGAGTATGGAATGAAGGCACTCGCCCCTGAAGAAATAGCAGCTTCTACCTTAAGCTGCATACTTTATCCTGAAGGGGTCAACGATGCCGAGTTCCGTTCGAAGCTCGCAGAAAAAGGCATGATTATTTCAGGTTCACTAGCATCCTTGGCGGGTAAGGCTTTCCGTATTGGCCATATGGGCAATGTCACAGAAGATATGTTTGTGAAGGCTATGGAGCTTGTGGGAGAAACCCTGAATGAGATTGGCGTGGAGGCCGATGCTGCTAAAGCAGTGGAGAAGTTTAAAGCTGTTTATCAGGCAGGACTGGGTAAGTAGGCATTTTAATGCCAGTTCCCGGCGCCATCAGATGAAAAGGTTTGTAGGGAACGGTCTTGACCGTTCCCTACTCAGGCCTTTCTTAGAGGTAATATAGAATTAAAGAATGCCGAATACTTTTAGGAGAAAGGGCAGCCTTAGTGGGCTGCTCTTTTCTTATCTTAGAGGGGACATAGAAAATCCATTATAAATCTGGATAATTCACCCTCACCTCAGCCACACTAATTAAGAAATCTTTTGAGTGAGGTGAGGATATGATGTCACGAAAGAGACTGTGGGTAGGGGTATTAACGCTTATTATTGCCCTGGTCGTATCTGGCGTCGCGTATGGAGCCTTGGGTGATCGTTCACTCGGTCAAGGTGCAAGAGGGCCGGAAGTAACGGAACTCCAAAAACGCCTATCCCAACTTGGCTATGTCATCGGGAAAGCGGATGGGGTATTTGGTGCAAAAACCAAGGCCGCTGTATTACGCTTTCAGAAAGAACGTGGCTTAAAAGCGGATGGAGTCGCAGGAACACAAACCATCAACGAGTTAAAACGTCTAACCGGTGCAAGTACAACTGCATCTGGGAAATCGGTGGGTCCTAAAAACGTAGACACTAACCTCTTGGCACGTTGCGTCAGCGCAGAGGCACGGGGGGAACCTTACGTTGGCCAAGTCGCTGTTGCTGCTACCATATTAAATCGCATTAAAGACCCAGCCTTTCCGAATACTGTAGCCGACATTATTTATCAGCCTTTGGCCTTTTCAAGTGTCGCTGACGGTCAGATTAATATGGCACCTTCGTCTTCCGCCTTAAAGGCAGCGCAAGAAGCAGCAAGCGGAGTAGATCCAACAGGAGGAGCGCTCTTCTTCTTCAATCCGGCTAAGACGAAGAATAAGTATATTTGGTCAAGGCCACAAATTATGCAAATCGGAAATCATATTTTCACTCGCTAGGGGGGATTGAAATGCGAAGGAACTTTTGGATTGGTGTCTTAGGAACTGCTTTTGTCCTCTCATTGGGTTGGGGATTTAATGAGTACCGACAAGCGGAAAATTATCGGATGACCAATGAAAATCAATATCAGCGTTCTATTAGGGATTTTGCCAGTCATTTGGACCAATTAGAGACGGACTTGGCCAAGGGGCGTGTCGCAGCAACTCCAAGTCAGAAGGTGCTCTACCTGAGTCAAGCAGGGGGAATGACCCAATCGGCCATGAAGGACTTAGCCCAGCTCCCTGCTGAGGAGGCTGGCTTAAGCTATGTCGGGGAATTTCTGAATCAGACAGGTGATTTTACGAGAAGCCTAGCTCATCGAGTATCGGTCGGGAATAATCCTACTCCACAGGAAGAAAAAACTTTGGCTGATGTCCATGAACGACTTCTTTTGGTCAATCAAAATGTTCAAGATTTAGTGACGAGAGTGGATACTGAGAATCTTGCTTGGACTAGTGGAACATCCTCTTTGCGTCAACGGCTAAGCTTTTGGAAAACAGAACAGGCAGAGGCTGCAGCTGAGGGTGCGGATGGGCCTGCGAGTTCAGTTCGCTCCGGACTTGACCAGTTAAATGCAAGCTTGCAAAAGCTCCCCCCGTTCTCTTATACAGGGGAATTCGAATCGCGCTCAGTTAGGGAACCTTTAGGACTTCCTTCCCAAGAAGTCAATAAAGATAAAGCCTTAGAAGTTGCTAAGAACTTTCTAAATAAGGTTGGTTATCCAGGGAGTACACCTGAGTTTGTAGGTGTAACTCAAGGCGCTTTGGGGGGGTATCAGTGGAAGCAAGGGGACATCTTCATGACAGTCAGCAAACGTGGAGGTGTGGTCACGATATTCCGTGATCAGCGGGAGCTCAATGAACGTACGTTGAATCTCGATCAAGCTAAGGGTAAAGTGAATGAAACGCTCAAAGCCTTAGGTTGGAATTTAGTCCTCACTTCAACAGAGGATTTTGGTGGATACCTACAACTTGAATACGTTGCTGAGAGCGAAGGTGTTCGTTATTACCCCGATAAGCTTCGTTTGACCGTCTCACTTGATAACGGTCAGATAGTCGGGTATGACTCCACTCCTTATTGGGCCTACCACCAAAAGCGTAATCTTAATAAGAAGCTCACGTTAGATCAGGCGCGGACAAAGCTTAGGGCGAACTTCCAAGTTAAGGAGACTCGGTTAGCTGTTATCCCAGTCATGGGGAACCGTGAAGTCATGGCCTATGAATTCCGAGGGAATTATCAGGATGAGGAATATCTCGTTTATATTAATGCTGAAAACGGGATTGAAGAAAAAATTCAACGTATCATTAAGACCCCGCGTGGAGAGTATCTACAGTAAGTTTTCTTTCAATCTTAAATTGGGTATATTAAAGGGAGTGTCGCAAAACTACTTTGAGTAGATAGCGACACTCCCCATATTTTGTCCTTACAAATTAAACATTTATGTCGGTTCTCGGCACCATCAGATAGCGAAAAAGGTTTTAAAACTATTACAATTACACAGAGGATAAAGATTAATATATAATAGGTAATATAGCCTATGTAATAAGATTTATCTTTTTATAGCTATCATATCTGGGGGAAGAAGGCCAGAGAGGAGAGTCTCGTGCACGAACAAGCGATAATTCAGGTCATAGGGGCACAATCCTATACTGAAGGAACAGATGACCGAATGGATTTTACCACCTTGGGGATTTTCCGGAAACGGAAAGAAGCCTATTATATTGTTTATCGAGAGACTGAAGTGACAGGAATGCCAGGGGTCACGACGAGTCTTAAAGTGGAATCAGACAAAGTTACCCTTAATCGGATGGGCGCAGCAAATTATAAGCAGGTTTTTGAGTTGGGGACTCTCCACCATGCGGCTTATGTTACCCCTCATGGCACTTTATACTTAGGGGCGTATACGGAGGAAATGGAGAATCACTTGACAGACCACGGTGGACATATTACTCTAAAATATAATCTTTATGCTGATGATAACTTGGTTAGTCAAAATAAATTAAGGATAATGGTAAGGGAGGATGCTCCTCAATGAGCTTGTATATCTCAATTAAAGAAACGCTTTACTCCAATTTAGCAAAGGCCGCGGAATCTGCCCAAAGTGCAGGTGAACTAGGCTTTGATAGCCTGCCGAACTACGTACTAGAAGAGCCTCGGGAAAAGCAACATGGGGATTTTGCGACAAATCTAGCCATGGTCTTAACCAAACAGGCTAGAAAGGCCCCTCGGGAAATCGCGAATATTCTTATTAAGCATCTCGATACAGAGGGTACTTGGGTGACGGCTTGCGAAATTGCCGGTCCTGGTTTTATTAATTTTAGATTAGATCCAACCTGGCTCACAGGCGTGATTCCAGAAGTTTTAACGATGGAAAAGGATTATGGAAAAGTAAACGTGGGTCAAGGGAAGAAAGTCCAAGTGGAATTCGTAAGTGCAAACCCCACGGGGCTTCTTCATATGGGAAATGCTCGGGGAGCAGCTCTTGGGGATAGCCTAGCCTCCCTTCTCTCCATGGCAGGATATGAAGTCAGCCGAGAGTTTTACATCAATGACGCAGGGAATCAGATACATAATTTTGCCTTATCGCTTGAGGCTAGATATCTTCAACAATATGGTCAGGATGTTCCCTTCCCCGAAGGAGGATATCATGGCGAAGACCTAGTTGATACTGTAAAGGGCTTAATCAACAAAGTTGGGGAGAAGTATCTTAACATAGAGCCAGAACTGCGCCGTGAGTTTCTCGTCCGCTATGCATTGGAGGAGAAGCTATCTGATATACGTGAGACCCTCGCAGATATGGGAGTACAATATGATGTATGGTTCAGTGAACAGTCTCTTCATGACTCAGGGGCGGTTAAAGCTGCCATGGAGGAACTCGAGAAAAAGGGCTATATCTATGAAAAAGAAGGAGCCCAATGGTTGAAGTCCACTTTGTTTGGTGATGAGAAGGATGAAGTCGTCGTAAGGAGCAATGGGACTCCGACTTATTTTGCAGCGGATATTGCTTATCACCGCAATAAGTTTGAACGGGGATTCGAACGAGTCATTAATATTTGGGGTGCTGATCATCATGGTCACGTTGCGCGCATGAAGGGTGCAATGTCTGCACTCGGCTATGATTCGGCAAATCTTGAGATTATCCTGATGCAGCTTGTACGTCTTATCCAGAACGGAGAAGTCGTTCGGATGTCAAAACGCTCCGGACAATATATTACCTTAAGAGAATTGATGGATGAAGTCGGTAAAGACGCAGCGCGTTTCTTCTTTATTATGCGTGATCCAGACTCTACTGTAGAGTTTGATTTGGACCTAGCTAAAGCGGAATCCTCGGATAACCCTGTCTATTATGTGCAATACGCACATGCTCGTCTTTGCAGTATTCTACGCCAGGCGGATGAATTAGGGTATGCCTTTGCGGGAATCCCTGGCGAAGCGAACCTAAAAAGACTGGAGAGCACCGAGGAACGAGAGCTCTTAAAGAAAATTGCCGAACTACCCAATGAGATTGAAGTCGCAGCCCGTCTTACAGAGCCCCACCGCTTAGCCCGTTATGTCATGGATTTAGCGGCACTCTTCCACTCCTTCTACAACAGTCAAAGGGTACTTGTAGAGGATAGGGAGTTGAGAGAGGGGCGCTTAGGATTAGTACGCTCCACCAAGCAAGTTCTCGCCAATGTTCTAGGGATATTAGGTGTTACTGCACCCGAGAGGATGTAAACCTTTATATTGTTTTTTGGTGTTAGCAGGAAATATTTAGGGATGGGTCGAATATACTGACTAAACATTCTGAGATTGAAGAAGGGCGGTGGAGTATTGACCCATTCGTTAACACCGAAATTCAAACCATCTGACGAAGATATTGCTCGCGAAATTCTTGCAGCTCAAGGCCGACCTATGTATTATTATGATTTAATTCGTGAGGTTTTAAGTGCTCAGGAACGTCCATTGGATCCAACTCATATTTCGAGAGTTCTAACTCAAATCAATCTCGATACTCGTTTTTCATATCTAGGAAACGGAGAATGGGGCTTAAAAGTCTGGGTCCCCACCAAGGGTACGCGGAGGCTACCGACCATTACTTTAATGAATAAAGAATTGGTTTATGACGACGCCAATGACTTGGATTCAGACAAAGATTTACTTTTCGAAGATATCGAAGAAGAGCTGGATGAAGTCTTAGAGAGTGAGCACGAGGAGGATCCCTTCGAAAAGGAGGAGGAACTTCAAGAGAGAAAGGGAGATCGGAAGAAAAACTCCTGGTAATTCCCGACTCTTAAAACGAAACCTTGACAGGCCATAAGAATCTGGCTAGAATAATTATTAGTGGGAAAAATAAAGCTAGTGCGTCTTGCGGACTAGCTTTTTTTATGTGTATACGTTCGGCTTAATTTTTGGTATTTCATCATTTTTTGCTGTACGGAAACTCTGAAGTTGTAGAAAAAAGAAAATGGTCGAGAAAGGATAGGGAAATATGACGAAGTTTATTTTTGTCACGGGTGGCGTCGTATCCTCGTTGGGGAAGGGGATTACTGCATCAGCTTTAGGATGCTTGTTAAAGAATAGAGGTCTTAAAGTCGCAATCCAGAAGTTTGACCCCTATATTAATATTGACCCTGGAACAATGAGTCCCTACCAACATGGGGAGGTTTTTGTAACCGATGACGGAGCGGAAGCTGATTTGGATCTAGGCCATTATGAACGCTTCATTGATGTTCCTGTTTCTAAGGCAAGCAACGTGACCACGGGTAAAATTTATTGGTCCGTTCTTAACAAGGAAAGAAGAGGAGATTATTTGGGCGGAACCGTTCAAGTCATTCCTCATATTACGAATGAAATTAAGGAACGAATCTATCGTGTCGCTCGGGAAACTCACCCCGATGTAGTCATTACCGAAATTGGGGGAACGGTCGGCGACATCGAATCCTTGCCCTTTCTTGAGGCAATTCGTCAGATACGAAGTGATATTGGCAGGGAGAACGTAATCTATCTTCATGTAACGCTTGTTCCTTACCTCGCTGCTTCGGGTGAATTGAAAACAAAACCCACTCAGCATTCTGTGAAGGAGCTTCGTGCAATTGGGATTCAGCCTAATATTTTGGTCTGCCGTACGGAACGCGACATTCCTAATGAAATGAAAGAGAAACTTGCGCTATTCTGTGATGTTGACCGTGAAGCCGTTATTCAGCTTGTAGATGCTTCAAGCATTTATGAGGTTCCTCTTAATATTTTGGATGAAGGACTCGATGATATCGTACTTCGCCGACTTGGACTAGAGGCTCCTCCTGCAGATATGAGCGAGTGGAAAGCCATGGTTGAAAAGATCAAGACTCCAACTCGCGAGACGGAAATCGCGATTGTGGGTAAATACGTAGAACTTCCCGACGCGTATTTGAGTGTGGCTGAAGCTCTTCGTCATGCGGGGACAGAACATGGTGCTAAAGTTAAAGTTCGTTGGGTGAATTCGGAGCATATCGAGGAAACCTCTGCTGAGGAGCTCCTTAAAGGTGTCGCTGGAATTCTCGTTCCTGGTGGCTTTGGTAATCGGGGAATTGAAGGGAAAATTGAGGCTATCCGCTATGCTCGTGAGAACAAAGTTCCTTTCTTGGGGATTTGCCTGGGGATGCAAACTGCGGTTATCGAATTTGCCCGGAACGTTTGTGGCATGAAGGGTGCCAATAGTACTGAATTTGATATCGACACGCCCTATCCGGTGATCGATATTTTACCTGAACAAAAGGAAATTGAAGATAAAGGCGGAACGATGCGCTTAGGAGCTTCGCCTGTAAAACTTCTTGAGAATAGCAAGGTTAATGCAGCTTATCAGGATACTGTGATTTATGAGCGTCATCGCCACCGTTATGAAGTAAACAACCAATACCGCTCACAGTTAGAAGCGGCTGGGCTCAAGTTCTCGGGGACCTCTCCAGACGGACGTTTAGTCGAAGTCTCGGAGTATCCGGATCATCCGTGGTTTGTGGCTTCTCAGTATCATCCGGAATTTAAATCCCGTCCTAATCGTCCTCACCCACTCTTTAGAGATTTTGTGAAGGCCACTTTAGATTAACGTAATGTTTTAAAAAACTTCCATGGCTCGTTTTGGGCCATGGAATCCTTTTAATAATCGTAAATCATTGGAACGTCGTTTGGGTTGATACATATATGGCAAAACTTTAATTAGAAATTAATGTGAATTGTAAATAGATCTTCGGATGTTCGGCACTATCAAATGATAAAGGTTTTTTTGGTCTTTTTAGGGTAGGTAGAAGAATTGCTTATAAGAGGGATTACTGTCTCAAAATGAAATTAACGGGGGGCTAAAGGGATGCCTTACACGGCTCGAATAATTGAAGAAGCAGAAAAGTCTCGTTTTGATGCGTTTATGGCTCGTCATCCCAAAGGGCATGTCTTACAGACTTGGGGTTGGGGAGAACTGAAAAGTCGCACAGGGTGGAAGCCTTGGCGATTAGTATTAGAAAAAGACGGGGAAATCGTAGCAGGGATTTCAATTTTGGAACGAAAGCTACCGGCTATTGGAACCCCGATATTTTATGCCTCTCGTGGACCTGTACTCGATTGGCGGGACCAAGAGTTATTCGACGTTCTACTAGATGAGGTCAAAAAGCTTGCCAAGAAGCGAGGCGCGATTTTCTTGAAGGTCGATCCTGATGTGCCCTCTTCTGCACAGGATTTGGTGAACTATTTAACAGCACGTGGTTTTTGTTCAGCTGAATCTGGAAAGGGTTTTGAAGGGGTTCAGCCAAAGTATGTTTTCCGCCTGGACATCTCGCCGGATGAAGAAACCTTACTGGCTCAAATGCATCAAAAAACACGGTATAACGTCAAACTTGC
The DNA here is from genome assembly GCA_963529635.1 of uncultured Peptococcaceae bacterium. GTDB lineage: Bacteria > Bacillota > Desulfitobacteriia > Desulfitobacteriales > Desulfitobacteriaceae > CAURZJ01. The sequence goes on from CAURZJ010000004.1 coordinate 181,613, forward strand.
CCAGAAAAAGGGAGTCCAGATTCGTATCGGAACGAAGGCGGACTTGCCTGAGTTTTACCGTGTACTTAAAGAAACCACAGAGCGAGATCGTTTTTTAGTCCGCTCTTATTCCTATTTTGAAGATATGTATGATACCCTACATCCCGCAGGAATGGCTGAGCTATTTATTGCAGAGTTTGAAGGGCAGGTTATTTCCGGTACTCTTGCTTTAATTATTGGCGAAAAGGCTTGGTATCTTTATGGTGCTTCTTCTAACTCACATCGAAACGTTATGCCTAACTACTTAATTCAGTGGGAAATGATTCGTTGGGCAAAATCAAAAGGGTGTACTCTATATGATTTTCGTGGAGTACCTGGACATCTTACCGAAGATAATCCGCTTTATGGGCTATACCGCTTCAAGAAAGGGTTTAATGGGGAGTATACTGAGTTTATTGGAGAATGGGATTTAGTGTACCGTCCCTTCATTTATTTCCTCTGGGTGCATTTGGAGCCTGTTTACTCCGATGTCGTCAAAGGGATTATTGGGAAGCTTCGTAGGGCGCGAAAAGGGTAGCTCTCCATGCCTCTAGCATCATAGACAGAGGACGAAGGGTCTGGGGTCAGTAGCTTTTCGTGCAGCGTTTACTCATTAGCTCCAGGGCTATCTCACCCGCTCCCGTAGGAGCTCCGCCAAACCCTTCTGCTTACTGCATGTGAACCAGTGGCTCCGCTACCAACGGAAGCCTCGTTCGATTTTACGCCCCTCCGCTAGAAGTCGTTCACTTCTGCACGAAAAGCTACGTTTTCGGGTCCGTTCTAGTCTTTCTTAGAAGCTTTTTCGGGTTAGTAAATAGGTCGTGATGAAGAAATTAAGAGTTACAATTTAGAGGTGAGGGTTAAATGAGCGAGGCTTGGATTGATATTGACTTAGATGCTGTGACGAATAATTATCAAGAAGTGGTTAAGCATCTTAGCTCGGGTGCTCGGGTGATGGCTGTCGTCAAGGCGGATGCTTATGGGCTGGGAGCTGTTGAAGTTGCTTTGACGCTCGTAGAGCAAGGGTGTGAGGCTTTTGCAGTGACGACGGTGGAGGAAGGGCTTATCTTGCGTAAGCATGGTATTCAAGCCCTGATTCTTGTTTTGGGACCTGTATCTGCGTCTCAGATGGAAGAGGCGATTCAGGCGGAGTTGCAGCTCACTTTATCTGGTTTTGATATGCTTCGAGAATGTGAGGAAGCCGCGGCTCGATTGCAGAGTGAAGCGCGTGTACACCTAAAATTAGAGACGGGAATGGGTAGAACGGGTTTCTTTGAGAAAGATATTGAAAACTTAGCTCAAAAACTGCAAGAGTCCTCACACATTATTCCTGTGGGAGTATATACCCATCTTGCTCGAGCTGCACAGCGTGATACAGCCTATTCAAAGGAACAATATGCACGTTTTCAGCGTGGGGTTGAGAAGCTTGAGTCGCGGGGAATCGGTGGTTTATGGAAGCATATATGCAATAGTGCTGCTTTTCTAGATTACCCTGAATGGCATCACGATTTCGTACGAATTGGGACACTCCTTATCGGACATTTCCCAGCACCTAGTTTTGCGCAAAAATTGAAACTCCAAGACCCATGGGTTGCCAAGGCTCGAATTGTCCAAGTGCGTCAAGTTCCTAAGGGGACCTTCGTTGGCTATCAAAGTATTTATCGAACGAAGTCTGAGACGCAATTGGCTGTGATTCCCGTCGGGTATGCTGATGGCTTTGGAGTGCAGCCGCATTTTGTTCCTCAGGGTTTTTGGGATTTCCTTAAGATTGTCATCAAGAATTTACTTGCATTATTCGGAGTGTATCTGGGACAGGAAACTGTGTCCCTTAAGGGACGGACGATTCAAGTTGCAGGAAAGATTGGTATGCAGTTAACCGTACTTGATGTAGGCACAGCTCCCTGCCAGGTTGGAGATGAAGTCATATTTCCCCTTCGACGCACGCTAGCTAATCCACGACTTGTTAGACACTATTGGCAAGGAAAAAGATTAATAGCGAAAAGGGTCGTACAAGAAGGAATTTCACAATATATCCAGAATATGTGAAATAGTGGTTTGTGTTTCAATAAGGATTATTGTGAAAAATCTTCTCAGAATAAAAGGGGGAGTAAAGATATGGCGAATGTACTTGTAGTTGACGACCAGCTAGGGGTACGTCGACTTCTGTTTGAAACATTCCGTGAAGAGGGACATCATGTGGAGATGGCTGGGAATGGGAATGAGGCACTCCAAATTCTAAAGAACTTTCATCCGAACATCATCCTGATGGATATGAAAATGCCAGAGATGAACGGGCTTGATACTCTGCGACAGATTCGGATGTTTAATGAAGAAGTTGGCGTTATTATGATGACAGCTTATGGGGATGCTCAAAACATGGAACAGGCTCAGGAGCTGGGGGTTACGCACTACATGAGTAAACCTTTTGATCTCTTTGAACTTCGTGATCGAGTTCGCGAAATACTTGCCAAGGCTGAAGCTAGAGGACGTTCGGTGTGCTAAAGTCTTGACTAGAAATAAAATAATGATTGAGTAGGGGACGGTCTTGATCGTTCCGGGCATTAAATGCAGAGAAAATGCTTAACAATGCCTTAAAACGTTCCTTGCTGTAATTATTTTAAATTTCTCTAGAAGGGTATAATTATTTTATTATTTTTAACGTATGTGTAGCTTTAAGAGGCTTCCGTTGGATGGAGGCCTCTTAACTTTTGAAAAAGTACTGCAGGAAAATCCTCAGATTTGACGAAGTTATAGTTTAGGTAGAAAGAGGTGGGGAAAATTGATCCTGACAACCCATACATCGGTTGCAATCCAGTGTCCAAAATGTGGGGAATTAGAGTTTCAAGCTCTTTCTCTGTTTGCTTTTTCAGGCAAGGGGCGAGAGAATTTATATTGTCGGTGTGGTGAACCCATATTATCCGCGGCTAGCCGTGATCGTAAACACTTTAACCTATCCTTCCATTGCGCTTTTTGTGGTCAAGTTCACTATCTGCGCCTAAAGCGAGGGTCCATTTGGGGTAAGTCGGCATTGCCTTTGGTTTGCCCAGAAGTGGAGGCTTCCGCCGGCTTTATCGGCCCTAAACAAAAGGTATCTCAGGCTTGCCAAGAGCGGGAGAAGTCGATTGCCGAGCTTGCAGCTGAGTTAGGTTACGAAGAAGAATTTGAAAACCCTGAGGTTATGTTAAGGTTGTTAGACCATCTTCATCGTCTCGCAAAAGAAGGGGCTCTAGGTTGTAAATGTGGAAATCGGAATTTATCCTTTGAGCTTTTGCCCGATCGAATTGAACTCTACTGCGAAGATTGTGAAGCGGTAGGAATAATTTATGGTGAAAATGCTGAGAATATTCGAATATTCGAAGGCATGACATCTGTTAATTTGGACGAAAATAAGACATGGTTGATAAATCGCACGCAGCGGGGACATCTCGCTAAGGCGAATGAGGAGGAATAAAGAAAATGAGTCTGGTTTCACTCACTGAATTGTTACTCGACGCCCAAAAAGGGAAATACGCAGTCGGAGCCTTCAACTGTAATAACATGGAGATTGTTCAGGCTATCGTGGCTGCAGCAGAGGCTGAAAAGTCCCCAGTCATTGTTCAAGCGAGTCAAGGTGCCATTAAATATGCTGGAATCGAATATATTGCGGCTATGACTCGTTTAGCAGCGGAAAGGGCGAGTGTTCCGGTCGCTCTCCATCTTGACCATGGAACAAGCTTTGCCCAAGTCATGCAATGTGTGAGAAATAGTTTTACTTCTGTTATGATTGATGGCTCTAAGCTGCCACTTGAGCAAAATATTGCCCTAACCAATAAAGTGATCGAAGCTGTACGTCCGCTTGGGGTCTCTGTAGAGGCGGAGTTGGGTAAAATCGGAGGAACAGAAGATGACATTACTGTAAGTGAGCGCGAAGCGCTTTTTACAGATCCGGTTGAAGCAGAACGGTTTGTTCAAGAGACACAGGTTGATGCCTTAGCGATTGCGATTGGAACCGCACACGGACAATATAAAGGGGTACCTAAGTTAGACTTCGAACGTCTTAAAGAAATCAGGAAAAGAATTGAGGCGCCAATTGTTCTGCATGGTTCCTCGGGTGTCCCTGATGAAGCAATCCGTGAGGCAATTTCTCTCGGCGTTTGCAAGGTGAATATCGATACAAATATTCGTGAAGCCTTCGTTGCGGCAGTTCGCTCAGCGTTAGAGAAGGCTCCAAAAGAGATTGATCCTCGTAAAGCGCTTGGGCCCGCTCGAGAGGCTACAATAGAGATTGTTCGGGAAAAAATCCGTGTTTTTGGGAGCAATGGGAAAGCTTAAGGAGGTACAGAAAATGCAATTTTTTCTAGACTCTGCAAATATGAATGAAATCACCCAAGCGTGGAATATGGGAGTCATAGCAGGAGTCACCACGAATCCAAGCTTGGTTGCGAAAGAGGGAAAGGACTTTCATCAACTTTTGAAGGAATTAGTGCAAGTAGTTGATGGGCCGATAAGTGCTGAGGTTATTTCTCTAGATACAGAGGGAATGCTCAAGGAAGCTCGAGAGCTGGCTGCGATGCACCCCAATATAGTAGTGAAGATCCCTATGACAGAGGAAGGTTTGAAAACCGTCAAGGTCTTGAGCGGAGAAGGGATTAAAACCAACGTAACGCTCATTTTCTCCTCGGTTCAGGCCTTGCTAGCTGCTCGCGCTGGGGCAACCTATGTAAGCCCCTTTCTAGGGCGCTTAGACGATATTGGAGAGAATGGACTCCTTTTAGTCGATGAAATTTGTGATATCTTCGGAGTGCATGGACTTGAAACGAAGATAATTGCGGCGAGTGTTCGCCACCCTGTTCATGTCACAGAGGCAGCGAAACTTGGGGCAGACTACGCTACGGTTCCTTTTAATGTTCTTCGTCAGCTATTCAAACATCCTCTTACCGAGGCAGGAATTGAAAGATTTCTGGCTGACTGGAAGAAGCTTGGATAAGTTAGCGACTTAAAGTGAAATCATGAAAGCTCTACGGACGGAGGATTCTTCCGCTGTAAGAGCTTTTGTTTATGTCATGTGTTCTCTTAGGTTTACCTTGCATCACATTAAAAGGTATGGCACAATAGATAAGATAGGGTTAATTATGATGAACAATTGATGGTTTTTACGAAATATTTTGTTTAAATAAGCTAAACTACTTATTACTTTAGGGGGATATGATGATGGAACGTGAATTAACCATGGAATTTGCTCGGGTCACAGAAGCTGCAGCTTTAGCCTCGGCGCGTTGGGTAGGGCGAGGTAATAAAGAGGCTGCTGATGACGCAGCAGTGCAGGCTATGAGATCGGTTTTTGATACGATTCGCATGAGCGGTACAGTAGTTATCGGGGAAGGGGAAATGGACGAAGCCCCGATGCTCTACATTGGAGAACGTGTTGGAAGTGGAGAAAGTCCGGAACTTGATGTGGCAGTCGACCCACTTGAAGGAACAAACAGTGCTGCGAAAGGCCTGGCCGGGGCAATAGCCGTCGTTGCAATAGGCAAAAAGGGTGGGCTCCTACACGCCCCCGATATGTATATGGATAAGATCGCCGTTGGGCCTCAAGCGAAGGGCAAGATTCATCTCGATGCGCCTGTCCATGAGAATTTAGCCAATGTGGCTCAAGCCTTAGGGAAAAGCATGGATGATTTGACTGTTGTTATTCTGGATCGCCCTCGTCATTATAAGATGATTCAAGAGATACGTGAGATAGGGGCGCGTATTCGGCTTATTTCGGATGGTGATGTCTCTCCTGCAGTAGCTTGTGGCATCGAAGGAACCGGAATCGATATCATGATGGGGGTTGGCGGGGCTCCTGAAGGAGTGCTCGCAGCAGCGGCTTTGCGCTGTTTGGGCGGTGAGATGCAAGGAAGACTCTGGCCAGAAAATGATGCAGATATAGAAAGAGCTAAAGTGCTAGGAATTAAAGATGTGAATAAACTCCTGACGATGGATGATTTGGTCAGCTCTGATGACGTTTTCTTCGCAGCAACAGGGATTACGGAAGGACCTTTACTCCGTGGAGTTCATTTTAGCGCTCAGGGAGCTTCGACGCATACAGTGGTTATGAGGGGTAAAACTGGAACGGTACGTTTCATTGAAGCGGTGCACCGATTTGATAAGAAACCCCAATATGCAATAAAAGGGGTTATGTAGGGTATTTTTTTTCGGAGTTTGGAGAGAATATCTAGGAATGCCTTGGCATACCAGCAAGACTATTTTTTCTGGGTGGATAACACTACAGCTAAAGCTAAGTTTTGTAGTAGTTCATATCTGCCAGCAAGGTATTCTAGATTGATTAAAACTCCGAGGTGGTTTCAAGGAATGAGTATTCAAGAACATGGGCGAAGGCGGCGTGCCCGGCTTATGCAGGGGTGCACCGCTTTACTCATGTGTGCTTATTTGTTTAACGAAGGGATAACTCCTGCCTATTCCCAAGGGGGAAAATCGGTTGCCTGTTTTTCGGTCGTTACATTAGAGCAAGGACAAAGCATAGAGGGTTTAGCAAAGAAATATCAAACAACTGCAGCGCAGATTCTGGAGGATAATCCTTCAGTTCCGGTAAAACCGGGGGTTACATTCACAATTCGTGAAAATACCGTGACGAATACTGCTGTATCTCGTGGGACGACAGTCTCTTGGCGCTGGCCAGCTTCCGGGGAGATTAGCTCAGATTATGGTTGGCGAGAGTATAAAGAGTATCATCATGGAATTGATATTGCCATTCCTAGTGGAACGGATATTAAAGCTGCACGCGCAGGGAAGGTTGTTAAAGCCGGATGGATAGGAGTGTATGGCTTAGCTTTGTTGGTGGACCATGGAAATGGGATCCAAACGCTATACGGGCATAATCAGAAATTGCTTGTTAAGGCCGGAGAACGTGTGGACATGGGAGAGACCATCGCCATTTCTGGAAATACAGGAAGGACGACAGGACCCCACTTACACTTCGAAATCCGTCTCAACGGAAAGACAGTGGACCCGAATCAGTATCTGCCAAAGGTTGCCTGGAAATGATGATAATTTTGACACGAGGTATCTCCTAAAAATTTCAACTAACCGTAGTCGTTATTTTTCTTGACCTTTAGGAAGTCTCTATGCTAAAATGTTAAGAGTTGACGATTCGGTTGGGAAAGAAGGTGACGACATGAAAGAAAACACACACCCGAAATATGAACAAACCACTATCACTTGCGCTTGCGGTGAAGTAATTCCGACCGGCAGCACTAAGAAAGATATTAAGGTGGAGATTTGTTCTAAGTGCCATCCCTTCTATACTGGCGTTCAACGTTTCGTAGATGCTGGTGGACGTGTGGACCGTTTCAAAAAGAAATACGGTATGTAATAATAACAACGGCCTGCGGTCGTTGCTGGGGAAAAAGCAGAGCGCACGCTCTGCTTTTTTCTTTGGTATAGATTTCGCTGCCTATTTCTAATCGTTTGAGGAGGAGAATAGATGGCTAAACCCGTTCAGTATGGGGGTCAGGCTCTAATCGAGGGTGTAATGATGCGGGGGCCAAAGGAGACTGCGCTTGCCCTACGTTTACCCAATGGTGAAATCGAAGTTACACGGCAAGAGATTAAGCCTTGGGCCAAGAAGCACCTTTGGAAGTTGCCGATTATCCGAGGATTCGTAGCCTTGGTAGATTCACTAGTGATTGGGACAAAGGCTCTTATGTTTTCCGCGAGCCGAGCAGCTGGGGAGGAAGAAGGCGGAGAAGAGCTAAGCTTTTGGGAAATGGCTTTGACGGTCGTTTTAGCTTTTGGTTTCGGAGCCGTCTTATTCGTTGGACTTCCGACAGGATCAGCCCATCTTTTAAGAAATTTAGTTCCGGGCACAGTGCTTCAGAATCTGCTCGAAGGAGGCATCCGCCTCGTCGTTTTCTTTATTTATATTTTATTAATCTCCCGAATGAGGGATATTCAGCGGGTGTTCCAATATCATGGGGCAGAGCACAAGGCGATTTACACCCATGAAGCAGGGCTTGAATTAACGGTGACAAATGCTCGGACGTTTTCTACCTTGCATCCTCGCTGTGGAACGAGTTTTCTCCTTATCGTAGTTGTTGTAAGTATTTTCGTGTTCGCATTTTTGGGGCTAAATCCGCTTTGGTGGCGAATTCTGTCGCGTATTATCCTTATGCCGTTGGTGGCCGGAGTAGCCTATGAGGTTCTTAAGTTTTCATCACGGCATCTTGATTCTCCCTGGTGGAGATGGCTAATTGCCCCAGGACTTTTTCTACAAAAGTTGACAACACGTGAACCTGACGATGAGCAGTTAGAAGTTGCTCTTGCCGCCTTGCAAGAAGTTTTGGAGTCAGGACAGGAACTTACCTAACCTAGATTCCTCACAACCCAATGGACTAACTAACCAAAATGGTCCCAAATTATTTGAGGTGTAAAAATGCAAAATAAATTAGTTGAAATTGAACGTCGCTATGATGAACTGAGCCAGCTCTTAAGCGACCCAGAAGTGATTGGAAACCAGGAAGTATGGCAAAAGTATGCCAAGGCGCAAGCGGGTATGACTGATATCGTGGCGGCTTTTCGTGAGTATAATGAGGTATTGAAGAACCTCGAAGATACTGAAGCCCTTCTTCGGGAAAAGTTAGAACCTGAATTGAAGGAAATGGCCGACTTAGAACGTAGTGAATTAATCGAGCGTCGAGATGAGATCGAGGAACGTATGAAAGTTCTTCTCTTGCCCAAGGACCCTAATGATGAGAAGAATGTTATCATGGAAATCCGTGCCGGTGCAGGTGGAGAAGAAGCTGCTCTGTTCGCAGGCGATCTCTACAAGATGTATACCAAGTATTCTGAACGCCAGGGTTGGCGTACGGAACTTTTGAGTGCAAGCTATACAGACATTGGGGGCTTTAAGGAAATTGTCTTTCTTATCGAAGGACAAGGTGCTTATAGCAAGCTGAAATTTGAGAGTGGGGTTCATCGGGTACAGCGAATTCCAGCGACCGAATCTGGTGGCCGCATTCATACCTCTACAACGACCGTTGCGGTTCTCCCAGAGGCTGAAGAAGTCGATGTAAATATTAATCCTAATGATATTCGCATTGATATCTTTTGCTCCAGTGGGCCAGGAGGTCAATCCGTAAACACGACTCAATCAGCGGTCCGGATTACACACCTTCCCACAGGGACAGTGGTATCTTGCCAAGATGAGAAGTCCCAATTAAAAAATAAAGAAAAGGCTCTCCGTGTCCTACGTGCTCGACTTCTTGAAAAGGCCCAAGATGAGGCGGCAGGGGAGGTGGCGAGCGAGCGTCGGAGCCAAGTAGGGACAGGAGATCGGAGTGAGCGGATCCGAACCTATAATTTCCCTCAAGGTCGGGTAACGGATCATCGAATCGGACTGACACTGCATCGTTTGGAATCGATTTTGCTAGGAGATATTGATGAAGTAATCAATGCTCTGATAACGACAGATCAAGCCGAACGGCTTAAATCGGAGGAATAATGCGAATCATTGAAGCTTTGCAGTGGGGTGAGCAGGAATTAAAAACTGCTTTAGTAGAAAACCCTCGCTGGGATGCGGATCTCCTGTTAGCGCAGATTCTGGGTGTAAGGCGGGAACAGCTTTATTTGGAGAGGGAACAGGTTCTAGATCAAGAGCACCAAGCAGAATATCGTGAGGGGATAGCACGTCGGTCAACTCGAGAACCACTCCAGTATATCTTGAAGCATCAGGAATTTATGGGACTCGATTTTTATGTGGATCAACGCGTTCTTATTCCAAGGGCAGATAGTGAGCTTCTTATCGAACGGGTGTTAGAATTGAAGAGGGAAGTGCAACTTATCAAAGAGGGGCTTAAGCCTCAAATTGTGGATATATGTACGGGTAGTGGAGCTTTAGCTATCACTATCGCTCATTACTGGCCTGAAGCCGAAGTTGTGGGAACCGATTTATCTTCTGACGCCCTTGAAGTTGCCAAGTTCAATTCCGAAAGGCTTGGGGCCAAGATTCAGTGGCGTCAAGGGGACTTTCTTACTCCAATTCGCGGAGAGACTTGGGATTTAATCGTAAGTAATCCTCCCTATATAGGTAGAGAAGAATATGCCGCGCTGGCTCCGGAAATTTTCCGTGAGCCTAAGCTAGCTTTTGTAGGCGGAGAAGATGGCTTGGACTTTTATAGGGAGCTCGCCAAGGAAGCACGGTCTATGCTAAAACCTGAGGGGAAAGTTGTGTTGGAGATTGGTTGGCAACAGGGTAATGAAGTTGAAGAGCTTTTTAAACAGCAGGGGTTTGATACTCAGGTCTTTCAAGATTATGGTGGGAGAGACCGAGTTGTTTTAGCGAGGTGAGAAAATGGAGACTAAGCGTGTATACATTGATTCTGAAAATCCAGAGCCTGAGTTAATCCAGGAGGGAGCTAGGCTCATTCGTGAAGGGCAACTCGTAGCTTTGCCGACTGAGACTGTCTATGGACTGGGTGCCAATGCCATGGATGCTCAAGCCTGTAAGGAAATTTTTCGGGTCAAAGGCAGACCACAGGATAATCCGCTGATTGTTCATGTTGCCAATTTAGAAATGGTGAAGTCTTTGGTTGAGCGTTGGAGTCCTGAGGCTGAACTTTGTGCTGAAAAGTTTTGGCCAGGTCCCTTAACCCTTGTTCTTGAGAAGACAGCCTTTGTCCCGGATGTGGTCAGTGGGGGGTTAGGAACAGTTGCTATAAGAATGCCGAGACACCCGGTCGCGCTACGTTTGATCGAAGAGGCGGGGGTTCCCATAGCAGCTCCAAGTGCGAATCTTTCCGGCAAGCCAAGCCCGACGAATGGAACTCATGTCTGGAAGGACTTGCGAGGACGAATCCCGCTCATTCTCGATGCCGGAGTATGTTCCGTGGGCGTTGAATCTACAGTCTTAGATTTGACAGGAGAGATTCCGACTATCCTCCGTCCAGGGGGAGTCACTAAGGAACAGCTCGAAGAAGTACTTGGTGAAATAGCCGTGGATCATCCTTCAGGGACCCAGCCTCCGAAGGCCCCGGGTATGAAGTATAGGCACTATGCACCTAAGGGAGATCTGATGCTTTTCATCGGCGAGAGAGAAAATATTTTGCCCCGGATGGCGAACGAAATTCTCAAAGGTCATGCACGCCTTAAAAAAGTTGGGATTCTTTGTACTTTAGAAAGTGCATCACATCTTCATAGTAAGCTTCCTGAGTTGCTTTTTGTCCTCGGTTCGGAGAAATGTCCGGAGGAGGTCGCTGGAAGACTATATGAGGGGCTACGACTTTGTGATGAGCAGGGAATGGATATTATACTAGCTGAAGGCGTCGATGAGAACGGCCTCGGCTTCGCGATTATGAATCGGCTGGAGAAGGCCTCAGGGCAGCGGATTATTAGAGTCTAGTTGAAAACCGTACAAATGCTGGAGACATTCTCCAAAGGGTTACAATACAACTCGCCTCCATAATTTCCGGCATGCAAGCCTACCCCTAAGCATAGAATACAAAGACACTGTATTCTTAACCTCGAACAGGAGGAATGGGGATTGAACCTTGTATGGATATTAGCCTTGTCTATTGCCCTGGGGGCTGACGCCTTTTCCCTTGCCCTAGCGATTGGCTTAGTGGGAGTCGGAAAACGGATGACGCTTAGGCTTTCGTTGGTTGTTGCTGTCTTCCATGTACTAATGCCTTTGGGAGGACTCCTTTTAGGGCAAACCTTGGGAATGGTTATAGGCCAATTCGCTAGAGGGATTGGAGCGCTTGTCCTGCTATGGCTCGGAGGAAGAATGCTCTTCCATGTTTGGCGCCCTAACCCTGAGTATATTCCACTTTCTAAAGCCCGTAAGACAATAAACCACAAACAATTGCCAGCAGGGATTTCCTTGCGGGGTATTGGGGTGTATGCTTTAGCAGCTACAGTAAGCCTAGATGCTCTTAGCGTGGGATTCTCCTTAGGCACAGTGGATAGTCAAATTGGTTTAACTGTTTTAATTATGGGAACGGTTGCAGGTATAATGATGGGAAGCGGCCTCTTACTTGGACGTTTTGTTGGAACCTGGCTGGGTGAGCGGGCGGAGGCAATGGGCGGTTTGGTACTCGTAATTATCGGGTTAAGGATGCTGTTTTAATAAGGAGAAGAACTGTGAAGGTATTATTCGTCTGTACAGGGAATACGTGTCGAAGTGCTATGGCAGAAGGATTAGCTCGGGGAATTCTAAGTCCAAATCGGGTGGAGTCCGCTGGACTTGCAGCTTGGGAGGGAGATTCTGCTAGTCCGCAAGCCCATGAGGTGTTAAAGGAGAAAGGAATTGATTTGACCTCCCACCGGGCTCGTCGAGTGAGTCAGGAGCTCCTTTCTGAAGCGGATTGGATCATTCCCATGACCTCAGATCAAGAAAAGCGACTTCGGGTGATGTTCCCAGAATTTGCTACGAGAATTAAGCGACTTGGTGCCTGGAGTGCGAAGGCTGAGGATTATGATATCCTCGACCCTTGGGGTGGCTCAGTGGAGGTTTATCGTAAAAGCGCCAAGGACATAGAGTTTCTTATCCGCGAGGTTAAGAAATATTTGGATAATCCTAGTCAAAACAGATAAACTAATTTGTGGAGCTAGTAAGCTTGGCATATGCCAAGCATTTTCTATGCGTACTTCGAAGTTATATAAAAACTCTTTTTTCGATAATCTGGCAGGGTTTTGTTTCATTAGTGTAGAAATTTCAATAGATAAAGTGGAGGTGGCTTCATTGAAAATCGCTTTAGGTGCCGACCATGGAGGGTTCGAGCTAAAAAATGAGATACGAACTCATTTGGAAGGTCAAGGAATTGAAGTAATAGACTTAGGGACAAATTCAAAGGATTCCGTGGATTACCCGAAGTTTGGCTTTCTCGTTGGGGATGCAGTGACGTCGGGGAAAGCAGATTTAGGAATCGTTGTCTGTGGAACAGGTCTCGGAATCTCTATCGCAGCGAATAAAGTACCTGGAATTCGTGCAGTCGTTTGCACGGAGACTTATTCAGCTCGAATGGCACGTGAACATAATAACGCAAACATCCTTGCTCTTGGTGGAAGGGTAACCGGTGTAGGATTAGCCTTGGATATTGTCGATATCTTTTTAAAGACACCTTTTGCCGGAGGACGACATGCTCGCCGAATAGACCTCATCACTTCCCTAGAAAAAGGGGAGAGCATCTAGGACTCTTTGGAGTTGCGGAGGAAGTCATGGAAATAAATCGAAACGAAATTGCAGAGGTATGGGAAAAAGTTTTAGATGGATTTTTTCTTCAAGCCAGTCTGAGGCCGAAGCAGATTTTAATTCTTGGCTGCAGTACGAGTGAAGTGTTGGGTCAGCATATTGGGAAGGGAACCAACACAGATGTTGCAGAGATACTTCTACCGCCTTTACTCGAGCGAGTGAGACAGATGGGTGTCTATCTTGCCGTTCAAGGGTGTGAACATATTAACCGCTCCTTAGTTGTCGAGGAAGAATGTGTAGAACATTACGGTTTAGAACCTGTGACAGTCATGCCGGGGTTAAAAGCAGGTGGTGCGATGTCTGTTAAGGCGTGGCAGAGTTTTGAGCGGCCGATTATGGTAGAAAGTATTCGCGGGCATGCCGGAATTGATGTGGGGGATACTTTTATTGGTATGCACTTACGCCCGGTCGTTGTGCCGATACGACTTCCAATAAAGGAAATTGGGCAGGCTCATTTGACAATGGCAAGGACACGCCCTCGCCTCATCGGGGGTTCACGGGCATGCTATCCAGAGTAGGCAGAGATTCTACCCTAAAAAGGAATAAAGAAGCAGGAGAACCGTCCCCTTGATTCTCCCCTGTAAAGGTATAGAAACAAGAGAACCGTCCCCGTGCTTCCAAGTATGTAAGAAAGAGATAGGAGCGGTTGGAGTGGATTACATTAAAGAGTGGGTTTTGCCACAGGATCCAGAAGTAGCGGAGGCGATTGCCAAAGAAGAGGGAAGACAGCGCAACAAGATTGAGTTGATTGCCTCTGAGAACTTTGTCAGCCGTGCAGTAATGGCGGCGCAGGGCTCTGTCTTAACGAATAAGTATGCGGAAGGCTATCCGGGGCATCGTTATTACGGCGGCTGTGAATATGTCGATATCGTTGAGGATTTAGCTCGTGAACGGGTGAAGAAGCTTTTCGGGGCTGAGCATGCTAATGTGCAACCTCATTCGGGAGCACAAGCGAATACCGCTGTGTATTTCGCCATTCTTAAACCGGGGGATACTGTCCTTGGCATGAACTTATCTCATGGCGGTCACCTAACCCATGGTAGCCCGGTCAATATCTCGGGGATGTACTATAATTTTGTAGCCTATGGGGTAGATCAAGAGACCGAACAAATCGATTATGATGTTGTACGGAGCCTAGCCCTGGAGAATAAGCCAAAGCTGTTGGTCGCAGGAGCGAGTGCTTACCCAAGACAAATCGATTTTGCCAAGTTGCGTGAGATTGCCGATGAAGTCGGTGCCTATCTCATGGTTGATATGGCACATATTGCAGGGTTAGTCGCTGCGGGTCTTCATCAAAACCCAATTCTACACGCGCATTTCGTCACGTCTACAACCCATAAAACTCTCCGTGGTCCCCGTGGAGGACTAATTCTCTGCAAGGAAGAATTCGCTAAGGCTATTGATAAAGCCATTTTCCCTGGAATCCAGGGAGGGCCACTCATGCATGTGATTGCAGCAAAAGCGGTTGCCTTCGGTGAAGCTTTAAAACCTGAGTTCATAGAATACCAAAAGCGTATTATTGAAAATGCTAAGGTTTTAGCAGAAACACTTGCTCAGAGAGGGTTCCGCCTAGTCTCAGGCGGTACAGATAACCATCTCATGCTCTTGGATGTTCGAACAAAGGGATTGACGGGAAAAGAAGCAGAGCATATTCTTGATGAGGTAGGTATTACGGTAAATAAAAATACAATTCCTTTTGATCCAGCAAGTCCTTTCGTGACAAGCGGCATTCGTATCGGAACTCCAGCAGTAACCAGTAGGGGCATGGATACTCAAGCGATGAAGCGGATAGCGGAAGCGATCGACATAGCCTTAACCGAGCGTAATGAAGTCGGCGAAGCAAAGGCAAAAGCGATTGTTGCTGGACTCTGTGAGGAGTTTCCACTCTACCCAAATTTAGATTAGGAGTTGACTAATTCATGGCACAAGTACATGTTCTCGATCATCCTCTGATTCAGCATAAGCTATCTCTTATCCGCGATGAAAACACAGGGTCAAAAGATTTTCGCGAACTCGTGGAAGAGGTCGCAATGCTAATGGCCTATGAAGTTACTCGTGATTTCCCACTTCAGGAAGTCGAAGTGAAGACCCCTGTCGCGACGATGAAGGCTAAGATGATTGCAGGCCGGAAAGTAGGCTTAGTACCCATTTTACGGGCGGGCCTAGGGATGGTTGATGGAATGTTAAGGCTGATTCCAACAGCTAAAGTCGGGCATATTGGTCTTTATCGTGACCCTGTCTCCCT
The DNA here is from genome assembly GCA_963529635.1 of uncultured Peptococcaceae bacterium. Lineage (GTDB taxonomy): Bacteria > Bacillota > Desulfitobacteriia > Desulfitobacteriales > Desulfitobacteriaceae > CAURZJ01. The sequence goes on from CAURZJ010000004.1 coordinate 197,104, forward strand.
TAAGCCTGTTGAATACTATTGCAAGCTCCCAACCGATGTAGAGGAGCGCGAGTTAATCGTAATCGATCCAATGCTTGCCACGGGCGGTTCAGCGTCCGCAGCAATAACCTTCCTGAAGGACCGGGGAGCTCGGAATATTAAACTTATGTGCTTAATCGCAGCACCGGAAGGCATTGAAGCCGTACAATCCGTTCATGGGGATGTAGATATTTTTGTGGCTGCCGTGGATGACCATCTGAATGACCATGGATATATCATACCGGGTTTGGGTGATGCTGGAGATCGGCTGTTCGGAACAAAATGATGAACAAGGAACGACCCACTTGGGATGAGTATTTTATGCAGATGGCACAGGTCGTCGCAGGGCGCTCAACCTGTCTGCGCCGCCAAGTCGGAGCGGTCATCGTTAAGGACAAGCAGATTTTGAGCACAGGCTATAATGGAAGTCCGTCTGGACTTACTCATTGTGCACAGATAGGTTGCCTAAGGCAAAAACTTGGCATACCTTCGGGTGAACGTTCTGAAATCTGTAGGGCGGTCCATGCCGAGCAAAATGCATTAGTGCAAGCTGCCAAGCACGGGGTAGCCATCAGTGGAGCAGATATTTATACTACCGTTCAGCCTTGTGTCCTGTGTACTAAGCTCATTATTAATGCGGGAATTAAACGGGTATTTTTTGTCCATACTTATCCAGATAAACTGGCTCTAGAAATGGCGAAAGAGGCTCAATTGGAACTTATTCGTCTCGTCTCAAACGATGTTACAGAGGGCTAGGTCTCCCCTAGCCCCTTGTTAGCTAAAAGGAGAGTATTTAAGGTGAAAGAACAACCAAAGGTCATGGTGGTTTTTGGAACTCGTCCAGAAGCAATCAAAATGGCTCCGGTAGTGCAAGCATTGAGGGAAAGTGCTTTGGATTGCCAGGTCGCAGTGACAGCGCAGCATAGAGAAATGTTGGATCAGGTTTTGGCGTTATTTCAGATTGAACCTGATTATGACTTGAACTTAATGCAAGCGGGACAGACCTTGTCAGACATTACGACCCGTGCCTTAAACGGATTGGGGGAAGTGTTCCAGAATGCAAAGCCTGATCTCGTACTTGTTCATGGAGATACGACAACGACCTTTGTGGCCGCTTTAGCCGCTTTTTATGCTCATATTCCGGTCGGACACGTAGAGGCAGGCCTGCGCACTGGAAACAAATACTCGCCTTTCCCGGAAGAGATGAACCGAAAATTGGCGGGAGCTTTGACGGACTTACATTTTGCACCGACGGAAACGGCTAAGAAGAACCTTCTACGAGAAGGGGTAGCGGAAGATAAGATATTCGTTACAGGGAATACCGTCATTGATGCACTGCTTACAACCGTACGTGCAGAGTATCAATTTTTAGATCCAGAACTTAGTCAGATTATGTTAAAGCAACATGGAAAACGGATGATTCTTGTGACGACTCATCGGCGTGAAAATTTAGGTGAACCGATGCGTCAAATCTACCGGGGGTTGGCATCAGTCTTAGAGGAATTCCCCGATACTTTTGTTGTTTTTCCAGTACATAAGAATCCATCTGTCCGCCAGGTAGTCAATGAGGTCTTGGGACATAATTCCCGAGTTCATTTAATTGAGCCTATGGACTATGAGCCTTTCGTTAATCTGATGGCTAAGGCGAGTGTCATTATGACAGATTCAGGAGGAATTCAAGAGGAAGCTCCTTCACTAGGAATCCCCGTTTTAGTCGTTCGGGACACGACAGAGCGTCCTGAAGCGGTAGAGGCAGGTACAGTTTCCTTGGTCGGTACCTCTTACGAGAAGGTCGTTGAGAAACTGAGTCATCTTCTTTCTAATCAGGAAGCCTATCACCAAATGGCTCATGCAATTAACCCCTATGGAGATGGGAAAGCTTCCGAACGAATCGCGAAAATCACAGAAGAATTTTTTTAGGTATAATTGATTAAAATAGATCTAACGAGAGATGCCTTTTTATTGCTAGATTGGCCAAAATAATGTTATTATACTGAAGGAGAGCTAATTGGTAAAAAGTTAGGTAATTTTACAATTTTCTCCACGTATTCGCACTGTTGATGAAGAGGAAAGCATTATGAGCGAAAATCGTATAAATTTAGTTAAAGCGATGGCTTTCGGAACCAGCATTGCAACTACTCTAGCTGGCCTTGTTGGGGGAGGATATCTGCTCGGGCGCTTTTTGGATCAGCGATGGGATACACAGCCTTGGTTACAGCTACTTTTCATGCTGCTTGGTTTGGCTCTTGGAGGTAGTTATTTAGTCGTTACTTTAAGAAAGTTTGGCGTTTCGAATGACAAAAAGTAGTTTTATCACTCTGCTTATAGGTACTTCTACTCTCCTCCTAGGAGTTGCATTCACTGGGAAAACAAATCTATTTGGTGCTCTTCTGGGATATTGGTTAGGCTTTGCGTATACTGAGTGGTTACGTAGAGATACTCTACGCAGCGTGGAGGAGGAAGTTTCTACAGCGATAAAACGCATGCGCCGGAGTTTTTCCGCGCGTTTGGGAATGATTACTCTTGTTGTCGCCGCAGTCTGGCGCTTTCGAGCGGACTGGCTGTTTACTTTAGCCCTAGGAATTGCCCTTGGACTTGTTATTTCACTTTTCGTAGGCCTCAAACAAATCACAAAGAGTAGAAAGGGGTGAAATTTAAATAAATGCATGAAGAAATTATACTTTGGCATCTCGGAGGAATGAGTTTTCATGGTAAGACTCTTGTTATGACCTGGATGGTCATGGCAGTCATTCTTATTTTCGTGCTCTTAGCCGCGCGAAACCTTACTAGTGGCAAGCCTGGTAAGATGCAGAATATCCTCGAATGGATGGTTGATTTTGTTCGAAGACTTGTTGCAGATAATATGGAATACGAAAAGGGAAAACCTCTACTAGGTTATTTGGTAACCTTGATACTGTTTGTTTTTGTATCGAATATGTTTGGACTTCTTCCGAATTTAACCTTTAACCTTCTCGGGAATGTCCATTTTGCTAAACTCAACGAGATTTTTCATGGAGCAGCCTGGGCATCCCCCACTGCAGATATCAATACAACGTTAGCCTTAGCACTTCTTACGATTATTCTCGTAATCACCATGGGAGTGAAACAGAAGGGGGCTCATTACTTCCATCATTTCGTTGAGCCTCATCCAGTGTTTTCCTTGATTCACATCATCGATTTACTGTCTAAGCCAATGACGCTAGCCTTCCGTCTCTTTGGTAATATCTATGCTGGAGAGGTCCTAATCGGAGTCATACTCATGCTTCCCGGGATCTGGGTCTTTGGCGGTGTTATTCCCGATGCAATCTGGCTAGCCTTTAGTGTATTTATTGGAGCAATCCAATCCTATGTCTTTACGGTTCTTACCACAGCTTACATATCTCAAGCTGTTACTGAAGACCATTAAAACCGTTTGATTTTCAGTGGTGCAATGCACTTACTGAGGAATAATAATTAAAAATTTTTGGGGAAATAAGAAAGGAGGAAACTCTGTGGACGTATCTGCTGCTGCTGCACTTGGTGCAGGAATTGCTGCTGGTTTAGCAGCCCTCGGAGCTTCACTTGGTAATGGGAGTATTGTTACTAAAACTGTAGAAGGAATTGCTCGTCAGCCAGAGGCTAAAAGTGCCTTACAATCCACCATGTTTATCGGTGTAGGTCTGGTCGAGGCATTGCCACTACTGACTTGGGTACTTGCTCTACTTCTCATGTTCACGAAATAAGTCTGAATACCACTGGGCTAGAGCCTAAAGTCCCAGCCCTTCAGGAACAAGGGGGAACGGAAGTTCCCCCTTGAAAAAATCATCCCAAGATGGAGCAGACTTGAGAGGGGGGTAAACTGTGAATCCCATACACATTGATTATACTTTAGTCGCCCAGGTCTTATCTTTCCTGTTGCTCGTCTATATTCTCAGACGGTTCGCTTGGAATCCACTGATGACGATGATGGAACAGCGTCAAAATCAAATTGAGGCGAATATCGCTCAAGCAGAGAAAGAACGCCAGCAGGCGGAACAAATAAAGCGCGAGTATCAAGAAGAAATGCGTAAGGCACGTCAAGAAGCTCAGGAAGTCATCGCAAAAGCGACAAAACTGAGCGAAGTACGTGCGGCTGAAATTTTGGCTGGCGCGCACGAGGAAGCGGAAAAGATTAAGAAAGCCGCTCTCGTGGATATCGAACGCGAACGTGACCGGGCCATTGCCCAAGTGCAAGCCCAAGTCGCAGACTTGTCTGTAGCCGTCGCGGAAAAAATCATTCGCAAAAACCTGGATACAAAAGGCCAGGAAGATATGATTGAGCAATTTATTCAAGAAGTAGGGGAATTGCCATGTTAAAGGGAGCGCTTGCCCATCGGTATGCTCAAGCCTTATTCGAAATCGGAGTTCAAAGCGATTTGAATACGATGGAGGCTGAACTTCAGGATCTTACGAAGCTAATCGAACAGAATACTGAGGTCGCTCACTTTCTTTACCATCCGCATATTTCTATCTCGGAGAAAAAGTCGCTTATGGAAAAACTGTTCGCCGGGCAATTAAGCGCGACTGTGCGAAATTTCCTCTATTTACTCATTGACCGGAGAAGGCAAAATTATCTCCCGGACATTACTCGGGAGTTTAGCTTGCTCGCCGACCAAGCTCGTAATATTGTAGAAGCGAAGGTGGCTAGCGCCACGCCCTTGAACGAAAATCAAGAGGAGCGTCTGCAAAAAGAGTTGGCTCGGATGACTGGAAAAGAAGTACGGCTAGTTAAGGAAGTTCGCTCGGAGCTAATCGGTGGAGTGCTTGTTCAGATTGGAGACCGAGTGATGGATGGAACCGTGGCTTACAAGCTTCAGCGCATTCGCCAAGGCCTTAGCCACGCTTAAAAAGGTATGAAAGACCTCAGAAAATAGGGGTGAAAAGACAGGATGAATTTACGTCCAGAAGAAATCAGCTCAATCATTAAACAACAGATCGAACGATATGACAGTGCAATTGAAGTCGTGGACGTGGGTACTGTAATCACCGTTGGAGATGGAATTGCCCGTGTTCATGGATTAGAACAGGCAATGGCAGGAGAACTCCTAGAGTTTCCAAACGGAATTTACGGGATGGCCATGAACCTAGAAGAAGATAACATTGGTTGCATTATTTTAGGGCCTTTTACCTCAATTAAGGAAGGCGATCAAGTCAAGCGTACAGGACGGATTGTGGAAGTCCCTGTAGGGGAAGCCCTGATTGGACGTGTTGTAAATGCACTTGGTCAACCCATCGACGGAAAAGGGGAAATCAAAACCGAAAAGTTCCGTCCGATTGAGTCTAATGCCCCAGGGGTTGTCTATCGGAAATCTGTTCATGAACCCTTGCAAACGGGACTAAAATCCATTGATGCGATTGTTCCGATTGGTCGGGGACAACGGGAACTTATCATCGGCGACCGTCAAACCGGTAAGACCGCGGTTGCAATCGACACGATTATCAACCAAAAAGGCCAGGATGTCATTTGTATCTATGTAGCTATTGGTCAAAAGGCCTCCACTGTCGCTGGGGTTGTAAAAACACTGCAAGATCATGGCGCAATGGATTACAGTATTATCGTCACAGCGACTGCATCAGAGCCTGCTCCGATGCTTTACATTGCTCCCTACTCGGGCTGCGCAATGGGCGAGGAGTTCATGTATAATGGCAAGCATGTCTTGATTATCTATGACGATTTGTCCAAACAAGCGGCTGCCTATCGTGAGTTATCTTTGCTTTTGAAGCGTCCGCCAGGTCGTGAAGCATACCCTGGAGACGTTTTCTACTTGCACTCCCGTCTCTTAGAACGGGCTGCGAAGTTATCTCCTGATCTTGGAAGCGGTTCCATGACAGCGCTTCCGATTATTGAGACACAGGCAGGGGATGTATCCGCTTATATTCCAACGAACGTGATTTCCATCACGGATGGACAGATTTTCTTAGAGACAGACTTGTTTAACGCAGGTTTCCGACCAGCTATTAACGTCGGTATATCTGTATCCCGTGTTGGAGGGGCAGCTCAGATTAAGGCCATGAAACAAGTTGCAGGACAATTACGTTTGGACCTTGCACAGTATCGTGAGCTTGCGGCCTTCGCCCAGTTCGGTTCAGATTTGGATAAGATTACACAAATGCGGCTATCCCGTGGAGAGCGGACGATGGAAATTCTGAAGCAACTCCAGTATCAACCAATGGTGGTTGAGGAGGAAGTCGTTGTCATCTATGCCGCAGTTAAAGGGCTCGTCGACGACATCGAAGTAGACAAGCTTGGTCAGTTTGAGGAAGAGTATCTGCGTTTCATGCGCTCCGTTAAATCCGATCTCCTTACTCGAATCCGCACGGAAAAGGCGCTTTCGGATGAGTTGAACGCTGAGATTGAAAAGGCAATCAACGAATTCAAGCAAGGATTCTTGGGGTAAAGAAACTTGGCTAGGGTCAAGCTTTATTCAGCGGAAAATAATAGGGGGTAGGTGAACGAGGTGGCAGGAGTACGCGATATACGTCGCCGGATTCGTAGCGTACGCAATATGCAGCAGATTACAAAAGCCATGAAGATGGTTGCTGCAGCGAAATTGCGTAAGGCTCAGGAAAAGGTCATCGCTGCCCGGCCTTATGCCCGTCAATTGCAAGAAGTCTTGGCACGCCTTGCTCAGACCCATGCGGATGTTACACATCCGTTATTAGAAGAGCGGCCTGTGCAACGAGTGGGCTATGTCATCATCACATCGGACAGAGGCTTATGCGGTGGGTATAATGCGAACCTAATCCGGATGACCAATGGAATCATTTCTGAAGAAACACGAGAGGCGAAACTCGTTGCCGTAGGACGCAAAGGACGAGATTTCTTTCGGCGTGGAAAAGTGGAGACGATAGCAGAGTTTGTTGGTTTAGGAGATAATCCCTCCTATGCCCAGGCCAAAGAAATTGCTCACGAAGTTATTAGTCTTTACGAAAATGGCGAGCTTGATGAAGTCTACCTAGTTTATACTGAATTCATCACCGCGATTTCCCAGCGCCCGACAAAAATCAAGCTTTTACCGATTGAGCAACCGAAGGGTGCCCCTGGTAAAGAATACATTTTTGAGCCCTCTCCTGAGGAGATTCTTACAACTTTACTCCCTAAGTATGTCGAAACGCAAGTTTTTCGAACCTTGCTAGAGGGTAAAGCGAGTGAGATGGGTGCTAAGATGACGGCGATGGGTTCTGCGACGGATAATGCTAAGGAATTGATTGATAAGCTAACGTTACAGATGAATCGTGCCCGTCAAGCGGCTATTACAAAGGAAATTTCCGAAATAGTTGGGGGAGTAGCTGCCCTTGAATAGGCTACCGGAAATAGTCAAAAAGGAGGTTTCTCGCCTGTGAATATCGGCAAGATTGTGCAAATCCTGGGACCGGTAGTTGACGTTGAGTTCGCTTCCGACGCTCTGCCGGAGATTTATAGTGCAATTCAAGTCACTGTACCCGAGAAAGAACTTGATCTCACACTTGAGGTCGCTCAACACTTGGGAAATAATACGGTTCGTTGTGTTTCAATGTCCTCTACGGACGGGCTACAACGAGGAATGCAAGCCCATGATACAGGGGCACCCATTACTGTTCCCGTCGGACCAGTTACCTTGGGGCGAATTTTTAACGTCTTAGGGAAAGCGATTGATAATGGACCAGAGGTTCATGCAGATACGAGCTACCCGATTCATAGACCCGCACCTGCCTTCGTCGACCAAGACCCTTCAACCAATATGTTGGAAACAGGGATTAAGGTCATCGACTTACTTGCACCTTATTCAAAGGGTGGAAAGGTCGGTCTCTTTGGTGGTGCAGGAGTAGGAAAAACGGTACTTATTCAAGAGCTCATTAATAACATCGCCATGGAGCATGGTGGACTTTCTGTTTTCGCAGGGGTTGGCGAACGCACCCGTGAAGGGAACGACCTTTGGAACGAGATGAAAGAGTCCGGAGTTATCGATAAGATGGCGATGGTTTTCGGACAGATGAATGAGCCCCCGGGTGCACGCCTTCGCGTGGGCCTATCGGGACTGACCATGGCGGAATATTTCCGTGATGTCCAAAATCAAGACGTTCTCCTCTTCATCGATAACATTTTCCGCTTCACACAAGCGGGTTCTGAGGTTTCTGCACTCCTAGGCCGTATGCCCTCAGCAGTAGGGTATCAGCCAACACTAGCAACCGAGATGGGAGCTTTACAGGAGCGTATTACCTCGACACGCAATGGTTCTATTACCTCTGTTCAAGCTATTTATGTACCAGCTGACGACTTGACAGACCCGGCACCTGCTACTGCATTTGCTCACTTAGATGCGACCACGGTATTGAACCGTGCTATTTCCGAGAAAGGGATTTACCCAGCGGTTGACCCGTTGGATTCCTCTTCACGGATTCTTTCCCCACAAATTTTGGGTGAAGAGCACTATCAGGTTGCTCGGGATGTACAGCAAATTCTCCAGCGCTATAAGGAACTTCAAGATATCATTGCAATTCTTGGTATGGACGAGCTTTCAGAAGATGAGAAACAAGTCGTGGCTCGTGCCCGCCGGATTGAGCGCTTCCTTTCCCAGCCGTTCCACGTCGCAGAAGTCTTCACAGGTTCACCGGGTAAGTATGTTCCGGTTAAGGAGACTGTACGAGGCTTCAAAGAAATCGTGGAAGGGAAACACGATAATTTACCAGAAGCAGCCTTCCATATGGTGGGTACCATCGAGGAAGCAATCGAAAAAGCCAAAGCATTGGGGGCATAAACATGGCAGGGACGTTTACACTCCGTGTCGTTTCCCCGGAAGGCAATGTGCTTAAGGAAGAAGCGGAATTTGTGGTATTACCCGGGGAAACCGGTGAAATCGGGATTTTGCCGAACCACGCTCCGCTAATTACAGCGATGGCTATCGGTGTAATACGCTATACAGTCAATGGGGCGGTCCATAGAATCTCGACCTCGGGTGGATTTGTTGAAGTAGCGGATAACAAAGTCACCATCTTAGCAGATACTGCTGAGCGTGGAGAAATGATTGACCTCCAGCGTGCCATGGCAGCCAAGGAAAGAGCAGAAAAGCGTTTGGGACAAAAGCCACAGGATGTAGATCTTAGACGCGCTGAATTAGCTCTTAGTCGGGCCTTAGCTCGAATCAATGCTGCGCAGAATAAGTAGTATTCTAAAGCAACATCAAATTTCACTAAATAAGACGGCTTAATGTGTAAAAATCACATAAGCCGTCTTTCTTTTTATGCCATGGGTTTGAATTAATCATGGTTCAAAAATTGATGTGAAAGCCACTTTTACTTCATACCATTATTAATTAATAAAATAAAGTTGAAGGAATTGGAAGAAGGGATATTGAAGTACCTTACGTAAGGCCGCGTGTCCATGTGTAGCATACGGATTGTAGTGCAAGTACACACTTGTAGGATTTTGTGAACTAATAGCATAACTTATAACATAACGAAAAAGGGAAGTGGTGAAGAATGAAGAGCAAATTTCTTATTAATGATATTGGAAATGAGTTGGGCTTTATTTCCTTCACGATACCATTGATTACTCTATTATTTATCTTGAATTGGTTTTTCGAAATTATACCATTACTCGAAGGTTTACCACTGCTTCTAGCACCATTTATAGGGCTAATTGGATTAGGTCTGGGTCTTTTATCATCAAAAAAGTCATCAAACGTATTTTGCAGGTTAGGCATTATTAGCAATATCTGCTTACTTGTCCTACCTTTTATATATATATTTCTTGGGACCTTAATTGAGGGTCCTTGAAGTAGATTCGTTATGTCATATTATTCCTTTATTGTGCTGCAAATTAGTTGCTGGGCTAACTAACTAGTTGTAGTGAGAAAGGGGAAATCTCCGAAATAAATTTCGGAGATTTCCAATACTTCTAGCATTACCCGAAAGTTTATTCGGAGATTCCGTAGTTATATAAAATCGCGCGCGGGGCCGCCGCGTCGTGTGGC
>CAURZJ010000005.1:0-197466 GCA_963529635.1 uncultured Peptococcaceae bacterium
ACGTTACCCGAAATGTCCATACCCACGCATTCCTATCCCGTCACGTTTATCCTCGCATGTATTCTCTGCTTCGGTGTGCATGAGGATTATGATGTCTCATGGTTTCATGAGAAAGTTTGGGGAATGAGAAAAGACCTCCGTGGTTAGGAGGTCTTAAGATATTTGTTCATCTTGGTTTGACGTAGCTACTTCTTTATTTGCCAATGCAATAATTCGGGTGCTTAGTTCATATTCTTCTAATGCAAGGAGTATATTGTCAATACTGGTGCAGTAACTCGGTCTTATATTATTTTCATAGTCGGTTAAATACTTTTGTGCTTGTTCTATTATTAAATTTCTATTCGTGTTAATGATAGTTAGTATTTGATTGTAGTATCGGTCATTTTCTATATTAAATTTCTCTAAAAAAGATTTCTTAATTGGGAACATTTTAATAAAATGAAGTCCATGAATGTGCCCAGCTTTTGTGCTTGGTCTAGGTGGGAGTGGAAAGTATAAATTTTCATGTGCATGTGCAGGAATGTTTGATCTAAAAGGAATAGCAAAATCATGCTTTTTCCCTTTGTAATTTAGTCTAAGGATTAGTAAATAAAGCCTTCTGTTTGTATTTGCCAATAATTCCTTGTCAAAATCACATACAGTAAAAAATATGTTCTTGATAGAGCTAAACTTCATTTTTCCTCCGATTAATAATAAATTCCCTCTAAATTAAGAGGGAATTTATTAAATACACATGAATGATATTCTACATTTTTAAGACCCCGTCATTCTCGGAGGTCAGCCATACACATGAGTAATATTCTTTCCGTTACTCTCGGAAGAAAAATACATTTCTTAGTTATTATTATGCAGACAATTTAAATAGTTGTCAATATAAAAAAATTGATTACCATCTCACAGGCACGGCGAATTAGTTGATATCAACTAATTCGCCGTGCCTGTGAGATAATCCTTCTTTGAATGACCTTAAATTTACATTATGAGTAAAATAAAGGAATGTACAGATAGTTGTAGAATCTCCATGTAGGTGTTTATTACCCAAGCATTCCTTCGAAGCTGGACACTTCGGGTAACAATAGATTCCCGCAAGGGTGCCAGATGTGGTAAGTTTGGGGCAGGTTCAGGCACCACATCCCCCCGCCTAAGATAAGAGCTATCTAAGGCGGGGGGACGTCGGGAATCCGGAACGTTATATGATAGAGCATGCTATCATAGCGTGGGTTTTGGGCATTATTTGTCGGTGGAAGGTATTAGGTAGGATACGTCCCATGAGACTGCAGGCAAAGAGATCCGATAATTTTCAATAGAAAAGGAGTAAACATATGCAGGATAATGAAAAATATAACTATTTAAGATTGGACATTACACTAAATAGAGGTGGATACGATTATGAGGACATACAAGATCTCTTTGAGGAGCCATTTAGTACTCTTTATCCTACAAGAATTGGATTTGAGTGGCACCCAGCTGCGGTAGGTAGTAATTTTATCGAATTCAAATTGATATTTGACTTTGCTTTGACGGGTGCGGCTACGGCTGTTGTAGGGAAAGTAGCAAGTGACTTATACGATTGGGCTAAGAAGTCGTTAAGCAAGGTATTAAATAGGAAAGAGAGGTTTGCAGAATCACGTGTTAGTTTGGTATTCAATAATACAACAGTCAACATATACACTAATGAGAGAGAAGATATAGTTGAAACCTTAGAACATGTAGATTCTATTATAGATTTCTTAAAAGACAAGCAAATAGTTGAAGATCATTATAATCTTAGTTATGAAGAGCTTAATGAGTTAAAAACTAGATTTAGGAAAGAACTCAAAGCTTAATAAAGTTCTTGAAGAATTAGCGTAGCTTTGGGGGCACGCTCCATCATATAACACAGTGTTCCCGTAACTAGAGGATGATGCATGTGATTAGGACGCTACGGGAACACAAAAACGTTATACGATAGACTGTGCAGGCCCGAATATAAAGTATGAGAGAACTTGATTATCCAATTGTGGGAAGGGATTTAATTGTCTAACAATTCAGTGTGGAATACTACTTGGATGACACTTCTTCAAAATGGCAGTGTTACATTGTGCTGGAAAGAGTCAATATTTGAGCAATACATTGAACTACTCAAACAAGAAGATTTTGATATTCACGAATTTGATTGCTCGAAATGGCTGGATATTAAAGATTTCCACTCTTCAATATCGAGTGCTTTAAGATTCCCTGACTACTACGGAAAAAACCTTGACGCTTTTAACGATTGTCTTTCTGACTGTATACCCGAGGGGCAAGGTATTGTTTTGGGTTTTAGACACTATGATTCGTTTGCAGTAAGGTTACCGAAAAAAGCGATCGACATACTTGACATAATCAACCATAATGCTTGGCTCCTTTTACTAGAGGGACATAAATTGATTGCTTTAATCCAAACAGACAATCCAGAAATCTGCTTTGACAATATTGGGACAGTGTCGGCAACCTGGAACCCAAAAGAATGGTTAAAAAAAGACCGTGGTTAATTAGTTGCTCACTTGATAGTATTTTGTTGACCAGTAGTTGGGATTTAGTTGGGTTTGCGTCTGGGGGCACAGTCCATCGGATAACAAAAGATTCCCGCAAGGGTGCCAGAAGAGGAAAGTTTGCGGAAGGTTCAGGCACCACATCCCCCCGCCTAAGATAAGAGCTATCTAAGTGGGGGGACGTCGGGAATCCGAAACGTTAGACGAAAAACCAATTTCGGGGCTGATGTATAAGGTCATAAGGTTATAGTTTGGGAAAAGGCATGGAGACACTACAAATGAAATATCAGTTGATGAGATTAGAAGATAAACAGATTGAAATTTTGTATGAATGGGATCGAATGGAGAAGGACCGGGAGCTTTACACATGCCGACCACTGCATGAGTTACTACCATTCGATGAGTACAAACAAAACAACATAAATAAGATTTCCAGCGGGATAAAGGAAGTATTTGTATTAGTTGAGCAAAACTGTGCAAACATTCCGCTGGGACGGATTATGTTGTTCGACTATAATCCAAGAAATCACAGCAAGGAAGTTGGCTATTATATCCCCCCAGATTTGCGCGGAAAGGGTTTAGGTACAGTAATGCTTTCTTTATTGCTAAAAATGATTCTATCTGAAGAAGAGGGACTGAATAAAATTTACGCAACTACGTCATCTTACAACATCCAATCGATTGCACTACTAGAAAAAACGGGCTTTAAGTTAGATGGCAGGTCGAGAGAACATTATTGGATTAAAGATAAAAAGTTTGACCAACTTCATTACTCAATTTTGCAACGAGAATGGCGTGAACTACAAATGTTTTCCACAAATGGTTAATTATCAAGTAGGTATGACAGATTGGTTCTTCGTCTAACAGCGTTTTCTTGTAACTTTATCAATATGAATGTGATTGAGGACGCTACAGGAAAACACGGGGCGTTATGTGACATGTCCATGTCGGAGTACTAGTATGAGGTCTTTATTGGTTATTGCTACATATTAGGAGGATTCATATGCTTAGGAAACCTAGAGAACAATCGTGGTCGATTAGCATTTCAACGGATATTGCGCTTAACTTTGCTCTTTATGTGGGTTGTAGTTATGGTTTAATACCAAGCGAAACATATTCAGGGGCAGTTCCACTATGGCCTTATAAGCAATTAGGTTAAGAATTTCAAATTACATATAGACTTAGTCTATACAGGCATATCAAATAGAATAGAACCAAGGCCAGAGTATGTAATCATGACGTTAGACATTAAACAATTAAAGGACGATACCTGGTGGAAAAATAAGCTAGAGCAGATTGGATAAGGAAGCTAGGCCTTCGAAGATGGACACGTCACATAACACAGAGTTCCCGCAACTGGAGGATGATGAATGCGGTTGGGACGCTGCGGGAACTCCTAAACGTTACGCAAAATGTCCATTCCCACGCATTCCTATTCCGTCTGATTGTGCATGAGTGCCTTGCATGTCTGTTTTGTTCGCTTAATGACAAGTTGTGTCGATTTTCCCTCAACTCTTGCTGTAGGTAGTAGGATGGGGTAGAGGGAGGTGAGATAATGACTAAAGTTAAAGATTGGACTATTAATTCAACCGAAAGAAACTCAACAATCTATACTGCCGAAAATGGACTAGAACATCTTGTAAGACAAAAGGGAAGAGATATGGCTATAATCAAAGAAGCCAGTGGTAATATCATCATTACTATCAATAATGTTCAAATTCTAATTGATGATACTAAGAAATCTATTTCTGTATCTGAAGCACTTAATATAGGTTAAATAATGGATTGTCTTCAGTTAGAACGACTTTATTTAATTGTACTTTTGTCGCGTCCAAAATTTTAGTTGCATCTTCAACGGTGCAACCTTCTTTAGCTAAATATTTCATAATGTTTACGATTATATCTTTATCACTGTCCATCTTTATTACCTCCACAAATTAAAATAGGAGGGACTTTAGCCCTCCTTGATTTTTGTTCGTTGAAATGAGAAAAGACCCCGATTTCTCGAAGGTCTAATTAAAATTATTTCTATAGAAAATCAAAAATACAGAGTTAACGGAGACCCTCCATTTCTCTGTATTCCACGTGCGGTATAATCTAGAACCTCTAAATTAGTATCCGCACCTAAAATATACCAAGTTAAACCCTTCTTGTCAATACCTATACAAATATCTTTCTAACACCATATTCAAATGGTTGTTGAAGAGTTCCATCATATATTTTTGCCAAAAGTATATCTTCATATACTTGTTCTGAAAACGACTTATTTTTATATTGAGCCATCCCACTTACCAAACGAGATATGGGATTTGCCATTAAATCTACTAATTGTAATCCTTCATTCAACATTTCTTTAGATTCAAATTTTAAATGACGAAAAACCTGAGTATATCCGTCTGCTGTAATATATTTACTCCCTGTTAATTTTATTCTAAAAAATTCTTCCATTAACTTTTCATCATCATTGCTAGATTCGGTAATAATCTCTCCATAACCGTTATTGTTATGTAAAAACCGAGCGTAATTTTGTAATAAAGTTTTAAATGCCAGAACTTCTAGATCCACTTTATAATATGGGTATAGTTGTTTATAGTTAGCATCTGAAACTATCCCAGAAAGAATAAAATAATCGGTTTTTTTAAATAAGTCGAAAAGACCACCCCATAAATCCTCTTCTTCTTTTTGTGTAATTGATTTAAACTCTTTCCGTTTACCAGATAGAGGAGAAAAATGGAGATTCATAGATGAACCACCCAAACGTGGAATTGCATTGTCCTTAACTTTATTTAATTCCTGTTGAAAAGACTCAAGTACATCCTCATGTAAAACCACACCTGTAAAATTATAAAATTTGAATGGTGGAGTTGCCTTAACCTCATCGACATACATATAATACTTTTTTCTAGCCATAAAATGTTATTCCTCCACTTCTATCCAACAATTTCGACAGAATAGAGGAGAATCCTTCATTAAGTGGAAAATATTATATTTATTTACTTGAGAAAGGATATGGATATCCGTAATGTGCATGTGTTGTATGGGGGTCAGTTTTTGCAAGCATACCTCCGAAGATGGACACTTTCGCGTAACAAAGTATTTGCGAAATCTGAGATAATATGAATGTAATAACCAGACTTCGCAAATACACGGACGTTATACGAAACCGTACCCAAAGGGCCGCGCGTCCATGCGCGGATTACGGATTTTGGTGACTAGTGCGCACTTGTAGGATGTTGCGAACTAGAATCTATTTATAAGGTACTGATAAGGATGATACAAAATTGATAAAATTTTACTTAGGATGAGCAAATTATTGAGTGGAGAAATGCTAAGTGGAGTGTTTGTTAAGCAAATTAAAAAACAAAGAAGCTCTAAACAAATTTATATTGTCGGAATTGATGGTTTAGGAGGAGCGGGTAAAAGTACATTAGCTAATTCATTAAAATTGCAATTACAGAATGAAAACCTTCATCCTTATGTGTTGCATATTGATGACTTTATTCACCCAAAACATATTAGATATGATAGATCTTATGAGGAATGGTATTGTTGTTACAATATACAGTGGAGGTACGATTATTTAGTGAATGAGATTTTGTCTCCTATAAAAAGAGGTGATGAAATAGATAAAAAAATAGAACTATATGATAAAGAGAATGATAGATATATCATACAACCAATCCATATATCGCAAGGTTCTGTTTTGCTATTAGAAGGGATATTTCTGCAAAGAAAAGAAATCAGGAGTTATTTAGATTATATAATTTATCTTGATGTACCACAAAAAGTTAGGTTAAATAGAGCTTTAAAAAGAGATGGGTATATAGGTGGATTTGAAGATATAAAGTGTAAATATGAAAGACGTTACTTCCCAGCCGAAGAGAAATATATCTTAGAGTATTCCCCGATTGAAAATGCAGACTTTGTATTAAATTATAAATATGTTAACGAGAATGGATAATATTTTTCAATGAGAGATGCTTATCCAGTACAGGGGTAAGAGCAGTTTATGACTGCTTCATAAATAAAATAACCTTCAGATATGTAGTAAACATCTTCTTTTTTCAACATTAGAACTTCTTCTGGATAACAGGAGTTATTATTTATGCCACTCCAATGTAGTTGATACGCAATATCCAGATATTGAGTGCTAAAAGGTACGGAGGTTCAAGGGTCCGCCGTCCATGGCGGCCTCTGAATCTGAGGGCATACGGCATCGGATAACACTGAATTACCAAAACTTTGCGAAGATGAATGTGGAAAGACGCTTCGGTAATTCAGGGAACGTTATCCGAAACCGTACGCAAAAGCCGCGCGTCCATGCGCGGATTAAGAATTAGTGGAGGCTTTGCGCATTTGTAGGAAAATGTGCAATAAAAAGAAACACATTTTATTCGAGGGGGATTGTATATGAAAAAAGTTGGTTTGGCTATTGCAACAACGGTATTGATATATTTTATATCATTATTAGTAACTGCTCCAATAATTTCGAACTTAGGTTATAGTTCTGCGGAAAGCACTTATCATCTTATGACACATGCACTTATTGTTTCACTTATATTTACCGTTATAATATGTACATTGATAATTGTAGAAGAAATTAAAGCAAAGTTGACCGATGAAAAAAAGGAATAGTTAATTATTACGCTTTATTCTTATATAGCGCACCAAAATGATACGGAGGCTCAAGGGGCCGCCGTCCATGGCGGCTTCTGAATTTGGGGGCGTACGGCATCGGATAACACAGAGTTCCCGCAACTAGAGGATATGAATGCGGTTGGGACGCTGCGGGAACTCCTAAACGTTATATGACATGCTGAGAATCAGAAAAGATAATGAAATTAGGAGTGTTATAATGAAAAGTAAAATTGCTGATTCAATAAGGTTAAAAACCCAGCCAGTTGCAGTATTCCGTTTAAATGTTAAACCCGAGGGTGCCATGCAGTTTCAAGAAGGGAAACGGGGTTGTGTTATTTCCATGTTAAATGCTGCAGCTAAAGGAAGAGTGGCGGTATTTGAAGATAAGACTACGAATTGTCCGGGTGGCAAAGTTGGACTTGGCTTCAATCGTTTTCAATTAGGTTTTATTGAACATTTCTTGTCAACTGGTATTTCCGGTGGTAGAGATGGAGAATTTTATAAGAAGAATCCGGAGTTAGCAGCGAAATTCGCAACTGGGTTACCTGAAGTTGTACCTGCAAAGTATATAATTTTTAAACCGTTATCGGAATTGGCTGAAGATGAAACGCCAGAAATTATTATCTTCCTAGCCAATGCAGATCAACTTTCAGCACTGATGTGGTTCGCCAATTACGATAAATCAACTCAAGACAACGTTAAAGTAGACTTTGGTTCTGGCTGTCAGCAGTCTGTACTATATGCTCTAGAGCAAGCTGAGAAGGAGGATCCAAAGTGTATTATCGGACTAACGGACCCTTCCGCACGAAATTATATCGACAAAGACATTCTTTCATTCAGCATTCCATATAAACGCTTTTTAGAGTTAGAAGAGCAAGTTGAAGAGAGTTTTTTAACCAAAGAAACATGGCTCAAGATTATGTCAAGGATAGAATAAATTTGAATGATTAGATTTGCCGCACATCATATAACACGGGGTTAGCGACATCGAAGTATTACATCTTAGGTAATAACTCGACGTCTCTAACCCCTAAACGTTATACGAAACCGTAAGAAAAAGAGGACTTTTTAGGGAAGGGCCTTGTAGCCCTATTACTGTAGAAAAATTAAATTCTGCTATTCATGGTTATAGGAATTATGTGGTAGAATGTAATCGAACATCAGTTCTGATAAGGGGGTATATTCTATGTTAAAAAGGGTAGTTATTCCACCCTACGATGAGTATGATTTGTCCACCTTTGTAATTCAAAACGATACCGTATATATAGGTCACTTTGGAGGCTGTTGTGACCAAGATGGTAATTTGCTTGCGACAGTAGAACAACAAATGGAACAAACATTAAAGAGCCTTACGGAGTGTTTACAAGAGATTGACCTTAACCTTGATAATTTAGTGAAATTAACAGTTATACTCAAAAACATTGAAGATTTTCATAAGATGCATAGCATCTGGATTAAGTATTTCAGTAAGGATAATTACCCAGTTAGAACTGTAATAACGTCTCAATTTGTTAGTGAAAACTGCTTGGTGCAGGTTGAAGGTGTTGCTTGCCGATAACAGCCGAGATTTAGCTGGTTTAACACGATCCACAATGGAACTCTATCTAGTAGGGAGAGTTTAAGTCGGGCTTCGCGGGGCGTACGGCATCGTATAACACGGTATTTGCAACACTAGCAAAGATGAATGTAGTTTGGACGCGTCGCAAATACCCAGAACGTTATCCGAAACCATACCAAGGCCGCGCGTCCATGCGCGGATTAGGATTAGTCGTGACCTTTCGACGTACTTGTAGATAACGTAAATTTGATTTTTGGGAATTCTCAATTCTTGAGAATATAGACTATCAAGCCATAAATTAACAAAAGGGTTTGAGAAAGCATTTAGAATATACGTAATAGAGAGGTAGGGATATTGATGAGAAAAGTAACTTTCATTGTTATGCTTATTATTCTGCAACTTGCTATTACTGGCTGTAATTCTGAATCAAAATTTAAAGAAGAAAAAACAACACTGACAAAGCAGATTGAAGCCTTAACCGAAAAGAATCAACAATTAGAAAACAGGATTTCAGAATTACAAGGGAATCAAGCAAAAATCTTTTTCCTGGAGACGGACCTTCATTATTCTACATATCTTGCCGAAGCATATAAAAATAATCTTAAGAATATTTTCATCCGTCTCAACTTAAAAAAGGGGATGAAATCGCAGGACTTCGAGTAGGACAAATAAAAGAAAACCCAAAAGGAAAAGAGGTGTTATTTGAAGGAGAATTCAAGGCTAAACTGAAGATATCTAAAGATACTCAACATCAATACAGTGAGCCGACATACGTTTTTGAAGTTGTAAAAAGTTACGATAAAACTGTAGCTAAAGATGTTTTCACATACAGTAAGAAAATGCCTATGACATACGATCTAGGAGATAGTTCTAAAACTCTAATGAACGAAATATCCAAAGTTTATAAAGAGGGTTTAGAGGTAACAGTAATCCTTGATAATTATTCCATATCATATGACTATTCTAATTTCGTTAATAGAGCTAGATTTATCAAATTAATATCAATGGATTAGACATATTTAATTACTTTAAAAAAATTTTGCTCCGGAGTATTCAGTCTGCTACTGTTTGTCCTTATTGTGGGTCAAAACTAAAATTAAATCTTATCGAAACAATTGTAATTATCTCGTTTTTTATTTATGGATTATTAATAATTGGAAAGTTAAGCTGGTAATTTAAACTTTAAATTATATATATGCCATTTTAAGAAATGAGTCTTCTACTACTCAACTTTCATGAATCACACAATTAGATGGTATCGGGGTTCAAGGGGCCGCCGTCAGTGGCGGCCTCTGAATTCGGGGGCGTACGGCATCGGATAACAAAAGATTCCCGCAAGGGTGCCAGAAGAGGAAAGTTTGGGGCAGGTTCAGGCACCACATCCCCCCGCCTAAGATAAGAGCTATCTAAGGCGGGGGGGACGTCGGGAATCCGGAACGTTATACGAAACCGTACGCAGGGCCGCGCGTCCATGCGCGGATTATCTTGAGATTTGCTTCGTAGAAGTATACTGCACATCAGTAGGATAATGCGTATTGTGAAAATTATATATGGGAGAACATAGATGAATTTTAATATTGAAGCGACTAACTGGGATAATGAAAGAAGAGTAAAACGAGCAAAAATAATTGCGGATGAAATAATTAAGTCAATTCACATAGAAGAGAAATATCGTCGTGCTTTAGAGTTTGGTTGTGGGACTGGTCTTGTAAGTTTCAATCTTATTGATAAGTTTGAGCATATAACGCTAATAGATACATCAAAAGGTATGATAGAAACATTAAATTACAAAATTCAGAGCTTGAAAGTAAAGAATATGACAGCAATTCAGGCAGATATTAAGTGCGATTCTGAAATGCAAGGTGAGAAATATGATGTAATCTATACTTCAATGGCATTACATCATATTATAAATATAAAAACAATTTTAAAAAACAAATTTGAATTACTAAATGACAATGGATATTTATGCATTGTCGAATTAGTTGAAGATGATGGAAGCTTCCACAAACTGGAGAAAGATTTTAACGGGCATAATGGCTTTAACCAAAATGAGTTGAAAGGATTATTAGGTGAGCTTGGCTTTAAAAGTGTAGTAACTAATATCTTTTACAATGACGTTAAGGATATCGAAGGTTCAAAAATCAATTATTCCTTGTTTCTTATGATAGGGAAAAAATAATACGATTACTGCACATTTTTCTTATGCTGTGACACATAGGGTATTGCGTAGTAAATTTGCAAATATGGTAACAGGACTAAATAGGAGGAGATGAGAACTTATGTTAATACCTATATTGATAGGGGTCTTTGCTTTAGTATGTTTGGGACTTTCTATATTTCTTTATAAGAGATACAAAGGAAATCATAAACTTGAAACTTTAATTTTCCTTATAATTTTGCTATTAACCTCATTGAGCCTGATTACCATGGCGTTAAAGTATGCAAATCCCAATTAAGAACTATGTTACATTATTCTTATTTAATGCAGTAAGGTCTCTCAAGTGGTTTAAGGGGCCGCCGTCCGTGGCGGCCTCTGAATTCGGGGGCGTACGGCTTCGTATAACAGCGTTTTCCTGTAACTTTGCCAATATGCATGTTGATTGACGCTACAGGAAAACGCGAGACGTTATACGTCATGTTGGGTCATAATTTATTAATAATAAGATATTCTATAAGGACATATGGTTATTTAAAAAGATTATTCGAGTCTTGTAGACCAGATAGAGGATGAGGGAGGACTGGAGTCCCTGTATGAATATTCCTGAACAAATGATCAAATTGAAAGTTCACTATATAGTTATATTTTTTACAACGGTTTATTAGATTTTTGCTTTAACTGCGAGATATTATCCTAATATTTTTATGGCCGGGAGCTACAATATTTATATGCTATAATAATATAAAACCCGGCATAGAATGGAGGTGTGAGTTAGAAACCTACTTCTAAGTGGTAATCAATCCCTGCTATGTTTTTATTTCACTAGGAGGTGATAGTCATGAAAAAATCATTCGCTATTTTGATATCATTACTACTTCTGCTTATACCGGCATTTTTAATAGCGACGAAAGATGAGAAGAAAACGGATGTAGAAAAACCAAAAACGAAGTACGAAGTCTCACAAAAATTATACAAAGAGTATAACATTACTCCTCCAAGCTATTATGTGCCGCCTGCGGATAGCTATGTAGAAATGGATCAAAAGGCCTTGGATGAATTTGAACGACTTATGAAAGATGCAATGGAACGAAATAAAAAAGTTAAAATAGAAAATGAAAAGAAAATTAAAGCTCTAGACGATGATAAGTGGATTACTGGCCCTGTCCCTAATATAGTTACTGTTAAAGTTCTAGACGATGGTAGCTGGGTTACTGTCCCTATTGAAGAAACTGAGCCAATACCAAGGCCGGAAACTGACAAGACAGAATAACCTGTTTTTGTGAATAAAATAAGCTTTTAGTGACCGCCGTAATGGAGGGTAAGCAGAATGCTGCACCACTTCTGATTACGGCGCTCTTTCCGTTGCACTGTCGATTGGCTCCAGAGAGCGGCCGCGGAGCACATCCTATACCGCTTTGAAGTATCTGGTACATTGCAAGTTCATGTTTATCTTATGACTGTGGCTATTGCGATAAACTTATTAAATAAACTAATTTTAATAATGATTCGTGGTTTTAGGCTTTGATTATAAATGTATATATATTCTTTTAGTAATTAATATTTTAACTATGATTATTGGCACTCATTTTATTAGTTTTCCTTTGCGATTAATGTAAATTGGAGTTTGCATGACGGTTTCTGCCACACGACGTATAACAGGGGAGTTCCAAAACTTAGAATAGATGAAAGTAGTATGACGCTTCGGAACTCCCCGAGACGTTATACGCCATTTGCAAATTGTGGGAGATTCAAATGAAAGAACATACTTTTTTAATTAATCTATGGATTGATCCGACTTTTTATTATGAAGAGCTTCATGACTGCATTTCAAAGTTATGGAAAGAAGTTTTTTACTTATTTACGAATTTTGAAATGATAAGGAATCAACGTTCTTTCAACATTAGTATTGATTGGGGCGAACTTAAAAAGGTAATTTCTCATAATCTTAAATACAACATATCTCTAGAACAATATTCTAAGATGGATGAAAATACTAAAGCTTTTATTACGAACAAATAACCGGAGATTCCAATATAGTATCGTTAAAATGCAGAGTCGAAACAACTTCAAGAGAACTTAATGCAAACAACATTGCACATTATTTAGAACTTTTCTTTTATGAATTGTTTTTAGTAATGAATTTATCGGGTCCAGGATGCTGTAATTTTGCAAGAACAAGTATTAGTAGAGCAGACGAAAATTCCTTAGCTCAATCCCTAAATCTTTCTTTGCATTTTTTCGCACATTCATGGGAAATTTATCATGATGATCGGTGGTCTGTAATTCAATATGTACCTTTAGAAATTTCATGGAATTGGTATCAAAATTTAAATATTGGCCCGAAGCAACTCGCGGAAACAAGAACAGAAAGAGCAATTTTTGCACTCTTAAGTATAGCGAGTAATAGAAATTTCAATGCAACAAATGTAATATGGTTAGCACATGCATTAGAAGCTCTATACGGTAACCCCAAAAAGAATATAAAGCAAGTATTAATAGAAAGAATTTGTATATTTCTTAAACCTGAAAAGTGGGACATTGAAAGCAAAATAAAACAATTTTATAAACAGCGAATACGTTCTTTACCCAGTTTTCTTTCAGTGTAAAGGAACGCAAAAGAAAAGGTTCATACCCAGATTGAACTGGTTATGAACCTATAATACGAACAGCATATTCCCAACACTTAGCCAATATGGATGTAGTTGGGACGCGTCGGGAATATGTGATGGAGTAATTTCTATGAAAAATACATGAAATTCTACAATAAGTATGGAGAATGTATATTAACCTACGTGTAAACGATTGCTTATTAAGGAGGGTGAAGGGTTGGGGGTTGCAGTAATATTGATTATGTTAATTTGGCTTGCTTCGATATCTGCGTTGCTTTGGCTCTGGAGTGACGCTTCAGAAAAAAGAGGAGGCCATATAGGGTGTCTTTGGGTTCTAGTTGTTTTTGTCTTAGGACCAATTGGCTTTATTGCATATCTTATAGTTCGAAATTCTGACTAATGGCTTTTATGTTTTTAAACGCCCGATTAATTCTTATTGGTTTAGTTGTGACTAACGAGGTGTTAAGAGATTATATCCCATCATCGTGAACCCTATGAGGTTATAAATGTAATATGGCGCTAAGGGACTACAAATACGTTATCGGAAATAGCCGAGAGGGGAGAGAAAATGTGGAAATTTAAGGTTAGGAAACCACTTGTGGTAATCATATTGGTCTCACTTTGGATTTTAGGAGGTAATTATCGCTTTACCCCTCTAGCAGCTGCCAAGGCTCATTTCGACGTGAGTAATGAAGCGGTGACTCTTGGAGATGTAGATTTCGGTTGGGGTAAGGTCTATGTTTTTGATACGGATAGTGGACCCCGGAGCGTGATTTCAATCAAGTCGTGGTTTTTGTGGAGGGCACCTGCGGCTGTGCACTTCGACCCATCAACAGATGTAATAAGAACTGTTGGATGGATGAGTTATTTTGATAAAAAGGGTCAGGCTACTGTATTTGCCGTTGAGGCGACTGATCCTCAAATTGTTTTTGTAGAAATTGGCTCACCAAATGAAAGAGTAAGAAAAGAAATAACACCCGCGGGCCCGACGATTTTTTCTTGGAGCAGGGCAATTCAGTCTAATGAATTAGACCCAGTTGCTTACTCTATGGAAAATAAGCCACTTTTTGAATATCGGTATCCTAAAAACACTTCTACTTTTAGGAGCGAGGATTTAAAGTGGTACCCGGTTAATGGAGATAATTAGGCAGATCATCTAATTCGAGAACCTAAAATGAAAAGACTATATCATCGGGTGTAGGGGATTGCTTACCCGGATATGTTCCCTTTTCAGATTCAAAAAGGAGCTTACCATCAAATGCCTCATACAAGAGCCGTTGATGAAATACTTTCCAGTTCCCATCTTCCCAAAGTAAACGGAACTCGTACGTTAGGGTGGTAGAAGGGGTTTCACGATTTTCAGCATCAACTAACACGATAAGCTCGGGTTTTTCATCAATCATCGAAGACTTAAATGACGTGGTATAGAGGACAGCTGATTTGAACGAATGGTTATAAACGTCTTTAGGATTATAGATTGAGTCTTTCGATAAGAAGGAAAGAGCATTCTTTTTCTGATTAACCGCTTTAAAGTAATCCTTGAGGAAATCAGCCACTTGCTGATTTAATTCTTTATTATCCATAGGCTCAATCTTAAGAGAAATGAGATCCTTGCTTTCTTGGGGTATTTCAACTCGGTAAATAATTCTCGGTTCTTCATTTTTGACTTTAATGAAATTGGGTTGACCTAATGGTACGGATAGTTCTATCTCGCCATTATTTGTTTTGTTCGACTGGGGTTCATCATTTACGAATATTGTTAGATTTTCCGGGAGACCTTTCGTATCCAGTGTGATGGTTTTATCGGAATTATTCGAAGATACGGAAGCGTTAGAACAGCCGGCAATTAAAAGACAAAGAAGAAGAGTCGCAAACTGAGTAAATAACCGCATTGAGCAAAATCCTCCATTTTATTGCTACTTCTTTTAGTAATTCGTTTTGGAGCTGGTTTTATTTGTGGGTCAGCAATTATTTATTTGATCTTGAGACTATTTTACATGGTTGATTTGAATAAAGATGCAGGTTCTTTGAAAAATGGATGGTAGTGCAATGAAAAGAGGTGATTTGAATTGGATGTTTCTAAGAGAAAAGTCATTTCAATACTGATAATTTTTCTTGCTTTAATGTTAGGTACAACAACAGAGACTGGATTTTCACTGGGAGATAAATTGTTTTTAGGTCTAGGGATATCTCCATGGACGAATGGGCAATCCGGGTTTCACTTGACTTTACCAGTCATTTTTGTCTTATTCCTTATTGGAATTCTGGAAGCGAAAAGGGTAATGCCTTGCCGTCAAGTAATTTTTGTAGTAGTTTTTTTAAGCCTAATTTCCCCCAATGTTTTATCGCTAGTAAAGCCGATTTATTTCAGAATGCATAGTGGATTGGCAGCAGTTGAATATGATTCAAGAAACACTCACTTTGAATTTATAAGCTCTGAAAATAGTAAAAACATTAAAATGGTTGGTGCGGTCTCTCTTATAAATTATGGAGACAATCCTATGAATATTAGTATAAAGATACCTTCGAAAGGTAGGGAAGACTGGCTGTCAAGTGATTTGATTTTGACAGGGGTACGAGATGCAATAGAGCCTGGAATTTTTATACTACCTCCAGGTAAACAAACTATTCTAGCCTACTCGGAGATTCCGCTGATGAAAGAGATTAATGGGACAGGATCAATGAGTGGTCCGAATCTTATTCTTTTCACAGATAAAGAAACACGTATGGTCGGAAGTAATCTATGATTTGCCTTCGAAGCTAGGCTGCTGCATATAACCGAGGAGTCCCGCAATTAGAGGATGATGAATGTGGTTGGCACGCTTTGAGACTCCACTGAACGTTATATAACATATTCGTAAGATAGTGGGAGGGGATAATTCTGGGTTTAAACTACCATACTCATACTAAAAGACCTGTTCCTCGTTCAAATATTAGAATGTTTCTTGGAAAGTTGTACTTCACCTGGCGGCGTTACTTTGTTTGGACATTCAATCGCTCAATTAAATACGCCTCAAGTTATGGAACTATAGATTTTAATAACATAGTCACTTCTCATGAGACGCCACTGTATAGGCAGCTTCGTAATGTTGACATGTTGCTACAAGAGAATAAAGTAACTAATCTAAAGTTAGCTTGTGAAAAGCTTAATGGGATAATAGTAAAACCCGGAGAGACCTTTTCGTTTTGGCTTTTGGTTAGAAAGCCTACTAAAGCAAAGGGTTTCTTAGAAGGAATGGTTCTGACAAATGGTTCATTTACCGCAGGAGTAGGCGGTGGCCTTTGCCAGCTATCAAACCTCATCTATTGGATGACCATTCATACGCCATTGACAGTAACAGAGCGTTGGAGACATACACACGACGTTTTTCCTGATGCAAACCGGACTCAGCCTTTTGGGAGTGGTGCGACTGTAGTATATAATTACGTCGATTTACAAATCAAGAATGATACACCATATGAATATCAACTAAAAATCCGGTTAGGGGAAAATGACTTAGAAGGCGAATGGAGAAGTGAGCAACCCTACCTATTAAAATATCAAATCTATGAGAGCAAGCATTTGATAAAACAAGAATGGTGGGGTGGCTACATGCGCCATAATGTTATAAGGCGTAGAGTTTTGGACCATCATGGTCAAATAATCACGGATGAGTTTGTAACAGAAAACCATGCCATTATGATGTATGAACCGCTACTTCAAGAAAGTAATGAAAATGTTGAAGCATGAATCTAGGGGTGGATACGTTGTTAGATAACAAAGTGTTCCCGTAGTTAGATTGATGATACATGTGGTTCAGGATGCACGGGAACTCCTAAGCTTTAGATGACAAGCTATGGAAGAACTGCCATCCTTGGAGGCATATATATAATAATGAGAGGTGGGGGGAAGGTAAATGAAGCAAGAGATCAGGACAGGGTATTTAATGCGCTTTTTTTTGGTATTGTTGGTCCTACTTACTCTTGTATCATGTACTAAAGAACAAAGAACCATTTGAAGGAGCATTAACTCAGAACAATATTGATTTTGATAAGATATTGGCTACTGAACTAATTGATAATAGGGCAATAGCATTCTACAAGGGTGAAAAAGGTACAGTACTAAAAATGGGGTTATTTAAACTTAGTAGGGATGGATGGAATTTTCTTATAGAAAACAATTTAGACATGGAACTAGCAGGGTCGCAACAAGCGTCTTTAAGAACGATCGATATAGAAAATGGTTTCAAAGGAATGCAAATTCCAAATTATTATCTTGAATATGGTATTGTTCACAACCCTAATATTAAGACTTTAAGGCTGCAAATGGCTGATGAATTAGGGATTAAGGAAGCAGATGCAAGGATTGTTAGCGTTGATGGAGCAAGAATTTGGTATATACTTCGAGACAACAAACGAATATACAATTTGATTCAGGGAATGGCGGACGATGGAAGCATAGTTTTTGACTCACGTCCATGGCTAAACCAACAGAATTAGAGTAAAGGTTAGGTTGCAATGTGAAAAGGATTATTAAGTGGATTGGTTTAATGTTGGCCGTTACTTTGGTTTTCGTAACAGCTATCAAGATTGTAGAATATAATTCTTTGGTAAGCAAGAATACAAGAAATCTTGAACTAATCTTATCTGAAAAAATTACCTCTGAACAAGATAGTGCAGAGGGGAATGTAAAAGATTTAATCGCTTTTGATTATGATACGATGTATATCTTTGAGCCATATCAAACAGTCGATGAAATGGAAAAACAGATTGGTTTTAAATACTCTAAATTAGAACAGGGATTAAGCGAAGGCATTACTAACATTTTATTTGTCAAAGACAATAAAGCAGCTGCATATTTATTTGGCTATCCAAGTAATACTGGATATTTTATTGAAATGCCATATGGTAAATACATAAAACCAGAAATAAATAAGATGATCTATATTATAGAAGAAAGACATGTAGGGAATTCTTACGGCCCCCCTAAAACATACAAAAATTATAATTTAATTGATATCGTTTATATTGAGAAGCAATATGAGAAAAATAGAATTATTACACCCTGGGGTGAGAAAATAAAGTCGGGTAATCTTTCAGTAGATTACACTCTAGAACAGGCCGCAATAGATATTGAAGCTCTCGGTTTAAACACTGTCAATGTACCGATTCGAATTGATATTCCATCATTATCGGCAAATACTGCGACGATAAATGAAGAGAGTAAGAATAAAGCAATTAAGCTAATCAAAAAGCTAAGATACCAGGGGATCAATGTTATTTTAGAACCATATCCCTTTATTAAAAATGGGGAACTTTACGAAACACAATTAAACCCCGAAGATAAAACTGAATGGTTCCGAAATTGGAAAGAGGGAGTTCTCAACCCGCTTATCAAAGATATTGCCAAACCTTACAAAGTGTATGCTCTGTGTATAGGGTCGAACTTTGATAAGTTCGAAAATGAGCATGATCTCTGGATTGATGTAGCAAATTTTGTTCGGACTAATTATAAGGGGCGGATAACTTATAAAACTAACTGGTGGTATACGGCGGAATGGGATACAGAAAAAAACGGTCAACATGACACATACACTGCAAAGTTGAATAATCCAGTTCTTGAAGAAGTAGATTTTATTTCTGTCGCAGCGTATTTCGAACTCACCGACCAAGAAACAACTACCGTAGAGAATCTAGTCAGCGCGATTAGTAGTACTCAAATTTTTGAGAGACACCAAAATATTTTTAAGGAACTAAAAAGTCTATCATCCAAGTGGAATAAGCCGATATTTTTTGGCGAGTTAGGTTTTCCAAAACGGAATAAGGCGCTGGTCCATCCCTGGAATCCGGAGCCTTCTGCCATATTTAACGAGCAAGAACAAGCCCATGGATTTAGAGCATATAAAGAGGTATTTGAGAAAGAGAGCTGGAATTTAGGATTTTCTGTTTTTGCTATTGGGAAGAAGGATGAGTTTAAAAACTATTATCCATCTGATCAGAGCATTAATGTCATTAACAGTTGGTACAAATAAGAATTCCGGAGGTGGAAGGATGAATGTGTTAGTTTTTGGTGGGACGGGTTTTGTTGGAAGAAATCTGACAGTGGAATTAGTTAAGAATGGATATCAGGTATATGTTGTAACGAGAAATCCTCAAAAAACTACTAGCATTTTTGAAAATAAAGTTCATGTAATAGAGTGGGACAATATTTCCCCTTTATCTTCGGCTTTTAATCTGGAGCAAACTGACGTAGTCATTAATTTAGCGGGTGAGTCAATCGGCAATCGTCGATGGACCAATTCAGTAAAAGGGGAAATTAGAGCAAGTCGGATTAGAACAACTGGTGCAATCGCTGCTGCCATCAATGAGGGGACTATTCAGCCTAGAGTTCTAATTAATGCATCAGCAGTTGGATATTATGGACCACGCGAGGATGATGAGATAACTGAGTCTGAAGAGGTGGGGCAGGATTTCCTAGCACAAGTTTGCCGAGATTGGGAAAGCGAAGCATTCAAGGTTCAAAATAATTTAACCCGAGTAGTAACCATTCGGATTGGTGTAGTTTTAGGAAATGAAGGCGCACTAAACAGAATGGCTTTGCCATTTAAGTTTTACATGGGGGGTCCATTGGGTAAGGGAAATCAATGGCTAACCTGGATCCATATCCAAGATTTAACGAGAATGATAACGTTTATAATTGAACATGAAGAGCTTGCTGGTCCTATTAATGCTGTTTCTCCAAATCCAGAAAGAATGAGCGATTTTAGCAAGATACTCGGTAAAGTTCTAAATAGCCCATCATGGTTACCGGTACCAGGTATTTTATTGAAAATTGCATTAGGTCAAATGGCTGAGATGTTATTGCATGGACAACGGGCTATTCCAAAGAAAATTCTCAATGCTAATTTTGAATATAGGTTTCCAAAGTTAAAGGAAGCTTTAGAGAATGCTCTGGGGAACCGGAACGGCGTGTAACTAATTAGAGATTTATGATGTTCCTAGTTGGGGTGGGGCCCCGCCCCTTCATAACGGTATTTTGGATTTTGAGCATAATTAACGGGCTCCCGTTTTAAGGGTTGTCTTCCATATGAACTAGCCGTAAGGGTTTAGTTTAATGGAAAGACACCCCTCTTTTTTGTTGGGTTGTAA
Source organism: uncultured Peptococcaceae bacterium (assembly GCA_963529635.1). Classification (GTDB taxonomy): domain Bacteria; phylum Bacillota; class Desulfitobacteriia; order Desulfitobacteriales; family Desulfitobacteriaceae; genus CAURZJ01. The sequence continues at coordinate 20,608 of CAURZJ010000005.1, forward strand.
ATTTTCATTAAGTTGATAACGAAAAACCGTTAACTTTTAAAAGCTTTGGCAAAACTATTCCTATAGAAAGTAAAGAGGAATAGAGGAATATTAATGAGCGAGAATGCTTATCAGATAGAATTCAAAGCTATAAAGCATTACCCCTTTAAATTATATTTGATATACGTATTAATTTTCAGCACTTTTTTTGCTTGTGTAGTTTTTCCGCAGGCGAGCACTATGCCTAAGTCACTATCCAACCCTTTGCTTCTAAATTCAGGACTAGTAGAAGCCCAAGCAGCGGAACTTAGAATTGTCGTATGGTTTGAAGCGGGAAAACCTTCTGTAGATCTAAAAATGGATTTACCACAGGAAGGTTGGGAGTGGAAGGATTCCTATCGAAATACATCCCATGTAAGTGATTATAGTGCCTATACCCTATCAGGATATAAGCTTATTCAAGCTGAAGAGGAAAAACAGATTTATCCGTGGTTCCAAAAGCTTTCAACTCAGATTAAAGAGCTTGGTGGAGTTGTGTATCTCGATGAAAGAGTGTCTGAAGGAATAGATATAGCAAATTACTCTGTTCAGCAAGGAATCAATCCGATACAATGGTCTTTGTCAGAAGGCACTATCTCTGTGGCAGGTCAGCAGGGCGAGCTTTACCCAATGGTACGAGCCGGAGAAGACCTTGTAAATATCCAAGTTATAAGCCAGGCTTATGACGGAAGCGGAAAAACAGCCTTAGCGATCCCTGTTTTACTGGAAGAATTTTAGTATGACTAAAATTGCAATTAAAGAAGGAAATTGGGGTATCTAAGGAGAATAGAAGGAAGTCGAGTAGAAATCGAACAAACTATGTGTTTTTAGACTATCTATAGAAATAAGAGACAAAGGGGGTGCTTCAGCACTTGAGTAAACTACTCGTTACTGGCGGTGGTTCCTTAGAAGGAACAATCACTGTCAGCGGAGCAAAAAATGCAGTATTGCCTATCATTGCGGCCAGTCTACTTTCCCCTGAGCCTGTGCGCATCGATGACGCCCCGCATTTGCTGGATGTCAATGTAATGTGTAAGGTGATTGGGGCTTTCGGAGCGTCGGTTAGACGGGAAGGTTCGCAATTATTTATAGAAACACCTGAAATTACCAGTTTTGAAGCGCCACACGATTTAGTTTCCCAGATGCGAGCATCGATTGTCACGATGGGGCCTGTGCTCGCGCGGACGGGTAGAGTTCGGATTTCCCATCCAGGGGGCTGTGCAATCGGATCACGCCCGATTAATTGGCATCTCAAAGGGTTAGAAGCACTGGGTGCTGAGATTCGAATGGATCATGGTTATCTTGATGTCAGCGCATCTGTTCTGAGAGGAGCGCGGATTTATCTAGATTTTCCAAGTGTAGGTGCGACTGAGAACATCATGATGGCAGCAGCAGGCGCCCAGGGAACGACCTTCATTGAGAATGCTGCACAGGAACCAGAAATTATCGACCTAGCAAACTTCCTGAATCAGATGGGCGGAAAGGTCCGAGGTGCAGGGACAAGTGTGATTCGCATAGAAGGAGTCCAAGAGTTCCATGGTGCCACTCATACAGTTATACCTGATCGTATTGAAGCGGGAAGTTATCTTCTGATGGCTGCGGCTGCAGGAGGGGATATTTTCGTCCAGAATGTCATTGCAGATCACTTAAAGCCCTTGCTCGCTAAAATGGATGAAGCAGGGATTTACTTCCGTGAAGAGGATGATGGAATTCGAGTAGTGGGTGAAGGAGTGTACAACGCGGTTGATATTAAGACCCAAGTGCATCCTGGCTTCCCGACGGACTTACAAGCGCCTTTTTCAGCCTTCCTGACACGTGCAAACGGTACGGGAGTAGTCACTGAGACTGTATTTGAGAATCGATTCATGCATGTTGATGAACTCAAGCGCATGGGTGCAGACATTAAGATTGAGGGCCGAAGTGCAATCATCCAGGGTATCAATCGCTTAAACGCAGCTCCAGTCACGGCTACAGACCTACGAGCAGGTGCTGCTCTGATTCTTGCGGCTTTAACTTCGGAAGGGGAAACCGAAATTCAAGGAGTTCACCACATAGACCGGGGTTATGAACATATCGTTGAGAAGCTGACGCGGATAGGGGCTAAGATACGGAGAGAAGAGTAAAGGATCTTTTGAGATAGAGACTCAGGCTGAATAAACACAGCTTGAGTCTCTATTTTTGTATATATACAAGTTTGATTCTAGGGTATAACGCAACTTAGTCTTTCCAGTGTAATGAAAACTACTAGTACAAATACAGTGTCTTTGAGTAAAACTAAAGTCTTGGTTAACATATTGTCCCTATATTCCGCATAGTGTTTAGCGAAGGCTTGGCCTATGAGAGGAGGAGGGCATTTGAAAAAAGAGTGGATTACCATTCTAATACTTTCGGTGATTATCATCGTACTTATTCCCTGGACAATCTTACGATGGCAAGGCGGTAAAGGATTGGCAGAGGATTTCCAAATCCGGGTCAAGATGCCTAATGGTCAGGTTGAGAAACTCCCCCTCGAAGAGTATCTTATTGGGGTAGTCGCTGCAGAAATGCCGGCTGAATTTGAACCCGAAGCCCTTAAAGCCCAAGCAGTTGCTGCCCGTACCTTTGCTGCAAAGAGGATAAGTCAACAACCTGTACCTGATCCAGGATATGATCTAGATACAACGGTAAATACTCAAGCTTGGATATCGGAAGACCAGATGAGAGACAAGTGGGGCTGGGTTGGGTTTTGGCGATACCATGGGCGTATTGAAAACGCGGTAACGAATTCCAAAGGCCAGGTCCTGGTTTCAAGTGGTCAGTATATCGATGCCTTTTATCATAGTAGTACCGGTCGGAAGCAGACAGAACGGGCTGAAGATGTATGGAGTTCCTCTAGGCCTTATCTACAAAATGTGGCCTCAGAGGAGAAAGATCCTAATCGCTATATTAAGAATTATACCTTCACTCCGAACGCCCTTTATCAAAAGTTGGGTATTTCCGGAACTGCAAAGGCTTTTACGGGAACGGACTTTGTTGTCTTGAGTCAAACCGCAGCGGGGCGCGCAAAGACCATCCGTGTAGTGGGTAAGAATTATTCCGGAGCACAGCTCCGGACGCTGCTGGGATTGGCCTCCACAGATATTGAAGTATCTATCAAGCCAGAGGAAATCCAAGTTAAGACCTATGGAAATGGGCATGCAGTAGGGATGTCCCAGTATGGAGCCAATGATTTGGCCAAGAACGGGAAGAATTATAAAGAGATTCTTGAACATTATTATCCTGGAACCAATTTATTGTCCTTAAGTAAAGGTTAGTGGGAACGAGGGGACAGGTCCCTCGTTCCAAAGCTTAAAAGAGACGAGGGGATAGGCGCATTATTTGACTCTGTGAGGGAGTTATCGATGCTCACGGCCCCTCGTCTTTGAGTATTTAGGAAGTTTATCGAGGTAACACCGCAGGGTTGTCTAAACCTAGTTAATCTGGGTAAGGATATCTCTTGAGGTGATTTATTATGAATTCCTGGAGATGGAGAACCGCATTTATTTATCTTATATTAGGGTTTGTACTCTTTGGGGCGAGCGCGTTCTTTTTTGGTATGCGAAGTGACCGGGAGAAACCTAACACCCTTCCTAGAGGGACTGAGGTCATCGGGCAGGGAATTGCGAGCCAATCTAAAAAAGACGTAGAAAATATGAAGGACATAGAAGTCGCAAAAAAGGAACCAGAGTTTGCTAAGGACGATGGGACTGCTAAGGTTAAGACAGTAAAGAGCTTTTCGCAATCAGACCGAATGAAGGCCGAATTAGCGCTAGTGGGTATAAAAAGTGCAGGGGAAAAGAGTTTAAGGGATTTCCCGAGTCCAATTCAAGGTGCCCCTTTAAAGGGTGCGGGAAACTATTATTCAGAGGCCTTACAGGCCTATCTCTTCCATGCTGGAACAGATTATTCACAGGCAGAGGGAGCGGTCATCCGCGTTAAACACGCCGGTAAGGTAATCTATGCCGGGCCTGATCCAATTCTAGGGCAAAAAGTTGAGGTAGACTGCGGAGAGGACTGGAGCGTTATTTATGGGGGGCTTGAAAATCTTCGGGTAAAAGAAGGGGATCTACTAGAGATCAATCAAGCGATTGGTCAAGTGGGGTATTACTCCGGGGCTGAGGGAGTTAAGAATCAGCCCCAACTGCATTATGAAGTTTGGCATGGGGATCAAGTACAGATTCCGAGTGGGATGTAGTTTGTTACCTTACGTTTTTTAATTAATATTAAGAGAGAGCAGAAACTTTAATTTCCGCTCTCTCTTTTTTAGTGCCAGATTAAGATAAAGAGTTGGTATCGACCCATTCCTTGGCTTGATATACGGATTCCTCTGTGGGGATAGGAACATTGGATTCTGGTTTAGTTTCTTTAATATTCCCTCTCCAAGCAGCAGTATCATGCCTTTCGATGGGGTTAGCCATGAACTTTTCTTTAGACCTATTTTCCGTCATGGAATTTCCTCCTTTATAGTTGACTAATATTGCATCTCAGCCATGCGCTTCAGGGTCTTATATTTATCACGGGCATGCTCTTCAGCGGTTGCAAACATTTCATCTGCAATTTCTGGAAAAACGGTTTTTAGTGAGGAATAGCGAATCTCGCCCTTTAAGAAATCTTGGAAGGAACCTGTTGGCTCTTTAGAGTCGAGGATGAAAGGATTTTTCCCTTGCTCTTTAAGACGGGGATCATGGCGCCAGAGATGCCAATAACCAGCGTCTACGGCCTTTTTCATTTCAAATATGCTTGTACCCATACCAGACTTAATACCATGGTTAATACATGAAGCATAAGCGATGACTATTGACGGTCCTTTATAACTTTCGGCTTCAGTAATCGCTTTAATGGTTTGATTCATGTTGGCTCCCATAGCGATCTGGGCAACGTAGATGTAACCATACGTAGTTGAAATCAATCCAAGGTCTTTTTTTCGGATTTTCTTGCCACCAGCTGCGAATTTAGCGATAGCGGCAGTCTGGGTTGCTTTTGAGGCTTGCCCTCCCGTATTTGAGTATACTTCTGTATCCATGATAAAGATATTGATGTCATCACCACTTGCAAGGACGTGGTCGATTCCATTATACCCAATATCGTAGGCAAAACCGTCTCCTCCAAAGATCCAGACTGAGGGTTTAATGAGATAATCCTTTCTTGCCATAATTTCTGACAAGAGTGGGTTTCCGGAGATGTCTTCGCTCTTCATGATAGAAAGCACTTTGGCACTGGCTTTCTCGGAACCTTCACCATCATCGAAGTTATCTAACCATTCACGGAAAGCCTGTTTCAGGTCTTCGCTAATTGAACTTTCAAGGCATTGATTCATAAGTTGTGCAATTTTTTCTCGAATTTGTTTAGACCCTAGATAAATGCCATAACCAAACTGGGCATTATCTTCGAAGAGCGGATTCATCCACGCAGGCCCTCTGCCATCGGCATTTACGGTATAGGGGACAGAAGGTGCACTGCCTCCCCAAATGGAAGAACAACCTGTGGCATTCGCGATAATCATGCGGTCACCATACAATTGGGTAATGAGTTTGGCATAAGGTGTCTCTCCACACCCCGGACAAGCCCCATTGAACTCGAGTAAGGGTCTTGCATATTGGCTGCCAACGAGGGTTTTCACATCCATGAGGTCACGCTTTTCTGTGACTGTCATCGCGAATTCCCAATTTTCCGATTCCATCTCGATTTCGTGGTCGGCAGGCTTCATGACGAGAGCCTTCCCTGGTGCAGGGCAGATATCTGCACAGTTAGCGCAGCCAGTACAATCCAAAGGTGCAACCTGAATACGGTAATGATAACCTTCCAATTTCTTAGCGGTTGGTTTCTTTGTTTTAAAGGTATCCGGAGCTTTGGCATATTCATCCTCGTCCAAGAGGAAAGGACGGATTGTTGCATGGGGACAGATATAGGAACATTGGTTACATTGAATGCATTTATCAATCTGCCATTCAGGAATATAAACAGCAATTCCTCGTTTTTCATACTTCGTTGTACCCAGAGGGAAGGTGCCATCCTCCATACCGACAAAGGCACTTGTAGGAAGCTCATCCCCTTCATGTCGGGCCATACGTCGTTGAATGTTTTTAACGAACTCGGGTTCATCCTTTATCGGCATATTCTCGTCGGGTACATCAGCCCAAGAAGAAGGAATTTGAACTTTATGTAAAGCCTCAATGCCACGATCAACGGCTTTGTAGTTCATTTCAACGATATTGGTGCCCTTCTTGCCATAGACTTTTTGGATGGACTCTTTTAAATAACGTATCGCGTCGTCCACAGGGATAACCTCAGCTAGCTTAAAGAAAGCGGCTTGCATGACCATATTAATCCGTCCGCCAAGCCCAATCTCTCCAGCGATGGATATCGCATCAATCGTATAGAAATCAATATTATTCTTTGCGATATAGCGTTTAAGAAAAGCTGGAAGATGGTCTTCTAGCTCATCGGGGCGCCAAGGACAATTCAGAACAAAGGTTCCGCCTTTTTTCAAGCCTTTGAGTAGGTCGTAATTATAGATAAATGATTTATTGTGACAAGCAATGTAGTCAGCATCGAAGACAAGGTAAGAGGACTTGATAGGCTTCTTACCAAACCTTAAGTGAGAGATTGTGGTCCCGCCGGATTTCTTACTATCATATTCAAAGTAACCTTGGACACTCAGGTCTGTATTATCTCCGATAATTTTAATGGCACTTTTATTTGCACCAACGGTTCCATCGGAACCAAGTCCCCAGAACTTACAGCGAATGGTGCCTTCTGGAGAAGCATCAATAATCTCTTCTTCTGGTAAAGAGTGATGAGTCACATCGTCAACAATTCCAATAGTGAAGCGATCCTTAGGTTGAGTTTGCTTAAGATTCTTATAAACAGCCAAAATCTGTGAAGGAGTGGTATCCTTCGAACCTAAGCCATAACGCCCACCGACAATGATGGGTCGTTTTTCTTCGTGGTTAAAGGTCTGGATGATATCAAGATAAAGGGGTTCCCCTGCTGAGCCAGGCTCCTTTGTTCGGTCGAGTACGGCAATTTTCTTTATGGACTTGGGCAGAACATCGAAGAAATATTTGGAACAGAAAGGACGATAAAGGTGAACCTTAATCAATCCAAGCTTTTCTCCTCTTTGACTTAAAAAGTCGATGGTTTCTTCAATCGTATTGCAAACAGATCCCATAGCAACGATGATATTTTCAGCCTCAGGATCACCGTAATATTGGAAGGGATGATATTCACGTCCAGATATTTTCTTGAACTCTTTCATATAGTCTTCTATTGTGTCGGGTATGGCCTCATAGAAGGGGTTTGAAACCTCACGTCCTTGGAAATAAATATCCGGGTTTTGAGCCGAACCGCGTAGAACAGGATGGTTAGGATTAAGGGCATTATCTCTAAACTCCTGAATTTTTTCGTAATCTACTATCTTAGCGATCTCTTCAGCTGGTGTGACTTCTATCTTTTGGACTTCGTGAGAGGTTCTAAATCCATCAAAAAAATGCACAAAGGGTACCCGAGATTTAATAGCTGCGAGATGAGCTACATAGCCTAAATCCATTGCTTCTTGAACATCATTGGAACAAAGTAAGGCAAAGCCGGTTGGTCGGCAAGCATTGATATCTGCATGGTCTCCGAAAATAGAAAGGGCATGCGTTCCTAAGCCACGTGCACTAACGTGGAAGACAGCAGGGACGAGGTTTCCAGCCATCTTATACATCTCAGGAATCATGAGTAATAAACCTTGAGAAGCCGTGTAAGTGGTTGTGAGAGCTCCAGCTTGGAGTGATCCATGGACGGCTGCCGCTGCACCAGCTTCAGACTCCATCTCAACAACTTTAACGGGCTGATCAAAGATATTCTTATTATTATGGGCTGACCATTCATCCACGGCCTCAGCCATTGGAGAAGAGGGTGTGATTGGGAAGATGGTTGCCACCTCAGTCAGAGCATAAGATGCCTCGGCTGCAGCTTGGTTTGCATCCATCGTTTTCATTTTTTTTGCCACTTGAGAACCTCCTTTGAAAAACATTAAAGTATAGGCTTTAGTATTCGTTATTGGAGAACTCTCATACATATTTAACGTAAAAAAAGAGCAAAAAGTTGGATGGATTGATAAATCTTTAAATTCTGTATAGGTAGAGAATGTAGCTAAGTGATACACATAATTTACCAACAAAGGACATCCTTTCCGGGATGTCTTTTTTTCATTGCCATGCATATATTTGTATAAAATTCTGGAATAGAAGGAGGGCTCAGCGTGCAGGAATATATTCGCAAGCGGGTACTCGATATTGGGAATTACATTATGGAATCGAGCGCCACAGTTCGGCAAACAGCTGACATTTTCGGGGTGTCTAAGAGTACAGTGCACAAAGATGTGACAGAACGGTTGCCCCTGATTAATGAGAAGCTCGCGATGGAGGTTAAGCAGATTCTTGAGAGTAATAAAGCAGAGCGTCATATTCGGGGTGGAGAGGCGACACGGAAAAAATATCAGGATAATTAGAGATAAGGTTATTTTTTCCCATAGCGGGAAGTATAAATCTAAGTGCAACAGGCAGCCAGAGCGCGATAAGTCGCACTGTGACTTATCGAGGCTTTTGTCTTCGCAAACTAACAAGTGCGAAAGATTCATTGGGTCTTTCGAGCACAAGGCAAGTTTTCTTTAGAAAAAGGTAAATACTTAAAGGAATTAGTCTTCTTTTAGCGAATAAAAGAATGTGGTATATTATGTATAATCTCCCTTAGGGGAGATTGTACTTTTGCTTTATGAGGATTAAGTCGTACTGGTATTTCAGGACACTGAAAGAAATAGGCGAGTCGTGTTTTTGAAAGATGGACAAGCCAGTGGAAAAGAAAGGGGCACCTCTACGAATGTTCGGGATTGAATTAGGAATTGATTTAGGAACGGCAAGCGTCTTGGTCTATGTCAAAGGGAAAGGAATTGTTCTCCACGAACCTTCCGTTGTTGCAATAGATAAGAATACCAATAAACGGATTGCTGTCGGAGAAGATGCCCGTATGATGCTGGGAAGAACTCCGGGGAATATCGTCGCGGTTCGCCCAATGCGGGATGGTGTTATCGCAGATTACCAGACCACTGAACTTATGCTGAAATACTTTTTAGAAAAGGCTGGAGCGAAGCGCTGGCCCTTCTTCAAGACCCGCGTTGTCGTCTGTATCCCTTCTGGAGTCACAGAGGTTGAGGAGCGTGCTGTGAAGCAGGCAGCTTACCAAGCTGGGGCTAAGCATGTTAGGGTTATTGAAGAACCCTATGCAGCGGCTTTAGGAGCAGGGCTTGATATTGCGGGGCCGACAGGGAACATGGTCGTGGATATCGGGGGAGGGACTTCGGATATTGCCGTGCTTTCTCTGGAAGGAATCGTAACCAAGCGTAGCTTGCGTGTAGGTGGAGATAAATTTGATGAAGCGATTATCCGGCATATTCGCCGTGAATACAATTTAATGATTGGTGAAAGAACGGCTGAAGAAGTTAAGATAGCCGTTGGCTCTGCCGTTCCTGAGGGGCGCCCTGATCATGCCGAGATTGATGTGCGCGGTAGAGACCTCGTCACTGGACTTCCTAAAACGATTAATGTGAATTCTAAGGAATGTTATGTTGCCCTCGAAGAATCTATCGAGGCGATTGTGGGAGCAGTCAAGGAAGTTCTAGAGCGGACGCCGCCTGAGCTTTCTGCAGATATTTTGAATAAAGGGATTGTCATGACGGGTGGCGGATCACTTGTTTATGGTTTTGATACCCGGATTTCAAGAGAGACAGGACTGCCTGTAACTCTTGCAGATGACCCTATTTCCTGTGTTGCCTTAGGAACAGGAAAAGTATTAGAGCATAGCTTTTAGGTTTTATCGTTATATTGAGTTCATGATTTCAAATGGTAGTCATTAATAGGCCCGAGGAAAGAGGCTGATTTCCGGTTGAAAATGCCGTGATGAGCACCCGCCTCGGTTTCTTTCTTTTTTGCCCGAAGACAAAATTTCAGGAAGACGGTCAAGCTCTATTGCGAAAAATAGTGCTAATGGAGATTGATGTGGAGGGACAATAGTGAGAGTTGATATACTCGGGGTAAAGATTGACAGAGAATCCATGCAACAAACGGTTACCAAAATTCAAGAGGCCATTGAGAATCATCAGAACATCCAAGTGGTTACAGCAAACCCCGAGTTGATTTATGCAACGGGTAAGGATGCTCGGCTCAAGCAATTGATAAATTCTGCTAAGATTGTTACCCCAGATGGGGTCGGAGTAGTGTGGGCAGCGAATCGGTTAGGTTATCCCGTTGCAGAGCGGGTCACCGGAATTGATCTTGTGGAAGCGTTATTTCCTGTGGCCGCAGAAAAGGGCTGGCGGATATTTCTTTTAGGGAGTAAGCCAGGGGTCGCCGAGCTTGCTGCCCAAAAAGTTGAAGAAAAACATCCGGGTTTTGTCTGGCAGGCGGAGCATGGCTATTTTAGCCGCGAAGAGGAACCTGCATTGCTAGAGAAAATCCGCAACTTTAAACCGGATATACTTCTCCTTGGCTTAGGTGCTCCCCGGCAGGAATTCTGGCTGTTCTCCCACTTGGATTTAGCAACGGTTAGTATCGGGGTCGGAGGTAGCTTCGATGCGCTTGCAGGACTTAACAAGCGCGCTCCCAAGTGGGTGCAGGAGTTTCATCTCGAGTGGCTCTTTCGTCTCATAAAGCAGCCGCAGCGGTTTGGGCGCCAACTTGTCTTGCCCCGTTTCGCCTGGGCTGTGATTCGTTCGAGTAAGGAGCAGGTCAGGTCTCGGAAGGCGAGATAATATTCACCATCAGAAAAAACCACCAAGACCCACCAAAACGCTACACCTTAAATCGTACTAAGGAATGGGAGGTTGGAAAATGCCTGAGTGGGAATTCAAATGGTCCTGGGAGAAGATTACGCTCGATCCACAGGCCAGGGAGGACTTCTTGCAGGAATCCCAGCCTTTTATTCGTCATGTCTCCATCCAGACGTGCCATCGCACCTTGGAATGGGGCAGGGACGAGGAGTTATCTGAGGCCTTAATTGCGTTTAATGAAGCCATTGGACACTATGAAGAAGATCGCGGAGTGCCCTTTCTCGCCTATGCTCGACTTCTGATCAAACGTCGATTGATTGATTATTATCGAAAGCAGCGTTTGCGAGAAGCCTTGCCCATGGACCAGGAAGAGGTAGGGCAAGCTGTAGAGATTCACGTGGGAGTTCATGAGTTCAGAGAACGACAACAGAACCAAGAAAGAGCGAGCGAAATTCAGGAATTCGCTAAGACTCTCGAAAAATATGGGTTATCCTTTCAAGCCCTGGTCGAGGTCTCACCAAAACATCGAGATACACGTGAAACACTTTTAAGGGTTGCTCGTACCCTCGCTAAGGATAAGGAGCTATGGGTTCAAGTCGAAAAGACGGGGAAACTTCCCATGCAAGCATTAACGTTGAAAACACAAGTTCACCCCAAAGTTCTCGAGCGGGGAAGAAGGTTTATTTTAGCCGTGGCTTTACTTATTGCGAATCAGCATGATTATATTTATCTAAGGGAATATGTACTTCCTAGAGGGAAGGGGGGGTGAGAGATGAGCCAGTTAAGAGCTGTTGTCCTAGAGAAAAATGGGACACAGTTAACGGTACTTTCTACGGATGGAGCGTTTCAGAAGCTTCGCTATAAAGGCGCCGTGGAAGTTGGAGAGGAGATTCAAATTCCAGCGGTACAAAAAACACCGATCTGGCGGATTGGAGCAAGCGTTGCTGCAATTTTCCTTATGGTATTCATGGGAGTCTTTGGCTGGAATGCTTTTCAACCAAGGACCGCAGTCGCTATGCTTTCGATGGATATTAATCCCAGTCTTCAGCTAACCCTAGATCAAAAGGGAAGAGTACTTGGACTGGAATCTCTCAACCCCGATGCTGAACAACTTCTCTCAGGACTTTCGCTTAAGGGAGAGCCATGGGAGAAAGCGCTTTCGCGAATTGTTGAGCAGTCCGTAAATTTACACTATTTAAATTCTGAGCATCCTTGGATTCTCGTTGGATATTCGCCAATGAAGTCAGAGCAAAATATTTCACCGGATGAAATAAATGCGGACGAGATAACGAAACAAGTTGAAGGGTCGGCAAAAGAAAAGGGAGTTTCCCCTCAAGTCGCTGTCTATAATTTGACGGCTGAAGAAAAAGTTCAGGCGCAGGAAACTGGGCTAACGCTAGGGGAGTACGCCTTGGTGAATACAGCGGAAAGGGCAGGATTCAAAATCCAGCCTGAAGCTATTAAGAAAACAGATGAGCGTGTCCGTCTGCTTGAAAAGACTGAGATTCAAGAACAGATGAAAAAAGAGACAAAAGTTAAGCTAAATACAATTAAATCTCTTCCGGCTAGCGTAGATCCTAAAGTGGAAAATGGCCAAGACCCTGAACCGAAAGTGTCTCAGCCTACTGGTGAGCTTGGGAAAGATGACCCCAAGAATAATGAGAATAAGGCACGGGATAAAAAGAATACGGTTAGCTTTCCGGGTCAGTCTTTTAATTATGATTGGGATTCTAGTCGTGGGAAAAATCAGAGTGGGTACGATAAAAGTAAATATAAAGACAAAGATGGAGACAAAAGTAATACGAAGAATAATGACAAAGATAATAGCTCTAAAGACAACGATAATAACAAAGACAGGAACAATCACAACTAAGATTGGTAAGTTAAAAGGAAATAATCTCAATGGATTAGGAATAGAAAACCGCCCCTTGTAGAGTGAACTGCAAGGGGCGGTTTTTGCATCTTGAAGGCCTTGTTTAAGGCCTTGTTTTATCCTGCAGGAGTTCTAGATAAAAGGCTTGCGTTTGTCTTATCATTTCCTTAACGCTGAACTCTTGCCACCGTTTCGCTCCGGACTCGGTGATTCTTTCCGAGAGTACTGAATTTTGTAGGATTCGTAAGCATGACTCAGCGAGGGCCTCTGGATTCATCGGAGGGATGAGTAGTCCATCCTCCCCGTCACGGATGACCTCGGGGATGCCTCCTACATGACTGGCAACGATGGGTATACGAGCTTGCATCGCTTCTAGAAGAACAAGTCCCATCCCTTCACTTACCGAAGGGAGAACGAAGAGATCCATGGCAGGAAGAACTTGATAGGCATCGGGCAGAAAACCCACGAGAGAATAAGGAAGACCCGTGGACTTAAATTGAGCTTCAAGTTCTGAGCGTTGGGGGCCTTCTCCGACAATGAGTACGTGTACTTTGGGAAAATGCACTTGGAGTCGTTTCGCAGCTTCAATGAGATACGTGAGACCTTTAGTGGGGTGCAAACGAGCAATACTACCGAGAACGAGAGCATCAGAGGGGATTCCCCATTTCAGCCGAAAAGTTTGTCTCAAGTTCTCGCGAAAGTGAGGCTCCTCGAAATGAGGTAGGGGTTGGATTCCATTATAAATAGTTCGTATGTTTTCCCCTCCACGGCTAGCCACTTCGTGCGCAAGGGCCTCGGAAACTGTTATAAGGCCGGAGGTAAATGGTAGGGTTAAGCGGTCTAACCCAAGTGCTAGGAGGGCGGCTCTGGGTGAGAGATAGTCCTGTCTTAGGGAACTGTGGACAGTACTTACTACGGGGACTTTTAGCCAGCGTCCCGCGAGACGTCCAAGAAGATTAGCACGTGAACCATGGGTATGAATGAGAGAAATATCTTGACCTCGCACTTCCCTTACGAGATGGGGGAGAGGCGAGAAATCTAGCGAATGCTTCATCGGGAAACGGAGAGTGGGGATTGCCTTTTCTTGAGTGAGTCTGGCAAAGGGACCATCGACGAGGCAGCCAGAGATCATAGAAAAATGCTCGGAATCAATTTCCTTGAGAAGGGTTAAGACGTGCTGCTCAGCTCCCCCAATTTCTCCTCCACCAATAAGTTGTAAAATATTGTGGGTTTTCACGGCGTTTTCTTCCCTTCTTGCTCAAACTCGGGTATACTAAATAGAGATGAAATTAGGACTAGGTACCAAAAAGGAAAAGTTTGTTCGTTTGTTCTAAGGTTTTTAGAGAAAGCATAGGTTAGTCTTATGGGATTTGTTATCTTTCCATCTAGTTCTCATAATAGGGAAAAGTATGAAAACATTCAAGTGATACATTGAGGAGGCCATAATCATGCTCGACAGCAAGGAGATTCAGAAAATCATCCCTCATCGGTACCCCTTTTTATTAGTGGATCGAATTCTTGAATTGGAAGAAGGCAAACGTGCCGTAGGATTAAAAAATGTCTCCGGAAATGAGCCTTTCTTTCAAGGGCATTTTCCGGGTTATCCGGTAATGCCTGGTGTCCTAATCATGGAGGCGTTAGCCCAGGTGGGAGCGGTAGTACTGCTTAAATTGCCAGAGTATGCTGGACATATCGCGTTATTTGCCGCGCTTGAGGAAGTGCGCTTTCGGAAGCAAGTTGTGCCTGGAGATCAGCTTCGTCTAGAAGTTGAACTTCAAAAGCTCAAACGTGGAATCGGGGTAGCGCAAGGGAAGGCTTATGTCGGAGAGGATTTGGTCGCCGACGGAATTCTTAAATTTGCAATAGGCCCCAAACAAGAAGGGTAAGGAAAGCCCGATGATTGGGACAACTTTACAAAGAAGTAAGACAACCAGGGAGAGCAAAGTGCGAACCCTGGTTTTTTTCTTAACTCTGAGTGTTCTTGTGCACGGAACGTTTTATCCACGGGAATGGTTGCTTTTAGGCGCAGGGATGGCTTTATTAAGTGCTTTGATCGTTAAAGATTCCAAGGCCTTTCGAATGTCAATTACTGATGGTTTATTCATCGGGCTTATTGCGCTTTCGCTTATAGGGCTGCTGGACCCGATAAAAGTAAGCGAAGGCTGGTTGGATGCCATTCGATGGTTCACCTTATGGATGGTTTATCGTGTATCCTCCACGCTGATAGAAGAGCAGGGCCAATATGTTTTACACTGGATTGAAGGGTTAGGAGTTTTGATCGCGATTGTGGCTTGGATTCCAGCTCTTAGCCAGATATGGCCGGGGGTTATTCCCCTGGTTGATGGGCGTCTTTCCTCATTCTTTGGGTATCCTAACGCTTTAGCAGCCTATTCTGCTGCTGTACTTCTTTTAAGGCCTCGGTCGAAATGGATGCGCGCCCTGATGTTTACCTCCCTGCTTAATACCGGCTCTAGAGCAGCGATAGGGATGTTTTTAGTGGTCTGGATATGTCGAGAAGTCTTATTATTTGGGGCTCGGAAAAAACTGAATCATAAAACAGGGAAAAGTAATTTTCAGAAGTCATCTAAAGGGTCTTCAAGAAAATTAAAGGTCTTGGCAAAGGGTAATGCAAAGAGATTAGGCACCATTAAAAGAAATAAAGAGGGTATCCTTCTTATTCTTCTACTGTGTCTTGGGATACTGCTTACCCTTCGCTGGAATCAACAAGCGGTTGAGCACGTGTTGAACTGGGGGATTTCTACCTCCCTAGGGGAACGTCTTCTATATTTTCGTGATGGAGTACACCTTGCAATCCTCAATAAGGGGTTGCCAAAGGCTGGTGGCTGGTTTGCTTTTCCACTTGTCCAAGATATCCCCTATTGGACGACAGATCCCCATTCACTGGGAATTCGCATTTTACTTCATCAAGGTTTGCTAGGGGCCGTCTTTGCTGGGGGATGGGTTTTGTGGGTTTTACTTGGCTTAGGTGGCAAAGCACTAAGGATATTACGCAAAAGCCGTGAGGAAGATTTGACCTTTATCAGAGGGTTTAGCGCACTTCTTTTTTTAATGGTACACGCTCTTCTGGATACGGATTATTTATTTGGCGCTCTAGGCCTGTTATTCTGGACCCTTTTCGGAATACTTTCTTCTTCTGCGCATCAGAAAATGAGCTGGGGAGAAAGTGGCTTTGCCCTTGAATCTTACTATACACAGTATCAAGGGTATCATGTAACAAGGAAAATCGATATCTTGCCGATTGTGCTTTTTGGGGGAATCGGGTTTCTGCTCCTTACTCTGGCTTTACATCCCCAGTGGATTGAACAGGGCAATTCAATTCAACCGAAAACGAGCCAGGAGGCTGCACGCCTCGAAGTTGAGCAGAAGGGTAGTAACGGTTTAGTAGCGATAGAGAACATTCTAGCCTGGGAGAAGTTTAACTTGCGCACGTATGAATGGGCTCAAGGGATTGTGCTTGAAGAAGCAGAAAAGCGTAAGGAGAGTGACTTAGGTGAGGCGGCGGAGCTCTATCGCTGGGTTGAAAAGGTTCCCGATCAAATAGGTTCTATTCGTCAAATTAGTGACTTTGAGAAAGTACTGTGGCCTGCGGCTGAGGAATTTCAACCTTCGGAGTATAATTTGCTTTTAGCGGAGTATGCAAGGAAGAGACAAAATACCCTTCGTTAACCCCTGACATAGTCTAAGGTTAGGGGGGGAGAACATGGGTTTACAGCTGACAGGTTTAGGAGCCGTCGTGGCCATGCTTTGGATACTTGCTGATTCTTGGGAATGGGCAATCCCAACAGCATTAGAAGAGAAAATCCAAGCTTGGAAGAAGAAATGGTATCTTTCCCAGGCCATCGTACGATTTGTGATTAAGAGCTCGATTCTGGAGCAAGAACAATTGGCTTATTCCATAAGACGCCTTTTGCCAAAGCTTGAGCTAGAATTTGGGGTTCCAGTTCATGTAGAGATAGAAATAGAAGGACAGAGTAGCTCGTTCTCGGACGAGGAAACACGCTATATTACTTGTCTGAACCGCGCCTTTTCTGAATTTACTTGGCATATTAGTGAAACTTTAGAGTGTGAGGCAGAATAGAGTGTGAAGCTAAATAATAAAGAGAATCCCCCAGCCATGGCTGGGGGATTCGGTGGCATATTCCAGTTAAAAAACAGGTGTACAGTTTTCCAAAGTTAGTCTGTGCTTGTGAAGGTTATTTGGCAGGAGCGGGCTCAAGATTGCTTTTAAGTTTCTTATTGCAATCCCTACCGTGCTTCTCCCAAAAGTCAGACTTACCATTAGCCATATCTTCGTCAGCCTTTTTCTTGTGGGTTTCCATTGACTCTTTGATCTTAGCGGCCTTTCCTTCGTCGATAAGGCCAGCCTCGACCTTTTTGTTAATCATCTGCACCCGTAGCTCATACATTTGTTGGTGTAAAGCTTTGAGTTCCTGTAATTTGGCAGGGTCGGGTGTAGTTGCACCAAAGGCAGAACCAGCACCTAAGGTTAGAAAGGCTAAGGTCAGTAAACTTACAGCAAACTTCTTCAACAATTTGCACTCCTCCTTTGTTTTAGTGGACAAGCTTTTTAACTGGAACGTTAATTAGGATGCCCGAAAATCTGAAAAAGATTTAGGAATTTCGGGTGCTTCTATTTTTGACTAATCAATATAAGATGCCCTAGAACAAGAGGGTAGAGGGAAATCTCTTGAAAAGGGAGCACTCGGAAGGATATTTGAAGAATAAAGAAGAAGATTCTAAAGAGATTAACCGGAGCGGCCAAGACCGTTCCCTAGTACCCTCTAAAACCTTTTTTATCATTACATCCATGAACAGGGGATGGGGGATTCGATGCTTTTCTATATCATGTGCACGAGTGAAGGGGAGTCTTATATTTCCCCAATCCTTGAAGGAGATAGGCACGGGGAGAACTATGAGGTTTTATTACCAGGAATACCGCTGGCATTGGCGCAGCGTGTTCTTAAGACGATTAAGCCTCAAGGGAAGCAGGAAATAGGCAGCAATATACTTAAGGCATTGCAGAAGGTCCCCGGATTATCCGCCCAGAATTGGCGATGGGAGCATTTAAACAACACTGCACTTTTTCGTGATGGTTATAGCATAAAGGAGAAGGGTAAAAAATCAACCCCGAAAGAGGAGGAATTGATAAGACGTACAGAGGGCAGACAACTCTCTGAAATTGATCTGCAAAGATTAGGAAACGAGAGCGGACTCACCTTTTCGGAAGTTATTGAATTCTGCGAGAAGCAAGTTCAGCTTGGCAACGCAGAATGGATTCCTGCTGTACTCAAGGAAGGAAGTAACTGGTGCTGTGGGCGCTGCGGAGAGATTCTTATCGAGGAATGGCCAAGTATTTATGGGGTAGCAGGAACCTGCCCCTCCTGTGCTTCCTTAGGTGCCTTGAGCTCGCTTCAAGTGCTCTACCGATGTCAATCAAGTCGAAGCAGTTCTTGGGAACGCGAGCCATTGGATAGTGCGAGCCCCACTAGGAGTGTGGTTGATTCGAAGTGTAGAGGTGAAGCAATTGTTTTTTCTCCGCACTGGGAACTTAGCTCAGCACAAAAACAGGCAAGTCAAAAGGTATTAGAATATGTCTCAAAAGGTGTTTCAATAAGTGAAAAGAATGAAGATGTCTTACTCTGGGCAGCCTGTGGGGCGGGAAAAACGGAGGTGTGTTTTCCTGCGGCAGCTTGGGCCCTGAATCAGGGGCAAAAAGTCTTATTTGCAGCTCCGCGCCAAGATGTAGTCCTTGATGTTGCACCGAGACTTGAGAGAGATTTTCCTGGCCTAAATCTAAGCGTCTTAACCGGGACAAGCCCAGAACGCTTTGCCCCGGCAAAATTCGTACTTGCAACGACACACCAAGTTCTGCGTTTTTTTAAGGCCTTTGACCTTATTTTCCTGGATGAGATGGATGCCTTTCCCTACCACGGAAATTCCGCCTTAATATGGGGTCTTAAGCAAGCCTTAAAACCCTCAGGGAAAATAGTCTATCTCACAGCAACTCCGTCCCCAGAGAGCCTGGAAAAAGTAAGGCAAGGGAGAACGAGAATCATCCGTCTTCCGGCCCGTCATCATCGAAAGGCTCTCCCGATTCCGGAATGGCTTAAGTTTTCCTGGAGCTTTGATCCAGCAAAACCCTTCAGAAAAGGGACCGAAAGCGCACTATTAGCTCGCGAGATTAATGATTTAGTCCGATCAGGCCCCATCCTTCTCTTTGTTCCGTTAATATCCTGGGTTAATCCCTTAGTTGACCTTTTAAGTAAGGAGTTCCCCCATTGGGGAGTCTCGGGGAGCTATAGTTCAGATCCCCAGCGGAAGGAAAAGATTGAAGGACTAAGGAAGAAGAACTTTCATATTTTCGTAAGCACTTCTATTCTCGAACGAGGCGTAACGGTTCCTGATGCCCAAGTTATAGTCCTCGCAGCGGATCATGAGATTTTTGATGAAAGAGCCTTGGTACAAATGGCAGGAAGAGTGGGCAGGACCCAAGAAAATCCTGAGGGCAGGGTGCTCTTTCTCGCTAAGAAAAAGACAGCGGGAATTGATAAGGCTATTCGCTGGATTAAGGAGCAGAATGCGCTGGCGCTTGAGCAGGGGTTAATCGATTGAATACTTGCAAACTCTTAAGTTAAGAAAGGAGGCCACTAAATGCCCCTTACCCGTACCCCTACCCTCTGGAACAACCTTAAAGAGCTTGCCCAATCCCTCCTATACGAGAAGCAGAGAACCTGTCTCCTCTGCGACACACGAATCACAGAGGGCAAAGAAATCTGCCCACTCTGCGAGCAGAGCTACTTCCATCCAGAGCTAGGCCGCTGTGTCCACTGTGGGAAGTTAATCCCACAGGACCATATTGAATGTAAGGATTGCCAAGAGGGTCGTGGCCCAAAGGGACTTGACAAGGTTGTTGCCTGGGGACACTATACTGGGGCATGGCGGGAGTATATTCAAGCAGTGAAGTTTAAATCCCAGCCCTATCGGCTTAAAAGGATAGCGCAACCCTTAGCGGATTGGACCATTAAGAAGCTTCCACCTCCTGATTTTTTAGTCCCCGTTCCCATGCCCCAAGAACGGTTGGCGGAACGCGGCTTCAATCAAGCAACAGGGATTGCCTCTCTCCTTCATTGGGAACTGGGGATTCCACTAATAGAAGCGTTAGAACGGACAGGGCTGACTGTTCCCCAAGTTGGGTTAAGTCGTAGCGAGAGGTTGCATAATCTTAATGGAGCTTTTAAGGTGACCGCACTCAAAGATGCCCGGTTGATCCACGGTGCAAGAATTTGGATTGTGGATGATGTTACGACTACGGGTGCAACCCTGGAGGCCTGCGCCTCAGAACTTAGACAGAGAGGAGCACGTGAGTTATTCGGCCTGACCTTGGCTGCGGGAATCGAAAAGGGCTCAAATTAGGGCTGTTCAGTGTAATCAATAAATGGTATAATAGGGAACGGATAGGCGAGAGTCTGTTACTATTTTTTATGTATGGGGGATTTTCTTCATGGCGTTTCAAGACAAAGAACTAGTATGCAAAGACTGCGGAACCACCTTTACTTTCACGGTGGGAGAGCAAGAATTCTATGCTGAAAAAGGTTTCGAGAACGAGCCACAGCGTTGCAGAGATTGCCGTAATGCTCGCAAAACAAGCCGGAACAATGCTGAGCCCCGTCAGCGCGAAATGTACACTGTTGTATGTGCAGAGTGCGGCGTAGAGACCCAAGTTCCATTCCAACCAACTTCAGATCGTCCCGTTTATTGCCGCGATTGCTACCAAAACCATCGTGTAGCTCGCTAAACTTTTAAACGAGAATATAAGAGAGAGCATTGGGATTTTCCCAGTGCTCTTTTATTATTTAATTGATAAGGGAATACGAAAATTTTATGCAAGGGTATTGCATAAAGTTGCATGTATATGTATAATAATAAACATCCGGTTGGTTGAAGGATTGCTAAATGGAGAAAATAAAAAAGAATTTGAGAAAAAAGGGAGATGTAGGATAGATGAAAAAGCTATTTCGCACTGGAATCGTTACTGTTGTTATGATGGGGTTACTTGCCCTTACGGGTTGTGGAGGTCAGCAAGCTGCTGCTCCTGCAGGGAATGCTGCAACGGGTGGGGGAGCACCTGCCGAGAAGGTATTAAAGGTTGGAGCGGATATCGCTTATGCACCCTTCGAATTTATGGATACAAATCAGAAGCCAACGGGTTTTGATGTAGATTTGATGACAGAGATTGGTAAAGACATGGGTTACACCGTTAAATTTGAGACTGCCGCTTTCGATGGTTTGATTGCGTCTTTAGGTAGTGGGAAATTTGATGCTATCGCCTCTGCAATGACGATTACTGATGAGCGTTCAAAATCAGTTCTTTTCAGTGACAAGTATTTTGAATCCGCACAGTACATCGCTGTAATTAAAGGTTCAAGCATTAAATCTGAGGCGGACTTAAAGGGGAAAAAAGTAGCTGTTCAGCAAGGAACAACAGGTCAGATCGCAGTCGAAGGCATAGGAAACAATCCTAAGAAGTTTGAAACTGTAGGCGATGCAATCAATGACATGATTAATGGTGGGTCTGAAGCTGTGGTGGCTGACTCCCCGACTCTCCTTTATTACATCAAGCAAAATCCAGATAAAAATATTGTAGCGGTTTCTGGAAACTTCCCGAAAGAATACTTTGGAATTGCCTTCAAAATGGGTAACAAAGATTTAGCGGATAAATTCAATGCGTCGTTAAAGAAGTTCAAGGAAAATGGAAAATATAACGACATCTATAAGAAATGGTTTAATACAGACGCACCTAAATTCTAAAAAATTTTCGCTAAATTGTATAACGATAAAATGTCCTATACGCCTGGCTATGCTAGGCGTTTTTTTCATTCCCAGATAGGTCGATAGAATACATCCCTAAGTTCATGCTAAAAAAAACCTGTTGAATAATATTACGTTACTATGTATAATTACTACCGTTCCATTACTTATACTTTTTAGAAATAAATATAGTTTTTTGGAAGTTGAAGACGTGGAAATAGTATTGTAAAAGGAGAAAAGAACATGAAAAGAATATGGTTAAAACCATTAGCGGCTATTGTAGTTTTGACTTTTGCTTTAACAGGATGTGGCAGTTCAAGCACTCCAAGTACTTCAGGCCAAGGGGCTACTGGTGGAGGTACAGATAGCGCTAAAGTACTCAAGATTGGAACTGATCCGACCTTTGCTCCATTTGAGTTCACGGATACACAAAATCAGCCGATTGGTTTTGATGTGGATTTAATTAAGGCGATTGCTACTGATATGGGTTACACCACTCAGTTTGAAAATTCCTCGTTCGATGGGTTGATGCCCTCGCTTCAAGTGGGTAAGTATGACGCTGTAATTGCAGCTATGACCATTACCCCCGAACGTGAAGCAAGTTTAGACTTTAGTGATAAATATCTAATGGCTACTCAATTGATTGCTGTTAAGAAAGGCTCTCCAATTAAGAGTGTTGAAGACCTGAAAGGGAAGCGTATCGGGGTCCAGAATTCAACGACGGGTCAGACTGTTTTGGAAGGGATGAACATCAATCCTAAGAAGTATGAGGCGATTCCGGATGCGATGAATGATCTCATCAATGGTGGATTAGACGCAGTCGTTGCTGACTCTCCGGTTGTTCTATATTTTATTAAGCAAAACCCAAATGCAAATATCGAATATATCAAAGGGGACTTCCCCAAAGAGTATTATGGGATTGCAGTTAAAAAGGGCAACTCCGATCTTCAAGCTAAATTAAATTCTTCTTTGAAAAACCTTAAATCTTCAGGGAAGTATAATGAAATTTATAAAAAGTGGTTTAATGAAGATGCCCCTCAATTCTAATAAGTGAGCAAGTTTTAAAGCAAATTGGGCTAGGCGTTCAGAAATTTCTGGGCGCCTATATCTTTGTACATCCGATTAAAAACCTAAAACAAGGACAAACTTCATAGAACATAGTTTTCATGCATATTGAATAGAATTCCGATGAAATGTATAATTATCGGAAGAACACCGAGAATGGAAAACGGATTATAATAAAGGGAGGATTTGGCGTGGGGACACTTCGTTGGGAACTAATGGCGGAAAGTTTTAAACCTTTGTTAAAAGGAACTGTCATAACCCTTGAACTTACAGCTGGGGCCGTGCTCATAGGGATAGTTATTGGCTTGTTTATTTCTTTAATGCGGTTATCGAGTAACCGGTTATTTCGTGGATTCGCTATCGCCTATATTGATTTTTTTAGAGGGACACCGCTTCTTGTGCAAATCCTCATGGTCTATTTTGCAGCACCGCAGCTTTTAGGCTTTCAAACACCTGGCAATTATCAGTTTATCGCTGGAATCTCGGCAATGGGGCTTAACTCTGGAGCATATATTGCTGAGATTTTCCGGTCGGGAATTCAGTCTATAGATAGAGGACAGTCTGAGGCCGCACGTTCCTTAGGGATGACACAGGGACAGGCTATGCGTTACATCATTCTTCCTCAAGCCTTTAAAAGGGTTATTCCCCCATTGGGAAATGAGTTTATCGCTTTACTCAAGGATTCGTCGCTTGTCGCAATCATTGCACTAGAGGATCTGATGTATACAGGAAAGATTATTGTAGGTCGGACAGTTCAGCCTTTCGTGATTTACTTGGAGGTTGCCTTATTTTACCTTGTCATGACCTTGATCCTTTCTCGATTCGTAAACTATACAGAGAGGAGACTTGGTAAGAGTGATTCACGTTAAGAATTTGCATAAGAACTTTGGCAAGCTTGAAGTTCTTAGAGGAATCGATTGCCATATCAAGGAAAAAGAAGTTGTCGTAGTCATTGGCCCGAGTGGGTCGGGGAAAAGTACGTTTTTGCGGTGTCTCAATAAACTTGAAGAGACGACCAAAGGTGAGATTATCGTGGATGGCATCCCCCTTAATTCCGAAACGAATGTGAATGCCATTCGGCGGGAAGTGGGCATGGTTTTCCAACGGTTTAACCTTTTCCCCCATATGACAGCCTTACAAAATGTTATCCTTGCTCCGGAGATTGTCCGTAAGACTAATAAGAATGAAGCAGAAACAATGGGCCTTGAGCTTCTTAAAAAGGTTGGACTGGCGGATAAAGCCAATGAATATCCCGATCGCCTCTCGGGTGGACAGCAACAGCGGGTTGCGATTGCACGTGCTTTGGCAATGAGGCCTAAGATTATGCTTTTCGATGAACCAACCTCTGCACTTGATCCAGAAATGGTCGGGGAAGTTTTAGCGGTTATGAAGGATCTCGCCCGTGAGGGTATGACCATGGTCGTTGTCACTCACGAGATGGGTTTTGCCCGTGAAGTCGGCGATCGTGTTATCTTCATGGATGAAGGGGTTATCATGGAGGAAGGTGCTCCTGAAAATCTTTTCGGGAATCCTCAAAATCCTCGGACTCAGGCTTTCTTGAGTAAAATACTCTAAGCAAGAGCTTGGAAAATGTAATAATTGGGTTTAGAATATCCAAACATTGGTTATCCTCCCATAAGAGGCTTATATGGATTGTTTTCGTAAAGAGAACCTCCTGAGGGGCCAGTATCAAGGAGGGTGTTTTTCAGTGTTGGGTAAAGTAAAGTGGTTTAGTAAACAAAAAGGGTATGGATTTATCGAAGGGGAGCACGGATCGGATATTTTTGTGCATTTTTCCTCGATTTCGGGAGACGGCTTCCGTACGCTTGAAGAAGGCCAGGATGTTGAATTCGACATCATTCAAGGGCCTCGTGGGGAACAAGCTTCTAATGTAAATATAAGATGATTTAATGACTTACAAGATTTACAAGTGGCATATAGAGTATAAAAAAGAGAATTGTTGTAATAATTTACAACGATTCTCTTTTTTTACTTACTGGAAAATAACTTCAAGAGAGGAGAAAAATGTGGAAGGATTTTTATCTTAAAGCGGGAATATTATATCTTAGTAGATAAAAAGGGGGTTTCACTATGAACATCAGTATTCGCGGTAAACAAATGGAAGTAACCGATGCCCTGAAAGAGTATGTCTTAAAAAGAGTAGGAAAGCTTGAAAAATACTCCGATGAGTTTATGGATGTGAAAGTAACCCTGTTAGTTGAAGAAGGTCGTCATCGAGTTGAGGTAACTGCACCTATTCATGGGATTATCCTTCGTGGAGAAGAAGAAAGCAATGACATGTACGCTTCGATTGATATGGTCATTGAGAAATTAGAACGCCAGATTGATAAATACCGTACCCGAATTAACAAGCGGATGCGCAGCAAAGTCCTTAAGGATCATGAGACCGAGCATCCAGTGGTTGCTCAGGATGATACAGAAGAAATTGTACGGAATAAGAAGTTTGGGGTTAAGCCGATGTCTGTTGAAGAAGCTATTATGCAGATGAATCTCATTGGACATAATTTCTTTGCCTTTACCAATATGGATAGTAACCAGATTAACGTGATTTATCGCCGGAAGAATGGAGACTATGGGTTGCTCGAACCCGAAGTTTAATTATGCATAGAAAATCGTTGCTTATAAGTTGAAGTGTGAATGGTCCGCGTAGGCGGACCATTCTTTTATAAAATCAGAGGAGATTTCTCATGACATAATGTGGAATTGGGTTGCGCCGTTAAAGTGAGGATGCTAAAATGAGGTGATACCCTTGGACAGATGAAAGGTGGATCAATAATGGGGTTCTTAGATAAGTTATTCGATGATAACGCCCGTGAGATTAAAAAATATCAAAAAAAGGTTGAAGTGATTAATTCACTTGAACCGGAGATTAAAGCCTTAACTGATGATCAGTTGCGTGCTAAGACCGAGGAATTCAAGCAACGTCTTGAAAATGGGGAAAGTCTAGAAAGCCTTTTACCCGAAGCCTTTGCAGTCGTACGAGAGGCCTCTTGGCGTGTTATTGGCCAAAGGCACTATGATGTTCAGCTCATCGGCGGAATGGTCCTCCATGACGGACGAATCGCTGAGATGCGTACAGGTGAAGGTAAAACACTTGTTGCTACTTTACCCTCCTATTTGAACGCATTAACCGGTAGAGGTGTTCATATTGTTACCGTGAACGATTACCTTGCCCGTCGTGACAGCGAGATGATGGGACGAATCCACCAGTTCTTAGGGCTATCCGTGGGACTTATTGTACATGGCTTAAATTATACTCAGAGGCATGATGGATATACTGCTGATATTACGTATGGAACAAACAATGAATTCGGCTTTGATTACCTTCGGGATAACATGGTTTCTCGTCCTGATGGGCTTGTTCAGCGAGAGCTTCACTTTGCCATTGTGGATGAAGTCGATTCCATCTTGATTGATGAAGCAAGAACTCCTTTGATTATTTCGGGTGAGGCAGACAAGCCTACCGAGCTATACTATCGAGTGGCAATGGTCATTCCTCGTTTGAAGCCTGAGGAAGATTATAATGTAAATGAAAAAGATCGAGTGGTTACCCTCACCGAGCAAGGGGTTAGTCGCATTGAAACCATGATGGGTGTTGAGAACCTCTACGATGATATTCATACCGAACTGACGCACCATGTGAACCAAGCCCTCAAGGCTCATGGCCTATTTAAACGCGACAGGGATTACGTGGTGAAAGATGGTCAGGTTATCATCGTCGATGAGTTTACTGGTCGGCTGATGTTTGGACGTCGCTACAGTGAAGGCCTTCACCAAGCCATTGAGGCAAAAGAAAAGGTTAAGATTGAAAAAGAATCTCAGACGCTCGCTACGATTACCTTCCAGAATTACTTCCGGATGTTCGAAAAACTTTCAGGTATGACTGGTACAGCAATGACCGAAGAACCAGAGTTCAAGAAAATCTATAAGTTGGATGTTGTTGAGATTCCAACGAACAAGCCCATGATTCGTGAGGATATCCCCGATGTTGTTTATCGGACTGAAGAGGGTAAATTCAAGGCGGTTGTCGAGGAGATTATTGAGCGCCATAAGAAGGGACAACCTATTCTAGTAGGAACAGTTTCCGTTGAAAAGTCCGAGCGCTTAAGTGGGATGCTCGAACGGCGCGGAATTCCGCATCAAGTCCTTAATGCGAAGTTTCATGAGAAAGAGGCCGAGATTATCGCAGGAGCGGGCCTGAAGGGTATGGTCACGATTGCGACGAACATGGCTGGACGGGGGACGGATATTATCCTCGGTGAGGAGGTACCCTCTCTCGGCGGTTTGCATATCATAGGAACAGAGCGTCATGAATCCCGCCGGATTGATAATCAGCTGCGCGGTCGTGCCGGTCGTCAGGGAGACCCGGGATCTTCTCAGTTCTTCATTTCTTTAGAAGATGATCTTATGCGCCTTTTCGGTGCTGAGAACATCATGGGAGTCATGGATAAACTGGGTATGGATGACAGTATTCCGATTACTTCTAGGATGATTAGCCGCTCCATTGAAACGGCCCAGCGTCGTGTAGAGAATAGGAACTTCGAGATTCGTAAGAACGTTCTAGATTATGACGATGTCATGAATCTACAACGTGAAGTTATCTATGCCCAACGCCGTCAGGTTCTCATGGGTGAGAATCTCCGTGATAGCATTCTTGAAATGTTGGATAAGGTTGTTACAGATACCGTGGAAATGTTTAGTGCACAAAGTCCTTATCCAGAAGAGTGGGATATGACGAGCTTCCTCGAGTATGTAGATAACATCTTCTTGCCAAATCATGAGCTTACCGCAGATCAAATTATAAACATGAACAAAGAAGAAGTGGTTGAATTACTTCTCGATCAAGCACATGCCCACTACCAAGCACGTGAGAATGCATTTGGCGAAGCACTCATGCGTGAAATCGAACGTGCTGTCACGCTTCAAGTTGTGGATAACAAATGGATGGACCACCTCGACGCGATGGATATGCTGCGTGAAGGAATTGGCCTTCGTGCTTATGGACAGAAGAATCCGCTGGTTGAGTATAAACATGAAGCCTATGATATGTTCCAAGGCATGATTAGTTCAATTCAGGAGGATACTATTCGTTACCTGATGAGAGTGACTCCACAGGTTACGGAGCAAGCACCTGAAGAGCCTCAACATGTTCATACGAACCGCGATGAGGAGCAAGCTGCTCGTCCAGTTCACAATGAGGGTCCGCAAATTGGGCGCAATGATCCCTGCCCGTGTGGTAGTGGTAAGAAGTATAAGAAATGCCACGGGTCAGAAGAGTAAAAACGTGTAACTAGATGTTGAACTAGATATAGGACGGTGAACGTTAAGTGATATTCGATTGGAAAAGAGAACTGGAAAGCTTAGAAGTGCGCTTGGCAGATTTGAGGGTTTCTCTTTGACGTTGCTCAGCGTGAGGATAAAATCAGCGTTTTAGAGATAGAACTCCAAAGGCCTGATTTTTGGGATAACCCAGAATCGGCTCAGAAAACGATGCAAGAGCTTTCCTACAATCAAAGCAAAGTGAAGATGTATTATGGGTTGCAGAAAGAGTTAGAGGATCAGATGACTCTGTATCAATTGGCGGTAGAAGAGAATGATGAGTCTCTCGAACCGGAGATTGAAGAAGGAGTTAAGAAGCTTAAACATCACTTAGATGGATTAGAGTTAGAAATTCTCTTAAGTGATCCTTATGACAGGAACAATGCAATTCTGACCTTGCATGCAGGGGCAGGCGGTACTGAAGCTCAGGACTGGGTCTCGATGCTTTACCGTATGTATGTCCGCTACGGTGAGCGTCAGGGCTATAAAGTAGAGACGATGGATTTGCTTCCGGGGGATGAAGCGGGAATTAAAAGTGTGACACTATCTTATTCCGGCGAAAACGCTTATGGTTACTCCAAAGGTGAGAAAGGGGTTCATCGCCTCGTGCGGATTTCTCCTTTTGATGCTTCGGGTCGACGTCATACCTCCTTTGCTTCTGTGGATGTCATTCCCGAAGTTACGGAGGATAATCATGAGATTGTGATTAACCCTGAAGAGCTTAAAGTCGACACCTATCGTTCCGGAGGTGCGGGCGGTCAGCACGTTAATAAGACAGACTCCGCTGTACGAATTACCCACTTGCCGACAGGAATTATTGTTCAATCTCAAAGTGAGCGTTCCCAGATTCAGAACAGGGCCTACTGTATGCGCATCTTGCAGGCAAAGCTGTTAGAGTTAAAGCGCAAACAGATGAAAGAAGAGATTTCTGAGATCCGGGGAGAACAACAAGAAATAGCCTGGGGCAGCCAAATTCGGTCCTATGTCTTCCATCCCTACAACATGGTGAAGGATCATCGGACCAACGTGGAGACAGCCAATACGGGTGCTGTCATGGATGGAGAGATTGATGAATTTATTGCCGCTTATTTGCAAATGACTAAGACGGTTCAGTAAATAATAAGGCTTGGCGTAAAAGCCAAGCCTTATCGCATGGGGCTGTTTTTTACATAAAATCATATACAGCAGGAAAACGGAAAGGCTAGGGCCAGTAGCTTTTCGCGCATCCGTTCACTCATTAGCTCCAGGGCTATCTTACTCGCTTCCGAGGGAGCTCCGCCAAACCCTTGTGCTTACTGCATGTGAACCAGTGGCTCCACTACCCCTCAGAAGCCTCGTTCGATTCGACGCCCTTCCGCTAGAAGTCGTTCACTTCTGCGCGAAAAGCTACCTTATCGGGTCTTTTGGGAATGTATGAATTTAAATTGTATGAATATGATTACAAGCAAAAATCGAATGGGAGGGATTCTTTTGTCAGTTATAGAACTGAAACGCAAGGCCAATCAAATTCGCCAGGATATCATCACTATGCTCTTACCGGCAAAGTCGGGTCATCCGGGCGGAAGTTTATCTTCGGCAGATGTCCTCTCGGTATTGTACTTTCATGAGATGAAGGTGAGACCAGAGGAACCCCATTGGGCAGATCGGGATCGGTTTGTCTTGGCGAAGGGGCATGCAGCTCCGGTGCTTTATGCAGCATTGGCGGAGAAGGGATTTTTCCCTAGGGAAGAGCTTTTAGGGCTTCGTCAAACCGGTCGGATGCTTCAAGGGCATCCCGATATGAAGAAGACCCCAGGGGTCGACATGTCAACGGGTTCTTTGGGGCAGGGTCTATCGGCAGCAAATGGAATGGCTCTTGCTGGGAAGCTAGATAAGAAAGACTATCGGGTTTATGTCGTTCTCGGTGATGGGGAAATGGCTGAGGGACAAGTGTGGGAAGCAGCGATGGCGGCCGCTCACTATAAATTAGATAATGTAACTGCGATTCTTGATTTCAACGGTCTGCAAATTGATGGGACCACAGATAGCGTCATGTCCTCCCACCCACTACCTGATAAATGGCGGGCCTTTGGTTGGAATGTCCTTGAAGTGGACGGGCATGATATTGAAGGGCTACTTGCTGCCTTTGAGGAAGCGAAAGCAACTAAAGGAAAACCAACGATTCTAATTGCAAAGACAATTAAGGGAAAAGGAATTTCCTTTATGGAGAACCAAGCGAGTTGGCATGGTAATGCACCGAGTGCAGAACAAGCAGAACAAGCTCTAACTGAATTGAGAGAGGAGGCGGCTCACCTTGGCTAAACAAGCAACACGGGATGCCTACGGGAAAGCTCTGGTCGCCTTAGGAGCAGAGAATCAAGATATTGTCGTTTTAGATGCTGATCTTTCCAAATCCACGAAAACAGCAGATTTTTCAAAGCAGTACCCAGAACGCTTTTTCAATATGGGAATTGCCGAGGCTAATCTTATCGGGACAGCAGCTGGCTTCGCAGCAGCTGGGAAGATTCCGTTTGCAAGTACTTTCGCCGTTTTCGCTACGGGAAGAGCGTTTGAGCAAATTAGGAATTCCGTTGCTTATCCAAAACTCAATGTCAAAATTGCAGCCACACATGCTGGCGTTACTGTAGGTGAGGATGGTGGCTCTCATCAAGCAATTGAGGATGTCGCAATTATGCGTTCTCTGCCGAATATGACAGTTATAGTGCCAGCGGATGGAGAAGAAACCCGTCAGGTGATTTATGCTGCAGCTCAATATAAGGGCCCAGTTTATATTCGGATGGGACGGCTCGATGTTCCACTTTTGTTTGATGAAAATTATAAGTTTGAAATCGGAAAAGCAAATGTTGTTCGCGAGGGATCAGATGTGGTCATCTTTGCCAACGGAGTGATGGTTGCAGCCGCTTTAGAAGCTGCCCAAGAACTCGAGTCGGAAGGAGTTCAGGTGGCTGTAGTTAATGTCGCATCTGTAAAGCCAATCGATGCAGAGACTATTATTACGTATGCTAAGAAAACTGGAGCCGTTGTTACAGCGGAAGAGCACAATATCATCGGTGGATTAGGAAGTGCTGTCGCAGAAGTTTTGGGTGAAAACGCACCGACTCCGATGGTGCGTGTGGGGATTAAAGATACCTTTGGTGAATCCGGAAGACCCCTTGAATTACTGGAAAAGTACGGGTTGACGAAAAAGGAAGTATTAGAAGCGGTGAGAGCTGTTATCAGGAGAAAATAGATTTCCATTGAGTAACCTAAGCGTTAATTAGCAAGGGAAGAATGGCGGCCTGTCAATTGTTAAAGTTGATAGGCCGTCTTTGTTTTGCTCCTTTCTCAGTACGCATCCCTTCTTCATTTAGCAAAAGAAGGTAAGAACATTACCCATATAGAAATTTATAATAGAATGTTCATAATAAATGTCAGGATTCAGGATTGGTCTTTTTTTGAATAATGTTGTTATATTGTTGAATTTGGAGGATTAGATGATGGACTCAGAAATTGCGAGTGTATTGTCAAAAGATCCGGTACGAAATATATCAGTACTAGGATTTTTCGAAAACCATCCGCTCGAGAGAGCGTTTCAAGTGGGCGATACCTTCCTTTTACTTGGAGAGAGTGATCACCTGTGGGGGTATATATCAAGTCAAAGTAGCAGTGAGTTAACCAAGTTATTAAAAAACTTTCAGATTGGCACAAGATACTTTGCCTCGGTTGAAGATTGGATGAAACCCATAATTTCGGAGGAGGCTGAAGTTGAGTGGGTATTAACAACTTTACGCTATGTGCTTCCCGAGAATTTCGAAATTAAGCCTCCAACAAGAAACGTAATCACAATAGATTCATCCTTTGTAGATAATATATTTAGAAACTCAGATTATCAAGCATTTACATCAAAGGAATATATCAAAGAACAAATTGAAAGAGGCGTATCAGCAGGGATAATAGAAGGCAATGTTCTCGTTGCCTGGGGCCTGACACATGACGACGGGGCGCTAGGTTTTCTTCATGTTCTCCCTGAGTTTAGGGGAAAGGGCTATGGAAAAGCTGTTACAAGTTCCTTGGTATATCAAAAGAGAAAGTTAAATAAACCCGTATTCCTGAATGTTGAACCGAGCAATAGGAATTCAAGGAACCTTGTCACTAAGATGGGCTTTGCTTATGATCGAGAAATCAGCTGGGTTAAATTAAAATAGCCAACTAAAAATTTTGCCGATTAGGGAATTTTAAAAATATAGAGGAGAAAGCTAATGAAGAATCCCTGTGGTAGGACGTGGGCTAATATAATTGAGAGATCTGAGATTAACGGAATTCCTATTTTCTTCGGGACAGGGGTGAACCCGGTAAACTCCCCCGCACAATTCTTTGTAGCCTGGGGTAAGGGAATCCTTGATGGTGGGTTAATCCATACTTTTAATAGTGTGAGCCAAGAAGAAGGCTATCTTTGGTTCATCGATGAAGATGAGGCTGAAGCTAAGTTTCACTCTGTTCAAAAGGATTTAGAGTGATAAATATTAGAGGAGTGAGCGGTATTCCATGAACGTTCCCAATAAAAAGGTTCCTGTTTATAATATTGTGTTACTTACAGCATTTATTTTATTTTTAGTGGTTGCCACGGTGAAGTATGCTCCTTGGGTAACAAGGCTAGCAAGTGAGCCAGCAAAATTCAGAGACGTGATACAGACTTACGGATATACAGGGATTTTTGTGTTTATATCAGTGCAGATAATACAGGTGGTGATCGCAGCCATCCCTGGAGAGGTTGTGCAAGTCGCAGGGGGCTATATTTATGGAACGTGGCTCGGGGCCCTATACTTAATCATGGGCGCTATCGCAGGCTCGGTAATCGCCTTCTATGCTTCCCGATTTTTGGGGTACCCGCTTGTCAAAGCCTTTGTCTCAGAGGAGAAGCTAGCCCGGTTCAATTTCTTGCTTAAAAGCCAAAAATCAGAGGTAATAATTTTTGCTTTGTACTTACTGCCAGGAATCCCCAAAGACATTCTTACCTACATTGCCGGACTAACCCCAGTAAAACCGTTGAATTTCCTAATCACCTCCATGGTAGCTAGGTTCCCCGCTCTTTTCGTAACAGCCTATATAGGGGCGAACTTAGAAGAGAAGAATTACACGAGAGTGATTGTCTTATCCTCTACGGCTGTGATCCTATTTTTCTTAGGTGCTCTTTATAAGGATTGGGTAATCGATAAAATACATAAGCTCGTGCATTCTCGTAAGGCGAATGAGGGATAAAGGAAATAAGTAATCTAATGGATGCCTCTAAGAAAGAACTGATGTTTGGAACGGCCTTGATAGTTCCGGACCAACCATGATTTGATAAGTGATTATTAGGTCATGGTTTTTCTGTTCTGCCAACTTATTTTTTTGTAAGAAGTTTTTAGCGCGACTAATATTTACTAACAGGAAATCAATGCCTTATGTCGAATAAACTTATAGGTTTGGGAAAAAAGGGAGCTGTCACGCGCAATTCAAGGAGGATTAGAATAAAGATGATCCAATTGACGAATGTATCGAAGATTTATTCGAATGGTGCCAGGGCCCTTGTCGATATTAGTCTAAAAATAGACAAAGGGGAATTTGTTTTCCTAGTCGGACCGAGTGGAGCGGGAAAATCCACGCTCATCCGTTTACTCTACCGTGAGGAATTACCGACCCGAGGACAAGTTACTATGAATGGTAAGAATCTGATTCGCATGCGTGAACGCGAGGTTCCACAACTTCGCAGAAATATTGGGGTAGTCTTTCAGGATTTTCGATTACTTCCAACGAAGACGGTTTTTGAAAATGTGGCCTTTGCTCTAGAAGTTATCGGGGTCGGAAGACGAGAAGTGAGGAATCGGACAAAGGCTGCTCTGGATTTAGTTGGGCTGGGAAAGAAAGAAAAGGCCTTTCCGAATGAATTATCCGGTGGAGAGCAACAGAGAGTGTCTGTGGCACGTGCGATTGTTAATAATCCCACATTGCTTGTCGCTGATGAGCCAACGGGGAATCTCGATCCCGAGACCGCGTGGGATATCATGGAACTGCTCCACAATATCAATCGAAGGGGAACAACGATCGTTATGGCAACCCATGCCCGAGATATCGTCGATCAAATGCAAAAACGGGTCATAGCGATTGAGGACGGAAAAGTAGCGCGAGATGAGCAAAGGGGGGCGTATGGTTATGACGCTTAATTCTTTGGATTACATCTTCCGCGAAGTGTTCAGTTCGATTCGTCGAAATGTCTGGTTGAGCTTAGCCTCTGTCCTAACCGTGACAATCTCACTTGTTATTTTGGGATCATCTGTCTTCTTTTTGCTCAATGCCTCAAATTTGGCTGAGAACTTTGAGTCCCAATTAGAGATTGCTGTTTTTGCCCAAGATAGCCTGAGCTCCACAGAGGTACAGAGTTTAGGAAAAGAGATCGAAGGGTTAACAGGAGTTGCAACCGTTGAAATTGTCCCCAAGGAGCAGGCTTTGAAGGAGTTCTCTAAATCCATGAAATCAACCTCGATTGTTTCCGATTTGGGAGATACGAACCCCTTCCCTGATAAATTTTCCGTTCAGGTCACGGACCCTCAGCAAGTGAATAGCATTGCGGATAAGATCGAGGGACTATCGGGCGTGGATAATGTCGTCTATGGTAAAGGGATAGTGGATACGCTTCTGAAATTCACGAATTGGCTTCGTTGGGTGGGCATCTCTATTGTCCTCGCTTTTGCCATAGCCTCATTAGTTTTAATTTCTCTAAATATCAAAATGAATGTTTTTTCCCGCCGTCGGGAAATTCAAATTATGAAGCTCGTAGGGGCAAGTAATGGCTTCATACGCTGGCCCTTTCTTATTGAGGGGATGTTTTTGGGCTTAGTAGGAGGGTTCTTGGCCATTCTCGTCGTCGGGCTTGGGTATACTTGGCTGGCAGAGTATATCCACTCAAGACTTACTTTCATACCCATCGTAGAAGAAGCTAGGCTCATCTGGCAAGTCCTAGGCATACTCATCCTTTCAGGTATGGGACTTGGTGCAGCTGGGAGTGTCATTTCCTTGCGGAAGTTCTTAAGAGCTTGACGGTTTAAGAATAATATTAACCTTTTTCATATCTTTGCGAGAGTCAAACTATCAAAATTTGGGGGGAAAAGAATGCTACGAAAAAAGGCACCGGTTGCCCTTTTACTCACAACCATCCTCATTGGGAGTTCAGTCGTTCCTCTTCAAGCAGGAGAGTTAGAAGACGCTATGCAGAAGCAGGAACAACTTCGTCAGCAAGAGCAACAGGCGCGTGGTCAATTGAATCAACTGACCTATTCTGCGGATAAGTTGAAAGCACAAATACAGGATTTGGCTTCTCAGATTACTGTCGCTCAAAGTACGCTTACTCAGAAGCAGACGGCTTATAATAAGGCCCAGCAGGAGGTAGCTCTCTCCGAGAAGGAACTTCAAGTACGCCAGAAAGAACTCGATAATCGTCGAGATGTTCTGAGACGTCGGGTTCGGGAAATATATCAAGAGGGACAAATCAGTTATCTTGAGATCCTTTTCCAATCTGAAGATTTGAGTGACTTCATAACTCGATTGGAATATTTCAATAGGTTGGTTTCCAATGACCAGAAGATACTCACGGACATAGCAAAGGAAAAGACATTAATTGAAGAGAAGACGAAGGAGCTGCAGACCCGCCGGGATCAAGCAGCAACTTTGCAGGCTCAGGCCGCACAGGCAAAAGTAGATCTAGATGGGAAGAAGCAACAGCAGCAAGTAGCCTTGAATAATAATAAAAAGGCACAAGAGGATATCTTTGACCAAATTGATAAGATGCAAGCCGATTCGAATGCCATTGCAGCACAAATTCGGAAGTTAACCGCAAACTCATCGGGTAAGGTTCACGGAACGATCAGCACTTATCCACTCCCTGGTTATCGCGAAATTAGTGATTCTTACGGCTGGAGAATTCACCCCATCACTAAAAAGAAAAGCCTACATACGGGAACAGATATTCCAGCACCTACGGGGACCCAAGTTCATGCTGCAGGTGCCGGTGTCGTTATTATGGCAGGCTGGTATGGGGCTTACGGAAACGCCGTAATTATCGACCATGGAGGCGGTTATACCTCGCTTTATGGGCATAACTCAAGACTTGCAGTTTCTGTCGGAGATACTGTAAAAGCAGGAGATATTATTTCCTATGTGGGATCTACAGGGTGGAGTACAGGAGCACATCTTCACTTTGAAGTTCGTGTCAATGGGGAGCCAACGGATCCGTTACGATTTTTCTAGTAAGTATTTCCTGAAGTGGATAAGCATATAATATCCCAAGGTTTGTATATGGACATAGAAAAAGACTCAGGGTCAGCTTAGGAAGGGGTCATCAGTTTGCAGGAGAAAAGATGGAAAGAGTATTTAAAAAACCTGGGATGGGTGCTTGTCATCGTCAGTCTGCTTTTTACCGCGATTGTCGGAGGATTTGTAGTCACCAATCTAGAGCACGTTGGGAGATTAGCGCGTGTCGTTCAACTCATCCAAAGTGATTACTTAGAGAAGGCCCCCGTCGATAAACTTCTCGAGGGAGCGACAAAAGGAATTGTTGATTCTTTAGGAGATCCTTATTCGGTCTATATGAATGCCCAAGAGAATCAAGAGCTCATGGAGCAGATCGAAGGAAAATTCGGCGGGGTTGGAATTATCCTTAGCTTAAAGGATCCTCAAAAGCTTGTTGTCTTAAGACCTATCAAAAATACCCCAGCCTCCAAGGCAGGGCTTCAACCTGGGGATGTCATTCTGAAAATTGATGACGTGGATGCCGCAACCATCGATCAAGAGAAGGCCGTCGCCCTTATGCGAGGAGACCCAGGAACAAAAGTGACGCTAGTAGTCTACCGCGATAGCTTGAAGCGGAATGTGACTGTCCCCTTGACTCGGGAACGAATTTCCGTACCGACAGTTGAAGGGCAAGCTTTGCCTGGGAATTCGGACATTGCCTATGTAAGTATCACACAATTCTCTTCGAATACCGCTCAAGAGCTTAAAGAAGTATTAAATAGCATGGACATTAAAAAATATAAAGGGATTATCTTAGACCTTCGCTATAATCATGGCGGGGAACTAGAATCCGCCGTAGGCGTCGCAAGCTATTTTGTCCAACCAGGACCCGTCGTTTATATCGTGGATAAACAAGGGAATACTGTGACCAAAGCCTCAGAAGGCAATTATCTTGGCCTTCCGTTCGTGGTTCTAGTGAATGAGGAAAGTGCCTCTGCGGCTGAGATTGTATCCGGGGCGATTAGGGATCGGGGTACAGGAGCTCTCGTTGGAGTGAAAACCTTTGGTAAAGGAATCGTTCAAACGATTTATCAGCTAGATGAAGGAACGAGTGTTAAGCTAACCACCGCGAAGTATTTAACCCCCAATAAAGTTGATATTCATAAAAAAGGGATTGAGCCCGATGTCAAAGTCGAGCTGAAGAAAGGTGAAGACCCCACAATTTCACCGACTACGACGAGTTTCGATTCACAGTTATCTAAGGCACTTCAGGTACTAAGAGAAAAGACGAAGTAAATAGTAAGAATAATTTAAGACCGCATGTTTGCTTTTAGAAGCAGGCATGCGGTCTTCTGAACATTACAAGTAACTATTTTCTACCCAAATGGAGGAATGCTCTCTTCTGCTGTACAGCTCCTAACGACAGAGCGGCCACCTTCAACTTGCATTAGCCTGAAAATTATGTTATAAATAAACTAATTGTTTCTGAGCGGAGATTTGGTAACTACGAGATGCATGCATATTAACACCAGGGGGCGTTTGTGTTTATATGTAGCTGTCTCGTTATTTCTTGCTGCAAAAAACAAATAAACTATAGTCACTGATACGTTAATTGGTGGCTTATTATTAAAGATGTACATGGTAATCGAACCATGATATAACACTAGGAGGTTAATCTTGACTAAAGAAAACAAATTACAAATTATTCCCCTCGGGGGAGTAGGAGAAATCGGGAAGAATATGACCGTTATTCGGTACAATAACCAAATTCTTCTTATCGATGCGGGTCTTACCTTTCCTGATGATGAGATGCCTGGGATTGATATAGTCATCCCTGATATGACGTATCTTATCGAAAATAAGGACCTCATTTTAGGAATTTTAATCACCCATGGTCATGAAGATCATATTGGTGCACTTCCCTATTTACTGAAAAACTTAAACGTCCCTGTCTATGGAACACGCTTAACCCTTGGCTTAATACAGACAAAATTAAACGAAGCGAAATTAGGTCAGGTTAAAACTTATGAAATAGCACCACGAGACACTGTGAAACTCGGTGTATTCAAAGTTGAATTTATTAATGTGAGTCATAGCATCCCCGGAAGCGTTGCCTTAGCCATTCATTCCCCGATGGGAATCATCGTTCACACGGGAGACTTCAAGCTAGATCATACCCCAGCGAGCGGGGAAATACTTGATGTTCACAAATTCGCTGAGCTGGGAGATCGAGGAGTACTCTGTCTGCTATCCGACAGTACGAATGTAGAGCGCCCCGGATTTACTAAATCCGAAAGTTTTGTCGGGCAAAATATCGATGAAGCCTTTGCGAGTGCAGATGGGCGAATCATCTTTGCTAGTTTTGCTTCGAATGTTAATCGACTTCAGCAAGCGATTAAGGCAGCCTATAAATATAACCGTAAGGTTGCTGTAGTTGGAAGAAGTATGGTGAATGTAGTCGCTATCGCTTCCGATTTGGGTTATCTGGATATTCCAGAGGGCACTTTGGTGGAAGTGGATGAAATCGTTAACTTGCCTGTGGATGAAGTATGTATCCTTACCACAGGCAGCCAAGGGGAACCCATGTCTGCCTTAACGCGGATTGCCCAGCATGACCATCGCCAAATATCCATTAGTCCTGGGGATACCGTAATTATTTCAGCGTCTCCAATCCCAGGCAATGAAAAGGCTATTGCTCGTAATGTTGATATGCTCTTCAAGCTTGGAGCAAAGGTAATCTATGAAACTATATCGGGGATGCACGTTTCTGGACATGCTGCTCAAGAAGAACTGAAATTAATGCTGAGCATGGTTAAACCCCAATATTTTATGCCTGTACACGGAGAATATCGCATGTTAATGAAGCATGCCGAACTGGCTGCCCAGCTTGGAATTCCCCAAGAAAATACGCTTATCACCGAAATCGGGAATGTTGTTGAGTTTACCCGTCAGGGTGTAAGAATTGCGGATAAAGTACCTTCAGGTCGAGTCCTCATCGATGGCTTAGGTGTTGGTGATGTAGGAAATATTGTCTTAAGGGATCGCAAGCAACTCTCGCAGGATGGAATTCTCATTATTGTTCTCACCCTAAACGGCGCAACCGGAGCAATTATGTCCGGACCGGATGTCGTTACACGTGGATTCGTCTACGTGAGAGAATCTGAGCTTATGCTTGATGAGGTTAAAGAGATTACGCGTAAAACCATGGCTCGCTGCCAACAAAACGGCATTCGGGATTGGGCTAGTTTGAAAAATCAAATTCGCGATGTAGTCAGTAAGAATCTTTACGACAAAACAAAACGTCGTCCCATGATTATCCCCATTCTTCAAGAAGTTAAATAATATTTGTAGGGAACGGTCTTGACCGTTCCCCTTTTATTTTCAATTAGATCGTAACCCCCGCGGAGCCTCGAGCATACACTACACGGCGAGTAGACTTAATAGGGGGTAAGGGCATGGGCAATAAACCAGGTGTGCGTCATTATTTTGCTGAGGGGGTTACCAATCGTGGGTACATATCACTCTTACCAAATATGATGTCAGAATGGGAACGTACTTATGTCCTCATGGGGAGTCCAGGAACGGGAAAGTCCACTCTCATTAAAATGGTAGGTTTGGAACTCCTAGATCGAGGACATGAGGTGGATTTCTTGCGTTCAGCTCGAGATCCGG
Organism: uncultured Peptococcaceae bacterium; assembly: GCA_963529635.1. Classification (GTDB taxonomy): domain Bacteria; phylum Bacillota; class Desulfitobacteriia; order Desulfitobacteriales; family Desulfitobacteriaceae; genus CAURZJ01. The sequence continues at coordinate 60,477 of CAURZJ010000005.1, forward strand.
ATTCCATCGCCGGGTTGATCATTCGTCGTTCTCAATTAGCGATGCTTGATCTTTATGAAATTGCTCCCCTTCGTTGGCGTGCTCCGGGAGTGGTCGAACGGTTTATTGACTTTTCTCTTTATTGTAATCTACACAATCTAGAAAGCCAGCGTCAGTCAGTGCTTGAATTGGAAAGAGGAATAAATCAAGCCCAACAAAGAATCGGGGAAATACTTGCCGAAGAATTCGGGGAGAAAGTTCGGGAAAAGGCCTATACGAATGGGGATGGGGGAAAACCTTGGCTCCCAAGCCTTTATGCCTCAGAAATCTTTAAGGAGGCTCGCGGACCTTGGACAAAGGCCCAAGCAGCCTTAAAGAAGCTTCAGAAGAGTGCAATTAATTCGTTTTTCTTACATGGAATGGGTTGTGAGGGGTGGATAAACCTTGCCCCCCATTTCTTAAGGGAATACGACCAAATTCGATTTGATGGAGAAGAAGCCCGTGAAGCGATGGATTGGGTTCTCAAAGAAGCTGAACAATTGGGGCAAGTCATCGATATTGTGCTGCATCCACTTTTTCCAGATGAGATACTTGGTATTATTTTTCCTGAACGCAAGCTTGTTATCTGGCAGGGAAATCCCGAGCATTTAGAGGATCAAGGGCTTGGTCGCCCCTTTAGCTCAAAATTAAAAGAAGCCCTTTTTCAAGCACAAAATCTCAGGGGCCTCCTTAAGTCAATTTATATGAATGAAATTGATTTTGATCAAGTGGATATACTAAGAGAAGATATTATTAACTCCATCTTAAGAGATATTGAGCAGAGAAAAAATTATTGAGGCTCACTTAGGTCGTCGTTAGGTATCGTTAAGTCATCGGATAATTCATAAAATCAGGGGAAAACTAAGCCATGGATTCGAGCCTGGAAAGGAGCGTGTCCCATGAAAAAAGTTCTCTTGGTTTTTTTTGTTATCCTTCTTAGCTTAACCCTAGTAGGTTGCAGCCTCCAAGACCTGTTGGGGAAAAATAAGCAAAAGGCCAGTAAGTCTTCTCAAGAGGATCAAAAGCAGATTGTTGCGGTCGCATTGAAAGATGACGATCCGAACAAAGCCTTGATTCTCCGCGGGATAGAAGATATGGCTAAAAAGGAAGACATGGAAGTAAAGGTTCTCTCCGCACAGGATGTAGCAAGCGGGCAAAAAAGCAGTCAGACAGGTTCACAATCAAAAAGCAGTGGGAATTCTAAGGACCAAAAAAATGAATCTCCACTAAAAGATGCTAAGATACTTATCTATCAAGGTGGGAATAAAGAGTTCCTACAAAGTGCACAAGAAGCGAAAGTTCCAATTCTAGCCTTAAATGAACTTCCCGCGGGGGTGAAAGCGGTAGGAGTGATTCTTCCTGATCCCAATCAAACGGGCGAGTTAATGGCTCAGCCTATTTTAAATAAAGTCACTGAGGGTCAGGTCGTTTTCTTGCAAGGAGATCCCGGGGATAGCGCAGCCCAGGAAGGATTAGCCGCCTTAAGGCGGGTTCTAAACAAGAACCCGAAAATCACTATTCATGCTATATCGAATCCGGCAGGTTCGGAATCTATTGCCAAGCAGGCTCTAATGGAATACTTGCAAATGAACCCTGACAAGGTGCAAGCCATTTGTGCCCAGAATGAGAAACTAGCTGCTCAGGCGTATGAACTTCTCAAGACCCTGCAGCTCGACAAGAAGATTCTATTAATTGGGGGTCAGGCAAATACACAATCTCTTCAACGAATGGCATCAGGAGGGCAGATTGCAGATATCGATACTGCACCCTATATTCAAGGAGTGAATGCCTTTCAGTGGGCCCAAAAGATTGTCAAAAACGAAGCTTTAGATATCAGTGCATCGCTGACGGGAGATCAGGGGGAAGTCCCTGCGAAAATCATCCCAGTGAAAACCGTGACACCTGAAAATCTTGCGGTTGTCCAAAAGAGCTATACGAAAGCGGAAGAGGCTCAGAAACAACAAGAAGCCCAAAAACAAAGTGAAAATAAACAAGGAACAGATCAGAAGAATCAAGGAAATTCCAAAAGTAGTGATAGTAAACAGGGGAATTCCCAGAGCAGTGAAAATAAACAAGGTGGTTCTTCATCATCCACAGGGGGAGAACAGCAAGCGGGCGGAAATATGCCACAAGGGGTAAGTAAAGTAACCGAAAAGATCCGTACTGAAATTACCCGGGAATATTTAGACGCTCAAGGAAAAGTGATCGGAACAGAAAAAAATGCAAATGACCAAGTTCGGACGATACCACCAGAAATGCTTCTAAAAGAACAACAGTCGAAACAAGGTGGGAATCAAGCAAGTAAGGATAGTGGCGGAGATAAATCCAGCCAAGGAGATAGTGGAGGTCAAGGTAATAAAAAAGACGAGAAAAAGTAAGGAACTGCCTTCATGGAACTTGCATAAAAGGTTTACAGACATTTCTCGCTTTAGTTAGAGGAAAAAGCTCTTTTTCTCTACTAAAGTGAGAATTCTTTATTATATGGAGATATAGTAAATTCTCTTAGGGTTTCCAGAAAAAATCATTCGATAAGCCGAACATATTTTCGGCTTTTTTATTTTGTTTCGATTAAATAAGTGATATAATTCAATTTGAAATAATTTAAAGTTCGGAAGTCCTAAGCAAAAGTACGGAAGTAATAACGTTTTTGAAAGGAGATTGGAGCGTCCTATGGAATTTCGCTTACATGCCCCTTACCAGCCCGCCGGGGATCAGCCACAGGCGATTGATGCTCTGGTCGCTAGTGTTCAAGACGGTAGACGACATCAAACCTTACTCGGAGTAACCGGTTCTGGGAAAACCTTTACCATGGCGAACATAATCGAAAAGGTTCAGAGGCCAACTCTGATCCTTGCGCATAATAAGACGCTTGCAGCTCAGCTTTATAGCGAATTTAAGGAGTTCTTTCCTGAAAACGCCGTGGAGTATTTCGTGAGCTACTATGATTATTATCAGCCAGAAGCTTATGTTCCTTCGAGTGATACCTATATCGAAAAAGACTCGTCCATTAATGATGAGATAGAAAAAATGCGTCACTCGGCTACAGCTGCACTCTTCGAACGTCGAGATGTCATTGTCGTAGCCAGTGTATCGTGTATATATGGTTTGGGTTCTCCGGATGAGTATCGCGACCTCGTCGTTTCTTTACGGCAAGGCCAAGAAATCGACCGCAATGATATTTTGCGGAAGCTGATTTCCATTCAGTACGATCGTAATGATATCGCTTTTCAACGAGGCACCTTTCGAGTGCGCGGTGATGTCGTTGAAGTTTATCCGGCAGGTTCAACTGAACACGCGATTCGGGTAGAAATGTTCGGGGATGAAATCGAACACATCTATGAAATCAACGTTCTCACAGGAGAGATACTCGGTGAAAGAAAGCATATTTCAATTTTCCCAAACTCCCATTATGTGACCGCCCGAGACAAAGTTATGATTGCAGCGGAAAATATTGAGCAGGAACTCGAAGAGCGGCTTAAGCTCTTCAAGGATGGAAATAAACTTCTTGAGGCCCAGCGCTTAGAGCAACGGACACGGTATGATCTGGAAATGCTTCGAGAAATGGGTTTTTGTAATGGAATCGAGAACTATTCTCGACATCTGACTTTCCGTGAAGTTGGAGAAACACCGTATACGTTAATTCACTATTTCCCCGATGATTTCTTAATGATGATTGACGAATCCCATGTCACGTTGCCTCAAGTCCGTGGAATGTATGAAGGAGACCGATCGAGAAAAACAACCCTAGTCGACTTCGGTTTCCGCTTACCCTCAGCTTTAGATAACCGCCCCTTGAAATTTGATGAGTTTGAACGTCTTGTCACTCAACGGGTCTATATTAGTGCAACTCCCGGGAATTATGAACGCGAGCACTGTCCACAGATTGTCGAACAGATTCTTCGTCCGACAGGTCTACTCGATCCGGAAATCAGTGTCCGACCGAGCAAAGGTCAGATCGACGATTTAATCGGTGAAATAAACCAGCGAATCGAGCGGAAGGAACGAGTACTCGTCACAACCCTAACGAAGAAAATGTCCGAGGACTTGACGGATTACTTTAAAAACCTAGGTATTGCCGTGAAGTACCTCCACTCGGATATTACCACACTCGAACGGGTCGAGATTCTCCGCGAATTGCGTCTGGGTGATATCGATGTCATCGTAGGGATTAACCTCTTGCGGGAAGGCTTAGACTTACCAGAGGTTTCTCTCATCGCGATTTTAGATGCGGACAAGGAAGGCTTCCTTCGTTCCGACCGATCCCTCATTCAGACCATTGGCCGAGCCGCACGGAATTCAAATGGTAAAGTAATTATGTACGCCGACAAAATGACGAAATCCATGGAAATGGCTATTGGAGAAACAAACCGCCGGCGGGCAATCCAGCAAGCCAACAATGAGAAGCTGGGAATTACTCCGCAAACCATTGTGAAACGAATTTATGATGCACCTGAAGCAACGAAAGTAGCGGAGAAGAAGGCTACCTACGGAAATAAGATTCCGCCAGAGGAACTTGCAGAACTTATCAAGAGTCTCGAGCAAGAAATGCGCCTAGCTGCCCGTGAGACGGATTTCGAACGCGCAGCAGAGATTCGTGACGCCATCATCGAGCTTAAGGGCGAGGAAAATAAATACAAGCGTCCGACCCAAGGCCGCGCTCGGAAGAAGGACGCTTCAAAAGCACCAGCGCAGAAGAGAAAAGCGAGGTAAGATTGCAGCCCATGCAAGTCGAGTTACGATACAGACGCTCGGAAATACGCTCGAAAAGTAAACTAAGGGCTAAACTGCTTCGTGCAAGCTGCTGGGTACCCGCCTAAATCGCTCCTGCTCAGTTAGGCGGCGAGTCACGTCCATGTGACTCGCCCCGCTGTAATGGGTGCAGTTTAGCCCAAGTTTACTAGCTTCTCGCGAAGAAACCTCGCTTACTGTATTCGTAACTCACTTCGCAGTATAGATTGAGTAATGCTTGACAGAATGGCTTGTGAATATGCTTTGTTGCCAAATTAAGCCCAGTAAAAGTCTTATCTTGAGAGACTACTAGAACCATTATCCCGTGAGGCAACCGAAGGATTTTGCTTTACAAAAGTGAACGACTTCTAAGCGAGCGGCTACCAGACTTCACGAAAGAACGCAGCGGAGACGGGTTGGAAACACGGACGTTTCCAACCGGCTATGAGTCAGGAGACGATTTAGCCGGGGACCCGTTGAAGCAAAGAGATAGAGTGATTAGTCTGGTCCGCGCAGCTTACATAGTGAACGGTGTAAAGCAAAATCCTGGAGGAACACCTGAAATATTGCTATAAACTTTTCGCCATCTACTTGAGGAGGAACTTATGACCCAAGATTTCATCAAAGTGCGCGGCGCCCGCGCCCACAACCTAAAAAACATCAACATCGATATCCCCAGAGATAAGCTCGTCGTCGTCACAGGACTATCCGGTTCTGGTAAGTCCTCTTTGGCCTTCGACACCATCTATGCCGAAGGGCAACGTCGCTACGTGGAGTCCTTATCTTCCTATGCCCGCCAGTTCCTTGGACAGATGGACAAGCCTGACGTCGATTATATCGAGGGGCTATCCCCGGCTATTTCCATCGATCAGAAGACAACAAGCCGTAACCCTCGTTCCACGGTAGGAACGGTTACGGAAGTTTATGATTATTTGCGTTTGCTATTTGCTCGAATCGGGCATCCGCATTGCCCACGCTGTGGACGTGAGATTAGTCAACAGACCGTTCAGCAAATGGTCGATCAGATTATGACCTATCCAGAACGGACAAAGCTCCAGATTCTAGCTCCTTTAATCAAGGGAAAAAAGGGAGAGCACGTTAAGGTTCTTGAGGAAGCGCGTAAGTCGGGCTATGTCCGTGTTCGTGTGGACGGAGAGAATCGTGATTTAAGCGAAGAGATTAAGTTAGAGAAGAATAAGAAGCATTCGATTGAGGTAGTCATCGATCGGATCGCCCTGAAGCCAGAGAGTGCAGCGCGTCTGGCCGATTCCCTAGAGACTGCCTTGAAGCTGGGTGAGGGCAATGTCCTTGTGGACCTAATGGACGGAGAAGAGATTCTTTTTAGCGAGAATTTTGCCTGCCCTGACTGTGGGATTGCTCTTGAAGAAATATCCCCCCGCCTTTTTTCCTTTAACAGTCCCTTTGGAGCCTGTCCTGCTTGTACTGGATTAGGGGCGAATCTAAAAGTTGATATTGACTTGGTTATTCCTAATCGGAAGTTATCCCTAAGTCAAGGGGCCATAGCTCCTTGGGCAAAATCACAATCAAATTATTATCCACAGATGATGACAGCCGCCAGTGCAAGTCTCGGTTTTACGATGGATACTCCCTTGGACCAGTTAACTGAGGAGCAATGGAAGGGGCTGCTTTATGGGATAGATAAGCCTATAGAGTTCCATTATATTAACGTTTTTGATCAACCTAAGGTCCACCATGCTCCCTTTGAGGGATTAATCCCTTACTTTGAGCGTCGCCACAAGGAATCTACCTCAGACTATGTGCGTACAGAGATGGAAAGCCTTATGAGTGAGCGTCCTTGCCCAGCTTGTGGGGGTAAACGACTAAAACCCGAAGCGCTCGCAGTCAGGGTTGGGGAACTCTCTATCGATGATTTGACTCGGTTACCGATTACAGAAGCCCTGGAATTCGTTAATCAGGTTGAGCTCAGTGAAAAGGAGCAAATTATTTCCCAACAAATTCTAAAGGAAGTCCGAGAGCGGCTTGGATTCCTTATTAATGTAGGCTTGGATTACCTCACACTTCATCGAGCTGCAGGAACACTTTCTGGTGGAGAAGCTCAGAGAATTCGTTTGGCTACACAGATTGGATCGAGTCTCATGGGGGTTCTTTATGTCCTGGATGAACCAAGTATTGGACTTCATCAGAGGGATAATGAACGTCTCCTTTTGACCTTGGAACGGCTTCGTGATTTAGGGAATACTCTTCTCGTGGTCGAGCATGATGAAGATACCATGATGGCAGCAGATCATATCATTGATATTGGTCCTGGTGCGGGTGCTCATGGCGGACAAATTATTGCGGAGGGAACCTTAGAGGAGATTAAATCAAATCCAGACTCTATTACAGGTCAATACCTTAGTGGCCGAAGAAGAATTCCAGTGCCAACCGAGCGGCGTAAGCCTAATGGGAAGTGGCTAGAGGTCAAAGGGGCACAGGAGAACAACCTGAAGAATATCGATGTACGGGTTCCGCTAGGAGTCTTCACTGTGGTCACTGGAGTTTCAGGCTCTGGAAAAAGTACACTGGTGAATGAGATTATCTACAAAGGTCTCGTAGGGCCCTTGAACGGCGCAACGAGGGTTCGTCCGGGTCTTCATAAGAGTTTAGAAGGCTTAGAATACCTTGATAAAGTCATTGACATCGATCAATCTCCAATCGGCCGGACTCCTCGTTCGAATCCAGCAACGTACACGGGAGTATTTGATAGTATCCGGGAACTTTTTTCCCAAACCCCAGAGGCGAAGCTGCGTGGCTATGCTCCCGGACGCTTTAGCTTTAATGTCAAAGGGGGCCGTTGTGAGGCCTGTCGTGGGGATGGAATTATTAAGATTGAGATGCACTTCTTACCCGATGTCTATGTCCCTTGTGAAGTTTGCCGGGGACAGCGCTATAATCGCGAGACCTTAGAAGTAAAATATAAAGGGAAAAGTATCGCGGGAGTCTTAGATATGACTGTCGATGAAGCTGTTGAGTTCTTCCAGGCCGTTCCAAAGATTGCACGAAAGATGCAGACACTTCAGGATGTAGGACTCGGATACATCCGCTTGGGGCAACCGGCTACGACCTTATCCGGCGGAGAAGCCCAGAGAATCAAGCTTGCGACGGAACTTAGTCGCCGTAGCACAGGAAAAACGATCTATATCCTCGATGAGCCAACAACGGGTTTGCACACTGCGGATGTTGATCGGTTGCTTCAAGTTCTCCATCGCCTCGTTGACGGGGGGGATACCGTGCTTGTCATTGAGCATAATCTAGATGTTATCAAGACTGCGGATCACCTCATTGATCTAGGCCCTGAAGGTGGAAACAAGGGGGGGCAAGTCTTAGTTGCGGGAACTCCAGAAAAGGTAGCAGCTTTCCCAGAATCCTATACAGGACAATTCCTGAAGAAGTATTTAATTTAGGCTAAGTTAGTTAAGATAAAGGGATATAGGGAACGGTCTTGACCGTTTCTGAATCTTAGAAACCACAAAGAGATCCGACCACCCCAGAGGGCAATCGGATCTCTTTGTAACTTGTATCAAACTCTGAGGTTAGGTGGCTAGATACACGCCTACTCAAGCCTGGCCAATATTGTCGAGAAACATTTGATGTATTGTTTTGTTCTCATTCAGTTCTGGGTGGAACGAAAGCCCAATTTGATTTCCATATTGAACAGCTACAATATGCTGATCCACCTCAGCGAGAATCTCAACACCTTCCCTGACCGATTCGATATAGGGTGCGCGGATGAAAGTCATAGGAACCTTACCCAAATCGGCAAATTGTTCCTCTGTGTAGAAGCTGCCCAGTTGTCTTCCGTAAGCATTGCGTTTGACCGTTACTGGCAAGGTGGCAAAATAACAGGCGGAATCGTTGGAAATTTCTTCGGCGAGTAGGATGAGACCCGCACAGGTTGCCAAAACAGGTAAGCCCTTTGCTAGTTTTTCCCGGAGCGGTTCGAACATATCCAGTTCTCGAAGCAGTTTGCCTTGAGTGGTACTCTCACCGCCCGGAAGAATCAGCCCTTCGAAATCTCTGCGAGCGTCGTTTCCATTCCGAAGCTCGATATAATCCACTCCAAGCTGTGCGAGGATCTTCTCATGCTCCGCGAAGGCTCCTTGCACAGCCAATACTCCTACGGTCATCTTATTTGCCCCGTTCTGCCATGAGCAATTCGATTTCCTGCTCATTGATACCCACCATCGCTTCACCTAGATCCTCGGACAGTTCCGCCACTACCTTTGCATCCTGGTAATTGGTAACCGCCTTCACGATAGCCTGGGCCCTTTTTTCAGGATTTCCGGACTTAAAGATACCGGAGCCGACAAAGACACCTTCTGCACCCAGCTGCATCATAAGGGCAGCGTCCGCGGGGGTAGCTATGCCACCAGCGGCGAAATTGACGACCGGCAAGCGCTTATGCTCATGAACATACAGCACTAAATCATAGGGAACCTGCAGCTCTTTGGCCTCCTGAAACAGCTCGTCTTCCCGCAGGGTAACGATGTGGTTGATTTCTCTATTGATCATTCTCATATGTCGTACGGCTTGAACCACATCACCAGTACCCGGTTCCCCTTTGGTACGAATCATAGCAGCACCTTCATTGATTCTACGTAAGGCTTCCCCCAGGTTTTTGGCGCCACAGACAAAAGGCACCTGGAATCTGGTCTTATCGATGTGGTAAACATCGTCAGCAGGAGAAAGAACTTCACTCTCGTCGATATAATCGATTTCAATGGCCTCGAGGATCTGCGCCTCTACAAAATGGCCAATGCGGCACTTTGCCATCACCGGAATGGAAACCGCGCTCTGGATGCCTCTTATCATGTTGGGATCACTCATGCGAGAAACACCGCCAGCGGCTCGTATGTCTGCGGGGATACGTTCCAGTGCCATGACAGCACAGGCTCCAGCAGCCTCCGCGATCTTCGCCTGTTCCGGCGTGGTTACATCCATAATCACCCCACCCTTTAACATTTGGGCAAGCTCTTTATTCAGTTCATATCTTTTGTTATGCATTGTGAGACCCTCGCTTTACATATAGAATAATATTAAGTATACTCAAAACTGGATATGTTAAAATATCCAGTTGTTAAAATATACGTATAGCCAATTTGGGTAAGAGGTTATTATTATGCTGACATATTCCTTTGAAAATACAGGGTCAGAAAGCATGTATGAATATCTATATCACTGCATCAAAACGGATATTCTGCAGAAAAATTTAAAGCCCGATGAAAAATTGCCCTCGAAACGTGTCTTTGCCAAAAATTTGGGAGTCAGTATCATCACGATTGAGAACGCCTATGCTCAGCTCGGGGCAGAGGGCTACATTTATACGCTCCCCAAACGGGGATATTTTGTCTCCAATCTAGAAAAACAAACACTTCATCCTTCCTGTGAAAGACCACGTGAAGGCCGAGGGCCAAAAAAAGAGCCAGCCTATTATGCTGACTTTGTTAGGAATTCTGTAGCCCCCGACACCTTTCCTTTCTCTGTTTGGACAAAGCTGCTACGGGACGTGACGGATACCGAAAACGAGCAGGCTCTGCTGTCAGACATTTCGGTCGGAGGCGTTATGAAGCTAAGGCAGGCTATCGCAGAGCACCTCTACCAGTTCCGCGGTATGTCAGTGGACCCGGAACAGATCATCGTCGGTGCCGGAACCCAGTACCTCTACAGCATCATCATCCAGCTGTTGGGTAGAAACCGCTTCTATGCTGTGGAAGACCCAGGCTATCCCAAGCTCACTAAAATTTATAGAAGCAATGATGTTCGATGCTTCCCTATTCCTATGGATACCTTCGGAGTCATGCCAGAATTTCTGAAAAGTAGCGGTGCAGACATTCTCCACATCACCCCATCCCACCATTTCCCCACCGGTATTGTCATGCCGGTCAGCCGACGGTATGAGCTTTTGAGCTGGGCTGCGAAGCAGAATGAGCGCTATATTATTGAGGACGACTATGACTGCGAGTTCCGTTTGTTCGGCAAACCGATTCCTACTCTTCAAAGTATCGACGTGATGGAAAAGGTAATTTACATTAACACCTTTTCCAAAAGCCTTGCTCCAACTTTTCGAATCAGTTACATGGTTCTCCCTAAACATCTGGTCGATCGATTTTACAAAAAGTTAGGATTCTATTCCTGCACAGTGTCCATTTTTGAGCAGTTCACGCTGGCACGCTTCATCTCTGAGGGTTATTTTGAAAAACACATTAATCGGATGCGAACCTATTATCGAAAGCAACGGGATACAATCTTAAAGGCCATCCGTCAAAGCAGCTTGAACACTTATGTGACGATTCAGGAAGAGGACTCAGGATTGCACTTTCTGATGAAAGTCAACACAGATGTGGAAGATGACAAATTGATTACTGCCGCAAAGAATGCCGGGATTCGCATTTCCTGTGTCTCTCAGTATTATCATGACAAACAAGATAGTGAGCCCCCTGTGATTATCATTAACTATTCCGGATTGGAGCCGGAAAAAGTTGAAACAGCCATTCAACGGCTGAGTGAAGGCATTATGGAGGTAATTCTACGCGGAAATTGAATCGAAGCCATCAATAGAAGAATTTTGTTTTCTAAATATGCTACAACAATCTTATTTAGCCTAGAAACTCTGAGAGGATTACCTACCTACTTGTCGAATAAACGCAGTATAAGGAGATGGAAATACGGTGACCATTCGATTAGTCGCAACAGATTTGGATGATACCTTACTTCGAGATGACTGGACCCTATCAGAACGAGTTATCCAAACGATCCGCAAGGCGCGAGAACAAGGGGTTCAGGTTACGTTTGCTACAGGGCGGATGCCCGCCTCGACTCGTCCCTATGTAGAGCAACTCGGATTAGATGTTCCGATTATTACGTATAATGGGGCAATGATTCAAGAGGCCTTAAGCGGGGAGGTTCTCTACAGGAAGGTTATCCCGGTCGTAACAGCTCGTGAGATTGTAAGCTGGTTGCTGAATCAGAATGTGCATCTTCATGTGTATCGAAAGGATCAAGTATTTGTTCAAAAACTAAATGATTGGTCTAAAGAATATGGACGGGTTACGCGAGTCCCAGTTGAAGAAACCAATCTTAGGGCGTTACTTGAGCAAGAGGATGAAGGGATAGAGAAAATTATTTTGTTCGGGGAGAATAAGGAACTAGAATCCTGGGGTTTAAAACTTCGCGAGAAATTTACGGGAATGGTACACCTTACTCGCTCCAAACCTCATTTTCTGGAGTTAATCCATCCGGAAATTAATAAAGGGGTCGCGCTGCTTGCCTTAGCCAAACATTTGGGGATTAACCAAGATGAAGTTATGGCGATTGGTGATAATTTAAATGATATAGAGATGATCCGCTCTGCAGGACTCGGGGTAGCTATCGGAAATGCCCGTCAAGAGGTAAAAGAAGCTGCAGATGTAATCACGACTTCTAATCAGGAAGACGGTGTAGCTCAAGCCATCGAGAAGTATGTCTTAAAGCAGTAGGTTGGTAGGAATTTTTCAGAAAGCTAACCTTTTGCTGTATTTGGAATAAATTACACTATGAAATTGCCTTTAAGTGTAACAGATTCTAGGTTTTATTTACGTCTGTATAAAGTGGATAATCATTCCTAATTAGAGAAGTTTGTCGTGGTCATAAGAAGAGAGGCGTAAAAAATGTGGAACAAGCAAGAAAAGTGTAGGGGAAGACTTGCAATAACATTACTCCTTATTGGAACGGTTTCCTTAGGTGGATGTAGTGCAATTCCTTCGGTCTCTCTAAAAACTGCGAAATCGACCCAAGTCGCTCAGACGGAGGGCGGATCTGAGAATTTGAAGGATGCATCCCACGAGGGAGGCGTAAAAAATGGGGAGAGTACTGGGGAAGAAGTAATAGCACCCAAATCTGATACTCATAATAACGACTCGGAACCAAAGGGAGGTTCAACTTCTGATCCATCTCAGACAGGTACTGACCTACAATCATCACAAACCCCGACCCCATCCCCGCAGCCCGCTCCAGCGAATACGCCGATTCGACCGTTCTATGAACTTTCAGGAACCCCTCCGACTGCTCCTGGGCTGGCGATGAAGCAGCGGATGTTCAAGACGGAGCCTGCAAAAATTGCCTATTTGACGATTGATGACGGACCCTCTGATAATACCCCTCGAATCTTAAAGATACTTCAGAATGAAGGGGTTAAAGCTACTTTTTTTGTGATTGGGCGCCAAGTCGAGCAATACCCAGGATTTTTAAAACAGGAATTCGAACAAGGAAATGTTATTGGGAATCATACCTATTCGCATATTTATGCGGAGATATATAAAACTCCAGAGGGCTATCTGGCGAACATCAAGAAAAATGAGGACTTAATCTATAACTTGATCGGAATTCGTCCAAAGGTTATCCGAACCCCTGGCGGAACCCAAGGGAATTTCCATGTTCGTTATTATAACGCAGTCGACGCTGCAGATTATCTAGTCTATGACTGGAATGTGAGTACAGGAGATGCTGCGGCCCCGCTAGTACCTGCAGATACACTTGTTCGGAATGTTAAGGAGCAGGTCCCAGGGAAAAGTCGAGTGATAATACTCATGCATGATGCCCCCGGAAAGACAACGACACCAGAAGCTTTACCGCGTATTATTCAGTATCTCAAGCAGCAAGGCTATGAGTTTGGGGTCTTGACCCCAGAAGTTGCACCGATTCTATTCCCTGGCGGGTTTAAAAGTTAATACTAAGTTAAATGCGACAAAGAAGGCACCTGAGGAAGATTCCCCAGGTGCCTTTTGATGAGACCAGATGATATCATGAAATCCTACTCCAACCTCTCCTTAATTACATTATAAATCTCGGGATCATCCTCTCCTGGATGCCAGATGGAAATCCCTCGGATATTATACTGATTCACTAAATCGATGAAAGTAGAGAAGTTTCTCGCATTCGTGAACCAGACTTGATGAACAATTCCACTAGAGTCTGTATAGCTATAATGTGGTCCGTTTTGAGAATCCTCAATGATTGGAACTTGAAAGCGTTGTGCCATGCTTATGGCAGTGTCATAGGAAATTCCACTTCGCTGATTACCCCAATCATAGCCATAAGTGGGGAGACCTGCCTCAATTTTACTTCGAGGAATTACAGAAACTGCGTAATCGAGAACTTGCTTAACCCAGCTAGCGGGAGCGATAGGCCCTGGAGTCTCCCAACTATAGTCATAGAGCATAAGACGTACAATGTCTACGGCACTACCGATTCCTGGGTAGTCATGACCGGCGCTACTTCCAGATGTGGTTGCGCTTGTCTTTGCTTGAATTGCGACCACGAGCTTTTTATTAAGAGGGGTTAATGCAGCTTTAAGTTCTCTTAGAAAAAGAACAAAAAGATTACTATCTGCAGCGGCAATATTTTCATAATCAATCTCTATTCCATCATAGTTCATTTGTGTGACTTTATTTACAATATTCGTGACATGCCTTAGCCGAATGATAGGGTCGTTCAGAACGGTAGAAACTAATTGCCTATTGAAGCTATTGGCAATGAGGGGTATTAACTCAACCCCATTATCTTTAGCGAATTGAATAATGGAGGAGTCTTCCCCATTGGGGTATACGATTAAATCTCCTGTTGGGGTTACCTCGTACCAGAAGGGGGAGAGGGTAGTAAAGAGATCGGCATGTTGTCTGATGACGGTCAGTGCTTCTTGCTGCTTCCAGTAGGGAACCCAGGCGGCAACGGAATGTCTTTTTGGAATGGGAATTTTAATTTGCTGGCCTATGCGTAAGTTATAGGGATCTACGCCAGGGTTAGCTGCAATAATGCTACTCACTGATACTCCATACGTTATAGAGAGCTTATAATAGGTATCTCCTGCTTTGATTGTATAGAGAATATAGCCCGGTGGCGGTCCTGGCTGGAATAAAGCATTGTAAGTAATAGGTCCAACAATTCCATCTGGGGTCAAACCACGATCTCCTTGAAATTTGATGACAGCTTCTTCTGTCATTCGGCCAAAGATTCCGTCCACAGGACCGGGGAGATAACCGAGTTCCCGTAAGCGTTCCTGGACGTCCGCAACATCTGTCCCCCTGGATCCTCGTCGTAAAACTCTCATAGTGTTCACTCCTAAATGTTGCTCTTAACCATAAATATTATATTCAAAGCACCTATCGAAGGGTGACTATAGTCTGGTTGTCTTAGAAAAGAGTTTCGATTCCTGAAAAGTAAAACTTTGCACAAGACCTGGCACAAGAATTGCAAAGGAGACCAGTTGCGGCTATACTAAAGAGTGAAAGGAGTCGGTCCTTTTGCGAATTTTACTTGTTGCTATTAATGCAAAATATGTGCATACCAATTTAGCAATACGATATCTGCGAGAGAGTGTAATCTCTGAATTCCCTCAAGTTGAACTTCGTGAGTTTACTATAAATGAGCCAATTGAGCGGATTGAAGCAGAAATTTATGAAGCCAGGGCGGATGTCGTTGGCTTTTCGTGTTATATTTGGAATCTTAGCGAAACGATGGCGGTCATTCGCCAGTTACGGCCTGTATGCCCTAAGGCGCGAATCCTTGTCGGAGGACCGGAAGTTTCCTATGATGCAGCTCATATTTTGAAGGAGCATTCAGAATTGGATGCGGTTATATATGGGGAAGGGGAAATAACCTTTCTCGAGCTTTTGCGGGCTTGGAGAGATGGAGCGGGTCTTGAGAAGATAAACGGGTTAGCGTGGCGCGATATAGCAGGGAATTTAGAGCAGGAAAAACTGGAGGGCGGAAAGGTCCTCACCGATGGATTAATCCGCATAAACTCACCAGCGCAGCAGCTTTCCTTTGAACAAGTTCCCAATCCCTATAGAGCAGACGAAGACTTTAAGGGACGACTTGCCTACGTGGAAACGATTCGTGGGTGCCCTTTCAATTGTCAGTACTGCCTTTCGTCCACCTTTCAAGGGGTACGTTTTCTTGACCCAGAGTGCTTCCGAGGGATTTTAAGGCGGCTCCTGCGTTGCGGAGCCCGAACGATTAAGTTTGTCGATCGGACGTTTAATGTGAATAAGGAACATTCCTTTAAAATACTTGATATTGTTCGCGAAGAAGCAGCGAATTTCCCACCTGATACGGGGATTCGGGCGCATTGTGAGATAGCAGGTGAATTACTGGATGAGGATTGGATTCAGTATTTGAGGGAGTACCCCAAGGATCTTGTCCAGTTTGAAATCGGGGTTCAGTCGACAAATCCTGAGACTCTATCGATTATCTCCCGCCCTCAGCACTTCGAACGTTGGGCAAAGTCTGTTCAGATAATAAAGGCTTTGGGGAAAGCCCATCTTCATCTTGACTTAATTGCGGGACTGCCAGAAGAAGACTGGGTAAGCTTCCGTAACTCCTTTAATGACGTGTATAATGTCCAACCAGATATGTTGCAACTGGGTTTTCTTAAAGTGTTAAAGGGTTCTGGGCTTCGTGAGAAAAGTGAGAAATATGGACTGACTTATTCTCCTGACCCACCGTATATCATTCTCCAAACTCGCGTTCTAAGTCATGAGGAGCTTTTAAAACTTCATCGTTTGGAGGAGATCCTTGAGCGGTATTATAACTCGGGAAGGTTTTCAACGATTCTCCCCTGCGCGTTAAAGTTATTCCCCACTCCCTTTGATTTTTATCATTCCTTTGCAGAGTATTGGCACGAGCAGGGCTGGTTCAAACAGAATTGGTCGGGCAAAGCACTTTTTGAGAAGTTATGGAAGTTTCTAAAGGCGAGCAAAATTCTAGAGGAGAATAAGGAGAAGGAAGTCCCTGAGGGTAAAAAAGAGAATGTTGTGAGCTCGATAAATCTATTTAGAGAGCTCCTGAGATTTGATTATTACCTGTGGGAACGCCCTAGTGTTGTCCCTGATTATCTCCTTCTATCGTCCGAATCTCTTCCGCCAGATTATATGAAGGGAAAACTTCAACTTCAGCACGATGAGGCTTGGGCTGATCAAATTCCTGAGTTCAAGAGTATGGACCGAAGACAATGGTCACGAGCAACAGCGATAGAGTATTTCATATTTCCGAATCCACAATGGGTATTATTCTTCTATGCGCATGGACAAGCAAAAGCCTATCCAATATTAATGCAGCACTAAAAAGGAGCGATTCAATGGAGAGGGATCCGGTTTCGCAAATTCATAAAGTGTCTAAGCTCTTAGGCGTGTTACTTATTTTAGCCCTCGGGCTTATAGGGTGTGGAAAGGATCCGGTCCAGGGACTTCCTGGAGGAGCTGCCCCTGCAGTCGTTGAACTCTGGCATTCCTTGCAAGGGTCAGAAGCTGAAGCCTTGGGCAAGCAAGCCCAGCGAATCATGACCGGACATCCGGAAGTGATTGTACGACTGGAATATGTACCGGAGGATAAGCTAGCTAAACAGGCGTATCAAGCTCAGGCAGGTGGGGAAGGACCAGAAATCTTTCTCACTTCCGGAGAGGCATTAGTAACCTTGTTCAATCAAGGGGTACTCTCGCCAGTTCTTGGGAGTACAGATTCTTTTCCGGGCATCGTCTCCCAATTTCACCATGGAGAGAAGGATTATGCTCAGCCGGTTGTGACAGATATCCCTTTACTTTATTACCGAACAGATTTGGCTCAGCCCCCAGCAAACCTGGCAGGCTTTCTAACGACCAAGGGGGTATTAGCATTACCCACGCTTGATACGAGAACCTTAGCCCCATGGTGGAACAGCCAAGCTGGAAGGCTAACAAACAATGGCCAGCCAACACTCGATGATTCGGCGAACCTTATTTTCCTTCAACAACTTCTAGCTTGGAAAGATGCGAAGCTCTTAGCCGTTGATGCTAACGCCTGGCTTCAATTTGTGAATGGTCAAGCCGCTTATACGATAGCCTGGGCAGGACAGGCAAAGGGTTTAGCACAGACTATCCCATGGGGAAGCGCACTACTCACTCAATTTACTGGAGGACAAGGACAGATACTTACCGGGAGAACACTTGGTATCGCAAACTCCTCCATAAAATCTTCGGAAGCCCTCAACCCCATGATTCGGTTGGTCGAAGAAGAGCTGCTTACCCCAGATGCCCAATGGGCTCTGGGACAAGCCGGAAACCGCTTTCCCGCCAGTAGCTCCTTCTACAAACGCACCGAAGCCCAATCCGGAGTTCTTCAACAAGTCGGACAAGGCTTAGAAAAAGCCTGGCCCCTAAAAGGAGCTTCCCCCGAATGGAAGCTCATCCCCCTCCAAGACCAAGCCTGGCAAAAGGCCTGGAGCGGCATCGCTCCCGAGAGTGCACTAGCAGCCGCCCAAGCGGAAGCTGTCAAGGTGCTCAGTCAAAAGTAAAATGTTTAGGTAAGCCGCATTACAAATTCGGCCTTTTTGGGGTAATGGATCTTAACTCTTAACTGGATTTAATCGTAAAAGAACACCCAAGGATTTTGCGTTACAAAAGGGAACGCCTTCTAAGCGAGCGGTAACCAATCTTCACGAAAAGTTCGCAGCGGAGACGGGTTGGAAACACGACGTTTCCAACCGGCCACGAGGCAGGAGCCGATTTGGCCGGGAGCCCGTCGAAGCGGAGAACTTGAGCGATTAGATTGGTCCGCGCAGCTTACAGAGTGACCAATGTAACGCAAAATCCTGGAGAAGCTCCCAAAGATATTCATCTAAAGCTTACTGAACACTAACACCCATTCCCAAAGACTTCGTGCTCAAAGGCTTATAAAATCAGACAACCTCTCATACAAATAATTAGTACAAGGGGGTGACCCAATGGAATTAGGTACAAAGCCTTTACGACTACTTGTCATCACAGGACTCTCTGGAGCTGGAAAAACCCAAGCCTTGCAAAGCCTTGAAGATCAAGGATATTTTTGTATAGATAACCTTCCACCCTCACTCATCCTAAAGTTTGCGGAGCTATGTGGTCAGTCTCAGGGGAAAGTCTCTAAGGCCGCAATCGTATGCGATTTGCGAGGAGGCGAGTTCTTCTCTTCTTTGACGGAAGCACTTGTGAATTTGCAGGCAGAAGGATTTCAGTATGAATTGCTGTTTTTAGAGGCTTCAGATGGGATTCTCGTTGGGCGCTATAAGGAATCTCGGCGAAGACATCCCCTTTCTCCTCAAGGAGGAATTCTCGAAGGAATCCAAATGGAACGTCAAAAGCTGGCAGAGATTCGAGGGGAAGCCCATAAAATCATTGATACCTCTAGCCTTACCTCTCAGCAACTTCGTCAGCAGGTATCCGAACTTTTCGGGGGCGAACCAGGTCGTGGGCGCTTAGCAGTCTCAGTGGTCTCCTTTGGTTTCAAATATGGAATTCCGTTGGATGCAGATCTGCTCATTGATGTACGGTTTCTGCCTAATCCCTTTTATGTCGAGGATTTACGGCCTCTAACGGGTGAGCATCCGCAAGTTCAGGAGTATATTTTTAAGAATCCCGTTGCCCAAGAATTTCTCGATAAGTATCTTATCCTTCTAGAGTATATTCTCCCTTACTATGTCAAAGAGGGAAAACGGCATTTGGTCATCGGAGTAGGATGCACGGGTGGCCAACATCGTTCGGTCGCCATTGCAGAACGTATAGGAGTGTTTTTACATGACCATCAGTACACGATGAGTGTAAAACACCGGGATGCTGTTCGTAACCGGAAGGGTGATAAAACGAAATGAAAAAGGGAGCAGGCCGTTTCTTATCCAACAACCTTAAATGGCTTTATCCTAATCTTGGGGTAAAGCGTTGGTTTCTGTTGGCGGTCCTCGGAATTTTCTTATTCGCCACCGGCTTTTCGGTTATGAATTACGGTGTCGCACTCGGATACTTAGAACTCCAGTTTCGGGAAGGGATCTATCGATTGACAGGAAGCGCACCCACTACTGCCGTTCCTATGGGAGTATTTATTAGTAGCTTAGGAGTGGTAGCCATTGTTATCGGGTTTAAACGGTTGCTCCGCTCGATTATTTCTGTACTTTTACCTGATAACGAATCAAAAATAGTCGACGTTATGTATTCTCGAATGCATTTGAAGCGTGGACCGAAGATTGTGGTTATTGGTGGGGGAACTGGACTGTCCGCACTTTTGAGGGGTCTAAAGGAATATACCTGTAATCTTACTGCTATCGTCACGGTAGCAGATGATGGGGGAAGTTCAGGAAAACTTCGGCATGAGATGGGAATTATTCCGCCGGGAGATATTCGGAACTGTCTCGTTGCTTTAGCAGATACTGAGAATATCATGGATGCATTATTTTCCTATCGATTTGAAGCGGGGACCTTAAAAGGGCACAGCCTAGGAAACCTGTTTCTAGCAGGGATGGCAGATACCTTTGGGGATTTTCAAAAAGGTGTGGAGCATATAGGTAAGGTTTTTGCACTTCGGGGAAATGTCTATCCTTCCACTTTAGAGCAAGTAGTCCTTGTGGCCGATTTAGCAGATGGAACCTCTGTCAAAGGGGAAACAGCGGTACGGGATACACAGGGGAGAATCAAGCGGGTGTATCTTGAACCGGGAGACAGCCAGCCCATTCCTGAGGCTTTGCGATCTTTAGAGGAAGCTGATTTGATTGTTTTAGGACCGGGAAGTCTATATACCAGTGTTCTTCCTAATCTGCTTGTTGAGGGGTTAAGAGAGAAGATTAGGGAAGTAGAAGCTCCCTGCGTATACGTTTGTAACATCATGACAGAACCTGGAGAGACGGATGATTACCAGGTTTCAGATCACCTGCAGGCGATTGTGGATCACTGCGGTTCAGATTTTGTAGATGTTGTCCTAGCCAATAATCAAGCAATTCCAGAGCACTTGCTGAAGCGCTACGCGGAAGAGGGATCCTATCCAGTTCAGGGAGAAGCAGGAAGTGTAGGATGGTTAGGAGTAAAATATGTAGAAGCTGAGCTCTTGCAAACGGGAGAAACGATTCGCCATGATTCCAAGCGTTTAGCTCGTGAGTTGGTCCGTTTACTGTTTCGGATGAAACCCATGGGGGAGCGGATTGCACTCGTAGATTCCTATCTCCTGAATCAAAAGTTAAGAGAAGAGCCTTAGAAAGGATGAGGGCGAATGTCCTTTAGTGCAGTAACTAAAGAAGAACTGGCTCGCCTTACGGAGCAAAAAGAATGCTGCAATCTCGCTGAGTTAGCAGCTCTTGTTCGAATGGATGGCACACTGCAGATTTCGAATAATTCATATGCTCTAAATGTCATCACTGAGAGCGCACCTGTGGCTCGAAAAGTTTATCGCTTAGCAAAAAACCTCTTGAAATTACCGGTAGATATCGTGGTGCGGAGAAAACTGCGCTTGAAAAAAAACAATTCCTATATGGTTAAGATTTACCCTAAGGGAATCGCGGATTTACAGCGACTCGGCATTTTGGATGAAGAGGGAGAGATTCTCCCGGGAATTCCCAAGGAGCTCGTGAAGAGCCGCTGTGATAAGAAAGCATACTTGAGGGGAGCCTTTCTCGCCGGGGGGTCAATCAATAATCCTGAAGGAAATTATCACTTAGAAATTATTACGAATGATCCTATCCACGCTGAAGCGCTAAGCAAACTTCTTAATAAATTTCGTCTAGGGTCTAAAGTTAGTATGCGTAAAAATTGGCACGTGGTTTATATTAAAGAGAGTGAGCATATCGTCGAATTCTTAGGTTTTATCGGTGCTCATCATGCCTTACTTGAATTCGAAAACGTTCGAGTTTTTAAGGATATGCGCAATCAAGTGAACCGCTTGGTCAATTGTGAGACAGCTAACCTTAATAAGACAGTAGATGCGTCCGTGCGTCAAGTGGAGAATATCAGGCATGTCGCGAATACGATTGGGCTCCAGGCACTTCCCGAATCATTAAGTGAAATTGCCAAACTTCGTCTTGAGTTTCCGGATGCAAGCCTTAAGGAACTAGGGGAAATGCTTCATCCGAAGGTCGGTAAATCTGGAGTGAATCATAGGATGCGCAAGATTGATGAATTGGCAGAAAAGCTTCATCAGGATAAGAGTTGAGTTACAAGGTTGATGCGAGAGGAGGGATACCGTGCGCTTGAGTTATGGCCTTAACTTAGAACAAACCCAGAAGTTAATTATGACTCCAGAGCTGCGTCAAGCGATTGCAATCCTACAGTTATCGGCTCTTGAACTTTCGAATTATGTCGATGAGCAAATTTTAGAGAATCCACTTCTAGATGTCATGGAAGAAACCACAGAGCAAGGCACAGAAAGTTCGGATGAAGACAGAAGCAAGCAAGAAAAAGAAGAGGCCAGTACTGAGGCCAACTGGGACATGGATTGGGAAGAGTACTTCCAGCATCAGGAAGAGCGAGTAACTCGAGAGTATGATCCAGATGCCTCGGCACAAAGTAAAAGGATGGAGCCCTTCATTACAGTAGCTCCTACACTTCAGGAGCACTTACTTGAACAGCTCC
Organism: uncultured Peptococcaceae bacterium; assembly: GCA_963529635.1. Taxonomy (GTDB): domain Bacteria; phylum Bacillota; class Desulfitobacteriia; order Desulfitobacteriales; family Desulfitobacteriaceae; genus CAURZJ01. The sequence continues at coordinate 82,616 of CAURZJ010000005.1, forward strand.
ATGTCCAGAAGCATCCGACCTCTTTACACCTCCTAGAATATATCGTAGGAAACTTGGATGATAATGGTTATCTTACCGTCAGCGTAGAAGTAATCGCACAGGAACAGAAGATATCCTTAGGTGAAGCCGAAAAAGCGTTAGCCCTGATTCAGGGATTAGACCCTCTGGGAGTGGGGGCAAGGAGTCTAGAGGAGTGTCTAAAACTTCAGTTGCCCCTTCTTCCTGACTGTCCACCCGAGATGCCTGCATTTCTTAAATATCTAGAAGATTTGGCCGCCGGACGACTGCAAAGAATAGCCACCCGCATGAAGCTTACTCCCTCCCGAGTACAAGAACTTGCGGACATCGTTCGGAAGCTTGATCCAAAACCCGGTCGGCGCTTTTCAGGTTCGGGAGAAATTCGCTATATCGTACCGGATGTTGTGATTGAGGAAATCGAGGGTCATTTCATCATCCTCGTCAATGATGTCACCGTTCCTCGGTTGGGGATTAACCAGGCCTACCGAAAAGCCTTAAGTCAAGATAGTGAATCGGAAACACGGAAATTCGTAGAGCATAAACTCAATGCTGCAGCTTGGTTGATCCGAAGCATTGAGCAAAGACGGATGACGCTGTATAAGGTTGCCAATGCGATTGTGGAGAAGCAAGAGGATTTTCTGCGGCGGGGGATACGCTTTCTAAAGCCACTCACCCTTAAGGATATTGCGGAAAAAGTCGGCGTTCACGAGTCTACTGTAAGTCGTGCAACCGCTAATAAATACGTACAAACTCCGCGTGGGATCTTCGAATTTAAGTTCTTCTTTGCTTCTGGTCTTGGCAATGAGCAGGGGATGACCACGGAAGGGATAAAGCAAGCCTTAAAGGATTTAATCGCTTCGGAGAACCCGAGAAGCCCCTATTCAGATCAGAAGCTATCTGAGTTATTGAAGGAAAAAGAAATGGAGATTTCACGGCGAACCGTCGCAAAGTATCGTGACGAACTTGGAATCCCCTCCACTGCCATTCGGAAACGCTATTAGTTATTACAAACGCAAGAAGCATAATTAGCTCATTTTCATATAATGTGTAAAGAGGGCCCTTTAGGGTATCCTTTGAGTGGGAAAAGGTAGAGTTAGCCGCAAATTTGGACTTGGGTCAATGCCAAGAGAATTTGGGGCTTTTTCTTAAGGAGTGGTCTCTAATGAGTAATTATAGGTTGACTGGGTATGACCGAGCTTTGATAGATGTTAGGACGATGATTGTTAATCTTGCACTTGAGGTAAAGGCCTTACTTGGGAAGGGCTTAGGCGTGATTGAGACTCCCGAATCCGCGCATGGAATAGATTGGCGGAAAGAAGATGACCAGATCGATCAAATGCGGGATCGCATCGTTAATCGGATTCTCGAAATCATGAGTCTCCAACAATTAAGAACACAGGATCTTAGGTGGCTGCTAGGATACCATAGGATGGCTCAGGAACTTGAACGAGTTGCGGATTATGCTTGCGATATCGCAGAATTGGCAGTCCTGAGCTCAGGAATTAAGCTGCCAGAAAAAGTCCTTCAGATGGCCAAACACATTGAATTAATGTCTGAAAAGACTATAGAATCTCTTCAACTGGAGCAAGATAGTGTCGAAGAGCTTGATCGACTGGATGACTTTTTAGACTTAACGTATATCGATTTTCAGAAGAGATTTGTTTCAGAAAGTCAAAGCGAAAAAACTGGATATCTCGGATTTTCACTTATTCTCGCTCGGACGATGGAACGCATTGGCGATCATATTCTGAATGTTGCTGAGGCCTTTGTATATATTAAAGTAGGGAAGTAGATTTAGGGGCTAAGGGAGGGTCAACAATCGACGGGAGTACGCTATTCATGTTCTTAGGAGGCTTAGGAATTTTCATGTATGGGGTTCATACGACCTCAGCTGGCTTGCAGATGTTCGCAGCCAATAGGCTTAAGGAGATTCTTCAATCCTTAACTAAGAAGAGCTATTTAGCCGTGCTCTTTGGAATTGTCATAACAGTGGCTTTTCAGAGCAGTACAGCGACCACCGTTCTCGTAGTAGAGTTCGTTAATATGGGAATGATGAAGCTGGGGCAGGCCTTAGGGATTGTCCTTGGCTCTGCGCTAGGTACGTCTATTTCAATTCAACTGATTGCTTTTAAAATGTTGAATGTGGCTCTAGGACTTATTTTCTTAGGGTTCATTCTTTATTTATTTGTAAGTTCCCCATCCTTAAAGCATCTCGGACAGGCTATGATTGGATTTGGCCTGATTTTTGTGGGGATGGCAAATATGTCAGGAGCCTCTGCCCCCTTGAAAGAGGTTCCAATAGTTCAACATTTCCTTACACAACTGGGGATCAAGCCGTTTTTAGGGATTTTGGTTGGACTTGTAATAACAGCCCTTATGCAGAGTAGTACGGCGACTCTGGCGATTGTTATTTCATTAGCTGATCAAGGGATGGTTAATTTGGGGGCAGTGATTCCACTCGTTTTAGGTGCGCATATTGGAGGAACGGTAACCACCCTTTTTTCTTCCTTAGCCACGCAGAAGCAAGATGCGCGGAGGGCGGCCTTGGCCAATACCTTGTATAAAGTCATTGGAACAATTCTCATTTTCCCTTTTTTAGGAGCTGTAGCCGACCTCTTAGTATGGCTGAGTGGAGATTTAAAACGGCAGGTTGCAAATGCCCATTTAGTGTTCTCCTTGTTTATGATTATTATCTTCTTGCCACTCAATAACTGGATGGCTCAGGTGCTCGTCAAGATCTTGCCAGAGCGCCGCCGAAGAAAGGGAGAAATTCAGTTTTTAGTCATAGACGAAGCTTCACTCGAATTGCCTCCAGTTGCAATAGCCCAATCTCGATTAGAAATCCGAGAGCTGGGAAAGAGAATGCGAGATCAGATTATGGTACAGATTCCGGCAGTTTTTATCGATAGTAGGAACGAGCTTCCCATGAAGGGATCGACAGTCGAGAAAGAATTTTACGGATATTACCACCATATCTCTCGCTTCTTGTCACTGTTGTCTATGAAGGACACTTCCGGGGAACAACGGGAAGATATCCTTCATACTCAATTCATTTTAAAAGAATTTCAGTATATTGGCGAAGTGGTTTTCGATTTAACTCCCCTTATCCAAAGATTACGTCGTCAGAATTCAGCCCCGGCCGACGAAATTTGGGGTGAGATTAATGAACTTTATGAAAGTGTACTGGCCAATTATAATCGGATGATTCAGTCGCTAAAAACATGGGATATGGTTTTAGCTGGGGAAGTAATTCGTGAGCATCCAGAAATTGTTCGCTTGCAGCGCACTTTGCAGTTTGGTCTTTTGGCACAGGGAGCGGGATGTGAATTACAAGAAGGGATGCCTTCTCAACCTGTTTATTGGGAAAATCTCGATGCTGTAAATTTGCTTTACCGAATTGATAAACACACTGTGAATATTGCCCAAGTAATCATGGGGCTTGTCTAAAAACCGAGTAGGATTTTCCTTAGAAAGGTATACTAAGGATAATAATCCATGGTAAACTAAGGTTCGGAAACAGCGGTAAGTTTTACCAGAATCCTTGTTATCAGGTTTTTAGGCTTTATCAGAGGAGCAGAATACTTCTTGAAGTATTCTAGTGTTCCTATACATAATCGTTGGCATTTAATGACTTATCAATAAAGGAAGGAGAGATAAAATGAATAAACAAAGTGTGAAGGATATCCCTGTACGGGGAAGGCGTGTTCTTGTCCGCGTCGATTTTAATGTCCCCATGGATGATAGCCGAAACATCACGGATGACACGCGGATACGGGCAGCCTTGACCACAATCGAGTACTTGAGAGGAGAGGGTGCGAAAGTTATTCTCGCCTCCCATTTTGGTCGTCCAAAGGGTCAGATTAACCCAAAATACTCCCTGGCCCCAGTCGCAACACGGTTAGGAGAATTGCTTGGACAGGATGTTCCGATGGCTCCGGATTGCATAGGGCCTGAAGTGGAGAAAGAAGTATCTCAGCTTCAAGAGGGACAAGTGCTCCTCTTAGAAAATGTTCGTTTTCATGCCGAGGAAGAGAAAAATGATTCGGAATTCGCTAAAGCTCTTGCTCGATTGGCTGATATTTTTGTGAATGATGCTTTCGGAACTGCACATCGGGCTCATGCCTCAACCGAAGGCGTTGCCCATTATATCCCTGCAGTCGCAGGCTTCCTTATGCAAAAGGAAGTCGAGGTTATGGGTAAAGCTTTAGAGGAACCCGCTCGCCCCTTTGTGGCAATCATCGGGGGAGCTAAGGTCAGTGATAAAATTGGTGTGATTGAGAATTTATTGAATAAAGTTGACGCCCTGATTATCGGAGGCGGGATGGCCAATACCTTTCTTAAGGCTCAAGGTTTTTTCGTAGGGAAGTCTCTTGTGGAGGAGGACAAAGTTCCGCTGGCCAAAGAACTTCTTGCTAAAGCGCGGGAACTTAAGGTAGAACTCATCTTACCTAAAGATTGTGTGGCTGCTAAAGAGTTTAAAGCCGATGCGCCGTACCGTACGATTTCTGTGAGTGAAATTGCCGAAGATGAAATGGCTCTCGATATTGGACCGGAAAGTGCAGAAACCTTCAGCCGATCTATTGAAACTGCACAAACGATTGTTTGGAATGGTCCGATGGGTGTTTTCGAGATGGAGAATTTTGCAAAGGGGACAGAGAAAGTAGCGCAGGCCGTGGCTAAGTGCCCCGGAATAACAATCGTGGGCGGAGGAGATTCTGTCGCTGCGGTAGAGAAGATGGGAGTATCCGATCAGCTAACACATATCTCAACGGGTGGGGGAGCTTCTCTAGAGTTCCTGGAGGGTAAGGTTCTTCCAGGAGTGGCAGCCCTAAAGGATAAGTAATACACTTTAAAGTGAGGCTTTAGACGAAACTGTTCGGGAAGGGAGCGAATTTAATGTCCATACGTCATCCCATTATTGCAGGAAACTGGAAGATGAATAAAACCGTTCGTGAGGCGCAAGATTATGCAGTAAAGCTCATGGAAAAGATCGGGAATGTAACTGAGGTCGATGTCGTCGTATGTGCACCTTTTACAGCCTTGAACACTCTTAAGGACGAACTCGAGGAGAGTGTTATTCATATTGGGGCCCAGAACATGTTCTATGCACCGGATGGGGCCTACACAGGTGAAATTTCCGCTTCAATGCTCGTGGATGTTGCCTGCACTTACGTTATCCTCGGACACTCTGAGCGTCGTGAAGTACTCCGCGAAACGGATGAGGAAATCGCGAAGAAGGTCAAGGCAGCTCTCAAAGCGGGATTAACCCCCATTCTCTGTGTAGGAGAGAATCTAGCGATGCGTGAAGAGGGTCGAGCTTTTGCCGTTGTTCGCGGACAAGTAATGAATGATCTTGCTGAGCTTCCCCGAGAAGATTTAAAACGTGTGGTCATTGCCTATGAGCCCATTTGGGCCATTGGGTCAGGAAAGACGGCATCGAGCCAAGATGCCCAAGAGATGTGTGCTATGATTCGCTCGAATTTGGCTGGAATCGCTGGCGCAGTTGCCGATGAAGTGAATATCCTCTATGGAGGAAGTGTTAAAGCGGATAATATCGCAGAATTAATGACTCAACCCGATGTAGATGGAGCACTTGTTGGTGGTGCAAGCTTAGATCCAGACGGCTTTTCACTCCTAGTGCAAAATGCGGTGACTGCGCTATGAAGCCTCTCTTGCTTATGATTCTCGATGGCTGGGGCTATAGTCCAGTACTTGAGGGGAATGCAATCGCGCAAGCGAAAAAGCCTAATTTTGATCGCTTGCTGCAGGATTATCCACATACCTTGATTCAAGCCTCGGGAGAAGCTGTCGGCTTACCGGCGGGACAGATGGGAAATTCGGAGGTTGGGCATTTAAATATTGGAGCAGGACGGGTCGTTTACCAGGAGTTTACCCGAATTTCCAAGGCTATTCGGACAGGTGAGTTTGCCCAGAATCCTGTTTTAAATCACGCTATGGATCAGGTTAAAGAGGGATCAGGGGCGCTTCATCTCATGGGATTGTTATCCGACGGCGGCGTCCACTCCCACCTTGAACATCTTTTTGCGCTACTTGAGATGGCGAAGAAAATTGGGGTCAAGAAGGTTTTTATTCATGCCTTTTTGGATGGCCGAGATGTTCTCCCTCAGAGTGCCAAAGAGTATATGACACGCTTGGATTCCAAGATTACGGAATTAGGACTAGGGAAAGTCGCCACGGTCATGGGGCGCTATTACATCATGGACCGAGACCATCGTTGGGAGCGGGTAGAGAAAGGTTATCGAGCCCTGGTTGAGGGGAAAGGGCTAAAAGCACCGAATCCTTTTGCAGCCATTGAGAAATCCTATGATGTAAGAGTCACAGATGAGTTCATCGAACCGACGGTAATTATCGATGCCGAGGGGGAACCCGTGGGAACGATTCAAGATGGAGATAGTGTAATCTTCTTTAACTTCCGTTCCGATCGGGCCCGTCAAATCTCGCATGCTATCATGGACGAGGAGTTTACGGACTTTGAACGAACGAAACGGCTAAAGATTAATTATGTGTGTATGACTGAGTATGATGTGACTATTCAAGCCCCCGTCGCTTTTCCACCACAGAATTTAGAGAATACCCTTGGGGAAGTTTTGTCCCAGCATCATGAGAAGCAACTTCGCATCGCGGAGACAGAAAAGTACGCACATGTGACCTTCTTTTTCAATGGAGGGGTAGAGGATCCTTGCCCTGGAGAAGAGCGTTGCTTAATTCCCTCGCCAAAGGTTGCTACCTACGACTCGAGACCAGAGATGAGTGCTCCTGAAATTACAGAAGAACTCATTAAGCGCATAAATTCGGAGACCTATGATATCATCATCTTGAACTTCGCCAACTCGGATATGGTAGGTCATACGGGCGAATTCTCAGCATCGATCAAGGCGATTGAAGCAGTGGATGATTGTATCGGAAAAATCGTTCCCGAGGTTCTAAAATACGGTGGAGCGGTACTTATAACTGCAGATCATGGAAATGCCGAAGCTAAGATTGATCCGGAAAGTGGTCAGCCCTTGACCGCGCATACAACGAATCCCGTGCCGTTTATGTTAATCGATGATCAGTTGAAGGAACGGAAGTTGAGAGAAGATGGGGCACTTCGTGATGTTGCTCCAACGATACTAGAACTTTTGGAGATTCCACAGCCGACTGAAATGACGGGGAAGTCACTGATTCTTTAGGTCAAGTGAAAAGAGCAAGTGTGCGTTGTTATAAAGAACTTCCTGGTATTTGTGGGTTTACCCGCGCGCTTAGGCACGCGACGTAATAGCGCGACGACTTGCGCAAGAGAAATAGTTTAGGAGGCATATTAATGAGCTATATCGAAGAAGTATTTGGTCGGGAGATTCTAGATTCCCGTGGGAATCCTACTGTTGAAGTGGAAGTGATCTTAGAAGATGGATCTGTAGGCAGAGCCGCGGTCCCATCGGGTGCATCAACGGGGGCCTTTGAGGCAGTGGAACTTCGCGATGGGGACAAAACCCGATATTTTGGTAAGGGTGTACTAAAGGCTGTCGAAAATGTCAATGAAGTGATTGCCCCTGAGCTTGAGGGCTTTAACCCCTTTGATCAGCCAGCGCTTGATCGAGAGTTAATTGCTCTGGACGGAACAGACAACAAAGGGAAGCTCGGTGCAAATGCGATTCTGGGAGTCTCACTTGCAAGTGCAAAAGCAGCAGCAGAGTCTGTAGGATTACCTCTCTATCAATATCTCGGAGGAGTGAATGCAAAGGAGCTTCCTGTTCCGATGATGAACATCTTAAACGGCGGAAAGCATGCTGACAATAATGTGGACATCCAAGAGTTTATGATTATGCCAGTGGGAGCAAAAACCTTTGCAGAAGCCTTACAAATGGGAACCGAAGTGTATCACAGCTTGAAGGCTGTTCTTAAGGAGAAATCCTTAGCGACGGCGATTGGAGACGAAGGAGGCTTTGCGCCAAGCTTAGAATCCAATGCGGATGCTCTGCTTGCGATTGTCGATGCAATTCAGCGGGCAGGCTATAACCCTGGTGAAGAGGTTGCGCTCGCTCTTGACGTGGCGGCAACTGAACTCTACAAAGATGGAGTTTATCATCTCGAGGGTGAAGGCTTGACCAAGACTTCTGAGGAAATGATTGAGTACTATGAGGATCTTATTAAAAAGTATCCCATAGTTTCGATTGAGGATGGACTTTCTGAAGAGGATTGGGAAGGTTGGAAGAAACTCACAGAAAGACTCGGACATAAAATCCAACTCGTTGGAGATGACCTCTTTGTAACGAATCCTGAGCGGCTCGCTCGAGGAATCAAAGAGAAATGCGCGAATTCCATTCTTATTAAACTTAACCAAATCGGAACCTTGACAGAAACACTCGATGCCATCGAAATGGCTAAACGTGCAGGATATACGACTGTAATTTCCCATCGTTCTGGGGAAACCGAAGATGTGACCATGGCCCATATCGCAGTCGCAGTCAACGCAGGTCAGATTAAAACAGGAGCACCAGCAAGAACAGAGCGCGTAGCGAAATATAATGAACTCCTTCGTATCGAGGAAGAACTCGGCGAAACCGGCGTGTACCGCGGCCGCGAATCGTTAGCTCGGTAGATTGTTTCGTCTTAAGCCATGATTTTGAGATGACTCGACTAAGACTTTGAGAAACTACCCAAGGATTTTGTTTTACATAAGGAAACGCCTTCTAAGCGAGCGGAAACCAATCTTCGTGAAAAGTACGCAGCGAAGACGGGTTGGAAACATGGACGTTTCCAACCGGCTATGAGTCAACAAGTGCGATAGCAGTGCCATCGGGAGACGATTTAGCCGGGGACCCGTTGGAACGAAGAACTTGAGCGATTAGATTGGTCCGCGCAGCTTACAGAGAGACCAATGTAAAACAAAATCCTGGAGACCCACTCAAATTATAGCTTGAGGCTTCCACTACTTGCCTTTTCCTCTTTTCCTATGCTAAAATAGGCGTACTGACTATTTTTATCACTGTTTGATACATGGATAGATTATAAGGAGGTGATTTCGAGAAATGGTAGTCTTTTTAACCGTACTTTTAGTCATTAGCTCTTTAGGATTAATTGCGACTGTGTTACTTCAAACTGGGACTAGTGCAGGTTTGGGGGCAATTGGTGGCGCCGGAGAAGCTTTCTTTGGTAAGAAGAAAGGGATGGATGCGATTTTTTCTAAATTAAGCATCGCTTCAGCCGTTGTATTCCTGCTGAGCTCGTTGGGGGTTGCCTGGCTTTTAAAATAAAAGTCGGGTACCCTTTTTTTGTCTTTTATTCAGTCCCATCGAAAAGAACTACATACATATACCGATTTTAGGAATGCCATAAATCTAGCTCTATATCTACCTTTTTTTGTAATATCTATATTGCAGTTGAAGAAGCATCCAGCAATGTCTAACATTATTCCATTCGCATTACACTCCATCTTCGCAATATTTAAATTTTCGCGGGGCAACTGAATAAATGCACAATGGGGACACCTTGGCTAAGCATAATAATCATTATTCATTATTCATTATTTACTTAGGAGGTTTTTTGACATGAATTTTGCTTCAATGCCCTTTTGGGCAGTGGGGGCGGGACTACTGGGACTTATCTTTGCATTTTTCTTCGCAAAGAGCGTATTGAAGGAAAGCCCAGGAAATGCCCGTATGCAGGAGATTTCGCTAGCAATTCAAGAGGGGGCTATGGCCTTCCTCAATCGTCAGTATAGGACACTTATTCCCTTCGTTATTATCATCTTTATTATTTTAACTTTCCTAAAGAACTGGCAGACGGCAGTATCCTTTTTAGTGGGTGCCCTACTTTCTGCAGTTGCAGGTTATGTAGGAATGGGAATTACAACCCGTGCAAACGCTCGGACTACCGAAGCTGCTCGGACTAGCTTGAACAAAGCTTTGGGAGTTTCCTTCCGTGCTGGAGCCGTTATGGGACTTTCCGTTAACGGATTGGGGTTAATTGGTGTAGCGGCACTGTACCTATGGTTCAAAGATGCTGAGATTATCAACTCCTTCGCCTTTGGTGCGAGCGCGATTGCGTTATTTGCTCGTGTAGGTGGAGGAATCTATACAAAAGCTGCAGACGTTGGAGCAGACTTGGTAGGTAAAGTTGAAGCAGGAATTCCTGAAGACGATCCGCGTAACCCAGCAGTTATCGCTGACAATGTCGGAGATAATGTTGGAGACACTGCAGGGATGGGAGCTGACCTCTTCGAGTCTTATGCTGCTTCTACCATTGCGGCTATGCTTGTCGGTGTAATCGCGTTCCATGAAGTTCAAGGCGGAGCACCAGGATTAATGCTTCCTCTAATGATTGGGGTAGCTGGAATTCTTTCCTCAATTATTGCCAGCTTTTTTGTTCGGACAGGTGAAAATGCTAATCCACAAACTGCACTTAATAAAGGGTTATGGGGTACTAACCTTTTAACGGCAATTGCTTCTTATGGAATTGTTCATTGGATGTTACCAGCCTCCTTGAAGGTTAGTGATACCTTGACTTTAACCCCGAATAAAATCTACATTGCAATCATATCGGGTCTGGTCGTAAATATCCTCATTGGTTTATTGACAGAATACTATACCTCGAATCAGAAGGCACCTGCACAAGCGATTGCAAAAGCATCTGAGACAGGGGCAGCAACGAATATCATCCAGGGTTTGGCTACTGGTATGAAGAGTACCGCACTTCCTGTTATCGTAATTTGTGTCGCGACTTATGTCTCCTTTTCAGTAGCAGGAATTTTTGGTATCGCTATGGCTGCAATGGCTATGCTTTCAACTGCAGGTATGGTTGTTGCCATTGACTCTTTCGGACCCGTTGCAGATAATGCAGGTGGGATTGCTGAGATGGCCGAGCTTGAGCCTGAAGTCCGTAAAACAACAGATAAGCTCGATTCCGTGGGAAATACGACAGCAGCAGTTGCAAAAGGTTTTGCGATTGGTTCAGCAGCGCTAACCGCGTTGGCACTTTTCAATGCCTTTGCAGAACTTGCTCATTTGGATAAAATTGATATCCTTGTTCCTACGACGATTATAGGACTGTTCATCGGTGCAGCCCTTCCGTTCCTCTTCTCAGCTTTTGCTATGGAAGCTGTAGGAAAAGCCGCTTTTGAAATGATTGCAGAAGTTCGTCGTCAATTCCGTGAGATTCCTGGCCTTATGGAAGGGACAGGAAAACCAGATTATCGCGCCTGCGTCGATATTTCTACGAGAGCCGCGATTCGTCAAATGATTGTTCCTGGACTCTTAGCCATTGGAACGCCTCTCCTAGTCGGCTTCGGACTTGGTAAAGACGCTATGGGTGGAATGCTTGCTGGTGGAACCGTATCTGGTCTGCTTATGGCAATCTTCATGGCAAATGCTGGCGGAGCTTGGGATAATGCGAAGAAGTTCATTGAAGCCGGAAATCTTGGTGGAAAAGGAACTCCAACCCATGCTGCAGCAGTTATCGGAGACACCGTCGGAGATCCCTTCAAGGATACTGCAGGCCCATCTCTTAATGCCTTGATTAAAGTAATGGGTACAATCTCCTTGATTATTGCTCCATTCTTAAGGTAAATTATCCTCTCCAATAGGATGGGATTATGCGTTTAGGTTTAGGACTAGGATTGCTTAAAGAATAGCGGTTCTCTTACCATGCTTTACAAATGACTTGACCTGATCTAAGAAGGGCGATCCTCATGGACTAGAGGATTGCCCTTCTTAGATTCTCCATTGAAAATTGAATCAGGGGGACGGTTCTCTTGATTCTAAGGCGCGATCAAGGGGACGGTTCTTGTGATCTAGACTTATCGAATCGTATTTCCAGGGGTAAAGAAGGCCTTGTTCAAAGTTTGATTAAGGTTTATGTGAAGGGTACAATTAAGTAAGTAGGTTGATGTTGAGAGTAACTGGGAAAACTTGATGAACTATGCTATACTAAAAATCTGAACAGGGAGGAGGGTCACTCGTGGCGTCTGAAGGAATTAAAGTCATCTCCGATAACCGTAAAGCCTATCATGATTATTTCATCGAAGAGAAGCTCGAGGCGGGTATTATTCTGACCGGTACAGAAATCAAATCCATCCGTAATGGGCGAGTCAATCTGAAGGATAGCTATGCTCGGATTGAGAATGGGGAAGTATGGCTTCATCAGATGCACATAAGCCCCTATGAACAAGGGAATCGCTTTAACCACGATCCCTTAAGAAAGCGGAAGCTCCTTCTGAACCGTTTAGAGATTGTTAAGTTAGTAGGCAAAATTCAACTGCAGGGTTTGACGCTCATTCCGACTAAGATTTATCTCAGAAGAGGAATGGCCAAGCTTGAACTGGGTGTTGGTCGAGGCAAGAAAAGTTATGACAAACGCCAGGATATCGCTGAACGGGATGCTAAGCGCGAAATTGAACGGCATTTTCGAGGCCAGAGTAAAGAATATTAATTCTGTTTTTTAACAGCTATCTAGATTATAGAAACTAGATGGCTGTTTTTTAATGTCAATTAATTTGCAAGTATGATAAGTATGATATATCATACTTATAGAGGTGGTAATAATGATGCATCATGGTAAATTTTATGGCTCCACGGTTATGGGAGAACGTGGACAAGTCGTTATTCCAGCGGAGGCCAGAGAAGAGATTGGGATCGAACCTGGAGAGAAACTTGTCGTTTTTGGAAATAAGAGAAGAGGGGTTGTTATTCTATTCAAATCCGAAGTCATGACGAGATTTGCCGAAATGATGTTTCGTAAAAGCAGATTCTTTGAGGGAATGTTTAATTCTTCCACAGAGGATTCCGAACAGGATAAACCAAAGGGTAAATAGGTCTCAGCTCAATTATCTGAGGTAAAGTCGTACAATAAAAAGCATTAGGAGCAAGGCAAACATAATATTTGAGGCTAAAAGCTGGGAGGGAATAGATGCCAGTCGTCATCAGGTTTTTCAAGGATAGACGCTTTCGAAAGATAATCTCTATGTTTCTGCAGTTTGTATTTCAACTTTGGTGGGTTAATAAGAAAAGGCGATTCCTCGCAGAAGAAAAATATCAGAAGCAGGCTAAAGCAATTTACCGAAAACAGGCGAGCTTATTCACAGAGACGGCAACAGAACTTGGGGGCCTACTCATTAAACTGGGACAATTCTTTAGTTCCAGGGTTGATGTTTTGCCTGAGGAATACACAAGTGAACTTGCGAAACTGCAGGATGCAGTTAAACCGGTCGGTACGGAAGAAATCATCAAGCGGATTGAAGAGGAATATGGCTGTCCCATCGCTGAGGTGTATGCGGACTTTTCACAAGAACCTATTGCCTCTGCTTCTTTGGGACAGGTTCATATTGCTGAGATAAAAGGTCATAATAAAGTAGCAGTTAAGATATTACGTCCTGGTATCGAGGAGATCATCTATACAGACTTTGATGCACTCCAGTTTATGGTGACCTTCGCCAAGCGATATCCAAAGATTAGTGCAGCTGTCGATTTGGAACAAATCTATAAGGAGTTTGTTGAAACGACTCTCGAGGAACTCGACTATATCAAAGAGGGTCGACATGCGGACACCTTCCGAGTGAATTTTTCTGGAAACCCTAGGGTTAGCGTTCCTGAAGTGTATTGGGAGTATACGACTCAGCGCGTGCTGACAATGGAATATGTCAAGGGCTATAAAGTGAACGATTATGAGGCTCTAGAAAGTATCGGGTTAGATCGAGTAAAGATCGCAGACACCTTAGTCTCTGCTTACGTGCAGCAATTATTGACTGATGCGTTTTTTCATGCGGATCCTCATCCGGGTAATTTGCTCGTGAAAGAGGACGGAACACTCGTTTTCCTAGATTTCGGAATGGTCGGACGGATAGAGAAAGGCATGCGCGAAGAACTGATTGCCCTTGTCTTAGCCTTATTTAAGAAAGACACAGATCAAATGGTGATTGCCTTTGAAAATCTTGGCTTTCTTCGACCACATGCGGATAAACAAACCTTGGCTAAAGGCCTCAAGCTCATACTCGCTAATCTGTTTGAAGATCCTAGCCTGAATAAAATCAATTCAGAGGAATTCCTTCTAGAATTAAGAGAATTTATGTATTCCCAGCCTTTTCAGATCCCGGCGCGAACCTTGTTTTTAGGGAAGTCGCTTTTAACAATCATAGGAATATGTGGCGGACTGAACCCACAGCAAGACCTTATAAAGACACTTCGACCCTATGCGGAGGAGCTGTTGTCGGGAGTAGAATCAGGAAATGGGTCACAGGGATTTGCTCAAGGATTCATCCTCGATCAAGCGAAGAAGACTTTGAGTGAGGTAATTACTCTTCCTGAAAGATTAAACCGACTTATTACTGGGCTAGAAGTCGGTGAGATTAGAATTCAACCCTCCAGGAGTTTTGAATTAAATCTCTTACAAAGCCAGAGGGATCAGGCAAGTCGAATTGTCCGTGCTATTTTTAGCAGTGGATTCTTAATCGCGGGTGTGATTTTACTAGAGGGTCCCTATTTTAAGGTCGGATTAATACTGCTCCTTCTTTCAGTTTTATCCTTCGTCTCACTATTAAAACGCGATTCAAACTCAATGGAGCGAAATCGTAGGAGCCAAAGAAGCAGGGCTATGCGAGAGTCCTCATCCGCAGGATTTCGGAAACCGCGTTTTCACCCCTAAGAATCTATAGCTGATTATATTGAAAAGGCTCAAGGCAAAGATTTTTTGGTACTTTAACTCACTGGTTCTGAGAAAACTAATAATGAGGTTCATCAAATTCAAATATGAGTTATAAGGAGTGGTGTTATGAGTTTAGAAAACATTAAGTTTACCTTTGAAGAAAATGAAGAAGGTTTCACAGTGACCCTTAAAGGGGACAAAGAGAAGCTTAGAGCCAAGTTGGAAGCATTTGAGGCGTATCTTAATTTCAGAGAGAAAGCTAAGCAGGCGGGTTTTGAGCATTCGGGTAGCGATTCTCCTATTCATCAGTTTTTCAAAGCGATGCACAAACACCATGCACACCATGGGCACGGGGGGCAAGGACAATATGGTCATCACGGTTACCACGGTCACCATGGCGAGCATCCCTTCAAACATGGGCATTGCGGGGAGTATTCAAAGGGTGAGGCCCCAGTGAGTCAAAATGAGGATACTAAAAAGGCAGATGAGTAAAATTAAATTGTTAAGCTAGCCTTGAAAGCCAATCGCCAGTGCCTGAAGTGGATGGCGTGTCCTGTGGAAGCAAGGGGACGGTTCTCCTGCTTCCATAAAGACTTTCCGCAAGTTTAGACTTGTGGAAGGTCTCTTTTTTATTTTACTCATCCCCTGAGAGAATTAGAGGGTGAAATTACTGAAAGACAGATTAGCTTACTTTATATATAATTAGGTAACGAACAAATCGAGCTAACGATAACCCGGGAGGTAATTCTATGAAGAACGTATTTAGCTATGAGACGGAAATTGGCAAAATAAGAATAGAGGAAAACGGAGCAGCTATAACCTATGTGAATTTTGGTAGCAATGACCCAGAGGAAGCACAGGGAACAGAAACTGCTCTGCTTGCTGAGGCCTCAAAACAGCTGAACGAATACCTTGCGGGAAAGCGGAAAGATTTCGACCTGCCTCTCGCTCCCGAAGGCACAGAATTCCAGCAAGCAGTTTGGAATGCGCTACGGAAAATTCCCTATGGTGAAACCCGCAGCTATGGAGAAGTTGCAAGGAATATTGAACGTCCAAAGGCTTCCCGTGCTGTTGGTATGGCAAATAATCGGAACCCAATCGCCATCTTAATCCCCTGTCACCGAGTCATCGGCGCAAACGGGAAGCTGGTAGGTTACGCGGGTGGACTGGATTTGAAAGAGCGTCTTTTGAGGCTGGAAAAAGATTATGTTTTAACGTTTACAGGACAGGCGCATACGTTATAGTAGTAAGCTAGTCCCTAGCTATTCTTATGATTTTCGGATTGAGGGGGTGGAACTATGTTATGGATTCTGCTCATTCTGTTAATTGGGCTAATTCTTTGGTTGTGGTTTAACGGTTGGATAGCTATTCCGGAGTGAAATCTAAAATAGTAGAAGCTGCCTACTGAAATGGATAGGCAGCTTCTACTATTTTAATATGATACGTCTTTTAACAGCACGGCCATTGGGCATTAACTAATCTTTACAGTGTACATTGACCTACTTAGCAGCCTTAACAGCCTTCCCTTCTTTAAGTCCTTTCAAATCCGTATTTAGAAGAACTTGATCCCCATCTACAAGACCTTCCTGGATAATGACTTGGTTATCATTTTCCATTCCTTTGACGATGGGCTGGATTTTTGCTTTACCCTCACGAACGACCCAAACGGCTTTCCCTCCCTGATAGGGGAATAGTGCAGTTTTAGGAACCATAAGTTGACTGTTTTCTTTTTGCGTCGTGAATCTTACATCCATACTACTTCCCAAAACGACCGGGGTGTCACTCTTAAGAACCATAGTTACCTTGACCCGGTTCTCTTTCAAACCTAGTGGGGAAATCCGTTCAATAGCTGAAGGCTCGATAGTTTCCACCTGGCCAGACAATGTCTTCTTCCCACTACTGGTTTCCTGAAGAACTTCAACCGAATTCCCAGGCTTTATGTCTAAGGCATCACTCGCTAGGACATAACTTTCTATCTTATATCCTCGTTCCTCAAAAACATGAAGTAAAAGTTGACCCTGGGGGAGAAGCTCCCCTTCCTTAAAATTAGAATCTTTGATTAAGCCATCCTGTGGAGCTATAACTTTGGCTTTCAGGATTTTATCTTCAAGTTGACTAATCTGCGTATTTACAGCCTCTTTTTGACCAGCAAAGTAGAGATCCGTTCCGGGGGCTGGTGCTTGCTGCTGATAAAGAAGCTGAAGCGCGCTTTTTTGCTGTTCAGAGAAGCTCTTGGCTTTTTCCGCTTGACGTTGAGCCTCCTCAAATTGGACAAGTGGAACGGCACCTGCCTCATAAAGAGCTTTTGTCCGCGTCAGGTTTTGATCCGCGGCCAGACTATCTTTTTCAGCTTGATCAAGAATCAAGGTTTGTTGCTTAACCAAAGCCTCATAGGGGTTGCGGTAGTTTTGAAGACGCTGACCCTCAATGCTTTTCAACTGGGCCTTAAGCGCATCCAACTGATAGTTTAGGTCGCTGGTTCCAATCTCTAGGAGCACTTGCCCCTTAGTGACGCGGTCCCCATTTTTCACAGAGATGGAGGCCACTTTCCCATCGACTGCATTATAAAGGGGCCACTCCTTGGTAGCTAGAACCTGCCCCTCCTCCGTAAAACCCTTCGTGAACTCTCCAGGATGTACGGTAAGAAGCTTTCCTTGAAGCGGCATCAGACTCGGAACAATAGCCGCTGCAAGAATGAGAACGGCAATGACCCCATAGATTATTCGTCTCTTCTTCTTGGAGCCCTTGGCTGAGGTCTTCTTAGAATTCTTATTGAGGAAGGGGAAGGGGAAGCGGAATCGAGTGGAAGGGGTTGGACGTTCAACAGACATTAGGATCCCTCCTTGTATACTTTTCAAATGGAGTATTTTTCGATGAAGTACATAGTATATCAGTCAGTAAAAACATATAAGGAAGCTTTAAAAAGACCCGATAACGTAGCTTTCCGCGCAGTAGTGAACGACTGCGCGAAAAGCTACTAGCCCTGGACTTCTCTTTACAAAAAGCCAATGGCTACATGCGACCTACTCCTTAGTCGCCAAAATCTCCACAAACGGAAGCGACCTTATCTTCCGCTGCGTCCGGGTTTGAGCAATCCATACGGATAAAGCGGTTCCAACGACTCCACCCATCAAGGTAAGAGGTGGGAGCTCAGCTGGAATAGAATAGAGGTCTGTACTTAGGGCTTGCGCCATACCAGCCATGAGTCCGAAGGTAAGAGGGATCCCAAGTGCAATCCCCATGAAACATAGGGTCCATTGTTCAGAGGTAATTACGCGTAAAACTTCCTTCGGGGTCATGCCAAGAACACGCAAAGAAGCAAGTTCTCGTTGTCTCTCCGAGAGGGAAATAATACTCGAGTTGTAGATAAGGGCAAAGCCTGCAATTCCAGCAAGGACAGCGAGAAAGTAGATCATAAAACTAGAGGAGGCCATCATCTCTAGAATTTTCTCAGAGCTTTCTTTCATAGATTCAATCGAGGAGACTTGGCCTGCATCGCGATATTTGCTTTTCAAAGCGCTGACTCCCTCAGGGTCCATCTTAACGAGCATGGAGGTACTGATTTCTCCTTGCTGAAGAAGCTTCTGCAACGAACCGATTTCCATAAACGCATTGAGTCCGATATATTGAGGAACGACTCCCTTGACGAAGAGGATTTGCTCCTTGCCATCTATAAAGTCTTTACGAAGCGGACTTTTGAAGGTGAGAGAATCTCCTACTTTGACTTGGAGTAGATTGGCAAGGCGTTCGGATAACAAGATTCCGTTCTCAGGGACGGGAACCCTTTTTTCCTCCTTATCCAGAATGTTATACAGCGTTGCCTCTTGGGGAAGTCCCATGATGATGACTTCTTTTTTATGCCACTGATTTTCTAGGGAGGCTGGAACCTCTAAGAGGGGCTCGATTCTCGATATACCTGGTTCATGTGCCAAGCTATATTGCGTAGCTCGAGTGGAAGTGGGGCTGATTAGAGAGATCTTCGCATCATAGGTTTGAACGCGTTCAAACTGAAAGGTTGTTAACTTATCTGTCATGTTTTGCATTGACCAAGAAACAGTCATTAGGCTAAACACAACGGCCATTCCAATCACCGTAAAGAGACTTCGCACAGGGGAGCGAAAGACATTGCGGACTCCCATCTGGGCCTGAGAGGTTAGCTTACTCCAGAGCCAAGTGATCTGCTCAATTCGCGTTTTTCGCGCTGATCCAGGCGCGGCGGGGCGCATAGCTTCAGCAGGTTCTAAGCGGAGTATGTCGAGACTCCCTTTGATTCCACTCAGTAGACTAAAGGCAAGTGAGAGAGCCATCCCAAAGAAAAGATACTTGAGGGAAAAGGTGCTCTTCAATCCAGGAAGTGCAAAGTACTCTTCGTACAGGGAGGTCAAAGGATAGGAGAGGGCAATTCCAGATAACCCACCGAGAAGTCCACCGAAGCCTCCGATGAAAAGGGGATAGGAAAGGTAATGAAGGATGATTTCACGGTTCGTAAAGCCAAAGGCCTTCATAGTTCCTATCATGACGCGCTGCTGCTCGATGAGGCGACGAAGCATCGTGTAAAGAATGATGGTAGCAACACCAAGGAAGACGGTCGGTAGAGTCTGCGTTGTTCCTTTGAGTGAGGCTAGTTCACTAGTGAGGATGGCATGGCTAGTTTGATCTTTGCGAGGAAGGACACTCTGCACTCCGTAGCGCTTAAGCTCTGTTTGTAACTGATCTTTGACAGCCTCGAAGTTCGTACCGGGCTCTAAGGTAAAAACGATATCGTTAACTTGCCCTGCTTCTTTAACCAAGGCTTTGAGAGAGTTAAGCGGAATGTACGAGATACCGAAGGTCACGGGATCTGGGTAAAGATCTTGTGCGGAACGCATCGCATAAACGAATTCTGGACTTTGCGCTGTACCCACGATCGTAAAGGTTGCTCGTTTCCCCTCAAGAATGAGAGTTAAAGTATCGCCAAGATTTAACTTGTTAGCGGCAAAGAATTTCGGATCCACGAGGATTTCCGACGTGTGGTCCTCCGGAAGACGTCCACTAAATAATTGAATCTGATTCAGTTCCGGTGGATTAGCACGATTTAAGGAAACCATACGTAAGGAACGGTTGGAATCAGACTTTTCTTCAAAGATGCGCACATCCTTCACGATGCGTCCTTCGATGGTGGTAATCCCGGGGAGACCCCTCAGAGCCTGGACTTTATTCTCTGGGTAGCCCGTCAGCTTAATAAATCCATCGGCAAAATGAGTCTGGGCGTAAAAGTCCTGCTGAGCGCGCTGAAGGTTCTCCAGGACAATCGACATCGAAGTATAAGTAAGGAGGCCAATGACAATGACGACTATACAAGCGATGTAGACCCCTTTATTCTCTCTGATCTCGCGAAGTGCTTTTTGGCGAAGAACTACCATGTGATCTCCTCCGGTTCGAGCGAGTGTTCATTCACGATCACTCGCTCTAAAGCTCCGTCCTTGAGATAAAAGACACGATGGGCCATCTTAGCAATCTCTGCGTTATGCGTGATAATAAGGATTGTTTTATTGTAAGCCTGGTTTAGCTTTTGTAGAACTTTTAGGACTTGAATCCCGGTCTGAATGTCTAAGGCCCCTGTAGGCTCATCACAAAGAAGAAGTTCCGGGTTCTTGACAATCGCTCGCGCAATCGCGACACGTTGCTGCTGTCCGCCGGAGAGCTGAGAGGGGAAATGATCGGACCAAGCCTCAAGTCCAACATCCCTTAGAACATCCTGGATAGAAAGCGGATTTTGCGCAATTTCAGAGGCTAGTTTGACGTTTTCGTACGCAGTGAGATTTGGCATGAGATTATAATGTTGGAAGACAAAGCCCACAGCATTTCGCCGATAAAGTGTGAGCTCAACATCATTAGCCTCATGGAGAGGTTGACCCTGGTAATAAAGCTCTCCCGTAGTGGGTGGGGTCATTCCTCCGATGATATTGAGAAGAGTCGTTTTGCCTGAGCCACTTTGCCCAAGAACCACGATGAATTCTCCCTGATTGACCTGAAAATCAATTCCTTTAAGAACTTCAGTTTCGACCTCTCCGGTCTGATATATTTTGCGGATTCCTTTTCCCTCAAGCAGGATGCCCATGAGGGTCACCTCCTGGAATTAAATCGATTTGTTTTTCAGCCCATTGGCAAGGAGATAAAGCATATTATCAACCATAGTCAGAAATATGTTCTCGTCTATAAGATCGTTAAGGAACTCTGGACCAACTGCAATATACAAATCAGTTATGGCGGTGTTCAAGGAGTTCATAAAAAGTGTGGCCATAGCCAGATCAATTTTTGGATCGAGTTGCCCGAATTCAACACCCTTTCGGATCATCTCCGCATAAAGGTTATGTGCCTTGGGAAGCTGCTCGCCGAGGATTTCCTGGCGTAGGGTGGGATTGGTATCCTTTAAAAACCTGTTCCCAATCGCTAAGAGCTCTGGATTCTCCCGAGCAAATTGGATTCCTGCCGTGAAAAGTCCTCGAAGAGTATGGAAGAAATCAAAGCCTTCGCCTTGAAAATCGGGGACCATAGCGCTAAAGTATTCGAGTTTCTTATCGGCTACAAGGTCGAATATATATTTATATAAGTCTTTAAGATTCGCAAAGTATTGATAGAAACTCCCTCGCGGAATCCCGGCGTTTTCGATGATACGCGCGATACTGGCCTGATTGAAACTATAGGCAGCAAATTCCTGCATCGCTGCATCGATGATTCGCTCTCGCTTTTCACTCGGGAGATTGAAAAAGGTCGGGGTAGGCAATGAAGGATCTTCCTTTCAATCAATTTCAGGTACACCAATAGTGTATTGGACAACAAAACAAGATATGACACCACTGTCATCATCAATAATATGACAGTGGCGTCATAGGGTCAAGAATTATTTTCCGGAATCCAAATATAATGTAACTGAGGTTGGGATAGGCTCTCGAAGGGTTGAAAAAATGTGAAGATTATCAATCTAAGTCCCGCCTTAAAGTGATAGGTGCTATAAAAATAGAGCGGATGGTTATTCTAACTATAGCAATATTATAAATAGGTGGGGAAAATAATGATGTCTTCATTAAAACGGTTTTTGCTTGGACGTCCTTTGAAATCGACGGAATTAGGAGAACAGAAACTTAACAAAAAGAAGGCCTTAGCGATTCTTTCCTCTGATGCCCTTTCCTCTGTCGCCTATGGTCCTGAGCAAGTATTGATTGTCTTATTTACAGTAGGTGCGGCAGCATTTTGGTATTCTATTCCGATAGGGATTGGAGTATTGATACTGTTAACGGCTTTGATTTTATCGTATAGGCAAATTATTTTTGCCTATCCACACGGCGGTGGGGCATATGTAGTCTCCAAGGAGAACCTGGGTGTCAATTATGGACTAATAGCTGGTGGTTCCCTTCTGGTGGACTACATTTTAACGGTGGCAGTTAGTGTATCTGCGGGGACGGACGCACTTACTTCAGCGTTTCCCACTCTACATGCCCATAATGTTTCCATAGCGATTCTATTCGTTGTCTTTATAACGATACTCAATCTTAGGGGGATAAGGGAGTCCGCTTCTATCTTAGCCTACCCAGTGTATTTATTTGTCTTAGCCTTATTTATATTAATTGCAGTTGGCTTATATCGTATTTTCACCGGTCAAGTATCGCGTGGGCTCCATACAGCTATCGGTACGCCCATAGTAGGATTAAGTTTGTTTTTACTGCTAAAAGCCTTTGCGTCTGGGAGTTCCGCTTTAACAGGAGTTGAAGCCATATCCAATGCCATCCCTAATTTTAAAGCCCCAGCACCGAATAATGCAGCGAAAACATTGATGGCAATGGGGGTTCTACTTGCTATCCTCTTTTCCGGAATCGTTTTTTTAGCCTATTATTATGGAATTACACCGCGTGAAGAGGTAACAGTCGTCTCCCAAATTGCGGAAGAGACCTTCGGGCGGAACTATATGTATTACTTTATTCAAGGAACGACAGCGTTAATATTGGTCCTTGCTGCAAATACAGGGTATTCGGCTTTTCCGTTGCTTGCTGTAAATCTCGCTAATGATAAATTTATCCCGAGAATGTTTACCATTCGAGGTGACCGCCTTGGATATTCGAACGGAATTATCTCCCTTGGACTCTTTTCGATTATCTTAATCGTTGCCTTTAAAGGACAAACTGAACATCTGATTCCGCTTTACGCAGTGGGAGTATTTATCCCCTTTACCTTGTCCCAGACAGGAATGATGGTTAAGTGGATACGAGAAAAGCCTAAGGGATGGATTCCTAAATTAGCTGCGAATACGACAGGGGCCTTTATTAGCTTTACAGTTACTGTGATTTTCTTTTTAACTAAATTCGCACAGGTTTGGCCTGTTTTAATTTTCTTGCCTATCATTATTTTTTGGTTTCAAAGGGTTCATAAACACTACGGAGCAGTGGCAGATCAATTGCGCGTTTCACCGTCAGAGCCTACAATGCCCATCGATGGAAATGTAATCATTATACCCGTTGCTGGGGTTACCCGCGTCGTAGAAAACTCTTTAAACTATGCGAGGTCTTTAGCGGCTAAAAATATCATTGCAGTTTATGTTTCCTTCGATCGGGAGGATGAAAAAAGGTTTGAAGAGAAGTGGGAAAAGTGGGATACGGGTGTCAGGCTAGTAACCTTATTGTCGCTTCATCGAAGTCTTGTTTTACCCCTGACGAAATTTATAGATACGATTGAGCACAAAGCAAGTGAAGACCACTACCAGGTCACGGTTCTCATCCCGGAGTTTATTCCAAAAAAGGGATGGCACAATATTCTTCATAACCAATCAAGTTTATTGATTCGAACATTCTTGCTTTATAGAAGGAAGGTAGTCATCACTACAGTGCCGTATCATCTTAAGGAGTAAATACAGAGAACAATCCCACAACCCATTACTTTTCAGAGGTATTAAGCCTCCATATACGAAGCACATATCCACCACATCCACATTGATCGATAAATTTATATTTAATCCCATCGCCGAATTGGCGTTCTAGAACCTCTGATAGGTAATCAATAGGATTACCAAAGACATCGGGAGTTACGACATTCACGTAATACCCTACTTCAGTATTTGATACCGCCTCGATGGCATCTTTAATGACTAGCTCAATATTATCTTCATACTCTCCATGCTCCAAAGCAACAGAACGATCCTTTTTCATGACTCTCCCCCATCTCTAAAAGTGTTTGGTTTCACCTTCTATTATCCTTCTATAGATATGATATCATCAGATTTTCTATAAATATGTGTTTCTAATCATAGAATACCTTGTTGAAGCTTTATTTATTTGATGAAGTAATTGACCAGTAGAGGCGCTGTAAAGATTGTGATAAATCCGGTTAGGATCATGGATACACTCGATATCGTACCTGAGATAGAACCAAATTCGAAGGCTTTTGTCGTTCCTGCAGCATGGGAGCTGGTACCAAGTAACACGCCACGGGCAATGCAATCTTTAATTCGGAGGGATCTGATAATGAAGGGCCCAATAAGACTGCCGATTATCCCTGTGAGAATCGCAAAGACTGCTGTGACTGCCGGTGTCCCGCCTATACTTTGGGAAATGTCCATTGCCATGGGCGCGGTTACGGTTCGTGGGATGAGACTATCAATTATGTGAGCATTTAAACCAAACAATCCAGCGATGTAAGCCGATGAGGAAATGGCGATAATTGATCCAAAAATCACGCTGATAACAATTTGAAGGGCATTTTTTTTCAATACCTCAAAGTATTTATAGAGTGGGATAGCAAGGGCTATGGTTGCTGGTTGGAGAGTCTTGGTAAGATACTTAGCACTCGTATTATAGGATTCATAAGGAATATTGCTCCAAAGTAAAAAGGCAACTAAAAGTATTGGAGTTACGAAAAGTGGGGAAAGAAGAGCTTTATTATTGGAGGAGCGATAAGTACGCCTTGCAATCCAGTAAATAGCTATTGTGATTAAGAACCCAAATAGATGGTATATCATAACGTGTGTTGCCCCTTTCCTTTGAGTTTTGAGATATTCTCAGCAAACAGTCCAGTCAGAACCATTACAAGGATGGAACCGATAACGAGTACCATAATTAGACTTATTCCATCCTCTGAAAGTAGACCTGCGTATTGAATAATTCCTACGGCAGAAGGGATTAGGAAAAGCATCAGGTTACCTAGGAGCCAATTTCCCCCTATCTCAATCCATTCGAGGCGAAGAACCCTTCCTTGAAGTAGCAAGAATACAATAATAATTCCTAGAATTGTACCTGGTATTTTTAAGTCGAAAAGGTCAACAATTTTATTTATGCCTAGTGAAACCAAATATAATATTACTATCTGAGCAGTCGCTTTAATTACTTGAGTCATACTTCATCTCTCCTTTAACCAAAGTGTACATCTGATAGCATAATAAGGTAAAATACATATAAGGAATGTTGTGCATTCCATTTGGTTATCGATTGAGAAGGAAGGAACCCAAAGATGGATATACACCATTTGGAATACTTTATGGAAGTGGCCCGTTATTGTAGTTTTACAAAAGCTGCACAAACTTTGTATATTAGTCAACCTGCGATTAGTAAGGCGATTAAAAGTATTGAGGACGAGTTCGGAATTGTTTTATTTGATCGTTCAGGGAAGCGAGTTGTCTTAACCGATGCAGGAAAGATTCTTTTTAATCAAGCGCAGAGCATCGTTAAGTCCTTTCGAAGTTTATCAACTGAAATTAATGATTTAATAAATTTAGAAAAGGGAAATATTCGCATAGGCCTACCACCCATGATAGGGTCTAACTTTTTCCCTAAAGTTATTGTTCAATTTCATGAGAAGTATCCAAATGTTACGATTCAACTTGTTGAAGTTGGAGCGAAAAAGGTAGAGACTGAAGTGGGGAATGGGAATCTGGATATGGGGGTTGCCGTATTACCAACGAATGAAGAGATGTTCCACACTTTTCGATTCGTAAAGGATAGTTTAAAGTTAATTGTTCATCCTTCCCACCCATTGGCAAAGAGGGAATTCGTCACCCTATCTGAGCTAGAAAAAGAGGATTTTGTTTATTTTCATGAAGATTTCACGCTTCATGATCGAATCTTGGAAGAGTGTTTGAATTTAGGCTTCGAGCCGCACCTTATATCGAAAAGTTCCCAATGGGATTTTATTGTTGAGATGGTCGCTTTTAACTTAGGAGTTGCTTTATTGCCGGAGACAATTTGTAAGGAGCTAAATTGTGTTACAGTGCTCCCTCTCATTGAGCCGGAGATTCCTTGGCACTTAGGGATAATATGGCGAAAAGATGGCTATCTTTCCTATGCTGCACGTGAATGGATTAGGACGCTGGAGGTATATTGGAAAAATATTAGTGTAGAATAAAATAAAAAAAGAATCCGCTACACGCGTCTTCTAAACACCAGTTATTCTCCTTTCATCATAGAGAATGACTGGTTTTTTCATTAATTTAACAAGCCATCATTTTATAATATGAAATATTCTTTTGTTTATATTATCAAAGTATGAGGGGATATCATGTTCAACAACTTGAATGATTCCATCGGAGTTGATAGATAACTTACAAAGTAAGTCTGCACATCCCACTTATCTTCATAGCAGTAGTCCTTAAGGACAAAGGCCATAACTCCATCCGCTTCAATCATTTAAGCATCTACATAGCCCTCCGGGCTTTATTTCTTTTAACATCTTCATTAATTCGTCGGGTTTAATCGACAATTTTCTACTCATACAAAATTGAAGCTTATTTTTTGTAACTCTGTACAAAAGTACTTGTGATAATATGAACATAATTGAAGGTTAACCATTAGGTGTTTAAAAAATGTGGAGGTGAAGCTCACTCATGCTCAATTTAATTGAGAAAGCCAAAAATTACGGCATGAAAAGAAGGTCGTTTCTAGGGTTGACTGCAGGAGCGGCCGCAGCATTGACTCTTCCGGGATGTGGATTGACACGGGTCGAGACGGCTGCAAGTATCGGCAGTAAAGAAGGAGAGTGGATTGCCGCGGCTTGTTGGCATAACTGCGGCGGACGTTGCTTGAACAAAGCCTATGTTGTCGATGGAGTTGTTGTCAGACAAAAAACGGATGATACCCATCCCGATTCTCCTGATTATCCGCAACAAAGAGGTTGCCATCGCGGACGTTCCCAAAGGCACCAAGTGTTTGGGGCGGATCGGATAAAGTATCCAATGAAGCGGAAACATTGGGAACCCGGTGGAGGTAATAAGGAATTACGCGGAAGAGACGAATGGGTACGTATTTCCTGGGATGAGGCATTGGATCTTGTATCTAAGGAATTAAAGCGAATCAAGGAACAGCATGGAAATAAATCCATTCTTGGTTCAAGCAGACTCCTTAATTTCTACGGTGGAGGCCTTGTAAGATGGGGATCATCTTCATCAGGTGCATGGGGAGTTGTTCAAGAATGTATGACAGGTATGTTCTCCTGGAAGTCAAACGATAGACTTGACTGGAGAAATGCCAAACTCATTGTTTTGTGGGGATCCAATCCTGCCCGGTCTAACTTAGGGAACCCGACTTACAACCTAATGCAGGCGAAAAAAGCGGGAGCAAAAATTATCATTGTCGATCCTTTTGTAACGCCATCAGTAAAAACACTGGCTGACAAGCATATTCCTTGCCGACCAGGAACGGATACGGCACTACTTTTGGGAATGGCTTATCACATGATTGAAAAGAATCTGCAAGATCAGGATTTCCTCGATCGGTGTACTGTAGGATTTGATAAAGAGCATATGCCTGAAGGCGCAGACCCTAAAGAAAACTTCAAAGATTATGTTTTAGGTACTAATGACGGGGTTCCCAAAACTCCTGAATGGGCATCTGAAATTTGCGGAACGAACCCACAACTTATTAGGGATTTTGCCACAGAAATTGCGACAACCAAACCGATGATTTTCACTTCCTCCTTTGCACCTGCACGGACCTACAGAGGACAGCAATTCTGTCAGTCATTTCTTACCGTTGGTTGGATGACTGGAAACGTAGGAAAACCGGGTGCCGGTGTTTGGACGATGAACTATGCAGCAAACCAGAGTTATGGTGGCAAAACCCTTGTCAAAGCTGGAGGTACAGGTCTTCCCGCTGCTAAGAATCCATTATTCCCGGATGTAACCTACGGAGCATACGACGGTTATAGATGGGCTAACCCCACAAACCCGATCGCCAATGGTATGGCATATTGTGAAACCTATGATGCAATCTTAAACGGTCAATACACTGGAACAAACGGACGAGGGAAAGTTCCTTGTGATATTCGCTTGATTTGGCTGGTCCGTGATGGATTCGGCTATAATTACCTCAACCAATCCTCTGATATCAATAAGGGAATTAAAGCATTCCGCAAAGTAGACTTTGTCGTAACGAATGATATCGTTCTTTCAAGCATTTCAAAATACGCGGATATTGTTTTACCGGCAACGACAGAGTGGGAAAAAGACGGGAAGATTTTGCAAGGGAATCCGGAAGCAATCTTTGTTACTCCCAAAGTAGTGGAGCCGCTTTTTGGAGCAAAAACAGAAGAGTGGATGGATCGTGAACTTGCTAAACGCCTCGGGCTGAATCCTGAAGAAATTTATCCAATTAGCGGGAAACAACAATTTTTCAACAGCATTGCCGGAGCTCAAGTGATTAAAGAAGACGGAGTAAACTACGAGACCCTGGTCACAATTACGGAAAAAGATATTCAAGAGTGGGGTATTAAAGGCAAGGCACAACAAGGCAAGATTGCTCTGAATGACTTGGTTAAACAGGGCGTTTACCAAGTGCCGAGAGCTCCGGGAGATAAACTTACCGTGATTCAGGGAGAAGATTTTGTGAAAGATCCAAAAGCCAACCCTCTCACTACAAAAAGCGGTAAGCTCGAAATCCACTGCCAAGCTCTATCCGATAAAATCGCAGCCTATGGCTTGACGACGGTCCCACCCATCGCGAAGTATCAAGCACCCTTGGATGGCTATGAAGCTTCCTTTAAAGATTGGAAAAGCAAAGAGAAAGGGAAATATCCCTTCCAGCTTGTTACGATTCACTACGGAAGACGTTCCCATTCGACCTACGATAATATTCCTCAGCTGAGAGAAGCCTATCCTCAGGACTTCGTGATGAATAAGAGAGATGGGGAAGCTCTTGGCCTTAAAAATGAAGATACAGTTTTAATTGAGAGTGCCTATGGGAAAGTTATCCGGCCCCTTACCCTCTCCGAAGCAATGATGCCAGGGGTAGTAGCCCTAGGTGAAGGAGCCTGGGTAGAGCTTGATGAGAATACAGGGATTGATAAAGCCGGTGCAACAAATACGCTTTGCGGAGCCCGGTTAAGCGGACAAGGGGAAGAACCTTGGAATACAACGATTGTCCGTGTTGAGAAATACAACGGTGAAGCGTTAAAACCAGATGCCGAGTGGAAACAAAGAATTATTTTATAGGAGGTGACACCTGATGGGACAAAAAGGGTTTTATTATGATTTAACGGATTGTACGGGATGTAAAGCATGCCAAATTGCCTGTAAAGATAAAAATGATCTGAAAGTAGGGGAACTGTTCCGCAAAGTATTTGATTTTGAAAGTGGAACGTATCCTGACGTAAAGGGCTATTCCATTTCCTTAGGATGTAATCACTGTGATAACCCGAAATGCGCCGAGAACTGTCCAACCGGTGCCATTTACAAACGGGAAAAAGATGGTTTGGTCGTTCAGGATCGGCAAAAATGCATCGGCTGTAAACTTTGCACCTGGTCTTGTCCTTATGGACGTCCGCAATACCTTAAAGAGCAGGGCAAAAGCGGAAAGTGTGACGGATGTGCAGACTTGGTGGACCAAGGCCAAAATCCAGCATGTGTTGATACCTGTCCGCTGCGCGTAATCAAATTCGGGGAAATTGCGGAACTGCGTCAAAAATACGGCACGAATGCTGACGTTAAAGGCATACCGAGCTCAACAACCACGAAACCAAATGTTGTATTTAAAGTAAAGGAAATTTGATTATAAATTTTTAGAAGAGGAGGTAAAAGTAATGATATTTGCAGAAGAATGGCCTCTAATGTCTTTCACTTTCTTAAGTCAGCTCGCGGTCGGTACCTTCATCATCCTAATGCTGATTAAAGCGAGTATCGGCAATAAGGATTCCCAAGCAGCAAAGGCTATAAATTTTGGCTTTACAGCAGTGGGCCCAATCACCGTATTAGCTCTAATTTTCTCTGTATTCCACTTAGGTGATCCCTTGGGAGCTCCACGCTCAATCTTAAATTTGGGATCTTCTTGGTTGAGTCGTGAGATTTTGACCTCCGGCGGCTTCCTTGTCCTATGGTTCGTCTTTTGGTGGTTATCCCGTAAGGGGAAAGAAAGCAACGCCCTAGGTTGGGTTGCGGCCTTGGTAGGATTGTCGGCCGTATTCAGTATGGCAAGCATCTATAGCTCCTCGATTCGTCCCGCTTGGGATAACGTAAATACCTATATCGCCTTTTTTGGAGCAACTTTGGCTATGGGAGTCTTAGGTGCAAGTAGTACGATTGTCTTTGGGATGAAAGGGAACAGCCTTTCCGCAGGATTGACTAAAAGTTTAAAAAAAGTAGGTTATGTCGGAGCTGCGGCCGTTGTATTACCTCTTATCTATCTCCCTGTGTTTATCTCTGGTCTCAAGGGAGGAGATGTTGCAGCAGTAGCTTCAGCTAAGATTTTTACAGGAAGCACAGGACTGTTAGCTATAAGTGGGGTTCTTTTGGTAGTGGGTATAGCACTTCTGCTTTATGCAATCTCCAAGGGAGGTAAGGTTAAAGCGGTTTCTACCAGTACAATTTATTTGGCCTTGCTCTTTGTCCTAGTCGGTGAATTCATGAGCCGTTATCTATTCTATGCTATTGGAGTTTCACCGATTATCGGTGGCTAAGGCTTGTCTCATTTCGAAGGTCATCCCGAAAGGGGTGACTTTTTGTTTGCCAATCAAACCTTTGATTTGGAATTTATATCAAAAGAACCTAAAGAAAACATACTAAACTAAGATGTTCCGCTGTTATTTGAAGTAAAAAATGATATACTATGTATGTAAACAAAACAAGGGGGCGTTTTAGACTCGCTCGGGGAAGCAGTGGCAAGAGTTGCGCGTCGAGATTCCACCTGGTCTCGTTAAACGGTGGACCTTAATAGTTAACAACAATAATTACGCTCTAGCAGCTTAATTGCCGCTAGCATCCTGCCTTCTGCGCCTACGATGAAGGGTCAGGGTGTCAAAATAGTAGGACTGCTCTAATGACAATTCTCGGAGTTGTTAGCTAAGATTATCGAGATAGCCTCGGACGTATCCTGTCTTCTGGAGACTATGAGGTGAAAGTTAAATAGAAGGCTACACGCGTAGACGCTTTTGTGGCGGCTCTTCGATACAGGGGTGCAATTCCCCTCGCCTCCACCAATCAAACCCACCAGTTTAGAACATATTGTTGACTTGAACCAATAACATTTCCGTTTGGAAAAGATATGCTTCCCAATTATGACCTGTTCTTTTGGTTATGGCAGTCCTTAATGGAAATTTTCCTTTTAAAAAAGTTAAGTAGATAAAAAATTATAGAACTCAAGCATTTTGCTTGAGTTTTTTTGAGTAAAATTATAAATTATGGTCTATATGTAGAGTGCAGTACAGAATAAAAATTTGTCATGAAATTATTGGTACATAATATTTGCCTTTATTGAAGTTAGGCTTTTTTGAAGAATCTTCATATTCTTTTTAGACGGAATTAGTCAGGATGTATATTGACTACAGGATGTTTTTGTCGTTCTGATATTTTGATTTCATGAATTCGTGTTTGCGGCAGGGATAATCAGGAAATCTGTAGAATTATTAAGTAATTTGAGATATCGCAAACTCCTTAACCTTATGCAGTACTACCTTCTATTCGAAGATTACACAGTTGAAAGTGAACCAATCTGAACAGGATATGTTGTAATGACTAAGGGCAAGAAGAATTTTAATGGTTTCAATTCCTAAAAGCATTATAGATAGTAGCCCGGTAAGATTTGATAATCCAATTTGGAATATTGTACATAAGTATTAAACTATAAAGGTATTGTTGCCATTTTGTCTATAACGTGAAGTTAGGATTAACTTCCTCTCAGGCGGTTTAGTGCTATCCATTAAACATTGTGTATTCGCAGAAGAAACGATTGCATTAGTAATAAATTTAAAAGGACGCCAGTGGTCTCCTTTTAAATTTGATAAATGGGTCTTTAGCGAAGGTGTTGTTGCTGAATATAATAAGTCTACTGCGTACTAGATCCCTAAGAAATTAGGCAATAAAAATAACGTTGATCTATAATGATCCGAAAGAGGGGGGATTTAATTTATGACGGACCAAATGAGTGAAGCAATTATACATCTCTACGGAACAGACCCAAAGGCTGCGGAAAGGGTTCCCCACGCCATCGATGCTAAGAAGAAATTTTGCAGTACGGGTAAAACTAAATTCGATTATTGTTAGTTTATACGATTAGAAGAAGAGTAACGCAGAGGGCGTATGTTTTGAATGAAGAAAGAATTTTTTAAAGAAAAGGGAATTTTAATTAGGAGAAATCCTTGACCGGTAACGATAGGAAAAAGAGGTATACCAATGTCCTTATTCAAAGATGTACACTCTCTACTTAGAAAAGGCCAACCCAACATGTATGAAGATTTGTTAACTGAAATTTTCGCAGATGTCCTTCGTGATAGTGATTTGTTGGTTAGCTTTCTCAATGAATTCTTAAAACTTTCTCTCACTAACCCACAAAGTGTAATTATTGATACTCAAAAAACATATTTGAAGTTGGATAATCATGCCACGGACAGTAGACCGGACTTAGTAATGCAGTTCGGTGAAGAGAAAGAAAAGTATATTCTGTTCTTTGAAAATAAGGTGGAATCCCCCGAGGGGGATTCACAACTACAAAGATACGCTGATCATCTTAGATTTTACGATGCCGAAGGCTACCAGACTTATTTAATTTATATCACTAAGTATGATGATCCCAAAGATGTTAACAAGATATTCAACAATGCAGTTTTTGGTAAATTCATTTCGTTAAGATGGTATAGGATTTACAATTGGCTTAAAATAAGCCAAGATCCTTATGTAAATAAAGTAATTGATTTTATGGAGGAGATAGGCTTGAGCGAGATTAGAAGGTTTTCCCCACAAGATATATACGCCCTTCAAGAAATAAGCAGACTCCAGCATATGATGGATGAATGTCTTGACGGAGCGGTCGATGAGGTAATGACCAGCTTATTTGAAAAGGCCATCGGTTGGTCAAATAGAGCTGTACAATTAAGAGATTATTGTCGGTACTATAAGACAAATGACCAAGGTAACAGTACATGGATCGGATGCGGATTTCATTTCACTGAGGAAGAATATCCCTTAATCTGTATTCAATACGAAGTAAGCCCGACATGTAAGCAAAGAAAAACGGTAATAAAAGCAATGAATGACTTTTTAGTGAATAATCAAGAATGGAAGGGGTATGACCTCGATAACGACTCTATATGGTCTGGAATTTCCTGCGATAAGACTCTACTTGAGTTCCTCAGGGAAGAAGATCATATCATTTCTATTCAAGAATACTTCATAGAAAAGCTCAAGGAACTTCATGTGTTAAAACAGCAAAATGGTGGGTTGGGGTGGAAATAAAATTATAAGAAGTAGGAGGGTTATTAATTGAATACAAAAGAAATTTCCGTCTTCAAGCAGGCTTTGCAGTCCGCAGAAACTATCTTTCTGCACCCTCCCATTATTTATCCATATGAGAACATTATACGAGGCGTCACAGTAAACGGTACTCGAAAAAAAGCTGTGGGCGTAAACACAATGCAAGCGTTTGGGAAAAAACTAACTTATGGGAATTTCGGTGAGAACAAGATAAAAGCAATGGAAGTATGTGACGCATTCTTTCTCTCGCAGAAAGACCGGATTCTTGAAAAATTTTATTGGTGCATCCGAACAAGAGAAGATATGGATGCGTTTGAACACGAGTTATTTCAGAGTCTTCAGGAGGCACTTCTCCCGTATACCACGACAAGCATGATACATGAATCCTATAATCGGACCCGCAAGATCGTGGAACTCTATTTGGAACACATCGTGGCCATGGCGAGTGAAATTGAAAACGAAAATAGGAAGTCGCTGATCCCGTTACTCTTTTTGCCAATGGATAGTTGGATTATTGGAGATGAATTGATTTTCGATGGCTACAGTATCTCTCGCTGGGGTTTGACACGCAAGTCTTCGTTCGGTTTAATCAAGACACGCTCCCTGTTCGATGATATGCAGCGATACCTTGTGGAAAAGGCAAAAGAATTAAGTATGGTTCTCGACGCGGATTTTCATGTCATTTATTTTGACGTATTCTGGGGCGACCGTTTGAATATACCCAGCTGCAATCTGTTCGGTGAACAGGCTACAGGTAGTAAGACTATTATGAAAGCTTACAAGGAAGAAACCCTTTATTCTGACGGAAGGAAACTTGAACCTTCCGAGTTAACAGAGCGGGAAAATAAAGGGAGCGTTACATCTTACCCGCCATTGCTCTGGGCTATCATTGGTGAACTTGCGGCATTAGGTATTTTTTTAGGAAAGGCATACAAATGCATCCAGCGAAATGATGGAGCCTATATTCTTGAAGCTCTTTTTCCGCGTGGACAACGCAAGAATATCGTCACAATTTGGTCGAATAAGCAAGGTGGAGGAGATATCCGAATCGTCAGTATCGGAAAATATGAGAAGAGACGTCGATTCGACCAAGCTGATATTGGAACGAATGCGTTTCGAGCGGATCTACGCATGGCATATAACAGTATACAGTGATGAGACTGGGAAAAATGTCAGGTGGGTTTGGATTAGTGCGCCTCGCCTCCACCAATCAAGCCCTTGAATATTAGGTGGAGATACATAATGAAAGTCTTGAGGTACATAACTTTGTACAAACTCAAGGCTTTTTGCTTTTCTAAGGATGTAATATCTAAGATCTACACCAAAGTGGTAAGAATAACTTTATAACAAATTCTTGGGAGACCTGTTTTCTTTCTTCAGCATGGGCTAGAAGAAGTTTTTCGGTATTTAGATACTTTTTATATATTAAATACTATTCGATATATTCATACTATAAAATTTGTGATAGAATCGTATCAGAATAAGCTAAGTGAAAAGGGCAAATCATGGGAAACCATGAGACGCAAAGCCAGGGGCCTGGACCACGACAAACGTTGTGGATGGCAGCCGGTTGCCACAAGGAATCATAATTATTTTCTTATGAGCCTTGTTAAGGTTCTTTTTTTATGAGAAAATTTACCCTTTTCACAAGAAGAGGAGGATCAAAGATCATGGGGAAACGCTCTAGTGGTAAATACGTATTCCTCGCTTCACTACTGTTAGTGATGCAATTGTTGTTCTCTGTTCCCAATGCATACGCAGAGAGTACCCTATTACCCCCCAGTAACCTTAGCTACCAACTCCTGACTCCAGATGATGTAAAACTAACGTGGAGTGCTGTGTACCAAGCGACAGGTTACAATATCTATGAAATTGACAATGGGCAAATGAATTTGCTCGGTACGACAAAATCAAGTTACTACACTATTAATAACCTTCCAGAGGGTTCGTACATGTATGTGGTTTCAACGCTGGGTGTGGACGGTGAGTCAGGCCCAGGTGCCCCGATCACTGTAAATACCGTTTATCCAGATATGACGGCACCGGCTACTTTGACCAACACAATTAAAAACGGAAACGATATCGTTCTCAGCTGGTCTGCATCTCCGTATGCAGAGAAATACAATGTTTATAGGATTGGGACAGACGGTTCGAATACATTGATTAATTCTGTAACAGGGACTACATACACTGTCAGTAATTCACCGGCTGAAATGAGTACTTTCGCAGTTTCAGCTATTAACTCCTTGTATGGCGAATCTACACTCTCGAAAGAATTAAAGGTAGACTTAGTTTATCCAATGATGGCCGTGCCTACAAACTTTAAATACACAATAAGTGGCTACAACGTGAATTTATCGTGGAGTAGCGTGCCCTATGCCACCGGCTATAAGGTTTATCAAATTATAAATGAACAAGAAACTCTTGTTTCTACTGTAACTGGAACAAGCCTGGCACTCAACAACCAGGCGTTTGGTGACTATACCTATGTTGTTCATTCCTATAGCGATCGCTTTGGGGAATCGGCAGGTAGTATTCCACTTTCACTGACGGTAGGTACAGTGACGATAGCACCACCGAGCAATTTCGTATATCAGATTTTAAACGGAAATGATATTAAACTGAGTTGGGGAAGCGTTCCCTACGCGACCAGTTACAAAGTCTATCAGGTAATCGACGGTCAAGAAGTACTAAAAAGTATGGTAACCGGCACTAGCGTTATATACGCCAAACAGCCTGCAGGTGATTATACCTTTGTAGTGCACGCGTACAGCAGTGTATACGGTGAGTCGGTTGATAGCAATCTTATTTCCTTGACGATCAATGCGGTAACCATGTTGCCTCCGACCAATTCTGCCTATCAGATTAAAAACGGTAACGATATTGTCTTAACATGGGATGCGATGTCAAATGCAACAAGTTACAAAGTCTATCAAATTAGTAATGGGCAGGAAGTCCTGAAAAGTACAGTGACCGGAACAAGTGTAACCTACGCAAACCAGAGCGCAGGTGATTATACCTTTGAAGTTAAATCGTTCTCCAGTAGTTTTGGTGAATCGACTGAGGGTAGCCAAGTCTCCCTATCAATAGTGTTCCCTAGCATGCAACCACCAGCAAATGTAGTGCAGACAATTAAAAATGCAACAGATTTTACTTTAAACTGGGAACCGGCCTCTTATGCTACAAGCTATAAAGTATATCAAATCATTAATGGACAGAAAGTATTAAAAAATACAGTTACGGGAACAATCGCAACGTTTTCCAACATGACTCCAGGTGATTATACTTACGAGGTACACTCGTACTCTAGCCGTTTTGGAGAATCGGCAAACGGCGCTCAGGTGACTTTTACGTTAAACGGCCAATCAATGCAAGCACCGACCAATTTGACGTACAGTATAGCTAACGGAAACGACGTTACCTTAAAGTGGACGGCTCTGCCCTATGCTACCAGCTATAAGGTCTACCAAGTAGTGAACGGAGAAGCTGTCCTAAAAACTACGGTAAACAGTACTAGTGCTACGCTTACTAATCAACCAGCAGGGGATTACGACTTTATTGTTGACTCAGTCTCTACGCTCTTAGGCGAATCACCAAGTGGTACGGAAGTCACGCTTTCCTTGGTTTTTCCGACGGTGGCAGTTCCTCAAAATTTCTCATATACCATTCAGAACGGAAGCAATGTCGTACTGAAATGGGGAACTGTGCCCTATGCCACCAGCTACAAATTATATGAACTTGTCGATGGTCAAGAAGTGCTTAAAACAGCGACTTCGTCCTTAAGCGTCACTCTAACCAATGTTGCAGCCGGTGATCATACGTATCTGGTTTATGCATCAAGTACCCGCTTCGGTGACTCAGACAGAGTGCAACTGACAATGACTATGGATTTAGTGACAATGCAGCCACCGACCAATCTGACGCAAACCATTATTAACGGCAATAGCATTGTCTTGAAATGGAATAGTTCCACATACGCAACGTCGTACAAAATCTATCAAGTCGTCGACGGACAAGAAGTTTTGAAAAGCACGGTAACGAGTACAAGTGTTACCTATACCAACCAGCCTGTCGGGGATTACACTTTTGTGGTTCATTCGTACAGTGACCGCTTTGGGGAATCGGCGGATAGTGAGCAGGTATCCCTAATGGTAAGTAATATTACGATGCAGCCACCAACTAATTTAACAGAAACCATTGTTAACGGAAACACTATTGTTTTGAAATGGAGCAGTTCCACATACGCAACTTCGTATAAAGTCTATCAGGTTTTAGATGGTCAAGAAGTTTTGAAAAGCACAGTAACTGGTATTAGTGTTACCTATACTAATCAGCCGGAGGGCGATTATACTTACGTAGTTTATTCGAACAGCAGCACCTTCGGCGAATCTCCGTCTGGTAGTAACGTGAGTTTTACGCTAGTCTGGCCGGTGGTACAACCTCCGGTTCTGAGCGGGAATGTATTAAACGCTAATGACCTTACTCTGACATGGAAGTCAGTTCAATGGGCGAATGAATACCGCGTATATGATAGATCAGGTGGGTCCCCTGTGCTGATATATAAAGGAACGGCACTGAGCTATAAAATCTATAACTTATCGGAAGCAATACATTCGTATGAAGTGACCGCGTATAATACAATCTTCGGTGAATCAGCACCATCCAATGTCGTGACCGAGGACATCGTTTATCCGGTCATGCAACCACCTGCAGCTATATCGCAGTTGCTGAGTCCGACAAGCGCAGTGCTTTCTTGGGAATTCGTCCCTTACTCAAACGGCTATAACGTGTATGAGATTATTGATGGTAAACCCGTTTTGCTAGTACAAAATTTAAATAACATATCGTACACTATTTCCAACCTGACTTATGCGAACCATCAATACTATGTAACATCGTATAGTAACTCATTTGGGGAATCGCAACCGTCCAACACTGTAACGGCAGAACTGATTGTTGATACATTACCGCCGGTTACAACCGTCAATGCACCAGCCGGATGGACTAATCAAGGAGCAAACATTACTTTGTCGGCAACGGATGACATCACTGGTGTTGCGCATACGTACTACTCGATTAACGGAGCTGACTTTATTGAGGGCACAACTTTCACGTTAGATCAAGAGGGTAGTAACAAGATCTCCTTCTACTCGATTGATAATGCAGGGAATAAAGAAGGGGTACAAACGATTGAGGTGAAGATCGATAAAACTGCCTCGGTCACTACTTCGAATATACCGACCACCTGGGCTAATGATGGCGTGAATGTGATCTTAAACGCAACAGATACAGGGAGCGGTGTTGCCCATACGTACTACTCGATTAACGGAGCTCCTTTCGTGGAGGGCATATCTTTCACAATAGATCAAGAGGGTGATAACAAGGCCTCTTTCTACTCGGTAGATAATGCAGGAAATAAAGAAGCAATACAAACGGTCGAGGTGAAGATCGATAAGACAACCCCGGATGTCTCGATGGACCTAAATAATGAATACAAATTGGGTATACCGTTACAACTATCGTATTTGGCAACCGACAGCCTATCTGGTGTCGCCACCCAAAAAATGACCGTAATTGGGCCGAATACAACCGCCGGAACGGAAGTAGTTAATGGCGGTAACGTTATCCTAGACCAGCCAGGCGTATATACCTTAAATGTTACCATTACCGATGCGGCGGGCAATACGGCTACACTTCAAAGACAGTTCACTGTTAATATTCTGGCGAGTATTGAAGTGACACCGACCGTCATCAAAGGCAACAGTGGCATATTCACTGTCCGAGTCAGCTTGCCTTCGGGCTTTAGCACACAAAGCATTGATCTGAATACTGCAACGTTAAACGGCGTTAAAGCACTCAACAGCAATAATGGATACTACAACCAAGCGAAGAACGGCCAATTCAAGTTTGAACGTGCCGACTTCAGTTGGGCCCAACCTAGTGTGACAGTTGAGTTTCGCGGTTATGTAAACGGGTATCTGGTAATCGGTCAAACCAACGTTAAAGTACAAAAGTAACGTAAATAAAGAATATCTCTAATTTGAAGCTCAGGCAGAATGCCTGAGCTTCTTTTGATTTCTTGGCGATTAGGACAACATTACAAAAATATATTAGACGTTCAAAAGTAAGCGCTTACGAACAGCAGTTTAACTATTCGTTTTCAAAGTTTTGCAGAACTTATAGATTTACAATTAGAACTGACCACTAATTAACCCTCGAAAGTAGTCACATCCAATAAATTATGTAAATATACTATTTGTACAAGTACAGATTTCTATAATAGAGTCGATGAAGTTGCTTTGGAGGGAAACGTATGTTGTACTGGAACCCGGAATATGAATGTATGCCGAGAAGCGAAATAATTGTAGTCCAAACGGAAAGACTGAGAAGTACCGTTAACAGGGTTTATTGCAATGTGCCATTTTACCGTGACAGGATGCAAAAGGCCGGAATTGAGCCAGGGGATATAAAATCATTGGAGGACTTAAAAAAACTTCCCTTCACAAACAAAGAGGATTTGAGAGACACTTATCCCTACGGGATGTTTGCAGTACCCATGAGTGATATTGTGAGGATACATGCATCTTCCGGAACTACAGGGAAACAGACGGTTGTGGGCTATACACGGGGGGATTTGGATTCCTGGTCTGAAGTTGTGGCAAGGGCATTGTGCAGCGCGGGAGCCAATAAGGAGTCCATTGTACAGATTGCTTACGGATACGGCCTGTTTACCGGGGGGCTCGGACTTCACTATGGCGCTGAAAAAATAGGTGCATCTGTTATACCCATTTCGGGTGGCAATACCAAACGGCAGTTAATGGTGATGAAAGACTTCGGAACTACTATCCTGGCATGTACCCCATCGTATGCCCTTAATATGGCGGAAACAATGGAGGAAATGGGAATCCGCAAAGCCGACCTGAAGCTTAAGGCTGGAATTTTTGGCGCAGAACCGTGGTCCGGTAATATGAGGAAGGAAATAGAGGAGCGCCTAGGTATTATGGCAATTGATATATATGGCCTTAGCGAGATAATGGGGCCTGGAGTATCTGTAGACTGCACCTACAGGAATGGCCTGCACATCCAGGAAGACCATTTCATACCTGAAATTATTAATCCCCAAACCCAGGAAGTGCTGCCCGAAGGGACAACCGGAGAGCTTGTCTTCACCACCATAACCAAAGAAGGAATTCCGCTCATCAGATACAGGACACACGATGTATCCTCGCTGAAATATGAAAAATGCGAGTGTGGGAGAACCCTGGCTAGAATGAGCAAGGTTACCGGAAGAAGTGATGATATGCTTATAATTAGAGGTGTAAATGTGTTCCCATCTCAGATAGAGAATGTACTTCTGCAAACCGGTGAAACTGCGCCTCATTACCTTTTGATGGTAGATAGGGTTGATAGCCTGGATATACTGGAGATATGGGTAGAAATGTCACAGAACATGTTTTCGGATAAGGTCAGGAAAATCGAAGAGCTTGAGGCGAATATCAGAAAAGATATCGTCAGTACACTGGGCATTCACGC
Organism: uncultured Peptococcaceae bacterium; assembly: GCA_963529635.1. Lineage (GTDB taxonomy): Bacteria > Bacillota > Desulfitobacteriia > Desulfitobacteriales > Desulfitobacteriaceae > CAURZJ01. The sequence goes on from CAURZJ010000005.1 coordinate 123,498, forward strand.
AAAAGTAAGGCTTGTAGAGCCTAAGACTATAGAACGAAGTGAAGGCAAGGCGAAAAGGGTCATCGACAAACGAAGAATATAGTCGTTCTTATTTTTAACAGGGAGGGCATAAAGCCCTCCCTGCACTATTGATGCGCCACGCCACCCTACCCGATTTTACAGCCTTCCATCAGTTCACTTTTCATCTTGTCCAGGAGTTTCTCAAGAAACTTCCTGTCGATGGAACCTTTGTAATATCCGGTTGCAAGCGTCAATATCCCGTTATAGCTGGATGCGACAATCAGAAGTCCCGGTGTACGTATTACCGGCGGAATAACATAAGCGTCAGTGACTTCATGCTCACCAAATTTTATTAAAGACTTTGAAATAAGGCCTAAGTTGGATAATCCCGGAGAGCAAAAAGTGCTTATTTGCGACAGGATTTCGGAGATCTTTGACACGAATCTGGAAAAAGCCAGAAACTGATTGAAAATTGGGATTTCTGCCCGTTCTGCACCTGGAGCGCACTCATAACCTGGGTTTGCGCCTTTTTTGCGTTTCATCACGGAAACTACCCTGGATAATGTGCCCTCAAAGGATTCACCGTGAATTCTTGGGATCCTCAAAATAATTCCTCCTGAAAAATTCCGGATTGCCTGGGCTTTGTTATCGGGGAGGTAGCGGCGCAAATCCACTGTAAGGCCAATATCCATAGGAATTCCGTATGGAGCCCAGGATAATTTAAACATTGCCCTGTAAATGGCGGCCAATATTAAATCATTAATTGTAGCGCCACGTTCTTTCGCATACCTGGACAATATATCCAGCTGCTCTGCGGGGAGCCTGCAAATCACAAAGGGAGTGACATTCTTACTTCCTCCCGACTTCCATGGGAAAGGCCAGACGGTCCTGGGACTTTCTACTACTGAATTGTCAAGTTCCGGGTTTTCTATGCCAAGGGCATTTAATACCCGTTCATGATCTTCCCTGCTGCGCACGCTTGGTTTTACCACATACTCCCCATTTTCGCAGTCGATACAGGAATAAATATGCGCCAGAAGATGGACGTATTCCTTTGCTCCGGCGCCATCACTGCATGTGTGGTTAAGCTTAATACCTATAGTGTCATACTCCTGCGAACGTATGAGTTTTACTTTAACCATAGGGTCATGGTCCATATCCAGGCGGCTCTCCAAAAAGCGCTCTACAGTATCTTCCCCGTTGGTGGTCTCCTCCATGGAGCAGAACTCTATTTTATCAATATCCTCCAGCCGTTTCCAATATGGAGGGTCATGCTCAACAAACCGGCAGCCCAGAACCGGCTCAGCATCAACGGATAATCTTACTGCTCTTGACAGCTTGTCGAAGTCTATTCTGCTATCCAACTTCATTATTACCTGGATCTGAAAATTTCCCATTCCGTACCGGGCTACATAATTACCAAAATCATGAGCGTACGCGGGCATAATATCCGATCCGGCATCATAATCCAGCTTGTTGATTTTGGGGAATTCAAACTTTGATTCCACTTTAACCGCTCCTTTTTGAAAGTTTTCTAAGGCCTCTCTGATTTTGCAGTAATTATATTTACATAATATTGAAAGTGATTTGTAGTTGTCCTGCAGTATCATAGTATGAAGTGCTATATCCATATGTCATAGTTTTACAATTTTGTTAATCGGAATAGAGAATTATTTGTATGTTACAGTCTCAAAAGTAAGGATAAATAGTTTATATAAGAGAAAAAAGTAACACTTTGGACAAATACCCATAAAATGGTATTAAAGTAAAAGGAAAAGTATTGTATTTTGTGAATCATGATAAGGAGTGGGGTAGGTATGAAAATCAAATTCGGCAAAGTCTTAATTGAGGTTCCCGATGAGAAATCTTTTGAAACCATGTTTTCAAGGCCCAATCCAGAATTCTTTAAGGATTTGTTTAAACTGACTTATTCAAGCTATACCAATTATCTTGAAGAATGTGCAAAGTGCGCGGAAAAGTATGCAAACACCAGTGAATCCAACAAAAGCGAGGACGAATAATGTAATGGCAACAGAAACAAGTCTCCATGTTAAATTTACCGAGGTTGACAGCATGGGCATTGTACACCATTCAATCTATCCGCTTTGGTTCGAAAAAGGGAGAAGGGATTATTTGAGGAAGGCGGGAGCTTCCAATTCGCAAATTGGCGGCAGGGGGTTCTACCTTCCGCTTACCGAAATGGAATGCAGGTTTAAAAGCCCTGCAAGGCATGGTGATGAGGTAACAATCATTACAAGAATATCCCATATGTCCTGTGTTAAGTTAAAGTTTGAATATGAAGTGCGTGAAAAGGAAAAAGGGAGGCTCCTTGCTGCGGGAAAGACAGTCCACGTATGGACAAACCGCAGGATTGAACCCATCAATATTGAAAAGGAGGCTCCCGAAATCTACCAGCGGCTTAGGCAGTTTTCTGAGTCTTGCAGCACCAGATTAGTCGAGGAGCAGTGAAACAGTCTTATACTCCATTTAAAAAGGAAGATGATTATGGAAAAGGGAGACCTGCTGGGTAAAGGAATGACAGCCGATGTATATAAGTGGGGACAGGATAAAGTATTAAAGCTTTACAAGGAAGGCTACCGTGAGGAATGGATAAAGCGGGAGGGTGCAATCGGACGGAAGATACATGAAGCTGGAGTGCCTTCTCCTGCCGTTTTCGATATGGTAGAGATTGACGGCCGTAAAGGGATAATACTTCAAAGGATATTCGGCAAATCAATGCTGGCTATTCTTGAAAAGGAGCCCTGGCGGCTTCACAGCTTTGTACAGCAATTGGCAGGCTTTCAACACGAAATTCATAAATGCTCCAATGAAGGCTTACCATCTCAAAAGGAAAGACTCTCGCTGACAATTGCACTTTCTTCAGGAATACTGGGAGACAAGGCTAAAAAAATTATTGACTTTGTAGATACGTTGCCGGAAGGGGACAGCATTTGCCATGGAGATTTATATCTGGGCAATATAATTGTCTCCAATGATAAGCTTGTTGCTATAGATTGGAGCGGCGCGTACAGGGGAGACCCTTCAGGGGATGTTGCCAGGACATGTCTGATCATCAATTCACCGGCAGTACCACCCGGAATTCCCGATATTGTGGGTATCATGTCTGCTTTCCCTAAATGGATGACATGCGGGCTTTACCTGAATGAGTATATAAGAGCCTCAAAGGCGAAGCTGGAAAATCTCGATGCATGGATGCTTCCAGTGGCGGCGGCCAGGCTGACGGACAGGATATCGGGAGAAGAAAAATGGCTAATGGAGATTATAGACGAGCGGTTAAAAAGCTGAACCTATTGCCATAACCTGTTCAAATTCTTTATCTTAAGGGCTTAATCAGCATTATATATTTTTGAAGGGGCTGAGAAATGTGGAGATCAAAATTATATTCAGAGATAGTGAAATAAAATTATCTTATGGAGATAAAAAGAAAAAACTCGCTAGAGTTGAAAACCCTTTTGAAGCAATGCTCCCCTTATTCGATTTGGACCATTACTATAAATTCTACGAGAATATGCCCCATTATGTGGTGAGCTATTATAAGGAGCTGGGCAAGGCCTTTGAGAAGTACCTGGATATCAGCAAGCCCGGAATAGGGAAGATACCGGACAGTCCGGATGTCCTGCCGGCAAACGGACATGACATATATAATTATATTGCCCGTTACGGAATGGGAAATTTTCATTCTCAAGCCATCTTGAAGCTCGATGGGAGATTGGATTTTGACAGGCTGGTTAAAGCAGTTAGGCTGTCGGTTGACGCAGAGCCAGTATTGGGATGCAGGTTCGTTGAAGGGAATCCGCCATACTGGAAACGGCTGGAAAACATCGATGAAGTGATGTTTTGTTCCCTTGAGGAAGTCCCAGATCCTAATACGACTGTTCAGAGGTTTTTAGAAAGCCCTTTGGATATGGATAATGACCCCAAGATCAAAGTAAAGCTGATCCGGTCGGATGAATGTGATATCGTGGGAATAAAAACTAACCACGCCTGCTGTGATGGAACGGGAATCAAGGAGTATGTCCAGCTGGTCACGGCCATATATTCTAGGCTTGACGGCTCCGGGGAGGCATTTGTACCCATACCGTCAGAAAGAGGAAGAAGGGACCAGGACAGACTGTTTGAAAGTCTTGGGATAGAGGACCCGGACTCCTTGTGGATTCCAGGGTCGGATATACTGATACCAACATGGGCATTTCCATGGAAGCAGGATACATCCAGCACTACACGAATTGCTGCCTGCAGGATTTTATCAGACCAGTTGGATGCCATAAACAGCTATGCAAAATCCAGGGGAGCCACGATTAATGACATGATTCTTGCAGCATATTACAGAGCTATGCTTAAAATGGGGCAGCCGGTATACGGCGTACCAATGGGGATAAATCTCACTATCGATTTACGGCGATATTTACCTGATAATAAGACAGAAGCCTTACGCAATTTCTCCGGCTCGGTGAATACCTGGCTTTCCATGGTTGAAAACGAGTCTTTTGGTGAGACGCTGTCCAGGGTCGTCTATATGATGAATGAAATAAAAAGGGGCTATCCCGGCTTACAAAGCGCTATCGGCCTGGAACGCCTGGAAAAGGTCAGCTTTAAGGAAGCTCTCGCCTATTACAAGGCAACATCAGGCATTAGTAAAAACAGAGCAAAATGTCCTGTCTACGATGGCAACAGATGTATAGCCTCACTATCCAACATTGGAATCCTGTCAAAGCAATTAATAAAAATGGGTGATGTAAATGTTTCCGATTATTATATTATTCCTCCGATTGTAAGTGCGCCTGGACTGCTGCTGGTAGCTAACACCTATAACGGTATAATGACACTGGCTGCAGGGTTTTTTGAAAATACGGTTCTTTTCTCTGATGTGGAAAGGCTACTGAGCAATATAAAGCACGAAATGCTGGAAGGCTGCAGGCAATAGGAGGAAACGGCACCAAGGGGGATTCGAAAATGAATTTAAAAGAAATCCAGGAATTGATAAAAATGCTCGGCGCTAATGAAATCGCCGAGCTTAACCTCCAGATCGAAGGTGTCCGGATTAACATTAAGAAAGCCGGTGCTTATGCAGCCGCCGCTACTGCGGAAGCAAAGCCTGCGGAAAAAGGGTCCGCTGCCGCAAACACTCATTTTATTCCGGTGGTCGCTCCCATGGTCGGTACCTTTTACCGGGCCCCGGCCCCTGATGGTCCACCGTATGTGGAAGTCGGTGCAACTGTCCAGGTTGGCCAGCCGGTATGCATTGTGGAAGCACTGAAACTGAAAAATGAGATCGAAGCTGAGGTTGCCGGCAGGATCGTGGAAATTCTGGTTGAAAACGGGCAAGCGGTAGTGTACGGTCAGACTCTGTTCCTGATCGAAAAGCAGTAGGAAGGTACACTGAACATGTTCACAAAGATTTTGATTGCTAACCGGGGGGAAATTGCGCTTCGGATTATCCGGGCCTGCCGGGAAATGGGGATCACCAGCGTAGCTGTGTATTCTGAAGCAGACAGCGCTTCCCTACACGTGCGGGAAGCGGACGAGGCTATTTGCATTGGACCTGCTGCTTCAGCCAAAAGCTATTTGCATATTCCCAGTATCATCAGTGCCGCGGAAATTTCCGGTACCGATGCCATCCATCCCGGCTATGGCTTTTTAGCTGAGAATGCTCACTTTGCGGAAATTTGTGAAGCTTGTAATATTAAATTCATTGGACCCAAGGCCGGCGCCATCGCGGGCATGGGGGTCAAAGCTACCGCCCGGAAAACCATGATCGCCGCCGGTGTGTCGGTTTTACCCGGCTCCGAAGGCGTTGTGGAAAAGCCGGAAGATGCGATTGAAATCGCCAGGAGGATTGGCTACCCAGTGATGATTAAAGCTTCGGCAGGCGGCGGCGGCAAAGGGATGCGCATTGCCCAAAACGAGGGTGAACTGCTAAAGGCTATTCAAACCGCCAAGACAGAGGCCCAGGCAGCTTTTGGCAACGCCGAAGTTTATTTGGAAAAGTACGTTGAAGAGCCGCGCCACATCGAGTTCCAGCTGATGGCAGACGACTATGGCAATGTCGTGTACCTTGGTGAGCGGGACTGCTCTTTGCAGCGGCGGAACCAAAAGCTGATTGAAGAAGCTCCGTCCACTGCTTTAAATCAACAGCTGCGGGCGAAAATGGGCGCCGACGCAGTTAAGGCCGCTAAGGCAGTTAATTACTCCGGGGCTGGGACGGTTGAGTTCCTCTTGGATAAACACAACAATTACTACTTCATCGAAATGAATACCCGGATTCAGGTTGAGCACCCGGTTACAGAGCTGATTACCGGTATTGACCTGATTAAGGAGCAAATTAGAGTGGCGGCCGGCGAGAAGCTCGGCTATACCCAGTCCGATATTAAGATAAACGGCTGGGCCATGGAGTGTCGGATCAATGCCGAAAACCCGGATAAGAATTTTATGCCCAGTCCGGGAACAATCACGACCTATCATCCCCCCGGCGGACCGGGTGTGCGGATTGACAGCATAGCATATGCAGGCTACAGCATTCCCCCGTTTTATGACTCGATGATTGGCAAGCTGATCGTCTGGGGCCGGGACCGTGATGAGGTGATTAACCGGATGAAACGGGCGCTACTGGAGTATGAAATCGAAGGTGTGCATACTACGATTCCGTTTCATCTTAAGGTGCTGGATAATGCGTTTTTCCAGCGCGGCCAGGTGTACACGAATTTCATACAATGCCGGATTTTAGGTGAATAGTGACCATGGGATATTATAATCTCTCTAAAATACAACTGTACCCTATAGTTTGGATAACACAGCTTCTTTTTCTGTGTCCAATCTACAGGGTACAGTTCACCCCTTCGAATATTTCTGTTCGGCAGCTTCAGGCTTAATGGGCCAGATATCCCCCATCAACTATTATTGATGTCCCTGTTATGAATCTTGATGCATTACTTAATAAAAATGCGGCTGCATAGGCGACATCCTCTGGTTCCCCGATACCCATTATCTGCCTTTTTTTTAGGTCTTCCTCAAAATTATTGTTATTGACAATTTCCTTAAGTTCGTCATATATCTGGGTCCTAATTATGCCTGGTGCTATGGAGTTTATTCTTATGCCCTTTGGAGCAAGATCCAGTGCCATTGACTTAATGGCGCTGTCCAAGGCCCCCTTGCTTGCGCAATATGCGGTCAGGCCTCTTGCACCAACCTTGCTTGAAATAGACGATATGGCTACTATGCTTCCCCCGTTATCATTATTCTTCCGCCTAGAAAATTGTTTTGCAAGCTCGATAAAGGAATAAAAGTTAACAGACATGATATTGTTTAAGTCTTCCAGTTTCAAGTACTGCATAGGCACTGTCCTTGATATGCCGGCCGAATGTACAAGGCCGCTAAGCTTTAAACCTCCGCTGCATACATTGTCCATCATGTTCCCTATTCCAGCAAGATCGCTCAGATCGAACAAAAAGTAGGAGTGATTGCCGGGCTCGAGTTCCTTGAGGACTTCCTTGAGCCTTTCTTCATTCCTTGCCACCATAATGACATTGGCACCCATTTTGCTCAAGAATAAAGCGATGCTTTTTCCAATGCCGGAAGAGGCACCGGTTACCATAATGTTTTTGTCGTTTAATTCCATTGGATTCATTATTGATTCTTAGCCTCCGGTAAAGTAGTCGTTGGTGTATATCATTGGCAGGCAGACGGATCTGTCCATTTCGAGATAAATTCCGCCCCAGGATAATCCTACGCCGAATCCGCACAGTAAGAGTTTTATAGGCTCTTTTGACTGCTCATTTCCTAAAGCGTCCACCAGTGTCAGCGGTATTGATTCTCCGCTTGTATTTCCGTACCTGTCGATTGATACAGCCACTTTTTCCATCGGAATACCTAGCTTCTTTGACAGATGCTTCAGAATAAAAAGGTTGGCCTGGTGGAATACGTACATATCCACATCGTCCTTGTCAATGTTGTATTGGGACATGAAGCTTTTAAGGGTCCGTGGGATATCTGTGATACTGAAGGTAAAAATATCTGCACCGCTCATGGTCAATAAATATTCCGAGCTTTCCAGATTTGTTTTACTCCTGCTCCTGGCATGTCCTGCGGGGACAATAATATGCTTGAAACCACTGCCCTTGGTTTTCAGGAAGTACTTCAGGCTTTTTCCTTCGGTTCTTTCCAAAGCTGTTGCTGAACCTCCATCACCGAATATCATGGCTGTAGCACTGTCGTTTTGGTTTATTCCATAGTTGCTGGTGTCTCCGACAAGCAGAAGAACCCTGTTTATGCCTTGTGTATTAATCATTGTCGCGGCAAGCCACAATCCGTAAACATAGGCTGAGCATCCGAGGTTAACGTCAAAAGCGATACAGTCTTCGGAAAGCCCCAACCTGTGCTGAAGGACACAGGCTGTTGCCGGTATTGCATAATCCGGCGTTTGTGTAATAAGAATCAAGGCATCAATGGAGGAAGGCTCCCATGCCAATTTATTAAGCAGTTTTTTTGCCGCAGCATAACATAAATCAGAGGCGCACTGCTCTTCCAAAGCAACATGTCTTTTTTTTACGCCTGTCATATTGATAAACTTCCGGACACTTTCTTCGCCAAATATATGATTGTATTCCTCACTTTTTCTTACGTTGTCGGGTACCGCACCCGCAATGCCCTTAATTTCCACGTTATTCAATATCCCTACTGCCAAAAAAGTTCACCTCATTCCATTTTATCCATGATGTCCTTTACGGTAACAAAACCCTTTACTTCATTGGACGTGATAATTTTGCCGAATTCGTCGTCAAACATTGCAATGACAGCTATAACGGCTAAGGAATCCCATTCGCTGAGATTTTTCAGCTCTTTGTCCTCACTGAGGGTATCCTTTCCGATGTCTAACAGTTCTTCTAGAAGGTTTAATTTTTCTTTGCTTGTCATACTAATGCCCCCTTTTTATTAAACCGAAAATTGGTTGGTTATATTAAAATGCAGAAAAATCTAGAAGTATATTTATATAAATAATTGTATGCTGATTATGGAAGATATGTGTATTTTATAGGATCATCTAGTGTGAAAAAAGGGCTTTAAAGAATGGCAAGAGATATTGCTTGGGAAGTGTAACCAGTTACATTAAACTCCGAACAGATACACTTATTAAATACTTGTCACCCTTGTTTGCAAAAGTACATAAACTAAATCACGAATAAATGCATGGGAGGTAATAAAATGTCCCATAAATACTACAATAGACGAGAACTTGAACAACAAATAGAACACCTACGTCAGAGAGAAAAAACGCTTCAACAGGAACTAGAATATCAAAGAGAGTTTTATAAAGAAGAGCTCAATAGAATACAAGAAACAGGCGATGAAATTTTCTCAGTAGTCTCGCCTTCCCCAGTTACAGTTGGACTCCTTGGTAAAAAACTTAAACTAGAATTACCTTGCCTAAAATTGATTTGGGACGGGTCTTTAAATCAGAATCAAGATACTCATATAATTGGTAGTATTGTTAAATTTTTGGAGAAACTGGATTTAGTTGTAACCGTTAAATAACACGAAACAATAAATACAGATGATTTAGATTAAAGTAGAAAAATATAAACTTCCAGCAGTTTTATTAACTGAACTGCTGGCTTTTAACGTGTAACTTTTGCATAGTAGAAATAAAGGGAGGAAATATTAAAATACTCGTGAAAAATATAACTTGATTTCAAGGGATTATTAAATCTGTGTCGAATATTACAATTATTAGAGGTTTTCAAAAGTTTAATTTAGGAGCAAAGAATATAACAAAAGATGCAGTAGGAGTGTTTTGAAATGAAGATAGGTGTAAGATTTAAGTTGTTAGTGTTTGTTGCAGTATTTTTTCTGATTGGCGTTTGTTCCATAGGGGTTTTTTCAGTGGTTCAATTTCATAATGAAGTGATCAATGCTTCTCATGAGAAACTAAGTTCTGATTTGCAATTGGGGAAAGCCTATCTCAACGAAAAATTACCGGGAGAATGGTCTATAAAGGATGGAAACTTATATAAAGGCAATGAAAAACTAAATGATAATTTTACGGTCATTGATGAAATCGGTTCATTGACTGGAGATACGGTTACAATCTTCCAAGGCAACAAACGTGTGACCACGAATGTAAAAAAGGGTGATGGCTCACGTGCGATTGGTACAACAGTGGCCCAAAATATAGAGCAGATAATTTTAAAAGAGGGTCAAAATTATTATGGTGAAGCAGATGTAGTTGGGACTATTAATCAGACAGCATACGAGCCGATAAAAAATGCAAAGGGAGAAATTATTGGTATATGGTATGTGGGGGTGCCCAACACTCCATACGAGCAAATGACGACCAAGATTCGTAATAGTATTATTGCATTAGGATTTGCAGAACTTTTAATAGCAATGGTATTACTATGGTTCGTTATTGGCCGGAGTCTGAGATCCTTATTGAAGGTCAATAAATCTATAAGCCTAGTCGCTCAAGGTGATTTGAGATCGAACAAGATTATGATTAAATCAAACGATGAAATTGGTCAAATGGCGAATGCGCTTAACAGCATGACCGAATATCTAAATAGTCTTGTAAAGCAATTGATTGAACGTTCGCAACAAGTTGCTTCGATGAATGTTACGCTTTCTTCTTCAGTCGAACAGATATACACTCAAACCCAAAGTATTAATCTAACTAGTCAAGAAATTGCAGCAGGCATGGAGGAAAATAGTGCTGCTTCAGAGGAAGTAACTGCATCAAGTCAAGCCATTTTGGATTTAACGTATCAACTTGTAGAAAAGGCTAACATAGGCTTTAGAAATGCCAATGAAATCAATGAGAGGGCCAAAGCCACTAAGGGTAATGCACTTAAGTCAGCAGAAACCGCTAATCAGCTCTTCATGGAAAAGCAAACAGATATCCACAAGGCAATTGAAGAGGGTAAAGTTGTTCAAAATATTGAAAACATGGCACGAGTCATATCAGATATAGCAAGACAAACCAATCTCCTCGCTTTAAATGCGGCAATTGAGGCTGCACGTGCAGGAGAGCATGGTAGAGGGTTTGCTGTAGTTGCAGATGAGGTGCGAAAATTAGCAGAAGAGTCCTCGAATACGGTTTCAGATATTCAGACTGTTATTAAACAAGTTCAAGAAGCGTTCAAGAAATTGACCGGGAACGCTGAAGATGTGCTCCTATTTATTGACCGAGATGTTAAGCATGATTACCAAGAAATGATAGATATCGGATTACAATACGAACAGGATTCCGAGTTCGTAGCGAAATTGGTTCAGGATTTTGCAGCAAGTGCGGAACAAATATCGATTTCCATCGGACAAATCATCGAGTCGATTGAGGCGGTAGCAGCATCTACTCAGCAAGGAGCCACGAATACACAACACATATCGAATTCGATTGATGAAACATCTAAGGTAGTCGAAGGACTAAGTGAGATTAAAGAAAAACAAAATGCTTTAGCCCAGAATCTAATCTCTTTAGTACAACACTTTAATGTATAAAGTTATCTGAAGCGTATGGGCGTAATTCTACTCGCCTTTATAACTACTAGAAGATGATTAAAACCAGCAGTTAATTTGTACTGCTGGTTTTAATCATTTCCGCGGATCAATAAATTTATTTCATCGTAATGAATAAATCTTACTTAATGAAGAAATTCATCATAAGCGGGGCCGCAAATATCTCTAAAAAACGAAGATTTCTTTTATTTTCATGAAGATTTCACCCTCCATGAAGCTTGATCCAAGTAACACGCCACGGGCATTGCAATCTTTAATTCGGAGGGATCTGATTTTAATCCTTGATTGTTTGTGTTTCAAAACGGAACGGGTAGTAAACCTTGGTGGCAACATTTTATTCCTTTCTATATACTCTATTTGATAATCAAGAGTGAGAATAGATGGAGGTCTTTTAAGAAAATTGTGTCGGAATTTTCTGATTTATCTTAATTGATAGGCAATGAAACCTGTGTAATAATATGGAATATAGAGTAAGCTACATGGCAAACTCATTGAAAGTTGGGGACGCAAAGCTACAGGCCTAAAGTTTAAAGCTAGGGCGGCTGGGTTGCTAAAGAAAAACTTTTTTGCAATCTAGTCGTCTAAATTATTTTAAATTGGGGGGATTGATAATTCTTGACAGGCATAGAAGCTGTTTATTTGTAGTATCAATCCATAGGCATTTTTTTTGTACGGAGGTGATAGGGGATATACAAATTAAATCAAAAATGGTCAGAATGTTTTTTGTAGTTGATTCACGCTGATTGAAACGATTGCAATCAACGTTCGCGAATGGGGAGCAAAAGACGAACAGGAACTGATGTTCAACGCCGGGGGAGTCCGGCGACAAGGGTAGCTAAGAAGCGCGGCCTCTATCTGGACACTTAGGCCGCGTGGAGCCGGTAGTGTAACCGACCCTCTTAAATAGACTATTATTTTAAGAGGAGAGTGAGTTTATGAAGAGAATTTTGGCGATCGTTTTAACGTTTGCGATGATGTTCGGTATGAGTTTGTCTGCGTTCGCAGATAATCTTGTAGCTGATGGCGATGGATTGATGCCAATTAGCGGTAACACTTTAGATTTTGGATCCGTAGCCGCGGGTTCAAGCAAGACTGGATCAGTATTACTTGCAATAAAAAGAAATGGCAACTACTCAACTTCAAATGTATTCCTTAAGAATTCAAAAGTGTCTGTTAGCATACAGAGTAATGATATAAACTTTGTTGCAAAAATGAGTAGTGATGCAATTATTTCTATTCCGTCTAATTGGGATGGAATAGGCAACAATGCATTGACTGACACAGTTTCCTCGACAGTAACTTTATCAATACCAAGTGGAACAGCAGCGGGTGGCCCTTATAAGGGAACAATTACATATGTAGCTTCTGGTAAAGATGCAGGTGGCAAAGATCTGAATATTACTGGAACATTAATTATTACCTATAGTGTTGTAGTTCCTGCTGATAATACGCCTCCAGTTCTATCAATGCCTAACGACATTACAGCAGAGGCCACCAGTGCCGCTGGTGCAGTAGTAACTTTCACCGCAACGGCCAATGACGCTGTTGACGGCGCTGTTGCTGTGACATCCTCTCCGGCGTCCGGTTCCACTTTCCCCTTGGGAGACACAACAGTGACCTGCACCGCAAAAGATGCGCACGGCAATACCGCCACTAAGGCCTTCATAGTTACAGTGCAGGACAAAACCGCACCTGTTATTTCTGGTGTTCCAGATGACATAGCGGTTGAAGCTGATGCTCTAGGTGGCTCCAATGTGACATACACAATGCCTACTGCAAGTGACGCCGTAGACGGCTCTGTTAGCGTGTCTGCAACCAAGGCATCCGGATCGTTATTCCCGGTGGGAACGACAACGGTGACATTCATAGCTACCGATAAGGCTGGAAACGAGGCAACAACAAGTTTCAAGGTTACAGTTAATGATACCACACCGCCAGTTATCTCAGGTGTGCCTAGTGACATCGTTGCAGAAGCCACCAGCGGAGATGGGGCAGTTGTGACGTTTGCATCCCCTACGGCAAGCGACCTTGTTGATGGTACTGTCTCTGTAACATGCACACCAGCATCCGGTTCCACCTTCGCCTTGGGAGACACAACAGTGACCTGCACCGCAAAAGATGTGCACGGCAATACCGCCACTAAGGCCTTCACAGTTACAGTGCAGGATACCACTGCACCAACATTGACACTGCCAACTAATATTACGACATTTGCGACAAGCGCTGCTGGGGCCGTAGTTGCTTTCTCAGCGACAGCAAGTGACCTTATTGATGGCGATGTCTCTGTATCTTGTTCACCCTCATCCGGTTCAACATTCGCTATTGGAACGACAACTGTAAATTGTACTGCAAAAGATGCACATGGTAATACAGTCGCAGGTAGCTTCACTGTTACTGTTAAGTATAACTTTGCAGGGTTCTTCCGGCCCGTTGATATGGGTGACGTTGTAAACACAGTAAAAGCTGGTAGCGCCATTCCGGTAAAATTTAGTTTGGGTGGTAATATGGGTCTCAATATCTTTGCAAGCGGGCATCCGAGATTATTTGAATATAATGTTAAGACCGACGTAGTAACTGCACCTATAGAATTAACAGTTACAGCTGGAAATAGTAGTCTTTCTTATGATCCTATTACTCAGCAATATACATATGTATGGAAGACAGATAAGAGTTGGGTAGGTTTAGGCAAACAACTGGTAATACAATTTAATGATGGTACAGATCCAGTAGTAGCTCATTTCCAATTTAAATAGCTTTTAGCGTTGAAGTCAAAAGGACGGATGCAAAACGATTTCTTCCGTGCTGGAACCTATAAAGAGCCAGTATGAACTCTGCTGGCTCTCTTTTTTATCCGAGCTTGGACTCGCTGCAAAAGCAGCGAAACTAGTTAATTGTGGTTTCAAAAGTGAACAGTTCGCCTCCACCATTACATAACAAGTAAAGAGTCCTTCGGGGCTCTTTTTGTTTTTGCCAATGACATCCACTTGGCATGAATATTATAGAATCTACCATCAACCTCGAGGCTTCTTGAATATGATAATTATGGGACAACATGATTTCTGCTAGGAGCTGAATCGTACGCGAATTCTTAGACTGGGGTCTAGTGGAATGGAGGGGCTAATTTGAAGTAGGCACACTTTTTATTCGTTGCAGCATATTCTGTTTTAGAGCTTTGTAAGATACCTTTGTACAGGAAGAAGGTCGGGTATGACTAGTGAAGAAGAAAAAGCAGGTATTCTTGTAGCGCAGCATCTCCGAAATGCAATCCAAACCAGGAGGGCAAGGGTCTGTGTAATCGGGATCGGCTACGTCGGGTTACCACTTGCTGTGGAAAAGGCTAAAGTTGGATTTAAAGTACTGGGCATTGATCAAAATATTAACAGGGTGAATATGCTAAATCTCGGTCAGAACTACATTCAGGATGTTCAAGATGAGGAATTGCGCAGCTTGGTAGAGCGGGGCGAGTTAGCAGCTGCTAATGACTTTTCAGGCTTGTCAGAGCAGGATATTATTATCATTTGTGTTCCCACCCCTCTCGATGTCCATCGTGAGCCGGACATTTCATACGTTGAAAGTGCAACCCAAGAAATAAGTAAAAGGTTGAGAACTGGGCAATTGATCATACTTGAGAGCACAACTTATCCAGGTACGACGCAGGAAATAATACTTCCTTTGTTGGAATCTGTAGGCTTGAAAGTGGGGGTGGATTTTTTCCTTGCCCACTCTCCTGAAAGGGTTGATCCGGGGAACAAAAGGTATACCACTAAAAATACAACTAAGGTTGTAGGAGGGGTTACGCAGCTGTGTCTGGAGGTTGCGCAATGTTTTTATGCCCAGACCATTACTAATGTAATTCCGGTTTCATCGCCTGCTGTGGCAGAAATGACAAAGGTTTTTGAAAACACTTACCGTGCTATAAATATCGCTTTGGTTAACGAATTAATGATGCTTTGCAATAAAATGAATATCAGTGTTTGGGAAGTCGTTGATGCTGCTGCTACTAAGCCCTTTGGTATGCAAACTTTTTACCCCGGGCCCGGCGTAGGAGGGCATTGTATACCCATAGATCCTTTTTATTTAAGTTGGAAGGCACGGCAATTTGATTATGCAACCCGGTTTATAGAATTAGCCGGTGAAGTAAACATTCAAGTGAATTATTATGTAGTGAATAAGGTCGTCAAAGCTTTAAATATGACAGGCAAACCGGTAAAAGGCTCCAGAGTATTTTTACTTGGGGTTGCCTATAAGAAGGATATAAACGATTACAGGGAGTCTCCCGCCCTTAAGATAATCAAACAGCTTAAAGCAGAGGGAGCTAAGCTGGTATTTTTTGATCCTTATATTAAGTCAATGCAAGACTCGGATGGCTCAACAATTGAAGCGGACTGGGTAGAGTTAACTGAGGAGGAGCTCAAGAAAAGTGATTGTATCCTTATAATCACGGATCACTCTAATATTGATTACGAGAAGGTGGTAGATCAAGCCAGCCTCGTCGTAGATACAAGAAACGCTACGAAAAACGTAAAGTCGGGACGAAGTAAAATAATTCTGATCTAGCTAGTTCGAATAAGTACAAGCAAGCGTATAAGACAATGGCGGGATGTAAGGTAGGTGGTCTTCTTGGTTAATTTCGGTATTGTAGGGTGTGGACATATTGCCCAAAAGCATGTCCAGGTTTTAGAACACATTACAAATGCTAGGTTGGTGGCTGTTTGTGACAATGATTCGCAGCATATGGTACCTTTTGTAGAAAAACATGGCGTCGGTTCGTATGAAAATTATGAGGACTTTTTAAAAGACCCTGAGATTGAGGCTGTAATCATCTGCACCCCCAGCGGTTTACATGCTGCAATGGGAGAAAAGGCGGCTCATGCCGGCAAGCATATTTTGCTGGAAAAACCTTTTGTATTAGATCTTAATCAGGGTAAAAATTTGGTGGAACTCTGTGAATCAAAGGGGGTTAAATTGGGAGTCGTACATCCTAACCGGGCTAAGGCTGTGGTGCAAGCCCTTAGTGAAGCTGTAATCGGGGGATGGTTTGGCAAAATTACTCATGCCAGTGCCTTGCTGAGATGGAATAGGGCACCTGAGTATTTTAATACGGTAGCATGGAGGGGAACCCGAGAGCTGGATGGAGGGATCTTATTTAATCAAGCGATTCATAATATTGACCTTTTAAACTGGTTACTTGGACCTGTGGATGAGGTATTTGCTTATGGTGCTATGCAACTGCACAATATTGAATACGAGGATGTATGCGTTTGTACCTTGAAGCTTAAAAGCGGGGCGCTGGGAATTATAGAAGCAGCCGTAACTTTATTCCCGGAAAATCTGGAGGAAAGTATAGCTATTTTTGGCAGTCAAGGAACGGCCGTGTTAGGAGGCAAGTCCTTGTCAAAGATCCAGGAATGGAAGTTTTCTTCTTTAACTGAAGCTGAGGCAAAAAGCCAGGTAGAACGGCTAAACAATGGTTCAAATACAGCGGGGCATAAAGAAGTCATTGAAGATTTCGTTAAGGCTATTTCCCAGAACCTAGAGCCTCTTGTTTCTGGGAAGGAAGCTTTAAAGGTCCTGTATCTTATCAAAACAATTTATCAATCGATATCAACTCACCAGCCCATAAAGGTAATAACAGATTGAGGGTGATCACGTGAATTCTATCAGTCAGACCGCAAAGGTTGGGGAAAATGTCAGTATCGGATATTATACAGTAATTGGCGAAGAGGTCATTATTGGTTCTAATGTCTCCATAGGAAACAATGTAACCATCTATTCAGGGACCAAGATAGGGGACAGTGTATATATAGAGTCTAATGCGGTCGTTGGAAGACAACCTCGCCCGGCTAAAACCAGTACCCTAAAAATTACAGAACCACTAGCCCCACTAGAGATAGGCTCAGCAACGACGATTGGTTCAGGAGCTGTCTTGTATGCCGGAACGGTACTTGGAGCTTGTTGTCTCATCGGCGATACGGCGGTAGTGCGGGAGTCCTGTACTATTGGAGATGACGTCATAGTAGGTACGGGTAGCATCGTAGAAAACTCTGTGAATATTGGGCAAAAGACTAAGATTCAGAGCGGTTCGTATATCACTGCTTATACTACCATCGGTAAAAACTGCTTTATTGCTCCTATGGTTACAACGACGAATGATAATTTTATGGGCCGTACTGAGGACCGTTTCAAATATATTAAAGGAGCCACCATTCATAATGGAGCCAGAGTAGGTGGAGGCTCGATCCTACTTCCTGGGGTTACTATTGCCGAGGAAAGTTTTATTGCAGCAGGTTCGGTCGTAACAAAAGGTACCCAGCCAGGAAAAGTTTATAAGGGTGTTCCTGCTCGTGAATTTAGATCGGTGCCGGAAAAAGAACTGCTGAAGGGGGAAGGAAATTGAAGGTGCCCTTAATGGATTTAAGAGCTCAATATTTGTCTTTACAAAGTGAGATAAATAAAGCTGTTTGCGATGTCTTAGCCAGCGGAAAGTATATCTTAGGACCTAACGTGCAGGCACTAGAGGAAGAAATAGCAGATTACTGCGGGACTAAGTTTGCTGTTGGAGTAGCTAATGGGACGGATGCCCTAGTCTTATGCCTTGATGCTTATGGTATTGGACCGGGTGATGAAGTCATAACCAGTCCCTACAGCTTTTTTGCTACGGTAGAAGCCATTTCCAGGGTGGGGGCAGTTCCGGTTTTTGTAGATATAGATTCAAAAAGTTATAACATTGACGTCCAGAAAATCGAAAGCAGCATTACTCAACGGACCAAAGCGATTTTACCGGTACATCTCTTTGGACAGCCTGCCTTAATGGATCAGATCATGGAATTGGCCAATCGTTACAACCTTATAGTGATCGAGGATGCGTGTCAGGCTATAGGGGCGTCTTATCAAGGGCGAAAGACAGGTGCTTTAGGTCATGCGGCTTGTTTTAGCTTCTTTCCCACCAAGAACCTCGGCGGTTATGGCGATGGAGGCATGATTACCACCAGTGATGAGGAGCTCGCCGGACGGTTAAGGATGCTGAGAGCTCATGGCAGTAGCAAAAAATATTACAATGATACTATTGGCTATAACAGTAGACTGGATGAAATTCAGGCTGCCACTTTACGGGTAAAGCTTAAATATCTTGATCGCTGGAATGAAGCAAGAAGAGCAAAGGCTGACGAATATAAGAATCTTCTCCAGGGGCTAGATTTAAAACTACCGGAAGTCGTAAGTGAGGCCGTCCACGTCTATCATCTTTATATTGTAAGTCATTCCAAAAGAGCAGAGATTATTAAAGGCTTGGAAAACAGTCAAATAGGATGTGGTGTTTATTACCCCGTGCCGCTGCATCGGCAGGAGGCTTACAAGGTGCAGTATTCTACTATTTCCTTACCGGTGGTTGAGGCAGCTTCCAAGGAGACTTTTGCTTTACCGCTATTTCCGGATATGACTTATGAGCAGTCGGCTTATGTGGCTGCAGAATTAAGTAAAGTACTGCAAGCAATTGAGAGGTAGTATTAATGAGAAAAATGGATTTTTCTCTTGCCATGTATGCCGAAATTTGTAAAGCGCTGCAGCTGCATAAAGTTGTTACTGTTCAAGAATATCTATCGAATGGAAGGGAATCTCCCTGCATCATTTTGCGCCATGATGTTGACCGGGATCCCCAGAATGCCTTAGCCATGGCTAAGCTTGAGGATGAGTATGGTATACAGTCAACGTATTATTTTCGGTACCCTGATACCTTTAATCTGAAAGCAATGACGCAGATCTATAATTTAGGCCATGAAATAGGGTACCACTATGAGGTATTGGATAAGGCCAGAGGTGACTATCATAAGTCGATTGCCCTTTTTAAAAAGGAATTAGAAGTTTTTCGCAAGTATTTTCCAGTCCAGACCGTATGTATGCATGGGAATCCTCTCACCCCATGGGACGGAAAGGATATTTGGAGTTTATTTGATTTTCGGGATTTCGGCATACTTGGAGAAGCCTTCCTTTCCTGCAAGGATATTTCCCTCTACCTAACGGATACGGGTAGGAACTGGAACGGCAATAACAATTTTAAAGATAGAGTGAAAGCCCAGAATAAAGAAGCAAACTTTAAAAGTACCCTTGATGTGATCCGATTTTTAGAGAGCAATTCAGATAGCCATATTTACCTCAATTGTCATCCGGAAAGATGGGGCCCTGGTGTTTGGGGATGGTCCAAAGCTTTGATGAGAGATTATATATTCAATGTCGGAAAGAAAGCCTTAAAACTCTTTAGGTCTGGTTCTAAGGAGCGTCTCTAGTATGAAAAAACGAATTTTGGTGTTAGCCCCTCATACAGATGATGGGGAGTTTGGGTGTGGTGGAACAATCGCTAAGTTAATCGCTGACAAAGCGGAGGTATTTTATGCTGCCTTCTCGGTTTGTGAATTATCTATTCCTTCGCATCTACCTAAAAACATCTTAGAAATCGAAGTGAAAAATGCCACAGGGCTCCTAGGTATTAAGAGTGAAAATTTAAAGTTATTTCGCTACGGAGTGAGGAATTTTGAAAGTAACAGACAACAAATACTCGATGATTTAATCTGCCTAAGAAATGATATTGAACCGGATCTAATCTTAATGCCTTCCCCCCATGACATTCATCAAGATCACTCTACGATTGGATTAGAAGGGGTTAGGGCTTTTAAGCAGATTTCAATCTTGGGCTATGAATTGCCTTGGAACAATCTCACCTTTAATACCCAATCCTTTGTTTTTTTAGAGGAAGAACATTTAAATAAAAAAATAGAGGCCCTCAAATGTTATCAATCCCAGTCTAATCGGCTTTATGCCAACGAAGACTTTATCCGCGCACTGGCGCTTACCCGTGGAACTCAGATAGGGGCTAGGTTTGCGGAAGCTTTCGAAGTTATACGGTGGATAATTCAATAGGGTAGGTGAGGACGGTGGAAGCTATAACTGTCATCATTACTGGAGCAGGAGCTCCTGGTGCTCCGGGAGTGATGAAAAGTCTTCGGGATAATAGCGAACGCTCCATCCGTGTGGTCGGGGTAGATGCTTCCAGTGAAGCTGTTGGCTTTAGATTAGCTGATGCGGGGTACCAGATACCTATGGCAAATGCACCTGACTTTATTGACAGTTTGTTAAAAATAGCTATAAACGAGAAAGCGAAGGTCATTTTACCTCTGGTTACTCACGAACTTGAAATGCTTTCTCTAAATAAAGATAAGTTTCAGAAAGAGGGCGTGACTGTTTCAGTATCCGATTATAATCCCTTAAAGGTAGCAAACAATAAAGGTCAGCTTTTAACTTATATGAAAGACAAAGGCCTCCCCGTGCCACGTTTCTCCCTAGTGAAATCGAAAGCAGAGTTCGTGAAAGCAGTTAAAGAGTTGGGCTATCCGGAGGAGCCCATTTGCTTCAAACCCGTTCAAGCCAACGGCAGCAGAGGGTTTAGAATTATTGATTCCCAAATAAACAGGTATAAGCTTTTATTTGAGATGAAACCGACATCAACGTATATAACCCTCGATGAAATTACGTCTATTTTTGAGGAGACAAAAATCTTCCCCGAATTAATCGTCATGGAATATCTCCCCGGTAAGGAATATAGTGTCGATGTATTAGTCGATCAGGGCAGACTCCTTTATACTATTCCTCGCAGACGTGATGCAATGAGCGCTGGGATAAGCATAAAAGGGGAGATTGTTAACGAATATGATGTAATCAATTACTGCAATGAAATAGTACAAAGCTTGGGACTTCATGGTAATATTGGGATTCAAGTTAAGCGGGCCAAAAATAGCAATCCCTTAATACTAGAAATAAATCCCCGTATACAGGGAACTATTGTGCACTGTACTGGGGCCGGTGTTAACCTTCCTTATTACGCTGTAAAAATGGCACTGCAAGAAGATATACCGAGAGTAAAGGTTCGATGGAATTGTAAAATGCTTCGGTACTGGAATGAGGTTTTCTATTGATGTTATCTGATCTGCATAATCACAGTACCTTTTCTGATGGGATTAATACGTGTGAAGAAATGATAGAGCAGGCCATAGCCTTAGGTTTGCAGAGAATTGGACTTGTGGAACATGTATGGCGAAAAAGTGAATGGGTTTGGGATTTTATTGATTGCACAAACGGATTAAAGGAGAAATATGAAGGCGTTATTCAAATCGTCACCGGACTTGAAGCTAAGGCCTTAACCTGTGCGGGTGAACTTGATCTTAACGATAAGTGGAGAGATAAAGTAGATTATATTCTGGGCTCCATCCACAGAATCCCTTCAAGCTCAAATCAATTTCATAGCAGTAACGATAAATCACTCAATAAAAGTAAAGTGTATGAAGATTGGTTGTTAACAATACAAGGGATGCTAAAAAACGATTCTGTTGATATCGTTGCCCATCCCGCTGCAGAGTTAATCCATTATAAAATACCTTTAAATGATGAAACGATTAAAATGATATGTGATGTAGGCCAAAGATTTGGGAAGGTTTTTGAAATCAATATTAAACATCAGGTACCCATTCAAGCGTTCTTAACCAACCTTATTGATAGGAATATTTCTTTGAGTATAGGCTCTGATAGTCATTCAATAGTTGATCAGCAGCTTTATATAAAGAAAATTATTTCAACACATAAAACACTGGCCTTTTGCAACTTAATTTAGGTGAAAGGTATCATAAGAACTAGCCCCCATTTCTGTAACTATCTGAGAAATGGGGGATGCTGTAGTCTTTTATGTTCCCTCGGACTAATATTTTGAGGGAACTTTTTTATATACCTGTAGGTGGCAGAGACAGAGGGAGCATAAGCTCCCTCCGTCCCTGCCACTTCTTGACGACTTACAGGGTAATGATGGTGAATGGATAAGCATTCATCCAAGCTGTTTAAATGGTGTTGCGGGTTACAGATTCACGTTTGCTGTATTGGAGTTGGCTGACAATCCTGCCATATTCACGGCCGCGACCCGGTAGGTGTAGCGATTACCAGGCTTGACAGTTCTATCACCGTAGTAGACGTTACCCGTGGAATATCTCGGTCCAACTGTGGCGAGCGTGAAGTAGGTTCCTCCATTAACAGAGCGTTGGACTACGAAACCGGTCTCGTTTATGGCATTGTCCCGCCAGCTCAGATAAACTTGCGTTGCGTTTCGTATTGCAGTCAAGTTGGTTGGAGCCGCTGACGGCTGAGCCGTATTTGGAGCAACCTGCACGATGTTAGAAAAATCAGAGTCGACTGTCATTGTTGGGAAGCCAGGGGTGGCGGTATCACCGACAGTGTTAGCGGCAAACACCCGGTAGTGGTAAACCTTGTTCGTGTAACCGATTGGATCGGTGTATGAATTTACATCGGATGGTAGCGTTGCTAGAGTAGCCCAGGGGCCAGTACTATTGGACGCTCTCTGGACAGTCAAGCTAGTCTCGTTTTTAGAATTGTTTATCCAGGTTAAAACTACACGCTTGTTAAAGTTGGAACCGATAAGATTACCAACTAGACTGGAAGGCGCTTTCGGCTGAATGGCAACCACCATCGAGTGCATCATATCCATCTCTTCGTGGGCTAGAATATGGCAGTGGTAAACGTACTCCCAACCATAATTCACATAATGGTTGGTGACTTGGCTAATGGGATTTCCCAACGGGTCGAACCACCCTGCAGGTGGAGGCGGTGGTAGTATGGCGCCTTCGGGCATTGTCGGGTCAATCAGGCGTACACTGTTTGGAACCTCGAAAGGTACCTGTGAAGGGGTAGGAATATTTGGTCTCAGAGCAATGATAGTATGCTCGAGCGGGTTCACCCTGAAGGTCTCCTTCCAGCCCAGTTCATTAGGATCAGGTGGTATCATCGCTCCGTCCCAGGCAACTCGGTTGATGAGCTGTGCTGAAAACAGGTGGGTGTGAATGGTATGGGTATCCACACCGTTGTGAGTGATCTTCCAGACTTGAGTTCCATCATTAAGAGAGCCAATGGGGGTCGCATTAAGATTGGCTGTCCCTTTGACAATTTCAACGGGTGGGCTGGCATAGCCGTAGACTACAAATTGAGCGTTGTTGGAACTAGTAACCGGGAATTCAAGTCCAAGCATACCACTCATCCGTCCATGTACGGTGTCATAAACTTCACCCATTTCGTCTTGCAAAGCCTTCGGTTCGATTGGCAGGGTAACGGGTGGCAAAAGAGAACCGCTTGCGTCGATCGGTTGAAAGGTTTTGGAGAACTCATGAAGTTGCACGTAGGCACTGGCCGCATCGGCAGGTAGATTCGTTACGTTGTAGGCGGAGTTATAAGCAGCCTGTGGTATAAGGATCTGCTCATGAGATACTTCAAAGACGCCCATCTTCGTGTCTGTTTTAGCAAAAATCGCTTCTAAAGTAGCAATATCATACACAGGAGCGGGAGTTGAGGCCGCCACCCTAATCTGCATAATCGTGTGAATATTGGGGCCATAGCCAGGTTGCGTGGTTGGCGCACCACCCTCTGCAGTTAGGTCTGGGTTACCCGTGTAATAGTCGTAGCGCAGGTCGGCTGCTGGGAAAGCTGCAGGAGCATCGTTGTAGAGGATGAGGGTTTTTCCGGCATACTGAGAGAAGTCAACGATAACATCTACCCGTTCTGCAGTGCCAATCAGGAGCGAGTGCTGATCGACATTTCCGAAGTTGAAGTTTGTCGCATTCAGGTTCCAGGTGATTGGTTGGCTTGGTATCACCACAGGGGCTGGCAGGAAACCGCTTTCGGTACCGATCTGAATCCAGTCCGGTCCTTTCATGGCTGGATCGGGCACGCCACTTGGCCAGTCGGCAGGAATACCCGGCGTTCCACAAGCTGGAATCATCTTGACTTCTGTAGCATATCCTGTGTCAGGTGAGATATAGCCGGCAAGGTCAGCTACATATATCTGTAGGTTAAAGAAACGGTCATCGGCAGCATTCAGGATGCGGAAACGGTAAGCCTTGGGCTCTACTTCCAAGTAAGGGTAGGCCGTACCGTTAACAATGGGGGTGTCCATAAACGCCTCGCCTGGCATTGAGGGGAAAGGCATATCGGGCATCATCGGTGGTTGGTCGGGTGCATTTACGGGATCATAGTAGGGGTTCGGAACTGGCCCATGTGTTACATTCGTAGTAGGTGGCCAGAACCACGGACCGTACATCCAACGACCAAACGGGTTTACCCCGTCGGGAGCCCAGGGACTTTGGGCGGGGCTATAGACGTGAGGATACCAGAGGTCGCCGGTATTGGGTGTGCCTGGTGTTGTTCCCCAGACCCAAGTGGGGTCCGTATTAAGGATGGTGTTAGCATCGACGAAAGTCTTGTCCTGGATGACTAGGGGAATCCCAAGATCGGGGAGAATTTTTACCAATCCCGGATTGACTCCGGAGTCGTTGGTGCCATTAATCAGATCCTGTTCGACCTGGTCTGTCAGTAGGAATGCTGCTGCTTCACCAACATAGACATTCAGGCGAGTGATACCATAAGAGTGATCATGATAGAACATCAGCCGCGCACTTTGGGCGTTGGTGTAGTACAAGGTCTGAATCCCATCGCGAGGGTCGTCTACATCCTCCATATCAGGGACATTCACCACACTGACCCCCTGAGGATAGGGAGTGTCTTCTCCCGCCGGGGTAATCCATTGATGCGGCGTCCCATCGCTGATCCAGACGGTGTTATTACCATGTAGATGGACATTGGCGCGGTTTTGCGTGTAATGCATAGGCATTGCATGATGTCCTAGAGGTCCATGCCCGGCCCCCATAACAGTTGTATCCACCGGGATGAAGAGGTGACCGCCATCACCGGTAGGAAGCAGATTGTAGAACTTGATGCGCACTGGAACGTTACCGGTGGCAATAAGAGCTGGCCCCAGATAATGGGGCGCATCTACAGCGAAAGCCGGGGTGCCATCACCTTTTAAAATCGGAGTACTATTATAGGTCAAAGGAATTTGCGCACCAGGAACGACTGTTGTGGACAATTGCACATAGCCACGGAGCGTGGTGGGGGGCAGATCCGAGTGCATCTGCTCTTTAAACTCTATCACGGCGATTTCGTAGTAGTCTGAGCCCGGATAAGTCGTCGTATCGGCGACAGCAATCGGAATATACTGCCCCAAAGCGTTTATGCTGCTAGCACCCAACCCTGGTACTGCATCTACGAATTTTCTCAGTGGTGGAGTATAGGCCCAGTTGGCGGCGCCGAAATAGTCTGGAACCGGGTATCCAGTATTCGGATCGACCACGAGAGCCGCCTGAACTAAAGATTTATTCGTTTGCATTTCTTTCCTCCTCATAAATTTGATGCAGAAGTCCTAATAGGCTTTTGTCACCTTGAAATGCATATTTTTACACCAAAACCATCCTTTCGAAATTTTCCGTAGCAATACAGGTTCAAATCAATTTATTCATTTTGTATAGTGTTGTGTGCTTTATTTTAAGATTTAAGAAGTTATAAAAGCTAACCCACATTTCTTAGAAATGTGGGCTGTTGAATTTTCATATTTATTATTCGATTAAGATTGAATTATGGTCAGGATTCTTATAATTTGGCGGGTACTGACCTGATAAAACATCTGCCAGCGGATATACTTTGCTTACGCCGAAATCTAGGGTTAACTGACCGCCTTCCTTGCTATATTTTGTCAATAGGCATTCCATAAGGACAAGCTGGGAGGGGTCTACGGTATCTGCTTCGGTTAGCCTATTTAATCTTGGTATGGGATCTTTCACGTAACGATAAACTTGTTCCGTTTGATTTTTGGGTTTGACCAAAACTCGATTAGCGTCAATAACATCCTGAGATAAGCTAAGGATATAGACTAAGTGATCTGAGCCTAGAGCCAGTGCTGCCTCTGCCAACTCTTCAAGGGGTGTTTTTATGCTTTCGTCCTTACCCGCTTTAATATCTACTCCATCAGAATAGTCAATCTTAAAATATATCTCGTCCTCATCAACAATGCTATAATCGTTGATTCGTTCGAAATTTCCTGCATTTTCTTTATTCCATATCTTTAATGAATTGTATGTCCCATCGTCATTTGTATAGTCCCCTAAATTTAAGAAAGGTAATGCCTCCCCTTCCCAGGAGGCTTTTTGAGCGATTGCATATGCTGAGACATCTGTGGTTTCCTTTGTAAGGCCCATTAACCTAAATATTTTCCCAAATGTAAAGGTAACGGGTGTTGAACACTGAACCTTTATTTTTTTGGCATTACTGTCATAAGGAGTTACAACGATTGTATTCGAAGGGAGAACTTCGTTATCTTCGGCAAAATCTACAGCTGTATTTATAGCAGTACTTGCATTTGGCAGATCCTGTGCCCCCGCTAAGGCAGCAGCATCTGCTGCATTCTGCATTTTGGATCTGGCGATATACAGTCTTCCACCATCGATTGCCAAGGCTGAAAATCCTAATATAACTACCATCATAAGAGCCACCATTACCATGGCTTGCCCGTCTTCATTTCTCCATAACTTCTTTATTTTTTTCATTCGTATCCCCCCATCCTATTCAATATATACAATGGGTCTTGGAAAATGTTCCATATTCTAAATACAGTAATGCCATGTTTCTTTGTTAATAACTTAAAAAAACACCGGTTCTTTAGAACCGTAACACTAATCACCCATAAAGCATAACCTGGTAAGGCGAATGAAAATCATGCAAATGAGAAATTCAACATTAGGTTACTTATGCCTGGGTAAAGGCGACAAATTCGAAAGCAGGTTCGGCCGACTGTAAGTAGGATTTAAGCATATTTCGCAAATGAAATAGTAAGGGGGAATACTCATAATGGATTTAATGAATCGACTCGTTAAAGAAGAAGACGGCCAAGGGATGGTTGAGTACGCGCTAATCTTGGGATTAATTGCTGTTGTCGTAATTGCTGCTGTTTCAGGTATTGGACAGCAGGCGTTAGTTAAATTTAAAGAGATTTGGGAAGCTCTTGGTGGAGTGGTTCCGGAATAAATAATCAAAATCTTACATCCGCAGGGGTCTCTGATTAATTTCGGAGATCCCTACGAAAGAGGTGAAAAATGATTATCACCTTTGTGGTTCTCATAGTTGCTACCCTTTGGGACTTAAAAACAAGACGGATACCCAATCTTATAACCCTGCCAGCGATTCTTATAGGGATAGCCATGAATACTTACTATGCAAGCTTAGGGGGAATTAAAAACTCCCTCCTAGGGTTATTCCTGGGAGTAGTATTGCTTATTCTCCCTTTTGCGCTTGGGGGCATGGGAGCGGGGGATGTGAAACTTTTAGCAGCCGTTGGGACTTTGAACGGCCCGTCCTTTGTTTTGTTTACCTTCCTTTACGGCGCAATTGCTGGGGGAATTTTAGCAGTGTTTTATGCTTTGTTTCGAGGACAGTTTTCAAGGGTAATAGCAAATTTTAAAACTTCATTTCTTGGAATAGCTTTGAAAGTTAGAGCTAAAGGAAGTCCTGTAATGGTGACCTCCGGATTGAAATTTCCATATGGGATTGCATTTTTGATCGGTTCTGTGATTACGTACTGGGTGAGGTGAGGATGTTGAGGACAACATTGCTGAAAGGTGAAAAAGGTCAGTCAATGGTGGAATTTGCTTTACTTCTCCCCATTCTTATTCTAATTCTCCTCATGATTATGGAGGGAGGATTAATATTTGGAGGATATCTGGAATTACAAAATGCTGCTCGTGATGGAGCACGATATGCATCGGTGCATACGGATAAGCAAGACCAAACATCAATCAATACCTATATTACGGGCAAGAATTTTATAATAGTGGATAAAAGTAATTTAGTTCAGCCTATAGGATTTACAAAAGTAACAAATGCTCAGGGGACTGTTTTAACGGTTACTTTAACCTATAAATATCCAATAATTACACCAATAATTGGTGGAATTATTGGTGATGAAGATGATGAATCAAAATTAACCGTGATTACGAGTGCGACGATGCGAGGTGAATAAGAGAGAGCGAATGACGCTGACGTGTCAAGATATAAAGCTATCTTAAAGGGAGGGGAGATCGTGAAAATTAACAAAAAGGTGATGATTATCGCTATTGTCTGCGGACTTCTGACGGTGCTTGGCCTGAGCTATTACTTAAATTCGTTAAAGCAAACAGTGACAAAAACCGGTACGTATTCTGATGTGGTGGTTGCGGTGAACACCATTCCTGCGTATGTGAAGGTCAGTTCGGAGATGCTGACCCTCAGACTCCTACCGACTGAAGCAGTACATCCGGATGCAGTTACCTCCGTACCGTCAATTGTTGGCGGTATTACCAATGCGGAGATCAGCAAGGATGAGCAAGTTCTAAAAAGCCGAGTTGTGACGGGAAATACCGAAGCCGGCCTTGCTTATCGGATTCCTGAGAATATGCGGGCAATGACTATTCCTGTAACAGAGATTACAGGTGTGGCCGGATACATCAATAAAGGGGACAATGTCGATATTCTGGTCTCTTACAATGATAAGGATACCACCAATCTGACGAAGGCGAGCGTCTTCACCCAATTGCAAAATCTGAAAGTGCTTGTCATTGGTAATGCTGCCAAGACGACGAAGGAAGGGCAAGCCTTACCGGGATCCCTTACGTTGCTGGTAAATCCGGAGCAGGCTGAAGTTTTGGTCTATGCTCTAAACCATGGGACCATGAATCTTGCGTTACGTAATCCCGTAGATAACAAAATTAATAGTCTGACCTTCTATAACGCTTCTAATTTCGATTCTTATCGGACGAGGTGATGACAGTGGAACAAATTCGCGTCTTGTTGGTAGACAGCATCCATGAAGTAAAGATGACTGTTTCCGGTATGCTGGCGAATGTCGAGTATATCACCCTTGTTAGTGAGGTAGATACTCTGGAAGAGGCTCTGGTTAAGTTAGAAGAGACTGAGGTACATGTCGTGATTGTAGGGGCAGAGGTCTCAGAAGATGGCTATAAAGCGGCCGGGAAGATTACTCAGGAGTATCCGGATATTGCTGTAATCATGATAAGTGAGGCATTGAATGAGGACACTTTGCATAAAGCGATTTTTTCAGGAGCCAAAGATGTGGTGATTTATCCTTTTACTCCTTCAAAATTGGTGGAAAGCATCTATCGTTCGCATGAGTCGCTTAAAAAGAAAGCACTGATTCGGAAAGGCAGCTCTGCTAAAGGCAAGCGTAAGAAAGAACTAGGTCAAGTCGTTACCGTTTTTAGTACCAAGGGCGGTGTAGGAAAGACATTTATTGCGACTAACCTGGCCATTGCTCTAAAAAATCAGACAGATAAAAGGGTGGTCTTAGTCGACTTGGACTTGGATTTTGGTAGTACCTCGTTAGCGCTGAATATTTTGCCCAAATATACCCTGAACGATGTAGTTGAAGATATCCGCAATATTGATCAGGACTTAATTGAAAGCTATATGATTCCTCATGAATCGGGAATTAGTCTTCTCCCTACAAGTGCCAAGCCGCAAATTCAGAAATTTGTGAGTGAAGATCACGTTGAGATTATTCTTCATGCACTCCAGAATTATTACGATTATATCGTCGTAGATATGCCGACTCGCTTTTATTCCCCGGGGAGCCCCGCCCTAGTTTTAGCAGATACCCTTTTACTCGTAGTAACTCCCGAAATCAGTACACTTCGCAACATTAAGACTTCATTAATGATGCTGAACGATCTTCATTATTCGCAATCAAAAATTAAAATAATCTTAAACCGTGCCGAAGCTTCAAGCAAAATTAAGCCAAAAGATATGGAGACCACCTTGAATAAGGAAATCTTCGCGAGTATTCATGAGGATTATAAAGAGGCACTGTCGTCGCTAAATGAGGGTATTCCAGTAGCAATGCACCCCAAAAATCGTGGGTTGAGCAAGGATTTCATGAATCTAGCCCAAAAACTTGTCGGCAACGAAGGTCATCCTCAATATACCAATGTCAACCCTAGTAAGGGCAAAGGTTTCATGGGGTTATCTAAAAACAGGGGGGCTTCTTAAATGGCTGAATCTAATGCCAGACCGGACACTGAAGCCAATACTGTACTCAAAAAAAAGAAAGAATTCGAAGATGTGGTGGAGACAGCTCTCTCAAGAGCGATTGATACGTTAATTTTTAATCCACAAATGACAGATCCCGTAGTCAAACGTCAAATCTTGGATCAGATTATCAAATTGATTAATACGGTGCTTGAGGAGAGGAAGAGTCACTTATCGCTCGTTGATAAGCAAAAAGCAGCGTATGAAGTGATGGATGAGATTTTTGGCTATGGTCCGATTACGCCCTTGCTGAATGATCCGACGGTGACTGAAGTGATGGTGAACGGACCTCAGCAGATCTATGTTGAACGCTCCGGGAAAATTGAGAGGACGGACAAATCCTTCCGTGATGATCGTCATATTTTGCATATTATCGATAAAATTATTGCTCCTTTAGGTCGGCGGGTAGATGAAAGCTCTCCGATGGTGGACGCCCGCTTACCGGATGGTTCCCGTGTCAATGTAATTATTCCTCCGTTAGCGATTAAGGGGCCGACGATAACCATTCGTAAATTCTCGGTCAATCCGTATACCTTAGAAGACTTAATTAGTTTCGGAACGCTCAACCAGGATCTGGGCAAGTTGTTAGAAGCTTGTGTGCGCGGACGAATTAACATCATTATCTCAGGCGGTACCGGAAGTGGGAAAACGACGTTTCTAAACGTGCTAAGTAGCTTCATTCCGCATAACGAAAGAATTATTACGATTGAGGATGCAGCTGAAATTACGTTGCGTCAGGAACATGTAGTGACCTTGGAAAGTCGGCCGGCAAATATTGAAGGAAAAGGACAGGTAACGATTAGGGATCTCGTTGTAAACTCGCTCCGTATGCGTCCTGACCGGATAGCAGTTGGTGAAGTCCGAAGTGGTGAAGCCTTGGATATGCTTCAGGCTATGAATACCGGGCACGATGGGTCACTGACCACCATTCATGCGAATTCAACCCGAGATTCACTTTCGCGCTTAGAGACGATGGTCATGATGTCAGGTTTAGAACTCCCCTCACGGGCTATTCGAGAACAGATCGCCTCGGCCATTGATTTAATTATCCAGACGGCACGTTATAACGATGGAACGAGAAAGGTCGTCAAGGTCACAGAAGTTACCGGTATGGAAAGCGATGTGATTACCCTTCAAGATCTGTATGTTTTT
Organism: uncultured Peptococcaceae bacterium; assembly: GCA_963529635.1. GTDB lineage: Bacteria > Bacillota > Desulfitobacteriia > Desulfitobacteriales > Desulfitobacteriaceae > CAURZJ01. The sequence continues at coordinate 155,184 of CAURZJ010000005.1, forward strand.
AGACAAGACGGTTTAGACGAACATGGGCGTGTTCTCGGGAAGCATGTGCCGACAGGGATTGTCCCTACCTTCCTTGACAAGTTAAAAGCACGGGGGGCTGTTATTCCTATCAGCGTATTCAAGGCTTAGAGTCGTCTCTAGGCGAGCCGTTTGATCTGGAGGGGAAGAACATGTATGTAGTAATCCTTTTAGGGGCCTTCGTGACGGTAACCTTATTCATTTTGGGGCTATATCTGCTGATTAATGAAAGACGAATTCGAACGCTTTCTCGGCTAGAAAGATATACTCAAAATGATCAGAACATGGAAGAACTTTCAGCCTTAAATCATAGAAATGTAAAAGAGAAGCTGATTGAAGTCGTCGGTGATTTGGGCAAAATCCTGCCACAGCACAATTCGTATAGTACTCGTCACAAGGAAAAGCTGGCTAAGGCGGCAATCTTAATGAAGCCTGAAGAGTTTTTTGGGATATCCGTCTTAATGGCAATTGGAATTGGACTACTTATATATATAGTCACAATAAATTATTTATGGACTATAATGGCTCTAATTTTGAGCTTCTTCATCCCCGAGGTTATCGTCAACAGGGTCAAAAAACAACGCATGAAGAAATTAAATGCACAATTGCCAGATGCCCTTAGTATTATCGCGAACGGCATTCGAGCAGGCTTTAGTATCAACCAAGCTATTGCCATGGTGAATAAGGAGATGCTACCCCCGATTTCTGATGAATTTACCAAGGTCCTAAAGGACAACACACTTGGCAAACCGCTCGAGGAGGCGTTGAATAATATGTCGGAGCGCACGGTAGATGAAGATTTGGATATGTTCATCACTTCACTCCTGATTCAACGGCAGGTGGGCGGGAATCTGGCCGAAGTTCTGGAGACGATTTCTCATACAATCCGTGAACGCGTGCGAATCAAAGGTGAAATACGATCTCTAACTGCACAGGGGCGAATTTCCGCTGTTATCGTGACATTGTTGCCGGTTGTTCTAGCGGTAGTCATCACTGTAATTGATCCTGGGTACTTAGACATCATGTATTCTCGGCCCATTGGTGTAGCTATGCTCATTGGTGCCATTTTCTTTGTTTTAATTGGTCACTTAGTCTTAAGGAAAATTACGGATATCAGAGTGTAAGTTTGCTAAACGAGGAGGCATGCACCATGGAACTCGTTTTGTATATAGGTGCCTTTATGACAATGGCTTTATTCGTGCTCCTTGTCTATCAGGCAGTCTTTGTGAAGCGTCAACGTATTGCTGAAAAGTTACTCGTCATCCAGCAAATGTCACCACAGCAGAGTGAGGATGAAGAGCTGAAAAAGCCGTTTGTTGAAAGACTGCTTAAGCCGGTTTATCAGCGATTTTTAAATATAATCAGTAATCTAACCCCTGTAGCACTTAAAAATAAGTATACCGGACTGATTGTTAGTGCGGGTTTGCCTGACACAGTGACCTTTAGCCGAGTCTTGGCTATTCAGCTTCTGCTGGCAGCTTTGTTAGGTTTTTTCCTCTTTTCCATGATTCCTAACGAATCTAACCATAAATTTTTATTGGTCTTTCTGGGGGCTGGAATTGGCTTTATTCTTCCGATTAGTACAATTCGTACCAATAGCAATCGAAGAAAGGAGCAGATTATCCGCGCCTTGCCAGATATGCTCGATCTTCTGCATGTTAGTGTTGAAGCAGGGTTGAGTTTTGATTCGGCACTCAAACAAGCAGCTGAAAAGATGCGTGGCCCGCTCGGTACAGAATTCTTAAAGGCCTTGGATGAAATCAATAAGGGTAGAAACCGCGCCGATGCTCTGCGCGGGGTTACACAGCGAACCCAGGAACCGGATTTAACTTCGTTTGTCACGGCCGTAATCCAAACTGAACAATTGGGCAGTAACATTGCCAATATGCTGCGCATCCAGTCGCAAAGCATGCGACAGAAAAGAACGCAGCGTGCTGAGGAGAAAGCACGAAAAGTTCCAGTGACCATGCTCATTCCGATTATTTTCTTGATTTTTCCTGCTCTGTTCATTGTTCTATTGGGTCCAGCGATGCTGAGTATAATGGACGCTTTTAAGTAAGTCCAACGGTTTGAGGTGTCAACATGAGACGGAGATTTTACAAGTCCAAATTATGGCTCCTTATTTTTACATTTATCCTGTTACTGACTCCGACATCATTCACTCAAGCGAATCCGGTCAATCAGACGGTCTCTGAACGGTTGGCTGTTTCTCTCGTGGTGGATACCTCCGGTAGCATGCGTACGACGGATCCCCAAAAATTGCGCGAGACGGCAGCGCAGATTTTTATTGATCTGCTCAGCCCAGGCGATCAACTGAGTATCATCACCTTTAACGCGCTGGCAGAAGTTGTGCTTCCTCTGCAGGAAGTGAAGAGCAATGCCGATAAAGCGGAATTTAAACGTCTTTTAGCGCCTAAAATGGTCACCAACGGAGATACCAATTATTTAATGGCATTGAATGAAGCCACGAATCAGTTAGACTCAATTACCACAGGTGACGTGCGCAAAGTTATTCTTTTTTTGACGGATGGCAAACCCGAACCGGATTCGAGGAAAAGCAATAACCCCAAATTTATGGAACCTTATATGCAATCCGTTTGGGCGAGTGTATCTGATCTTGCTTTGAAGCGCTATCCGGTCTATTGTGTCGGCCTTTCCAATAATATTGATTCAGCTGTTCTCGAACGAATTTCTCGTGAGACGCGAGGGACGCTCAAAACTTCGGAAAACCCAGCTGATTTAGTGGTTAGTTTTTTTGATATATTGGGCAGGTTGAAAAACCGGACGAATACGCTGAACCAGACACTGGAATTAAAGGGTTCCGATAGTATTGAACTTAAAATTGATAAATACACAGCCCAATTCACGCTGGTTCTGACAAACCCGTCGGGGTCGCCGCCTGACCTGGTGGTTACGCCACCGCGTGGAGTTTCGGCAGATCAAACGGTATCGGTCAGTAAGGCTAGTACCTATCAAATTCTCACGATTAACCCGACAACCGAAGATATAGCCGGTTCCTGGCGGGTCGATTTGTCCGGTAACGGCCCACTTCAGCTTTTTGCCAATAAAGAATGGTTTTTAAAAACGCAGATTACAGAACCTGCAGCCAATTCACTCCAACCGCTTAACGAACCGCTAGATATTGTTGCCTCGGTCAGCGGTGAAAGCAATGACGATCTCTCAGTTGAGGCGATTGTGTCAAAGGACGGCGGAAAGGCGACGACCACGATTTCTTTAGTCAAAAATGATAATCGGTATACGGGTCGCTATGAGAAAACTGACTCCGCCGGGACTTACGATATTACCGTCCGCGTGCTTACGAAGGGTCAGGTGATGGCCACAACCAGTATAAAATGTGTCCTGAAAGCCTTGCCGGCGATACGAGCAAACGTTTTTGAAAAGGGGCTTGCTCAGCTTCAGGGTGAAAACCTGGTGGTCTCTTCTTCAATGGAAATGGCAGGTCATAAGCTGCTTCAGAGCAGGGACCTCGAAATCGTGAAATACCAACTGCTGCTCAAGTATGCAAATGGGGTGGAAACCATTGCTCCTTTTGCTGATGATGGCAAGACTGAAAATGGGGATATCCTTAAGCAGGACGGAATTTGGTCAGCTCAGTCAAAGCTTAATCAGGAGGGGGAGGCTAAAGCCTCCATTCTTGTCACGGGTACGTACAAAGGGGACAGCTTTTTGCTAGAGAAGTCCCTCGGAGTGCTCAACGTTTATGCACCGGGAAAAGTTACGATTACTCCGGACAAGTCCCAATATTTGGCTGCGCCGAAGCATACGGTTAAAATTCCATTGGAGATTGAGAATACCTCCCATTTCCGAGAAACGTTGCTGGTCGGAACGGACCCAACTCTGGGTTCCGTGTACCAGACTAAGATTGAATTGGAACCTTTACAAAAAATAAAGAAAACGATCATCTTAAATCTGGATCAGAAACTTACTTACGGAAATTACGCCCTACCCTTATTTTTTCGTTCGGATAATCGGCGCCTCACCCTAGAAAATGCTCAATTTGAGGTTCTTATACAACTGGTAACGCCAATGAAGCTTTGGTATAGCAATATCCGAAGTCTAACTGAAAAGTATGCACTGCCGGTTCTCTCGTTTCTGGTTATCTTGCTATTGCTTCTAGTATTTGATTCTTTGTTTTATTATCGGTTCGTTCACTTCCGAAAACAGATCAAGGGATACTTATCCTTTTGGCCAGAAAAAGAATCCCAGCCTGAGTTACCACATGAAATTAACTTCAGCGAACTTCACAAGAAAAAGGTTACGGTCTCCTTCAATGAGCAAAGTAAAGAAGCGGATGCGATTATTCCAGGAAGTCATTACCAGTATAATCTTATCTTTGGCAAATCTGGACTTGAAAAAGGCTGGAGGCCTCTAGCAGGTTTCCACGCTTTGATTAGAAAGCCGTCTGTTGAGCTACTTATAAGCACTACACAACCCGGGATATTCATTTATAAGGGGCAAGTCTACGCGAAACACAGCATACAAGAGGGGGATGAATTCACTTCGGGAAACTTTGTTTTCCGGTATAGCTGCAAAGATGAGGTCAAGATGGACAAACAAGCTCAAGGGAAGAATATTTTGGAGGGAAAAATGTGATCATTTTTAGAACCCAGCTTAAAGGGGGTAAAAAAAATAATTAACTTAGAAACTGGACAAAAATTAGTAAGTAAACTCGTAATCGCTGATCGTTTCTGGCCTCGTTTTTGGGGGCTGATGACGAGGAAAGAACCCTTAACGAATGAGGGCTATCTCCTTACTCCTTGCAATGGGGTCCATACATTCTTCATGCGCTTTCCTATTGATGTGGTCTACTTAGATCGCGAGTATAAGGTGCTTGACCTTTTTGAGAAGGTACAACCTTGGAAAGTGCTACCTATAAATAAGAAGGCTAAACATGTCCTTGAATTGCCTACGGGTACGATTGATGGAACAGGTACAAGTAAGGGGCAGCATCTAAAGGATTTCAACTCATATTACTAATTGAACCAAGTTTTCTTTAATGCCAAATTGTTTTAGGGAAAAATGATTTAGTATAAGTTTCGATTTTGAATTTAGATACATAAAATGTACGGTGTTAAGGCTCAGAAACATTAAAGGCTTCTAAATAATTAATATTGTTTTTAAAGTGAGGAACGACATGGAGTGGGATGTTATTGTTGTTGGGGCAGGTCCAGTGGGATGTTTTACAGCGATGCAAATTGCTCCCTCTGGTTTCAAAGTTCTGGTCATCGAAGAACATCAGGAGATCGGTCGGCCGGTACAATGTGCTGGGCTTATTTCACCTCGCACCATGGAACTGGCGGGAGTTGATAAAAGTATAGTCATTAATAATTTGACGGGGTTACGTGTGTTTTCGCCTCTAAGTGCTAGCTTAAACATAGAAAGCAGCAGTGATCTTGCGCTGGCTATCAACCGCATTACCTTCGATCAAGAGTTAGCTGCAAAAGCTGAAAATGCCGGAGCGGTACTCCTTAAAGGTTTAAGGGTAGATGGAATTGAGCGTATATCAGGTGGGTTTCGGGTATCGGCCAAGGGCAAAAACGAAAGGAACCTCACAATGGAGACAAAGCTGCTTATAGGCGCCGATGGCGCTCATTCTAAGGTAGCTAAGTGGCTCCACTTACATCATGACAATCCTAAAGCAGTGATGTATGCAGCTGATGCCGAACTGCAATGCGTTGATACGGGCTTAATCCGGATTTTTTTAGGCCAACATCTTGCACCGGGGTGGTTTGGCTGGATTATTCCTCTTGATAATAAAACGTGTCGGGTGGGGACCGGTTTTGCACTTGTAAAGCCTGAGTGTTCTCCGCAGCATTATTTTCAGCAACTCGCGAATCATTACCCGCAAATTTTTAAAGATCTTAAAATTATACGTTACACAGGCGGAACAGTATCCTTAGGTCTAATGCCCAAGATATATTCCGCTCATGCCATGTTAGTCGGGGATGCTGCCTGCCAGACTAAACCAATATCCGGCGGTGGTATATATATGGGTTTAAAGGGAGCGCAAATATGCGGGCAGATAGCGGTAGAGGCCCTAAGTGAGGATAATCTAACAGAGACAAAAATGTCGTGCTACCAGAAACTTTGGGAAAAGGAGATGGGTGAAGAAATAATCTGTGCTATGACGCAACGGGAAAGCTTTTTGGATTTTGGCGACGAGGACATGGACTTGGTCTTACGATTTTTAAGTAAGCCCCATTACCAAAAGCTTATTTTAAAATATGGTGATATTGATTACCCCTCCCATCTCGCTAAGAAGCTTTTTGGCCCTTGGAAGAATAGTTTTTTAAAGGTTGCTTTAAGAATTGCTGACTATGCGCACTTAATGTAGGAGTGCCAGTCATGTGCGAAATTGGAGGAACTGACTATGTACCGAGGAAGGTCAATTGGTGTTGTTGTTCCTGCTTATAATGAAGAACTACTTATAGCCAAAGTTATTGAAACAATACCTGCTTATGTAGAGAGTATTTATGTTATAGATGATTGCTCAACTGATCGAACTTTTATAGCAGCTACTCAATTTTCAAAAGAGCCTCGTTTAAAACTCATTCGTCATTTAAATAACAAAGGCGTTGGTGCAGCCATAATCACAGGGTATAGGCAGGCATTAAATGATGAAATGGATATAGTTGCAGTCATGGCTGGTGATAATCAGATGGACCCGATTCAGCTTTCAAAATTATTGGATCAGCTTGTTGAAGGGACTGCCGATTATTGCAAAGGAGATAGATTATCTAGGTCTGAGTTGAAAAAGGGAATGAGCAGATGGCGAAGGTTTGGAAATGGAATCCTTACTAGGCTAACACGTATCTCTTCAGGTTACTGGGATGTTCAAGATCCGCAAAATGGTTATACCGCAATTTCTCGGGAAGCGTTAAGCAGGCTTGATTTGGATAATGTATATCCAAGGTACGGCTACTGCAATGATCTATTAGCCAAATTAAACGTGCTTGGTGCAAGAGTAATGGATGTTCAGATTCCTGCTCGGTATGGTCAAGAAAAATCTAAAATAAAGTACGGAAATTATATAAGAAAAGTATCCTTGCTCTTATTAAAGAACTTCTTCTGGCGAATTAATCAAAAATATATTCTTCCCTGGTTTTCAAAAACTGGGAGGACAAAACGATGATTAATGAAGTAAAGTTATATGATAATTTCGTAGATTCCAGCCCGCAGGGCTCTTTATTTCATAAATCATGGTGGTTGGATACCGTAGCGCCAAACAAGTATAGAATACTTTCTATTCAAAGAAATGAGGAAATATTAGCCGCTTGGCCGCTAACGTTTAAAAAGCTAGCCGGGTTAAATTTGATCATTTCACCTCAGCTTACTCCCAAGCTGGGAATACTATTTGCCCCTCCTCGTAAGCTTAAATATCCGGAGCAGCTCTCCGAAGAGATAGATCTAATGGATCAGCTGCTTAAACTTCTGCCTAAACATACCTTATTTTATCAACGTTTTCCTCCTGAATTTACCGATTGGCTGCCTCTATACTGGGCTAATTTTAAGCAAACAACACGCTATACCTATGTCCTAGAAGATTTATCTGATTTAGATAAAGTATGGGAAAACGTTCGTTATAGTACGAAACGTAAAATTAAGCGAGCCATAAAGCACGGTATTAGGGTAGTATCGGATTTGGGTTTGGAAAAATTACTGGATCTTAATGAGCACACCTATAACAGACAAAAGCTGACTGTTCCCTATTCAAGGGAGTATGTACAACGAATAGATGAAGCCTGCGAGAAGTATAAGGCTCGAAAAATGTTTTTTGCCATAGATACGGATGGTCAAATCCATGCAGCCGTGTATATCGTTTATGATCAAAAGGCTGCTTACTACTTAATGGGAGGGGGAGACCCTGCTTTAAATCACTACGGTGCCCATTTCTTAGCGTTGTGGGAAGCGATTAAATTCGCAAGTCAAGTATCTCAAAGTTTTGATTTTGAGGGTTCAATGCACAGTAACATCGAACCGGTATTTAGAGGTTTTGGTGGGATGCAAAAGCCTTATATGGAAATAACAAGGAGCAATTGCTTGGTTGAATCCGCTTTTACCGCTTTCAGAAATGCTTTTAATAAAGGAGGCATACCTTCATTAATTTACAGTAAATTAATGCGTTGAAAAATCATAAGTTAAGGAGGGCGCTATGAGAATAGTCGTTGATGTTGGCCATCCCTCTCAAGTTCACTTTTTTAAAAACTTTATCTTAGAAATGCAGAAAAAAGGGCATCAGGTGTTGATAACCGTAAGCGAAAAAGATATTGCTACCACTTTACTACAAGCCTTTGGTTTGGAATATACCAATTTAGGCTCTTATGGAGAGTCTTTGCTAAAAAAGATCTTGAATGTTCCTATCATGAACATCAAGATGTACATGGCTGTCAGAGCTATACAGCCCGACATTTTTCTGGGTTTCGGTTCCGTTCGAGCCGCTCATGTGGCTTGGTTCTTGAGAAAACCTTGCGTGATTTTTGATGGTGATGAATTCACATACCCTTACTATAAGTGGTTTGCCAGCACAATTTGTGTATTTGATGGATTCGAAAAAGTAGGTAAGAAAATAGTAAATGTCCCAGGCTATAAGGAATTGGCTTATCTTCATCCCCAGTGGTTCTCTCCAAGCCTTGCTACCCAAGCCAAAGACCCAATCACTGTCCTGCGTTTTGTGTCAAGAGCCTTTCATGACGTAGGTAAGGAGGGGTTTAACCTAGAGTTTAAGCGAAAGTTAGTTGAGGAACTAGGGAAATATTCTACCGTTTTTATTTCTTCTGAAACTCCTCTGCCCGTTGAGTTAGAAAGATATAGGGCTAATATTAAACCGGAAGAAATGCACACCTTGCTTTCTAGGGCTAACCTGCTGGTTACGGATTCTGGCACAATGACAACGGAAGCTGCAGTTCTGGGCATACCTGTTGTAAGATGCAATTCCTTTATAGGACAAGGTAACTTGGGTATATTTCAAGAGTTAGAAAAAAAATACGGCTTAATCTTTAATTACCAGGACCCTAATCTAGCCTTAGAGAAAGCCATTGAACTAGCACAAATACCTGATATCAGAATAGAATGGATAGAAAAAAAGAAAGGCTTGCTGCAAGATAAAATTGATGTTACCTCATTTATGGTCTGGTTTGTAGAACATTACCCCGAGAGTATTAATTTAGCTCAATCCTGTTATGCCTCGAGCTTAGAATCACCCATTGGAGAAAGGTCGTGAATTCTAAACGTGAATAGCGATCTATGGAATAGCCTAAAGGAGAATTCAGAACTTTGGGAGACCTATGTGAATCATAAAGAGCACCTAGATACGGAGTCTAAGTATTATGGGTTAAGCCGTACAAAGGTGTTGGGTCCAGTTATTTCAGAATACCTAATTAACCAGGGATACCACGTGAGTTATCCGGATCATAAAAAGTTCGCGATCTGTTTGACTCATGACGTCGATGATATTTATCCGCCTCTTACCCATAAGGTACTATCCAGTTTGTGGAGTCTTAAAAAGTGGGATTGGGGTGGCTTAAAAGAACAGTTATTTTGGAATAGATTGGGGAAACAAGCGAGTCCCTATAGAAATTTTCAAAAAATCATGGAGCTGGAAAAGAAATATGGTGCTAAATCGACTTTCTATTTTATGACAGCTTCCCGGGATCCTAGAAGATTTAGATATAACATCGAAGATATTGCCAGTGAACTTAATTATATAGTTAAGAGTGGTTGGGAAGTAGGATTACATGGAGGTTATTATTCCTTTAATGACTTTGACGCTATCAAGCTAGAGAAAAGTAAGTTAGAAAGAGTATTAGGTAGGGAAGTAATTGGTTATAGAAACCATTATTTGAGATTTCAGGTTCCAGATACTTGGGATATTCTGAAAAAATGTGGTTTTACGTATGATTCAACCTATGGCTATACAAACACAGTTGGCTTCCGAAATGGAATGTGCCATCCCTTTAGACCTTATGATTTGCAGCACCAACAATGGATGGATATATATGAGTTGCCCTTACATGTCATGGAGAGCGCAATGTTTGACTTTGTAAAACCCCATGAGGCGTGGGAGCTGATTCAACAACTACTGGAAGAAGTGGAATTAAACCAAGGGGTTTTAACTGTCCTTTGGCATAATAATGTGTTTAGCTGTCCTTTTAGAGACAAGTGGAATGCCTTATACGAAAAGATTTTACAGTATGGGAGAGAAAGAAATGCCTGGATGACTTCGGGAGAAGAAATCTGGAGATGGTGGAAAGAGAATGGCTATTAATTTAGTAACAAATCAAAACCAGTGGGATAGCTTTATTGATGATAGTCCCCAGGGTCTGCTTTATCACAAGTGGGAATTCCTTAGGTTAGTAGAAAAGTATACTGGCTATGAATTGTTGCCTTACGGAATTTATAAAGGAGAACAATTGATATGTGTTTTCCCTCTTTTTTATAAGAAAATTATGGGTGTAAAATTATTATTTTCTCCTCCCCCTCAGTCGGGAATCCCCTACCTTGGTCCTGTCATGGATAAGAACTACGACAGCATCAAACAAGACAAGAAAGAGTCCCAAGTCAATCTAGTTGTTCAAGAAATCGATGATGAACTTAATAAAATAGCTCCTAATTATTTTTCTGTTATACTGGTACCCGGTTTTATTGATATACGGCCTTTTCAATGGCGGAACTATAAGGTGAATCCAAGCTACACTTATACTTTTAACTTAAAACCTGAACTGGAGGATATTTGGGAAGGCTTCACGAATGCATGCCGGTACAATATCCGAAAAGGAGAAGACTTGAGATGTCAACTGGTAAGATGTGCTGATACTTCAATTCTAACGGATCTGTTAACGCAGAGATATAAGGAGCAAGGCTTAAATCATACTGTGGATCCAGCTTATCTGAAGGAATCTTTGGAAACTTACCCCGAGAACTTAGTCTTACAGTGCTTATATGATAATGATGAACTCATTGGGGCTACTCTAAATCAAGCCTATAACTGGTATTTAGGATGGATGGGTTTAGCTAAACCGAGGGATAAAAAATATAAATATGCTAACGAATTTATGGTATGGCAATTAATGCAACAGGCTAAGTCGCTGGGGTTTGCAAAGTTCGAAATAAGTGGTGCTAATAAACAGAGCTTATGTAAATATAGATCTAAATTCAATCCGCAATTGGAAGTCTATTTCACAATTTCAAGGAAGGATACATTGGGGAAAATAGCTGAAACAATGTATTATAATTTCGTAAAAAAAACTTAAGGCCTACTTAAGGGAAGTGAGATTACATGCCCCGAATTTTAGCTCAATTACCCAACTTTTTTAAAGATAATCTTTACAGGAACTCCTTGTTTATGGTTTTGAGTAGACTCCAGAATGCCGCTGCCGGTTTCTTTTTCTGGGTTATTGCAGCCAAATTTTACTCAATTGCAGAGGTTGGTACGGCTACAGCATTAATTTCGTCTCTTGGTTTAATCATGCTTTTTTCAAGATTTGGCTTTGATTTTTCGTTAATACGGTATGTAGAGATTGCTGACAAGAATAAAGTATTTAAGACAAGCCTTATATTAACCACTATAGCTGCAGCGGTTATGAGCTTGATTTACATTTTGGTTGTGAGTCTATTTCATCTAAGCCCTTCCTTAAATATGAGCAATGGGATGATGTTTATCCGAATTGCTATATTTAACTCTATTACTTTAATTACGGGTAATATGTTCTTAGCGTTAAGAAAAGGTCAATATTTTTTCGTTCAAACTGTACTCATTTCTCTTCGTATATTTCTTTTATTCCCCCTGGCCCAATTTGAAAGTTTTGGTATTTTCTTAGCGCTAGGTTCCTGCTATGTCCTATCCTCTATTTACTCTTTATGGGTATTACGTAAAGAGGTAAAACTAAATTTACTTGAAATAGATAGACCGTTTGTAAAAGAATCCTTCAAATTTTCGATCGGGAGTTTTATCTCAAACATATTAATGGAAGCTCCAGTATTAATTCTGCCAATTCTGGTGATGCTTTTACTGGGTCAAGAAGAGACTGCCCAGTATTACATAGCAATGACTATTGGTAATTTAGCTTTAATTGTGCCGTATTCTCTAAGTTTTTCCTTATTTGTAGAAGGAAGTCATGGTCAGCCACTCAAGCAAAACATATTTAAAGCTTGGATTACGGCATATCTGTTTCTAATTCCCATAATAGTAGTATTAGGCCTGTGGGGTAAAAACATTCTTGCCCTTATTAGTAAAGAATATGTTGAAGCCTACTATTTACTATTTCTAGTAATTATCTCAAGTTTCTTTGCCGTGATTTACATGATCTTTATATCTGTGCAGAATATCAATATGCGGGTTGAAAGGAACATAAAATTTAATCTGCTTCGTTTTTTTCTTCTGCTAGGAGCTAGTTACTATTTAATACCAAAATATAATATTAACGGTGTCGGTTATGCTTGGTTATTAACTCATGTAATCTTAACACTTGTCATTGCAGCAACCTATTTAAGAGCGGGTTTAATGAAAATAGGGAGGCGAAGCGAAGCGGAATATATAGAGAGTGACACTCCGAATATTACTCCGAATATTCTCCCTGCTCCTACTCCTACTCCTATGATTACTCTTTCAACTGGCCCAGTGGTAAGAGATTATTTTGCTTACAATTTAGTTGTAATTGTATTAAATAAGACTTCTTTAGATTTTGAGGTAAAAGTGGTTGTCAATGATTTAACAAAAGTTCGTAAACTAAACATTGTAAATACAATGCTTATTAAAGGTAATTTTACTGAGAGTTTAACTTTACCAAAACCGCCGAAATTATATGAAGTTATTATTGAAGGCATTTCTCCTGGGGTTTATATATGGACGTCAACAATTGCAAATGCTAGTGGGACCTCTTTAGAAACAAATAGGTTTATAGAGACAAATACTTTTCGTCATAATGACTTTATTTCCGTGCCAAATATTTATAACACTACCCAATAATCCTTTCAACAGGACTTGTAAGTATAACAAGGGGGTAATTCTTATGAAATCTCGCAGCAAAGATAAATATATCTTTACAGAGAAAATAATTGTAATATTGCTGATTATTTTTGCGTTACTTGGATCTTTTGGTCCGCTGGTAATCAGACAATATAATTTATCTTTATTGGGTATTTATTTAGGGATACCCATGCTGTTAGCTCCAATAATTTGGTTGGTACTAAGGACTAAGGAAATCGAGGATTTTAGCATAAGTGAAAAAGCAAATAAGCTTCTAATCCTTACTTTTTCCTTATGCTATCTTTTTGCAATTCTTATTTTGTATTACTTCCCTGTAAGGACGTTATCATATTACGTATTGGTTGCAGTCATGGGAGTGCTTATTTTAACCCAGATATTATTTTCAACCGAGTTAAGCAATAAACAAATCAAAATAACTTTAATGCAAATTATCTTGCTTTTTATAAATATTATTTGGGGAGTAACTTTAAAATATTATTTTTTTGTTGGAAGAACTGATGTATTTTTTCACTCATGGGTGATAGAAAATCTCCTAGAGGTGGGTTACATTAATCAAACCTTTGAAATATATCAAGCTTTTCCTTTATGGCATATTTTAATTTCATATATATATCAAATTATAAACGTTCCAATAATACCGGCAAAAGTTATGTTCATTACAAATGGGCTTATCTATGGTTGTTTAGTTCTAGTCATTTATTTAGCAGCCTCAAAAATCTTAAACACAAGAATAGCATTATTGTCGGCTCTTTTAATGTGCTTTAATCCCGATGCCATTTTTTATGGTATGTATTCGATCCCCAGAAGTGTAGTTTTTTTTCTTGAAGGTCTTTTAATTCTTTTACTGGTTCAAAGGAGAACTCCTTTAAATATCGCCTTAAGTACTCTCATAACTATAGGACTTATAATGTTTCATACAGTTTCTATGCCTTTTATTATATTGATCTTAGCCCTTTTCTATATATTACAAGTAGTTTATGACGGTAGTAATACTGAGAGATTTGTAAATTTAAATTTTTTATTATTATTGTTTGTATCAACAGTAACCTATTGGATGTATGCCAGTGTACAGGTTTTTAATTCAGTTGCTAGAAGCTTATTAAGAGAGGCCCCTACCGGTATTTTAACCAAATCAATTGTAGATACACCACTACAGGAATTACTTAATTACCTTCAATATAGCCCGCTGCTTCTATTTGTAATATTAGGAGCATTATGGGGGTTGAGTACTTTGAAACTAAAGAGTATTGTTAGAATATTTCTGATGATGGGTTTGTTGCTTGTTCCTGTTACTTTTCCGGGACCGGCATTACTCTTTAACAAACTGGCAGGTAACTTCAATTTTGCACGCTTTGCGGAATATTCCTTTATATTTATTTGTATTTCAGGTGGTGCTGGCCTTTATATTTTGTTTTACAAGCTAAAAGCAAAATATAAGATTTCAGTAATTATCTTATTTTTTATAATGGCTTTCTTAGCGGTGTCCAACGATTTCACAGCCTCAGATGCCCCTTTAATTAAAAGGCCCTTTTACACTTTTTATTTAAGCGAAGAAGAGACTACTTCACTCAAAAGAGTGGCTCAAATGGCTGAAGGATATCTCATGTCTGATTATATCTCTTGCCGCTACTTGGAAAGTTCCAGCTTTTTTAATAAAACCCACGTACTTGAAGTCGATCCAAAGTTACAAAAATTCCTGAAGGGTAGCAGGGGAGATATTATTTTTGTAAGAAAAGATGAATTAACAAAGCGACCTCTCAAATTGTTTACCTCATCAAATGGTGAGTTTCTATTCAAACCTTCGATCGAAGATAATCTGGATTATTATGATAATGATTTGCCTTTATGGAGTGCTTTGGAAAGTTATAATACTATTTATGATTCGGGAGGGGTAAGGGCTTTTCAATAATTCAAAGGCGATTTGTGGGGGGGAGTTGGGTTGAGGGTTAATTTGAAAAACGAGTATTTATTATTAGCTAGCTTGTTTTTATTTTTACTAGTAATTGTTCTTTTTAGCGATTTTATTAGAACTATATTTGGCTTACCTTTTGTGCTATTGCTTCCAGGGTATTTATTGACGACAGTGTTGTTTCCCAAAGCCGACGATCTTGAGGGTTTAGATCGCGTAGCTTTGAGTATGGGATTAAGTATAATCATTGTACCCCTGATTGGACTTTTGCTTGATTATTTGTCATGGGGCATCAGGCTATTTCCAATGATGCTTTCGCTAACTGTTTTTAATTTAATTTTGGTTGTGCTGGGTTGGCGCAGACGCAAAAAATTGCCTAAAGAGGAGCAATTTACATTTACTTTCGAAATCAATTTTATAAACTGGACAGAAAGGTTTAAAGAAAGTAAAGTTATTCACTCGGCACTACTAATAACCTGGTTAATTTTATTTGTTACCGTATTAAATATATTATTCTCTCCTAAAATTAGCGACGGCTTTACTGAGTTTTATATTACTGGGCAGGATGGTGTAGCCGCTAGTTACCATGAACAACTTCGGGTTGGAGAGTACGAAGTGGTTAGAGCAGGCGTCATTAACAATGAACACCAAAAAGCTATATATAGAATGGAGATTAGAGTGGATGGTGATTTAATTCAAACCATAGCACCAATATCATTGGAACACCTAGAGAAATGGGAAGAGACTGTGTCTTTTATAGTAACAGAACCGAAGGATGCCGTAAAAGCGGAGTTCTTATTATTTAAGGACAGTCAAGATACGACACCGTACAGACAGCTCAAACTTTGGGTAAAAGTGGTACCCCCAACAAATCCTGATATTGGAGTTAGGAAGAGGAGCAGTTAATCCCAACATATTTTGAGGGGAGGGGGAAAAAGTGAAAGATTTAGAGGGGGAAGGAATTAAAGATCTAAAAGACTTAAAAATTTTAAAAGGTTTAAAGGCTTTGAAAGATTTAATAGACCTGAAATATCTAATAGAAGTGATTCAAAAAGCTAACTCAATTCACTGGTTATTTTTCTTTCTTGTCCTTGTCGCAGAATTCATTTTTACCTATTGGAATATATCCATTGGGGTTATCATCTACCTATTAATACTAATATCACTCTTGATAATAACTCGTTTTAAATATAAGGAGTCTGCCCCTTCTCTTTATTTAGCCCTAACCCTTATTCCACTGATCAGGATAATCAGTGTTTCTATTCCGATGCAAGGTATACCGGAGGTTTTTGGGTTTGTGGTGGTCAGCCTACCCTTATTTATCGCAGGAGCTATGGTGGCAAAAATGGTTGGTTTAACGTATGCCGCATTAGGTTTTAGGTTTTATAGATTCCACATTCAGTTGTTGATTGCCCTATTAGGACTGCCACTGGGATTTGTTGAGTTTTTTATTGTCCAACCTGAAATTACAAATATTGCAGTTGCATCGGATGAAATTCTAATGTGGGTCATTGTTTTAATAATCTGTGTAGGTTTGCTTGAGGAATTTATATTTCGGGGCATATTGTTCAACGTTGCTATAAAGGTACTGGGCAGTGAAAATGCGATATATTTTACAAGCTTATCATATGCAGCTCTGAATATTTCCGGGAGGTCGTTTCTGAATGTGATATATACATTTCTAGTATCGATTCTATTTTGTAGGCTCTTTGTCTGGCAGAAATCTTTATTGGGTTTATCTTTAGCCCATGGGCTAATAAACGTTACACTTTATATAATATGCCCGCTATTTTTTAGTTAGTGTTTTTATAAAGGAGCTGTTCGTGATGGTTACAACTATAACTGCGTCATCGGACACCTTATCCCGGGCGGATGTATCTACTGTTCTAGGGATTGACTTAATAGTAATTCTAATACTCATTGGACTACTAATCCTTAAAGAATTTCGCAAGTATTTTGAACAAAATGGCTTACTCCAACAAGAAACCAAAGTAAGTATCAGGAGTATAGTAGATATAGCGATAGTACCTTTCCTTTATGTTTTTTGTTACGTATTAATATATAAAGCAACTAATATAATGTAAACTCACCAAAAGATATGAACGATTATGGAAATTATAGTCGCCCCCTCATAACCGAGTTGAATGGAAACGAAGGTCGAAAGGGGTGACTTTTTGTTTTAAACTGCTAGACTATTGAAGTTTTATGTCGTAATACAGATTAAGGTATCTTAATTTGGTGGAATATTCTTACAGGATTACCCCCTAATAATATAAGGCGCTTACCGAATCAATATAGTGATGAACCTTATGAGTAGAAATAGAAAGTGTTTATTGTTGCTCCATCTTGCTTCCTAAATTAAGGTTTTCTAGATAAACGGGAAGGAGGGATATAGTTCACTCCTATTTATAGGAAATCGAATCTAGATTTGAAGGAGGAAAATTTGATGAGACGAAAAACTAAAGTTCTATGTTCAATGATTTGTATCGTAAGTTTTTTCTTTACTTTTTCTTTGTCGGCTCTGGCATCACCTCAAGACGTGGCAAAGTCATCACCTAAAGCATGGGGATTGCATCGTATCCATGGTCAAGATCGATTTGAGACTTCTATTTCTGTGGCGAATGAGCTGAATGCAAATGCACAAGTGCAAAATATTATTCTAGCCTCCGGTTACAGTTTTCCGGATGCTTTAGCAGCCAGTACACTAGCTTCACAGCTTAAGGCGCCGATTATCTTGGGTGGGCCTGGGGTAAAAGATTCTATGGCTAGCCTTAACTATGTTAAAGAACACTTGGTTTCAGGAGGTACAGTTACAATCATCGGTGGAGGAGGGGTGATTTCTCACAAAGTCGAGGAATGGCTGCTTGATAATGGATTCAAGGTCAATCGTTTTGGTGGAAGTGATCGTTTTGCAACGAATGATTTAATACTAAATCAGTTGAATGTTGCTCAGGGGACTCCAGTGATCATTACTAATTCCGAAAATTTCCCGGATGCGCTGGGGATCTCATCCCTTGCTGCAAGTAAAGGCTGGCCGATCCTTTTGAGCAATCCCGGTAATTTATCTCCAACCGTCCAGGCTTTCTTGTCCAGTGACAAGCCGACCACTGTCTATATCGTCGGTGGTGAAGGGGTTATGCGTGAAAGCATACTCAATCAAATTAGAACTCTATCGCCAGGCACACAAATCCAACGTTTGGGTGGTAGTGATCGCTTCGAAACCCTATCAAAGATTCTGAACATGTTTTACCCTCATCCGAGCCAGATTTACGTTGCTAATGGAGATGATTTCGCAGACGCTCTCTCTGGGAGCCCTCTCGCCGCTAGCCAGAATGCCCCCATTCTCTTGGTGAATCCTAAGAGCAACCAATTGCCTCAGAGCATAGAAAACTATCTAATCACTCTGAGAAATAATAACGTGCAACCGCAAGTCAACGTCCTTGGCGGAGACAGTGCGGTTCCAGAACGCTTGCTTAACCAAATTGATGATATTTTGCAAAGTAATTCGGGAACGACAACTCCTTCGACAATAAGCGAGACAATGTGGGCGAGCAACCCCTCGACCACTGGACTTACCGTGACGATGAGCCCCGCTTTGTATGGTTTGACGAAAGAAAACTTTAAACTTTTTGATAATACAGGTTACTATGTGGGAGTTACAGGAGCAGTCACTTCAGATGGTGGAGTAACGTATTCTCTAAATGCGAGTTTGATTGCGGGCCATACGTATACATTAACGGCCAGCAAGACCGGTTATACTTTTGGAACGGTACAGCAGGTGGTAGTACCCTCTTGGTCGACAATAAACGAGACAATGTGGGTGAGCAACCCGTCGACCACGGGATTTACCGTGACGGTGAGCCCCGCTTTGTATGGTTTGACGAAAGAAAACTTTAAACTTTTTGATAATACAGGTTACTATGTGGGAGTAACAGGAGCGGTCACTTCAGATGGTGGAGTAACGTATTCTCTAAGTGCGAATTTAATTGCGGGCCATACGTACACATTGACGGCCAGCAAGACCGGTTATACTTTTGGAACGGTTCAGCAGGTGGTAGTACCTTCTTCGTCGACAATAAACGAGACAATGTGGGTGAGCAACCCGTCGACCACGGGATTTACTTTGACAGTGAGCCCTGCTTTGTATGGTTTAAATGTTAGTAACTTCATACTAATGGATGGGAATACTTCAGTCGGGCTTGGCTTGGCCTCAATAGTAAATAATGGTTCGACTTATCAGATCGTTGCAGCGCTGGCGCCTGGTAAAACGTACACACTGAGGGTCGTGAAGGACGGTTATAACTTTGGTATAGCTCAGTATGTAGCAGTACCATTGGCGGCTACAGTTTCCAGTGCTGTAACTTCGGGCAATATGCATATTATCTTAACGATGAGTGATAAATTGACTGGCGAAATTGGAAGCCCAGAAGCTTTTGCTATTACGGGGGTTGTGTCGAATCCAAGAGTTACCAACGTTACGGTATCTGGTTCAATGGTGGTCTTGACACTGAATGCACCGATTGTGAGTAGCGACTCCTCAATCAGGGTGAGTTATACTAGGACTGGAATAAACGACCTGACCAATGGAACCCCCGTCGCGAATTTTAGTAATATGTATGTAAGTAATAACTTATAAGTAAGATGGATATAATTTAGAAGTTGAAATAGGGGTGGGAGAGCTTGATACTGGAGTAAGTTTCCCCTTGCCTCCGCGAAACATAGTGAGCATTATTATAGATATATGGTGTGGCATTACACAATAAATAAATGATGAAAGCCTTGAGGTACATACATTTGTACAAACTCAAGGCTTTTTTGTCGTCTAAAATAAATTTCGTTAGTCCCTCACCAAGATCTTAATAACTGTTCTCTTACCGATGCATATGTTTTGGCGAAAATGTTGATAGTTTACATCCCTATAGCTAGATGGGATGGGTAATTATTTTTCTGTAACTGTAGCCTTCGAGTGATATGAGAAGATATCTCAAGTATCGTGGTTCTACACTTTTTTTAAAATAGTTAATAGGGTTAGAGAAAAAATATAAAAAAAGGACTTATTTATGGAAATAATTCATGTTTTGGTATTGATTGGCTTTCTATTTTATAATAGACTTAATTTTATTTATATTAGAATAAGGAAAGGTGATCGCTGTAGTGAAGAAGAAAATTCCCTTAATAGTCCTAATTATTATGTTATTAAATAATATTGTTGGTTGCGGAATTAAAGCTACAACCGCAAGCCAGCCTGCCCAAGCAAATGGCAACGGACAGGGTCAAGTCCAGAGCGTTTCTGTAATTAAAGTGGAAAAATCTCCTTTGACAAATTCAATATCAGTTGTCGGGAAGGTTCTTCCTTCCGAAGAGGTTAATGTGTCGCCAAAATCAGCCGGACGAATTGGACGGATTCAGAAGGATGTGGGTCAGGAAGTTAATGCCGGTGAAGTTTTATTGGAACTTGAAAGCAGTGATTTAGCTCTTGTGGCAGATAAAACGCGCGTTCAGCTTGATGATTCCAAACGCACCCTAGACCGGAAGGAAACGCTTTTTAATGCTGGAGCCATTTCAAAATCCGAATATGATACTGCTCAGAATACATATGAAACCATACGCCTAACCATGCAGCAAAATGAAAGTGACCTAGCTAATACCCAGATTAAATCCCCTATAAAGGGAGTCGTAACCGCCAAAAATGTTAGCTTGGGAGCAATGGTTTCAAGCAGTACAGTGGCTTATACTGTCGTCAATATAGATAAAGTACAAGTTAATGCTAGCTTAATGGAAGACGAGGTCAATTATGTTAAGGTCGGACAGGCAGTGGATGTTGTTGTTCCTTCCATATCGAGTCAAGCATACAAAGGAACTGTATCCAAGATTAGTCCCACTGCTAATGATAAAGATAAGACCTATCCAGTGTGGGTGGAAATAGAAAATCAGAAACGGGTATTAAAACCCGGAATGTTTGCAGAAATCAAACTGAAATATAATAGGCTGGATTCAGTAATCGCTGTCCCGAAAGATACCATCGTTGATAGGGGAGACAAGAAAGTTATCTACGTCCTGAACACGGACAAGGCGGCAGAGCACCCTGTCAAAACAGGTATCGCCTTGAATGGAATGGTGGAAATCACTGAGGGGCTTAATTCAGGAGATATACTGATTACCAGCGGGTTAAACACTCTAAAGGATGGTAAGTCTGTCAGTATAAAAGGTGAAGGGAAGTAGGCTGTAAAACCATGAATATTACCGGTTTTTCTATTAAGCGTCCAGCTGGGATCACCATGATTATTATGTTCTTTGTGGTTCTGGGACTCTACAGCTATAACAGCATCGGAGTGGATTTACTCCCCGCCATCAATACTCCCGTTATTACTGTACAGGCATCCTACCAGGGTGCTAGCGCCGAAGAGGTTGAGAAACAAGTAATCAAACCTTTAGAAGGAGCTATTTCGTCCACCTCAAAATTGAAATCAATTACTTCCACTTGCAACCAAGGTTCGGGCTTTATTATCCTGCAATTTGATCTCAGTGCCAATGTTGATCAGACTGCCATGGATATCAGTAAGAAAATAGATAGCATTAAAGACCGCTTGCCAGATAATGCTAGAGATATCCAGGTGGAAAAAAGGGACATCAATGACCAGCCTGTGATGTTTCT
Organism: uncultured Peptococcaceae bacterium; assembly: GCA_963529635.1. GTDB lineage: Bacteria > Bacillota > Desulfitobacteriia > Desulfitobacteriales > Desulfitobacteriaceae > CAURZJ01. The sequence continues at coordinate 176,772 of CAURZJ010000005.1, forward strand.
AGGGATGAGTTCGCCTTACTCTAAAGTCACGACGTACAATATGGCCAATGAGACGATTAAGGATCGTCTGCAAAGGATTTCCGGCGTGGCTAATGTCTCCGTTTCCGGGGGAAGGCAGGAGGAAATCGCCGTAGAAGTCGACAGGGACAAGCTCGTATACTATGGGGTTTCCCTCAATAGCATCATCAGTAAAATCGGGGCTGAGAGTGCCGACTCACCCGCCGGCAAGTTGAATCTGGAAAAAGATTATGACCTGCGGGTTTCAGGTGAGTATCAGAGCGTCGATGACATCGCCAACCTGACTATAGCTACCTCCAGCGGTGGGACTGTTCCTTTAAAAAGTATAGCCACAGTTAATCGGCAGATCAGAGCAGTCCTGTCCAGCAACCGCATTAACGGGGAGGATCAGGTCGGCATTCAGGTTTCCAAGCAGAGCGATGCCAGCGTGGTTAAGGTAGGGAAAGCTCTAAATCAGGAAATTGAGCAGATAAAAAAGGACTACCCTGATTATAACTTCTATATTTCCTCTGACTCCTCTGCTTATGTAAATAAATCCTTAAACAATACCATGGAAAGTATCTTTGAGGGCATGTTCACCGTGGCCTTGGCCCTGTACTTCTTCTTGAAAGAGCGGCGTTCCATGGTAACAGTTCTCATCGCCATCCCAACCTCCCTGGTAGCCACCCTTTTTGCCATATACATATCCGGATTTACGTTTAATATCATGACCCTTATGGCCATGTCCCTATGTATTGGGATTCTGGTGGATGACTCTATTGTTGTACTGGAAAATATCCACCGGCATATGCATATGGGAAAATCTTCCGAAAAGGCCGCCTTGGAAGGTCGGATGGAAATAGGTATGGCCGCCATTGCCATTACCCTGTGCGATGTTGTGGTCTTTTTACCGATCGCTTTCATGAATGGTATGGTGGGTCAGTTTTTTCGTCAGTTTGGTTTAACAGTTGTTTTCGCGACTCTTTTTTCCCTTTTTGTTTCATTTACCGTCACCCCGATGTTATCCTCAAAGTTCTATAAGTCGGGACTAAGCAAAAAACATTTCAGTTTGTTTGACAGGGTAGACACCTTGGGCTTTATGCTTAGAGATTTTTACGTTAGAACTTTGAAGGGCGCTCTGAAACATCCCAAAAAGATCCTGGCTGTCGCTTTACTTGTGTTTATAGGGGCTGTAAGCCTTATTCCTCTCCAGGTGGTAGGTATTGAATACATGCCTCAAACGGATGAAGGAAGCTTTTCAATTAACCTGGAGCTCCCCGTTGGCACTCCGTTTGAACAGGCGGATGCGGGTTTACTTAAGATCGAACAGTATGTAAAAACTATTCCGGAACTTGATAATTACCGTTCAAGAGCTTCATCCAACTCGGGATCGGTCAATGTGGCGCTGACGAATAAAAGGGAAAGAAAGCGCACCGTGTGGCAGATTTCTGACGAGGCCCGCGCCTGGTCCTTGAAACAGTTTCCGCCCGGAACCGTTAGGATTAGTGTGGCTAGTTCTTCCATCGCCGGGATGCCTGGCGGGGGTGGTGGAGGTGGCGGTAATGTCCAGATTCAGGTACTGGGTCCTGATAATGACAAGCTCGTAGAAATATCCAATCAAGTTATGGATATCCTAAGCAAGACTCAGGGGGCTAAGGATGTAACCAGCAACTGGCGGGTGGGTCAGCCCCAGATTGAAGCCGTCATCAATCGAGATCGGGTTAAATACTTTGGAGTAGCTCTGGCGGATATTAACAAATCCTTGCAGACGGGCATCACTGGCTCCACAGCCGGAACCTTTGTGGACCAGGGTCTGGACATAAATGTAAATGTGCGCTTTAAAGACGGCAATAAGATACCTATTGAGGATTTACGCCGAATTCCCATCAGCTCTGGAGGACAGACGATTGCCCTGGGTAATCTGGTGGATTTCAAGGAAAGTGTGGGGCCCCGATCCATCCGCAGGGAGGATAAGCAGAGGTCAATCACTGTTTCCAGCAATCTCTCCGGGCGTCCTCTTCAAGAGTTTAAAAATGATGTTGAGAAGCAGATTAAGGCAGCAGGCATAGATCCCATGTATACTGTGAGGTTTTCCGGTCAGGCACAGTCCATGAATGATACCTTCGGGCAAATGATTTCTGCCATGTTACTCTCTATAACCTTGGTTTATATGGTTTTAGTAGTTTTGTATGAATCATTTTTAACGCCCTTTATCCGCTTGTTCTCTTTACCTTTAGGATTTATAGGGGCTCTAGTTGCGCTTGCCCTTACCAAAAATACCCTAAACCTCTATTCAATGATTGGGTTCATTATGATGGATGGGCTGGTGGCTAAGAACGGGACCTTGCTTCTGGATTATACACTGACTCTCATTAAGCGGGGCAAAACACCGCAGGAGGCAGTTATTGAGGCAGGCATGACCCGTCTCCGACCTATTGCTATGACTTCCCTGACCATGATCTTTGGGATGTTGCCAACTGCCCTTGCCGTTAGTGAAGGGGCGGAACAACGTGTAGGCATGGCCTGGGTCTTAATAGGAGGCATAATTACCTCTACTGTTTTTACTTTGATTATTATTCCGATTCTCTTTTTAGCCTTTAACAGCCTAAAGGGAAGATTTAAACGATATCAAGGGACAGACAATAGTATGGAAAAACTTGATTCGCCAATATAACCTTGAATGATTAAAGCCTTGAAGGTACATGCTTTTGTACAATCAAGGCTTTTCTTTGTATTCCACCAGCATTTTCGTAAGCCTTGAAGGAAAATGACGAAAATTAGAGAAATCTAAAATAAGGATAGTTATTCAAATATGAAAAAGTGCTCTTATGGTAGTGGCTTGTTTACAAGCCTTAAAATAAAAAAGCAATTAGAGAGGTAATAATTCACTTGTGTATGTGTTGAATACTCTGCCGGAGCAAGGGAACTGGACGGGGCAAGGAATATTTAAATTACGGGAGGTACTAAGGAATGGAATCGATTTTTTTTGTAGCTTTGACGCCTGGTATGGCTCAGGTCGCGGAGCAGGCAATGCACGAACTCAATTTATCTTTTCCCATTGAAGTAGTAAGCTTTGATAAAGGACCAGAAGTGGTCAGAGCTAATCCCCAGGTGGATGTCATGATCAGCAGGGGGCTAATGGTTGATTTATTACGGGAACATACTGATAAGCCAGTGGTAGGACTCACTATGACTATAGACGAAATACTAGAAGCTGTGCAGCGGCTGATAGCAGGTGGAGCAGTTAAAGTGGGTGTGGTGGCTCATAAGGGCTTTTTGGAAATGGATAGCTCGGACTTTGTAATAGGCGAAGTGACTATACATGTTAGGCCATGGAATACGCTTGAGGACATACCAAAGATACTAGAGCAGTTGGGCCGGATAGGTGTTAACGCTATTACGGGAGACAAAGGGGGTTACTCCGCTGCCAAGGAGCGGGGTTACAAAGTGGACCTTCTGGAATCGGGATCGCCAGCAATGAGGCGGGCTATAAACGAGGCGCGGAAAATAGCCCAGGCACAGGAGCGAGAACGGGAAAGGGAACGTGAGAAAACACGCCGGTTCGAGCAAGTGTTATCTGAACTCTATTCGGACCTAGAACAGTCGGCTTCCTTCGTAGAGGAATTATCGGCATCCTCAGAAGAACTTGCCGCCTCAAGTCAAGAATCATCCAATATCGCCCAAATTGCTGCTCATGAGGTGAATGGTATCTCCGAGATCTTGACAGCTATTAGGCGGGTGGCTAAGCAGACCAACTTACTGGGACTTAACGCTAGCATTGAGGCCGCTCGTGCAGGCGAACAAGGACGGGGATTCTCCGTGGTGGCAGAGGAAGTGCGAAAGCTTGCTGAGGAGAGCAACCAGTCAGCCAGGAATATTGATGGGATGCTTAACAAATTCCGTGAGTCGGTGATTCGTGTACAGAAAAACGTCGAACAGAGTAATGTAATAGCCCAGGAGCAGGCAAAGGCTACCCAGGTGTTATCACAGAAGTTGGATAGCCTTAGGGCAGTGGGGGAAAAGCTAACAATTATGTCTTAGGAATATACCCAAGGCGACATTAAAAGACCAGAGGAAATGATAATATTGTGGATTTGCGATGCTGCGCTTCGCCTCCATCAATACATAGCAAATAAGAGCGTTCTTTTGGACGCTCTTTGTTTTGAGTAAGAGGGGTTCAATGAGGGGCTCAACGTGTTAAAAAAGCCTTGTTACCTTTCCAATTTCAACGAGATATTTTAAGTAATGCCAGATTGCAAATTTAGGGTAACTTTCTGATGAGATTTTTCCATGTGCCTAAAATGCGTTTAGTCATAGATAATGAGGGTTACACCTGAATATTTGATTATTTTTTAAATATGTTGGAATCCCCAACTGAGGATGATGGCAAGCAATACTAGATAAAGAATCATCTGAAACAGGGTCAGTTTTAGACTCCCCGTAAATTTGTTAGCTTTGGACATATATGTTCCCCTTTGCTTTATGTCTTAGGCGGAGGTTTTACGTTTAGTTTGTTTTTCCTCGGTTGATTCAAGCCTCTCTAGCTCCAGCGGGTGTTCTTCTTCCATTTCTAATTGAGTTAATGTACCTAGATACCAGACATGGCTCATTGGAAAGACTCTTGAGCTTAAGTGGACATTATAAAAATGCCAGATAAAAATAGCGCTAATGGCTAATATAGCTTCGTCCGAGTGGGCATATCTGGATGAGTCAATAACCCAGCGTGGCATATACTGAGTGAAAAAACCAGGAAACCACATCATCAGGCCTGATCCACCCATAATGGCCATGCCCCAGAACACTGCCCAGTAGTCAAATTTTTCTTTATATGAAAAACGATCAAATAAGGGTCGATCCTTTCTCAGTCCTAATAAATGTTGCACGTCATGAAATACATCAGAAAAATCCTTAAGGTTTGGAAGGGTTGCCCAGGAGATTTTTTTGATTAACAAAGGATATATAACCAGATAGATTAAGTGATAAACGGAGACAGCCAGCATTATGACTGCCCCGGCTAAGTGAACGTTGAATAGGTTGTCGAATCCTCCGAAGATCGTGACTACTCCTTGAGAAATTCGACTTTGCTCAAATTTTATGGGCAAACCAGTAATGGTTAGAATGAAGAAACTTGTAAACATCCCGATATGCTGAATTCGCTGATGGAGATCAAAACGCTGATAAGTGAGTTCTTTTGTCACAGTTTCTTACCTTCTTTTCCTTTCCCTTAGAATTATACGAAGGTTATGGAATAGTTGCAGTTCAATATGGATAACAAGAGCTGTAATCACTATAATAGTTAACCATGTAAAAAACTTAGCGGTATAGTACATCGGCGCTCCTACACCAGAAGCAACTAACTGAAAGTGTTCGGCACCCTGGGAAAAGCCTGGGGATGTTACGCCATGACAGCTGGTGCAGGTTTTTGGGACATTTTCTTTGGAAACTTGGGAAGCGGGGTTATCCGGTCCCAAAATATCGTGGGAACCATGACAATCTGAACAAGTTGCAGCCCTTTGGCTACCTAGGTGAACCGCTTTACCATGGAAGCTCTCAGAGTAACTTTCCGTAACCTCACCTTTATGGCAGGTTGAGCAGGTTGAAACAATTTCTTTTTTATCTGAGGACGCTCCTTCAGGATGTGGGAACCCTTTTATATCCTTGTGGCAGCTTGTACAACTTAAAAAGTTGTGTGCCGAATGTTGAACTTTATCAACTTTATCCCCATGGCATTGGTTACAATTGCTTTGAGCTTGTGCCGGTGTTGCTTTAGCAACAGAAATTAGGAGTAAGAGTAGAGTGATGCTCAATCCTTGGCATAACCATCGTATGTTTTTATTATCCATGAAATTTTACCTCATAGAACGGAATTGCTCATCCTAATATTCCGCAAACACGCTTTTAATATGCATTCTAACTAAGACTAAGTGATGATTTACTCGTAGGTTGTTAAGAATAATGCCTGCTATTGGGGGAGTGGGTTCTCAAATCTCGTTATGATTTAGATTATTTAGTAATCAAAAAGATAAGAGCTGCTACAAACAGCAGCTCTTAGCCGTCCTATTTCTTGATAAACATTTGAACGAAGACCTTCCCGCTTGAACTATCGGTAATCCCGATTCCGATGTAGTTGTAGCTCGGGTTGAGTATATTGGTTCGGTGCCCTTCCGAGGCCATCAGTGCTGCATGAGCAGCTTCGACGGAAGTATTTCGTGCGATGTTTTCAGCAGCTGCGGAAAATGTCACTCCAAATTTCCTCAACATATCAAAGGGGGAACCGTAGGTTGGTGATGTGTGTGAAAAATAGTTGTTTTTAACCATGTCGTCCGATTTTATTTGGGCAACTTCCATGACTTTCATATCCGCACTTAAAGCAGCAACCCCCACTTTAGCACGTTCTGCGTTTATTAAATCCAACATTTTTTGCTTTTCAGCACTTATCTGTGTGCTCGGTGCAGGGGTAGGCGTAGGTGCTGGAGTAGGTGCAGGAGCAGGTGCGGGTGTAGGAGTTGGAGTAGGGGCTGGAGCCGGAGCCGGAGCCGGGGCTGGGGCTGGGGGATAATAAGGTTTTACATAGCTACCTGATACGCAACCCACTGTATCATTTTCTAGGTGGAGAACATACCAAGCGCCTATTTTTCCGATACAGTCTACAATTTGACCCTGATTTATCGATCCAACTTTGATGAAACTAGTCGCGGGTCCTGATCGGACATTGACCGAATAGGATGCTTTGATCTGGGCCGGTACATTGGTTCGGCTAAAAGGGGTCTGAGCAAAGACATTTAAAGGAAAGATCGTACTAACCAAGAGAAGCCCGAAGATTAATGTTGCTAATTTTCTCCTCATTCTATGTTTTCCTCCTGCACAAATTTTAAAAGCATCCTTAACTAGTTTCTGCAAACTTGTTAGAAGACATAAGGTAATAATATTTCCAGTTAATATTTTGAGTTAAGTAGTATTCAAATTACCAGGTCCATCCATGGATATAGAAGATTGAGAGTTTGAATCTTAAGTTAAAAACGATTGAAGGTTGTGAAGGGGGGATATGAGTAACGTTAACTGGTTAACTAGTGATGTTAACGTAGGCATCAAATAGTTAACAGTTCTGCTTGGCAAAACCAGTATTTTCACAATATGTTGATTGGCATCATTTTTGCATTATAAAAAAGCTGACTGATGTCGAATCCTGTAAGGTTACACCTTGCTAAGCTACAACAAGTAGCTAATAGTCAAATTCAAAAAGGGGGATAGTTAAGAGAAATAAAGGAGTCAGTCATTGAACTTATTTTATCTTGTTTGGTTAACTTAAAACACAAAACACAAAATATTTAGTATGGAGGGTTTTATTAATGAACTCATATGTTGATGCAGTTAAAGCAGAGTTAAAGGATTGGAAAAAGGCTCTTTTAGTAATCGTCTTTACAGTAGCTAGAATCATTTATGGTTATGCTTGGGTTGAGGCAGGTTGGGGTAAGGCTACTACTGGCTGGCTTAACTTCGCCGGTGGCCACGCTAAAGGTTTAATTGCAGGGATGGCTACCAACATGCTTCCTCCTAAAGCACACGGGTTTGACCCTCTCTATATCAATAAACTCTGGGCTTGGGTCGCCACTAACATCTTCAATGGAATGCCTGGTGTGACCGACTTCTTAGTTCCTGTTTCAGAAATCATCGTTGGCGTTATGATGATTTTTGGCTTCAAAGTATTATGGGGCGCTTTACTCGGACTTTTCTTGAACGTTCAGTTTATTGCTTCTGGTTCTGCTAACAACTTTGGTTACATTTGGACCAACATTATTGTCATGAACTTCGCAAAATACTTTGAGCTCATCGGAGTGAGTGGATACCTTAAATTCAAAAAAGGCCAGAAAGAGACAACTAATAAAGTTTCTGCTTAATTGACACTAGTAAAAATAAATTTCAAATAATAATTAAAAAGGGAGTGTCGCAGACTGCTTATCAAGTAGTCTGCGATGTTCCCTTTTTGATTATAAATTTTGGCCGATTTAATAGATTTGTAAAGAATTGATAAATTTTAGAAGAATGAAAAGTCTTAATGTTACAGCGTTCGCTTGGAAGGATTTACCTAATGATTATAGAATTAATGAATATCATCTATGAAAGAATATGAACTAGTTGTTAGAGAGTTGTATAAGCGAGTGTTATATTAAGCCAGAAGCTATTACGTATATGTAATTGACTATTGGATTTAAAGGATAGTTGGTGAATAGGTTAACATTCACAATGGACAAAGGGGAGATTTCCGTGCGTAAATTCGCTCAACTTAAGGAACCACTCTTTTATGTTGGAATTTTGGTGGTCTTTTCATTGATTATTTGGATTTTTTCAAATTTGAACTATGCTTCGGTGGAGAGTCCGATTGTTTCTGAAACGATTTCCTATAATAACTTTTTAACAGAAGTTGAAAATCAGCAAATTGATACCGTTTTTTATGACGCTGAGGCTCCTGAAATGGAGTTCGTCGATAAGAAAAATGATCATTGTAAAGTTAGCAATCCTCGTACAGATAACTTTAAAGAGTTTTTATTGAAAAACGATATTAAAGTGGAAGAGATTTATGCCTATAAAACCCCTTCTAATTCGAACGGTATTCCGCTTGTCGTTTCGCTTCTTATCGTTGGAGGTATACTAATTATCATCTTTAAAAAGTCCTCAACCGAGTCTTCCCGCGGAGTTAAGCCCATCAAAAGCGCAGTGAGTCAATCAGCGGTCACCTTTAATGATATTGCTGGATATGAAACCACGAAGAAAGACGTCCAATATCTTATTGACTTTTTGAAGCACCCCGATAAATACAAAAAAATTGGCGCACGAATGCCGAAGGGGATAATCTTCTACGGACCGCCGGGAACCGGTAAAACGTTATGTGCAAAAGCTATATCCGGAGAAGCTGGCGTCCCGTTTTTTTACAATAGTGGTTCGGATTTCGTGGAGATGTTCGTTGGAGTTGGGGCAAAAAGGGTTCGGGAACTCTTTGAAAAGGCAAAGAAATCCGCCCCTTGCATAGTTTTTATCGATGAGATTGATGCCGTAGGAAAACGTAGGGGCTATGACCATAATGGTGAAATGGATCAGACTATTAATGCCTTACTGACCGAATTGGATGGTTTTAAAACAAATGATGGTGTGATTGTTGTCGGGGCAACAAACCGTTTGGATATTTTAGATGATGCTTTAATCCGTCCTGGACGTTTTGACCGGCACGTGGCAATTCCTTTGCCAGATCTTAAAGAACGAATTTCCATCTTAAATCTTATCGCGAAAAATCTTCGATTATCTCAAGATGTGAGTTTGGAAAAGGTCGCCAAAGCGACGATAGGTTTTTCTGGAGCAGGGCTTGATACTCTTTTAAATGAAAGTGCCATTCTGGCCGTAATTGATGGTCGAAATGAAATTATCCCGAAGGATATCGACGAGGCTATGTTTAAGGTCATCATGAAAGGCGATAAAAGATCCTTAGAAGGCATGAAAGAAGAACACATTCGACTCGTTGCTTGGCATGAGGCTGGGCATGCGCTAACCGCTAAACTCTTAACCCAAAGGACCGTATCGAAGGTGACAATTGTCCCATCAACATCTGGTGCGGGGGGTGCAACGTTTATTTCTCCGGAAGAAACGTCTCTCTACAGCCAAGAGGATTTGATTCATCAGATTAAGATTTGCTACGGTGGTCGTATTGGGGAATATCTTCTGACAGGAAAAGAAGAGTTTACAACAAATGGGGCATCGCAAGACATTCAACAAGCAACACGAATCTTAATGAGTATGATTAAAGAGTTTGGCATGACCGAGGAACTTGGACTTTTAAGTCTGCTAGAATTTAGCGGAAATGTGGAGACTCAAATCTTCGACCTTGCGAAGAGAATGGCGAAGGAATTCTATATGGAGGCTTTGAGTTTATTAACGAACAATCGAAACCTATTAGAACGGATTGCCCAACGCTTGATTGAGAAAGAAACCATTGAAGAACTTGAGCTAGACGAGTTGATTAGTGCATGAAGGCGCGAGCAGGAAGCCCCGGCTTCAAAAAAGAATAAGCCACAACTCAGAAAAAAGCCACAGCGCCTTGCTGCATTTAAGCATTACGGCTCTGTGGCTTATCGATTCTTTAAAGGGAGTTATTATTTTTGAGGGGTAAAGTTTTTCTTTATTCGCTGTAAATATTCACGTAGCAGAGCTGTTTCTTCAGGAGTAAAATCTTGTAACACCATCTGCTCTTCCTCAGCGATAATCTTCCTTCCAAGTTTCATGACATGTGCACCTTTTTCGGTGATATAGATTCGGGATATTCGCAGGTTACTCTCATCCTGCTTTCTTGCGACATAGCCTGTTTTTTCTAAGCGCTTGATACTTACTGCTACGGTCGGTGGTTTAATATTTAGCTTTTCAGCGATTTCTCTTTGATTAAGGCCTGGATACTCAAATAATAACCTTAACATAGGGAATTGCTTGGGATGCATATCCACTTTTTCGAGCTTGGAAAAATTATAGTGCATATGGGAATGGAGAATTTGCATCAATAATATTACGATAGAATTATTAGGCTCCATATTCCTTTGCCTCTCTCTCTCTCCTAGACTCATGATGCTTTCTCAAATTGGCTGTTGTAAAGGTTTGCATAGAAGCCACCTTTGGCTACTAATTCATTATGCGTGCCTTGTTCGACGATATCCCCGTCTTTCATGCAGAGAATCAAATCCGCATTTTTAATGGTCGAGAGACGGTGAGCGATGACAAAACTGGTTCTACCCTTCATGAGGTGATCCATTGCCTTTTGGATAAGAACTTCAGTCCGTGTATCAACTGAGCTCGTTGCTTCATCGAGGATTAGGATTTTGTTATCTGCGAGAATCGCTCGGGCAATCGTCAATAACTGCTTCTGCCCTTGTGAGATGTTGCTGCTTTCTTCATTAAGCACCATATTATAGCCCTCAGGCAGGGTCATGATGAAATGATGAGCATGAGCAGCTTTGGCGGCAGCAATAACTTCCTCATCAGTAGCATCTAACCGACCATAACGGATGTTTTCCAGGATGGTTCCGTTAAATAGCCAGGTATCCTGCAGAACCATTCCAAACATATTTCTGAGTTCATTGCGGTCAAAATCCCGTAAGTCATGACCGTCGAGTTGAATAGAGCCACTGTTGACGTCATAAAAACGCATGAGCAATTTGACTATGGTTGTTTTGCCAGCTCCGGTAGGACCGACAATAGCCACTTTTTGCCCGCTTCTTACTTCTGTGGAAAAATCATGAATGATGAGCTGCTCAGGATTATACCCAAAGGCGACATGCTCAAAAGTCACGTTTCCTTCTAAGCCTTCAAGTGAGGTGGGATTCTTCACCAATTGCTGCTCTTCGACTTCCTCTAAAAATTCAAAGACACGCTCAGAGGCAGCAGCTGTGGACTGTAGCATATTGGTAACCTGAGCGACCTGTTGTATGGGTTGGGTAAAACTTCTGACATATTGGATAAAGGCCTGAATATCCCCGACTTGAATGGCATTTTTAATAGCTAGATAACCACCAAGAATGGCCACTGCGACATATCCTAAATTTCCGATGAATTGCATGATGGGCATCATCATACCGGAAATGACCTGAGCTTTCCAGCCAGAATTATAGAGCTTATTGTTCGTTTGTTCGAACTCTTTCACAAAGGCGTCTTCGCGATTATAGGCCTTAACGATATTCAGCCCGGAATATACTTCTTCGACCTGACCGTTAATCTCACCTAGATATTTTTGTTGCGCACGGAAGTATTTTTGAGAATGCTTCATAATCGTACCGATCAATACCATCGATAAGGGTAGAATAATCAGGGTTACGAGAGTCATGGGGATACTGATACTCAGCATCATGATGATGACACCCACCAAGGTAATGACCGAGGTAATCAACTGAGTCATACTTTGATTTAAGCTTTGCCCTAAGGTATCGATATCGTTAGTCACTCTGGATAACACTTCACCATAGGTCCGGCTCTCAAAATATTTGAGGGGCATATGATGGATTTTTTGAGAAATCTCATTCCTTAACCGATAAGTCACATCATTAGAGATACCAGTCATGATCCAGCCCTGAATCCAGGAGAAGATAGCGCTAATAACATACAAACCGAGCAGGAACAAGAGAAGACGTGTAATACTTTCAAAATCTATTCCACCAGTTCCGCTGATTTTAGCGACTGAGCCCTTGAAGATTTCAGTGGTAGCGTTGCCCAAGATTTTAGGACCCACAATGGTAAAAGTTGTACTGGCAATGGCACAAATTAACATACCGAGTAAGCGAAATTTATAGGTTCCCAGGTATTTTGCTAGCTTGGTCATGGTACCTTTAAAGTCTTTGGCCTTCTCGCCGCTCATACCATGTCTAGGGCCACCGCCCATAGGCCCCCCACCCATAGGCCCGCGTCTTGCTTGTCTCTCGTTAGGCATTGGTTGTGCCCTCCTTTACAGTATCGGTTTTAATATTTAGTTCTTCCTCGGATAACTGGGACAAGGCGATTTGCCGATACACTTCACAAGAATCGAGGAGTTCCTTGTGAGTCCCTCTACCGACGACTCTGCCTTCATCGAGTACTAAAATCTGCTCAGCCTGCAAGATGGTGTTGACACGCTGGGCGACAATGAGAGTTGTACTGCTTTCCATTTCTTGTTTCAGTGCTCGGCGCAGCGTAACATCAGTTTTATAGTCTAGAGCAGAGAAGCTGTCATCAAAGATATAGATATCGGGTTTCTTGGCAATCGCACGGGCAATCGAAAGTCTCTGCTTCTGACCACCCGAGACGTTTGAACCACCCTGGGCGATAGGAGCTTCATATTGCTCTTCTTTTTGCTCGATAAACTCAGTAGCTTGTGCGATTCTAGCAGCTTTTCTAATCTCTTCTTCCGCTGCATCGGGTTTCCCAAATCGCAGGTTAGAATCAATGGTACCTGAAAACAAAACGCCCTTTTGTGGCACATAGCCGATTTTATCTCGTAACTCTTTCTGGGACATTTGACGGACATCTACGCCGTTCACCAGAATTTCCCCCTCGCTGACATCAAAGAAGCGAGGAATAAGATTTACGAGAGTCGTTTTTCCACTGCCCGTAGAACCGATAAATGCTGTAGTTTCTCCAGGCTTCGCCGTAAAGCTAATATCTGACAATACATCTTCATTAGCCTCAGGATAACGGAAGGAAACGTTTCGGAATTCCAGCATCCCTTTGTGAGCAGAATCCGGAGAAAGGGGATGAACGGGATCGTGGATAATAGGTTCAGTGTCGAGAATTTCATTAATTCGGTTTGCTGAGACGCTAGCCCGTGGCAGCATTACGGATAACATAGAAATCATTAGGAAGGACATGATAATCTGCATAGTGTATTGGATGAAAGCCATTAAATCACCAACCTGCATGGCTCCACTGTCTATCGCATAAGCACCTTTATAAATAATTAGAACAGTGATTCCGTTCATGATGAGCATCATTGTCGGCATCATAAACGTCATAATTCGGTTGACAAATAGGTTGGTTTTCATCAAGGTTTTGTTAGCTTGATCGAAACGTTTTTCCTCATGCATCTGAGTAGCAAAAGCACGGATAACGGGAATCCCCGTTAAAATTTCACGAGTCACGAGATTGAGCTTATCAATAAGGATTTGAAGCTTTTTAAATCTTGGCATGGCTACAGACATTAGCAGGAGAATTAAGACAAGGATTGCCCCTGCGCCCACGGCAATAATCCATCCCATGGATAGGTCGGTTTTCAAGGCCATGAAGGTACCACCGATGGCGAGAATGGGGGCATAGAAAACAAAACGGAAGACCATAGTCATCATCATCTGAATCTGCTGAATATCATTAGTACTGCGGGTAATTAGAGATGCAGTAGAAAATCGGTCTAATTCTGCGTTGGAAAAGGATAATACCTTTTTAAAGACTTTATCTCGCAAGATTCTGGAGAGGGAAGCGGCAACTCGTCCAGAGAGAATGACCACTGAGATGGAGAAGAGCATTGCGAGTAGTGCTAGAGCAATCATTTTTGCTCCTGCGAGTAAGATATAGTTGGATTGAAGCTTATTGACATCTTTCCCTAAGGCTTGATACTCACCCTTGACATAGGAAACAGCGATTTGGGTGACGATCGTATCCGGTAATTGCATCTGTGTTTTGGCGGTAGAGGTTAAACTGTTGCCAGTGGCAGTAAGGCCTTTGGCCTGAGCGGTGCGTGCCAATATTGATTTCCCCAAAATGCTGTTGAGGTTACTGCGTTCCTCCTTGCTGATTTTCTTCAGATGTAAGACGGGTTCACCCTTCACCGGTGCTCCCGGTTCATAGGTATTATTCACGAGAGCGGCATCTTCTTTGGACATAAATTGCTTAAGCTTTTCGAGTTCACCTTGCCGAATGTCAAGGGGGACGGCATCTTCAATCCCACCTTGCTGAATCCCAATATTTACGATATCTGAGGTATAGGCTGGCAGTGATAGATCACAGAAGGCCTGTAAGAATAACAAGGCAATAATCGATACAATAATTAACGCCGAGCCTTTTAGGTGCTTGAATACTTTGAACATCGCTTAAAACTCCTTTTGATTAGTTAGTCGGCTAATATTAGTTAACTATGATATCTTAAGCTCTTTGTTTGCAATAAGCAAATGGTAAATAATGATTGGAACGCTAAACGGTTTACATCAAATGTATTAAAAAATAGGGAATTGCCCTTTGGGCAATTCCCTATTTTCTCTACACCAGACCAATTGAGAGGCGATTAAGACTGTATTTCAAACAGTAGTTTCTTTCCCTTTGCCGCGTCTACGGGTCCAACAGTTATGAATTTGCACGTGGTAAGATCGAATCTATCTGAGTTAAGAATGATCTCACTTTTTCCTTCTTCATTAGCGACAACATATACTTTAATATCAAAATTAGTTCTATTACCCTTTTCTGTATAAAATTCGAAAAAAAGCCCATCACTTGCTAATTTTTTTGTTTGCTCTAGAGTGCCTGCGTTGGTAATGATAATTGCATGACGAAGTGTGATTTCACTTAAGGGTTTTTCATTTACAGGTTTAATACTCATAAGATTCATGGACAAATTCGCATCGCTGTTTTGTTTGTTTTTGGGAACGACACTGTAATCCTTGTTGAATTCTCCTACGGAGTAGTTGTTCTTCGCGGCTAAATCCTCGGTGGTTATTGGCTGATTCAAAGTCGTGTTGCCACTTCCAGAAGAACAACCAATGGAAGTGAAGATGAGGAGTATTGCCAGAACTATGATGAATTTCTTGAACAAGGTAAATTCACTCCTTTGAATATGGCGAGTTATTTTTATAATTTCGCTTCTAAGCATTCATTTCCTGCTTTTTCGACAACTATTTTTATCCTGGGAGCATGAAAGCTCCTGTATTTTCCAGATTAAATAGGCACGGTTTTAAGCAATCTAATATATAGCGTACCGAATGATGTGAGGTGAAAAGCTCATGATAAAGGATTTGCTTAATTTAGAATCTGATGACTTTTGGAGGTGGTGGTATACTAAGGGGCGAAACGGTAGCTCTGTTACAGGGATGAGCTACATTGATGGTAAGAACTATTCAAGGAGCTTTCGAAAGAGGTTCTAATTCATGTAGGTGACGGCATGACCGTCACCTTTTTAATGCTTCTGATTGACTGATTTCTACTGTTCCGCCAGCTGCTTGGACTGCATCAATTTAAAATTTAACTAAAAAGGGAAAAGAGAGAAACTCAGATTGACGAGATTCCCTCTTTTCCCCCAAAAGATTGATACATTCAATTTTTGTTTAGGTTACTGTTCTTTGTACTGTGGCTCTTGGTCCTGAATGTATTGCTCTCTTCCTTGTAACTCAGTCAGGGCAGAATCAAAGGTTTGGGCGAGTTGTTCAAACGTTTGTTTAGCCTGCTGATCCTGAGTTTCTAAGGAGAAGGTCTTCATCGAAGCGGCTGCGTTTTGAACTGTAGCTATGGCTTGCTTCATTTGTGTACCAACGGTCATTTTATCACCTCCTTTATAGGGTATTTTGGTTAACCTTTTGGTTTAAAAATAAGTGCCCCAAGGAAACCAAAGATAATAGCGGCAGAGATCCCTGCGCTGGTGATCTGAAAGATGCCGGTTAGAACTCCAATCGGACCGGAAGATTCGAACTCTCGCAAAGCGCCCTTGACTAAGGAATTACCAAAACTGCTAATCGGTACTGTAGCCCCCGCACCGGCAAATTTCACAAGGGGTTCATAAAGACCAAATCCCCCAAGAATTGCACCTACGACGACTAAAGTACTTGTCGTATGGGCTGGAGTTAGTTTAAGCCCGTCAAGCAATAACTGACCAATAACACAAATTAAGCCACCCACAATAAAAGCCCATAAGAATTTTTCCATCCTAGCAACAACTCCTTTAGATCTCAATGCTAACGGCATGTGCAATACAAGGAATACTTTCTTTCTGCTGGTAGGACATAGGGGAAAGTAAAGCACCTGTGGCAATGACTAATATTTTTCGAAGTTCGCCCTTGCGCATCCGATTAAGAAAGTGGCCGAAGGTTGTAACAGCACAACAGCCGCACCCGCTACCTCCTGCCAAGACAACCGGTTGATCTTCCTTGTAAATTATTACTCCGCAATCCGTAAATATCTCTTCCGGAATATTAAGACCATGTTTTTTTAATAAGTCCCCTGCGATTCGGTGTCCCACTCTTCCAAGGTCCCCCGTAGCGATAAGGTCATAGTAACTCGGATCTCGATCTAAATCTCTAAAGTGAGCTTCGATGGTATCGACTGCCGCAGGAGCCATGGCTGCCCCCATATTGAAGGGGTCCGTAAGCCCCATATCAACCACACGTCCAATCGTTGAGGCGGTTACTCTGGGACCTTCGCCTTGAGCAGCAACTAAGGCGGCGCCAGCGCCGGTTACTGTCCATTGAGCTGTAGGTGGTTTTTGAGATCCGTACTCTGTTGGATAGCGATACTGTTTTTCCGAAGCAGCATTATGACTTGATGCGCAAACCAAGGCATTCTTAGCAAATTGGCTATCGACAAGAAGGGAAGCCAGAGATAAACCTTCCATCGAAGTAGAACATGCACCGTAAAGTCCAAGGTAAGGAATAGACATCGTCCGGGCTGAAAAACTACTAGGCACAATCTGATTAATTAGATCCCCGCTGAATAAAAACTCAACATCTTCCTTCTTCATCTTGGCCTTTTTTATGGCAGTCTCACAGGCTTGCTCCTGGAGCTTTTGTTCAGCTTTTTCAAAGCTATCTTGTCCCAGTCGGATATCTCCATGGAGGAGGTCAAAGTCCTCAGCTAAGTTTCCTTTGGCTTCATAGGGTCCACCGATTGCAGCAGAGGCAATAATAGTAGGCTTTGAATTAAAAACCCAGGTCTGATGACCTTTTAACATTTACATCACCCCCAATGCTCTTAAACTAATAACGACTAAAGAAACAACAAAAGCCGAAAAGACTCCAAAAACGATAACCGGACCCGCAAGCTTGAACATATTACCCCCTACACCGAGAACATAACCTTCAGTTCGGTGTTCGATGGAAGCAGAAGCAATCGTATTGGCAAAGCCTGTAATGGGAATCACAGTACCCGCCCCGGCGAACTGGGCAATATGGTCAAAGACACCAAGACCTGTGAGTAGAACGGTAAGGATAATAAGAACTGCCGTAGCAGGGTTCCCGGCATTTTCTTGAGAGAAGTGGAAATACTTTACAAAAAACAGGGATAAGGCTTGGCCTATGGTACAGATAATCCCTCCAACGAAAAATGCCTTAACACAGTTATAGAGAATCGGTCTTTTGGGCTCTCTTTCTTGGGCAAATTGTTGGTATTCCTGCTGCGTAGGCGAGAGCTTCTTTTTCTTTTTACTGGACATAACAACACCTCTTAGTGTAATAAGTAAGGACGCAATTTCTTGAGGAGGTCCTCAAGTCTTTTCGAGTTTCTTGAATACATAGCCTTAGCTTCTTCGTCCTCTGTTTGCAAAGAGAAAGTGACTAAGTCTGCTTGGCTTTTTTCTAGGGTGGCATAGAGCATTTCTTTAACTTTGGGCTGAGGGAGCTCGACAGCATCATCAAAGAGATCCAGGTATAGTTCACCAGAGGAATCGACCTGACCAAGGAATACATTCTCAAGGGAGACACCCATCTTGTCGAGTTCACAATTTAGCCACTCAGGGGTAAGTCCTAACGAAGCGAGAGGTTCTTCTAACATGTTTCCATCCAAAGCGACCGTTTGCGGTTCAGCCTGAGGTGCAACCTTTTTTCCAAGGTCGTAGGAGGTCACGGGTTTTTTGTGTGACTTAAGGTAGGGATTGATTTCTCCGTTTGTCTCCATCACAGCAAATTCTACATCGGCCATATTAAAGGCGTTTTTGGAGCGAAGTTTGGCTAAAAGGTCTTCTCCTGTCATCCGCACACTCAAAAGGTTCTCTTCCATAATTTTGCCATGCTTTATGAGTACGGCTTCCTTTCCGTTGATTAACTCGTGCATAACCTTGCTCTTGATTGAGAGATAATCCAACGCAATAGGAAACGCGACCCAAATAAACAATACGATAAAACCATAAAACAGAGAGATAAGGTTTAAAGACATTAAGGTAGCCGCTAAGGCAATTATGATATAGCTTATAAAATTAAAAGGATTGACTTGACTTATATTTCGTTTCCCCAATAGCCTTACTGCTGCCCAGACTAAAATAAATAAGCTGATAGACCTTAGTAAAATCTGTGCCCATTCCTGCATATGTATACCTGCCTTTTAATTCCCTTTATATTGGGGTTCTTCAAATTCAAGGGTCTTCATGCGATGTTCTAAATCCTCAATAACTATATGAGTTTCCTCGAGTGCCTTGGTGAACACTGACCGTGTTTCTTCGTCTCTCGTCTGCGTGCTATACACTCTTAAGGTTCCTTGGGCACCTTTCAAGCTAGCTAGAGTTTGTTTGATTTGAGAAGCAACCGTCATATTTTAACCTCCCTTGTCACAGAGTTATTATGGCTAATAAATATTTTATAATTCCCATTTCGGTAATAAAGAGGTTCTTGTGCAAAGATAATCTACCGTTATGTCTCCAGTAACTCAGAATCCTAATTTAAAAATTTACAATGAAGTAGCGTAATGTTTATAATCAGATAGTGCAAAGGGGTTTATTTTTATAGTAAATATAGAATTGTAAGATTAAAAATATTATAATCTGAGAGTCAGGAAAAATTAGCTAGACGTTGTCCTGATTTTTTATGGAGTGGGAAGAGGAGTGATTTTATCCAATGAAATTAATTTCATGGAATGTGAATGGGATACGTGCTTGTGTAAAAAGTGGTTTTTTAAATTTCTTTCATCAAGAAGATGCCGATATCTTTTGCCTACAGGAAACAAAGGTTCAGGAGGAACAGATCCCCTTTAATCTCGAGGGCTATTATCAGTACTGGAATTTTGCTCAGAAGAAAGGTTACTCTGGAACTGCAATATTTTCTAAGATAGAACCTATCAATGTTGTCTATGGAATCGGTAAAGAGGAGCATGACCAAGAAGGAAGAGTAATAACCTTGGAGTTTGCGGAATTTTTTGTAGTGACGGTATATACTCCGAATTCCCAAAGAGGGCTAGCAAGGCTGGAATACAGAATGAAGTGGGAAGAAGAGTTTTTAAACTATCTTAAAAGCCTAGATAGCTTAAAACCGGTCATATTTTGTGGGGATTTAAATGTCGCCCATCAAGAAATAGACCTTAAAAATCCGGGTTCGAATCGCAAGAATGCTGGATTCTCACCTGAGGAAAGGGGGAAATTTGGTGAACTCATCAATAATGGCTTTGTGGATACCTTTAGATTCTTTTATCCCGATAAGGCTGAGGCCTACACCTGGTGGTCATATATGTTTAATGCCAGAGCTAATAATGCAGGGTGGAGGATTGATTACTTCTGTGTTTCGGAAAGGTTAAGAAATCATTTGAAAAATGCCTTAATCTATAACGAGGTTACAGGTTCAGATCATTGCCCAGTTGGTTTGGAGATATTTTAAGCGTCAATAAATTTTAAAGCCAGCACCTTCGATTTGAAGTGCTGGCTTTGCGTTTTGATTATTTTTTTTTTCGTCTTCGATAACCCAGATAAATATTCAAAGATGTAAGTATGAGTAAGCCCGCGATAGCAATAATCATAGGAGTAGTAAGTTCCAAAACGATCCCCCCTTCAAATGAGCATCTTCTCTGAATATGACGTTTCTCCGTAAAAGTCCAATGAAGAATATTATTTAAGATAAGAACTTTATCATTAATAAAATGATACCAGTCTGATATTCATTTGTACAGGCTATGGGGTATCGGATTTTAATCAGTTGTTTCTGCGATTAGAATTGCTGAGTAGGAAATTGAGTTAGAAAGAAAGCCTCCTATAAGCTAAATAAAAAATCTAGCACAGGAGGCTTTCTTCTTCTCTACAGGTTAGTAATCTAACTTGAAGTCGTTCTTTAAGATTGTAAATCGCGCTGAATGTCTTGTTTAACCTTTTGGGCTTCGCTTGGGTTTGAACTGGATAAACTCGATCCCATGGCACTCGATTGGAAACCTTGTCCGCTATTAGAGGACAAGTCATTTTGAATGTCTTGCTTGACTTTTTGGGCTTCGCTTGGGTTTGAACTGGATAAACTCGATCCCATGGCACTCGATT
>CAURZJ010000006.1:0-188654 GCA_963529635.1 uncultured Peptococcaceae bacterium
CCGTAACTTAGTCAATATGAATGTGGTTGGGACGCTACGGTAACACCAAACGTTAGGTGAAATTTGAACTCTTTGGGGTCGTATCTGATTAATCGTGGGTCAATAACGGAGGTGATGATTGTATGTGCGGACAAGCCGAGTTCACGCCACTATCCGAGCAAGAACAGGCCAGAATTGACGGTTTGCTTTCAGAAGCCAAAAGACTCCATTATATAAACTTCATTATTGCTGGGATCTCATTAGCAGTTTCTTCTCTGGATAACTTGAATCCAATTGCACTTCCTTTTGGTGATATTAAACTTCCGTTCTTAAACGCTGCGGTTGGTATCTATTTAATTTCAATCGTACTTTCATATGGTTCATCAAAGCTATTTAGAATAGCCAATTATTGGAGAAAACTTGATTCTAGACGGCCCCCCTATCAATGGTTCGTTTTTGGTGTGGGTGAATCTAAGTCTCGAGCGGTTCATGTATGGATAATTCTCCCACTTGTTCTTAACACTTTGCCTTTATCTTCAGCGGTAAAAGGAGTGAATCCTCTCACTTTCTTTCTTCCAAGTTTATACATCTTAATGTTGCCAGATTCCTTATTGAGGCAACTACAATATATTGGATCACACGTCGACGACAACGGTAATAGATTATCCCTGTCCCTTTGGCTGTTATATTGGTATAGGTTGATTAGGGACATATGCCTAACCGCTCTGTTTTTGGCGCCAATTTTATCTGTCATCTCCAAATGGTCGAATATTACCTCTATGGTAATAAATGGTACATATTTTATTGCGATTTTTCTATCAGTTTCCAGGATGATTGGATCTTTGGTATTTCGCCGGATTGATGCAGTAGGTAAAAGATTTGGATTTGAGCAGAATTATCCGTATAAAAATGAGAGAAGTTCAAACATCACCTAACAATAGATTCCCGCAAGGGTGCCAGATGTTAATAGTTTGGGGAAGGTTCAGGCACCACATCCCCCCGCCTAAGATAAGAGCTATCTAAGGCGGGGGGACGTCGGGAATCCGAAACGATAGACGAAATTGGACCTTGCATGTTGAATTTTAAGGAGTGCTTATGACAGAAACAAAGAAGTCTATTTTATCCAAAGATATTATTTTCGTGCAATTGATTCCATTGGTATGGGGGATAATTACCTGGACAGACGTGAAATACTCGGCGGTAAGATGGCTTCAGGGTACTATTCCACCGGGAGTATATTCTTCACTTTTACATCCTCAAGTTTTGTGGCCAACGCTTCTTTTGGTCCTTATTTTATATGGGGCCTTGACTAAAGTTTTATACGGATGGGCTAACCTCGTTACCTATTTTTTGAAACTGATACTTTTTCCACTTTATTTGATACTCCAAATAATATTTTCCATATTTTCCGTTGGAGAAGGAATTTACCTTCTTATATCAGCAATATGGAAAATATTATCAAGTAGTGTGATAATCGTTCTTATCACAGTACTATCTATTTTCTGCTACTTTATTTTAACCCTAGGTAATCTAAAATCCCTTACTGCAACCATTGCCCTAGGACTGTCTCCTATATTGGCTGTCGTTGCAGTAGGATGGCTTTATGCCTGGACATTCAATCCACTTGCCTTTACGATAGTGTCGATCAGAAAATTATTAAAACTCTATCTATCGATTAACCTTCTTGGTAATTACAAAAAGATAACACAAGCAAATACTGAGGAAGAACTAATAGCTTCAATACCCAGGGAAAAGAGAAAGAAAGTATTGCAATTATTGGACGAACCAATTAATAAACTAAGTTTGTTTTATTCAATTGTTAGTAAGCTTAACATCAAAACTGTTCTAACACATGTATTTGCGTTTGGATTTTTATACATAACTACTTTAGTAACTGTTGACTTTGCACAATATTTCTATTCAATAACAACTGTTTATCCTGGCACTGTTTCTGTAAGCAAAGGCGTATCTTTTTTGGATTATATATTTTTTAGCCTAAGGACATTACTTCTAAATGATTACGGCCCAATTTCTCCGGAATATTACACGTTTAAACTGGTTGTGTTACTGGAATCTGCCATGGGCTTAGCATTATTTACTTTGTTAGTTACTTCCTTCTCAACAATTTCCGCTGATAAAGGTGAAGAGAAGAAAAATATATTTTATAATGAAGTTCTCTTTATTATAGAGAAACTTAAAAATACCAAATTTACTCTTGAAAATTCAGATGGAAAACAAGAATAGGTCCAGCATCGTCTAACAAGGCATTCGCGAGAAACTTTGCGAAGATGCAGGTAGTGTGACGCTTCGTGAATGCCCAGAACGTTAGACGCCATTTGATTATAGGAGGTACGTAATTGACAGAGTTACCTAAATTTGGGGATAAATCAATTGGTCGCTCACCAATTGAAAGACTAATTATTTGGTTAGAAGCTAGAAGATTACTTTTGCCTACAGTTATGTTATGTATATTGCTATTTTTAATTGGACTTAACGCTACGGTCCATGTCGAATTTGCTAAAGGACTTACGTATTTAATAATAGTCTTTTTTATACTTGTTTATAGAAGAGTCTCTGTTCAAGATTTTTTTGGTGCACCCGCTTTAGCTGTACTAATTACCATTCACCAAGCACTTTTTGGATTTAATGCTATGCCGTTAATAATTACATTTCTAATATTTATATTTTTAAGAAGTAAAAAAGGCATAAGTATTTTATTGCCAATTTCATTATATTTACTTCTTGATACCGGGTTTATTTATTTTAATTTAGGTATAATATTTGATTCATATTTTAATAGTTTTAGTTACAGAATCTTTTCTCAAGAAATGATTGGTATAGTTACGATTGTACCGTTATCATATGCATATTTGAGATTTGAAAGATTCATTAGGAAACATACTTCAAATAACTTTATCTATAATTATGGAGCAATGTTGGTACTTGGAGGAGTAATGTGCCTGTTTATGCCTATCGGATACTTATTAAATAGAAATTTAGTCTTAATAATAATTGGAACGGCTAGCTTTGTAATATATTTTATAGGGTTATTACAATTCAAGAATATCCCGCAGATATTATTCTTATATGTGCCTTTAGTGATATTACTGCTTGAACTATATATTTTGAAACTGTTTAGATAACGGTGCCTAACAGCGTTTCCTGTAACTTTGTCAATATGAAAGTAATATGACGCTACAGGAATCCACAGTGGTCAGAAATGAATATTGTTTTGAGCCTCAAAACTCTAAATAGCTAAGAAAATAAGGATGGAAGTAATTGAACTTTCATCCTTATTTTACGTCTTTTTATATTTTAGTAAAAAGAAGGAATATATTGTATTTTTGTTGAAATATTATTGGTTAGATAGTGTGCTTGGATTAGAAAATGTAGGTAGGGGAGAGAATATGTCAGATATTATAACTGAAAAAGAAATGAAAATAAGTAGTAGGCAGATATTTAGATTGGCAGCAGTAATATATGCTGATGATAACCCAATTATAGATACTAAAGAAGTGATAAAGAGTATTGTAGAAGCATGTTTGTACGAAAAAATTGAAATTGATATGAGTATTGATGATATTTTAGCATATAGTATGGATCAATATTTTATTAATTTTACTTATGAAGAAATAAAAAATGTGTTAGATAAATATAAACAAAATTTTAGTTCACATGTTTATAATAAATGTTCCTATTATCGGTTAACGCAAAAGAGAATTGAAGAATTTAGAAATGAACAACAAAAAAATATTGAGCATTATATTAATATATTTTTAGAAGATTACCCACTTGAAGAAAAAGTAAAAATACAAGAAAGTATATATAAGTTTTTGTACGAACTTACTACTACTAATATCAATTCATATAAGAAGATGCTTACAAATGGAATACATAGCACTTTTTTACAAGATAGTGAATTGTCAGTTGATCAAGCTCTTTTTACGGAAGAAGAAAAAGTTTATATTAGTTCTTTTTTGGATTGGGATAATATTGAAAAAAATAATTCTATAGCTGATATTATTCTTTGTTGTTTAGAATATTGTCTAATAGTTTCAGGAGATTCAAAAAACAATTTAACAGAAACTTTTATTAAGAATAAGACTATTTATTTAGATACTAATATTATTTTCAGAGCACTTGGTATAAATGGAAAGAATAGAAAAGAAGTTTCTATAGCACTTCTTGAAAAGTGCCGCAAAGGTAATGTAAATATTTGTATAGCCTTGATTACCGAAAGGGAGTTCTTTAACACAATAGATTATCATATCTCAAAGATTTCTTTATATGCCCGTGGTAAGTTGGATACCGAATCATACAATCTGATAACTGACTATAGTATTTATAGTTTTTACAATGAATGGAGACAGACACATGAAGGGCTTTCCTTTAGGTATTTTAGCTCTTATATTAAGTCGCTCTATAATGAATTAGTACAAGAATTTAATATTATTACTGATAATAAAACTCCATACAATCCTTTTGATGATAACGAGAAATCAAGTATAACTAAATATAATAGTGAGATTCATTATATTAAAGATGAAATGAAAGATCGAAATTACTATTATAATTTGGATGAATACACAAATGGGAACACTCATGATGCTAGCTTAATTTTATGGATAGAGAGGAGAAGAGAAAAGAACTTAGCCCAAGTTGGCAGGGGTGATTACTATTTAATATCATCGGATAAGTCTTTAAGATATTGGGATTTAACAAGGGAAAGAGATAGTTCACTAATTGTAATTTACCCAAGTCATTTTTTCTCGATTTTGATTAAAGCTTGCGGAAGAGCAAAGAACGATTTAAAAAGCTTTGTGAGTTTCATTAATTTACGCCCAAAAGGAACTACCATTCAACCTGGAAAAGCCGATGCTATTCTTTCAGGTATTAGTGTAGTTACCGAAGATATTGCGACTCAAAGGGCATTGATTCATGAAATAATGGAAGAAGGTTTAAATGACGTTCTAAAAGATTGTGGTAATGAAGTTGAGATTTACGAAAGAACGAAATTAATCTCAATGAAATATTTAGAAAATGAGTTAAAGAAAAAAACTAAAAATATTACCGCTGCCGAGGAACAAATTGCAGCAGTAACAGAAAAAGTAAGAAATTTAGAATATCAAAATGATATCATCTTACAAAAAGAAAAAGCAAGGAATGATATATTAGAAAATGCATTCCTTAAAGTAGCTATGAAAAATACATTTCCTAAATATATATTTCAATTGTGGATTATTCCGTCATTAGGTTTCTTATATGCTATAGCTTTTTTAGGTTTTATTTTTCTTCAATTTTTCTTTTGTGATGCAGAATGGAATTTTGTATCTTCTATTAATGAATATGTTTTAACAAAAACAATTATAGGAAAAGGTGGTGATTTTACTCTATTTGCGATAGATGGAATATTAGGGTTATCCTTTAAGTTTATTTATAAAAAAATTGTACTTAACCCGTTCAATAAAACTAAAAAAATGGAATTTAGAACTGGTATCGTTGAGAAATACTTGGAAAAAAATAAGTTGCTCGATTAGTATTATTATAGGTTACTTCCAAGGAAGAAGGATAATTTGTTTAGAATACCCAGAACGGCTTGGTGCTCAGGTCTATTGTTTTGACCTCCAAAAATATATTAGTTAATGTGTTTAGTTAATTTACTCTTGTCCTCTACGTTTTAATTTTTCAGAGTGTTTTAATTAGACCATTTAAATGGCAAGCTGTTCGTCTGGCTTGTCGTTTTCTATTGGGAATATTCGCCAAATGAATTGGTGTTGAAGGTTTGCAAGGTCAAATTCATTCGGTGCCATAGATTTCTTACTGTAGATTTTTACAATTTTTATCCGACGCAAAAAGGCTTGCCACGTTTCAGGGTGTTCATTCTGGACACTTGTATATTGTTCTGCAAGATCAATGTTAGTGATAATGTACACCTGAGTGTAACAAGCAACTTTGTTCGCATAACGGCAGGGTAATTCTAGAGGATACCCGTCTAAGTAATTAAGCATATCCTGAATTTTAAGTGAACTACGGAACTCTTCAAAAATGATTATGTCTTGTCCTTTGTAACTGTCGAAAGGATGGTCATAGTCCGTTACTCTAAATACGCTTTCATAGCCATACTGCTCCATGACTGACCGAGTTTTACCTGTACCTGTAGGCCCAAAAATATAAGTAACTTCTAACTTCCTGAAAGTATCTTTATATTGGTCTTCTCTAATTGTCTGTCTTGCCCGTTCAATTTTATCAATCAAAAGCATGAACTCTGGATTGGACTCTAATATTTCGGCGTTTGTCTTTCCACTTCTTATTTGGTCATATAGATCCGCTAAGTCATTTCTTGCCCCTTTTCGTTCTATGGGCATTTCACCTTGTTCCTCAAAGGTCTCGGGTAAATTAGTTTCCTTTTTCTTATCTTTTAACCATTTACCTTCTTTGCGAACATAATCCCTGTTCTGTTGCGAAGTTCCATGTGCCAATTCAAAGTGAGCTGGGGGAAACTTCTTTTTTAAAGTATTAAACCGTACTCCATTCGTCAAGGCAATATAAACATGGGTATGGTATGTGCCATTTTCGCCGATCTCGTCAGACATACACCAATATAACAAGGACTTTAACCCAGCCAATTCTTCTTTGATGCGATCTTGAGTAAGACCATGTTCTAAAGGATTGTTGATTGTTATTTGCCATTTCCTTGACTGGGTATTGTCTATCAAACTTTTCACCATCCATTCGTTACAGAAGTTGCATTGTTACAAGTAGTGTTACAATTCTTTGTAACAAGCTATAACCTTCATATGACAGGCTTTATGATCAATTGTTACATGTTACAGAAGTTGCTAAAGGTAATACTAGCCTTTAGCAACACCCCAACCCAGCATTTCATCTGATTGCTGGGTTTCGCTTTTTCCCCCAAGTGTCGCTTGATTCCAGGGAGGGAACGAAACGCTCGGCGCTTGCCAAGCAAACTCTCTTTTTGGTGTAAAAGAGACTTTGCAGTCTTTAAGCGTCTGGGTGTAGTGCGCGTGTCAAGCGATGATGGCGAGCATATCCTTGGCCTAACGGCCTTCGGTATCTCTCGCATCACCGTTGACACACCGCGATACGCGCACAGACCCTTAACCCATCTTAGCCCGTCACTTGAAAAGGCTTATGATGTGACACTTCTCTGGAGAGACTCGTTTTTATCATTTCAACGAGCGTGCGACGACGAGTAGCTTGAATCTGATCATGTACGTCCGGCTCACAACTTTCGAACGTGTAGGAAAGCGATAATTGATTATGTTGTTTGGCTTGCCCGTTTTGTTTGTTCATGTATACACCTCAACAAAATGTGTAATAATCTAAACAAATGGTATCACAAGATTATTTATCGGCGCAAGAAGGATTTTAACGTTTTGTGTAGAAAAGTTAACACTACTAACCAGTACGGAGGGATTTTATATGAGTGATAGAGAAAATTTAACCTTAGAGGATACGGTGAATGGAGTATTACTCGATGATAAAGAAGAATTGTTTGAAAATGACTTTCTTGAGCCTTTCCCTAATAAAAGCGAGACAGAAAAATTCTATGATAATCTAGGGGAAAAATTAAGAATAGCCCGCGAAGAAGCGGGCTTAACCTTAGCTAGTTTGGCTGAGAAAGTTGGATTAACTGGAGCTGCTATCAAAAATTATGAAGTGGGGATTCGGCAAGTACCTGTTCATCTTCTCATAGAGTTTTCAAGAATCCTCAATAAGCCGATTCATTCCTTTTTAGGCCCAAAAGCAGAACCAGCAATCTCAATCAAAGAAACCTTGATGAATACCTTAGAAAGATATACCGAGGCGGTCTATGCTAAACGACTTATGGATCTCAAAGATGGAAAGCTAATAGCCCTAACCCCTGAACCCTTGATCCCAATGCATCCTGAAATATGTAAAAATCATGATTTGACAATTCGTTTTAAAAGTAAGGATGCTGAAGTTTATAGTTATTACTTCATTAAGCTTGCGCGACCGATTTCTTTTAACCATGTTAGAACAAACCTGAATGGAAAAGAAATTTCTGTACCTTTGAAACCGGATGATTGGGTTTTAGCCAAGATAGGTGATACCCATGATTTTGAAATTGTTCAGGTTAAGAATATTACGCCTACAACTTTTCAATACTCTAATCAATGTGATCTAGCAACATACAATGTTGCTGGATTAGTGCTTGGCAAAGCAGAAAGGCTGGTGAACTTGAATGACTAATCCTAAAAAAGTATTAGCCTATGCCCGAGTTTCAACACTAGAACAAGCTGAAAAAGACCTATCCATTCCAGCCCAACTCAAGGCCATAAAAGCCTATGCAGAAGCCAATAACATGAGCATAGTTAATGAATACGTTGACGAAGGCATTTCGGCTTATAGTGGAAAGACACGCCCTGACTACGCAGCAATGATTCGTCATGCTCTGGAGGATAGAGACATTGAGCATATCCTTGTTCATGATGCGTCGCGGTTTTCGCGTAATAAATTCAATTCTTCCGCAGATAAAGGCAAACTAATGCAGCATGGTGTAACAGTCATACCTGTAAGCTCCCCTTATGACCCTACAACCCCCGAAGGTGTATGGAGAGATTCTATTGACGATGCAATGTCGCAAACAACCTCTATGATCATAGGGCAACATGTTACAAAAGGCATGACAGAAAATGCTTCGAGAAGAGATCCTGAATCAGGGTATTGCTATAAGAATGGTGGATCTGCTCCTTATGGCTACAGAAACAAAGCATTATACGTTGGACAAGGACAAAGAAAAGATAACTATAAGCTTCTTTGGGATTTAGACCCTGAAACTGTTCCTATTCTTCGGCGAATGGTCGTTGATTGGCGAATTGGAGAAGGGTTGTCTTATAAGCAAATCAGGAATCGATTAAATGAGCTAAACATTCCAAACTCAAAAGGAGGCATTTGGGGTATTTCAACCATTGAGGGGATGTTCAGTGAGGAAAGACTAATGCAGTACGCAGGATATTATTATTGGAATAAAGCTGTAAAACGAGGAGTTAGAGGCAAAAGTCAGAAAGATAAAAGCGATTGGATTATTGTTGAAAACGCCCATCCTGCTATTATCACTGAGGAAGAAGTGAAGGCCGCTCTTGCAGTAGCTCAAAGTAGGCAACCCAGGACTGCAGCGGTTAGTAGTTTTAATAGTCAGTGGGCATTAACGGGACTAAATTTAGAAGGGCAACCCTTCTTCACCTGTAAACACTGTGGGGGAAACATGAATGGGCATAATGATCCAAGAGGCGGTAGGTATAAGTGTAATAACTATCATTACCGAGGGACAAAAGCATGTACCAATAAACATTCAGTGAGTAGACCTAAGCTGGAAAGATACTTATTACAAGAAATTGAGAAGAATTTTGGATCACCAGACATTTTAGATTCCTTAATCAATCAGCTTAATTCTAAGTTAGATGGTGAACTTGAAGTATATCAAAAGAACATTAAAACCCTTGATAAAGAACTTAAAAAAGTTGAGAAACAAATAGAAGAGACCTTTTCAGCCTTTTCTAAAGGGTTAGACCCAGAACTATGCAACGAGCGATTGGCAAAACTAAAAACACAGAGGCAGGAAATAGTTGAGAAGATAGGGAAGTTTGAAAAAGAACAACCGAAGCCCATTGCTATTGATACACATAAAGCGAAAGCCATGCTCAATGACCTAAAGAAGATCTATGAGAATGGCTCTAATGAGCAAAAAAGAACGCTCTTTAAAACTTATATTCGGCGTATGCAGTTTGACCCAGACACAAATACGGTTGATGTTGTATTCTATGCTCCCTATGTTGAGGAAAAACTCCGTACGGGAGACTATTCTCAACCATACATTGCTAACCATGACGGCAACACGCAGAACGTTATCCGAAACCGTACGCAAAGAGCCGCGCGTCCATGCGCGGATTACGGAAATTGATGACTGGTGCGCACTTGTAGGATATTGTGAACCAACTCTTTGCTGAAAGAGGTAAATTATATATATTTATAAGGCCATAATTCCAACAGTATAGGCAAGAATAAATAAAGACCTGAAAGATTTATTAAACCTAAAAAAGGAGACGAGTAGTTATGAAAAACAAAATTCAAAAAATCCAAACCAATTTGTGGTTTGATACACAAGCCGAAGATGCAGCAAAATTTTATACTTCGATCTTCAAAAACTCAAAGATTGGCAGAATCACTCGCTATGGAAAAGAAAGACATGAGATCGATGGGATATCAGAGGGAGCAGTAATGACCGTGGAATTTGAACTGGAAGGAAAAGAATTCTTCGCATTAAATGGTGGCCCTCAATTCAGATTTACGGAAGCAATATCATTTATAGTAAATTGTGAGTCACAAGAGGAATTGGACTATTATTGGGAAAAACTCTCCGAAGGCGGAGACGAAAAGGCTCAAGTGTGTGGCTGGCTTAAAGATAAATACGGTGTATCCTGGCAAATTGTACCTGATAATCTGACCGATATGGTAAACGATCCTAATCCTGAAAAATCGGAAAGAGTTATGAAGGCATTACTCCAAATGGAGAAAAAAATTGACATAAAGACTTTAACGCAAGTGTATGAGAGATAGGATGTTGTTGTAAATGTAATAATAAATATGCTGGTTTCTTGTGTAGCGTACCATAATAATATTTAGGCTCAAGGGGCCGCCGTCCGTGGCGGCCTCTGAATCCGGGGGCGTACGGCCTCGTATAACAGCAGGTTCCCGCCACTTAGAACAGATGAATGCGGTTAGGACGTAGCGAAACGTTATACGACAGCCCAAGAATTGTTTCGCATATTGGAAAAATACGGTATAATGTTTATTGAGGTGATTTAAGTGAATGCAATTGATGATATAATAGCTAAACGCGACCAGATTATTGGTATTGCATCTCAATATAAAATTTCTAATATAAAATTGTTCGGATCTGTACTCAGAGAAGAAGAAACCGACGAAAGTGACATTGATTTTTTGGTTGAGTGTGGCGACGATTGTTCTCTTTTTGATCTTATCTCAATGAAATATGATTTAGAGGAAATACTAGGTCGAAAAATTGATGTTGTAACTTCAGATTCTGTTCATTGGATATTAAGGGATAAGATTTTGCAGGAGGCTAGAGCTATATGAAAGATGATAAGGTGTTCCTCCAAAACATCTTAGAATGCATCATAAAGATTGAAACATATACTAAAGCTGGAAAAGGCGAATTCATGAAATCCGAACTCATTCAGGATGCAGTTATTCGGAATCTTGAAATTATCGGGGAAGCTACTAAGAAGCTTTCACAAGGAATTAAAGAACAATACCCGGAGATTCCATGGAGGCAAATGGCAGGTCTTCGAGATGTATTAATTCATGACTATATGGGAATTAGTCTAAAAATAGTTTGGAATGTTGTTCAGAATGAGTTGCCTCAACTCAAGGTAAAGATAATGGAAATAATGGATTAAGCACTGGACTGTAGTAGTTCAGTGCATGTTTGTATTTGGGGCTTGGGCCATCGTATAACAATGGATTCCCGCAAGGGTGCCAGAAGAGAAAAGTATCGGGAAGGTTCAGGTACCACATCCCCCCGCCTAAGATAAGAGCTATCTAAGGCGGAGGGACGTCGGGAATCCGGAACGTTATTTGAAATCGGACGAATATGACCGCGACATCGTGTCGCAGGTAGAATGAAACCTTATTACAGGGGGGAAACATGTGAGTGAAAATGATGAGTTAAAAGATTTGCTTTTAAAACAAATAGCAGATATTAAAAAGGAAACTTCGTCGAAACGTATTAAGCAACTAAGCTTAGATTTGACGGAAAAAATAGTACATAGGTTATCGTCTTTTTCAAATGAATGTATTGAGTGTCAAGAATATATGCACAGTTTAGAAGTTAACATAGCAGATATTATGAAGGTGGTCTGTCAACAGGAACAAAATTCTTTAAAAGAGTATTTTACTAATTTGAAAAGCATTACAGCACATTTGCAAAAAAAACACAAGTTAGTAACGGAAGGGTATTATACCGGGATATATATGTCCATAGGTATAGCACTTGGGCTGCCATTAGGAATGGCTTTTTCCCAGGGGATAGGGAATATTGGTTTTATAGGTATAGGGTTACCTATAGGTTTAAGTATTGGATTGTCTATAGGTGCTGGGTTAGATGCAAAGGCCAAGAAAGATGGTCTTGTAATCTAGGGTATTTAGGGGCTACCATCATTTAAAATACAGATAAATTGGAATTTGTCGGGCTTCGAGTTATGCATATTATATTACAGAAAACTGGAAATTAACTTCTTTTACTAATTTCATCTGTTATCAATGATTTTGAAATATACATCGCTTTTATCATGTTCTTAAAGCGGGTATGATGTGAGGTTCCCTCCACAAATTTTAGCTGTGCTTTCTCACATTTACTGATAATTGATGATACGGGTCGTAATGCTTCAATCAATTCTTCTTTTGTATATTCGTTCATAACATTTTCATTTGTTATCAATGATTTTGAAATATACATTGCTTTTATTCTGTTCTTAAGGAGTGTGTGCTGAGAGGTACCCTCCGCAAATTTAGGCTGTATTTTTTCACAATTACTGATACTTGAAGATACAACTCGTAGCGCTTCTAACAATTCTTCTTTTGTATATTTATCCATAGCATTTTACCTCAACTTCCTGTTTAGCTACAAACTATAAATTCCATTGACTTAGCTTATTGTAACTGAAGATGCCTGAACATCTCCAGCTTCTTTCTTTGCCTTTTCCTCCGCAATCTTTTCATGAAGGTTGGTATTATAAAGTTTATACAGATCTGTATCCTTGCTGATGGTGTTATCCAACGGAATTACGGTACTTCCACACTTTATAATTCCCATTTGAAGCATTGGTCACAAATCGTAGCTGCGCATCCGATACTCCAATAACTTCTGCTAACTTCGAACTATCTGTATTTGCCTGTTTTAACAAAGCTACAAATTCCAATTTGTTGGTAGGTTATTAGCACGATAACCGGTTGCATTGAAAACGCACTTTTCAAAGTTTAGATCATGTGGAGGGTTCAAGGGGCCGCCGTTCATGGCGGCCTCTGAGCAAGAAGTGTGTGGCACTCCAAGGTGTTCCCGTAACTTTGTCAATATGAATGTAGTATGACGCTACGGGAACACCTAAACGTTATATGACATATCCGCAAAGAAGG
Source organism: uncultured Peptococcaceae bacterium (assembly GCA_963529635.1). Classification (GTDB taxonomy): domain Bacteria; phylum Bacillota; class Desulfitobacteriia; order Desulfitobacteriales; family Desulfitobacteriaceae; genus CAURZJ01. The sequence goes on from CAURZJ010000006.1 coordinate 13,180, forward strand.
GGAGGGAGGGTTTTTTCATGGCTTTGAATTATCATTATCAATCTAAACGACCAGTTCTTCGTTCAAAAATCCGAATGTTTCTTGGGATGTTGTATTTTACCTGGCGGCGATACTTTATATGGATATTCAATCGATCGATCAAATACGTATCTAGTTATAGAGTCGTAGAGCTTACTAATATAGTGGCCTCTCATAAGACGCCATTGTATAGACGACTTCGCAATGTTGACATGTGGCTACAAGAGAATAAAGTAACTAACTTAAAGTTGGCTTGTGGAAAGCTTAATGGGATAACATTAAAACCCGGAGAGACCTTTTCTTTTTGGCGTTTGGTTGGAAAACCGACAAAAGCAAGGGGCTTTTTGGAAGGAATGGTTCTGACAAATGGTTCATTTACCGCAGGAGTGGGCGGTGGCTTATGCCAGCTCTCAAACCTCATCTATTGGATGGCCCTTCATACGCCTTTGACGGTCACGGAGCGTTGGCGGCACACACACGACGTTTTTCCTGATGCAAATCGAACCCAGCCATTCGGAAGTGGTGCAACGGTTGTTTATAATTACATTGATTTGCAAATTAAGAATGATACTCCATACGAATATCAACTTAAAGTCAGGGTAGGGGATAATCAATTAGAAGGCGAATGGAGATGTGAACAACTCTGCCAATACAAATATCATATCTATGAGAGCGACCATCTGATAAAACAAGAATGGTGGGGCGGCTACATGCGCCATAATGTTATAAGGCGTAGTGTTGTGGACTCTAACGACAATAAGATCTCGGATGAGTTTGTTACAGAAAATCATGCCATTATGATGTATGAACCTTTGCTTGCAGGAGGTACGGAGAATGCTCAGGCATGAATATGGGGGAGGATACGTCATATAACACAGAGTTCCCACAACTAGAGGATGATGCAAGTGGTTAGGAGGCTGCGGGAACTCTTAAACGTTATATGATATACCACCTATCGAAGAAGGAATTGGGGGTTAAAAATGGTTAATAAGAAATCAAATCCTGTCATCAAAGAGAAAGAGCCTCAACTAATGGCGGTCATCACTACAAAAGGTGATCCCAACACGGTAATGGAAAAGGCCATGCCGGCTCTTTATGGTTCGGTCTACACTTTGAAGTTTCAGCTTAAGAAACAAGGCGTTGAATTTAAGGTTGGTAAATTGATTGGAAGATGGCCGGACGCACACCTGGTTCCAAAGGATGAGTGGACAGGTATTTGGGGGTTGCCAGTTCCTCCAGAAACTACAGAATTACCTCAGAAAAGTAATGAATATTCGGTTCGGTTGGAAAACTGGGAGTATGGCACCGTAGCGGAAGTTTTACATATTGGACCATATACGGAAGAAGGCCCTACCGTCGAAATATTACACAATTTTATAGAAGAAAACGGATACGAAATTGCTGGAATCCATGAAGAGGAATACCTAACAAAACCAGATTCTAAGGTAGTAAAAACAATTATTAAGTATCCAATTAGAAAGCGAGTCTTATAAGAGGTAGTACATCAATAAACGCAGGATTCCCGCAAGGGTGCGGGAAGTGTGTGCTTGCCGCACCACATTTCCGCTGTCACTTTAATTAACCGTTAAAAACGACTGTGCAAGTATTTTCGTCCGCGGCATCGTATAACATAGAGTCCCGCAACTAAAAGATGATGCATGTGGTTAGGACGCCGCGGGAATTCGTAAACGTTATTTGCCATAGTCCGTATCGGGGTTCTGTTTGAAGAATATTATAATATAGTAAGAACTTATTACAGGTTATTTGGGGGGAGAACATGAGAATCTCGAAGAGAGGGGTAATTTCAGTAACATTAATTATCTTAGCATTTATGATAGGCACTTCTACTCAATCTGGGTTTTCTTTCGGGGATGAGATATTTTGGGGTCTAGGAATATCCCCATGGTCGAATGGTCAGTTTGGGTTTCATTACCCTATCATTGTCACAGTAATTCTATTAATAACTGGAGGTATCATTGCCAGAACAGAAGTGCCTCCTCGAAGGATAGGTGTCCTAATCCTTTTCTTAGTCATATTATCTCCAATGATTGTGTCCATAACTAAACCTGTTTATTTTAAAATGAATAGCGGACTTGGTGCAATTGAATATGAATATAAAATAAGCCATTTCGACATAAGAAGTTCTGAGGATAATAAGAATTTAGATGTTACTGGAGTTATTGTTCTAACCAATTATGGGAAAGACCCTTTAGAAGTTGGGATAAAGATTCCTGCCGATGGTCATGTCCAACAGGAATGGTTTTCAAATGATCTGATTTTAGCGGGAGGAGATATCTCTGAAAAATCTGGGTTTTTTACATTGCCTTCAGGTGTAAGACGAACGATATCAATCCTTTCTACAATTCCGTCAAAGAAAGAGACTTTAGAGCATGGTTCGATGAATGGCCCCAATCTAATTTTATTTACTGATGAAAAGAGCAGGAAGGTTGGTAATAATTTTTGATTAGCCTTCGACGCCGGACTACGGCATATAACAAAATGTTCTCGTAACTTTGCCAATATACTAAATATATGGCGCTACGGGAACATGAAGACGTTATGTGAAACCTAAGTCAAATTTAGTTGAGTAGGCTTAATTCTGTGTATGAGGAAGATGAATGATGAGAAGTGCCAAGGCAATTTTATTAATGATATTAAGTACATCGGTTTTTGCTTGGCCAAATATAGGAGGGCTAGTTGACGGACCACCACCAGATATTTGGAACCTTCTACTTTCTTTGATATTTTTACTTATATGGTACAGTTTTGGATTCAGGCAAGGAAAAAAGCAGAACAGAAGTTACTTGTTATATGCGAGCATTTTTTGGGGGCTGGGGATTATTGCAACAATTTTATGTATTATTTTCTCAGCACTCTCAATACTCACTTATTTATGGTTATTATCATTTCCTTTTATCGCACCATTGAATGGATTTGGGCTTCTGACTTCATACTTAACTGAAGATCTTGGCTACTTTAATCTAATATATAAACCTGTACTTCCATTATTAACAACATTACTCGGATATTACATGGGGAAGAAAAAGAGTAACATGGATATACAAGACGAGAAATTAACTTTATGAGGAAAGTTATTAGTGAATGTAAATTTTAACCGGCTTCACATAACAAGGCATTCACGCAAGGGCACCAGAAGAGGGAAGTTTGGAGAAGGTTCAGGCGCCACATCCCCGCGCCTAAGATAAGAGCTATCTAAGGCGCGGGAAGTGAATACCCGTATTGGATAAGGAAGGAGAAAATATAGGATGAATTTCAGTTTTGCTTTATCTGCAATTTTATCGATTATCCCTTTTCCACTGCTTGCACTGTTATATAACCTAGTCCCAGAACAAGTGCCATTATTTGTTGATTTAGCAGGGAAACCAACTGTAATGACATCTAAAAGTTTTTTAAGCGTATTCAGGCTACCTACAATGGGGTTAATGATTCAGGTGATATGCGTTGCAATGTTTTTCGTTAACTTAAGGGATGAGCAGGAAAATAAAACAAATAGAGTACTTTGGCTAGCAATATCGCTTATCGGTGCTGTGAAAATGAGTTTTACTTCTATGGAGGTACTTATTTACAGAAATGTAGGTTGGCTGTTTGCTTTCAGAATTATAGTCTGGGTAACAGTAATATTAGGAGTAGGACTGCTTTCATCTAGTGTTTTTACCGTGTACAAACAACAAAGAAGCGAATTTCTTAAAGAGTATCAAAAGGCAATAAGCAAATGGCAATATATTATTATTTCGATCGCACTAGCCGTATATCTCATGATGGTTTTTATAACAAAGATAATATAGCCTTTAAGAAGCAAGGTAAGTAAAGTTATTGCGTATTATTCTTAAAGAGCATACTAAAAGATACGGAGGTTAAAGGGGCCGCCGTCCATGGCGGCCTCTGAATGTGGTGGCGTACGGCATCGGATAACAAAAGTTTCCCGCAAGGGTGCCAGAAGAGGAAAGTTTCGGGAAGGTTCAGGCACCACATCCCCCGGCCTAAGATAAGAGCTATCTAAGGCTGGGGGACGTCGGGAATCCGAAACGTTCTACGACATATCGTGCAAGAAGGTCGCGCCATCCTTGGCGCGGATGAAAAGAATCCTTAGTATTACTTCGCAGTAGTATATTCCGAAGTACTGATAACACCCAAGAAAAGGAGAAATATCTATAAATGATCGATAGTATTAAAAAGAATATGACATCTAATAATGTTACTTTGAGAATAATAACGACTTATATTGGGTTTTTGATATTTTTTTTTACATTTACTATTGTAAGTTATTATTTACTCCCACAAAGCCTTTTGCAAAACAAACATCCACTTCAAAACTGGGATACTTCAGCAACTTTAGTAATTTCATCACTGCAAATTCTTTCATATAATCTGCTCTCAGTTGTTGTGATACTATTTGCAAATACATTTTCATGGAGAAGAAATAAAGAAGATTGTTTTATGCCTCTAGGGTATCTTGCATTTTTCGCACAGATAACAATAAATGCAGTTGTTTTAGGGACATGGTCATTCTCTATTGTAACTGAAGCTGTTCCTCTTCTATACAGACTTATTGGAACATTTGATATCTTGCATAGAGCAGGATTATGGGAAATGAGCGGACAACTATTTATCCTTTGCGCAACCACAAATATTTCATTGATAATAACAGATGGTAAAGAAACTAGGACAAAGAACTGGACAACAATTAAGTTATCTAAACATGAAATAATTGTCATTGGTATAGGTTTTATCTTAATGATAATAGGAGCATTTATTGAAAGTTACGGTATTATAAACTTAAAATAGTGTAGTTGGATAACAAAGTTGAAGGTGGTATCATATGAGATTTGTTAGAATAATTCCTACCACGGATAGAAATCAATGTTATTGGGGGTTAATAAAGTGAGTGAAAAGAATAATAATCAACCCAAAAAAGATGTGTGATTATCCAGTAGGTGCAGGGATTTCTTTTGGCGTAGCTATCGGCATCATCTCGGGGATTATCTTAAATTATAATATTGCAATTTCAGCAGGTACGGGAGCGGGGATTGGTATAGTTATTGGCGCTATTATATATGCATACTGTAAGAAGAATAAATGAAACAATTAGTAATAATCAGGGGAGCATGATGGGCTTCTCTTAATTAATGTATTATTAGCCAATGAAAGTAAAATTGAAGCTAACAAATCACTGCACATTATTTTTATTTTGGGAAATAGAGGTTTCGCAGGTACAAATTCAAGGCAGCGCCGTCCGTGGCGCTGTCTGAGTCACGGGGCACGATACGTCGTAGAACAGCGTGTTCCCGACGCTTGGAGGATGATGCATGTAGTTAGGGCGCGTCGGGAACACGCGGGACGTTATATGAAAAAGGTCTATCGGGGAGGGGTAATATGGTTTCATTTGATTCACTAAAGAAAATGTGTTTGGAGCCTGAATATGGAAAAGCTTATTATCGACCCTTTATTTGTAACGGAGATTTATCCAAAGCAGACATTTTCTTTGTAGGTATTAACCCTGCTACCCCAATATTCCCTAAGGATATGGAAATAGACGAATACGTTAATTTGCTTCTAGACTACAACAAATTCATAGATCATTATAAAGCAAGCAGGATTAGCCAGGATAAGGATGAGGTATCTCGTACCCGTAAGGGTATGAATTCATTCTTTTCTTGGCTCTCTAAATATACAGACTCTGCAGTCCTTGAAACGGATGTAATTCCATATCCGACTGCAAAGTTGAAGGAACTAAAGAAGGAACCTCAATTTGTTATAGAGAAAGGTAAAGATATATTTTATAGTTTGGTTTCTGAATTTAAGCCAAGCTTAATAATCTTGTATGGGAAGAAAACGGTTGAGCATGTAGCTAAAACGTATATTGAAAAGGGATTAATTACCTCTAATGTTATAGACGTTGAACGTTCAATTGAGGAAATGGAAAAAGAAATACCATTAGTTAAAATTGATTATCCCGATGGAAAAGTGGGAGTAATAATGGCTTGCCGACACTTCATGTACTATGGGAATAAGGGAGATTCGTTCGAACCATTTAGACAGAATGTACAAGAAGTTCTTACAAGCGACCTTCTTCATATAACACAGAATTCTCGCAACTAGAGGATGATGCAAGTGGTTGGGACGCTGCGGGAATTCCTAAACGTTATATGACATCTGAGCTATCGGAGTAGCTATATAAGTGAAGAAGATAAATCTTTTGATAGATAATTAAGGAGGGAAAGAGCATGAAAGAAAAGGAAATTAGGGGAATGTGGAAAATTATAGCGCTTCATCTACTACCAGGAGTAGCGCTAACTATCATATACATATTTCTATCACGAATGGGAGTTTTAGCAGATCACCCTAAACTAATTTTATTGGGACTGTCCGCAATGCTTTCTATTGTACCCATAGAACTTGGATATTTGTTTTATGTCGCAAAGAAGGAAGAAGGAAGCTACAACATATTTAAAATTCTTGGGCTAAAAAGCAAACTGAAGATTAAAGAATATATAGCTTACACTTTTTTGTTGTTTATAGTAACCGGCATACTCTTAACGCTCTCAAAACCGCTTTCAAATTTGTTATTAAATAATGTTTTTAGTTGGATTCCGAGTTGGTATAGCTTTATTCAAGACATGAGCTTATTTAACAGAAATTTAATATTGATTACAACACTGGTAAGCTTTTTTATTTTAACGCTTATAGGCCCCATAACTGAGGAACTTTATTTTAGAGGATTCTTGCTTGCCAGGATGAAATGGTTGGGAAAATATAGTGTTTTAATTAATGTGATACTATTTGCCATTTATCACTTTTGGTCACCCTGGCTTATAGCATCAAGAATTATTGCGATGCTACCCCTGTTCTATCTTGTGTATAAGAAGGATTCATTAAGATTAGCGATATTAGTCCACTGCTTTCTTAACTTTACGGATGTAGTAACCCTTCTGGCATTATTATAAAAAGGCCGGGCCACAGTCAATATCGAAGTATGGAACCACAATTGAGAAAACAAAAATTATATGGGTCGGAGTGCCACATTTTTCTCAACTAGGCAACTTAATTATTGGTTAATACAGGCGCTAGAAAAAAATAAATGAATTAACTGACATTGTGGTAACCCTATTGCTAACGAGTAGACTAGGATAAAGTATTAGGGAAGTATGAAAGAGGCTCAAACATCATATAACACGGCATTCACGAAACTTGCGAAGATGCATGTAATATGGCGCTTCGTGAATGCCCAGGACGTTATACGACACCGTACGAAAAAGAGGACTTTTGGGGTATTTATAGCCACATTTGTGTCATTCATGGTTGAAGGTTTATACGGCAAAAAACTAGCAGAACGCTTAGCTTGTAAATTAATAGGGGGTATTTTCCATGTTAAAAAGAGTAGTTATTCCACCATACGACGGATATGATTTGTCGACTTTTGTAATCCAAAACGATACAGTTTATATTGGTCACTTTGGAGGGTGCTGTGACCAAGAAGGTAATTTGCTAACAACAATTGATCAGCAAATGGAACAAACATTAAAGAACCTTGAGGAGTCTTTGCAGGAGATAAATATTGATCTTAAGAATGTTATAAAACTAACAGTTATACTAAAAAACATTGAAGACTTTCGCGGGATGCACAGCATCTGGATTAAGTATTTTAGTGAGGATAATTACCCAGTTAGAACTGTAATAACTTCTCAATTTGTTAGTGAAAACTGCTTAGTACAGGTCGAAGGAGTAGCCTGTTATTGTTAGGAGCCGGGGTCTAATCGGTTAAACCCAATACACAACATATTTCTTATCTTGTTCGAAAGGAAACGTTTATGTTCGGCTTCGGGGGGCGTACGGCATCGTGTAACACGGTATTTGCAACACTAGCAAAGATGGAAGCGATTGGGACGCGTCGCAAATACCTAGAACATTATACGAAACCGTACGCAGGAGCCGCGCGTCCATGCGCGGATTACGGAGTGGTTGCTGGTGCACACTTGTAGGAAAATGTGCAACATAAACTCAAACAGATAAATAGGAATTTGTAGGGGTGATTGAAAATGATTGAAATCAAAAGGATTGTTGAAGCTACTAAGAATGATATTAATATTCATAATGAACCTTTTACCTTGTGGGGAAAAATGATACCAATCTACGATGGTAACAAATGGGCTTACACAACCGAGAAATTTGAGGAAAGTAAAATCAGCGAGATGGTATTTCCCGATGAAAACTATGATTTTGATGCACGAAAAAAAGAATGCTTCTTTGTTGGAGCCTATAATGAGTGCGGAAAGTGTGTAGGACTTGCGATTTACAGGCATGATTGGCTTAAATACTTATATCTTGATGACTTAAAAGTATGTAAGGAGTATCGAGGCCACGGAATAGGTAAGCTATTGCTAGATGAGGGTAAGAAAATTGCTTCCGAAAGCGGTTATCGAGGGATTTATACAATCGGTCAAGACAACAATCTTTCTGCGTGTTTATTCTATATAAAATCCGGATTTATAATAGGTGGATTTAACACACACGAATATGGAGGAACCAATCAAGCCGATAAGAGTAATGTTTATTTTTACTTAGATGTCTAAATTTCGCATTGCTTAAATACAGCGACAAATTCCAATTTATCTAGTCAAAAATAAGCATAAAATTAGATTCATCTATGACACATTATTCTTATATAGCGTACTAAAGTGATACGGAGTACAAGGGGCCGTCGTCCTTGGCGGCCTCTGAATTTGGGGGCGTACGGCATTGGATAACACAGAGTCCCCGCCGCTAGAGGATGATGCATGCAGTTGGGACGCAGCGGGAAACGTTATATGAAAGACCTCGATTAACTCAGGAAGTGTTTGGAGGAAATTTAGATGCCTGATCATGACAAAGTATACGAATCCGAAGCGGAACAGTATGAACGTTTAATATCGCGAGAGGATTACCTGACTAAGATTCCCCAAACACTCACGAATATCTGCACTTTCGAAGGGGCTGACATTATTGATTTAGGTGCCGGAACGGGAAGATTAACATGTCTTTTCGCACCTATCGCTCGATCAACGTTGGCTTTTGATTTATCAGAACATATGCTAGAAGTTACCGCAGAGAAATTAAGAAGTGCTGGATTAAACAATTGGAAGGCAATTGTGGCGGATCATCGTTCACTGCCAGCTGAAAATAGTTGTGCCGATATAGTCATGGCAGGGTGGAGTATTTGTTATATAGCAAGTTCCAATGTTCCTGACTGGCAAGACAACATAAGGAAAGTAATATCAGAAATGAAGCGTGTGACTCGACCTGGGGGTCATTTAATCATACTCGAAACGTTGGGCACAGGTAATGAAACTCCGCAACCGCCTGAATTTCTGCAGTGCTATTATAATACGTTAAAGAATGAATACAATTTTTCTCATACCTCCATACGAACCGATTATAAGTTTGAATCGGTAGAAGAGGCAGGAGAATTAACGCGATTTTTCTTTGGCTATGAGTTAGCAAACAGAGTTGAAAGACAAAGACTGGCCATTGTTCCAGAGTGTACAGGTGTATGGTGGCTGAGGGTTTAAATAAGTTATGCTAACGGGCCGAGGTCCTTCATATAACACAGAGTTCCCACAACTAGAGGATGATGCAAGTGGTTGGGGCGCTACGGGAACACGAAACGTTATAGGAAATCACCTGATTTGGGGTCTAGGAGAGGAAAGATGCAATATTGTCCTATCTAAAGAAAATATCGCTTAACTGGGAGCGTGTAGGAAATAGAGATGACTATCCATTTAACGTACCAGCTATTTCAAATTTAGATTCGCTTGATCTAGACCATAATGTTGTTTTCATCGTTGGCGAGAATGGGACTGGGAAATCAACCCTACTCGAAGCGATTGCATATCAGTGTGGTTTTGGAATTGGTGGCGGTGGTAGGAATAATGACATTGGGTTATCAGACGAGAGTGCATTATTGTCTTCGATTTTAACATTATCCTGGATGCCTAAAATAAATAGTGGGTTCTTTTTAAGATCAGAAACCTTCTTTGACTTTGCTAAACACTTAGATGAAATGGCAAAAGATATCTATTCGGGAGGTAGGCAAGTCTATGACGCTTATGGTGGAAAGTCCTTAAACCAGCAATCTCATGGAGAAGCATTCTTATCAATGTTCATGAACCGATTTGGCGGAAGGAGTTTGTACATACTTGATGAACCGGAGGCAGCACTCTCACCTCAGCGCCAATTCGCTTTTTTAAGTATCATTCATGAATTGGAAAAGGCAAATAGCGCACAGTTTATTATTGCAACCCATTCACCTATTTTAATGGCTTACCCAGGATCGATGATTTACCAATGTGATGAAGACGGATTTAATCAGATTAATTATGAAGAGACAGACCACTATCGTTTAACCAAGTCCTTTCTCGATAATCCGGAAAGATTTTTCAAACAACTATTTCAGGATTAATGAACAGTTGCTGACTTCCTATAACACAGAGTTCCCTAGAGGGTGATGCAAGTGGTTGAGACTCTGCGGGAACTCCTAAACGTTATCCGAAACCATACGCAAAGGCTGCGCGTCCATGAGCGGATTAGGGATCAGTTGTTACTATTACGCACTCGTAGGATATTACGAACCATAATAAGATTTATTAAGAAATGTAATGATGATAAGAACTAAATAACGAAGAGATTATAGAGGTGTATAAATATGTTCAGAGAGATAAGAAGAAAAAAACAATTATTATCCGAAGAAGAGTCAATTAAAATTCTAAAGTTATGTACATCAGGAGTTTTAGGTGTAATTGGTGACGATGATTACCCGTATACAGTTCCAGTAAGTTACGCTTTTAATGACGACAAACTATTTATTCATAGTGCAAAACAAGGGCATAAGATTGACAGCATAAAAAGGAATGATAAAGTAACATTTTGTGTGATAGAAAAAGACGAAGTAATACAAGAAACTTTTACTACCCATTTTCGAAGTGTTTCCATCTTTGGTAGAGCAAGGATACTTACGGATGATTCCGATAGGCGATATGCCCTTGAAAATTTAGTTAAAAAATATTCACCTGACTATATTAAAGAAGGACAGCAAGAAATTGAAAGAGAATGGGAAAGAGTATATTTAATTGAAGTCAAAATCGAACATATGACAGGTAAAGCAGCTATAGAAATTGTCAATGGTAAGAAGTAAACCAGTTCGCATTCTTCTTAGGATGTGTATTAATATTTAGGGACTCAAGGGGCCGCCGTCCGTGGCGGCCTCTGAACAAGAAGTGTAGCACTGCATATAACAATGGATTCCCGTAAGGGTGCCAGATGTGGAAAGTTTGGGGAAGGTCAGGCACCACATCCCCCCGCCTAGGATAAGAGCTATCTAAGGCGGGGGGACGTCGGGGATCCGGAACGTTATCGGAAAGATGAGGCAAAGAGTTCAAAATGTGATTCTTTGGGGGGAGATGTAGATTTTTAGAAAAGGGAGAAATTTGAATACAATTTATATAAAAAACAGGATTAGTATAATGGTGATATGTATTTTCTTGTTAGGGATGATTATCACAGAGTGTAGCCAACCATACAAACCTACATTAAATAATGAACCTAATAATGTCCGGGGATCAACCGAGGAGGATATTAACTGGCAAGCACTAGCTGCAGATTATAATCCTTCTAGCATAGGTGGCTTATTGAATGTAATCAAAAACAGCAATATAAATGCAGATGGGAATGTAGTCATTAACCCTGAGATTAAACGGGAATTTAATCAAATGGGTGAAGATTACCCGAAACTTTGCCATTATGAAAGCGGGATGGCGCTACGGGAATGCGAAAACGTTATACGCCAATGACAGGTGTATGTTTTCTTGGGGGAAATTACAATCTGTGGCAACAAATTAAGGAGGAGAAGAATTACGTGTCTTACATAATGGCGGGTGTAACAATATTGGTTATCCTTGTTATTTACTTTTACTTTTATCGTCCGTGGCAGGTAAGATGGGGCGCGACAGATGATGAGGTGAACCGCTCAATGCCTGGTGACGACGTAATTACTGATCCCTCTTTCAACGCGACCCGAGTGGTAACAGTCAACGCTCCTTCCGAGTCGATTTGGCCTTGGTTAGTTCAAATTGGGTGTAAACGTGCTGGTTGGTACAGCTATGATTGGGTAGATAACCTCGGAATCCCGAGTGCCGAGCGTATCATCTCAGAGTTCCAACATATCGAGGTTGGTCAGCTTATACCTTTTAGCCCTAGCGGAAAAATGGGAATGTACGTAAAGGACTTCGCAGAACCCAAGTGGATGCTGTGGGGTGACAAAGATAATTATAGCACTTGGTACTGGGGTCTCTATCCAATTGATACAAATCACACCAGATTAGTTACTCGAGTACGACTCCACTATAGATGGCTTTCACCGACTATTATCTTTTCCCTGCTACTAGACATTGGTGATATTGTTATGATGAGAAAGTGCATGTTAGGAATCAAAATGCGCGCCGAGAAACTGCATAAAGATAACAGTATCTAAGCATTTCTTGGGGGGCGGTCAACAGCGTATAAACCGACATTCCTGCAAGGGCACCAGAAGAGGAAAGTTTGGGGAAAGTTCAGGTGCCACATCCCCCAGCCTAAGATAAGAGCCATCTAAGGCTGCGCGTCCATGCGCGGATTAGGGATCAGTTGTTACTATTACGCACTCGGAGGAAAATGTGAAAATATAGATTATTTACTTAGGCAAACAAGAATTTTACGTAGGGGGCAAGTTATGGGAATCACTGTCAGAGAATTTACAGGCGAAGATTTACCAGCTCTGGTCATGATTTGGAACGAGATCGTTGAGGATGGAATTGCTTTTCCTCAAATAGAGCTTCTTGATGAAATGAGTGGAGTAGATTTTTTTAAAAGCCAATCTTTTACCGGAGTGGCAATTGAGAAGGAGACAGGTAAAATCGTCGGCCTGTATATCCTGCACCCAAACAATGTAGGTAGATGTGGGCATATTTCTAACGCAAGCTATGCTGTAAAGAGCGATGAACGTGGGAAAAAAATCGGCGAGATTTTGGTTTTGCACTGCATTGCAAAGGCAAAGGAAATTGGCTTTAAAATACTTCAATTCAACGCTGTAGTTAGCTCAAATACTGCAGCGCTTCGCTTGTATAAAAAGCTGGGCTTTGTGCAGCTTGGGGTTATTCCTGGAGGATTTCTAATGAAGGACGGAAGTTATCAGGATATTATCCCGCATTATTATATGTTGTAAATTAATATGAAAAATCGTACATATAAATACACTCGGTGAATGGGAAATCTCTGGTAAGATATAAGTCGTCTTGACAGGGGGATTTCAGTTTATTGGTGAGATTATAGGCATAATGCGAAGTTTAGTTCACTGGTAATACTCGTTAATTGCGAACTTAAATGATGTTAAGGGGCCGCAATCCTTGGCGGCCTCAGAATCTGGGGGCGTACGGCATCGGATAATACAGGATTCCCGCAACTTTGCCAAGATGAATGTACTATGGCGCATCGGGAATACCTGAACGTTAGATGACATATCCATATCGGGGTATATGTTTGAGGTTTGTCCTGTTATCTGTAAGTTTTAAAGCAATTAGGCTTGGGAATATTAGTTTTAAGAAGGAGGAAGAGGTTAGGGATGAAATATTGCCAACTTAAATGCGGGCAAACACTTTTTATTAGAGAGGCAGTAAAAGAAGATGCTTCCAAAGTCAATGATTACAAAAATATGGTAGGTAAAGAGACGGATAATTTAACGTTTGGCGAAGGTGAGTATGAGATAACCGCAGAAAAGGAAGCCGAAAGTATAGAAAGCATTTCTAAATCAGATAATCAGCTTATGATTTGTGCTTTTATTAGTGATCATTTGGTCGGTCAATTAAGATTTACTGGGGGTTCAAGACCACGCATTAAACATACTGGAGAGTTTGGAATCACGGTTCTTAAAGAGCATTGGGGTAAAGGAATCGGTGGTGAATTGATAAGTTATCTAGTTGAGTGGGCTGAAGAGACACAAATTGTAAGAAAGATTAATTTATGGGTTCGGAGTGATAACTATAGAGCTATTAATTTATATAGAAAGTTCGGTTTTGTTTCAGGGGGAACAGTTACTCGGGAGTTCTTTATTAACGGTGAGTTTTATGATGTGATTCACATGGGAATGGAAATCGATTAATGCGCTTAAATTAGAATTTAACAGTATATCTAAAAAGTGGGCACATCATCTAACATAGTATTCCCGACACTTAGAGGATGATGAATGTGGTGGGGCGCTGCGAGAACTCCTAAACATTAGACGCAACGACGATTTCTAAATGTATATTTCAAATTATCTCGTCCTTAGCAATAATTTATAAGGTGGGGTATCAGTGAAGAGAAAAATGTTCAATGTTTTAATATACTTATTATTATCTTTGATGATAGCGTGTATTTTTTCATTGATAATTGCTAAATTATATGGTTTTGCAATTCTTAATGTTCTGTTTTGGGTTGGTGTTGTTGTAATTGCGTTAGGATGTTTGTCAAGTATCGGTGGTGATCCAACTGAGATAAGAACTTTTGACGGGACAGTAGATGGACAATACCAATCATTTCCGAACTTCTATAAGAACTTTATGAAACATGGGGTATTTGATCCCAAGGTTGGTAGAATAAGCATAATTATTACAGGAGTTATGCTTATTTTTATAAGTTACTTTTTGGGGTGATTTTCAAATCATAGAATTAAAATAAGGTGTTTTGAAAATTATTCATTAAAGAATCTTAAATTGTAAGTTAGTTTGAACTTTTTATGAAGGCATTGGGACCGTCGCATCATCTAGAATATGGATTTTGTGAGTAAGAGGATTCGAGAGGAGAGAGATGTAATGAATACTCGACTACCATTCTTAGCCATTGTGATGTTTATCACATTAGTCACGAGCGGGTGTTCAGAGAAGCCAGTTCAACCAGACACTCCTCAAAATACCGCATGGTTAATGAAGTTAGCTATAGAGCAAGGTAACTATGAGCGGTTTAAGGAACTATTTGCTGATGGTCGTAAAGAAGTAATAAATAAGGAACAATTTCAAGCTATGAAGGATTTAACAACATCTGGAACTGAATATAGAAACTACGAATTTATAAAATTTGATAACGAAACTATGTTGTTGATTCGCTTAACTCCAGAGAAAGACAAAAGTGGAAAGTACTATATTGAAGATGTCAAGAAAGTACCAAATGAACTAAAAGGCGTATTTGAACCTTAAATTAAACCCAACAATGCAACTAAGACTTAGATATTGTTTAAAGTCAATTATGTTCGAAGGATTACTCTGGGGCATTATTATTAGCAGTTCTATTATCGGGAATTCTATAAAATCTGTTATTATGCAAGATTCAAGTACTACTTCTGTAGATATTAAAATTTTTAATAATCTTCGTTATAATATTATCGGAGTAAGTAGATTATTATCAGGAGAATTTTAAAATGAGTTTTGATTCATATACATATCCTTATTCATCAAAAAGAAATGTGGTATTGAGAAGAAATGCGTTGAGGGTGCTTGTCACTGGAATGTCTGGAACTGGAAAGTCGACTGCCTTGGAGAAGCTCGGTGAACGAGGTCATCGCGTGGTGGATACCGACAGCGACGAATGGAGTCATTGGGTCACTCTACCTGACGGCTCCACTGACTGGGTCTGGCGCGAAGATACAATCATCAAACTTCTTACCGAGCACCAGCAAGGTACACTCTTCGTTGCTGGTTGCAAGTCGAATCAGGGAAAGTTCTATACATTGTTCGACCATGTAGCCTTGCTCAGCGCGCCTGCTGATGTAATACTCTCACGGATTGCTGCCAGGGAGAACAACAC
Organism: uncultured Peptococcaceae bacterium; assembly: GCA_963529635.1. Lineage (GTDB taxonomy): Bacteria > Bacillota > Desulfitobacteriia > Desulfitobacteriales > Desulfitobacteriaceae > CAURZJ01. Next base: position 29,062 of record CAURZJ010000006.1, read on the forward strand.
CTACGGGAAAAGTCCTGAAGAGCGAGACCGCGTTCTGTGCCATCTCGCTGAAGTTGAACCCCGATTACGGGTCACAGCAACAATCGAGATCGATGCCTCCGCACCGTTGGACGAGGTCGTACGGCAACTCGAACACCTGGACTAAGTTGTTCGAAGCTGAGTTAATCAAGGGTTGGCAGAGATTGATTTGTTGGGGGTAATTTTCTAGGGAATGGCTACATTTCACAGTATTGCCAACACTTAGATGATGATGGATTTGGTTGGGACGCGCCGGGAACCCGTTATATGTCATTACGCTATCGGAATGAAATTTGGGGAGGTTTATTTTTGGGAGCTAAGCTCATGTCCAGAAGAGCATTTATCTTAGGCGGAATTGCAACATTATCCTATCTGTATTTCGATCTCCATTCTATTGCAGTAAAACGATACACCATTGCAGTTTATAAGCTACCAAGTGATTTTCAGGGGTTCACTATTCTCCATTTGACTGATTTACATAGTAAGGAATACGGAGAGGGTCAAAGGGATTTGCTAGAGTTGATTGACCGACAGCACTTTGACGCAGTTGCAATTACAGGTGATTTAGTCGATAAGAGTAGCCCTAGTATAGAACCAGCAATAGCATTGGTGAAAGGGTTACAACCAAAACCTGTATTTTTTGTTCCGGGAAATCATGAGTGGTGGACAAACTACCAAATCAAATCACCATTGGAGGACCATGGCGTACGAATATTGGAAAATAGGATTTTCAAATATATTAGGGGCAATTCTCATCTATGGATAATTGGTCTTGACGACCCTTATCTCGGAAGAGATAGGTTAGATAAGGCGCTTTCAGGTATCGAGGATTCTGTACCCAAGGTTTTATTAGCGCATGCACCAAACATATTCCCCAAAGCCGTTAAAAGTAATCTTGATTTAGTTTTAGTGGGGCATACGCACGGTGGACAAGTTAGACTTCCATTAGTTGGTACGGTCATTGCGCCCGGGCAAGGGCTTTTTCCCAAATTTGATTATGGTCAATTTACTTCTGGTACTACGAATATGATTATAAATGGTGGTTTAGGGGAAAGCGTTTTACCAATAAGATTTTACAATAGACCGGAAATTGTTTTAGTAACGTTAGTTTCCTCTAGTTAGCATTGGGGGAGGCGTAACGTAAGTGCAGAAAAGAGTAAACCGAAGAGAATATTTTTATGGAAGGACTACGAAGAAGGCAGTAGAATCCATAATGACCTATTTCTTAACAATTTTAATGTGAAAGGGGTTTTTGAATGAACAACAAAAGTCAATTGTTAAAAAATTACACTCCAATTGTCGTGTTTGGATTACTATGCATAACAAGTATAGGCTTATCTAATGTTGCTGGTTTAACTATTATTTTTTCGATATTGTACTTATTTATTGAAAACAAAAAGAGCAAAGAAAAAAGGAAAGACATTGGTTTTATCCCACATAACATTTTATCTGATGTAAAAAGATACTGGTGGTTGATTTTGCTGCCTGTTGTTTCAGGTATTGTGGCGATAGGATTGTCTAAATTCATCCTGCCAGATTTCTATTTCCATGTTTTAGAACGCACAAAACCAATGTTATCGTTTGACAAATTGCTTTTACTGATACCTCAATTATTAATTTTGGCATTTGGCGAGGAAATAGCATTTAGAGCTTTTTTCCAGACTAAGCTTTGCAATATTACAAAACCTATTTGGGCTATTATCATAACTTCATTATTTTTTGCCCTTGGACATTTTTCGGCTGGCCCTATCTCAATCGTCATCTATGACTTGGTTTTTGTTTTTATAGATAGCATTGTTTACGGTGTAATTTTTCAAAAAACGAAGAATGTTTACTCTTGTACTATTTCACATTTTTCCTCAAACCTTGTTGGAGTATTTATTATTTTGCTTATTCGGTAGCTATTGCACACTTGTAAAATATAGAGAAGTAGGATTGCTTATATTTTTAGAAAGGGGTTTCTTATGAATAAAAATTATATAGAAATTAACTCCAAATTTTTTGACAAATGGGTAGAGGAAGGCTGGGAGTGGGGACAACCTATAAGTCATGAAGTTTATGAAAGAGCAAAGAATAACGATTGGTTTGTGGTACTAACACCAACAAAACCCGTGCCGAAGGAATGGTTCTGTGAAATGAAGAATGCAAGAATTTTAGGGTTAGCTTCAGGTGGTGGTCAGCAAATGCCAATCTTTTCTGCATTAGGAGCATATTGTACAGTGTTGGATTACTCTGAAAAGCAACTACAAAGTGAAAAAGAGGTAGCCGAAAGAGAAAATTATGAGATTGAAATTGTTAGAGCGGATATGACAAAATCTTTGCCTTTTGAAGATGAATCCTTTGATCTGATTTTTCATCCCGTTTCTAATTCTTATATTGAAGATGTACTGCCGGTTTGGATGGAGTGCTATAGAATCTTGAAAAGAGGCGGAATTTTATTAGCAGGAATAGACAACGGTATGAATTATATTTTTGATGATGATGAAACATCGGTGGTAAATAAACTTCCATTTAACCCCTTAAAGGATAAACAATTATTTGAAAAATCCATTAAAGAGAATTGGGCGATTCAATTTTCTCATACCATTGAGGAACAAGTTGGCGGGCAATTAAAAGCAGGCTTTGTGCTCACAGATATATACCATGATACAAACGGTACAGGTAAACTTCATGAGTTCAATGTTCCGACCTTTTATGCAACAAGAGCAATTAAGAAGTAAAATTATGAGAGTTATCTACAATATATGTACTTTACATTTTTCTTATATAGCGTACTAAGATGATACTGAGGCTCAAGGGGCCGCATTCCATGGCGACCTCTGAATTTGGGGGCGTACGGCATCGTATAACAAAGGGTTTGCGACATCGGGGTAGAACATTTAAAGTAATAGCACGACATCGCAAACCCTCAAAACGTTATACGACATATCGTACAAGGACCGCCCCGTCCTTGGCGCGGATGAAAAATAGGGCATTCCTTCGCATTCGCAGTATAATGCGAATATATTTGAAAGTCATTTTAAGGTTACGCTTCAAGATTAAAAAATAAGTGCACCCAGAATTTACTTGGGTGTATTTATTTTTAATGGGTTAATTCTTGACGATTTGCAGTAGCCGGTGCTTTTTCTAACCATCCGTGTTTTATGAGTAAATCTGCTCCATCTTTAGCAACCGTAAGTATTTCGACCATTAGTCTCATAAAGGTGGCTGCAACATCTTTTCTCATGACCCTTGATAGACCCCTGCCATAAGCGGTAAGAATATATGCGATAATCGTTGTCGTATGAAATAACATTAGCCTATTGTAATGACAGTGAGAGAACATCGCGATAATCAGGGTCCTCCGCTTTGGCAAGGGAATATTTCACAAAAGTTTCTGACATGCTTTCCGCCATATAAGTTAACCAAAGATAGTTTATTTCAGCAGCGGAAGCGGGAATATGGGCCATATTATGTTGTACTGAGCCAAATGGAAATTCTTGATGCTGTTCTGCGGGATTGCTTTGTTGTAGATTGCCCACCTGATTACCTCCACTAAACTAACTCATTTGTTAGTATTAACGTCGACTTATAAATTATGCTTGTGAAGTGGGCTAACACATGATGTTGTCCGCATTAGAAGAACTATCCAAAATAATATAAGCTAATTTGGCATTTTGGGTGGAGAGGGAATTGTTACTTGAATCCGATGAGCTGAATTATTTCCATAGCCTTTTGCATTCCAGGCAGCAACATATGGTTGTTTGTTCCCGTTAGAATCCACTGCCCTAGAAATTATAAAGTAATGACCTGGTGTGATTGCTTCCCATGAATATTCCCAAAATGTCCAGGTATAAGGACCATGTTCTGGACTCGTTAACCTTGCATTATTCCAAGTAACACCGTTGTCAGTACTAATCTGGACATAAAGGATAGTTGCTTTTCCCGCCCATGCTAGCCCTTTAATTATGTAATTACCAGGTTTTAGTTGTTCCCCTTTCGATGGCCACGAAATAATAGTGTTAACCTTAATTTCCGTAACCGGAATGGCATTGGTATAGTCATCTTCGTTTTGTAGGTAGACATAATCAACAACTTGGAAGGGTCCTTTAAACTGAGAATCTATTGCTGAAATTTCGGATAACCATTTAACATGGGCCATGCCATACCAACCAGGTACAATTAACCGTAAAGGAAACCCATGCTTAAAGGGTAAGGGTTCATCGTTCATAGATAAAGCCAATAAGCATTCGTTTAGGAGGGTTTTATCATTGGGCAAACTTCTTTCGAAATTAAAAGTGCCAGGTAAGTCTGGCCTTGTCCCGCTATCAAATCCCTTGAAGACCAACTCCTGTGTGTTGCTGTCTAAGCCGACTTGGTCTAGTAAATAACTCAACGGTACTCCAGTAAATTTGGCGTTCCCAATAGCACCTAAATTCCATTGATCGCCAGATACAGGCGGTTCTATCAGGCCTCTTTTATTGCCCGAGCACTCAATAGTCACAGTTTTAGAAGTCTGCGGCATATTAAGAAGTTCTGCGTAGCCAAAACTTTTAGTTTTTAATTTGTCTTTAAAGGTTAGTGCCCAGGACTCTAGCGAAAAGCTAGGATAGGATAAGTGGTTTCTTATATAAAACAAATCAGTCGGAGTTATCCAACTATTAATTATGTTAATTGGAGATTCTAAATTTTCCGGTTGAATCCTAAGGGGGATAAGCCCTGGGTAATCATGTTGATCCCTACTGTTTTCCATAATAACCTCCTTATATTGATTATTATGTATTATCTGCTTAATATAAGTTAATATTCAAAATTGATATTATCGTGGAAGGTTTATTAATTATTTTAAAGTTTGAAGAATACTTTTATGGTTTGAACTCGCTCTAAAGATGAATTAGGTGGTAGTTTAACGAATACTCATTTGTAGTAAGAGTTTTGGAATAAGATACGTGATACATAACCACTGCATATTGATGTTTGCCGAACCCTCGTTACCTCACAAATGTCATCGCTACGTGTGGAAGGCCTTAGGGAAATTGCCAAAATGACCGCGATTGCTCTAGTCGTGGTTGAAACATAGTAAATAGAAGCAAGCATACTACAAATTAGTTGCTTGCTTCTACTTATTGATCAGTACAATTTCCAAAGATGTTTTTTTAAATCTACACAGCCATTCTCCTTAAATTTGACGCCTTCATTTAAGAGCAACTGCGGTTGCTCTGCCCAGCCAGGAGTTAGGCGACCCTGGCAGTTTACCACACGATGGCAGGGAATATTAAGAGTAGCAGGGGCATGATGCAGTGCTTGCCCGACCATTCTTGAACGTTGTGGTTTGCCTGATAGAAAAGCAATCATTCCATAGGTGGCAACGCGGCCTGGAGGGATATCCATTACAATCTGATAAACTTTATTAAAGAATTCTTCTCGTTTCAATTCGTTCCACCTCATTGGTACTATTTTTACGGGTGTAACTGCTTCTGTATTAAAAGTAAGCTTTATCTTGGTAACATTAATTACACCACAGATATAAATCGATTTACAAGCTTTTTTAATGAGGGGGGAGATGAACAAAAAGTCTTATTTCCCATTATTCTATTAGAAAGATATAGACGATTTTCACAATAACTATTATAATAAATATTAAGTAGTAAATCGTTCAAAGTCTCAAAAGAATGGAGGGAATAAGTTGAGTGAACTTATCTTATCCAGGTTACAGTTCGCAGTGACAACCTCATACCACTTTTTGTTCGTACCGCTCACTCTAGGGTTATCGGTCTTGGTCGCGCTTATGGAAACCTGGTACGTAAGAACAGGTAACGAAACCTACAAGAAGATGACGAAGTTCTGGGGTAAACTCTTCTTAATCAATTTCGCAATGGGAGTCGCTACTGGACTTGTGCAGGAGTTTCAGTTCGGAATGAATTGGTCCGAGTATTCACGCTTTGTAGGAGATATCTTTGGGGCACCGCTAGCCGTTGAAGCCTTACTTGCTTTCTTCCTAGAATCGACCTTTTTAGGGGTATGGATTTTCGGTTGGGAAAAACTCTCGAAGAGAGTCCATCTTCTGAGTATTTGGCTTGTAGCGATAGCTAGTAATTTATCGGCTTTGTGGATCTTGATTGCAAACTCGTTTATGCAAGAGCCGGTTGGCTATATCCTACGTAATGGACGTGCGGAGATGACTGATTTTCTTGCAGTCGTCACTAATCCCCACGTTTTTTACCAATTCCCTCATACAGTCTTAAGTGGATTTACGACTGCTGCCTTTTTTGTTATGGGAATCAGTGCCTACCATCTCTTGAAGAAGAATTTTATGGAAGTTTTCCAACGATCCTTTAAAATGGCTACGATTTTTGGAGTTATTAGTGTTTTCGGTGTGACTGGAATTGGACACTTACAGGGAATGCATTTAGTCGAAGCTCAACCTATGAAAATGTCCGCGACAGAGGCTCATTGGGAGACGGAAAACCCGGCTGGGCTTAGCTTGTTCGCCATAATTGACGAAGAAAAGCAGAAGAATAACTTTGAAGTTAAGGTCCCTAAGCTCTTAAGTTTTATGTCTTATGGAGGCTTCACAGGTGAAGTTAAAGGGATTAAAGAACTGCAAGCAGAAGCGGTGAAGACCTACGGTCCAGGAAATTATATTCCTCCGGTAACCCCACTCTTTTGGGCCTTTCGTATTATGGTGGGCGTGGGAACTTTGTTAGTATTCGTGGTATTGTTAGCACTCTACTTCTATAAGACAAAACGACTCGAGAAGAACACTTGGTTCCTAAAAGCTCTTATCTGGATGATTCCGCTCCCCTACATCGCGAACACGACAGGATGGTTTATTGCGGAAAGTGGGCGCCAACCTTGGATTGTGTATGGCTTACAAAAAACATCAGCCGGAATTTCAACTGCAGTTTCCGTAGGCTCTATATTAACGACCCTTATTGGCTTTACCTTGATATACGGAGTATTAGCGGTTGCCGAGGTCTATCTCCTTGTCAAATTTATCAGACGCGGGCCTGATGAGGCTGAACACTCAGAGCCTACTGAAGATATTGCGAAGGGGGCATCCTTATGGACCTAAATATTCTTTGGTTTATCCTAATTACAGTGCTTTTCGCGGGATTCTTTTTCCTGGAAGGGTTTGATTATGGGGTAGGAATTCTTCTTCCATTCCTAGGAAGAAATGATACCGAGCGTAGGGTGATTATCAATACGATAGGTCCGGTGTGGGATGGAAACGAAGTATGGCTTATTACCGCTGGAGGAGCGCTGTTTGCGGCTTTCCCTCATTGGTATGCCACCCTTTTTAGTGGGTTTTATCTCGCGTTATTCCTAATTCTTGTTGCCTTGATTGTACGAGGGGTATCGTTTGAATTTCGGAGCGGTGATCGAAGCCCCCGCTGGCGGGCTCTTTGGGATCATATGATTTTCATCGGTAGTACTCTCTCAGCATTATTATGGGGTGTTGCCGTTATGAATCTCTTACGTGGAGTTCCCATTAATTCGAAGATGCAATTTGTTGGGAGTTTCTTTGATCTTTTATCTCCCTATGCAATCTTAGGTGGAGTAACAACCCTACTGCTCTTCACCCTGCATGGGGCACTTTATCTTACCTTAAAAACAGAAGGAGAATTGGCTCAACGTGCACGGCATATAGCTAAAAGAGTCGGTTTGTTCGCTATCCTAGTTGTCCTTATCCTGGCAGGAATGACCTATGTACAAACGGACCTTTTCGCAAGTATTGGGGCAGGCATAACGTTGGTACTTTCAGCCCTGGCCTTGGTTACTACTCTTCTATTTACTTCAAAAGGAAAGGGCGGTCGAGCGTTTATAGCTAGCAGCTTGACGATTCTCCTCATTACGACCTCAGTATTCTGGGGACTATTCCCTCGGGTGATGGTGTCAAGTCTGAAACCAGAGTGGAGCTTGACTATCTATAATGCTTCCTCAAGTCCCTATACCTTAAAAATCATGACGATTATCGCTCTTACGATGGTACCAATCGTCCTTGCCTATCAAGGGTGGACGTACTGGGTATTTCGTAAGCGTGTTACTCAAAAGGATTTACATTACTAGTAAAAGGAACCTACTTAATGGAGTTTTTAGGCTCCATCTGAAACTGGCCTAGCGTTATTTCTCCAAGAAGCAGGAAACCTGGTTGAGCTTAGCCTTCGGATGAATAAAGAGGTTCCTGGTATGAGCTAACCAGCAGTGGAATGTTAGAATAATAGAAAGTCTTACAAGGGGGATGGGGCAAGAGAAGTCTTGCCCCTTTCAAATAGATGATTGATAAGAGATTAATGCACGAAGGGAAAAGAGTTTCAGGATATCTCTTGGGAACAGTTGCTTTAGGAATAGACATTGCATTTTTAGCTGTCGGTCAAGCCTGGCTAATTTCTCAGGTTATCGCTCGGGTTTTCCTGCAAGGTGCGAATTTAGTGCAGGTCAGGGATTCTCTCGTCGGTATCCTAATAATAATAGGGGTCAGGGCAGTTCTGCAATTTTGCAGTGATATAAGTGCACGTGAGGCTGCGATTCGCATTAAAGAAAATCTAAGGGAGCGTTTCCTAAAGCAACTCATAGGGCTTGGTCCAGTGTATGCCCGTGGGGAGCGGGCAGGGGAACTCTTGAATACAGCGGCCGAAGGAATCGAGGCCATCGATGAGTATTTTTCCCGGTATATCCCCCAACTCCTTTTAGCAGCATTCGTTCCATTAATTATTATGGGCTTTGTTTTTCCCCAGGATTATAAGTCAGGGATCATCTTGCTCCTAACGGGACCGCTGATTCCCTTCTTTATGATTCTCATTGGAAAACTTGCCGAGAAAAAGTCCTTGAGACAATGGCAGAGTTTAAGTCGAATGAGTGCTCACTTTCTTGATATGCTCCAAGGATTAACGACTCTTAAAGTGTTCGGGCGAAGTAAGGATCAAGCCAAGGTTATCGGTCGAGTCAGCGAATCCTTTCGGAGAGTGACTTTAGGGGTTCTGAAAGTCGCCTTTCTTTCTGCCTTTGTCTTGGAATTCATGGCGATGATAAGCACAGCGTTAATCGCAGTGACACTGAGTTTACGGTTGATTGAGGGCAGAATTGCTTACTCTGAAGCTCTTTTTCTCCTGATTTTGGCGCCTGAATTTTATCTCCCTTTGCGGACCCTAGGGTCGCAATTTCACGCTAGGCTCTCCGGAGAGAATGCGGCTAAACGGATTTTTGAGGTTCTCGAGTTAGAAAGCGAAACTCCCAAAGTTAGATTAGGAGTCGTCGTGAATGAAAATAGGCTAGGAATGATCCCGACGAAGAGTCAGGATAAAGCTGAGGATAATCTTATTTCCTTAGAGCATGTTAGTTTTCGGTACGATCAGGATACAGAGACAGTGTTAGAGGATATAAGTTTTGCGGTTCATTCTGGTGAACGGATTGCTCTAGTCGGACCAAGCGGAGCAGGAAAGAGTTCGATTCTCCAGATTTTGCTTCGCTTTATTGAGCCAACTGAGGGAGTAGTCCGTTTCAACGGAGTCCCTCTGAATTACCTTCCAGTAGATTTTTGGAGAGAAAGAATCTCTTACGTCCCACAAAAACCCTATCTTTTCGCAGGGTCAATCCTTGATAATATTCGCTTTGGACGTAGGAGTGCTTCTCTCGAAGAGGTGATAGAGGCTGCGAAGAAGGCATCAGCCCACGAGTTTATTCTCAAACTTCCACAGGGATATAACACCCTGATTGGGGAAGGAGGAGCTCGCTTGAGTGGCGGGCAAGCTCAACGTCTTGCTATTGCCAGAGCTTTTCTTAAGGATTCCGAGCTTCTCCTTCTGGATGAGGTAACAAGCGGTCTAGACTCGGAGAGTGAGCGTAGCATGCTTTCCGCCTTGGAAGAACTCTGCAAGGGGCGTACAGTGATATTCACAAGTCATCGGATGAATACGGTAATTCAAGCGGATCAGATTATTGTCCTTAACCGAGGTGGAATATTAGAGCAGGGGTCACATCAGGAATTGATGAAGGAACAAGGTCTATACTCCAGCTTTGTAATGGAATACTGGGGGGGAGCGAGATGAAAGATCTAAGGTGGATTATTCGAGAGATTCTTCCCTTCTGGCCCAGAATATTGCTCGCCCTACTGTTAAGTACCCTGACGATTTCCAGTCATATCGGACTGATGGTGACCTCCTCTTATTTGCTTGCCCGTGCAGCACTTCAACCTCCTATCCTTGACTTAATGGTAGCTATCGTAGGTGTTCGCTTTTTTGGGATAGCGCGTGCAGTTTTTCGGTATTTGGAACGACTCGTTTCGCATGATCTAACCTTTCGAGTAGTAAGCCGGTTGAGAGTTTTAGTCTATCAAGAAATTGAGCCACTAGCTCCTGCTCAACTCGTAGAATTTCGAAGCGGAGATTTATTAAGCCGGATCGTCGGGGATGTCGAAGTGCAGCAGAACCTATTTCTCAAAATACTTGCCCCGCCGATAGTCGCCATTTTGGTGCTCCTCGGCTACGGAGGGTTTCTCGCTGGATTTGACCAAAGGCTCTCTTTCCTCCTTGCGGGTTTTTTCTTGGCGGCAGGGGTTGTAATTCCCTTTCTTATTCGAGCGTTAAGCCGAGATGCGGGAAGTCACCGAGTAAAAGCAAAAGCTAGGCTGCACATCCTTATACTTGATATGCTTCAAGGGATGCCTGAGCTTTTAATGTTCGGACAGAGCGAGACAATCTTACAAAATGTTCAGGACGTGCAGAACGAATTAAGTCAAGCGGATAGAAAATTAGCCAAAGCCTCTGGAATTTCTAATGCACTGATGGGAGTCACAATGAATCTAGGGATGTGGTGCGTTCTTGTCTTAGGGATTGTCCTTGTGGAGAAGGGGCAACTTAATGGCCTGTACTTAGGAATGCTCGCCTTAGGAGTATTGAGTAGCTTCGAAGCGGTAACCCCAATACCGGCGAGTCTACAGCAACTAGAGGAAAATCAGGCTGCAGGTAAACGACTTCGCTTAACGAAGCAAGGAAAGGGGAATCTGCGGAAGGAGAAGGAGAACGGAACCGATTTAGGGATCTTGGATCGTGGAGAAATTAGTAAGCTACTGCCTCCTGTTCCTGAGGAATTAGGGATCGAGTTCAGAGAAGTTAGCTTTAGATATAATCAGGAAGAGCCGTGGGCCTTAGAGGATATATCCTTGAATATCCCCTATCAAAAGAGGGTAGGGATTGTTGGCCAAAGTGGTGCGGGGAAAAGCAGTCTAGTTAATTTATTGCTTCGATTTTGGGATTTTGAGCAGGGAGAAATACGACTTGGGGGCTTTAATTTAAAGGACTTCGACCCAGATGATGTTCGTGCTCAATTCGGGGTAGTTACGCAACGAACCCATCTCTTCCATGCCACGGTAAAAGAAAATCTTCTTCTGGCTAAACCTGAGGCAACCGATGAAGAATTATACGAGGCCACCCAAAGGGCCCAAATTCATGACTTTATCCTCTCTCTTCCCCAAGGGTATGATAGCCTAATAGGAGAAGAAGGGATGAAACTTTCGGGAGGACAGCAACAACGCCTTGCAATTGCCCGGGTACTGTTAAAAAACGCCCCAATCCTTATCCTGGATGAAGCCACAAATGGACTTGATCCAGTAACAGAAAGGGACGTTCTCGAAGAAATTTATAGTCTGATGCAAGGGCGGACGACCTTGGTCATATCACATCATCTATGGGCCATTAAGGATATGGATGAAATCTATGTCCTTGACCAAGGAAAAGTTGTTGAACGTGGTCGGCATGAGATGCTGCTCGCGCAGAAAGGGTTCTATAGAAAACTTTGGGAGGGGACAGACGAATAATCTAAGATGACGTACTTTGCCTGTTATCCCGCTCTTATTCAGCGCGAGCATAGCCTTTACGATTCAGAGAGATAAATACGGCAATAAGGGCGATGCTTGCTCCGGTGTACATAACCGTGTGATAGGCTGTCATAAAGGCGGCTGTCTGTTGAATTTCGTCAGGATTAGGTATTCCTCTTAAAAAGGCTTCTTGGCGGTTTTCGAATAATGTGACTGCTAAAGCAGTTCCGACCACCATTCCGACATTTCTAACCAAAGCATTGATGCCACCGGCGGTTCCCAGCTTAGGCTTTGGAACGGAACTCATAACACTACTATTATTAGGGGATTGGAACAAACCTGACCCAATGCCCATGAGCAATGGACCCGGAAGGACCTGCCAAACCGTTGAAGTTGCAGTTACGGATGCGAGATAGAAAAGTCCAAGAGAGGTCATAAGCAATCCTGTCGTGGTTAAAGCGACAGGTCCTATTCGGTCAGAGGTTCGGCCGCTTAGAGGTGCGGTGATTGCCATGGTCAGAGGAAATGCGGCCATGAAGAGGCCGACTTGAGACACCTGGAAATTTAGGATATGCTGTAAGTAAAAAGGCATAAGCATCGTATTGGAGAACATAGCTACGAAAGATAGAAACCCTGAGAGATTTCCTATGAAGAATGGCCGGTTTTTGAATAGGGAAAGATCAATCAAGGGATGCTGTACTTTAGCTTCAGTAATGAAGAAACTAGATAAAAGAAGTGCCCCAAAAATAAGTCCAAACAAGATAGGAGAGGAACTCCAACCCCAGTCTTGTCCGTTATTCAAGGCGAAAAGCACCGAAATCATCCCAGCGGCAAAGAAGACTGCACCGAAAGCATCAAAAGTTTCTTCGCTTTTCTTTGCTTGGTCTGTTGGAAGGATAACCTGCGCTGCCCAGTACCCAAGAATTCCAATGGGTATGTTAATCAAGAAAATCGACCGCCAGCTAGCGATTCCGAGCAGAAGTCCAGCAATTGCAGGGCCAGAGAGATTTCCTAAGGCGACGATTGTTCCGGTGAGCCCAAGAGCACGTCCACGTTCTTGGGGTGGGAAGGCGGCTGTAATAATAGCAGAACTGTTCGCCATAAGCATCGAGGCACCAATGGCTTGGACTACGCGTGTCGCAATTAGAAACCAGATGTTATTAGCAAGTCCACAGAGCAACGACCCAAGCGTAAAGATGAGAAAGCCAAGAGTAAATATCCGCTTTCTCCCGACCATGTCAGCTACGCGACCAAAGACGGGGAGTAAACTCGAGATCACAAGAAGATAAGCGGTGACGACCCATTGAAGGACGGAAAGTTCAGATTGGAGATTTGCTGAAATGGTAGGTAATGCAACATTGACGATGCTTGCATCTAAGGTTGACATGAAGGTGGCGACCGATACATTGGCTAGAATGAGCCAACGGTACCGAGGTGAATTTTTTAGTTTTGCTGAAAGGGTATTTACACTCACTAGGACTCCTCCTGTATGTAATATGACAAATTATTACGTTGATTGTATAATAATGAGAATCTTAGCACACAGAAGAAGGTTAGACTAGACCTAAAGTAAGAAAATCTTATGAAAATTAAAGGACTACATATAATACTTACGGCCTTAGTTACACGGGAGACAAAATAACAGTACTAAGTCTCAAACAGTCCTTTAATAACTCATGCTTGAGTGATAACACGAGGGAGGATCCTAGTGAAGTATATAAAATTTTTTATCTTTTGTATTTCCAGCCTAGTACTACTGATTACGGGTTGTGCCTCGTTTCAGCAATTGCCCGAACAGGTAACTCAACAGGTTACACAAAAGTTAGAGCAGGAGACAAAGCAACTGGTTACGCGTTCTTTATCTCTTATCCCGACTAAGAAAGTGACCGCAGAAGAAATCGGGGAGATAGAGAAAGAGGTCGTTAACTTGATTAATCAAGACCGTCAGAAGAACGGCCTTAAACCAGTTGTCTGGGATCAGACTGCCGCTAATGCAGCTCGGAAGCACGTCCAAGAAGAGGCGGATTATGGATTTATCAGTCACTGGAGTATGGAGGGGATAAAGCCTCAACTTCGTTATACTTTGGGCGGGGGATTGGACGCAGTGCAAGAGAACCAGAGTGTCACACTTTGGCTCAATGATGGGTTTAAGGGGATTTCCAAGGAAGAACTTTTGAAGGTTGTCGCAGAGCATCAGACTTCCATGGTCAACGAGCAACCTCCAGAGAATGGACATCGCAAGAACATCCTCGAACCCCATCATACTGGAGTCGGAATTGCTATTTCGGTAGGAAAATATGGAGTTGCGATGGCCCAAGAATTTACGAATCATTATATAGAGATGCAGCCTGTTCCTAAAACTGCATCTCCTGGCACAAAAATAACCCTATCAGGCAAGGTGGTGCCAGGATATACTTTGACTGGGATTTATGCACTCTGGGAGGAACTTCCCCAGCCCTTGACGAAGGAAGAATTGATGCAGACTCATTCTTACGGAGATCCTTCTTCCGATAACTTGTATTTCTGGGCGCGTCCTAAAGCAACTGGGTATTATATCCCCACGAAGTCGGGAAATATCATGGCCACGAATGTGACTGTAGATAAAGAGGGGAGTTTTAGCTTGCAGGTTCCTCTGTCTGAGAAGCATCAGCTCGACTATATCTCTGTAGAAATTGCTCCGAATGATAACACTAAGGATCGGTTTACTGCTGCCCAGTTTGTAATTCAGCACTAATTTATAGAAGCAAAAAGATTCTATTGACAAAAGCTTTAGTAAAAATTGCAAAATCCTCACGAAATAAATATAGGGATCGACACAAGTGTCGTTCCCTATATTTTTTAGGTTCCAATGTATGTGAACACTAAAGGGCTATGATGGTGAGGTTGTTCAGCTTAGAGCAGCTTCTGGATGTTTAAAAACGCAACGGGCTGTTCCGATAAAATACCGCTAATCCGCCATTGCTCATTTTCTTTTTCTAAACTTAACGTTGTACTATATCGATTTAAGGTTTCTTTTCCGTTATTAGAAACATTAGCCTTGAATTGCAGGTAGATGAAACCAAGATTAGGGGAGGTCTTCTCTACAGCGAGAATTTGAGTACTTACAACCGAAGATTCAGACTGTACGGCCTTTGCCGCAATGTAGCCCCTCTCAAGAAGTTCTTTATAGGGTTCCTGATACTTCACTGTCAAAAGAGAAAGTAATTTATTTCCTTCTTCTAAATAATTTTCCTGGGTATAGGTATAATAATGATTCGTAAACTCCAAGGCTAAAGACTCGATTTCTTTGCGCTCGGAGGGATTGAGTGGCTCTCCCTGCGATGAGGCGAGTACTGCGCCTGTAGGGTGGGATTGCGTTAATCCAGGAACTCCATACCCTAGAAGAAATAGAGAGGCCAAAAGGACCGAGAAGACCCAGACACTACGTTTCATTTACACCACACTCCAGCTCAATGAATTTTAAAATATTAATTCGGCAAAAAGTGTAGAAAATCCTTCCGATTATTAGGAATGTTTAGAAAACTACACTAAATTCTAAATCCCATAAATTGAAATTCACAAATATTCCGTCATGAATGAAAGGAAATATACGTCTAATATGGAAGAAGGTTATTAAGAAATCACTTGAAAGAAGGGAATGGGATATTGATGAATAAGAAGGTTCGTAAGCTGGCAATCCCTATGGCATTTCTTCTCCTGGGCCAAATGTCTTTTCCGGCCTCTAGTATGGCCCTAGAACAACAAGGTGCTAAGATGAATTATGCGGTGTCGGGAGAAGTAGAAAAAGCGGTCAAGGTGAGTCAGCCTGTTAAAGTCGAGATTAGCTTGGAAAAGGCCATCGCCCTTGTTAAGCAGAATTTCGAAGTGCCGGGAGAATTTACTGATTTCACCTCAGGATATAACAGTTATAATGGCAGACAGACTTGGTCCTTGAATTGGCGTGCACCCGGAGACGCGGGCGGTAACTTCATGGCGCAGGTCGATGTAAGTACCGGAGAAATCATCAGTGCAAACTCCTGGAAACCCGTGAAAAGTGGCTCGGGCACTTATATTTCAAACTACTCCTATAATCAAGCTAAAGAAATTGCTCAGAATCTGGTCAGTAGAATCCTCAGTGATCGATTGAGTGAATTAGAAATTATTCCTGAAAATACGCGAGTTATTCCCATAACAGATTACGGGCCAGTGGTTTACTCGGTGCAGTGGAAGCGGGTCGTTAATGGGGTTTCTTTTCCGAGCAACGGGGTAACAGTACAGATTAACGGAAATGATGGGACAATCTCGGCGTATAACCTGAATTGGAGTAAGGAAAGTATTCCTGCCACTCAAGGAGTAATTGGAGCAGAGAAGGCTCGTGAGGTTTTTGAAAGTAAAAAGCTCCTCGAGCTTCAGTATTTTGTTTCTCCTATATTTAGGCCCTTATCCACATCCACAACCTCGAAACCTAAGGCCCAGCTCATTTATCAGTTAAGCAATAGCTCCTTTAATGGGATTATCGATGCTAAAACCGGAGAGCCCTTGAAGCTAAACTCTGGAGAGTGGCTATCGAGCGAAGAAATGGCAGATGGTATGGGTGGATATGGAGGTGCTGCGAGCAAAAACGCTACTGCACAGCCTTTGACTCCTGAAGAGCAGAAAGAAATTGAGAAAAGTGCACAACTCATTACCCAGGATCAAGCCATTGAAGCTCTCAAAAAATGGGTAGAGATCCCTGAAGGACTCACGCTTCGCAGTGTAAACCTTGGAGCAGATGGGAGCTTCAATCAAAATAGAGTTTGGAGCTTCTATTGGAATAGTGATCAAGTGAGTAAAGGGGGTTATCAGTATATCAATGGGCGGGTCGATGCAGTGACAGGTGAAGTCGTAGGATTTAATACATCGGCACCTTACCAGGGAGCTGAAAAACCGCAAAACATCGACCGCGCATCGGCTAAAGCCATAGCTGAGGAATTCTTAAAGAAGATACAACCCAGTCGCTTCCAAGAAGTAAAGCTCTTAGACACCTTGGAGATGGGTCAGAAATATCCCGAAGACCAACTAATACAAGATTTTCAATATCAGCGAATGGTTAATGGGGTGATATTCTCGGGAAATAGTTTATCCATCAATGTGGATACCGTTACTAAAAAAGTTATCGGGTTCAATATGAACTGGGGGACACTGGATTTCCCAGCGGTTTCCGAGGCGATGGGGCAGAAGCAGGCTCTGGATACCTTCTTGACCGCAAGACCTCTCACCCTTAAATATGTTCAAGTCTATAAGAACGGTCTGCCGGGCGAAATCCGCTTAGTATACCAACCAAAGGTTGAGAATCCTTTAACCGTATCGAATCGGATAGATGCAAAAACCGGACAATTTCTGGATTGGCAGGGAAAACCCCTTTCCGAACTCCCTAGGCCCTATTCCTTTAAGGATATCTCCGGGAATTTCGCGGAGAAAGAAATCAGCTTGCTGGGGCAGGCAGGGGTCTTTGGGGAGTACGGGGATCAATTCAAACCCAATGAGAATATTACAGTCGTTTCCATGTTGCGAGCCATGTTGATGGCGAAAAATGGGGTTTGGATGGGTCAGACCTTGAAGGATGACGAGGTTCTGAAGCAGGCCAAAGAGCTGGGATGGTTGAAAGAGGAGTTAGGTGCAAACGACGGAATTAATCGTGAGGTTCAGGCGAAGCTTGTCATCCGGATGCTACAGCTAGAAAAGATTGCCCAAATGGAGGGACTCTTCCAAGCGCCTTATGAGGATTCCTCAACTTTAAGCAGTGGAAGTCTTGGCTATGTCGCCCTTGGCAAGGGTCTCGGGGTAATGAAAATCGATGGAACGAAGTTTGAACCCACTCGCTCGGTCACCCGGGCTGAAGCGGCCTATGCGATTGTTAAAGCCATAGGGGCAAATCGTTAACCAAAAAGATTGTAAAGCCAAATATAGGAATGGGTCTTAATAATCCCTAGACTATGATGTTTAGATGACTGCCAGTGCTCAAACGGAGCGCTCGGCAGTCATTTACTTATCTTATTAGGAATCAGAAGTACTGCACATAAGGTGCTAAGGTTGGATTATGAACATTTTATTTTAGGGCTCATCGTAACTCGATAATAAAAAGGGATTTTACATATATTTTACGAATTATTACGGATAGAGTTATTAGAATCAGAATGAGGTGAAGTCGAGTAAGTGGTTAAGATATCAAATACGGGATGTATCCTCGTCAATGAACAGGGATTGATTTGCTCCATCGATCAGGGCGTAGCGAATTTATTGCATGTTGAATCTTCATATGCCTCGGGACGCCGCTTAACAGAAATTTTCCCCGACACTCGGCTTCTCGAAGTTCTTGTCACGCTACAACCTCTTCGCCATGAGGCGTTTTTAAATCTAGTTAAGGTCAAAGTGAGTTATCATCCGGTATCACATTCAGAGATCTTCTCAGGGGTTATCATTACAGTTGAGCCACTAGAATCTAATACTCACGAGGAGAAGGGAAACCGTAATGTCTTAATTGACCTTTATGAAGGAATTCTCTCCGACTTCCCCTTGGGTTTTGCTGTGGTCAACCGTCAAGGACGAGTTGTTTTCATGAATGAAGACTATCACCAGATTCTGGGGAGTTCTTCACAAGAATTATTAGGCATGTCTCTTCAGAAAAACGTTCCTTTTACTCGTATTTCGGAAGTGTTGCGTTCAGGAAAATCTAGACTTCAAATCAATCTCGAATATCAGGGGAAGGGCTTCTTACTTTCAGAAGTTCCGATCTTGTCCCAAGGTCAAATAATTGGAGGAATGAGTAAAATCCTTTCGCGTGATCGGATTGAGGGTCAAGACTTTCGTAATCTCACGGACCGAATTCAAGTGTTGGAGAACAAGCTTTTATTCTATAAGGAAGAACTTCTTGAGCTGCGAAGTCTGCGTTCCTCCTTGGATGAAATTCAGGGAGAAAGCCCTGTAATGCTTAAGCTTAAACAAGTGGCCCAGAAGGTTGCACTTCATGATGCCAATGTATTGATTACTGGGGAGAGTGGCACAGGGAAGGGCCTTTTAGCACAGACTATTCATCAGCTTAGTCCACGCAATGCAGAACCGTTTATTAAGATTAACTGTGCAGCGATTCCTGAAAATCTGCTTGAATCTGAATTGTTTGGTTATGAAGAAGGTGCTTTTACTGGCGCCCTCAAAGGTGGAAAACCTGGAAAGTTTGAATTGGCTCAGGGTGGGACGATTTTCCTCGATGAAATTGGGGATATGCCTTTAACCATGCAAGCTAAGATCTTGAGAGTTCTCCAGGAAAAGTCTTTTGAGCGAATTGGAGGGAATAAAACCCTCACTGTCAATGTTCGGATTATTGCTGCTACCCATCGAGATCTCTTGAAGATTATTGAGCATGGGGAGTTTCGATTAGATTTATATTACCGCTTAGCTGTAATTAGCTTAGATTTACCACCACTTCGTGAGCGACCGATGGATATATGCCGCTTAACTGTAGAAATCACGAAAAAACTCTCGGCTAAATATGCAAAGCCTGTAAAGGGGTTAACGCCAGCAGCGGAAAAAATCTTGTGTGCCTATCCTTGGCCAGGGAATGTTCGTGAACTCGAAAACGTTTTGGAATACACGTTTAACTTTTTAGAACCCAGTGAAAATATGATCGATGTCAGGCATTTGCCGACGAATATATTAAACGTATCCCCTCAAGGTGTAACTGAGCAAGAACAAAAAAGCCGCATGCGAGAACAACAAAATCCAGACTTGATGTGTATTTCTTTAGAAGATGCGATTGCTCAGGCGGAGATTGAGGCTATTGGGAGAGCTTTAAACCTCACCCGGGGGAATAAGCAAGCGGCCGCTCGAGCTCTTGGTATCCATGTATCAGGACTTTATCAGAAATTAAAAAAGTACTCAAATTCGATACAAGACAGTAATCTCAAGAATGATGTTAACTAAGGAGACCAAAGTCGTATGACAAACCTGCTAAGAAATACAATTAATCAACTCATGGACTCATTACCCAACAATTTTAATCCAGATATCGATGTAGATAAATGGGTCTATTCTACCTGTGGTTATTGTGCTGTAGGATGTGGTCTCTATATCGGAGTTAAAGATGGAGAAGCCGTAGCTGTAGAAGGAAATCCAGATTCTCCAGTCAATCGAGGAAAGCTTTGTGTAAAAGGGCTATATGAGTGGAAAATTCTTCATCACCCGGAACGTGCAACTTCCCCTATGATCCGTAAAAGCGGAAAACTGGAGCCAGTGACCTGGGAGGAAGCCTTGAGTTACCTTGTTAAGAAAATGCAGGATGTGCTTAAGGAGAAAGGCTCAGATGCCATTGGTGTATACCACACGGGCCAACTCCTGTTGGAAGAGTATTATGCGCTGGGGAAACTGGCTAAGGGTGTCATCGGAACCACGAATTTCGACTCAAATACGCGTATCTGCATGGCATCAGCTGTTCAAGGATATATGCGCTCCTTTGGAACGGATGGTCCTCCTGGTTGTTGTGAGGATCTGGATCAGGCGGAAGTTCTATTCATTTTAGGCTCGAATCCAGCCGAGATGCATCCACAACTCTGGCAACGTATTCTTCATTTTCGTGCTGAAAATGGAACTAAGATTATAGTCGCAGACCCGCGAGCTACACTACCTGCACAAGTTGCAGATTTTCATCTCGCTTTGCGACCGGGTACAAATGTAGCCTTACTCAATACCATGATTCATGTGCTCATACGGGAAAATCTGATTGATTCAGAGATGATTGAAGCACATACCCGTGGGTTTTCAGAATTAAAGACGCTCGTGCAAGACTATTCTCCTGAACGGGGAGAAGAGTTGACAGGGATCCCGGCTGATTTGATTGAGAAAGCGGCTCTTCTTTTTGGTCAATCCTCGAGAGTGACGACCCTTTATTGCCAAGGAGTCAACCAGAGTATGTCTGCCACAGACACCGCAACTCTGATCAACACCCTTCACCTTATCACCGGTAAAATTGGAAAGCCGGGTTGTGCTCCCTTTTCCTTAACTGGTCAATCGACCGCAATGAGTAACCGTGAGGTTGGAGGGAATTCTTATTTGCCTGGGTTTCGTAATCCTGCGAATCTAAAACATCGCCAGGAAGTGTCTGAAGTCTGGAAGCTAGATCAGGAGAAGATTCCCTATCAAACGAATGACATTATGAAGATGATGGCACTCATCGGTGAGGGGAAACTTGATTTTTTATGGGTTATCGGAACGAATCCTGCAGTGTCTCTCCCTAATCAAGGAAAGGTCAGGGAGCATCTCGACCGAGTTTTTCTTGTCGTACAAGACGTCTATTATCCTATGGAAACAGCTCGGTATGCCGATATTTTTCTTCCTGCAGCACAGTGGGGCGAGAAAACAGGTACGTATACCAATTTAGAGCGACGTGTGAATATTGGCTACCAAGCCGTGGAGCCGCCAGGTGAAGGAAAAGCAGATCTCGCAATTTTCCAAGAAGTGGGGCAACGTCTAGGGGCAGGTGAGGCATTTTCTTGGAGCGAACCTGAAGAGGTTTTTAATGAATGGAAGCAACTCTCCAAAGGTAGACCCAATGACATGTCCGGAATGAATTATTGGCGTCTGGAAAAAGAACGGGGAATTCGTTGGCCATGTCCAGATATTAGTCATCCTGGAACGGCTCGCCTCTACACCAATGGGGTATTCAATACTTCCGCTGTTATCGCTCAAGGATATGGTGAGTTTAACAATTTAGAAGGGCGTGCGAAGCTTTGGGCGGTCCCTTATCAGCAACCTCCAGAGATCCCCGATTTGGACTACCCTTTCTGGCTTAATACGGGTTCGATGATTGAGCATTATCATACTCGCACGAAGACTAAGCGTATCTCGGAACTGAACATAGCAGCGCCGGAAGGCTTTGTTGAGCTTCACCCTAAAGATGCTGAAGACCTGGACATTAGAGAAGGCGAAATAGTACGGGTCATTTCACGACGGGGGTGGATCAAGGTCGTCGCTCACTTAAAGAATACAGTAAGCCCTGGACAGATTTTTGTACCCTTTCATTTTGGGGATTTAGATCCTCACGAGGCTCATCTTAAGCAAGCTGCCAATCATTTGACACTTGACTGGGTTGATCCTTTATCAAAACAACCTATTTTGAAAGTTTCCGCTTGCCGAATTGAAAAAGCTCTAATTACTCTGTAATACTTCAAGAACCCTCTAAATTTTTAGAGGGTTTCTTGTTTTTTAGAGAGTAGTTTCTATAAATTCTACGCATGGAAAAATCCCCCATACCAAATAACTCTTCAATGACCAGATAAATCTGAGTTTTTAAGAATGTAACCATTGGCATGATTTTTGCTTATATTATTTAATAATCACCTTGTGGGTGAGCTGGCATGAATAGTAATTTAATTCCCGAATATTGGAGTGATTAGAAGTGGAAAAAAGTAAAGTTAAGCTATCACGGCGTCAATTTCTTCAAGCGACGGCTGCTACAGGGGTTGTAATCGGAACGGTTGGAGCCGCAGGATTTGCAAAGAAGGTTATCGCAGAGGAGGGAGCTACGACTCCAAATATTAAGACCATTCGGACGACGTGTTCTCCGAATTGTACGGGTGCCTGTGGGATGAATGCCCTCGTAGAGGATAACGAGATTAAGGCTATTGTGCAAGCGGCCGACTATCCCGATCCAGAGTATAATCCCCGGGGCTGCCTCAAGGGATTGTCTATGATGAACCTCGTTTATGGGCCTGACCGTTTACAAACCCCACTCATTCAGAAGGGTAAACCGGGTTCGAATCATCTGCAAAAAGCAACGTGGGAGGAGACCTTAGACTTTACAGCAAAGAGACTTAAGGAAATTGCTGAAAAATATGGTCCGGAATCGATTGGCGTGGCCTTCCAAGTCGGTGGGACAGGATATGTACATAAGGGAGCCGTATCTCGTTTAGCCACCTTAGCGGGTTGGAACATCCATCATGCCTATGACCAAAATGGCGATCTACCGATGTTCTGGCCGATGACCTTTGGGGTACAGACGGAAGAACTTGAACCGCGTGAATGGTTAAATTCGCGCTATGTCGCAATCTTCGGTTCCAACATTATGGCGACCCGCCTTCCAGATGCCCATTTCCTCGTTGAGGCAAGAAACCGTGGGGCGAAGATTGCAGTCTTTGACCCCAACTATAGTCCGACAGCTGCTAAAGCGGATGAATGGATACCGATTAAAGGGAGCAGTGATGCAGCGGTTGCGCTTGGGATTTCTAAAGTAATCCTTGATGAGAAACTCTATGATGAAACGTTCATCAAAACCTTTACCGATATGCCTCTTCTTGTCCGCACAGATAATGGAAAGCGCCTCAAAGCTGAGGAGGTACAGGGACTTACCAAAACCGGCGATATTCCAGCTTATCGGGAAGCCTATGTCGCGTATAACGGGCAATTCCTCGCCGTTCATCCAGAAAAGCTAGATCTTCCCTTCGACATAGCTCTCGAGGGTGAAGTGGAGGTTCCTCTTATAAATGGGGAAAAGATTAAAGTGAAGCCAGCCTTTCAGCTGCTCAAAGAAAGCTTGAAAAAGTATACACCTGAAGAAGTAGAGAAAGAGTCAGGAATTAAGAAGGATACTCTCCTTCGTATTGCTCGAGAAATGGCAACGACCAAGCCACTTCATATTATTTATGGTGCGAGTAATTACCAATGGTACCATGGGGATTTGAAGGGACGAGCGCTTGCGCTAATCAATGCTTTAACGGGGAACCTCGGAAATTCAGGCGCAGGGATCTCGACTTATGCCGGACAATACAGAATCCGTCTTAAAGTCGCCCAGTGGTGGGTTCCAGAAGGCCGTAAGCAAAACTGGTTGCCCTTTCTTTATGTATTAAACGGCCCCACAAAAACGATGAAGGCCAAGTATCCGGAACATGGAATTAAGGCCTTAATTTTCGGGTGGGGAAATCCCTTTGACCAGCACAACATGTCCAACAAACTTCGGGAAATGGTTGAATCTGGGGAGCTCGAATTCGTGGCAACTATGGATTTCCAGATGACCACAAGTTGTCAGTATAGCCATGCGGTACTACCCGCTGTGACTTGGTATGAGAAGACAGATCTTGTAGCGAGTCCCGTCCATCCGTATTTGCAGCTTCAGCAACCAGCCATCAAACCCGTTTATGAAGGAAAACCTGAGCTCTGGATTATGAGGGAACTTGCAAAACGCTTAAATCCTGAGTTTGAGAAATACTTCTATCCCGGACTTGACCCTGATCAGGCAGCGGAGGAGGCCATTAAACTGATGCTGAAGACTGGAGGACCTAACGTTGAGGGAATTACACTGGAACAACTGAAAAAGGGACCCGTTCGTTTAAAATCTGAAGTCCCTGGAAATCGCCAGATTCCCTTTTATGAGCAAATCCAGTTTAAACGGCCGTTCCCACCGGAAAGCCTTCCAGCCAAACTTGAACAGACAGCTCAATTTGTGAAAAGTGGGCGGATTGAGTTCTATAAAGATGAGGATCCCTTCCTTCAAGCTGGGGAAGCCTTGCCTGTTCATAAGCCACCCTTTGAGGAAAGCGAGTATGCTTTAAATCCACAAGCTCGCGAAAAATACACCTTTACCTTTATCACTCGGAATGCCATTTACAGAGTACACTCGACCCATTCGAATAATATCTGGATGAACGAACTTCAAGAGGGTAAGCCTCACGTTTGGCTGAACCCCACTGATGCATCCGAAAAAGGAATTCAGGAGGGGGACGAAGTCGAAATCTATAATGATAGGGGAAAAGTAATAGCTTTCGCTGTCGTGGATCCAGGAGCGGGTCGAAAAGTGGCCGTCTTTGAAGAAGGCTGGTGGAGTCGGTATCTCAAAGGAACTTCCTATAACTCCCTAACCTATCCGTTCATAAAACCGACTCATGAAGTGTATTTTGTTCCGGGAATATGGGCTCCCAATACCGCTTGGAATGAATGCCTCTGTGATGTTAAAAAGGTGGGTGATGCAAAATGAGAATGGGAATGGTGATTGATTTAGATAAATGTATCGGGTGTCGTACGTGTGCGGTTGCGTGTAAATCCCATAATGCGCAACCCCCGGGGACATGGTGGAATCGAGTATTCACTCCAGGAAGCTCCTATCATCAGGCAGCTGTGGGTAAAGAGGGGAATTTACAGATGAATTTTCTCCCTGTATCTTGTCAGATGTGCGATAACGCTCCCTGTGAAAAGGTTTGTCCTGTCGGTGCGACCTATACCGATGAACGGGGCGTCATTCTTGTCAATTATGACCGCTGTATAGGATGTCGCTATTGTATCGCGGCTTGTCCTTACAATGTACGGCAGTTTAACTGGGAGGACCCAAGAAAAACAAAGGAACGGGTCGGGTACCAAGAGGGTTATGATTATGGATATCCTGCCGAAGTTAGGGATAAGGAAGGTCAACTTGTTTACACACCTAATCGACCGCAAGGGGTCGTCGAGAAGTGTACCTTCTGTTTCCAATACACCTCGCAAGGCGAAAAACCAGCTTGTGTCCGTTCCTGCCCCTCGAAAGCTCGAACTTTCGGTGATCTGGATGATCCGGACTCTGAAGTAAGTCGCTTGATCCGTGATCGTCAGGCTTTCCGGCTCAAGGAAGAGTTGGGGACAAAGCCGAAGGTTTATTATCTCCCTGCAAGTAAACCGAATCGGTAAAGAGGCATTTATGCCTGTTCCCAGCACAATCGTAACGAATCGACTAATCAAATACTTAATGAAAGGGTGTAGGATGTGGCACTTAACAATTCGGTTTCTACAGCAACAGTGACAGTTCCGAATAAACGACTTAATGGTGTGCTAGTGCTTGCTGTTGTCTTTCTTTTGGTAAGTTTAAGCGCATGGGGCTTCCAGCTGAAGCAAGGCCTCATCGTCACAAATATGCGAAACCCCTTTAGCTGGGGACTCTACATTGCAACCTTCGCTTTCTTCGTTGGAATAGCGGCAGGGGGCCTCATCGTTTCCTCTTCAGTCTATCTCTTCAATCTCACAAATTTAAAGCCCTTGACCAAGATTGCCTCCCTATCGGCTTTTGCTTGTTCACTTGGGGCGGGGGCGATGATTCTACCGGATATGGGGCGTATCGATCGTATCTATAATATGTTTCTTCATCCCAATTTCCGTTCACCCCTTGTTTGGGATGTCATCGTTATTAGTGCTTATCTCGTCGTGACATTCTTAAGTGTCTATGTCCAACTCCTTCCGGAATGGAAAAAGGAAGGCAGGGGCTTTTTAAATGGGTGGACAAAGAAGAATACCTTCGAGGAGATTCAAACGTTTTCGAAAAAGTGGTCCAAGCGAGTCTCAATTATTGGGCTCCCCTTTGCGGTACTTATCCATACAGTTACCGCTCTGATCTTTGCCACTCAAGCCTCACGCGGTTGGTGGAATACGGCAATTCTTCCTCCTGACTTTGTTGCTGTCGCCGTTGCTTCAGGAACAGCCTTGGTACTTTTGATTTCCATACTCTTTGCTGGCAAAGATAGCTTTGATGAATATCATGATGCCTTTAAAACCTTGGCCAGCATCGTCGCTGGAGCATTGGTTCTTCACTTCTTCTTTGCGGCTATGGATCTAATCGTTCATGGCTGGTGGGGAGGCGCAGAGGCCCATGAGATTTTCTCCCTTGTTTTTGGACGGTATGGTCTTGTCTATGCAACCGAAATTCTATTGCCTGGTTTTACAATGATTTATTTCTTCACTCCTCGGGGGAAAAGCTCTCGGAAATCCCTAATCCTTGGATGTGTGCTACTCTTCATTGGAGTCTTTGCCCATCGAATGATGCTGATGTTCCCATCTTTTAATGCAATTCCCTTAAGCCTAAATATCAATGGCACTGGAATTGAGAATTGGGCTTACCCCGTTGCGTTGGGACAATATCAACCAGAAGGCCCCACCTTTGTGAGTTCATGGCCCTATTTTCCTACGTTTGTTGAAATGGCCCTCGGCCTGCTTCCTTTTGGGGTAGTTTTGTTCGTGGTCTCTTTCTTCCTTAAAATGTATCCGTTTTTCTTGGAAGAAAGAGGAAGGCGCCAACAGTGACAGGAGTGATGCCAGGTGAATATGCTGTGACAGGAAAACTGTGCGAGTGGGGCGTGTAGGAAAGGAGTCACGAGTATGAGTACCATGCCAATGACCGGCGACTTTATCCGGGAATCTTTAGAACTTCATCTTTTTTGGGCACGGATTATGAAAGAGCACGCAATTTTCATGGAGGACGGATTCGAGTGTAAAGATGTCGCCTGTATCCAGGAGGCGGACGCCTTCAAATGTCAGTTCGAAGAGATTTTACACGAGACGATATGCCTAGCCAATGGATTGATAAGTAGAGAGGTTTTACAATCAGGGGAGCTCTTCACCGATAAAACCTTGATGGCAGAGCAGAAAGTTCAGGAACTGAGTGGAATAGCAATAGCCACCCCCTTAACTGTAGAGGAAATGAATTTGCAGCCCTTCATGGGGATGGGTATGGCCATGGTCCCCTGTGAACCCGGTATCGAAGAAAGTGTGTGTGCCCTTCATGAAAAAGCTTTAGCTTGTGCTTATTCTTTATATGTATTTGCGGAACGGATATATAACGAAGTCGTTCAAAGATGCTGCCTATACACACACAACTATCCCTCAATCTTTAAGCACCAGATGGACGAAACCAGAATGTATATGAAACACATTCAAAGGTTGCAAAGCCATCAAATCATTGACCCCACCTTCCATAAGGTAGAGATGGAAATGTTTTGGAACCATATCATGAAAGAGCATGCTGAAGTCATTCGGCAGATGCTTGACCCAGCGGAAGAAAACATGATTGATAAAGCTGATATGCTAGCTAAGAAATTTAAGAATCTCGAAAAGCAATTCAAAGACGGAGTACAACCGAGGCCAAATCTCATACAAATTACAAATGAAAGTATCAGAGCTACAGAAGAGATTAAGAATTTTAAGGCTACAGGGACCGAGTTAATCTTAGAGTGTGGGTTGAAATCGGTTATTACTGCCTTGCTTGCTGATCATGTCTTAAGAGAGGCTTATCATTATCTCAGGATACTTGGGATGCCACTGCCCGAATTCAAGGGTGGGAAAGGGTAAGATTTAAAAAGGGTAGGGATAGCTCTAATTCTTGGAGCTATCCCTTTTTTCTTATCCGATAGTGGAATAACCTGGTTTTCTTCCCGAAGGGCAACCTGATATAATGGTAATAGAAAATTTTCCTGTATATGAACAAAGGAGAGATTATAATGTCACTGAATAAAGAAAACCTCCAGGTTGGTTTTGTTGGCACTGGAGTAATGGGAAGAAGTATGGTTAAGAACCTCATGAAAGCCGGTTATTCCTTGACGGTATATAATCGGACGAAAGCAAGTGCAGAGGAACTTCTTAAGCTTGGTGCTGGATGGGCAGATACAGTTTCTGAACTTGCGTCAAAGTGTGATGTAGTAATTAGCATTGTCGGCTATCCTAAGGATGTTGAAGAGGTGTACTTAAGTGAAGGGGGTCTTATCCCCAATGCCAAGGTAGGCAGTATCCTGATTGATATGACGACCTCAAGCCCGCTTTTGGCGAAAAAAATAGCTGAAGCGGGGAAAGCTAAGGGGATAGAAACCTTGGATGCGCCAGTTTCCGGAGGAGATATCGGAGCAAGGGAGGGCAAACTCGTTATCATGGTTGGTGGGGAGCCGAAGGTTTTCGAGGAGGTCAAGCCAATCTTCGAAGCGATGGGGACTAATATCATTCTCCAAGGTCCTGCTGGTGCTGGACAGTATACTAAGATGTGCAATCAGATTACGATTGCGTCAGGGATGATTGGTGTAAGTGAAGCCCTTGCCTATGCAAAAAAGGCAGGGCTTGACCCAAGTCGAGTTCTAGATAGTATCTCCGGCGGCGCGGCAGGAAGTTGGTCCTTAAGTAACCTAGGTCCACGGATGATTAAAGGGGATTTTACGCCAGGATTTTATGTAAAGCACTTTATTAAAGACATGAACATTGCTCTGGAGTCTGCTAAGGAAATGGGCTTAATGACTCCTGGGTTAGAACTCACGAAGTCGCTTTATGAGCAACTAGTCTCTGAGGGCGAAGAGAATAGTGGGACACAAGTTCTTTATAAGTTATACTTGAAATAATGCTAATTTCATTAGAGAGAGACACCTTATCAGTTATTTATTAACGTGTAGAAATAAAGCTTAAGCAT
Organism: uncultured Peptococcaceae bacterium; assembly: GCA_963529635.1. GTDB lineage: Bacteria > Bacillota > Desulfitobacteriia > Desulfitobacteriales > Desulfitobacteriaceae > CAURZJ01. Next base: position 58,062 of record CAURZJ010000006.1, read on the forward strand.
AAGTAAATAGTTTTTTATATATGAAATGAGGAAAAAAATGGATCAGGAAGAGAAAAGTAGCGATTGCTGCACACACGATCATAGTCATCATGAGGGTGACTGCTGCGAACATCACGATTCAGAAATGGTGATATCCCATGAAGAAGCCGATATCTTGTTTAAACTGGTGCGGCACAATTATCTCCCTGTCTGTCAGTTTGTCATGGGTATAAACACAGAAGAGGAAATAAAAGTAGTTGCACTAACGCCTGTACTTATCTCTCATACGAACGATGATATAAACACCGTGAGAGAGCGTGGTAAAATACTTTTGGCCTTAGAAGAAAAGGGATTGATTACTTTAGATTATGACATTCCATTGGGAAGCTATGACTATGGGGACTATAAGAAATCTCCTGCGTTTACCTACTTTATGGAAATGATTAATGAAGGCAAGAGTCAAGAGGGATTTCTATTTGACACCGCAGAATTAGAAACGGGGAGCATAGCACTCACCGATCTAGGTAAAATGATTGTTGGCGAAATCCAACAACAGAGATAGTATAGGTTCATTTTCGGAGCATAATGATAAGCCCAATAAGAATTAGGAGCAGGGGGATAATCAGCCCAAAGTTCACAATTGGGGAAAGAGCGCCGTAGATCATGGTGAGGCAAGCTGAGAAGGTCACAGCACTAAGAAGGAGGATAGGAATCAGAAGAAGACGCGGACGGTCGGAAAAGAGATAGAGTTGGAAAAGACCGAAAGCCACGGCTAAGAGGTAGAGAGGCCAGGTGTATTCCGCATAATGCCAATGTGTCAGCGTCTCAAATTCAAAAATTAATCCTGTTACTAGGAAGATCCCCCCCGGAACAAGCAATCCGGGGTTCTTTTTTTGACTAAAGTAACCCCATTCAAAATAGGCACCTAGGAGGATGACGAGCAAGGGCCAAAGGGAGGGGATAGAATTAAGCCGGAATCCAAAGAAGTTATAACTTAAGAGTAGAATACCTAATCCTACCAGGACAATTCCCCAAAACAGGTTTTCCTTTTTCATAGAATTCCCTCCTTGAAACTCACCTATTAGATATTATGTATTATGGATAAAATTAAGAGATTGGCCTACTAAAAAGGACAAAAGGTAGAGAGATTATGTATACATATAAGAGTGCATCAGAGTGTCTTGAAATAATAGTGGGGAAATTAAAATTTGATTAATTATTTATGAAACATTTTTAGGAGTTCATCCGTATTTACTGTTAAAAGAGTAATTCAATATGAAATTTATTACTACTCTTGAGGTGAATTTGAGGATTACAGCATGAATGACAGGAGGAAAATACAATGGCAGATCGTTTATATCGCTCGACAAGGGAGAAGATGCTAGGAGGAGTATGCGGTGGACTAGCCGAGTACTTTAATGTGGATGTAACCCTCGTTCGGTTAATCGCAATCATAACAATGTTTATGGGAGGCGTGGGATTCCTGGCTTATATCGCAGCTCTCGTGATTATTCCAAGAGACAGAGGAGATAATCATGTTTATGGTAGGCAAGGGGATAACGTACAGGAAATTGTTAATGAGGTGGTTCAGAACGTACAGGAGACTGCAAAGGGTTTCGGGATAAATTCAGACCATGGGTTTGAAAAGAAATATTCTGCTCGGAATAAAACAGCTGGGGGTATCCTCATCCTTCTCGGCGTACTCTTCCTGCTTAATCAATGGTTCCCAGTGTGGTTCGCGCTAAGTAAAATGTGGCCCCTCGTCCTTATTATCCTTGGGGCCACTATGCTTTGGAAGAAAGCTTAGAATCCGATTCGGGTTAAAATAAGTCCACCCAATTTTTTTACTAAAGGTAGGCATACTCTTTTGGCTAAAGGGATGCCTACTTTTTTTACGAGCGGTAGACCAACGCTTTGTACAATCGGAGGACCAATTCGACGAGCAAGAGGAGGACCTACCCGACGTGCGAGGGGGGGACCGAACTCTCGAAGTACAGCAGGACCTAGATTTTTAAGAAAGTTGACACCTTGCTGTTGAAAAACTGCACCAAAATCAAAACTTTGGGTTGGGTTGTTCTGAGAACTAGGGGCTAGGATTTTCTGCGGAAATAAGGGCACTGGATTAGGCAGCTCCGTTGATTTATTCGAAGGTATCAATTGAGAAGTGGAATCAGAAGAAGGTAAGGGAGAGGATGAAGATAGTGGCTTCTGAAGAGGTTGGGGAATAGGTTTTGGTGTACTTATGGGTTGGACATTTTGTATAGGCTGCACTGATGGCATTTGTTCTCTACGTTGTGAAAAGTATCCAGGTTGAGAAAAAAGCTGCATTGCTTTCCCTCCCGTTATTCAGAATGGGAGCATTTATACTGCAGAGTATTCAAGACGATGGCAAATGTTTCCAATTTATTCCGAAATCTAATGTAAAACATATCGGTGGTTTATTCAACTATGAATTAGTAAATTTACATTTGCCAATAAACTCCTAATGCATCGGCTTGTACTTAGGTTTATTATTATATTGTAGCAGACGACAACTGTAGGTATATCAAGATTCAATTTTCATGAATTAACCGATATATTTGCCCTTTGCCCTTTGCCCTTTTTGTTACATATTAATTCTATATTAATTGGGGGAAAATTCATTAATGAAAAAGTCAAGAACACGTGTTTTGTCTAGCGCTATCGTAGCTACCATGATTTTAGGAACTGCGTTTCCTGCAGCAGCATTGGCAGCGACCAATGGAACAAGTGGTGAAGCAAAGACTCAGGTTGAGCGTCTTTATGGAGCTACTCGTTTTGAGACTTCAGCAAATGTAGCTACACAAGGTTGGGAGACTTCAAAGGTAGCTATCTTAGCACCTGGTATGGATGAGAATTTAGTGGATGCTTTGACAGCAGCACCTTTTGCCAAGGCAATTGATGCCCCGATTCTCTTAACTTACGGAGATAGTGTTCCTAAAGCAACTATAGATGCTCTTAAAACTCTAGGCGTTGAAGAGGTTTATACGGTAAGTGGTGTCATTAAAAAAGACGCGTTGCTCAAAGCTTTCAAAGATAATGAATTAGATATTACGGTTAAGGACGAATTAGGAGGACAGGATCGTTTTGAGACCGCGACAAAAATCGCGAAGCAGCTAAAAGATGTAAACGGGATTATGGTCACAACTGCTTACACCTATGCGGATGCTCTCTCTGTAGCTTCGATTGCTGCAGCCAAGAATATGCCGATCCTTCTAGCAGACCCAAATGGACTTCCTAAGGTTGAAGCAGACTACCTTGCAAGTATTGAAGATCAAGTCAAAGAAACCTATGTCTTAGGTGGAGAAACTCTCGTTGATAAGACAACTTATGATAAACTCCCTGGTCAAGATGGGGAAAGCAAGAATCGTATTTTCGGACAAGATCGTTTCGCAACAAATCTTGAAGTGCTGAAAAAGTTCCCTGAACTGCAGTATGATAAGGTATTTGTCGCTAACGGACAAGATGATCATCTTGCTGATGCATTAGTCGCTTCTTCTCTTGCTGCTAAAACTAACTCTCCTATCGTTTTGGCAAATACTGAGCTTAGCAAGGAAGCCGAGAATTATTTACTTCCTAAATTAAAGACTAATAGCATTGTAGCTCTAGGGGGCTCCACTGTCGTAACAGATAAGGCTTTAACCTTTAACCATGTTCGTCCCCAAGACTTCGGGGTCATGCAGTTTTCTGGTGTGAACGGTTACAGTGTAGGGTTTGAACTGGTTGATGGAAAGACAGCTAGAGATTTAGACAAAGTAGAAGTGACCCTGTATAAAGGGGATACGGTTCTCGCCAAAAATGCAAGTCTTAATAAACTGTTTAATTCCTATCCTACTGCAACCCAACTTTCCACCCCATTCAATATTGATGGAAACTTCACCGCAGATGGTTACTGGACGTATGGACAATATAACGGTACGATTCTGGACATTCCTACAAAGGCTGAAATCACTGTCACCTACCTTGATGGTAGCGTCTATAAGGTTGAGAATACAAACGTTACTGGAAATCCCGAAGACTTAAATAAGGAAGCCTTGAACCATGTAAAACCCCAAGATTTTGGAGTTATGCAAGTATCCGGTGTCAACGGCTATAACGTAGGCTTCGCTTTACAAGATAAGGATCCGGCAGATTTAGAGAGCATCGAAGTGAGCTTGTATAAAACGGATGATAAAAAAGTTGACACCTTGCTCGCTAAGAACACGGCTACTCGTAAGCAGAACACTAAGCTCTTTGAATTAACAAGCAAGCAACTCTCTTCCCCGTTTAATATCAACGGACCTTTTGAAAATGATGGCTACTGGACTTATGGTGCTTTCAACGGAACAGTTGAGGATGTTCCTAGCAAAGCGGTCATCACAATCGAATACCAAGATGGACGTAAATTTACCGTTCAGAACACTCAATTGTCTGGTGATAGCAAACTCCTTGCAGCGCCGGCAATCACTTCAGGCCTCGCTAACGAGTTAAAACTCGGTGAGACAGCAGACTTCGAGGTAACGACTGCACCCAATAGTTTTGTAGCTACTCCTGATGCAGCGACCACAAAGGTCCTCGTTAAATTAACCTTAACTGATGGCGATAAAAATGATGTTGCTCTTCAGTATCTTGAGAATGATGGAACCTATAAGGATTTAGCTTTAGATGAGAATAAAAGTGCTCTTTATGGTCCTCAAAGCGGTTTCCCCTTCATCAGTGCAGCCAGCAAATTTAAGGCAACCTTTAACAAGGTCGGCACCTATAAATACACTTTGGAAGTCCTAACGGTCGCAACCGATGATAAGGAAAGTCAAGTTCTTGCTTCTTATGAAGGACAAGTTAACGTTACAGAAGCTGCAGCCACTAACGAATAAGATAACAGAATAGCATAGTAAATTCTTAAGGAGGAGTAATTCCCTCCTTTTTTCTTTTATCCGATGACTACCAGCCGTAAGGCACCTATCTTCTATAAGTACGAAAGTATCTAGTGACGAAACCCGGGTGAGGGTTTCGCCCAAGCCGCATGAAAAAAGATAGTCCTCCCGAGGTAGGACTATCTGAACACTACTGGACAGTAATTATTTTGCAGCGATAGGAGCCATTCCCCAGTTCGTGGCAGATGGTTCTCCTACATAGCCGATATGTAGATTTCGTGCGAGCTCCGAGTTTAGACAGACCAAGTCGTCCCGACCCAAATCGGTGATTTTTGTTTTTCCCATGGCTTGGAGTGCCATTTTCATTTCTGCTAGACAAGAGAAGAGGAAATTCGTTAAGTGTTTGCTTCCTTCTTCAATGTCGAATTCCTCCTTGAGCATTCCATCATAGAGAGCTAGCTGATGAGCGGGATGTTCAGGTAGAGCTTTGGTGATCTGACTTTGAAGTGTTGCAAGAATGGCGATGGAGCCAATATAAACTGCGTCGGCTCCTAAAGCAAGTGCTTTAAGCATCTCTCCAGGGGTCCTGAAGCCACCCGCAGCAATCACAGTAAAGCGATTCCGTATTCCTTGTTGTCTGAGCCAGTTAATCGTTCGACCCAACCCGAATAAAGTAGGAAGCCCCATATCATCTTCTAAGGTAGGTGCTGCTGCAGCAGTACCCCCTTCTTGACCATCGATGACGATAAAGTCTGCTTGTGTTTCGGCAATCACTTCGAGTTCCTTTTCCATGAAATGGGTCGCTGCTATTTTGATCCCCACGGGAACTTCGTAATCCTTTTTTAGCTTGTTAATTAAATCGACGATATCCTTTGGGGTGTCGATATTTGGAAGTCGGGATTTCTTTCCGGTACTTCCGCCTTCATCTACTTTCCACAGTTCGCGAAGGTGTTCATCCATAGTACTTTCATCTACAGAAGAAGAGACCGCACCTCCCCAAGCCCCTTGCCCAAGTTGAACCTCGATGGCATCGACTTGTTTGAGTTGCTCAGGAGAATTTAACCATCCTCCTCGATTGTATTGACCGATCAAGAATTTGGCAGCTTCACGTTCTTCTTGAGAAACAGCAGATTCTCCAGTATTTGTGGCAGTCCCAGCACTTGAGGCTCCTTTAGCTAGAGCAACTTTCATCGGCAAATTAAGGGAGCCACCATAGGACATGCCAGTGATTAGAATCGGCGTCTCAAGGTTAAGTGGTTTTTTAGCACGGGGACCGATGGTCACTGACGTTTCAATCGTCGTCTCATCAGGAGTAGGGAGTTCAAACAATTGTCTTGGGTTAAGTAAAAGCTGTTCCCAGGGTGATAAGCGAAGTGGGCTTCCGAGTGGTCTTGATAGGGGTTGCCCGGTTTCAGCCCGAATGCCAGCCTCAAGAACAGCTCGTAGAGAGAGCTTCTCGAAGGTTGTTGTCATGACCAAGGGATTATTGGGATAAGGCTCAGTTAACATAGTCTTTAACATATTATCAGTTAAAGGATTCATCAGACGGAGCATCAACTCATTTAGCATACTAAAGCACCTCTTTGACAGATTTACCTTAGTATGTGTTATTTGTCTTATTTATATAGTGAAAGGAAAAAATTTCACTTCGAAAAAAGAAACACCCTGACTTAAGTTAAGCATCAGGGTGTTTTTGCAAAGATCTTATTCTTTTCTTTAAGCTAAGGCAATAGCCTCAATCTCAATAATTGCATCCTTAGGAAGGCGGGCTACCTGTACTGCCGAACGTGCAGGCGGATTCGTGGGGAAATAGGTCCCATAAGCCTCATTCATTGCAGCAAAGTCGTTCATATCACGAAGGAAAATAACGACCTTAACCACTTTGTCCATTGAAGTTCCGGCGCTTTCTAGGATATTTTTGATGTTCTCAAGCGATTGTCGGGTTGCCTTTTGAATTTCGCCTTCCAATTCTCCGGATTCTGGATTAAGTGGTAATTGACCAGAAGTAAAAACTAAATTCCCAACTTGAATCCCTTGGGAGTAAGGGCCAATGGCCTGAGGAGCTTTATCGGTGTGTAGAACTTTACGTGTCATAATAGCGAACCTCCTTGAAACGTTTCTTATGCCCTGAAGGGCACTTCTATTATATCACCAACCGCGTACGGACATCCTCTGATTCTTAGATGAAGTTGCAATTTCGAGACCCAGCATTGCTTATCCAGATTTTAAGTAAGAAGTTTGTTTTAATTAATACAGCAAACTGAACTCACTAGTCTCTTCTTTGGGATGGAATATTTCAGAGATAAAAGGAATATCTAAAAAAGAATGAAATTTTCACTGCGCCATTTTTGATAGGTTAAAAAATAAAGGTTCAAAGAAGGTAATAGTTGATTCCTTAAATAAATGAGGAGGAAACAATGGTTAAAGATCTTTTAAATGTAATCCTGGGTTTGATAGGAGTTGTTATCGTAATCATATTTTCTGTAGGTTATGGCTTTGCATGTGTTGTTTTGGGGTGGGCTCCAGATTTATCCCTTAAAACCTGGCTTTTTATTACCGTTGGCTTAAGTTCGGCAATTTTAATCATTAGCTATACTTCATGGCGTTTTACTGGATTTAAAGAGGGAATCCACGGCTGGATTCTGATTCCAGAGTTGTTTCTTGGAAAACTGTGGATCAACTCCATGGATGAGGTAACCTCTCTGAGCGTTGCCACAGGGTCCTTGTTTATCGGCGTGATTTTTATCTTTTTAACATGCTTTGAAATAGGTCGTAGCTGGAATAATGATGGTAATAAGGGGAAACCACAAGATAAGAATTTAACGAGTTAAAAAAAGGCCCAATGTCATTTTAACATTGGGCCTCTTCTCACCATTAGATTAAAGCATAAAAAGCATGTGAGTATAAGAAGGAAGTGGCCAAAGTTCATAATCCACCAGAACTTCCAACTTATCTGCGACATTCCTTAAATCGCTCATTGCTGTGAAGACAAAATCGCGACAGTAAATCCCTTGGCGATTAGCATCTCCATGGATTTCTTTAGCTTTCGAGGTGGTGTCTTGGAGTTTATCAATCTTTTCATTTAATTCTTTGAGAAGGGAAGAGATATCCTTCAACAAAGCGGTTTGAGTAGAAACTTCAGCCTCTGCACAAGCCGAGCGAATCGAGTTGATCGATTGAGCAAGTTCAGTAGTATAGCGCATAACACTAGGGAGAATTTGCCTTCTTGCTATATCGATCATAGTTTGGGCTTCGATATTGATACTCTTTGAATACTGTTCCAAGTAAATCTCATATCTAGAATGAAGTTCTGTCGAGCTGAAAACAGCATGCTTTTCGAAGAGCTGAATGGATTTGTCGCTGATTAAAGCGGGAATTGCTTCGACAGTCGAACGGTTATGGGGCAATCCGCGTTTTTCCGCTTCCTTAACCCACTCTTCGGAATAACCATTTCCGTCGAAAATTATCCGCGAGTGATTCAAGGCGATTTCCTTAAGAATTGCGCGAAGTTCGTGATGGAAGTCCTCTGCTTTTTCGAGGCGATCGGCAATCTGAGACAGAACCTCTGCGACAATCGTGTTGATAACTACATTTGGCCCAGCGATTGAAAGGGAGGAGGGAACCATACGGAATTCAAACTTGTTTCCGGTAAAGGCAAAGGGCGAAGTACGATTGCGATCCGTCGAATCCTTGGGTAAGGACGGCAGAGTACTTACTCCGACAGTTAGGCTTCCCCCTTGCTTAGAATTCTTGGGGCCGCCGTTTTTAAGTTGCTCAATGATATCCGAAAGTTGTTCGCCAAGGAAGATAGAGATAATAGCTGGAGGGGCTTCGTTGGCTCCGAGACGGTGATCATTCCCTACATTAGCAGCAGAGGCCCTGAGAAGCTCAGCATAATCGTCTACCGCTTTGATAACTGCGGACAAGATGGTGAGAAATTGAGCATTCTCATGGGGTGTTTTCCCGGGCTCTAATAGATTGATTCCATCATTCGTACTCATGGACCAGTTATTATGTTTACCTGAGCCATTAACACCCGTAAAAGGTTTCTCGTGTAGGAGACAAGCCATTCCATGACGATCTGCTATTTTGTGTAAGCTGTCCATAACGAGTTGATTGTGATCAGTTGCAATGTTAGTCGTTGAAAAGATAGGAGCGATTTCATATTGACCAGGTGCAGCTTCCTTATGCTGGGTCTTGGCAGAAACACCTAATTTCCATAACTCAATATTAAGGTCTTGCATAAAGGCCGATACCCGCTCGTTTATCTTACCGAAATAATGGTCCTCCATCTCTTGTCCTTTGGGAGGAAGGACTCCGAAGAGAGTACGACCAGTCAACATGAGATCTAAGCGCTTTTGATAATATTTTTTATCCAAGAGAAAGTACTCTTGCTCAGCACCTACAGTAGGGGTGACCCGGGTAGCGGTGGTATTTCCAAAGAGGCGGAGAATGCGTAGTGCTTGAACAGAGAGTGCTTCCATCGATCGAAGGAGTGGAGTCTTTTTATCGAGGGCTTCACCTGTATAGGAACAGAAGGCTGTAGGGATGCAGAGAATAACCTTCCCAGCGTCTTCACGTAAAAAGGCGGGAGAGGTACAATCCCAAGCGGTATATCCCCGTGCTTCGAAGGTTGAACGTATTCCGCCATTCGGGAAGGAGGAGGCATCAGGCTCCCCTTTAATGAGCTCTTTGCCTGAGAACTCCATGATGACACGTCCATCGTCCGTAGGGGAAATGAAGGAGTCATGTTTTTCCGCTGTGAAACCTGTCATAGGTTGGAACCAGTGGGTATAGTGTGTAGCTCCTTTTTCTATAGCCCAGTCTTTCATTGCGTTGGCGACAACCTCAGCAATCTCTAGTTTAAGAGGAAGTCCTTCGTCAATTGTTTTCCGCAAAGCTTTATACGTGTATTTGGGTAATCGTTCTCGCATTGCTGCATCATTAAAAACGTTTAAGCCGAAGATATCCATATGATTTACCTCCTTGTTTTCTATAAAAAAACAGAAAAAGGCCCTCATTAGGATTCCCTCAATCAGAAATCTCTAAAGAGCCTTTGCTCTCGCTTACATTAGAAATAGGTTAACATAATTTTGAAGAAAACTCAAGATTATGTTTCTAAATGATTCAGCAGAAGCAAGAAAGTGTAGCGAAGAGTAGCGAACTGAAATTCTTTAGTCTAGAAGAAGAACACAAGGAGATATCCCATAGCAAAGACAATAGACAGAAGCATTAGGGGGAAAGCTAGTTTCATAAAGCCAACGAAAGTTAATTTGTAGCCATTCTTTTCTGCTAAACCCGCCACAATGACATTGGCTGAAGCTCCAATAATCGTTCCATTCCCACCGAGGCAGGCTCCAAGAGATAAGGCCCACCATAGTGGTTCGAGAGCTTCAGGAGATAATCCACCAAGGGTTCCCATTTGATGGATTAACGGAATCATCGTTGCTACAAAGGGGATATTATCCACAAAGGCGGAGGCAATGGCCGAGAGCCATAGAATGAGCATTCCGGTGAGTTTGAAGTTCCCAGCAGTCACATTGAGTGCCCATTGAGCAAGTCGGTTAATCAATCCAGTCTCAACTAACCCACCGACGACGATGAATAGCCCTGCGAAAAAGAAGAGTGAAGGCCATTCGATTGAGAGAAATATCTCTTCTGGTTCCTGCTTTGAGATGAGCATCAAAAGAGCTGCGCCTGACAGTGCAATCGTGGCGGATTCCAAATGTAACATCTGATGTAGTATAAACCCAAGGATTGTCAAACCGAGAACGAGAAGACTCTTCTTTAAGAGCGCATAATCTTTGATTTCTTCAAGCGGGTTAACTTGCGTAACTTCTTGTTTGACCTCATCGCTCACTTTTAATTGATTACGATAGAGGAAATAGAAAATGAGCATAGTAACAATATGGATGACAATAATCACAGGAGTCAGATTAACTAAAAAATCCATAAACCCAAGATGAGTCTGACTTCCAATCATAATATTTGGAGGGTCTCCGATTAATGTAGCCGTTCCGCCAATATTACTTGCTAAGATCTGACTCATGAGGAAGGGGATTGGGTTTAGTCCCATACTTCCTGCGATTGTGAAGGTTATGGGAACAATAAGTAATACTGTAGTGACATTATCGAGGAAGGCCGAAAGAATTGCCGTAATTGTGGCCAAGGAAATTAGTATCCGTATGGGTTCTCCTTTGGAAATTTGAACTGCCTTGACAGCTAGATACTGGAAGACGCCCGTCTTCCGCGTAATCCCTACGATAATCATCATTCCAATTAATAGGCCCAGAGTATTCCAATCAATATGCTCGATGGCAACTTCCTGAGTAAGAACTCCTGCAAGGACTAAGAGCATCCCGCCTAGCATGGCTGCAATTGCCCGATGGACCTTCTCTGACATGATGAGAGCATAGGTCAGAATAAATACGATAAGTGCTATATTCGCCAATTAATTCACTCTCCTTAAATTGCGTAGACTTTCCGTACAGTTTATCTCATAAAAACTGGTTTGGAAAGGTAACATAAATTTGTATTTACTTAATTTTCATTAAATTCGCTTTTTAATACTTAAAATCCTTCTTATGTCTAGTTTTTTTCCTTAAAAGGTATCTGTAATTGTTGCATAAAGTATGAATGTCTATTAGTGTGTATAGTTTTCTTCCTTTAGAGGATAATAATTTTGTCTACCTTATCAAAAAAAGGAGGTAAAGGATTTGTTTAAACACATCAAAGATATGGAATATACTGTTCATGTCGATCGACCCGACCCTAGGTTTGCCAATCTATTATTAGAACAATTCGGGGGACCACATGGTGAGCTTAAAGCCGCGATGCAATATTTCACTCAAAGTGTAGCTTGCAACGACAAGAAAATTCGAGATATGCTTCAGGATATTGCCGCTGAAGAGTTGAGTCACTTAGAGATGGTTGGGGAATGCATTGCGATGCTTTTAGGCCCAACCAATAATATACCACGTGATTTTCCAGCGATTCATATGGCACTATTGGCAGGAGGGGGACTATTAACTAACTCGATGGGAATTCCTTGGACAGGTGGCTATATCGAAACGACTGGGGATCTCTTTACTGATCTATCTTCTAATTCTACAGCAGAGCTCAGAGCAAAATTGATTTATGAAAGGTTACTTCAACAAACGGATGACGCCGGCGTCAAAGATATGGTCCGCTTCCTTCTAAGCCGGGAAGAGTCACATAATTTCTCCTTTATGCAAGCGATTAGTACCCTACAAGGTACTGGCGTAAATAAGGACTTCCGTGATTCTGAATTCTCGAAGAAGTACATGAACCTATCGACGGGTGAGGGTGATGCCCGAGGCCCATGGAATCAGGGGAATGGAATTCAATACGAAGAGAATCCCAACGAAAAATATGGTGGACCAGCAAAATACGGAAAAGATCGTGGCCCCGACGGGAAGGGTGAGGTTGCCCCGGGCTATAATGATCATACAAGGAATAACCCACAATATGCTCAACCACAGCCGAAAAAACAACCGCAAGGTACCCAACCAACGAAACAAATGCATTAACTTAAAAAATAGTCTTGCTGAGGGTATAATCGATTGTGGTTATATTTCTCTCAGCCTAGGGAGGGATAGTCATGGCTTGGCGTGAATCAAGGCTCATGCAAGTTGTTTGGACAGTTATTCGTGTTTATGTCGGATGGGAATGGTTTAGTCATGGAATCGATAAAGTTTTTGGCGCAAGTTCTCCCGCATGGGTCGGTCCTAATGCCGGAACTGCTGTCACAGGGTTTTTAAAGGGCGCTCTAGCTAAGACTGGAGGTCAACACCCAGATGTCGCAGGGTGGTATGCATCCTTTATCCAGAACATAGCTTTACCTAATGCCACAGCCTTTGGATATGCTGTGGCTTGGGGGGAACTGCTCATTGGTCTAGGGCTTATATTAGGATGTTTAACTTCTCTTGCTTTACTCGCTGCAGTTCTCCTAAATATGAGTTATTTGTTAGCCGGAACACTCAGCACGAATCCTGTTATGCTTTTCTGGGAAGGTGTTCTCCTTTGGGCTGGGGCAGCAGCGTATTTCTGGGGAGTGGATCGAATATTCTTACCTCGCTGGAAGAAATGGCGATTAGCTAAAGGATAGAATTCAAAAAAACGAATATTTAACATTGACGCACAAAGAAAGGCATCTCAGATTAATAATCTGGGTAGCCTTTCTTTCTTTAGGATTTAAAGCATTAATTCAAGTACTTCCTGGCCGTTCTCGTCATACATTTGAAATTTTAAAGCTTAATTATTTTTTGATTTTAGAACCTTTTAAAGTCTTGCGAACGGAAATTTTAGGGTGTGATAATTTATCCTGTGGGTGGTTTTCTTGATGGGAATGAGCGTGAATATGTGCGTGCCCATGAGAATGCCCGTGAGTATGTTCGTGGGAATGCCCATGAGGAGGCTCAGAATTATGGTTATGCTCATGCGAGAGCCCTAAGAGATGGGCAAGGACATGATCTTTATCAGGAAGTTCCTCATACCAACCGTTATTAGCATCAGGCTTAGCATCGATAACCTTGATATAGGGCTTAATATCTAAGAGCGGGGTCCCATTATAGACATCAATTCCTGAGATGAGAAGTTCATTTCCTTCGATCTCTTTGAGTTCGACAATGCTTAACCCAATAGGGTTAGGGCGATGGGGAGAACGACTGGCGAAAAGACCGACTTCTATTTCAGGAGCCCAGGGGGGATTTACTTGAAGATTGACTTCAGATTTTACTTGATCCAGATAATAAAGAATATAGAGGTAACGGTATGATATAAGCTTGTCAAGACCGATTTGAAATTCAGGATTCAAGGTGATCCAGAATTCCCCAGGAGCACCGGGATTAGGCTGAAAAGGGATGGGAAGGGTAGGAAGATACGGTGTATGAATTGTTCCAATCGCTTCAAAAGGGATAGACATGTTATTCTCCTGCCTTTCGATTGAATAAAGTAGCAATTAGAGATTTGATAGGTCTATAGAGAGCAAACTCCCAATAATCAAATAGAGAGGGTAATATTAGAAATCCTAAGAAGTCTTAAAGAATAAAGTAATATTGGGAGGGAATCGTATGAATACTTATCAGGTAATCGTGGGGCCAAAGGGCGAGCTTATCATGCCTGCGGATCTTAGAGAACTCTTGGGACTGCTTGAAGGGGATACATTCGAACTTCGAGTGGAAATGGACGGGAAAATCTGTGCTCGAGGGGCGGAACGTCCTGCTGGTCCACTTGCTGATTTTTTTGAAGATCTGATTCTTAGTGATTTACAATGCGAAGGCTACAGCGGAGATCGCCTTAAAGAGCAGTTATTCCTTCAAAAGATTCGATTAAGTACAGCTATTGATTGTTTAGTGGAGGAGGCGCGTACACTTCGTGACAAAGGAAAGTTAGTTGAATGGAGAACACTTTCTGAATTGGAGGGCTTTTCTACTCTGCCAAGAGGAGATTACAAAGTCATTATTTCCACTCGTGCCGAAGGCGATCTCTCTAAGCTTTCAAAGTCATTAAGGAGTGAGGTTGCTGATGTCTTTCATATGATTGAGCAAAACCCTTCTGGGTTTAAACGTCTTCGTGGACCCTATTATGCGACTTACCGTGTCGCTTTTAATGGCAAAATGCCCGGACAAAATCGTATTATATATACGGTCATGGAAGATTCTCAGACAGTGAGTGTTATAAGTATAGGGGAAAGAAAAGTGATTTATAATTGGCTAAAGGGACTGGCTTGATTGGAATTTTTACTCAGATATATGCTCAAGAAGAATGCGGTGATTTAATAAGGTCATGTCTTTGATTATAGCCCGAACAAATTTTTGCTTACCAAAAATATCGACAATCTTTAAGCCTTCTTCGTAGGGTTCGATAATATCTACAGACTCCATAAAGAGGACTTCCTCTTCTCCAGTTTTTAAATAAGCGTTTGCTTCACACATTTATAAAACCTCCCTTTAAATCAAAAAGGTCATGGAGACACCGCGAATACGGTAAGACCTCCATGGCCTTTAATAGAATCGTACTTCTACTTGAATTTTATTCTCCATAGATTAAAGATTTCCTTCTTGATTCTCTAAAAGATAAGAAAAATGCAGAGGTGGTATACATGATTCTAATTCGAATAGGGAATTTTAACTTGTGTGAGAGCTAAAGTTTCTTTAGGAGGTGTTTTTATTTATGCCAATGATTCACTTTGATGGTCCTGAATTATCCATGGATCAAAAACGTAGTCTTATCCATGGGATGTCCCAAGCAGCTTCGATGGCAACCGGGTTACCGATGGCTTCGTTTACAGTTGTTCTTGATGAACATAACTACAGTAATTTTGGTATTGGTGGGGAGGTCTTGGTCGAAAGCCCATACTGGGATAAGGTTAAGGAAGTAAAAGAATAACCTATAGAAGTGTAGCATATGATAGGTGACTAATAAGCTGGTGGAAATAGATCCACCGGCTTTCTTTTTAGAAATTATTTGGGGAGGTTCTCCTTAGCTTATGATATGATAGGGTAAAAGGTTTTAGGAGGGATAGGAATGGAAGGGAATAGTCTATTTAAAGGTTTAGAGCATATCGGGATTAAAACTTTGGATATGGAAAAAGCAATGACTTTCTATATAGAAGTGCTGGGTTTTGAATTCATAAGGCGAGCCAAACCGAGTGATGCGGAACTTATCTTTCTTAAATTAGGGGAGACAGTTATTGAACTTGTGGAAGTTAATGATGGTCAACACTATAGCGATGGAGTAGTCAATCACATCGCTTTTCGTGTGGAGGATATTTTCCAGGCAGTGGAATGGCTGAAAAGTCATAAGGTGGAGTTAATAAATGCTGAACCGAGATCTATGGGGAACGGTCAATACAATTTCTTCTTTAGAGGTCCTTCTGGGGAAAAACTTGAGCTTTTCCAAGGATGATAAGCCGAAACAAGGGGACAGGTAGGGAACGGTCAAAGACCGTTCCTACAACGTAAAGGAAGAAGGGAGTGTCGACCTTCTTCCTTTTTGTATATCTTCCAAATTTCTGGTATCCTTAAGGCGGTGAAAAAGCAAACTAAGCGGATAGAAGTAAAGGTGAGTTAGAATAAATGAAGGAAATGCGGAACTTCCTTTGGCAAAATGGGGAAAAACGTTATCATACATTAAATCAGCACTTGCGTGAAGTATTCGGGGAAAAAGTATTTAAGGTTTCATTGGATGCCGGATTTACCTGTCCGAATCGTGATGGTTTATTAGGGTGGGGCGGATGTGTCTATTGTAGTTCACGTGGTTCAGGAGATTTTGCGGGGCAGGTGGGGAAATCAATCCCAGAACAGTTCACGCAGGTTAAGGAAATCATGAGGCGCAAATGGCCTAATGCCAAATATTTGGCTTATTTTCAGGCGTACACAAATACCTATGCTCCGCTAGAACGCTTGCGAGAGGTTTATGAACAGGCACTCCAAGAAGAAGGTGTCGTAGGGATATCTATTGCAACTCGACCGGATTGTCTACCTGAAGAAGTACTTGACTACCTAGAGGAGTTAAACCAGAGGACTTATCTCTGGGTCGAATTGGGTTTGCAAAGCATCCATGATCAGACGATGGAATGGGTCGGTCGCGGACATACCTATGCGGATTTCCTCGAGGGGTTGGAGAAACTGCACCGAAGAAATATTCGGGTATGTGCTCATATGATCCTTGGGTTACCTGGGGAAACCCTAGAAGATATGATGGTTTCCGCGCGGGCTGTCGCAGAGTTACCGCTTCAAGGTGTGAAGCTTCACCTACTCCACGTGTTACGCGGGACTCCACTGGCTAAAATATATGAACGTGAACCCTTTCCTTTACTCTCCCAAGAAGAATATGTCACACTCGTTACGGATATTCTTGAGATTTTACCTCCCCAGATGGTTATTCATCGCTTAACGGGGGATGCTCCAAGACAAGATCTCATTGCTCCTCAGTGGAGTTTAAAGAAATGGGAGATCCTCAACGCGATTGATCGCGAGCTTGAAACTAGGGGAAGTTGGCAGGGAAAAAGAAAACGGCATGACGTCATAGATACGTGAGTACCTAGAGCGTCTGCCGCTATAGTGAAGGAGGAGGAAATTACATATTTACTTCGCCATATTTTAGCGATTTGAGTTTAATCTTTTGTGGGAAGGCGAGCTAGGACTAGGACGCTGCTTTTTAGAATCTAGGTCTTGCGGTCCAAGGCGAGGAGCTAAATTGAGATATTGCTTCAGGTTTTTTTGTTGAGACTGGAGGATATATTCAAATACTGTATCTTTCTGGTTTGATTGCTTCATCTTCTGTTCCCTCCTTGAACTTAGTGATTCGGATAATGAATGATTTTCCCTTCCCATGTCCTTAGAACGGCTTCGTGCTCATTTAGTGATATAAGATATTGGGGAAGGATTGGGGTTTTCCCTCCACCACCGGGTGCATTGATGATGTAAGTCGGGATAGCTAATCCGGATGTATATCCACGAAGTTTCTCCATTATCTCTAGACCATCTTGAATTTTGGGTATAAAATGGCTTGTGCCTTTAACATTTTTGGCATGGAAAATATAATAGGGACGAACACGGATTTTGAGTAATTCTTGATTTAAGCGTTTCATAATCTCAGGCTTGTTGTTTATGCCCTTGAGGAGGACTGCTTGATTACCTAGAATTACGCCTGCCTTAACTAATTTATCGGCGGCTTGCTTCGCCTCTTCAGTGACTTCCTTGGGGTGGTTAAACTGGGTGTTGATATAGATAGGAGGATATTTTTCTAGGATATTACAAAGTTCATCCGTAATTCGCATAGGGAGAGTGACGGGGACTCGGGTTCCAATTCGTTTTATCTCAACATGAGGAATTTTGTGAAGCTCATTAAGAAGCCAATCGAGTGTTTGGTCACTCAGGAGAAGTGCATCTCCACCTGTGATTAGGACATCACGGATTTCAGGGTTGCTTCTTACATAGTCTAAGGCGGATTGCAACTGAAGACGGGCTTCATGGACATCGATTTCGCCGATGTTTCTACGGCGTTGACAATGTCGGCAGTACATCGCACAGAGATTTGTTACGTTTATTATTAGTCGATCGGGGTAGCGTCGTGTGATACAGGGAGCTGGAGAAGTATAGGCCTCTCCCATCGGGTCTTCTTCCCCCGTGCTGTCGTTGAGTTCGAAGATTGAAGGTAGGCTCTGCATACGAATGGGATCTTGGGGATTATCCTTATCGATAAGGCTCAGATAGTATGGTGAAACTGCCCATCGATAGACTTTCCCCACAGCTTGTATTTCTTCCAATTGCTTTTGGCTTAATGGAACTAAAGCGTTTAAGGTTTCCGCATCCTTAATGCGGTGGCTCATCTGCCAATGCCAATCCTGCCAATTCTCTGGAGAAGCATTGAAATGATTTAAGATAGCGTCACGGTTGGAGTGGGAATCTTCGGTACACGTTCTGCCAGTTGGGATATTTTCTTTGCATTTGATATAGGGAAGCACCTTTTGTTTAAGTTCGATAGCCCGCGCAAGTGAGGAATGTTTCGGGTTAAGAGATGAAAACTCAATAGCCATAAATGAACCTCCTCTACAGTGCTGAAATAAAAAGAGAACCAAAATCGGTTCCCTATAGAAATGCACGAATACACAAAAGTCTTGAATAGTATGTATACTATTTAAGTGCTTCTGGTGTGTTTCAATGCCTACGAGGTTAGCTGACGGATTCGAGCTGAAACATGCTCTACGCTGTTAAGCGATTCACCCCAAAAATGGTTCCCCCGTTTTCCTTAGGAAATTAAGCTTATATTCACTTGATTAACTAGCAACTTAATAGTATCATTTGAGTTGCCAGTAGTCAATGGGATTTTTTGGTCGGAATTTGGAAATAGTATGAACGAATACTGGTGAGGAGTGTAAAAAATGGAACAGGCGCGCTATCAAGAAATTGCTCTAGATATTGCCCACTCTATTGTGATGGGAGAATATCGAGAAGGGGATAAAATTCATGGAAGATCTACTTTAGCAGGACGTTATAATGTTTCTCCAGAGACGATTCGACGTTCTATCGCAATCCTCCAGAATGGGGGAGTTGTCATGGTAAACCAAGGGATTGGGATTACTGTTATCTCTAAAAGTCAGGCAGAGAAATTCATGCGAGGCTTTGACCAAAAAGCAGAAATCCAGGTTTATCTCGATGATATGAAACAATTGATGGACAAGAGACGAGAAATTGATCTTCAGATCGATGCTCATCTCACTAAGATCGTGACCTATACCGACCGACTCGTGTCTCGTTGGATGGACGTCGGGGAAATCGAGGTTGGACAAAGCTCTTTAGCCTTAGGCAAGACGTTAAGTGATTTGAAAATCAGAGAGCGGACAGGGCTAACGGTTGTCGCAGTAGTTCGTGGTGGGAGCGAACATTTCTCACCAGGTTCTGCATTCGTATTGACGGAAGGAGACATCCTACTCGTTGTCGGCTCAGATCAGGGGAAAGAAAAACTCCAAGAAATCCTTCAATAGAATACAGGAAGAGGATATCTCTCTGTCGAATAAATTGTGAAAGCAGTTAACCTGCGCATTTAAATTTTTAGACATGAGGGATTGACCATGATTTGGCGCTTCTCGGTAATTTTAGGAACTGAATTAATGCTTACTTTGGTCACTGGCCAATTGACCCTGCTTATTCCCTTTTTGATTGGAAATACGTTGTTCCTGCTCTATAAATTGAATGTACAGCACCAACAGACGGTTCGCCATGCATCTGAACGTAATGCCGAACTTAGTTTTAAAATCGCTAACGAGACTCTTCCTTATCTACGACGGGGTCTTAACGAACAGAATGCAGAATCTATTGCTGCGATTATCCAAGAAATTGCTCAAGTCGGAGCTGTTTCGATTACAGACTGTGAAAAGCAACTCGCTTATCTTGGGGTTGGATGTGATCAGCATCATCCAGGAGACCGAATTCTTACCCAAGCCACACGCGAAGTCATCCGTACGGGTGCCTATAAAATTGTCCGTACACAGAAAGAATTAAATTGTCCACGGCAGGGTGTTTGTGACTGCCCCCTTGCTGCGGCGGTTATCGTGCCTTTACTTTGTCAGGGCAAGGTCGTTGGAACCATGAAGCTCTATGAAACGAAGGATGGCCAGATGTCTCCCGATCTGATCCGACTAGCTATCGGAATGGCGCAGCTGCTGGGGATTCAAATCGAGCTAGCTGAGCTCGATCATCAAGCTAAGCTTGCTGCCGAAGCACAGCTTGACGCGCTCCAGGCACAGATTAATCCCCATTTCTTCTTTAATGTTTTAAATACTATCATTGCTACAAGTAGAACTAATCCAAACCGTTCCAGACGCTTGCTTATTCATCTCGCCGAATTTTTCCGTAAGGCACTTAAGTCCAAAGGAACTCTTATCTCTATTAGTGAAGAAATGCAATTCGTCAATACCTATTTGATTCTTGAGAAAGCACGCTTTGGCCGAAAACTTCGAGTCAAAGGAGAGATTCCAGAGAACCTCCTTAATGCAGTTATTCCGCGCTTAAGTATTCAACCTCTTGTTGAAAATGCCGTGAAGCACGGGATTACAGCAAAGATTGGGAATGGGACTGTTACGATTAAGATCGAACAGAGGGAGAAGGAACTCTATATCTTGATCCAGGATGACGGGGTAGGAATTCCCCCTGAGAGACTTCAGGATGTTCTGAAGCCGGGGGTTGGGTCGGGCAATGGAGTTGGAATGGCGAATGTTCATGAACGCATGATTGGCCTTTATGGAGAGGAATATGGACTAGGGATTCAGAGTGAGCTGGGCGTGGGGACGACAGTGATGATGCATTTGCCGCTCACGATCATGGGGGAAGATGTGGAGGTCCAGCGATGTTTCCGGGAATCGATATAGTTGAAATAGGGCGGTTTAGTAAGGCTTGTGAGCGCACGCCGAAGATTCGTGAGCGGCTTTTTACGGGGCGTGAACTTACGGACTTGGAGAATAAAGGGATTGCAAGTTGGGCTGCTCGCTTTGCAGGGAAAGAAGCGGTGCTCAAGACCCTAGGAACGGGACTGAGCGGGCTATCTTGGCATGATATTGAGATTCTCAGTGAGAACACGGGGGAACCTATCGTTTATCTTTCGGAAAAGGCTCAGGGTCTTGTAAGAGAAAGAGGAGGCACTCACGTTCGACTCAGTTTGTCTCATGAGAGAGAGTACGCCGTCGGAATGGCAATACTCTCTTAGTGCGCTTAAAGTTTCCTTCATACATAAAGCATTTAAAGGGGTGGAGAAAAATGCGGGTGGTTAACGCCAAGCAAATGCGTGAGATAGAAGAACGAGCCATCCTGGAATTTGGCATTCCGAGCCTGTTATTGATGGAGAATGCAGCATTTGCTGTTGTACAGGAGGTTCGTCAAATTTTAGCCGTGCGGAATGCCGAACTGACAGGACGCAAGGTTACTGTATTTGTGGGCAAAGGAAACAATGGAGGCGATGGGTTAGCAGTAGCTCGCCATCTTGGAATTTTGGGAGTAGATGTGACGGTTTTCGCTTTTGCCAAAATGGAAGAGTTTAAGGGAGATGCCGCTTTAAACTATCGACTCTATAAGAATACTGGGGAGAAATTGTTTACAATCGAGGAGGAAAAACAGAGGAGTCTTGTACGGCTGTCGCTTTCACAGGCTGAGGTTATCATCGATGCAATTTATGGTACCGGTTTTCGCGGAGCTTTACCCAGTCTCATTGAGGAGTATGTAGAAGAAATCAACCGAGCACAGGTTACCGTTGTTTCTGTAGATATTCCGAGTGGGGTAGAGGCAGATACAGGGAAAGTCTATCGGGGTGCAGTTTGTGCACAGTCTACCGTAACCTTTGGACTCCCTAAACTAGGTCACTTTCTAGGGAGAGGGCCGGAATACTCTGGACGAGTAACAGTTGATCCTATTTCTATTCCAGACCGATTTTTGGATCATGAGGGGCTTACGACCTTCGTTCTAACCGATGAAATTCTTCGAACAATTCTTCCGAGTAGAAGTTTCCAGGGGCACAAAGGAACTCATGGACGGGGGATTTTAGTTGCGGGCTCAAAGGGTATGACGGGAGCAGCCATTTTGGCAGGTAGAGCAGCTCTACGTTCGGGGATTGGCTTACTTCAAGTAATAACTTCTAAGGGACTTTCCAAAGGTCTCGATTTAGCCCTAACAGAAGCTACGGTCTGGTCTGCAGAGGGAGAGGAGTCGCTCGATGGGAAGGCCTGGCCTGTAATCTGTGAGCGAGCAGAAAAAGCTCAAGCTCTAGCTATGGGACCAGGTTTAGGACAAAATCCTGAGTTGCTTCTGGTGATTGAAGAGGTTCTACATAATCTTTCCCTACCCGTTGTATTAGATGCTGATGCACTGAATATTTTAGCGTATGAGCCTAGCATGTTAGAAGGGCGGCAGGGTAAAGGACCATTAATCTTGACCCCTCATCCGGGAGAGATGGCACGGCTATGTAGCTGTTCGACGGAAGAGGTTCAGGAAAACCGCCTCGAATTGGCAGTTACAAAGGCTGTGGAATGGGGAGTTATCATCGTCCTCAAGGGTGCAATTACTATAATCGCGACGCCAGATGGACGTGCATTCCTTAATCCCACGGGGAATCCTGGTTTGGGTACTGGGGGGACAGGGGATGTTCTTACGGGAAGCATCTTAGCCTGGTTGGCGCAGGGGGTTGATCCAGCTTCAGCAGCCTGCCTCGGAGTATATTTGCATGGAAAAGCAGCCGACGAACTCGCTAAGGAGTTTGGAACGTCAGGCTTTACAGCATCCGAAGTGGCAGATTCCTTACCTAAAGCACGAAGAAATTTGGAACTCAATCGATAAGGAGGGCACTATGGCGGACAGACGGCCGGTATGGGCAGAAATAGATTTACAAGCACTTAAAAGGAATTACGATCGGATTAAGGCATATACACAAAGTGAAATAATGCCGATAGTTAAGGCGGATGCCTACGGGCATGGAGCCTTAGAAATTATTCAAGCGCTCTACGATTTGGGTGCGCGACGCTTTGGTGTCGCAGTATTGGATGAGGCCTTAGAGATTAGGAAGGCTTTCCCGAGTGTATCCGTTATGCTCATCGGTACGCTGCCGATTGAAGCTGCTTCCACCCTCGTGAAAGAGGATATTACTTGCGGTATATATCAGCTGGATCAAGCTGTTGCCTTATCTAAAGAGGGGGAACTTCAGGGGAAGACCCCTAAGATTCATCTCAAAATAGATACGGGGATGGGAAGAATCGGGTTCAGAGAGGAAGAGTTCGAACAGCTTCTCCATTGCGCACAATTGCCCAATCTGTATATCGAAGGAATTTATACTCATTTTGCAACCTCAGATCATTCTGATCTTACCTTCACAAGAATACAACTCAAGAAGTTTGAAGATACCGTTGAAAAACTTAAAGCTCAGGGGATTAACATTCCAATACGTCATGCTGCCAATAGTGCGGCCATTCTGCAATTGCCTGAGGCTCATTTCGAGTTAGTCCGCCCGGGTATTATCCTCTATGGATTGCCTCCTTCTAGACATATAGGCAAGGAAGTGGGGATTGAGCCTGTACTTTCCTGGAAGGCCAAAGTGAGTCATATTAAGACGATCTCTGAAGGGGAGACCGTAAGCTATGGGAGAACCTTTAGAGCGGCTTATCCTACACGTGTCGCGACCATTCCGATAGGGTATGCTGATGGATTACGCCGTTCTCTTTCAAATCAGGGGGAAGCTCTGGTCAAAGGGAAGCGTGCGACTATGATTGGGCGGGTTTGTATGGATCAGACAATGCTGGATGTGACACGGATTCCTGGTGTTGAAGTCGGAGATGTGGTGACACTTCTTGGGGCAGATGGCTATGAACGAATTGATGCAACGGAAATGGCAAGTTGGTTGGGGACTATTAATTATGAAGTAGTATGCGGAATCTCAAAGAGAGTTCCACGAGTATATATTAGGTAGGAACTCTAGATGGAGTGAGCTTGATTTATAATAGATTATGGAAAGGGCAACCTTAGAAGGATACTAAGGTTGCCCTAACTTTATTAGTCTATTTACTATTTTTTATCAGCTAGAGGTTGGGAAACAGTATGGGGGTATTCTCTCGATGCTCATAGGCCTTCTCGACATACCGGCCCGCTGTAGCACGAAGAGAGAGAACTTCTTTCTCCGTTAGTTCCCGAATTACTTTTGCGGGGGAACCCATAAGAAGAACCCGAGGAGGAAAAACCTTATTTTCCGTGACGAGAGATCCTGCGGCTACGAGTGTTTCTTCCTCGATGACCGCTCCATTCAAAATGATAGCGCCCATGCCGATGAGAGAGCCACTTTTTATCGTACATCCATGTAAAATTACGGAATGACCAATAGAAACTTCATCCTCGATAACTACCGGCTGCCCCTGATTGACATGAATAACAGTCATATCCTGTATATTGGTTCGCTTTCCAATTGTAATGGAGGCCAAGTCACCACGGAGAACCGAATTATACCAGACACTACCTTCTTCTTCGATTTGAACTTCTCCTATAATTTGGGCACCTTCAGCAATAAACACATTTTCACCAAGATTAGGGACTTTCCCCTTGAAGGAATAGAGCACTAAATTCCCCTCCAAATCATGAAACTAAAAGTAATTATAGGCTGATTTTGTAAACCTGTCTAGCAAACCCTGAGTATTCTAAAACCTTTCGGCGACACATAAACTGTGCAGAGGGGGGCAGGTTATGCTGGATTTTACATTAGTACTGAGCTATGGTTACTTTTTAGTATGCCTTTCGCTGGGCTGGATTGCTGCTGGAATTCTGGATTACGATGGAATAATTAAAAAATCCTCTTCCAAAGCAGGACGTTTTCTAATCCGTTTGGGAGTGGCTCTTGTATTAGCGGAGGGGTTTCGGATTTTTTTGAGCTTTATATTGGGGCCATTTCTAGATGCGCTTGTCAATCGAAGTATCAACGGGTTCAGAGCGTTCTAGCAAAAGATGTAGACTATAACGAAACAACAAGATTTCATATATTAAGTGCAGTCTGTGATCAAGCGATATGCTTCCCTAAGATAGAGAGGTCAATCTGCTATCTAAGAGGGAGGCATTTTACATATTAAACTCTTTTTTAGTTAAAACTTTACTATCGTTATCATCAAGTGTTCTTAGCTTCAGATGGAGTTTGCCTAAGAGGAATAACTAACTCCAGCTGAGGCTCAGGAAGAACTTGTCCACGCAGTGAATAACTCAACTAAGCTTGCCAAGCAACCAAGTTTCGTATATCCATGAGTGGACAAGTCGGCTAAAGCTTGAAGAACAAGCTAGTTTCCTTCCTATGTCCGAGATGTAGCAGCCGTTAGCTCTCGGTTATAGAAGATGGGAGTTGTACGGCTAGTAATATCGGATAAATCAGAAATCAGTTTCTACTTAGAACATTTGCAAGTTTGGTGGAATTTTTAAGATATAAGCTTTTTAACAATCCATTGAAATGTAATATTTACTATGATAAGTTAAGGGCAAGAGAGATTGTTTTACATGGTGAAAGGGAGTTTTATATAATGAAACAAAAATTGAAAAAGAAGGTATTTATATCTGGGAAGATTCCTCAGGTAGCTTATAAGATTTTATCGGAAGAATTTGAAGTATCTATGCATGATGATCTTCGACTTTTAAGCAAGGAGGAAATCATCAAGGGGCTTGAAGGTAAGGATGCTCTGCTTTGCCTATTATCTGATTCCATTGATACAGAAATTATAGAATCAAATCCTAAGTTACAAGTTATTGCGAACTATGGGGCAGGATTTAATAACATTGATATTGGTACTGCGGGCTCACGAGGAATCCCTGTGACTAATACTCCAGATGTTTCAACGGCTGCAACGGCTGATCTTACGATTGGCTTGATGATTGCCATAGCCCGTCGAATTGTTGAAGGGGATAAAGAGACTCGTGCTGGACGCTTCAAGGGTTGGGCCCCACTCTATCATCTAGGGGTTGAAGTGACTGGAAAAACGTTCGGAGTCATTGGGATGGGAAATATCGGTCAGGCCGTTACACGTCGTGCCAAAGCCTTCGACATGGACGTAATTTACACAAGTCGGACGCGTCTTTCCGAGGAAGTGGAAAAAGAACTCGGAGTCACCTATATGTCACTTGAAGAGGTATTGAAGAAATCAGATTTCTTAAGCTTGAATTTAAGTTATAGCCCAGCAACTTATCACATGATTGGGGTGAAGGAACTCAAGCTTATGAAGCCATCGGCCTATTTGATCAACGCTGCTCGTGGCCCCTTAGTGGATGAAAACGCCTTGTTGGATGCCTTGAGACAGAATACGATTGCTGGGGCAGCACTTGATGTCTATGAGTTCGAACCAAAAGTCACAGAAGGGTTGGAAAAGCTTGATCAAGTGATTCTCACACCACATATTGGTAATGCGACGGTCGAAACGCGTGATGCGATGGCTGAAATCGCTGCTCGTAATATCATCGCCGTGCTCAAGGGTGGAGAACCACTGACGTGCGTGAACAAAGCTTATTTAAATCCTCAAGTCAAAATGGCAGCAAAATAACAGGCAAGAAACGTGCAGGAGTGTTGCAGGACTACTATAGTAGATAGCAACACTCCTTTACTTTTATTTAGGAAGCTTTACCACGTCATTTTATTCAAGTGAATGGATTCGTGACGGTCAAGACCGTCCCCTACGATTATTTGTTATCTCAATCCGCAGCTACTTTTAACTTAAGGTCCTGTTAGTTCTTGATATGACTCCTATAAGAGTGCTAAAATTGGGGCAATGGGAAAAAAGGAGAAACAGTGTGAAACGAACATGGCGATTTTGGCTTGCTTTATGGGCAGGCAAAGGAATCAGTGGAATATTGAAGCTTTCCGGCAAAAAGGGGACAACCCTTCCCGGAAAGGTTGCTTTGCGCCTTGATCCAGACTTAATCCGCAAGTTAAGTGTAGAGTACACAGATGGGATTATTATGGTCACAGGTACCAATGGGAAGACCACGACGGCGAATCTGCTTGCCAATGTTTTAAGGGCCGCTGGAAAAGTCTTCGCCTTTAACCAAGCGGGTGCGAACTTGGTCACTGGAATTACAGGAGCGTTGCTTGAGAACACGCGTTGGGGTGGACAAACAAAGGTAAAGCTCGCCCTACTTGAAGTGGATGAAGCAACAGTGCCGAAATTCTGCCAGCAGGCCAGTCCACAGATTGCAATTGTTACGAATTTTTTTAGAGATCAACTTGATCGTTATGGAGAACTGGACACTACGATTAAGCTTGTACGTGATGCGATACCTACTGAGACCGATCTTGTCTTGAATGCCGATGACCCTCTCGTGGCTCAATTTGGAAAGGGACGAATTCACACGTTATATTATGGGGTGGAGAGAACCCCTGAAAGTAAGAGTGAGAGTACGGAGACGCGTGAAGCACGTTTTTGCCCTTCCTGTGGAGGGCTACTTGAGTATTCACTCTATCATTATGGGCAATTAGGAGTTTATTCGTGCCCAGAGTGTGAGTATAAGCGTCCGGAGCCCCCAGTTCTTGCACAAGACGTAAGCGCCGAAGAGGATGGCTTAAGGTTCCGAGTCGGGATAACTTCCTTCTCCATGGGGTTACAAGGGTATTATAACTTGTATAATGCTTTAGCGGCTATTGCGGCTGCTAAGCGTTTAGGAATTAAGGAACGGGACATCGAACGGGGCTTGAGAGAGTTTGTGCCCCAAGCAGGACGGATGGAGCAGTTTTTCTTGCCTCAAGGAAATGTAACCTTAACCTTGGTGAAGAATCCTACAGGATTTAATCAAGTCATTCAAACCATTTTTACGCTTAAAGATCGGCCAGTTCGAATTCTCATTGGCATAAATGATCTTGCGGCCGATGGGCGAGATATTTCCTGGTTATGGGATGTGGATTTTGAGCTCCTCGGGCAGGAGGCTCAGCGAATTCAAAGAATCACCTGTACTGGGCTTCGGGCAGAGGATATGGCAGTTCGTCTAAAATATGCAGGCGTACCAGTGGATAAATTGCGGATTGAACATGACTTGGGGAAGGCTCTTGAGCAGGTTCAGGATAACCGCGGGGGTCGGGAGGCAGTCTTCATCTTGCCGACGTATACTTTGCTATTTCCGATGCGTGAGATTCTGGAGCAGAAGCAAGTGAAAAGGGCTTCTTTAGAAAAATCTATAACGAAAAATCAAACGGGGGAGGGTTAAGGATGAAAATCAAAATCTGTCACCTCTACCCTGATCTACTCGATCTCTACGGGGATCGTGGAAATATCATGGCTTTATCCTCACGCTCCCAATGGCGGGGGTTTGAGACTGAGGTTCAGAAGGTTTCTTTGGGAGAACCTTTAGACTTACGTACCTTGGACATTTTGTTTATAGGCGGAGGCTCTGATCGAGAACAAAGTATTTTGGTTCAAGATTTAATGAAGCGTGAAAATGAGTTAAGGGCTGCGATTGAAGATGGACTTGTTGTATTGACGATTTGTGGGGGATATCAACTCTTAGGACAGTATTATCAGACTGTAGACGGAATGCGAATCCCGGGACTGGGAATTTTAGACCTCTGGACTGTTGCTGGTCCAAAACGTCTGATCGGAAATGTCGTGGTGGATGGTACAGGAAGCCAATTTTCATCAGAGGGGCTATCGACTCTGGTTGGTTTTGAAAATCACTCCGGGAAAACTTTTCTAGGTTCAGGGCTTCAATACCTTGGGAAAGTGCTTCATGGAAATGGGAATAATGGTGAAGACGGGGGAGAAGGGGTGCGTTATAAGAATGTGTTCGGAACGTATCTTCATGGACCGCTCCTCCCGAAGAACCCTCACTTTGCAGATTTATTATTAGAATTGGCTCTGATGAGACGTGGGATTTTAGAGCCACTAGTACTGCTTGATGATCAGCTTGAAGTTCTGGCACACAAGACGGTTGTCGAGAGAGTTCTTGCAGGGCGCTAAGCGAGAAGTATAGGGATATATAATGCGGACCTAAAGATGTATATTTTTTTGGCTAAAAGATGAGGTAAGAGTAGATTCAGAGTATATCAACTTAGCTATACTCACATAATATTTGTAGTTTGGAAAGCTTAATTGGTATAATCAAATAAACTAAATACCATAATTTACATCCCTTTTGTAGGTGTATTTCAAGGCTTTTTGGCTTGTCTATACCTTTAACTTCATTGACACTTTTTAGAGTTATTGTCTATAATGAAGTATAGCTGTGGGTAAAAGACTTGGGGGTGCTGAAGTGGCAGAAAGTAAGCGGATAATGATTAGTTTGCCGGAAAGTTTGCTTGCGGAAGTAGATGATGTGGTTACGGTAGAGAATAGAAATCGCAGCGAATTTATTCGTGAAGCCATAAATAGTGTTCTTCATGAACGCCGGAAACGGGGAATCCGCGAGCAGATGCGTCGGGGTTATCAGGAAATGGCTCAACTTAATCTAGCAATTGCTAAGGAATTGTTCTCCACTGAAGATGAGGTTCCGATTGTTTATGAAGAAAATAATGTGGAGTGTCAGAGATGATTATAAAGCGCGGGGAAATTTATTATGCTGAACTAAACCCCGTCGTCGGCTCCGAGCAAGGCGGGACACGACCCGTTTTGGTGATTCAAAATGATATCGGAAACCAGTTTAGTCCGACGACTATTATAGCTGCGATTACTTCTCAGATTGCGAAGGCTAAGCTTCCTACGCATGTTGAGGTGCGAGCAAAACGTAGTGGTCTAGAGAGAGACTCTGTGATATTGACCGAACAGGTTCGGACGATTGATAAAAGCCGCTTGAAAGAAAAAGTAGCTGTGTTGGACGATGAAGTTATGCTAAGAGTGGATCAAGCGATTGAAATTAGTCTGGGATTAACGGATATTTAAATCTAGGATGAATAAAGGGCAGCGTTGCGGGTATGAACAGCAGACGCTGTTTTTATTTTTCCCTTTTTCAATACAGAAAAAAGTTCAAGGGGCAGAGTGTTTTCTAACGAGGGTTGCATATAATCATATGAAGTTAAGAAATTAAGGAGAAGCCTTTTAATTTAAGGAGAGTTGTACGGAACTTTTGAGAGGTGATGAATCACGATGAAACGTAAGCCGGTGATAGGAATAACTGTCGCTCATTGCACAGAAGAGTTGAAGACTTTTCCTAGGGCGCTCTATGTGGAGAGTGTGAAAAATGCTGGTGGGCAACCGATTTTGTTGCCAACCGTCACTACTTTAGAAGAAGCACAAGAAATATTGGCTTTAGTGGATGCTTTAATATTTACGGGCGGAGGAGATTTCTCTCCGATGCTACTCGGTGAACAGCCCAAACGGGGAATCGGGG
The DNA here is from genome assembly GCA_963529635.1 of uncultured Peptococcaceae bacterium. Classification (GTDB taxonomy): domain Bacteria; phylum Bacillota; class Desulfitobacteriia; order Desulfitobacteriales; family Desulfitobacteriaceae; genus CAURZJ01. The sequence continues at coordinate 88,246 of CAURZJ010000006.1, forward strand.
AATGCATACCTGAACGCGACTTCAGTGAAATACTTTTAGCTCAAATGGCAATGAAAGAGAATCTGCCTATTCTGGGGATATGCAGAGGAATTCAGGTCTTAGCCCTTGCAGCCGGAGGTAAGATTTATCAGGATCTTCCTTCAGAGTGTCCTAAATCTCTCGAACACAAGCAAAGAGCTCCACGTGAATTCCCCTGGCATGAAGTTCATTTGCTAGAATCAAGTTTAGCAGCTCTGATTGAGGAAAGAAGGATTGGAGTCAACAGTTTCCATCATCAAGCCGTTTCGGTGCTTCCTGAAGGGTTTATTACTAGTGCAGTCGCACCCGATGGGATCATCGAGGGGATAGAAAAACTTGGAGCGAAGTTTTGTATCGGTGTACAGTGGCATCCCGAGGCTATGGATAATGAAAAGCATAGTCAGAGGCTGTTTCAAGAATTGATTAGAGCGGCTCAAAAATAAAAGGAGCGTCGCTAACTACTCTGAATGAGTAATATTGCGACGTTCCTTTGTTCACTGTAAGCCTAAACGTTTGAGCTTCTTCCATAGGCCTGTTCGTGTAATTCCAAGATAATGTGCGAGTTGAGTTTTGTTTCCACCGAATTCGGTGAGTAAGCGTTCAATCTCTTCCTTCTCTGTTTTACTACTGCTCGGTTCGGTAACTTGTAGATCAGGGGGGAGGTCTTTAGACTGTACGAGAGGGGTCTCAACAAATACATAGAGTCTATTGATAATATTTTGCAGCTGACGGATATTTCCTGGCCAGGAGTATTTCAATAAAATATCCTTAGCACTCGATGAAAGAGTTTTTGGGGCTGTTCCATGAGATTGGGTAAGAAACTGTAGCATATATTCAGCTAATTCAATAATATCATTCCCTCTCTCTCGCAAGGGGGGGATTTCTATTTCAATGGAATTTAGACGATAAAGTAAATCTTCACGGAATTCTCCCTTCTCAACCATCTGACTGAGATTTCGGTGAGTCGCCGAGATGATTCGTACATTGACAGGAATAGGTTTTGTAGCCCCTAAGGGCTCCACCTCTTGTTCCTGGATGACTCGCAAGAGTTTTGCTTGGAGCTCGGGGGACAGCTCACCAATTTCATCGAGAAATAAGGTTCCACCATCGGCCAAGAGAACTTTTCCGCGCTTTCCGCCTTTTAAACCTCCTGTGAAGGCACCTTCCTGATATCCGAAAAGTTCAGACTCTAATAGATTGGCAGGAATCGCAGCAGAGTTTACCACGATGAAGGGTCCTTGAGCGACTTGGCTAGACTGATGAATCGCTTTAGCAAATAGTTCCTTTCCAGTTCCGGTTTCCCCAGTGATTAAGATTGGGAAATCGTATTGGGCAGCTTTCGCAGCTTTTTGAATGGTATCTTGAATGATTTCCGAGCTACCGATAATACGCGTAAAACCCGTCGGTACAGTTCGTCTTTGGGATAGGGGTTTAGAGACTGCCTTCGGGCATCTGGGAATGAGCTGCGAAACCAGAGGGCTAAGCTGTTCGGAGGCGACTTTGAATAATCCGGCTATGAGAGGGGATAGGGCCTTCTCATCCATCGCTGCGGCAACGAGCATGGCGATGGGGTGTTCTTCATGCTCGATTGGAGCGTAAAGGACAGAGGTAAACCCTTTTCCGAGTAAAGAATCGATATTATGATTGCGAGGATTGGCTAGATTGTAAAAGACAATACTCTTTGAGCGAATAACTTCAGCAATCCCTGTATCGATAGGCGTCCAATCTTTATTTAAGGGTTGACCTTCGCCTATTTGAATAAGACATTGACGCTTTTCGAGTTTTTTATCCAGTATATAGAGGCTTACATGTTCCAGCTCCGATATGAGTCTTAACTGAGCACAATAATCAGAAAGAAAATCTAGAATATGTTCTTCCCCAAGGTTAGAGGCAACGCTTTGAAGATAGGCCGCTGTGGCCATGGCTTGGAAAGTTCGTTCTTGCGTAATTCCAGAGTGAAAAAAGGCTTGACTGAAAAGTTTGGCGAGTTGGTTAATTAAAAAGGCATCTTCGATTTCAAATTGAAAGGGTTCTGCGCTCGCAAGTAATATAGCTCCAACAACACCATGATCAAAAAGGATAGGGACCCTAAGAGCAGAGCGAAATCCCGTCTGATAAAGTCTTGGGTCCTCGATAAAAGAAAAGTCTTCGGGACTGAGCAGTTGTGCCAGTTGTGGTGCTTCTGTTTCAAGAACCCAGCCCAATCCTGTTTTCTGTATAGTAGAGTAGGGGGCGTTTACAGAACCTTCAATACTAATGCCAATGGAAAAAGCATAGCTGTATTTGCGGAGATGGGGTTCAATCCGGACAAGATCAAAATGTTCAAAGGTCGTCACTTCACTGACGATATTAACGATTCTAGAAACAACCTCCTGAGGGTCTGTTGATAAATCTTCGATATCTCTTTCAAGAAATAAAGGAAGATTAGAAGAGAAGTTCGGCTCCAGACCGATAAGGAGTAAACGATTAATATCTCCACTTACCTTGAAAATCTCAAGATTCCACGCTTGATGATTTGACCGAGCCCAAGTGGTGATATCCTCTTCAGATGTAAGTTTTAATAGAGATTCAAGAGCTTCAGAATCGAGGGTTTTGATGAGTTTTTGGGCAATGTGATTGATTCGTTCAATCTGGCAACTTTGATTTACACGGATTATTCCAAAAGGAAAGGCTTCAAAAAGTTCTTCTCTCATACATATCTCCCTAAGTCTTGCATATCATTAGTAGCGCTTTTCAGCTCAATTACACTATGTTATTTATTAACGTTTATTATACACGAATACTGGATTATCAAACAAAAGAATAGTTGCACAATTATATATTTCGCGTTAACTACTAATTATAATAAGTGTCATAATACTACTAAAATCGACACTTTAGTTAACAGTGTTAACCTTGACGTGTAAAAAGTTAACAACGATTAAAGGTTGAACTCCTCATTCTAAGCGTTTTATCGTTTGGCATGAAATTTGCATGTACATTAATGTTTAGATTAAGTGTGCTTAATAGCGCTTTCTCAAGCTAAGGGTACAAGCACAAATCATTTTCAAAAGAATTGAGAGTCGGCTATCGCCTTCACGTAATATTAAGAAAGAGCAAAGAGATGGGGAAGAAAGAATGATTAACAAAGGTATAGAGGCGGAACCAAAGAATCAGGAGATTGGGAATCTCGTTAAAAAGCTCCGCACCCAAAATGGTTTATCGATGGCCCAATTGGCAGTTAGGGTAGGTATTAACCCAATTTATCTGTCACAAGTCGAGCGAGGGGTTCGTCTGCCCTCAGATGAGATTATTCAAAACATCGCAGATTTCTTTAATCTGGATGAAAATGATTTGTTTGATATGGCGGGGAGGGTCCCCTTGGTTGTCCGTGAAGAATTGGAGAAACAATCGATGCTGCAGAATCTATTGAAGGAAATGATTAATGTTAAACTTGATGAGCAAAAAAAGCAAGAGATCTACCAAGAATTCTTGAGAAGTTTTCAACGTATTGCTTTTTCAACGTGAATCTAAAATGGAACCAAGGTAGAACTGGTTTAAGTTCAGGGATGCGGGAATGTAATACAACGTTATAGGATAATGATAGAGTCCTTTGGAGAAACCCAAAGGACTCTATCATTATTTTTGAATTAGATTGTATTGCTTTAACCGTAGAATGGTTGAGAATATTGGAGAGGCTGGACTAGGACATCCTAATCACACCGTAGGTATGTAAATTGAAATTCACAGGATATTCACATTAAATTCATAATGCGTTAAGATAAATGTTATATAGTGTTATATGTTAGGAAGAAAACCAATAAGGGCAGTGTATTGACATTAAGCATTAAGAATGTTTACAATACACCGACACGCAATTCGACATGGAAGTTCTAGAATTAGGGGAGGTTATTCATGGCGCCGATATTATTTACAATTGGTGGTTTTTCACTTCGGTCCTATGGGACTATTGTAGCGATAGCAATAATTCTTGGTTTAGCAGTCGCATATATTCTTACTGCCGATAAGGAATACCGAGTACATTTATTGGATGTTCCTATCTATGGAATTATAGGGGCATTAATCGGTGCACGTTTTTGGCAGGTATTTTTCTATGAATGGGATTATTATTCGCATAATTTATCGGAGATTCCGATGATTTGGCATGGCGGACTTGCGATTCAAGGGTCGCTCGTTGGAGCATTTCTTGCTGGACTGATATACACAAAGATTAAGCATATTAGCTTTTGGCGTCTGGCTGATATTGCAACGCCAGGGTTAATCTTGGGCCAAGCAGTGGGGCGGATTGCATGCTTTCTTAATGGAGATGCTTATGGAACTCCTACAGGGTCTAACTTCGGGATCGTTTATCCTGAAGGGACTCCAGCCTATGCCGCTTACGGAAGCCAACCACTTTGGCCAGCTGAAGTTTGGGAGGGACAATGGGATTTTATTGTTTTTGTTATAATTCTTATGCTTACCCGCTGGCGGAAATGGTCCCAAGGGTTCATTTTTCTATCCTATATCATTCTTTATTCTATCGGTCGATTTGCTCTTGAGTTTCTCCGTGGAGACAGTCCGCATTATTGGCTGAATTGGACTTCCGGTCAGTGGACCAGCGTGGGGATGATTATTATTAGTCTTGGATTTATGGCGGTCTTAAGGGTTCATTCTGTTCAAAAACAACAGAATTTCGAACAGCCATTTTAAGGGATAAGTTACTCTTTTAGCAGTATAAATAAGGCAGGTAGAGGTTAGTGCTAAGAGAGTCATAGCAACGAATTTAACCCTCGACCCAAGGACTGTATATAAGGCGTTAAGAAGCGAAGGGTACTCGGAGAGTGAATTCGAGATAGAGTTAGAGTACATTCGTAAATGGGGTGTACTATAAGATCAAAACCAAAAGAAGGAATTTCCAATACTCTATGGAAATTCCTTCTTTTTTGGAGGTGTGGACTTTGATTAAGCGTGCGAGAATGGTTCAGCAGATATAATCATCAGGATCAAGATCTAGTTTCTTCTTATAGGTTTCTTCTTTGTATGCATGTCTATGATGATAAAATAAGTAAGAAAGGATAGGTTGAGTCCCAACACTTCAATGACGGGGCTGTTGATAAAATGAAGATTACATCCACTAACTGTAGGATATTCAACACAAATGTGTGTTAAATCCTACAGTTTTTTAATGGTTTGATAAAGTTCAACATTCCTAAAGCCCTAAAATCAGCTAAAACTCTATAAAAGGGTTTCTGGCACATTTCTTGCAAAAAAAGAGCTTGTAAAAATAATAACCAACTTGGAGGTGTATTATCGATGGGTGCAATGACTCACTACATGGAACTTTTAGCATCTAATCAACCGTGGAATCTGCTAATTTTTATGGCAGTCCCGGTAATCTGTGCAGAGACTTTGGCCATTACAGAACTCATTATTTTATTTACTCGGAATTTCACAGGAACTGCTCGAAAAATCAATAAAGTTACTGGTATTTTCGCGGGAATTTACTTCCTAGGCATCTTCTTATACCTTTTTACTACGGCTGTAATCCCTATAACTATGGGGGGAGAATGGAGAGGTTTCGCAGATGTTGTAGCAGTCGGTTTTTATCTGCTTGGAATTATTCCCTTAGGAGGGATTGCCTTACTCGAGCTTGGGGTACTCGGTAAAAATCGGACACACGAGCAAGAAATGGCACTACATGCTACCTTTGTAGGTATTTTTCTCGTCGTAGCTCATGTTGCTATGATTTTTGGTATGTTTGATCCGCATCTATTTATCTCAAATCCAGGTCAAGCAATGCCAGGAATGAAGATGTAATTTTGAAGAGAAGTAAAGAGAAGGATAGGTCGAATAATTGAGAAAAGACGTGCCCTCCTAAGTTAGATGAATATCTACTAGGAGGGCCGTTTTTATTAAATGACACTTGATTATTTGGATTATAGCAAAATCTATGACCAATTGTCTGGGGAGATAAGAGTTCTACTAAGATTTCTTGGGAGAATTACTGTAAACTGGCTCCCTTGACCCAACTTACTTTCTACCTCAATCGTTCCTTTATGAAGCAGGGTAATCTGCTTAACTAAAGCCAAACCGATTCCGGTCCCACCTGTTTCGCGCGCACGTGACTTGTCAGCTCGGTAAAAACGCTCAAAAATGAAGGGGAGGTCTTCGTCCGGTATTCCCATTCCGGAGTCGCGGATTCGAATTGAAACGTCGTGCATTTTATCTTCGATTTGGATATCAATTTGACCTTTATTTTGTGAATATTTATAGGCATTGTGAATTAGATTGTAGAAAAGCCGCGTCAGAAGGTTTTCATCCCCAGGTATCACGATAGGTTCCTTTGCTTTTTTCCATACTAGATTGAGCTCTTTTTCCTGGAACAAAGGATAGAGCTTATAGACGACTTTATCCAAGAGCTCTTCGACATCAACTGGGGCAAAGTTGGGTTTTAAAGCTCCGATTTCCGCGATGTTGAGGTCCTTGAGATCACTCGACAAGGCAACCAGACGTTCGATTTCTTCATTAATGATTATGAGATTTTCAGTGTTTGGAGGGAGTACTCCATCCTGGAAGGCTTCGATATAGCTTCTTATGGACGTTAATGGAGTGCGTAATTCGTGAGCAATATCCGCTGTGAATTGTTTGCGGAGGTATTCCTGTTTTTTAAGATTATCAGCCATGCCATTGAAAGCTGTTGCAAGCTGTCCTAATTCATCCTTTGTTGATACAGGAACCTGCTCATCTAGATGCCCCTCACCCACTCGGTGAACTGCCTTAGTTAAGCGCTGTAAAGGAGAAACTAAACGGCGGCTTGTCCAATAACTCAACAAAATACCTATAATTAGGGCTAAGCTTCCAGCCAGGAGTAAGGAACGATAAATAGCAGATACGAAGGAGGCATCCGCAGGATTTAATATACGTGCACTTGCAGGATAATGAACTATAGCAATCGCGAGAATACCCTCAGGGCCATTAACGTTGAGTGACTTCGTCTTCCACTCTTGAACGGAGTATCTCATTCCCATCCCAGAGCCGTTGTTCATCATTGACTCCATAGGATTTACGAGGGTAAGAATAGTTTTTCCAGAGGGTTCCTTGAGCTCTATTTCTGTCCCCAAAGGAAGAGTATGAGCGATATTGTTGAGTGATCGCGAATCCCAAAAGCCATTACTCAGATAGCTGCTGCTTAGACGGTCGGGTAGTTGTTCGAGTGTTGCTTCTGTTGTGTGTGTCAAATAGTTGCTGAACTGCCGTTGAAAGACAAAGTTTATAGAGAGCATGCTGAGTAGCAGTGTTATGAGAATAATAACTAAGGACGAGAGGAAAAGTCTTCGGCGCATATTTAATTATTCCTCCGAATTTGGGTTGAATTTATACCCGACGCCATAAACAGTTAAAACGATTTTGGGATCACTAGGTACTTTCTCGATTTTTTGCCTTAACTTTTTAATATGTGCATCAATAACGCGTTCATCGCCACCAAAATCATGACCTTGTACAATCTCAACGAGTTGGCTCCTCGAGTATACTCGTCCCGGATATTTGGCAAGTGCACCTAAGATTTTAAATTCTGTGGGAGTCAGTGGAACAACCTCTTCTCCTACGCGAATTTCATAATGAGCATTATCGATGGTAAGACCGTTGTCGTAGGTAATCACATCAGCAAGGAGGGAGGTCTCATCGCGGGTACGGCGTAAAACGGCTTTGACCCTAGCAACAACTTCCCGTGGACTAAACGGTTTGCTGATATAATCGTCTGCCCCCAAGGTTAAGCCTTTAATACGATCCTCTTCTTCCACTTTTGCAGTAAGCATAATAATTGGAGTCGATGAAATCTTACGAATCTCCTTGCAGATTTCTTCTCCAGAAAGGCCAGGTAACATTAAATCGAGGAGTACTAAATCATACGAATTTTCCTTAAATAGGGTTAAGGCAACAAGCCCATTTACCGCTGTCGTAACATGAAACCCTTCTTGTTGAAGATAAGCCTTTAATACTGTGCTAATATTCTTTTCATCATCAACTAATAAAATTCGCATCGGAGTCTTCTCCCCTCTACTTAAGTACAAATATATTTTAATTCTAGTTGACGAAGCCAGAGTTTTAAAGAGATATCACTAGAATGTTCCTTAATTTCATATAAAATTCATAAGTAATTCATCAAGAAATCATATACACGTAAAAAGGAAAAGCTGTTGAACTAGACCATTCGTTTAAATACATGAAAAACAAGGGAGCGTTGCATCTACTTAATAGTAGCTTTGCAACACCCCCATATAATAAATAGAGAGTTTATATATTTTTAAAGTTAAGCATTTCGCTCACAATTTACTATTAAATCATTTACAACCTGCCCTGCCATGAGGAGTCCTGCAACTGGTGGGACAAACGAAATACTGCCAGGGATTTGCCGTTTAAGAGCACAGTGGGCATCTCCTCCAGGGCAGATGCAGTTATTTCTGCAATCGGCTTCAGTTGGTAACGGAGTAAGCGGAAGATCAGGAGAATATACGACCTTCACTCCTTTTGCAATTCCTTCTTTGCGAAGTAATTTGCGCACAGCTTTGGCAAGTGGATCTCCGCTTGTCTTGGAAATATCAGTTATTTTGTAGTTTTCTGCGGAAAGACGATTGCCTGCCCCCATGCTTGAGATGATGGGAATCCCTCGTTCCAAACATTCTTTGATTAAAGTTACTTTGCCAGAAACGGTATCTATTGCATCAACTACATAATCAGTATTCCGTCCAAGAAAGCTATCGGCATTCTCTGCTGAGAAGAATTCCTTTACCGCTTCGACGTTTGCTTTAGGATTAATATCTAAGATTCGCTTTCTCATGACCTCTACTTTTGCTTGCCCGATTGTCGAGTAGAGGGCATGGAGCTGACGGTTAATATTAGTCAGGCAAATCTCATCATAGTCTACTAAAATTAAATGACCGACTCCAGCACGAGCAAGTGCTTCGGCGGTATATGACCCGACTCCGCCGATTCCGAAAATGATAACGGTACTTTCTTTGAGTTTTTCCAAGGCTGTTTTGCCTATAAGAATTTCCGTTCTAGAGAATTTATGTTGCATCGTTAATATCCTCCTAATTCAAATGGCTACGAAAAGTAATCACATTCTATCAGTATACCATAATTGCTACCTTCGAATAAAATCCTTAATTTGTATCTCTTAATATTGCAAGATTTGAGATTTTAAGTTTAGATTTATCTTTTTAAAGACTAAGTAATCCGTGCTTTTCTGTCTCTCTTAGTTCTTTTGCACCCCGCTTAGGACATAGATATGCCTTAGTAAGGTCTAGAAGGGGTGGTTGATAATGGATCCTTTAGTTCACTCTCTGCATTTAAGCTTGCAGAATGGCTCCTGGTGGGTCATGGTATCCATGTTCACAGCAGGGATTATTCTTTCCTTCAATCCATGCATGGGTGCGATGATTCCGCTAGTCCTCGGAGGGACACGTCAAACGGGCTATGGAAGATCAATTCAATTTATCGTTGGGTTTACGCTAACTCTTATGTTGCTGGGCGCTCTTGCGGCAGGAGTGGGCACACTTTTCCGATTACCCGGTTTATTTTGGACCATTTTTCTAGGTGTTTTGTATCTTATTGCTGGAGCCATCTTACTGGGATTGAGATTTCCGATAAAAATATCAGGGTTCTATGTTACAAACAAGAGATTATCCTTCCAAAATTTTTATAACCATGAAGGTCTGAGTCCTTGGATTTTGGGTGGATTTTTCGCATTGGCCCCCTCGCCTTGTACTACGCCGGTCATTCTAATGGTTAGTGGAGCGGCTATGGCGAGCGGCAAGATTGTGTTTTCTGCCTTAGCCTTAGGCGCATTTGGATTAGGGCATAGTTTGCTGTTAGCTTTGGCTTTCATACCCGCGATCCGAAAATTATTTAGGATAAATGCATTGTCGCAACGTTTGCGTCCGATCCTCGGAGTCGTCTTAATTATCCTAGCGGGGTATTTCTTGGTTGCTCAGCCCGACTTATTTAACCCTAGTGCAGGGATAGGGCATGATCACTAGTGAACTGTGTCATCGATTGAAGTACGAATTAATCAAAGCCAATTTATTATAAAAAACCAAATAGCCAAGGACAATCATCAGTACTCCGCTTGCCTTTGTAAGGTAGGGAAGATATCGGTTTAGTGTTTTAAATTTGGAACCGAGCCTCTCAGCAAATAAAGCGAAGATTAAGAAAGGAATAGCTAGACCTAGGGAATAAAGTGTTAATAGCCTCATCCCTTGAGTGAGAGTTTCTGTACTTCCAGCATACACTAAAATGCTTGCTAAGACGGGCCCGATGCAGGGGGTCCACCCAGCAGCAAAAACTAAACCTAAGACAACGGAACGGCCAAAGGAGGCCGTATTTTTTTTGGGATTATAAGAAATTCGCTTCTCGTGATATAGCCAATTCAATCTAAATAATCCAACCATGTGGAGACCGAAGAAAATCATTACAATACCACTTAATTCACGGAGGAACACCTTATTCACATTCAGAAATTTGCCAATCAAGCTAGCTGAGGCACCTAAGGAAATGAAAACAAGTGAAAAACCAAGGATAAAACCAAAAGCCTGGACAAGTATTATATTTTTACTCCTCGTTTCTGTATCTGCTATTAAGTAAGATAAGTAAACTGGAAAAATCGGGAGGACGCAAGGTGAGAGGAAGGAGAGAATACCTCCTAAAAAAGCTGCAGTTAAGGAAATACTATCTTGCATTAATAAACCTCCAAGTTATTTTGAATAGGTCTTTTCCGAGGGGAGATTCTTCTCTATAATCAGAGGAGAGTAGACTCTCTCGCACTGTTACAAGTTTAACCTATTTTGATGGAGGCGTGAATATGAAATTAAGATTGGTGGCAATTGTAGGAGTTATTGCGATTGTCCTCTTGACTACATTTGGTATGAAGCAAAGTGCTACCCCAGGGTCGACACCAGTAACAGCGCCCAATGTCGGATATGAAATCGGAAATACTGCTCCAGACTTTACGCTAAAGACCTTGGAGGGGAAGACGGTAAGTCTTAGTGATTATCGAGGTAAGCCGGTATATATTAATTTCTGGACAAGTTGGTGTCCTGCGTGTAAAGAGGAGATGCCGGAAATTCAGAAGTTTTATGAAAAAAACAAAGATAGGGCGGCTGTGTTAACTATAAACATTACCTATTCAGATAAGATAGCAGACGTTCAGGAGATTTTAAGACAAAACAAAGCAACATTTCCTGTCTTACTCGATGAAAACAGCACAAATTCAGTGACGGATCGTTATGGAGTTTATGGGATACCTGCGAGTTTCTTCATCGATAAAAACGGAATCATCCGTGCTCATCATGAAGGAGCAATGACCTTGAAAACACTCGAGGAGAGTTTGAAGAAGGCTTTAGTGCAATAATTTCGCACTATTAGAAGGGTTATCAAGATTAACGGGGCTCGGCAATGGCTGAGTCCTTTTTATTTTGGAGAAGCTTGTGCAGTAAATCGTACATCCTTTGTTTGAAATAACTCAAATACAATATAGAATTTTAAATCCAGAACGTTGGAATCTCGTTGGTAGTACGTTTGGACTAGGTTGGCACACTTATTGCATTACCATACTAGCGAACCTAATCACAAGGAGGCAGAAAGCATAATGCTCAACACAAATGCATTAAAAAAAGGAATTGTCATTTCTCTGATGAGTGTAAGCCTATTACTCAGTTTCGCTAGTGTTAGTTTAGCTGATGAAAAAGGTGGAAGCATGGGCGGAATGAATATGGGCGGTAGTTCACAGCCCCAAGCATCTAACTCAAACTTGACGTCTGAACATGAAGAAACGCCTGGCATGGACCCAGAAATGGAGGGAATGGGTCACGGTGAGAGTAGTGAAGCCTCGAAAGGAGTCAATTGGATAATTGTCGGAGGTTTCCTTGCAATTAATTCGCTGATTATTATTAGTGCGGGTATTTTAAAGTCTTCAAAAAAAGTTCAGCATCAACTATAGAATGAAGGAAGTGATCAAGAGATGTCTGTAGCAAAAAAAATGGAGCCGACCAATCAAAATACTCCTGAGTCCCAAAAGAAAAATTTACTCAACAATAAAGTGATACGAGCCGTTCTCAAGAGTCGCTTGTTTCCAGGAATCATTCAAATTCCCGTCCTAGCGGTGTTTGCATTAATCGTTTTTGAATTAATTGCTGGCCCAAGTTCTGCACATGATAACTTTGGTACCGCGGGAACCTGGGTACTCTGGTGGCCCCTTATCCCGATTATCTTCTTACTGCTTGGACGTTTCTGGTGCGCGATATGTCCTTTCGCAACAGTCAATGACTGGGTACAGAAATTTGTCGGGAATAACCGACCGGTCCCTAAGTTCTTGAAAAAATATGGAATTTGGATTATTGATATCTTCTTTATCTTGATTACCTGGTCTGATCACACTTTGGGTGTCGTTGAAAATCCACGTGGGTCAGGTGTATTGCTCCTAATCATGACGACTGGAGTTATTGCAAGTGGGGCTTTCTTTGAGCGCCGTACTTGGTGCCGATATGTCTGCTTCTTAGGAGGACTTTCCGGAAACTACGCACGTTCTGGCTCGCTAGAGCTTCATTCTACCCCAGAGAAATGTGCTAAATGTACGACACAGTCTTGCTATAAAGGGAATGGAGAAGTAGCTGGTTGTCCTATGTTTGAATTCCCTCGTACCATGGATAGCATGGCGCGTTGTAATTTGTGTGCTAATTGTATTAAGACCTGCCCAAATGATTCGATACAATTAAGTACTCGAGTCCCCTCGACAGGCTTGTGGTTTATTAAAAAGCCCAAGTTTGAGGAATCCTTCCTTGCTATTGTAATCATGGGAATCGTTTTTGTTCAGAACATTACTATGCTAGAAGTTTGGCAAGAAATTCTTGAAATGCTTGAGAACTTTGTTGGAACGACAAATTACTTTGTAACCTTTACCATCACGTTCCTTATTGCGATGGCTTTGCCAGTACTTGCTTTGTTCGCTAGCAGTTATGCATCGAAACTTGCTAACAAAAGAAGTACCTTCGAGAACTTCGCACGGTTTGGTTATGCCTTGATCCCGCTAGATTTAGCTGGACACATCGCTCATAACCTCTTCCACATATTAGCTGAGGGTAAATCGGTTATTTATACCTTTGTGGCTTTGTTTGGATCTGAAATGGGACATGGAGCATCGGCTGCACTTGTGAGTAACTCGACAATCCAAGTATTACAATATGCTTTGGTTGCTATTGGTACTTTTGGCTCAATCTTTGCAGCTTATAAAATCTCAAAAACTAACTTTGAGGCTGAAGGTAAGACCGTAGCAAGTTTAGTTCCGTTTGCTGTCTTAGCTCTGATACTAGGCTCTATCAATCTTTATCTCTTCATGCTTCCAATGGCAATGCGCATGTAATAGCATTAGGTTCAAGAAACGGCAGTAAGTACCTCTTGCTGGCGTTTCTCTTTTTGGGTATAGTTATAGGAGTATTTAAAGTGAGTCGCCGTTGAAACGAGTCTCAGTAGAGGATTAAGTGTAGGATATCACACACTACTTGTGTACTATTTGGCGCAATCCTAAGCTTACTACATTCAAAGGTAGCCTTATTTAAACGCTTTTTCCATTTGTTAATAATTGGCATTGTTTTTGCATTATCTATTTTGGAGGAACGTTTTGAAATTAAATTTTAAAGTGGAGGTTGTTTTAGTGGGTAAAAAGGAAAATTACAAAAGGGAAAAGTTCACACAGCCAGAGAAAAAAAGTAAGGCGCCTATTATTGGGGTTGTCGTCGTTTTAGCTGTCGCACTCCTAGTAGGGGTAAAATTAATGAGTAGTCAGAAGTCAGATGCTGATTCAAAAGCTACTGCAGCGGTTGGTCAGACAATTAAATATAGTGCGAGCGAAAAACTTCAACAGGTTAAAATTCAGCTCCCTAAAGTAGAGAATGGGAAGGTGACTGTGGCATCCCTTAACGGCCTAAAGGAAAAGAAGTTTATTTGGACAGAGTATAAAGAAAATGGTAAGCGGGTACCTCTCACAGCTATTGTTAAGCCTAATGGGAAGGTCGTCGTTGCAGTAAGTATCTGTGAGCCATGCAATGGAGAGACCTTCCATATAACAGGAAACCAAATCGTATGTAATGTCTGTGGAACAACTTGGGATTTAGAAACCTTCAAAGGGCTTAGTGGGGGTTGCCAAGATTATCCACCAGAGATCCTTAATTATACGCAAAACGGTGATAACCTAGAGATTGATCAATCTGTACTTAATACTTGGCGCCCTAGGGTTTAATCCTATGTATTAAATATAGATTAGTGCGTATGAACAGTGATGTATTATGGACTGTGTTTGTATTAATGAAGAAAGAAGCATGTCGCGGAAGTGACTTGCTTCTTATCGCATATGCTCAGAAAAAGGTCTTGTCCGATGACTACCAGCCGTAAGACTCCCATCTTCTATAAGTTGGAGATAACGGCTGCTACGTCCCTGGATATACGAAACTTGCTTGCTTTGCAAGCTTAGTTAAGTTATCCACTGCGTGGACAAATTCTTCTAAGCTTCAGCTGGAGTAAGTATTCCTCTTAGGCAAACTCCATCTGAACCTAAGAATCACTTGATTCCCTTATATTAAGGAGGAGAACGATGAGTCTTATTAAGGTGGTTAACGTCTCGAAAACGTATCAAGGGGGAGAAGGGGCAGTCAACGCCTTGAGAAATATTAATTTGGAAGTTTCAGAAGGTCAGTTTCTCGCCTTACTTGGCCCTTCTGGATCAGGGAAGAGCACATTACTCAGTGTTATCGGTGCCTTGAATCCACCGACCGAAGGTGAAGTTTTCATTGATGAAATCTCAATTTACGAGTTGGATGATGAACGACGGGCAGATTTTCGCCACGAATATGTCGGTTTCGTATTTCAGCAATATCAGTTGATTCCCTATTTAACGGCCTTGGAAAATGTCATGTTACCACTTGCTATAACCAAGTATTCTGAAAAAGAGCAGAAAGAAATGGCTCAAAACGTTCTCGAGAAAGTTGGACTCGGCAAAAAATCAATGCGCTTACCCAATCAACTCTCAGGTGGAGAGCAAAACAGGGTAGCCATCGCCCGAGCCATTGTTAATGAACCTGCAATTCTTTTTGCGGATGAACCAACTGGAAGTCTTGATTCTAATACGGCAAAGGAAATCCTTGAACTTTTCCAATCCTTGAATAGGGATGGGCAAACAATTATCATGGTCACACACAATTTAGAAAACCTGGCGTATGTATCTCGTTCCGTTTATATTCGGGATGGTTTAATTGATACGAAACCAGAGCTTATCGTTGGTGGTGCATTATGAGGTTATCCCACATTTCTTATGAAAATGTCAGGAGACGGAAGACTCGCTCGCTCCTGTTAATCCTCAGCATTATAATTGGAGTAGCTTCCAGTGTTTTTCTCTTTACGACGACAAAGTCGATGGAAAAGGATGTGGCCGATAAGTTGGACCAATTTGGCTCCAATATCCTCCTTTTACCGGAAACCGGGGAGACCCTGTCGTTTGGAGGAGTAACAGTAGGGACGAGTCAGGGTAAAGAACTGGATATGGCTGTGATACCTCTGATGAAAACCATACAGAATAATGAAACCCTTGCCACAATTTCCCCGAAGTTATTGGCGGATGTAGATATTCAGGGGAAAACGGCACTGCTGGTCGGAGTGGATTTCACTCAAGAGCTTCGACTCAAGAAATGGTGGGAAATTAATGGTTTAGAAAAAGGGCAGATGCCAGAAGTCAATGAGATTTTGCTCGGAAGCGATGTGGCACGTATTTTGAATTTAAGCCCTCAGCAACACGTTCAAATCAAAGGGCAGGACTTTAAAGTTCGTGGAATCATTCAACCAACAGGCTCGATCGAAAATGATCAAGCAATCTTTATGGACTTAACAACCTTACAAAAGGCTGAGAATAAGCCTACGGCGATCAGTATGATCGAAGCGGCTGCCTTTTGTTATACCTGTCCCATCGAAGAGGTAACGCGTCAACTAAGAGAGAAACTGCCGGACGTCAAAGTGACAGCCTTGCAGGCAACTCTGCAGTCCAGGGATGATACCGTTCAGCGATTTAGCCTTTTTGCCATCGTTATTTCAGTCATCTTACTGATAACGAGCGGGTTTGTAGTCGCCATGTCGATGATTTCTTCTGTTAAGGAACGAACTCGTGATATCGGAGTGTTACGGGCGATTGGTTTCAGAAAATGGCATATTATCCAAATGCTCTTTCTCGAGGTCAGCTTTGTCAGCCTGATTGGAGGGCTGATTGGATTTGGACTAGGGATGGGGTTGGCTGTGAAGTTTGGTCCTCTCATCGCACAGATGACGGTTCAAGTACCTTGGCAATCTATGTTGGCACTCTATTCAGTGGGTGCGGCATTGGTTGTGAGTCTTCTCGCTAGCATTTACCCCGCCTGGTCTGCGACCAAGCTGGATCCAGTGGAAGCCCTACGTTACTTCTAATTTGGAGGTAGTTATGACTCTTACGCATATTGCATTACAAAACTTACGCCGTAGAATCGGTAAAACGGTATTTCTCCTCTTAACGTTCTTCTTGGTTGTCGGTACAATTACCGCATTAAATGTTCTCGCACTAGGAATGAAGGAAGAACTGCAGAACAAATTAAGTCAGTATGGAGCGAATGTAGTTATCAGTCCCCGATCGGAGCATCTGAATTTAAGTTATGGGGGTCTTTCCGTATCGGGGGTTGATTATGAGGTTAAGAAACTGAATTCCAAGGTGCTTGATACTGTTTCGAAGACTTTGGGATCAACCGTTACAGTCGCACCTAAGGTCATAGGCTCAGTAGATGTTCCATCGAAGCGTTATATGATTATTGGGCTTGATTTTGATCAAGAACTTAAAATCAAGCCGTGGTGGAAGATTAACGGAGAAATTCCAAAGGATAATCAAGTCGTGATTGGTGCTCAATTAGCATCAAAGTTAAGTCTCCAGCGCGGGGATATGATGGATTTCAATCAGGACAAGTATCAAGTTGTAGGAGTTATGGTGGAAACCGGTGGGTCAGAGGATAACGGAGTCTTTACGACCATAAAGACTGCTCGGGCGCTTACGGGAATAAACACGGAGTGGTCTCTCATAGAAATTAATTCTTCAGATTCAGGAAGAACTGTTTCTCAATTAACCCCTGTTCTACCGGAAGCCAATGTGACCGAAGTCACTCAGCTTGTCCAAGGTTCAAAAGAAAGTGTGGAGAGGTTTTCAAGCTTTTCCTGGTCTATTTCCTTGGCCATGGGCTTAATTGGTGCCTTAGTCATCGTCGTTACCTTAGCTGGGAATGTCAATGACCGGGCTCGAGAACTAGGTGTACTTAGAGCGATAGGCTTTCGACAAAAGCACATCTTATCACTTCTCAGTCGAGAAGCGTTCATTGTCAGTACCGGCGGAAGTATCCTTGGGTATGGGGTAGGGATATTCGTTCCACTCCTCTTGGGGCCACTTTTAGTGCAGAATTCGATACCGTTCGCTCCACATCTTGGATTAGGGGCAGCTTTAATCCTCGGATCTCTTGTGGTGGGGTTAGCAGCTATGATTTACCCGGCATGGCGTACAATTAAATTGGATTTACAGGATGCGCTACGTTTTATATAATGTTGTTGTGTTGATAGATAAAACGATAAAATAAACGAGATGAAGTGGCAGAAATATTATGAAAAAATTTGAAAAGATAGCTATCGTCAGTGTCTTGCTTATAAGTGTTGTAGCAACAGGTATGATGATGGGTTTAAAATCAAAGGATCAAAATGAGAACATTGTCATTATGGTAGGCAACAAAGTGGAGAAAAGAATTCCTCTGAATCGGAATGAGAGCAAGACCTATGATTTTAATTTTAACAACCATATAGGACAAGTTGAGGTTAAAAATGGTAGGGTAAGAATGCTCCCAATGAGCCAGGAGATTTGTCCAAAATCCATTTGTTCTAATACAGGATGGATAGAGACTACTTACCAATCGATTGTATGCCTCCCAAATCAAATTATCGTAAGGATTGAAGGGACTAACAAACAAGATAAAGAGATTCTATAGTACACAAAGATTTATCTTCTTCTATAAACAATGAAAGAAGCACTCTAATGCATTTCATGATGCGTACTAGGGTGCTTCTTTCTTTTCTATGAAAGGTAAATGTAAATAGATCCTCTTTAAGTTTAAAGTAGAGCTTCAAAATCACGGATTAGATCTTCAGTATCCTCTAAGCCGACAGAAAGACGGAGTAAATTGTCCGTAATACCCAGTTTAGTCCGTTCTTCTACGGGTATCGAGGCATGAGACATTGTGGCTGGATGAGTAAGGATTGTTTCCACGGCGCCGAGGCTCACCCCTACTGCGGGAAGTTCCATTTCCCTTAAAATCCGATGGAGGATGTTTGGCTCTCTGACCTCAAAGGAAAGTATGGCCCCATAACCGGAGGAAAGGTCTTCTAATATACTTCTGCCCTCATGCTGTTCTAGGCCAGGATAATATACTTTGCTTACCCAGGGTTGAGAGTCTAACCACCCTGCAAGGATAAGAGCATTTTCAGATTGTTTTTCTAAGCGGATTCCTAGGGTTTTAAGCCCACGAATGAGAAGCCAAGAATCTTGTGGTCCTAAGACTGCGCCGAAGGCGTTCTGAAGGAAGCCAATTCGTTGAGCCAATTCCTCGCTTCTTGCCACGGCTAATCCCGCGACGACATCACTGTGTCCATTGAGAAATTTCGTAGCACTATGGAGGACAATGTCTGCTCCAAGTTCAAGTGGGCGGCAATAATAAGGGGTCAAAAAAGTATTATCGACAACCGTTAGCAGGCCGAATTCTTTACTAATCTTAATCATTTCCCTAAGGTCTGTAATCTTTAGCAGGGGATTAGAGGGTGTCTCGACAAATAAGGCTTTGGTTCGTGAGTTAATCGCCTGACGGACAAGTTCGGGTTGTGTCGTATCTACAAAGCTAACCTCCAGTTGCCAACGGCTGAAAACTTTGCTTAAGACCCGAAAGGTTCCCCCGTAAAGGTCTGAGCTTACAATAAGGTGATCTCCGGGTTCGAAGAGCAAAAGTATAGTGCTGGTCGCCGCCATCCCAGAGGAAAAGGCGAACCCCTTAACTCCTCCTTCGAGTTTGGAAATGAGCTCCTCAAGGGCTGCGCGGGTAGGGTTTCCTGAGCGGGAGTAATCGTACAAGCCAGGATTGTCAACGTCCTGGTGAAAGGTTGAGACTTGATAGATAGGGGTGCTTACAGCACCGGTGAAGGGATCGCGATCAGCCGCATCGTGTAATAGGCGTGTATTGAAACCTTGTTGTTTCATTTATCTCTCTCCTAATATTTCGTTTTTTCTATTTTGACCCAGGTATTTCTAGCCTCTTTTTAGAGCTTGTTCTAAGTCGTCAATCAAGTCATCAAAAGCTTCAATGCCAACCGATAAACGCAGGAGGCGCTTATCTACTCCTAGACGTTCACGCACTTCTGGTGGAATATCAGCATGTGTTTGCGTGGAAGGATAAGTGATGAGAGTCTCTACACCACCAAGGCTCTCTGCGTAGGAAATAATCTTAAGGGATTTTAAAATCTGTGGAATTATGGAGACATCAGCCACTCGAAAAGAAAGCATGGCGCCGAATCCGGAGGCTTGAGCTAGCTGCGTGCTATATCCTGGATGGGTCTCGAGACCGGGGTAGTACACTTCAGTCACTGAAGGATGCTTTACTAACCACTGAGCAATTTGCTTGGCGTTTTCCTCCTGAGCCTTCATGCGCAGGGCTAAAGTCTTCAGTCCTCGGATCATCAACCAGGAATCCTGGGGACCAAGTGTAGCACCCAGTGAATTTTGTAATCTCGCAAAGCGTGTTGCCAATTCTTCCCCTTTTACGACGACAAGGCCGGCGATGAGGTCGTTATGTCCACCCAAATACTTCGTGCCACTGTGGATTACTATGTCTGCACCTAAGTTTAAAGGTTTTTGCAAAAACGGGGTTAGAAATGTGTTATCCACAATATTTAAGAGCCCATGAGAGCGAGCTAAGGAAGTAATCCCTTGGAGATCCGCAATCTTCATTAAAGGGTTCGTCGGAGTCTCGGAAAAAATGGCCTTCGTGTTTGGAAGAATTTCCTTTTCGATTTCTTCAAGGTTGCTGGTATCGACAAAGCTCACGTGTAGTCCAAAACGGTTGAATATTTCGTTGAGAATGCGATAGGTTCCCCCGTAAAGATCCTCTGTCACGAGGAGATGATCCCCCTGAGAGAATAGGGCCAGGATAGTGGAGATGGCTCCCATGCCTGAGGAGAAGGCATATCCTCTTGTCCCTTCTTCTAACTGAGCTATGGCATCTTCAAGCACCTGGCGAGTGGGGTTGGCGGAACGGGAATAGTCGAAACCGGTACTCTCTCCTAAACCAGGGTGGCGAAAGGTCGATGAATGGTAGATTGGGAAGCTAATCGCTCCCTTCGAGTCTATGCGGTTTCCAATTTGGGCGAGTTCTGTCAAAATGTTCAATTCCATTCCTCCTTGTTAAGCTTGAAGTCTAAAAATCAAAAACAAAACCTCTCCTTAGACAGAAAGAGAGGTTTTTTTCTCTCATCTGTTAGGATTTTTATCCTACAGGAATTAGCACCATGCATAAATCGCTGGTTGCCGGGCTTCATCGGGCCAGACCCTCCGCCACTCTGGATAAGAGCAGATATTCAGTTGTTAGTAGCTAAATTCAGTAAAGATTCCTAAGAAATAAAAACGACCTCTAGAAGAGGTCGTGGTTATACTTCACGTCCTCTTATCTTCGAAACTAGGTTCTCTGGAATTAGCACCTCGCAAAATGCAGGTTGCCGGGTTTCATCGGGCCAGTCCCTCCGCCGCTCTTGATAAGAGTTATCAGATATTAAATTTTTAAAGCCATAGGGTGTTAGGCTTGAGATTCATAATAATCGAAAGAATATACAATCTGCAAAGGCGGTTATAGTCAATATAAGCTTAACTGGTCTAATTAGCCTTTTATATCTATGCATTGCTCCTTGTAACTCTATAGGAGGCAAAAATTCGCAATTAGAGTTTGTAGAAATTTGGCAATGGTATATAATGAAAGAGATTCATCAAGTTGTATATGTCTTGAAATGAGGCTACATATACTCTATAATCGCAAGTAAATAGATTGGAATAGTCAGGATGTTTCCATTAATTCGGAGGGGTAAAGATGCAAGCTAAGCTGAATCAGTTAAAAGAAATCGTACGTGAAATGGAATCAGTGGTCGTTGCTTTTTCTGGTGGAGTAGATAGCACCTTTCTTTTGAAGGTCGCACACGAAGTTTTAGGAGAAAAGTGTCTCGCGGTCATTGGCGCATCCGAGACAATGCCTACTTCAGATTACGATACCGCTTTGAATCAGGTAAAGAATCTTGGAGCTAATTATTTGGTCATAAAAACTGAAGAATTATCGAATGAAGAGTTTGTTGCTAACCCCAAAAATCGCTGTTTCCATTGCAAGAATGAATTGTTTTCGAAGCTTCTAAGTATTGCTCGAGAAAAGGACATCAAATGGGTTTTAGATGGAAGTAATGCGGATGATTTAAAGGATTATCGTCCGGGAATGCAAGCAGCGAGGAAGCTCGGTGTTCGTAGTCCTTTACAGGAAGCTGACCTTAGTAAAGACGAAATTCGTCAGTTCTCAAAGGAAATGGGGCTATCAACTTGGGATAAACCCTCAAGTCCCTGTCTCTCCTCGCGCTTTCCTTATGGAGAGGAAATTACAATCGAAAAACTGCAGCGTGTCGAAAAAGCAGAAACATACTTGAAAGAACTAGGGTTCAGAAATTTACGAGTTAGACATCATCAGGACATCGCACGTTTGGAAATCCCCAAAGCAGAGTTTTCTAAGCTCCTAGAAGCTAATTCTGAGGCCCTTGTAGGGAAACTCAAAGAGCTTGGATTCACTTACATTACGCTTGATTTAGAAGGTTTTCGGAGTGGTAGTTTAAACCAAAGCCTTTAAAGTAATAACATATACGTGAGGATGATTAGCCCAATAGTCACCGTCTCAGCTATAAGGTAAAGAAAGGTTTTACTCATTAGAATTTGAGTAAACCTTTCTTTTTTGTTCTCAGTATCTTTCATACTGACACTTCCCATCCAACTTTAACGCTGCAAGAAATTGACGGCGAATTAACACTATATCTCATTGCAAGAAGCGTATCAAAAAGATAATATTAAATTATTCAGAGATTTACTGTGAACTAAAAGGGATTATAGAGTTAGAACGATAGGTTGCAGGTTCTTATCTAAGAATAACTTTTATCAAAACCTAAAATCTTGCGTTATTTCGTGCATTTGTCCGATGACTAATCGCCACTAAGACTCCCGCTTCTTAAGAGGGAGATAAGTGGCGCTAAGTCCCTGGATAAGTTCTTCTAAGCTTCAGATGGAGTAAGTATTCCTCTTAGGCAAACTCCATCTGAAGCTAAGAATCACTTGATATGAAAGGTACGTGGAGATAGATGAAGAGAATCCTTATAGCCGATGATGAAGCGAATATGAGATGGGCCTTGGATAAGGCGCTTTCAAAAGTGGGTTATGAAGTGCTAACAGTTGAAAATGGTCAGGCAGCACTTGAGTCTATCCGTGAAGATCGCCCTGATTTGGTCTTGCTCGATTTAAAAATGCCAAAGATGGATGGAATCGAAGTTCTAAGGGAACTCAAAACGCTTATTCCTGAGCTTCTAGTCATCATGATGACCGCCCATGGAAGCACTGCCACGGCCGTTGAGGCAATGAAATTAGGAGCCTATGACTATATCATGAAGCCTTTCGATATCGATGAACTGCTTCTTGCGGTCGCTAAGGCTTTTGAGTTAAAAACATTAAGACAACAATTGAATTATCTAAAGCAAGAAATTACGGAACAACATGGATGGGAGGAAATGGTTGGGCACAGTGCTCCGATGAAATCCGTATTTCACTTAGTGGAAAGAGTTGCTCCTACCTCGGCAACTGTCCTGCTTCAGGGAGAGTCAGGAACAGGCAAAGAACTTGTTGCTCATGCGATTTATTCTGCCAGTCCTCGCCGAGAAGGTCCCTTTATTCGTGTGAATTGTGCAGCCCTTCCTGAATCACTCATGGAGAGCGAATTGTTTGGTCATGAGAAAGGAGCTTTTACTGGAGCATATGCCCGAAAGGCAGGGCGCTTTGAGCTAGCGGATGGAGGCACACTCTTTCTAGATGAAATCGGAGAGCTCTCTCCTGGGGTACAGGCAAAGCTCTTAAGAGTGCTGCAAGAGCGCACGTTTGAAAGAGTGGGAGGAGAAAAGACGCTTAAGGTAGATGTCCGAATCGTTGCGGCTACCAACAAAGATCTTTTAGCAGAAACAAAAGAGGGACGCTTCCGCGAAGATTTATACTACCGTCTTAGCGTATTTCCGATTAACCTTCCTTCTTTGCGAGAAAGGGCAGAAGATATTCCGCTTTTAGTTCAGCATTTCCTCCAAAAGCTAAGCCCTACAGGAGAGCTGAAACAATTTAGCAAGGGGGTTATGGAGCGGTTTATCCGTTATGAATGGCCTGGTAATGTACGTGAACTTCAAAATATTGTGGAGCGGATGGTTATAATTTGCCCTGATCAAGAGATTGGAGTCGAATGGGTACCTAATCAGCTAAAAAAGTGGAATCAAGGGGGGACAGGTCAGCCATTTGTCTTACCTCCCGAGGGAATATCTCTAGAGGAATTGGAGAAATCACTTTTGGAGCAGGCCTTAGCGCGAGCGGAAGGAAACCAAACACATGGGGCACAGCTTCTTGGCTTATCGCGGCACGCTTTTCTATACCGATTGGAGAAGTACGGGATTGACCGGCAAAAAAGCAGGAGGGAATGATATTGCCTAAGATTCAAGGGTTGGGTAAACTTTCGTTAAGAACGGTTATTGACTTATTAATCATTAGTGGTTTAATTTCTGTGCTAACAGGAATTCATTATACAAGTTATCACTACTCCGTTGATTACCATTTACTTCTTCAGTTTGGCTACTATATCCCGGTAATCTATGCCGCGATTCGCTTCGGACCGTTTGGAGGAATTGCAAGCGGATTGATTATTGCTGTCTTGTTTCTTCCGTTCCTAACTCACTTTCAACAAATGTCAATGAGTAAAGAAGCGAAATATACTCAATGGGTGGAGATCCTTTTAATCAATGGCTTTGGTTGGTTTACAGGTTTTCTGGTCGATCAGGAAAGAAAAGCAACTCAAGGTTTGAAGCATGCGCTTGAGGCTAAGGGAGTCCTAGTGAAGAAGTTAGAGGTAGAGGCTCAAGAAAGACAACGTCTCGAAGCAGAAATTCGGCGTAGTGAACGCTTAACAGCCCTAGGACAGCTCAGTGCTGGGTTAGCCCATGAAATTCGAAATCCTTTAGGAATCATTCGGGTAACTACCCAACTCCTAGCTGCGGAAAAGTCGGAAGACCAAGCAGTTTCAGAATACTGCGGCGTCTTACAGGAAGAAACAAACCGACTAAATCGATTGTTGACGGACTTTCTGGATTTTGCACGTCCAAAAGATCCTGACAGGCAAGTCGTTAGACTGGATGAGCTCCTTCAAGAGGGTTCAGATACAGTGAAGCCTTTGCTTGAAGAAGCAGGGTTGACTCTTGAGACGAGAATTACTAATGTAGAGGGAATTACCGTCGAAGTGGATCGGGATCAGATGAAGCAAGTCATCCTTAATCTGCTCATTAATGCTTTAGAGGCTCAGCAGGAGTGCAAAAATACGGAAGGTAGTATTGTTATAGAGGGAATTCGAAGCAAAGAGTGGTTGGGCTTTGCGATTATTGATCAAGGCCCAGGAATCTCTGAAGAAGTAATAGCCAATATCTTTAACCCCTTCTATACAACGAAGGAAAAAGGGACGGGGTTAGGCCTATCCATTGTTCATCGAATTCTTCAACAGCATCGCGGAAGGATTACGTTAACGAATGCTTCACCCGGTGGAGTTAGGGCTGAGGTTTTGTTGCCAATCACGGTATCTACACCCTAATCTACATCTTGACATTAATTTGTCCTCTGTCATATAATACTTTTAAGAATTGAATATTTCTCATCCAGAGTGGTGGAGGGACTGGCCCGATGAAACCCAGCAACCGGCCTATTTGGCAGAGGTGCTAATTCCTGCAGGATTATTCCTGGAAGATGAGTTAACGATTATGTGACGTTAGAGCTCTTCCTTGGAATGGAAGGGCTTTTCTTATTCTTATAAAGATTTAATGGGATAGGTTTGCGAATATGGGGCGTCTGATTGATGGATAGAGGAGGAATAGTTTATGAGAGAAAAGCCGGTGAATATTGGACTATTAGGGTTTGGAACTGTGGGCCAGGGGTTGGTGAAAGGTATCCTGTTCCATACAGATAAAATCGTTCGGGATATAGGAAGAAGTCTCCGGATTACGAAAGCTTTGGTTCGTGACCTAGCTAAAGAGCGGGAAATAGAAGGGATTGTTTTAACCAGGTACCCTGAAGATATCCTTCAGGATCCGGATATTGATGTAGTAGTGGAAGTTATGGGAAATGAGCACCCCACGTATGCTTATGTCAAGCAGGCACTTTTGAATGGCAAGCATGTAGTCACGGCGAACAAACTTTTGCTGGCAATTCACGGTGTAGAATTACAGGAAATAGCCTATAGGATGGGGGTTCAGTTGCTTTACGAGGGAAGCGTACTCGGAGGGATTCCTATCCTAAGGACGATTCAGCATGGGCTCTTGGGAGATCGAGTCGAAGAACTGCGTGGGATTTTAAATGGGACAACGAATTATATCCTTACTCAAATGGCTGAGTCCGGTAAAGGATATGAAGAGGCCCTAGCAGATGCACAAAAAGCAGGTTATGCCGAGTATGATCCGACGATGGATGTCAATGGACTGGATGCTGCTTGTAAACTCGTGATTCTTTGCCGAGAATGTTTTGATATAAATATCCGGGTTGAAGAAGTTAATATCTCAGGAATTCAAGATGTGAGTGAAGAAGAAGTCGAGAGACAAAAGAAGCTAGGAAGAGTTCCCAAATTAGTGGCCAAAGCCTCCTTAGTCTATCCTGAAGATTCCAATTCTGGAGAACCTGAAAGGATAAAGGCCAAGGTTGGTGTGGAGTGGCTTTCCAGTAATGATGTATTAAGTCAAGTTTCTGGCGTAGATAATGGTTTAGCTTTAAGAACACATCTTGTGGGAGATTTGTTCTGGAAGGGACCGGGTGCAGGTGGTTTAGCAACGGGTGGGGCCGTGTTATCTGATGTGTTAGAGGTAGCACAGCGGGTTATACTTGAACGGCCAGTTGGAATTATTGCAAAGTAAAATTTATAGTTAAAGTTTTTGGTTAAATAAGTCCTTGAAAAGTAAATTCTTTTTAAAGTAAAGTCTTTAGTTGAAATGAAACCCTTGCTAAAAGGTAAGCATCAATCAGAAATTTAATTTTTTTTTGAGAAGTCATCAAAGCAGGAGGAAAAACTTTATAGGTTGCCGAAAATAGTTATCTTTGTTCTAATTAATAGAAGTTAAGTGAGGCAAATAGAATGCGGTTTCCTATGGATTTTTGGCTAAGGGTTTTCGGGGATTTTCTTACGGGGTTTGGTCGCTGTATGTTTATCCCCTTCATGTTAATATATCTCAAGCAAGAAGGCGGCTACGCGACATGGGTAGTTACTCTCATGACAGCTGCCCCTCAATTCTTTCAACTGTTTAGCAACTCCTGGGGAGGGGTGCTAGCGGATTATTACGGGCGAAAGCCAATTATGCTTTTTTCACTTGTTGGCTCTGGCTTGGTGCTTACATTAATGCTGAACTCAAATTTTACCTTGGTGTATACGGGATATGTTTTATTTCTAATTCTCTCCAACTTTTATCGCCCAGCTGCTATGGCGATGGTAACAGAAGTTATCCCTCAGGATCGTCACCGTGAAGCCTTCGCTATCCTCAGGATGATGGCGAACTTGGGCTATGCGCTTGGCCCGCTCGTCGGTAGTTTGCTTTTTTTCACGCATCGAGAGGTTGCGATTCTTTGTACGATAATCGCGTATCTGATCACAGGTTCTACAGTGTTTCTTATGCATGAGACGGGAAAGACCTTGAATGAACATGGGAATCTTAAAGGTCAGCTGCAAAATCCTCTGAGGGCTTTCGATTTATTAAAGAGAGATAGACAGCTTCTCTGGGCTGTGACTACCGGGGTGTTTTTTCTGATGGTTCAGCTCCAACTCTTTTCCTCCTTCACGGTTGTCGTGAACGATGTCTTTAGGGACCAAGGAAGGACATTATCCTACCTACTTCTAATTAATACTGCGGGTGTAGTCATCGGACAAGTTTTTATCACAAATCTTACACAAGGCCTTTCCTTTTTCAAACTTCTTCGAATTGCGATTTGTTTATCTGCCTTGGCTTGGGGGCTGCTTCTTTTCCCAGGTGGGGCAATCCGCTACTACCTATTATTAGGCTTGATGACCATAGCAGAGATGCTAATGGCAGCGGTCTATACTCCCTATATCGCTTCGCTTGCCCAGGAAGGCGTAGTTGCACAGTATATGAGTTTTTCCCAAACAAGCAATATTCTAGGCCAAATGCTAGGACCTACGATTGGGGCAATTGGGTATGATATCGGGGGACAAAAGGGGTATGTCTTTGTCCTTTGGGGATTGCTCCTTATTACTGCGATGCACCTATGGAAGCTTAAACGTGTAGAAAATGAAGAATTAATGAATAGAACCATATACTCTAAAAATCTGTAGGGTAAGAAGAGTTTAATTGGCCCACCTAGGGACTGGTTAAACTTTTTTTTTCATATCAGAACTATATTTTAGGTTACATAATGTCATAAGCACGGACTTAGCAAAAGCTAAGTTTTATTTATTAATATGGGATTATAAGCCAAGAAGACTTGTTTTCACTTTTATACGGAAGAAGGAAAAGCAAACTTTGTAGCGAAATTTATAATGGTAAATTATGTAAACCAAAAATGATAGTTAAAAGGATGGGGTGGTTTTATTAAGAAACTCATCGTTAGACATGGAATATTTTTTGCAGTAATTATTAGTTTTTGTACTCTGTTCCTAAACTTTGATATATTTCCTGTAAAGGCCCAAAAAGAGTTAGTCGAAGAAAAACAACTAAATCTTTCAACTGAGACCCGGTTACCTCAGGATATGGAACAGGCACCGATACACTCACCGGAACCAAAAGTAGAACAGCAGCAGACTCCTATTGAAGGTGAAATTCTTCCGGATATCCAGAAGAAGACAATGGATTCTTTATTTAAACTCACAATAAATCCAAGGGTTCCTTCGTTTATTCTTCAAGGGAATTACGCCATTAATAGTCCATCTCCACAAAAAGACTGTACTGCCTATCTCTACCCGGATGAATGGGAGACTGTGGGGGATATTTATCTTAGGGATTCGAATCAGGATAAATGGACTAGACTTGAGTTAGATCAGCAGGTACGACGAGAGATGTGGGGAGGTCGAGAATCAGCAGAAGCGTTTCATACTCCTAAAAAGAAAATCGTTTGGCTTAATAATGAAGATTTTATTACCATTATTGGGTATGCGCTTGGGACTGTCTCGACGGGTGGAGACCTTGTGAAGGTTAATCGGGTAACTGGCCAAGCCGAGATATTGTATCCAGCCCATCTAAAGGTGAATCGTGAGGTTATTGATTTCGAGATATCTGGGGAGAGATTGACCGTTCAGATCAATGTCATGGATGATGATGGACTGAGTCTGGATCGCGGAGTGATATCTGCTCCTTTAGATAACTTGGTAACGATAGCAGAAATTGAACCCGTATGGGATTAAGTGATTCTTAGTTTCAGATGGAGTTTGCCTAAGAGGAATACTTACTCCAACTGAAGCTTAGAAGAACTTGTCCAGGGATGTAGCAGCCGTTATTTCCCTTACGGCTGGTAGTCATCGGAAAAAACTGCGAATTCCGGGAAATGACCAAGCAATTTCAAAGGGTAAAGAGCGTAAGGATTCTTCGCTAAATAGCTCAGAAGGACAACTCATTGTCCTTCTGAGGGGCTTTAGCCCCGAAGAATCTTTTTGTATTTAAGTTTCCTCATTAAAATGTTATCTAATGCGATTTTGAAATTGCCACCACTTTCTTTAGCTTTTTTGGTAAAGGATGTTATAATAAAAAATTGAGAACTTGTCTAGCTAAACTCCAATGAAGTAAGTTTCCTACATAGGAGGGATAATCCTTTGGAATTCACACAAATGATTGCACAAGAACTCGGCTTACGTCCGAATCAGGTCAAAGAGGCCATTCAACTTTTAGATGCAGGGAATACAATTCCTTTTATTGCCCGTTATCGCAAAGAAGTAACGGGTGAGCTTGATGAAAATGCTCTGCGTAGCATCGTCGAGCGCTTAGAGTATCTACGGAATTTAGAGCAGCGTAAAGGGGAAGTTCTTCGTCTTATAGAAGAGCAGGGGAAATTAACAGAAGAACTTTCGAATCAAATCCAAAAGGCAAAGATTTTGCAAGAAGTTGAAGACCTTTATCGCCCATATAAGCAGAAACGTCGGACTCGGGCCACAGTGGCAAAGGAAAAGGGGCTTGAACCACTCGCCCTTTGGATTATGGAGCAATATCCCAAGGGTCAACCCACGGAAGAGGCAAAAAAATACATTAACCCAGAACTCGGGGTGGAAAATAACGAAGAAGCTTTAAGTGGAGCGGCAGATATTATCGCGGAGATGATCTCCGATAATGCTACGATGCGCAAGAGGATTCGCGAAGCAACGTTTCGACTCGCCGACCTTGTTACGGCGGCGAAGAAAGCAGACGAACGTTCTCCTTATGAGATGTATTATAACTATCGGGAGCCCGTAAAAAGGATTCCACCGCACCGAATTCTTGCTCTGAATCGCGGAGAAAAAGAGGAGTTTTTAACGGTGAAGGTGGAAGTTCCGACAGAGCAAATCATCGCTTTGCTGCACCAAGTGTTTGTAAAGCAAGGACCCTCCTCTGCTCTAGTTGCTAATGCTGCAGAAGACTCCTATAAGCGGTTAATCGCCCCTTCTATAGAACGGGAGGTTCGAGCTGAACTAACGGAGAAAGCAGAGGAACAAGCAATTAAGGTTTTCGCTGCGAATCTACGTCAACTCCTCCTTCAGCCGCCCGTACGGGGCAAAGTCGTACTAGGCCTTGATCCAGGCTTCAGAACCGGGTGTAAATTTGCGGTCGTAGATGATACTGGAAAGCTTCATCACGTAGGAGTAATTTATCCCCATCCGCCTCAGAACAAGCGAGAAGAGGCTAAAAAGATTCTACGAGATGAGATCAATAAATATCGGGTTGATGTGATTGCGATAGGTAATGGTACAGCATCCCGCGAGACCGAAGAGGTTACTGCAGAACTCATCCAAGAGAGTGGCCTCGACTCAGAGTATGTCATTGTTA
Organism: uncultured Peptococcaceae bacterium; assembly: GCA_963529635.1. GTDB lineage: Bacteria > Bacillota > Desulfitobacteriia > Desulfitobacteriales > Desulfitobacteriaceae > CAURZJ01. The sequence goes on from CAURZJ010000006.1 coordinate 118,696, forward strand.
GTGAAGCGGGTGCATCCGTATATTCGGCCTCAAAACTTGCAGGAGAAGAGTTTCCAGAGTTTGATTTGTCACTACGAAGTGCGGTTTCAATCGCCCGTAGACTCCAAGATCCACTCGCTGAGCTTGTCAAGATAGAACCGAAAGCCGTAGGAGTTGGGCAGTATCAACATGATGTTCAGCCCAAGCGACTTGAAGGCTCCTTACAGGGCGTGGTTGAGTCGGCGGTAAATGCCGTAGGAGTAGACCTGAATACGGCCTCACCTTCACTTCTTCAGCACGTCGCAGGGCTTAAGCCGGCCATTGCGAAGAATATCGTCGCCTACCGAGAAGAGCATGGGAAATTCCAGAAGCGGGCTCAACTCAAGAAAGTTCCTAGGCTGGGAGAACAGACCTATATTCAATGCGCCGGCTTTATTCGAATTCCGGAGGGAGAGAACCCTTTGGAGAACACACCGGTTCACCCAGAGTCCTATGAATTGGCCCAGAACATCTTGCGTAAAGCAGGGTTTACGTTAAACGACTTACGCGATCGATCCACAGATATACGCTTGGCTCTAGCTGTAATGGGACCTGAAGAATTAGCCCAGGAGTTTGGAGCCGGGATTCCCACTGTTAAGGACATCCTCTCCGCCTTACAACGACCCGGACGAGACCCAAGAGAAGATTTGCCTCGGCCTAAATTGCGTCAGGATGTTACACATCTTGAGGATTTAAAGGAAGGGATGATTCTCGAAGGGACCGTGAGAAACATTGTTGACTTTGGGGCCTTCATTGACATCGGAGTGAAGCATGATGGCTTGGTTCATATCTCACAGGTCAGTGATAAGTTTATTAAGCACCCAATCGAAGTCTTATCAGTAGGGGATATCGTGAAGGTTCGAGTATTAGGAATCGATTCGGCTCGGGAACGCGTCAGTTTATCGATGAAGGATATTCCCGTGAATGCACAGGTTTCAATTTAAATTAGTATTAACTGGAGGACAAGCATGAACGCAAATACAACTATTTTCATCCATAATGGTCGAATTAAGACCATGGTAGGCCAAGAGTTTATCGGAAGTATTCTCATTGAAGGAACTGAGATAAAAGCACTAGGGGAGAGCCTTGAAGCCCCGGCCGGGGCTCATATTATCGAAGCGGAAGGGAAACTGGTTCTACCGGGCTTCATCGATGCACATTGTCATGTCGGGATTGGGGAGGAAATCTACCAAACCGAGGGCGATGACCTTAATGAGATGACGGATCCCTTAACACCCGAACTTCGTGCCCTTGATGGAATTAATCCAGAGGATGAAGGTTTTCGGGACGCTCGTTTAGGGGGAGTCACCGCGGTTTTCACGACCCCTGGAAGTGGGAACGTCATTGGTGGGACGGGAGTAGTTTTGAAAACTGCTGGCAAAATCGTAGATAAAATGATTGTTCGCGAACCTGCAGGGCTGAAGGTTGCTTTTGGAGAAAATCCGAAGGCGGTCTACGGGGAACAAAAGAAGATGCCCATGACCCGTATGGCAACCGCATCTCTTTTGCGCCAAACGCTTGTCGATGCGCAGACCTATCTGGAAAAGTTGGATCAAGGGATTGAAGATCCAGAAAAACTGCCTGAACGGGATCTGGGAATGGAGAACTTGCTTCGTGTCATTAAGCGGGAAATCCCCCTCCGTGCACATGCTCACCGTGCTGATGATATTATGACGGCGATTCGGATTGCACGAGAGTTTAAAGTGGATCTTGTCCTTGAGCATTGTACTGAAGGTCATAAGATTGCTGAAGAACTTGCTGAATATGGCTATCCTGCCACTGTCGGTCCTTGTTTAGTCAATCGGGCAAAGGTGGAATTGAAGGATAAATCGTTTGAGACACCGGGAATCTTGACCCGTGCAGGGGTAAAGGTTGCAATTATTACAGATCACTCGGTAACACCTATCGAGCAATTGCCTCTCTGTGCAGCTCTAGCAATGAAGGCGGGTATGGATGAAGAGGAAGCTTTAAAAGCAATCACTATCAACCCCGCTGAAATTTTGGGTGTAGCCAATCGTTTGGGCTCCTTAGAAGTTGGGAAGGATGCAGATATCGTCATTTGGAGTGAGCATCCCTTCGTCCTGCAAGCTCGACCGGAAACCGTAATCATTAGCGGGAAAATTATTAAGGACCAGACAGGTGAGAGAGCATAATTTAGATGAAGAGCAAGGAAAATATATTTTTACCTGTTCTAGCAGGAATCGGAATGGCTTTTATTTGGGGGTTCTCGTTTCTTTTTACAAAAGGAGCCCTTGATTATACTTCTCCTCTACAAATTTTAGGGTTCCGGTTTGGTGTGGCGGCCCTAATCTTAACTCTCTTGAAGATTTTTAGAGCGCTTCCAATCAATTTTCAAGGGAAAAGCTGGCTTGCCCTCCTTCCCTTATCTTTCTTTCAACCCGGGCTTTATTTTGTCGGAGAAACCTGGGGTGTTAAATGGACCTCCGCTTCTGAAGCAGGAATGATTATTGCCCTTGTACCCGTAACTGTTGCGATTATGGCTCGGATTTTTCTTCGTGAAAAGCTTAATCCGCTCCAGGTCGTGTCGATTTTGGCCTCGGTATTTGGTGTTTTAGTCATTGTCCTCGGGCAAGGAGGCGTAGTCGTTGGGGAGCATCTCTGGGGATTGATTGCCTTACTATTAGCGGTAATCTCTGCAGGAGCTTACTGCATCCTTTCCAAGAAATCCTCGGCGAAGTTTAACCCTTGGGAGATTACGTTTATTATGATGTGGTCAGGAACCATAATTTTCAACGGACTTGGCTTGGCTCAAAGCTTTTGGAGCGGTTCTTTAATGGACTTCTGGCGGCCCTTAAGTATCCGAAGTGTACAAGGAGCTGTCTTATATTTGGGAATCCTCTCCTCTATTGGAGCGTTCGTTCTGAATAACTACATGATTTCTAAGCTTTCCGTTGCCCGTACGGCTCCATTTACGAACTTGGTTACCGTAGTATCAGTGCTTTCGGGAGTGCTTTTCCGTGGGGAGCCGTTTTCTTGGGAAGTAGGGATAGGGGTGGCTCTCATCCTTTTCGGTGTCTGGGGAACGAATGCCTTTGATAAACCCCGTTCTTTTAAACCTGTCGTGAAAGGGTTAGAATAAAGGGAAAAGGTAGATTAGCCATCGCCAATTAATGTCACAAGGGGGATTTGGGACGATGAACCTACAGGTTCAAAGTTTGAGTGCGACAGATACTTTAAACTTAGGGAAACAGCTTGGGAGGATTCTCAGAGGTGGAGATGTTATTTGCCTCGTGGGCGACTTAGGAGCCGGAAAGACAGTGTTCGCGAAGGGAATTGGTGAGGCGCTAGGAATTGTAGAACCGATGACTAGCCCGACCTTTACTTTCATGCAAGAGTATCCAGGATTTGTACAAGGTATGCCCCTTCGCTTAATTCATATGGATTTATACCGCCTGAAACATCCTGAAGAAGTCGAAGTCATCGGGGTAGAGGATGCCTTTCAAGAGAATAGCGTTTGCTTAATTGAATGGCCTGAGATCGCTCGCGACTACTTACCTGATGATAGTTTGGATCTATGTATTGAAGGCAGCGGAGAGGAAGCAAGGAAAATTACCTTTCAGTCGTGTTCAAAGGCATGGGAGGAGCGTCTCCAAAGCATTACCAGCCTTTAGTCTATGATTGATGGTTAAACGAGTAAGGAGTTCCCTAGGAGGATACATGAGATATCTTACAATTGATACGACAACAAAAGTAACTGCATTAGCCTTGGCTGAAGATGGAAACCTTGTAGCTGAGGGCTTTTTGCATACGACAAAGACGCATTCGGAGAGACTTATCCCGATGCTTGATCAAATCTTAGGGGCTTCAGCCTGGAAGCTGAAGGACCTGGATTTTATAGGAGTAGTTCGTGGACCCGGTTCCTTTACAGGAATTCGGATTGGAATAGCTACAGCACAAGGGTTGGCGCAGGTTTTGCAGATTCCGATGATTGGAGTACTCTCTCTTGATAGCCTGGCATGGGCAGGCTATGGACGTTCTGAAGAGATTGTCCCGATTCTAGATGCTCGAAAAAATGAATGGTATACAGCACAGTATCGATGGTCTCAAGACGAACAAGCGCCGCTGACGGTTAAAGAGCCCTTTGCTGGTGAGCCTGAGCAGTGGCTTAACGAGTTAGCAAATCTTGAACACTCGGTATTGTTTGTCGGGGATGCAGTCCTCCGCTATGCGGATAGGATTCAAGAACGATTAGGAGAGAAGGCCGTTCTTCTTCCTGACTATTTGGCGCTCCCTAGGGGTGCTTATACCGTCCGGAGTGTATGGCAGGAATGGAAGAGAACTCAGCAAGGAGGACTCATCGAACCCTACTATATTCGAGCTTCTGAAGCAGAAGTGAATTGGGCGAAAAAAGAGGAGGCGAAGAAGAATGAGAGTTCGCCCGATGCAAGAGAGTGACCTGGAAAAAATAATAGAGATTGAGCACGCCTCTTTCTCTTCCCCTTGGTCTCCCCAGGCGTTTATAAGTGAGCTTAGGGATAACGAATATGCCCGATATTTCTGCCTTGAACTGGAGGGAGAGATTATCGGGTATATGGGGTTATGGTTTATTCTCGAAGAAGGACATATCACAAATGTGGCAATCGCACCAGGCTTTCGGGGTAAACGAAGAGGAGAAGTCCTCATGCGATTCGTTATTCAGATCATGGCCAAAGAAGGCATGGAGCGGATGACGCTTGAGGTAAGGGCTTCCAATATGCCCGCCCAGAGACTTTACGAACGATTAGGGTTCGTAAAGGCTGGTGTACGCAAGGGTTACTATTCGGATAACCGCGAAGACGCCCTCATCATGTGGTTGGACCTTGATGAAAAACTATTATACCCACAGGAGGCTGAACAGTGGCAAATATAGATGTTAGCATTCTTGGAATTGAGACAAGTTGTGATGAAACCTCGGCCGCAGTCCTCCGAAATGGGCGAGAGCTTCTCAGCCATGTCATATCTTCGCAGATTACAACACATCAAAAATACGGAGGCGTCGTACCGGAAATTGCCTCTCGTGAACATATTCTACACATACGGAGTGTCGTAGAGCAGGCACTACAAGAAGCGGGTACCGATTTCTCCGAACTCTCCGGAATTGCAGTGACCTATGGTCCAGGCTTGGTAGGCTCTTTGTTGGTTGGCGTCGCAGGGGCTAAAGCAATGGCTTATGCTGCTGGAATTCCCTTGATTGGTGTGAATCACTTAGAGGGACATATCTATGCCAATTTTTTAAATACCCCTGACTTAGAGTTTCCTCTGCTTGCCTTGCTTGTCTCAGGTGGGCATTCCCATCTGGTTTACTTCGAAGGACATGGAAAATATAAGGTCTTGGGTCAGACTCGAGATGACGCAGCAGGTGAAGCCCTCGATAAGGTTGCACGAACGTTGGGCTTAGGGTATCCCGGAGGGCCGCAGATTCAGAGAGTGGCCTTAGAAGGAAATCCCCATGCTTTTGAATTTCCACGGGCAATGCTGGAACGCGGAAGTTTGGATTTCAGCTTTAGCGGGATGAAATCAGCAGTTCTGAACACCTTGAATTCCGCACGAATGAAGGGAGAGAGCTTAAGCGTCCCTGATTTGGCAGCCTCTTTTCAGGAGGCGGTCGTCGATGTGCTCGTCCGAAAAGCACTCTTAGCCTTGGAAAGGACGAAAGCGAAAACATTGGTCCTTGCAGGAGGGGTCGCTGCGAATGCCTTATTAAGAGAGCGCCTGACAGATGAAACTGGCCGAAGAGGGATACGTTTCAACTATCCGCCGCCTATCCTTTGTACTGATAATGGTGCAATGATTGCGACTGCGGGGTATTATCGCTACTTGGCTGGAGACTTTGCTCCCTGGGATTTGAATGCTATACCAGGGCTGAATCTTGTGTAGGTAGAAGATGGTAGCTAAAAAGTACACGAAAGCGTAAAATACCAATTCGTGTAATTAATTTCCTCATCTATGAGTAAAGAATTTTATAATGAGGGGCCCAATAATTACCAAGACCTGATGTCTCAAAAGGGACATTAGGTCTTTGATATTTGTGGTACACTTATTAAAAACCTTCATCGAAGATGAATGGTCTTAAATTGAATACTGCACTTTTATCAAAAAGTGGGATTTTCTTACAGGTATCAATTTACTCCTTTAAGTCTTGAAAATATTAGAATTTTAAGGGGTGGAAATAAAATGATTCATAAAAATGATTACAATTCTCCCTGGATAAAAGTGAATAATGCTAACTTTGATGAAAAGTTTATTCTTTATAAAATTGGTAATTCAATAATTTTTGATCCTTCTGAGTCGATTTATTTTCAAGATGAAATTAGTGATAACTTTTTCTATTTAAAAAGAGGTCGAATTAAAGCCTACATTTTAGAAGAAGATGGTACGGAAAAGATTTTATCAATTCATGAACCTGGTAATTTTTTTGGCGAAACTTCTACTATAGATCATTTACCGAGACCTTGTTGTACTTCAGCGATGATAAAATCGGAAATCATTGTTCTAACTTCATCAGATCTTACTAAACTTATGCAACTTGATCCAGAGATGTGCTTAATCATAATACAATCCTTAGCGCGTAAAGTCCGTTTACTTTCGTGTCAAGTTCAGGATATGGCCTTTTTAGATGCCGAACAAAGGGTTGCCCGCTTGTTGTTAAAGTTCGCCAATGATTTTGGGACTATAACTCCAGATGGAATTAAACTTTCAATAAGCTTTACCGAACAGGATCTAGCGGGGCTCGCTGGAACATGTCGAGTCACAGTAGCTAAGATATTAAACACATTTAAAAAAGAAGGGCTTATAGAAAAGGGCTATAGGAATATCATTATCACTGACCAAGTGGGTTTATTAAAATATCTTTACTCTGATAAACCATCTTCATCGTCTATAAAGGTGGAAAGAAAAAAAGCATAATATATAAAGAAAACCGAGATTTAGTTCTCGGTTTTTTTTGATAACTTACTTGTGAAAAAAGTATTTAAATATTTTTCAGAATGTTAACTGGACGACATTCTTTATTGTGAATTCATTAGATAATTGAAATAGAGAATTAATTCTGAAATCCCTATCAATTATATACAAAGGAATTAATGTTAGGGAGTTCTCCATCAGATCTAGTAGAAGGAGTGATAAAAGGGATCTAATATCTATCAATATCTACTTATATTATTCAACAAACGTTTTTAAGAAGATCTTTAAAAGAATAATTTAATTAGAAAAGAGCTGGAAAACTTGAAGATAGCAGTAATTGGCGCTGGTGCTATGGGAAGCTTATTTGGTGGACTTTTAGCAGAAGTAAGTGAGGTATGTCTTTATAGCACAAATATAAAATATGTTGAAGCAGTTAACACAAATGGTCTGATTATGACCCAAGGTGATAAGAAAAATGTAGTCAAAGCCAGAGCAACAAATGATCCGGCTAATATTGGTGAAGCTGATGTAGCGATTATTTATGTCAAATACACGGGAACCCGTAAAGCAATTCAAGATGCTTTAGTCAGCTGTATTAAGCCAAATACCATTGTTTTAACGCTTCAAAATGGTATCGGAAATGTAGACATAATTAAGGAATTTGTTCCAGAAGAACAGATCGTATATGGGTTGAGCACACTGACGAGTGATGTTAAAGCCCCTGGACACATCGAAATGACTACTTTGAAAAAAGTCGGTACATCGATGTGGCCACTCAATGGAAAAGTTTCGCCAAAACTTCAAGAACTTGTTGACTTAATGAATAAAGCAAACTTAAATGCCGAAATTTCTAATGACGTTGACAAACAAATTTGGTATAAGCTCATGGTTAATGCTTGTGAAAATACACTCTGTGCTATTTTAAAAGTCAATGTCAGTGACCTTATGGTTAATACACCGGAATCTTACGAGATTGGAAAACAAGTAGTTTTCGAGGTTTCAGATGTTGCTCGGGCAAAAGGAATTGATATTAGCCGCGAAGAGGCATTAAAGCATGTCATGAATGTTACCCATTCTGTACCTGGACATGTGCCTTCAATGGTAGTCGACGTAATGAATAAGAAAAAAACAGAAATTGGGAGTATTAACGAAGCGATCGCCAACGAAGGCAAAAAGTTGGATGTACCCACCCTGATGGTCACAACTATCGCAAGATTGATTCGCGCTATTGAAGCAAATTACGAAAGAAATATCGTACACCATTGAGACGAAAACTCAATGACTTTTCATAAACAACAGCGGGTAACTCAATTGATCTTATATATACATCAAATTTGAAGGGGGATTATTTTCATGGCTAACCAAAATGAAATGATGGATATTGCCATCATGAATGGACAAGTTGTTTTTCCTGATGACGGAGTAGTGAAAATGAACGTTTATATCAAAGATGGTAAGATTTTAACCCTAAGTGAGGAAGTATTCCCTGCCAAAGAAACCATCGATGGTACCGGGAAATATGTAGCACCTGGTATTATTGATCCGCACATTCATCTTGGTCTTTTTGCTCCTCTGGATACTGAATTAGCAACCGAAACAAGAGCCGCTCTATTAGGTGGCGTTACAACCCAGGGTGTTTTCTTTGGAGGACCTCAATCCCACTTCGATAGTTTCCCTGGAATTCAAGAGAGTATTAACAAGGGGTCCTATACAGACATTATTCCTCATCTTGTTATCGGTAATGATACACAACTTAAGGAACTTACTGGATATGCAGATAAGTTTGGCGCTACCTCCTTTAAAATTTATATGAATGGTATCCCAGGTATGATTCCCAGCGTAAGCGATGCCTTCATTTTAGATGTATGTGAAGAAATGAAGAAAACAGGGAAGAATTGTATTCTCTGTTCTCATACTGAGAATGCCGATTTAGTGGCAAGAGCTGTAAAACATTTAGCTGATACCAAAGGTACTGCCGCAGTTATTTCAGATTGGGCAGAAACTCACCCTGACGTTGTTGAGACTGAAGCTGTCGATCGCTTAGCTCATTTAGCCGAGGTAGCCCAAATGCCTGTGTACATTGTGCATCTTGTTTCCGAAGCGGCTGTGAATCTTCTACGGAGAATTAGAACCACGAACAAATTTGTTAACGTAGAAACAACTTCTCCTTATCTCTCAACAACTCGCTATGATCCTCAAGGAAATGCCCTGAAAATGGAGCCTCCTTTCAAAGAACAAAAAGACGTGGATGGTCTCTGGAAAGGAATTGCTGAGGGTGTAATTGATACGATCGGTACCGACAATGTAACCATGACCATTGCTGAGAAGAACATGAACAGCGATAATATCTGGGAGATTATGCCTGGATATTGTGCCAGTGAGCATCATCTCACTGTTGCTTTGAGCGAAGGTGTTGTTAAACGGGGAATTCCGATTGAAAGAGTTCTCGCTTGCATGACCAAAAACCCAGCTCAAAAATTTGGTCTTTATCCTCAAAAAGGTGCGTTGAAACCAGGCAGTGATGCTGACGTAGTAGTAATCGACCTTGACCTTGTGAAAGAAGTCAAGGCTGCTGAACAAGCTTCCCGTTCCGACTTCTCAATTTATGAAGGACGTAAGTTCCAAGGATGGCCTGTAGCGACAATTAAGAATGGCGAAATTGTCGCACTTGATGGGAAAGTTGTGAATGAAGATCCGAAAGGACATTGTCTCGAAAGATAAGGAGTAAAATATCGCTTATCGTATCCGTTATATAATATTTTTCACATGACCTAATCATAAATGATAAGTCATTAAGAAATTTAATATAGTTGGTAATCTCCGAGCCGTGAGGCCTAAAGAGCAAATCTATGGTCGTCGGACAGAGTCTTTGGCTCTCGGGGTGTAGCTGGAAACGGATGCGCCTTCACTTTGAGAAGGAGTTGGGTTTGAATATTTTGAGTGAATAATGTAAGGGGGTAAATTTGTGGACAAAGAGCAAGTTATCCAAAAGCTAAAGGCAAAACATGAAGGCGAAAAAACGGTTTATACTACATGTTTGCAAAACGGATGTTGGGATACTACCTGTATTATTAAATCTCACGTAAAAGATGGTGTAATTACTGCTATTGAACCAGATGATTCTATTAACAAAGGGTTCGGCCGTGAAGACGAAGCAATCGGAGAAGAGGGAATCAAACAGGGTCTTATCCAGATGCGGCCTTGCGTCTTGGGCCATTCTTGGAAAGGCGAGATTTATGCTAAGGATAGAATTACCCACCCGATGAAACGTGTTGGCGGTAAGGGCTTTGGCAAAGGTCATTTTGAGAAAATTTCCTGGGATGAAGCCATCGATACCATTTCCGAAAAAATAAGACAGACCATTGACAAATATGGCGACGCCAGTATCTTGCATACACACCATTCCTTTTTCACGATTAGTAGTTTCCCCTTAACCCCTTATATCGGAGGTGGAATCGCCGGGTGGAGTGATCAATCCACTTCCGGACATACAGCTTCTGAAAAATTCTTTTTAGGCTATGATATGGTTCCCTCAGCTATCTTTGGTATCGAAGATAAATTCCCTGGTTTTGAAGCCCCAGACCTCTTAAATTCTAATCTGATTGTTCTATGGGGATGGGATCCGTTAGTAGGCTGGCATGGCACTATACCTTACTATCTCAAACTGGCAAAGGAAAAAGGGATCCCCATTATCTGCATCGATCCTCGTTATACAGTCAGTGCAGAAGTCTTAGCTGATCAATATATCCCGATTCGTCCCGGCACTGACTTAGCAATGATGCTGGCTGTAGCACAAGTCCTTTATGAAGAGGAACTTTGGAACAAAGAATATGTGGCAAAGAATGTCGACATGGAAGGCTTCGAAAAATTCCGTAATTATGTCATGGGAGGGGAAGACGGCGTACCCAAAACGCCGGAATGGGCTGAAGCCAAATGTACCGTACCGGCTGAAACCATTCGCGCCTTTGCCAGACTTTATGGAACTACAAGCAAAGTCCATCTACACTGCCACTATTCAGTAGGGAAAAGACATCTAGGGGATTACGCTGCAGCAGCCTCAATGATTCTCCAAGCTATGGTTGGCAGCCTAACCGGTCCTGGTGGTTGCGAAACCGGTTCTATCTTAGGGACGCCGCGAAGAATCCCTGTACCCTTTGCTGATTTCAAAAAGGCTCCTCCGGAATTTATGCCTAAACCTAGCTTTAGTACGCATAAATTTGCTGAGTGCGTTATCATGAGAGAAAAATTTGATAAGGGAGAAGTTACAGAAAAAGAATTCCGTAATGCCGTGGGATGTCCTCCTGATGCTCCTCTCCCAAATATTCATTTGCTATGGCTTGATAATAATCAGCTAAACAACCACCAACAAGTAAATAAACGTCTGGATGCTGTTCAAAAAGTTGATTTTGTAACTGGCTTCCAATGGCATCTCAATAGTCCCTCAGTTCAGTATATGGACATCGTTTTACCTGCACCTAATCACATGTTTGAAAGTTCCGATACGTTCTTGAATGGTCAGCAACGCTTCATGTCTGGACCTTGTGGGATGAGGAATTACTTCCTGTACTGTCGCAAAGCTATCGATGGTCCAGATGAAGTACGCACTAGAGAGTGGTTCTGGACGCAAGTGGCTAAAAAGTTAGGCGTCGGAGAGAAATACAATCCTCGTCTCATTGACACTCCTTGGGAAAAATATGATGAAGAAGTAGAAAAAATCTATGAAGAGGGCTATGAGAAATGGGCCAAGGATGAGGATGGAAAACTTGCAGCCCTCGGGATTACACCGCTACCTTGGGAAGAGTTCCTGGAGAAACCAATTGTCCGAGTTCCGATTGATGAACCCTTCTATCCCTTTAAAAACTGGATAGAAAGAGGAGAACTGCCTTGGGGTACTCCTTCTGGTAAGATTGAGTTTGCTTCCAAATATCTTGAAACACATGATCTGAGCATGACAGAGTTCGGCGGCAAGATGGATTCCATGCCTAAATGGGAACCCTCCTACATGAATCAACCAGCCTATGACAGCCCCTATAGCCCAAGAGCTAAAAAGTATCCACTTTCCTTGGTAACACCAGTCACAATGTTTAGATGCATGTCTTGTCATGACCAGAATGAAATGTTGAGAGATGAAGTCTACGAGCATAGAGTGTGGATTAACCCTGTAGATGCAAAGGCTAGGGAAATTAAAAATAGCGAACAAGTTATGGTCTACAATGAGTTTGGCGAAACCATTATGAAAGCTTGTGTCACGTCAAAACTAATGCCTGGGACAACCTGTATTCACTTTGGCTCTTGGGTTCGTCCAAATGCCGTGACAACAGAAACCTCGCCTTATGGTATCGATACGAATGGGTCTTGTAACCTCTTGATTGGTGACAACCATCTACCCCATACTGTGAATGCGCTTCTAACAGCAGGATTAGTTGAAATCAAAAGATTTGGTGGTGAAGCAAAATGAGTCAATACGCATTTTACTTTGATCAAAGCAGATGCTATGGGTGCCAAGCTTGTAGCGTAGCCTGTAAAGATTGGAACGGGCTACAGCCTGGACCAGAAAAATGGATGACCGTGTATGAATGGGAAAAAGGATTATTCCCAGATGTAAGAATGCATATGTTGGCCTTTGGCTGTGGGCATTGCGAAAATCCAGTCTGTGCAAATGCTTGCCCCAATAATGCAATCTTTAAAGAGGAAAAATACGGGGCTGTCTTAGTGGATGAGTCAAAATGTAAAGGATCTAGACAATGTGCCGTAGCCTGTCCTTATGGTGCACCGAAATTTGCGAGTGATGCACCAGGAACTAAAATGACCAAATGCACAATGTGCATTGATCGCTTAGAAGAAGGTAAATTACCAATCTGTGTGACCTCCTGCCCACTTAGAGCGTTCGATTTCGGCCCACTTGAGGAGATGCAAACAAAATATGGGGATCTTCGTCAATTGGAGGATATGCCTAGCCCAAATATGACTAAACCTTGCTTCATTGTAAAGGAGCATTCGCCTAAGAAAGATTTGCTCCCTTATGATAAAAATCAAGCCCTAGCCTTGATGCAAAACCGAGGCGACTTAGGAACCGTTTTTGAAAATTTCGAAGATGTCAAGAATGTAGATGAAGGTGTAGTTCGTAACACTACTCTTAAAATGAAACATGCGAGTAGTAAAGAGCTTATGGATGCAACTCGCAATACCAACGGGTAATCTCATTTCGTAAATTTTATGTAATACAGCCAGTTAGGCTGGCTGTATTACAAGCTCTATAATATTTGTCGAAATTAACTTAATTTATTTTAGTTTAGCCATAGTACAAGCCGGCTGTATAGCTATGGTTAGATGCCAAATATCATACTATGTAAATAACATAATCTACCTCTACCTTCATATTTAGATATTTAAAAAAATGTTTAAATTTAACGGTAGGAAACTTGTCCGCCACAACATGTATTCATAATAAAAGATAATAAGAATCGTCTTTTAATACATTGGGTTACCTACGCCATTAGTAATTGTAAACTTCGCTTTCATAATTAAACAGTAAAATTTAAGAAAAAGGGGTTTTTGGTATGTCACTAAATGTTGGCACTGGGAAAGGCACAAAGACTGTGCCTCAATATCAAAATTACTTGTTTGTGGCGATTATCATCATGTTCACAGCGGTGTCCGCTGCAAGTAACCAATTTAAGGTTCCCACAATCATGGGTGAACTTGCAAAGAGTATGAATATGTCTGTTTCGTCTGCAACTTGGTTAATGTCTATCTTCACCTTTGTTGGTATTTTTCTCGCTGTGCCAGCAGGGAGTTTGGTACAGAAGTTTGGACCTAAAACGATGGTAGTGGCTGGTGTTGGTATAATTGGTATTGGTTCTTTAATTGGCGCGTTTGCATCGACGGGTACCATGTTAATTCTCAGTCGTGCAATCGAAGGTGTTGGATTTATTTTTACTTCAACTGCCGGACCTTCTGCTATGAGCCGTTACGTTGAACCTGCCAAGATGGGAACTGCAATGGGTATTTGGGCGTGTTGGGTGGCAATAGGACAAATCTTAGCTTTTTCTTTAACTCCTATGTTAATCACGTCAATGTCTTGGAATACCATTTGGATTATCTTTGCTGTTTTTTCTATAGTCATGGCGGTATTATTGAAATCCACCATTAATGGTTCGATGGGTAATGTTGTGGAGTCTACTGGACCGGCAGTAAAATTTTCAGATGTATTTAAAAAGAAGAATCTTTGGTTACTGTGTTTATCCTTTAGTACCTTTAATCTTTCTTTTATGGCACTCCTAGCATTTGTACCGATGTATCTCGAGCAAAGCGGAATGATGACCAAATCCGAAGCAGCATTCGCTTGTACTGTTCCGATGATATTAAGTATTGCATGCTCTATTATTTTCGGTAAACTTTCGGATATGCTTCATACTCGAAAAAAACTACTGATCGTTGCCTTAGCTGGTCTTATACCTTCATTGGCCTTGATGTTCTCTTCGAGTGTCCCAATGGTTTGGGTTGGCGGGATCTTCCTCGGCTTGATTGCGATGGGTGTTCCTGCGATGGTATTAACTTCGGTTGGAGAAGTCGTGGAAAGCCCAGAATTAGTGGGTCCAGGAATGGGTTTAGTTATGGTATTCCAGGGACTAGGTCAGTTTATAGGAACGGCTATATTTATGCCGATCGTGGGGATGTTTGGTGGAAATATGACTATGGCAGCGTATAGCATGATTGCTTTTGTTGCTCTTGGTATAGTCTTTGCTTTAATGGCAAAATTCAAGTAAGCTTCCTCGTACAGGAACCATTACTACGAAGAAGTAATGGTTCCTGTCTTTTTAAGCACATAATTTTGAAACTCTAGATTTCTATATAAATTAAAATAGTAAAAGAAAGAAGGAAACAATTATGTCAGTTTATCCTCACGTCGTTTCCCATATAGGCCTAACCGTTCCAGATATCGAAGCAGCCGTAAAATGGTACACGGAAGTCTTTGGATTTACTGTCCTTTTGCCTCCATCATACTCAGAAGTTGGTCAAGGACATAATGGAGATATTGGGGCTGATATCTACGGGGCGAATTTTAAAGGAAATAAAATGGCCATGCTGGGTACAGGCAACGGAGTTGGTCTTGAATTTTTTGAGTTTATTGGCCCTGATACTAATACTAAAGAGTTTGCTCTGGAATATGCCCCATGGAAACCTGGCTATTTTCATTTTGCAGTCATGAATCCCGATGTAGAGGGGTTAGTGCAGCGCATTATTGCAAACGGAGGAGAGCGAATTAGCAAGGTTTGGGATATCGCTCCAGGTCAATTTCCTTATCAACTTTGTTATGTAAAGGATCCTTGGGGTAATGTAATTGAAATTTTCTCCCATAATACGGACAGTGTGATGGCACCTCGTTAAGTTTAAAAATAACCTCGTATTGGAACCATTACTACAACAGCCCCTTCCTTTAATATTTTTAAGAGTTTACGTTATTGGGGTCTATCCTTAATTATTTGTGTCATCTGAGCGAAGCGAAGGATCTGTGGCAAAAGGGCTCTCTTTTCTTATTTAAATTTTCAGGTTTATTGTATCCTTTGGAACATAACGATCGCTGTAATTTGACTATAATAAGGTCATAGCAAACGTGCTCGACGTTCAATCAAGTGAGAACACGTTTTGCAGGTTAGGTAATAGTCATTACACAATACTAAAGCCCAAGAAAGAAGGAGGAAGAGCTATGACTGTAGTATTTCATGAAAGATTGAAATCACCAATTCCATCCAAAGAATTGGAAAGACGCTCACACGAACTAAAAATCGCCATGAAACGGGAAAACATTGATGCTATCTTAGCCCAGAATATTACTCAATATATGGGTGGAGCTAATCGTTGGCTTACCGACACAACCGCAGAGAATCAATATCCCCAATCATCGTTCATACCACTTGAAGGGGAGATTGGATATATTGCCTGTAGCGGACCTCCGCTTGACCTCTATCCACCTTCTCATTTGTTAAGAACCGGAAAACCTTGGGACGCGGCTCCCTACTTCTCAGTATTCAACTTCACTTGGGATTGGGAAGGAAAAATGTTTGTCAAATGGGCTAAGGAAAACAATGCCAAGAAAATCGGTATCGCCGGTATGGAAATTATGATGTGGAATTACTTCGATTACATCAAAAAGAATCTTCCAGAAGTAGAGTTCGTGGATGCATCTTCCCTGTTTGATGATATTCGTGCTATTAAAAGTGAAGATGAAATTAAGGCCCTAGAAAAATCCGCATCTGTCCAAGACAAGGTTATGGGTTATATTTCTGCCATTGCTCAACCCGGTGTGCGTGAATATGAAATCCGTTCAAAAATTATGCAACTGGTAACCGATCATGGCGGCGAAGAAATGGTCGTTATCATGGGAAGTGCACCTAGAGGTGAAAAATTCGACTTGATGCCTAGCTTCTTCCAAAACAGAGAACTTCAGTTGGGTGATGAACTCTATGTCAGACTGGAATGCAGTGGCCCAGGTGGAATGTTCACTTCAGTAGGTAGAATGTTCTCAATTGGCTGTGAACCTTCTGACTCCCTGAAGAAGAGCTGGGAAGAAGCCGTTGCTTCCCAAGAAAAATTGGCAGGAATGCTTCAAGTGGGTATGGATCCCCAAGTTATCTTCGCTCAATACAATGAATATTTGGCAAGTAAGGCCTATGTCCAAGAAGAAGGATTATTTGCTTATGGACAAGGCTATGATCATATTGAAAGACCGAGCATCCAACCGGGTGAAACCATGAAGCTGGCTAAAGATATGTGTATGGGAGTGAATACAAACCTAGTGTCTGCTGAAAGAACCGTGTATTGCTCTGACAGTTATTTGCTCAAGCCTAATGGACCTCAAAAGCTGCACAAAACACCATTAACCATATTCCGCACTTAATATAAGAAAGGAGTGAACACAATGAGTGTAGTCGAAAGAATTAGAAGACCTATTTCCGATAGAGAACTGAATAGAAGATGGGATGCTACAAGAGAATTGTTGAAAAAACATGATCTTGATTGTGCCTTTACCCAAGGTAATAACATGCACTTAGGAGGATACGTTCGTTGGTTTACAGACGTACCTGCTGAATATAACTTACACGAGACTGTCCTCTTCCCGGTTGACGATCAAATGACATTGGTCAGATCCAGTGGTTCAAGAATTCCTCAGTGGGCGTTAAGGGGAGTTAAAGAAGTGCTCTATGCTCCATTCTGCCCAACTCTTAACTATACAGCAGACTCCGAAGCAGGATTAGTCATCGACTATCTCCGCAAGAGAAGTCCTAAAAGAGTGGGATGGATCGGCAAAGCTTCAATCAATGCTGGTTTAATGGAAAAAGTTCTGGCAGCATTTCCTCAGGTAGAGTTTGTGGACATCACGGATGAATTTGACATGATCAAAGCCTTAAAAAGCGATGAGGAAATGGAATGTGTCCGTGCAACAGCCCGAGTTCATGATGCAGTATGGGCAGCATTACCAGCGATTATTAAACCTGGAATGTATGAATACCAGATTAGAGCAGAAGTCATGCAGCTCTTAATGAATCTGGGTAGTGAAGAACACTTGCTCTTTATGGGCACAGCAGAGCCATACAAAGCTTGTGGTATGTCCACCTTCCAATACGCCAACAGGAGAGTAAAAGAAGGAGACTACGGCCAACTGCTGATCGAAGTGTCTGGTCCTGGTGGATACTATTGTGAATCAGCCAGAAACTTTAGCTTTGGTGAACCTTTTAAAGAACTTCAGGATGCTTGGGATGTAGCGGTAGAAGCTCAGCAATTGACTGCAGATATGCTAACACCAGGCAGACCGGCCAAAGAAATCGTTGCTAAATATAATAAATTTGTAGAAGAAAAAGGCTATTCCCAAGAAGGCCGTCTGTATGGACACTCCCAAGGCTACGACTTGATCGAACGCCCTGCTTTCATGGCGAAACATAAATTCGGGGAAGAAACTATGGAAATCAGAAAGGGAATGAATATTTCACTCCACCCCTACTTCATTGATGATGTCCAAACCGTTTATATCAACGATAATTATTATGTTACTGAAAAGGGTGCGGAGAAGATTCACAAAACTGCACCTAAGATCATTCTCCTGTAATTGAACGTATATTAACGAATATAGAAATTAAACAAAGTCCCTCAGTAATGGGGGACTTTTGTATGTTTGCTCTATGATGAGATTGTAAATGGTGATTATGGCTACTGTTAGCCAATTTTATTTATTTGTCACCATGATATTGGCCATCGGCTTATGTTACGGAGGATTCGCGGCTTTAATGGCACCATTAACTGCTGATGCATTTGGAATAAAGTATCTTAATGAGAATTATGGGTTTATGTATTTTGCTTATGGAGTTGGAGGACTTCTTGGACCACGTTTAGCGGCGATGGCGAGAGATTTAAATAATGGTGATTATACCTGGGCCTTTGTCGTTGCTGCGGTGCTAAGCTTGTTCGGTGCGGTTCTCAGCTTGCTTTCATCTAAAAGAGGGAATGTGCCAAATGTAAATTAAGGAAATTATGAAATCTCTATGATATTTCAGGCCAATCTTTTCTAAAAGGAACATCCTCGCAGTGAAGAGTTGCAAATTCTACACTGCGAGGATGTTTTTTGTTACGCAAATTTAATGACTTCGAGTCTTTAATCCGTGCTCTCTGATCTCCTCAAGCCCTTTTCTGTCGATAATCTTAATATAGCCACGCCCTCTTTCAATGAGGAGCATCCTAGTGAATTCACTCAAGAATTCGGTAACTTTCGGTCGGGTTGTACCCAGAAAACGAGCCATCTCGTCATGTGTGATCACCAATCGATCGTTATGATCTTGATGGGTATAGACTCCATATTCTTCTACTGTCAAGAGCATTCGGGCCAAGCGCTGGGGGATGGTCGTAACGACTCCTTCTAGCTGCATCAAGATACTTCTCATTTTCTTCGCCATAATATGAAGGGTAAGATCCATTAACTGTGAATTCTCGAATAAGAGTTCGCGTGCCTTGTCTTGTGGGATGATGGAAAGGGTGACATCTGTGATCGCTACCGCGCTACAAATGCTCCTCCCGTCATCTACGACCGATGTTTCTGCCGTAATACTGGGTGCGTTGAGGACGTTTAATTGCTTTTCCGTTCCATCCATCATAAAGAGGCAGTTTTTTAACTTGCCCTTTTTTAAACAGATTAATCCTGTATTGGGTTCCTCTTGATAATAGATAATTTCACCTGATTTATATTCACGAATTCTTCCCGAAGAAAATAACATTTCCCAAGTTTCATCATCCAAGTTATAATTTGCCATAAAATACCTCCAGTTAAAAGGCCATTTTTTCTACATTATCAGAAAAAATGACAAGCTTCACTATTATTCTAGCATGCAATGAAGAACTTTAAAATAAAAATTGACAGAAAGTCCACCTGAATCCTCTATTTTAGACAATTTCCCACAAAACTTGGCAAGGGAGATTATATGTTCTGTGGATATTCTTGAACTGTGGATAATGTGGATAAGTCTGTGAGTAACTGGTATAAGCGGATTTCTACTTTTGAGTTCCTTGAGGATAATTAGAATAAAATTACCCACAGGTGCTGTGGATAATGTGGATAAGTTACGGACAAGCCTAAAATTAAAGAAAACGAGTTGTGGATAACTTGTATTTGAGATTTTTGCTTTTCTTTTTTGTTTAATTAGCGATAAAATGAGGGTTAGATTTTAAATTACAACATTTGATTAACTTTTTGTTAAAAGTATTATTCGGAAGAAATGTGGAATGGGGAACAAGGGATGCAGATTTTATTTACTTGCTTACTTGCTGGAGTAGCTGTGGGATGGTGGAGGCTTTTACCGAAGAGCATTCTGGATCAAGCCGGGCGTGGAATGATGCTGGGAGTGATGCTCCTTTTATTAACCATGGGTCTGAAAATTGGAGTGGATAGAAACACACTCTCGCAGTTAGGCGTATATGGTCTACAAGCCTTAGGATTTGCGGTATTCAGCATTTTAGGGAGTGTTGGCACTGTCCTTTTATTGGAGAAACTTTTCGTTAGGAAACCTTTCTTATCTCAAAGTGACGATCCCCTGGGGCTAGACGCAAATGCAAATGCAAACGCAAACGATAATGCTCACCCCTATCGAATGACTGTGATTATTATTGGGGCTTTTGCTGTGGGCACCTTGGTGGGAATTACTCTATTTCCCAAAGAAGGGATCGTTTATTTACCAACCCTCACAGATTTAGCCCTTGATTTTACGCTTGTCATGGTAGGAATAGACTTAGGAATGAATCGTGGAGTATGGAAACATATGTTTAAAGTGGGTTGGCAGGTATTTTTAGCCCCCATTGGGGTAGCGGTCGGTAGTGTTCTTGCTGGTATGCTTGTTGGTCTATTATTCGGTTGGTCGCCTCGTGAAGGTGGGGCAGTAGGAGCTGGCTTTGGCTGGTATAGTCTATCAAGTGTTCTAATTTCTGATTTACATTCAGTTTCCTTAGGAACCGTTGCTTTCTTAAGCAATGTTTTTAGAGAGGTCATTTCAATTTTGGTAGCTCCTTTTTTGGCCAAGAAAGTGAGTGCTTTAGCCTTGGTCGCGCCTGGCGGAGCTACGACTATGGATTCAACCCTCCCGCTTTTAGTGGCTGTGGGACCAAAAGGCGTAGGCATTGTTGCTTTTATAAGTGGGTTCTCATTAACTACGCTTGTTCCAATTCTTGTACCTCTTCTATTGAGAGGATAAGATTATAAATCAGGAATAGGGTATATCAGGAATTAGAGCATAAAGTTTTGAATTTATTTTCACTATGGAAGGATATTTTGCATATTCGCCGAATTTTATTTTATATGACTGAATTTTCAAAATGGAAAGAATGGTGGAACTTCTTGCGATGTGTAGTTTTGGGTCAGTTTAAGGAGGCGGGATAATGTTTGTGGAGAAGCGAGCTCTTCGTGAGAAAGTATTAACTCTTCGCTCTGCTTTATCTGAGGAACAGCGCGAAATTAAAAGCCGGAAAATTCAGGAAGTCGTTTCTCATATAAAGGAGTTTCAAGAGGCCCAAACAATCATGCTCTTCCTAAACTTCCGTGATGAGGTGGAAACTACAGGCTTGGCACAAAAAGTACTGGAGCTGGGGAAAAGATTGGTTTTACCTCGATGTGCGCCGAAGGGGATACTTATCCCTGCATTGATTCGTGATTTACAAACAGATATAGAACCAGGGACCTGGGGGATAAGGGAACCGAAGAGAGAAAATTTAGTACAGGTTAATCCCTCAGAAATTGATTGTGTATTTGTCCCGGGCGCAGCCTTTGATAAGTTAGGGAACCGCTTAGGATATGGGGGAGGCTACTATGATCGTTTTTTCGAGCGATTAAGGGATACCACGCCCAAGTTGGCATTAGCTTTTAGTTGCCAAATCGTCGAAAGTATTCCAATCGAGGCTTTTGACAAAAAGGTGGATGTGCTAATTACAGAAGAGGGAATAACCCGTTTCTCTCAGGAGTAAAACTAGCATAAATAAGCATTTTAAATTATTCCAGAAGGTATGAGGCAAAAGAAGTTTGAAAAAGTAGAAAATAAAGGGAGGGAAAGGACTTGGGTGAGGAGTGTAAGGAACTAGTTGACCCTAAGGAGGAAAAGCTGGATCAAATTATTGCTCAACGTAAATCTGAAAATGGGGCACTTATTGCAGTTCTCCAAGGAGCACAGAAAATCTACGGGTATTTACCCGCTCATGTGTTAAAACACGTAAGTAAAGCATTACGGATTCCTATAGCCAATGTTTATGGGGTCGCCACGTTTTATGCTCAGTTTCGTCTTGCCCCGATGGGTCGCAACGTAATCAGTGTTTGTCTGGGAACAGCCTGCCATGTTAGGGGTGGAGCAAAAGTCATGGAAGCCATTGAGAAGAAACTTAGTATCAAGGATGGGGAGACTACCGAAGATGGGAGATATTCTGTAGAAATCGTCAATTGTATTGGAGCCTGCGGTTTGGCTCCTGTAATATCCATCAATGGGGAAGTACATGGACGACTTAATGCAGACCAAATCCCTGGGATATTGGCAAAGTATGAGTAGGGGGCCTAGAGATGAAGAATGAACCTAAAAAGAAGGTTTTAGTCTGTGCAGGCACTGGATGTACCTCT
Source organism: uncultured Peptococcaceae bacterium (assembly GCA_963529635.1). Taxonomy (GTDB): domain Bacteria; phylum Bacillota; class Desulfitobacteriia; order Desulfitobacteriales; family Desulfitobacteriaceae; genus CAURZJ01. The sequence goes on from CAURZJ010000006.1 coordinate 140,756, forward strand.
TCAGGAGCACATAAGGTCTTTGAACTGCTAAATCAGGAGATTATTCGTCAGGGTCTCTCCGAAGAGGTCTTGACTGTAGCTACGGGTTGCCAAGGGTTTTGCGAGAAGGGCCCCACGTTAGTTATTGAACCGTCTAAAACTCTCTACACTTTGGTCAAACCGGAAGACATTCCGGAGATTGTAGAAAAAGAATTTTCCAAGGGAGAACGAGTAGAACGACTCCTTTATGTTGATCCTTTGACTGGACAACATGCCGAGACACTACCTAAAATTCCTTTTTTCGCAAGGCAGGAAAGAATTGTATTAAAAAATTGTGGGTTAATTGATCCGACTCGTATCGATGATTATGTTAGAAATGAAGGGTACGCTGGATTAGCCAAAGCTTTGGAAATGACTCCTGATGAAGTTATTGAAGAGGTAAAACGTTCGGGGTTACGAGGCCGTGGGGGAGCAGGATTTTCTACTGGTCTAAAATGGAGTTTCTGTAAAGGCGCTCATGGAGATAAGAAGTATATTATCTGTAATGCTGATGAGGGGGATCCTGGGGCCTTTATGGATCGTGGGGTCTTAGAAGGAGACCCACATTCTGTTATTGAGGGGATGCTCATTGGAGCTTATGCAATAGGAGCCGATGAAGGATATGTTTATTGTCGTGAGGAGTATCCACTCGCTATTAAACACATGGAAATAGCGATTCGTCAGGCTGAGGAAGAAGGATATCTTGGGAAGAACATCCTTAATTCGAACTTTAATTTCCACTTGAAAATTCGTGCCGGAGCGGGAGCTTTCGTGTGCGGAGAAGAAACCGCACTCATGGCTTCCATCGAAGGAAAACGTGGTATGCCACGTGTCCGTCCTCCTTTTCCGGCTCAGAGTGGATTATGGGGAAAACCTACGAATATCAATAACGTAGAGACTTGGTCCAATATTCCTCATATTATGAGAAAGGGTGCCGATTGGTATTCTCAATTTGGCACTGAGAAGAGTAAAGGGACGAAGATCTTTGCCTTAACGGGTAAGGTAAATAATACCGGACTCGTTGAAGTACCGATGGGAATGACGCTTCGGGATATTATTTTTGATATCGGGGGAGGAGTTCAAGGCGGGAAGAAGTTTAAGGCAGTTCAGATTGGAGGCCCCTCAGGCGGCTGTCTTCCTGAGGAGATGCTAGATCTACCTGTGGACTACGATACGCTTACCCGAGCAGGTGCTATGGTCGGCTCAGGTGGTTTAGTAATCATGGATGAAACTACTTGTATGGTAGATATTGCTCGCTTCTTTTTAAACTTTTCTCAAAGTGAATCCTGTGGAAAATGTACTCCATGTCGTGAGGGAAACAAACGGATGTGGGAGATACTTGACCGGATCACTCGGGGAGAGGGTCAAATAGAGGATATAGAAAAACTAGAAACCTTAGCGCATACAATCAAAGAGACTTCTTTGTGTGGATTGGGGCAAAACGCACCTAATCCAGTTCTGGCAACGCTTAAATATTTCAGGGATGAGTTTGAGGAGCATATTCGAGATAAGAAATGTAGGGCAGGGGCTTGTACTGAGCTCTTAACCTACCGAATCGTACCCGAATGTTGTAAGAAGTGTGGACTATGTGCGAAGAATTGTCCAGTGAAGTGTATCACTGGAGATAAGAATACTCCGTATTCTATTGAAGAAGAGGCATGTATTCGCTGTGGAACCTGTATGGAAGTGTGTAAATTCGGTGCTGTTATCCGAGCATAGAGAGGGGAGTGAATGTGGTGGAGTGGCTGAATTTAACGATTGATGGAAAAGGGTTTAACGTACCAAAGGGAAGCACCGTTTTGGAAGCTTGTCGGATGCACGATATTCCGGTTCCGACCCTATGTCAGGATCCGGAATTAACCAATGCTGGGGCCTGTAGACTTTGTATCGTAGAGATTGAGGGAATGCGCAATCTTCCGCCTTCTTGCGTAACCCAGGTGACACAAGGCATGGCAGTGCAGACGCAGACAGGAAGAGTACGTAAGGCACGGAAAACGATTCTCGAACTCCTGGTAGCGAATCATCCCTTAGACTGTATGACCTGTCAGAAGATGGGGGATTGCTCACTTGCTCAGTATGCCTATGAGTATGGGGTATCTGGAAAAGAGTACACCGGCACAAAACGGGAGATACCTCTAGATGATAGTAATCCTTTCATTCTTAGAGACCCGAATAAATGCATCCTATGTGGTAAATGCGTTAGGGCCTGTGAGGAAATTCAAGGGCGAAGTGTTCTAGATTTCTTTAAACGGGGCTTTGATTCTCAGGTCGGACCTGCTTTTGGAGTTCCGTATGCGGAGTCGGACTGTGTCTTCTGTGGATCGTGCGTATCCGTTTGCCCAGTAGGTGCCCTGACGGAAAAGCAGATGGTAGGAAAAGCGCGCCCCTGGGAAGTAGAGAAAGTACAGACGACCTGTCCTTTCTGTGGAACGGGTTGTAACTTTGACCTTAATGTGAAGAACGGAAAAGTCATTGGGGTTACCTCCAATCCAGAAGCTCCTGTGAATGGGAAGGCCCTCTGTGTAAAGGGGCGCTTCGGAATGGATATGATTCACAGTCCTAAACGTTTAACGACCCCCTTGATTAAAAAGGAGGGTGAGTTCGTTCCGGCAAGTTGGGAGGAGGCTCTCGATTTAATTGCTTCGAAGTTTGGAGAGATTAGAGACCAACATGGAGCGGATTCCCTTGGGGCACTGAGCTCTGCACGTTGTACGAATGAAGAGAATTTCCTAATGCAAAAACTCATGCGCGCGGTGATTGGCACGAACAATGTCGATCACTGCGCCCGGACCTGACACGCTCCTACAGTGGCCGGTCTGGCCACTTCATTTGGATCCGGAGCGATGACTAATTCCATCAATGAAATTCCTAATGCTCAAGTCATGTTTGTTATTGGTTCAAATACCACAGAAGCTCATCCGATTATCGGGACAAAGATGAAACAAGCCCTAGCTCGAGGCGCTAAGCTCATTGTGGTGGATCCGCGGCGTATCGAATTAGCAGATGATGCTCATATCTGGATGAGACTCCAGCCGGGTACAGATATCGCCTTGATTAACGGGATTATGAATATTATCCTGGAAAATGGTTGGGAGGACCGTGCCTTCCTTGAAGAACGGACAGAAGGCTTTGAAGAATTAAGGGAAAACTTAAAGAAGTACCCCCCTGAAGTGGTAAGTAAAATTACTGGAGTCCCTAAAGAGCAGATGGTGGAAGCCGCTCGCCTGTATGCGAGCGCTGAACGAGCACAGATATTCTACACGTTAGGGATTACTGAGCATACCTGTGGGACAGATAATGTCATGTCTCTCGCTAACTTGGCCATGCTCACGGGAAATATCGGGAAGGAAAGCTCGGGTGTTAATCCTTTACGGGGTCAGAACAATGTCCAAGGCGCCTGTGATATGGGTGCACTTCCTAACGTTTATACAGGATATCAAAGCGTCTCCAGTCCCACAGTTCGTGCCAAGTTTGAAGAAGCTTGGGGCGTATCTCTTAATCCTAAGACTGGGTTTATGATTCCGGATATGTTTGATGCTGCAGTTGAAAAGAAACTGCGCGCAATGTATATCATGGGAGAAGACCCTGTGCTTACAGATGCGGATGCGAACCATGTTCGCAAGGGACTAAGTGCCTTGGATTTCTTAGTCGTGCAGAACATCTTTATGTCCGAAACGGCTGAACTAGCGGATGTCATCTTACCAGGAGCAAGCTTCGCGGAGAAGGATGGGACCTTCACGAATACAGAACGTCGGGTTCAGAGAGTCAACCGAGCAATTAAGCCCGTGGGTGATGCCAGGGCTGATTGGGAGATCATTTGTGAGATTGCCACACGTATGGGATACCCCTTTATCTATGAGTCACCAGAAGAAGTCATGGAGGAGGTTGCTGCACTTACTCCACAGTTTACGGGGATTACCTACAGTCGTTTAGGCCAGAAAGGGCTTCAGTGGCCGGTTCCTCATGCTGAGCATCCCGGAACGAAGTTCTTGCATGAAGGGAAGTTTTCTCGAGGTAAAGGACTATTCATGCCCATTGACTATCAGCTTCCTGATGAGCTGCCAGACGAAGAATATCCCTTCTTGCTCACTACCGGACGAAAACTTTCACACTATAATATCTCAACTCGCTTCTCGGATTCACTTGAGGAGTACTCCCCAGAGGAATATGCAGAGTTAAACCCCATGGATGCAGAGCGGTTGGGAATCCTCGATGGGAAGAAAATCAAAGTAGCCTCCCGCCGAGGTGAGCTAGAGACAAAGGTACAAGTAACGGATCGGGTTCCGCCGGGGATGCTCTTTATGACGCTTCACTACAAAGAGTCTCCCACCAATGTCTTAACAAATGGAGCCTATGATAAGGTAACTAAGACGTATGAGTATAAGGTCTGTGGAGTTCGTGTAGAAAGCTTAGCTTAAAGAAATGGAAGGTATCCCTGAATGCAGAAATTCGGGGATACCTTCCTCGTATTTTATGGCGAATACTCTATTTGGTGAAGGAACTGTTTAATCCCTATAGAATTATTAGGGTTATGATAGTGAATTTTTAGACTGAGTAGATTCTTCTTTTAAAATCTTAAGGAATTGGGAATCTCCAAAAAGAGAAATATATGATAATAATTAGGAGTAAGGGAGCTAGGGAAACTAAAATGCATAATACGCATACTTCATATGAAAATAAGATTTTGCCGATGACCGGAATTGTTCTGGCTGGAGGAAAGAGTTCTCGTATGGGAAAGAATAAGGCCTTTTTGGAGTGGCAGGGACACCCTTTGATTGAACGAAGTTTGCAGGTCTTACGCCCGATTTTCTCCGAGATTATCATTAGCACGAACAATCCTGAAGTATATAAACCCTATGGAGTAAAAACAGTAAAGGATATTTTCGTTGACCAGGGTCCTTTGGGCGGTCTGCATGCCTGTCTGAGAGAGGCGCAGAAGGATTATTCCTTCTTTGTCGCTTGTGACATGCCTTTTTTAGATCCTGAGGTTATTCGCTTTTTAGCAGAGTTGACAGGGAAAGAATCAGTCATCGTCCCCGACGTCGCAGGGGGACTTCACCCTCTTCATGCGTTTTACCATAAGAATTGTTTGCCTATAATAGAAAAAAAACTTGAGGCAAAGCGTCTCAAGCTCATAGAAATATATCAGGAATGTTCTGTTCGTTATGTCAGGGAAGAAGAGTTTAGGGGATTTCCAGAGATTAGAGAAACCTTCAGCAATATTAACACTCCACAGGAATGGTTGGAAATTCAACACTTTGGAGTCCAATCCGTTCTGGACAAGTATAAATATTAAGACGGTTTCCCCGGGCAAATCCGATGACAGTGATACATAGTCTTCGGGCAAGATTGAGAGCCATGTCAGTCGGAGCGGATCGAGCAATGAGAATCGGAATATTCATCTTGGCTACTTTGATGAGGATCTCCGAAGAGATTCTTCCGCTAAAAAAGAGGACATGGTCACGTAAATCTAAATCCGCCTTAAGGGCACTACCTGCTAACTTATCAAAAACGTTGTGGCGACCTATATCATAACTTGTGAGTAGAACCTTTTCTTGGAAGGCGATACCCCCGCTATGAATCCCTCCCGTTGATTTAAAGAGGGGGAGGTGGTCCTGAAGATATTCAGCGTAGTTATAAACTTCTTGAAGAGAGATAACAGTGTTTGAGGTCTGAATTTTAGTAAGTTCGCTATCGTTGCTAAAAGTAAAGGAACTTCGACTTTTACCACAGCAAGCCGAGAATAGGCGTTTATTCATTAGATGAGTAGAGTCTATAGGGGAAGATCCATATACCCATATGGCCTGAAGCGATAAATCATAGCGAAAGGATAAAACATCCTGATAAGACTGGATAAAGCCTTCCATGAATAAAAAGCCAAGCGCGAGTTCTTCAAACTGAGACGGAGAACAAAGGATTGTACCAATCTCCTCATCATTGAAAAACAAGGTAAGAGGAGATTCTTCTACCACGTATTCTACAGAAAACTCGGTTGTAGTTCCTTGTGCCTTAATTACGGGAAATAATCCTGCTTCTTTGGTCATCTCTTATGTCCCTCCGAGGTTTTCCTTTATCATAGCATGAGCTTTTCTAAGTTTGAAGTATTTTTTACGAATGTTCAAGAAAATCAGATACTTTACGAAAGAGGATGATTTTTTAAAATAAGACTCTTTTCACATACATAAATAAGTAGTATTATAGAACTAGGGTTAAAGACCCTAATTTAATAATTGTGCTCCGAAACTGGATAACCTAAAGCACATGCTATGGTAATCTAGACAAGTGTATAAACACTCGGGTATTACTGGAAACGGTAGTGCCTCCCTATTGGAAAGGAGTCTGTAAGTGTGTGAGTGAGTAACTCCACGGTTTTTACAGACCGTGGAGTCTTTTGTTTTATCAGAAAAGAACTGAAGTGAGGGGATTCTATGCAAGACCAGTTTAAACGCCGGATCGAGTACCTTAGGATTTCCATAACAGACCGGTGCAATTTACGGTGTAAATATTGTATGCCTGAGGCAGGAGTGAAATGGATTCCCCACGAGTCGATTCTGTCCTATGAGGAAATATTGCGTTTAATGCGGATAAGCACCTCGTTAGGGTTTAGACGCTTTAGAATCACTGGGGGAGAGCCTCTTGCCCGTCAGGGAATCTTAGACTTTTTGGGAGAAGCCTCCAGAATTTCTGGAGTAGAAGACCTCATGTTAACTACGAACGGTATCCTACTTCCGGAAATGGCCTCAGATTTAAAGGCAGCTGGAGTTAACCGTATCAATATTAGCCTAGATACCCTAAATCCTGAACGATTTCGTGAGATTACTCGAGGCGGAGATGTACAAAAGGTTATTCAAGGCATTTCCCGGTCCTTAGAGGTAGGTCTACACCCTGTCAAACTAAATGTTGTAGTGGTTCGCGATTTTAATTTAGATGAACTCCCTCGGTTCAGGGAGCTCGCTCAAAATTATCCTCTGCACGTACGCTTTATTGAGCTCATGCCAATTGGGGTAAGCTCAGAACACCGCAGCGACTTTGTGCCCATCGCTGAAATGAAAGAAATTCTCGGGCTCGATGGAATGAAACCAAAACGCGACCTTGTGGGTGGCGGTCCGGCAGAGTACATTACCTCAGAGGGCTTCCAAGGAAGTCTAGGATTCATAAGTGCTATAAGTAGGCATTTCTGCGATACCTGCAATCGAGTGCGTTTAACGGCAGATGGTAAGCTAAGACCTTGTTTGCATAGCACAAAAGAGCTTGATTTTCGGCAGGCTTTAAGAGGGGAAATGACCGATGAGGAGATAGCAGATCTGTTTGCAGAGGCCGTTTGGCAAAAGCCGGCAGAACATCATATGAATGAGGAAGCGTGGCAAGGTCAGCGAATAATGTCACAGATTGGAGGATGATTATGGAGTTAACACACTTTGACGAAGAAGGTCGCGCCAGGATGGTAGATGTTACTGAGAAAACAGAGAGTATGCGGGTAGCGACAGCGCGGGGGAAAGTAGAGATGCAACCGGAAACCCTGGAGAGAATCCGGCAGGGTCAGATTGCCAAAGGGGATGTTCTCGCCGTTGCTCAAGTCGCAGGAATTATGGCGGCAAAACAAACTTCTAATCTGATTCCAATGTGTCATCCTCTTGCGATTACAGGTGCAAAATTAAATTTTGAAATCCTTCCTCCCAGTACGATTGAAATTGAAGGTATTGTTAAAGTGACTGGAAAAACTGGAGTTGAGATGGAAGCTCTAACTGCAGTCAGTGTAGCAGCTTTAACGATATACGATATGTGTAAAGCAATCGATAAAACGATGGTTATCGGGGAAGTTCGTCTCATGGAAAAAACAGGCGGTAAGAGCGGTCATTTCATTCGAGAAGAAAAATAGATCTATAGAAAATAAATTATTGAATATTTAGGGGGATAATTAAAATGGCTAAAATTATTGCAGTATGCACGAGTGAAAAAAAGGGAATGCGTAAGAAAAACGTGGGAGAGGGAACCCTGAAGGTTAACTTCGGAATTGAAGGGGATGCCCATGGTGGAGACTGGCATCGTCAAGTCAGTTTACTAGCGATGGAAAGTATCAAGAAGATGCAGGATAAGGGACTCGATGTAGTTCCTGGTGACTTTGCAGAAAACCTCACCACAGAAGGAATTGATCTTGTCAGCTTACCTATCGGTACGAAACTGAAGATTGGTGAGACTGGACTCGGTGAAGTTACGCAAATTGGGAAGGAATGCCACACCCGCTGTGCTATTTATTACCAAGCAGGGGATTGTGTCATGCCCAAGGAAGGAATTTTCATCCGTGTGCTTGAAGGTGGAGCAGTACAGGTGGGAGATACTATCGAGGTGGTTGAATAATGCTGCGAGTGGGCGTAATCACGGCTAGTGATAAAGGATCAAAAGGAGAGAGAAAAGACCTTTCTGGTGCGGTATTGAAGGAACTTGTCAAGGAAATTGAGGGTGAGGTCGTTTGCTATACGATACTGCCCGATGACCAGGAGCTTCTGGCTCAGAAAATGAAAGAATGGGTCGATCAGGAGGCACTCGATCTTATTCTTACTACGGGTGGAACTGGATTTTCCCTCCGTGATGTCACTCCAGAGGCGACACTCGCCATAGCAGATCGCATGGTTCCGGGGATAGCCGAAGTAATGCGTTATGAGAGCTTGAAGGTTACCCCGAAAGCTATGCTCAGCCGCGCTGTAGCGGCCTTACGCAAGCGGACGTTAATTATTAATATGCCTGGTTCTCCTAAAGCGGTTAAAGAGTGTTGGGCGGCTATTTCCTCTGCTTTACCTCACGGAATTCAGATTTTAAAGGGAGAAGCAAGTGAATGCGCTGCTTCAAATAATCAGTAAATGCTTGTCACCCCTGTCCGATTCCTACGTACACTATAGTAGAGAACCGGAAACGGGGTGATTTTGTTTTGAAGGTTATTGTCTTCGTGGACTATGAAAATATATGGACTGGACTCTTGGAGCGGGGGTATGAGTTGTCTCCCGAGATACTCATACAATCCTTGAAACTTTATGCGAAGCAGAATAGCTACGCCTTTTCGGCTATTTATCTTTACGCGAATTTTGATCGGGAGGAATTTTGGAGGACTCAAACTTCCTTCGAGAAAACGCATGTATATACTCGGCATGTCTATGGGAAAAACAATTTTGCGAGTACGGGATTGCGCCGCAATGCGGCTGATGTCGAGCTCATCTTAGAGGCCCAAGAAATTCTAATTACACGATCCTCGACGTTTGACATGATGTTACTGCTCACGGGGGATGGAGATTTCCTACCGCTCGTCCGGAAGATCCGAGCTTGGGGAAAAGAGGTAAAGGTTATTGGGGTTGATGGAAGTGTGCACCATATCTTGAGCCCCTTCTGTGATACAGGTGATTTTTTCGGAGAGTTTCTTACCCAAGAAATTCTGACTGAATATGAACCTGAAAAGGATATAGAACAAGGGATTCAGATTCTGGCACATCTTCAACTGGCTATGACTTATATCGCTTCGACCAAAGCGCGGGCGGCATTATCGGAACAGTTGAGTAGAACAACTTCCCAGGTCAAAGAACTGATTCGTTATGCCTTGAGAGAGAAGATATTGCAAGAGCAGGAATATCCAGACCCAAGTCTGAAGATTGGAAAGACAAAAATATATATGTTGAACTTAGAAAACCCTCGCGTTCAAGCAGTGTTGGGATCATCGATTGAGGATATTCGAAAACGTCATGAAAAGTTAATTAGGAATTGAGTGGCTGTTGGTTAATAAGGGAATATCGCTAGCTATCAAAAAGTAGTTTCGCGACACTCCCTTCAACATAAAAAAAGGGGGGTAGGACTTGATGCCCTACCCTCAGTTTTCATTGGCTAACAAAAGTGATGTTGCGAATGGGGATACGAACAACCGGGCGTAGACCGTCAATCGGAGTACCGACATTCGAAAATAGTTGGGCATTTGTTAAAAGGGCAACACCGTCTTGCAAACCTCCAAAGTTCCCAATCCAAAATGAGGAATCCATACCAATTCTTAATTGAGCGCCAATGGGATAAGTGTCGAATAACCCAACGACGAAGGGTACACAACGGAAATTCTGTCCCCCGAACCCTGCTCCAAAACTCATAAAACATTCTCCTTTTTCTTTGGAATAGCCGCTTGAGCGGCCTCCAGAAGACAAGATGGTTGGATTTCTGTCTTATGATTAATGATAGGGAATTTTCGCTCCGTCTTTTGATTAACCAAGAAATATTGTTTTCTAATTTAGTTTATGAGTTTGGCCAAGAAAGAGTTAAGGCAAAAGGGGAAAAAAGGAAATATTTTTTCCAGAATATGAATAAATGGAAATCAAGATGGTCAATATAAGCCTTAGAACTGCAAGTCAGGGGTTTTGAAATCCTGTCAATTTTAGAGTGACGCAGCAATAATAAGAAAAACCAAGGTAATGCCAGTTATCGAGCAAAAAACGGCCGTCACTGCTCCTTAAAGGATTTGATTTCCCTAGCGACCTTGCATATTATTATAGTAGATGTTAGCACTCAGCTACATTGAGTGCTAACAATAAAAATTATGATGAGATACTTTAAGGAGGGACTTTCTACAATGAACATCAAACCTCTTGCAGATCGGGTAGTTATTAAGGCGCTCCCGTTGGAGGAAAAAACAAAGAGCGGAATCATCATGCCAGACACCGCTAAGGAAAAGCCTCAAGAAGGCGAAATTGTGGCAGTGGGTCCTGGAAAAGTGGAAAAAGGCGAGCGAGTTGCCCTTGACGTTAAAGTCGGTGATCGCGTAATTTATTCCAAATATGCCGGCACTGAAGTCAAGTATGATGGTCAAGAATACTTAATCCTCAAGGAAAGTGACATTTTGGCCGTTGTTGGTTAATAAGCTTTAAAACTTAATTTTAAAGGAGGAACATAAAGGTGGCTAAACAAATCGTATTCAATGAAGATGCTCGCCACGCACTAGAACGTGGTGTTAATGCATTGGCCGAAGCTGTGCGTGTAACTCTCGGGCCTAAAGGTCGTAATGTTGTTTTGGACAAAAAGTTCGGTTCTCCTCTAATTACAAATGATGGTGTGACCATTGCCCGTGAAATTGAGCTCGAAGATCCTTTCGAAAACATGGGTGCACAACTTGTTAAAGAAGTTGCTACGAAAACAAATGATGTTGCAGGTGATGGTACAACGACTGCAACCGTTCTTGCACAAGCAATTATTCGTGAAGGTTTGAAAAACGTTGCTGCAGGTGCAAACCCAATGGGTATCAAACGTGGTATCGAACTAGCCGTCGAAGCCATCGTTGGTGATATCAAAACAAACGCTAAGCCAATTGAAAGCAAGGAAGCAATTACCCAAGTTGCCTCAATTTCTGCTGGAGATGCTAACATCGGTGCACTTATTTCTGATGCGATGGAAAAAGTCGGTAAAGATGGAGTTATTACCGTTGAAGAAGCGAAAGGAATGACCACCGAGCTTCAAGTCGTTGAAGGAATGCAGTTCGATCGTGGTTATATCTCCGCTTATATGATTACCGACACAGAAAAAATGGAAGCAGTACTTAACGATCCTTATATCTTAATTACAGATAGAAAGATTGGTGCTATTGCTGATATTCTACCCGTTCTTGAAAAAGTAGTTCAATCTGGTCGCCAGCTTCTGATTATTGCTGAAGACATTGAAGGCGAAGCAATGGCTACTTTAGTCGTTAACAAGCTTCGTGGAACCTTTACAGCCGTTGGCGTAAAAGCTCCTGGCTTCGGCGATCGTCGTAAGGCAATGCTTGAAGATATTGCTACTCTCACGGGTGGTACTGTAGTTACTGAAGATCTCGGTCTAAAACTCGAGAACACAACGATTGAGATGCTTGGTCGCGCTCGTCAAGTCCGTGTTTCCAAAGAGGAGACCACAATCGTAGAGGGTTCTGGACAAACTGAGGAAATCCAAAATCGCGTCGAAGCTATCAAACGGCAAATCGAAGAAACTACTTCAGATTTTGACCGTGAGAAGCTTCAAGAGCGTCTTGCTAAGCTTTCTGGTGGCGTCGCTGTAATCCAAGTCGGTGCAGCCACTGAAACCGAAATGAAAGAGAAAAAACTTCGCATTGAGGATGCTTTAGCAGCTACTCGTGCAGCAGTCGAAGAAGGAATCGTTGCAGGCGGCGGTACGACCTTGATTGACGCTGTAGAGGCGCTTAACAGCCTTAACTTAACTGGCGACGAGAAGACTGGTGTAGCAATTATCCGTCGTTCTCTTGAAGAGCCTCTCCGTCAAATTGCTAACAATGCAGGATTTGAGGGCTCTGTCGTAGTAGAGAAAGTCCGCAATGCAGGACGTGGCGTAGGCTTCAATGCTGTAACTGAGCAGTATGAAGATATGATCGCTGCTGGTATTGTTGACCCAGCTAAAGTCACTCGCTCTGCACTTCAAAACGCTGCTTCCATCGCTGCAATGCTTCTCACCACTGAGTGCCTCATTTCAGACCTTCCTTCCAAGGATAACGGCGCTGCCGCTATGGCTGGAATGGGTGGCATGGGCGGAATGGGCGGCATGATGTAGAAAGAGCCTGAAGCCCTTACACAGTAAGGATTCTAGACTCTCGAAAGTCGTAATGCTGGCATTTTGTTGACATTCCTATAATGCATTCACACGGAGGTCTTTCATGAGTTCACTGAACTTTTGAGAGGCCTCTTTCTTTTGGTATGCAAACCTATAAGAGGGAAGGAAGGCTAAGGAGTTACCTTTGCCTTCCTTCCCTCTTTAAAGTAGTTATTAAGGCATTAAATACCCAAGGATTAGTCTTAATATCAACAAGACAAATACTCCGATAGCTACTACAGTAGTTAGAGGAATTTCTTGGAGCACAACATCAAACATTCATTTCACCACCTTGTAATTTAGCTAATAAGGAAGAAGGATTGTCTATTATAAATTATTCAGTATGTCTCATAATGTGATTTCTTGGCAAAACTTCATCAACGAAATGATTGAAGTATAAATAGATATAATTCCGAACATTCTATTTCATATAACAAGGGTTTCTCACACAAGTGTTGCATTTAGTATTGGAATTTTGATTCATAGAATTATTAGATATTGGAGGGATTAATATAATGACTTTTTTGGATAAGGTGGAAGCAGCAACGCGTTCAAAAATTCAAGATATGATCGATAATGAACCTGTTAGCTATCTGGAGGCCAGTAGCCTATACAGCAAAGTTGCATCAGGGAGACACAATAAGGCCGTTCTTGAAGTTCTCTATAATCATGCGCAAGACCCTGAGCTTAAAAATCTTATTAAAGATGCCATTGACAAATTAGTCATTCCAACAATAAATGATTCTGAAGCACTTTTGGAGAAAAGTGGCGCTCAAACACCACAGTTTCGCTATAGCGAGCATAAATTACACCAGGACTTAGACATCCCTAGTGATGCTCGTTTAACCGATTACGAAATTTCTGCGAACATCGCAATTATGGCAAGGGCTGCACAAGTGAGTCTTCTTGCTGCTCTCCATGAGTCCTATCAACTTGAAGTAGCGGGGATGTTCCGTAAGTATCTGGATGCAGGCTTTGACTGGAACTATCGATTAGAACAACTCATGATTAACCGTGGCTGGCTGCCCCATCTCGCAAAGATTACTCATTGAATAAATGATATGTAAGGAGGAACATTTTCCGAAAAATCTTGTCCCATATAGACAAGAACAAGGCTATAATAGGACATTGCGCAAAGATCTCCGGATGCGGGGGTCTTTTTTTATTCACCTCTTCTTTCCTCGAATTACTAATTTTTCATAGGAATAGGGCAACCTAAAAACACATAAAGTGAGATAAGAACTCCGCCAGGGGGGCCAGAAAATGAAGAAAAGAGGCTTGTTATTACTCATCCTAATCAGTACCGTGTTAATTGGGGGAATCGTGGGACGCCTGTTATGGAAACCCGACCCCACTGAGTTACTTAAACACGGCCTAGAACAATTAAATCAAGCGACCTCTTTTCGCTATAGTATGACCCAGCATCAATGGGTAGAAGGAAAGGATCGCGTACTCACTCAGATTTTAGGAGAAAAGGACGGTGTAAACACTCGAATCTCAGGGAAGCTTGTGGGCACGGAAATCGAAATGATCCTTGCCGGAGAAGGCTTTTATATGCAAGATCCGTTTACCAAGCGATGGGTTCGGTATCCAAGTGTTCCAGCAACCCAAGAAGTCTTTCTGGCGGAGCTCAACCCTAGGTCATCGCTCCAGTTTAAGGAGTTGGGGGAGGTGAAGCTGCGAGGACAAGAAAAGCTCAATAACCTAAAGACATGGGTCATCGAATTTAAACCAAGTGTAATGAATCAGATTATGGAGGAAGGTTGGACTGACTTTTCCTACATTATGTCTATAGGGAAAAAGGATCGACTAATTCACCGGGTAGTCATAGAGGCTAAGAGCAAGACGAATAATCAGATGATGTCGATTACGTTGGAGTTCAAGGATTACGGACAAAAGTTGAATATCAGTATTCCTAATTTATAGGACAAATAAGCTGAGACTTGCCAAACGAGAGAAATCTTAGGCAAGTCTCACTTATTTGTATTAACACGTTCAAGGACTAACCGCAATTATGATATAATTATATCGGTGTATCAAGTTGCATCCAACTCCGTACTTTTTCCTTCGAAAATGCAGGGAATGTTCGAGTTTCGTTTGACTCTTGGAAACTCGTCTGCTATAATTCTACAATGAGTTTTTGTATTCATGGAGGTGTCTTAAGTTGGAAGAATATATCGGGAAAGTCTTATTGAGCCGTGAGGAACTTCAAAAGCGTGTCGCTGAATTGGGTGAGGAAATCACCCGTGATTATACTGGAAAGAAATTATTGATTCTTGGTATTCTTAAAGGGGCAGTTCCTTTTATGGCTGATTTAATTCGTGAGATAAAGATTCCCTTAAATTATGATTTTATGGCGGTTTCCAGCTATGGGGCTTCGACTCACTCTTCAGGTGTCGTGAGAATCATGAAAGACTTAGAGAGAAGTGTCGAGGATGTTCATATTTTAATCGTTGAGGATATTATCGATACGGGTTTGACCTTAAAGTATCTTAAGGAAAATCTATCGGCAAGAAATCCGCTAAGTGTCAAGGTTGTGACCTTGCTTGATAAACCAGATCGGCGAAAAGTAGAAGTCACACCGAACTATAATGGCTTTACGATTCCAGATGAGTTTGTCGTTGGGTACGGGCTTGACTTTAATGAGGAATACCGCAATCTTCCGTATGTCGGAGTGCTCAAGCCAGAGGCCTATGATTTTTCACATTGATGGAAATACTCTATTGTAAAGACACTATGCAAAATGAGTTGCAATATAGAGCTTTGGCCATTAAGCCAAGCTCTTAAACTTTATATAATATATTTGTAATTGGAGGTTGGTTAAAAAGATGGCACAAGAGCTCATTTTGGTTCTGGATTTTGGAGGGCAGTATAATCAGCTTATTGCCCGTCGAGTAAGGGAAGCACATGTCTATTCTGAAATGATTTCATATAAGACTCCCGTCGAAGAGATTAAGGCCCGTAAACCGAAGGGAATTATTTTCTCAGGGGGACCAGCCAGTGTTAATCAAGAGGGTGCACCCAAAGTAGATTCTTCAATTTATGAGTTAGGGATACCTATTTTCGGAATTTGCTATGGTATGCAACTCATGACCGTACAACTCGGTGGGCAAGTAGTGCATCCTGAGGTTCGTGAGTACGGTAAGGCCATGCTTCAAGTGGATCAAGCGAGTGGCCTTTGGAAAGGCTTGGGTGGAGAACGCCAATGCTGGATGAGTCATGGAGATTCTGTAACAGAACTTCCTGAAGGCTTTAGCATTGCTGCACACACAGATCATACTCCGGTCGCGGCTATGATAAATGAGCAACGTCATTTTTATGGAGTTCAATTCCACCCCGAGGTTAAACATACTCCTGACGGACAAACCATGCTTGAGCATTTCTTATTTGATATCTGCGGTTGTCATGGCGATTGGACCATGGAATCCTTCATTGAAGGCCAAGTGAAAGAAATTCGAGAAAAAGTCGGAAATCGACGTGTACTTTGCGCACTTAGTGGTGGGGTTGACTCTTCTGTGGCGGCTGTACTTGTCCATCGAGCTATTGGAGATCAGCTGACTTGCGTATTTGTTGACCATGGCTTTATGCGCAAGAATGAGGCTGAACAGGTAAAGAAAATATTCACGGAAGAATTCCGTTTGAATTTAGTATTTGTTGATGCACGTGAGCGCTTTATGGCAAAAATCGGTGGGGTATCCGATCCAGAAACAAAGCGTATTGGAATTGGGAATGAATTCATTCGTCTTTTTGAGGACGAAGCCCGTAAACTCGGGGAAATTGAATTCTTGGTTCAAGGGACGCTTTACCCGGATATCGTGGAAAGTGGCACGGAAACTGCTGAGACGATTAAAAGCCATCATAATGTAGGTGGCTTACCCGAAGATATGAAGTTTAAGCTTATCGAGCCTCTCAATATGCTGTTCAAGGATGAAGTGCGTGAAGTCGGTACGGAATTGGGAATACCTGAAGAAATAGTATGGCGCCAGCCGTTCCCGGGTCCAGGACTTGCGATTAGGATTCTTGGTGAGATAACTGTAGAA
Organism: uncultured Peptococcaceae bacterium; assembly: GCA_963529635.1. Classification (GTDB taxonomy): domain Bacteria; phylum Bacillota; class Desulfitobacteriia; order Desulfitobacteriales; family Desulfitobacteriaceae; genus CAURZJ01. Next base: position 157,408 of record CAURZJ010000006.1, read on the forward strand.
AAGCTTGATATTCTTCGTGAGGCGGATGCTATTATTGTAGATGAAGTTCGCAAAGCGGGTATGTATCGGGAAATTTGGCAATCCTTTGCTGTGCTTCCCTCGATTAAAAGCGTTGGAGTCATGGGAGATGGAAGAACCTATGAGTATCCCATCATTGTCCGTGCAGTGACGAGTGAAGATGCCATGACGGCAGATTGGGCGAGGCTTCCGTACGAGCTCCTCGAGAAGATTTCGACGCGTATCGTGAATGAGGTACATGGCGTGAATCGTGTCGTGTATGATATTACCTCCAAACCACCCGGCACGATTGAGTGGGAATAGTAACAATAAACCCCGAAAGCCTTTGGAATGAAGGGCTTTCGGGGTTATTTTAATTAAAGATACATCTTCTACCGTAAATTTTATAACACATATTGCAGGAAACGCATTTAGGTGCTTTATAATCACCCTTTGCCCATATATTTACCAAATTAGGTTCACTAATGATAGGGCGACCTAAAGCGAAGTAAGCAATGTTAGTGCTGCCTAGAATTTCCTCCATGACTTCAACATGTCTATTTCCACCAGTAAGAATAACTGGAATAGAAACAGCTTCTGCAAGTCGTGTTGCGTGCTCATTAAAATAAGATTCTCTATCTTTTGAAAGTACCACTTTTGTTCTTGCTGGTCCTAAGTTATTCCTAACAACACTTAGACTTGATTCATTACCACCACTAATCTCAATTCCATCAATTCCTGCCTCTTCGAGCATCTTAGAAACAGTAATGCTTTCTTCGCTAGTCAATCCATCCTCTATAAAATCCTCAGAATTGATTTTAATAAATACTGGAAAATCATCTCCTACTGTCTTGCTTATTTCATCATAGATTTCAAGAATAAGGCGGGCTCTGTTTTCGATACTTCCGCCATATTCATCTGTACGAGTATTGTAATGTGGGCTTAAGAATTGGCTAAGCAAATACCCATGTGCTGCATGAATCTCTACTCCATCAAAACCTGCCTGTTTAACTCTTCTTGATGCCTTTCCAAAAGATTTAACTAAATATGAGATATCTTCTTTACTCATCTCAACGGGTACAATTCCAGTTACCTCATTTCTGACGGCAGAAGGGCCCCAGATAACAGGACTTGGTGGAACTAGATTGGTCATTGAACCTCCATATACAATTTGCATGATGATATTAGTTCCATGACTATGAGCCATATCTGTCAGTTCTTTATATTCTGGAATAAAACTATCATCATAAATACCCATCATACGAGGGTTAGGATGTTCGTCCTTCTCGACATAGGCATAACCTGTAAAAATTGTTCCTACCCCACCCTTCGCAATTCCCTTATAGATTTCAAATAATTCATCAGTAATATGACCATCTTCTGTGGCAAGTTCTTCCCATACAGCTGCTTTGAAAAACCTGTTTTTTATATTCATATTTTTAATAATTGTATTCTCAAATAAATTTTTCATTTTATTCGCCCCTTGTCTTTTCTTGAACCTATAGTACAATTAAGTGAATCAAAAAGAAAGTATGCACTTTTATGTTAGATACTATCTTAAAGGAGAGTGTTTAAATGGTAGATAACAGTATTGTGAATATCAGACCATTTTCATATGCAATGTCATTAATCGATGGTAAGTGGAAAATGCATATTCTATTTTGGTTATGGAAAACAAATACCCTGCGATACGGCGAGCTGAAAAAGGCTTTGGGCAATGTAACACATAAAATGTTGAGTAATCAATTAAAGGAATTAGAATCAGATGAATTAATTATCCGCAAGGAATATCCTCAAGTTCCTCCAAAAGTAGAATACAGTTTGTCGGAAAAGGGCCTATCTCTTATGCCTGTTATGCACGCACTTTGTAATTGGGGAAATGACCATATTGAAGATAATTACAAATAAGCAGAGAAAGTTAAGGGGTTTAGAGAAGGGTTAGAAGAAATTATTGAGGATGTGAAATAAAGGACTTTTCGACAGGTATTTTTCAATTCCTGTCGAAAAGTATACTTATCTATTTATAGGAGTTGGAACTAAATCTATGCTAAACGACTTATTTCTTAATGGAGCAATTGTTATTGCGGTAATCAGTTTAGGGAACCAGTTGCTTATAGAATATGATATTAACCCTAAGTCCTCTTGGAAATTGAAGATCTTTTTTAGTACCATGGCGGGTATCTTAGGAATGCTCCTTATGATTAATAGTGTTCAGATTATGCCAGGTGTAATCCTTGATTTTAGAAACATCGCAATCCTTTTATCTGCAATTTACTGTGGTTTTTTGCCTTCAATTACTACTGCAATAATCATTGGGACCTTCCGCTTACTTTATGCAGGATTATCTTTTTCATCCATAATTGGGGCAATTGCCGCCTTAGCTATTGGTACTTTATGCGGAGTTATCAGTACCTTACATATTAATAGGGCTAAAAAGTGGACTTATATGACTTCGTGCCTCCTCATAATCCCTGCAATTATGTTTTTTGTAGTAATTAGTAATCGAATTTTAATGCTGAAGACAGTATTCTCATATCTTATAAGCATTATCATTGTTTCAATTCTTGTATATTCTTTCATTCGGTATATTGATTTAACGAAATACACCTATAAAAAATATCAATATGAGTCCGTAAAGGATTTCCTTACGGGGCTTAATAATGTTAGACAGTTTGATAAACATTTAAACCAGGTTATTGCAGATTTAACAGAGGAAAGTCTCATTACAATGCTGTATATAGACATTGACTTTTTCAAAAAGGTGAATGATACTTACGGTCATCAAAATGGGGACAAAGTACTTGCCGATTTAGGCGAAATTTTATTGAGTAAAAGTAGTCATAGAGATTTCTTCTATCGAAATGGTGGGGAAGAGTTTTGTGTTCTCATGACAGATTGCCCAAAAGATAAAATCCTAGAAGTGGCGGAGAGAATACGGAGGGCTGTTCGGGATCATCAATTCTATTTGCTCGATGGTCAAAAAATTCATATTACCGTTTCTATAGGAGTCGCAGTTTATCCAGATTCGGTAAAGGATATTAATCAGCTAGTGGAGAAAGCTGACGAGGCTCTCTATGAGGCTAAGCGAACAGGTAGAGATAGAGTTGTCTTATTAGGAGAGTCCAGGAGTGCATAGCAGGGCTAATATTTCCTCAAATCTCTTTTCCCAAGTATGTGAGGCTAACCAATGATAGACCTCATCTTCATTGAAGATTGTTTCTCTATCGAGTATTGACCTAACTTTTTCTATAAAGGATGTATGGTCTACCCCGATATGAACAGATGCAATGTCTCTCGCCTCAGGAATATCCGTAGAGACAACAGGTTTACCCGAAGCTAAATATTCATACATTTTAATCGGACTTGCCGCTCTTGTAATCTGTCCCAGTAAAAAAGGTATGATGCACACTGTACTATAGTGGAGATAGCCGGGGAGTTCCTGGTAGGGCTTGTGTCCGAGAAATTTTAGATTAGCAATGTCCGTATTGCTGAAGTGACAAAGTTGAGAACCAATAACTATAACTAGGGTATCTTTGAACGCATTTGCTATTTTTCTGACGAGGTCATTATCTACCCAGCTTGCCCACGCGCCAGAATAGGTAATGATGGGACCATCATGAAGCTCGAGTTCGCCCGGCTTCTGAGTTCTGCTTCTTGGTTTAAAGTGATTTACATCGCATCCATTGGGAATTAAATAGCTTCGCTTATCGGGGAACTCCTTCTCCATTTGTGTCTGTAATACGCGAGAGGTGGTAATGACGATATTAGATTTATTTACCATAGGTTTGTGATCTTGTTTCCAAGCAGGAAAGTCATCTAAGTAATCATAGATAATAAAGTCCGGCCTGTACAAATCGAGAAAAGCTTGGTGTTTTGGCCAAGAGACCCATAGAATAATTTGTTTACCCTGATTTTTTAATCGGGGTATTATTTTTTTGATAAAAAAATCCTGATTATGGATGATTGTCAAATTCGAATGAAGAGTTGTTGATGGATTCGTGTTTGACTGCGTTTTATTACAATAATAAACCTCAAATCCGTGAAGCGAAAACTGTTCCATAAGGTGCTGCGGTCTCTGTTTCATCCAACCCCAATCGAAGGTAGGAGGATATATGATTACACTCATAAAGTTCACGGCTTTCTTATTTTGGTATTCATATGCAGCTTTACACTTTTAAGTGCGTATCTTTTGAGTAAGTAGATTCTAATTTCTTAGGGTGGTAGTTGGTTCACCTTTAGGCACCTTTCAGGGTATGTGAATAAGATAGAAAGATGGTTCACCGCACTCTTAAAAGTTAATAAGATGATTTGGAACTAGGGGTGATTCTTCTGAAGGTCTTGTCCTTGACCAATGAATTTGAAGAGGAATGCTTTGGTGGTGCCGGAACAGCGGCTACGGGTATCGTATACCTGTTGGATCGTTTGGGTATACAACAAACGGTTGTCGTACCACGCAGTGATTGGAATAAACCTGGATGGTTAGAGCGGGGGCGACAGATTAAAGTTCTAGGATTACCACGTAACAATTATTATTTCGGTCAATTTGAGATGGTTTGGGCAGAAGCTTTACGTCATAAATTTCCTGAACTCTGGCAGGAATGGGATGTCATTCATATTCAGGCTATTAACTTTGCCCCTTTGGCCTATATTCTATCCGAAGGGAAAATCCCGATTCTTTATTCCGTCTATTCATTTTTACGTGAGGAGTTAGGGGATCGGAAGGTGCCTGGGCTACAAGCACGATTTAGAATTCAAGAAGAACTCTTAAGGCATTGTCAACGCATTCATCTAGTGAGTCAGAGTGAAGGACATTATCTTGCTGAACATTTCCCTCAGTACCTTTCCAAAGCGGAAGAATTAGCACTAGGTATTTCCTTGCCTCTGGAACGTTGGCAACAAGGACAAACGAACCAGTTTCTTTATGTGGGAAGACTGCTGGACTACAAAGGGTTGGAAGATTTGATTAGGGCTGTCAGTAGAGTAAACCAAAGCGGGCGACAGATTCACTTGGACATCGTCGGTAAGGGACCAGAACGCTATGAAAAATACTTGAGACAAAGGGTCCTTTCACTCGAACTGGGAGCTTGCGTTAAGTTCCACGGCTGGGAGTCGAATTCAGAAGTAAGGCAACGAATGGCTCAAGCGACGGCCCTCGTTATTCCAAGTCGGCGTGAAGCTTTTGGCTTGGTGGCGTTAGAGGGAATGGCGATTGGGACGCCTTTAATTGTGTCAAGAGCGGGAGGGCTAGCCGAATTAGTTCCTCCAGAATGTGCCCTAACCTTTGAGGCCGGTAATATCAATCAGTTGTCAGAGGCTTTGATGTCAGCTCTAGATAATCCTTCTCTCTTAAATTTACTCTCTGAGAGGGCTCAGGTGCGGGCTTTATCCTTCGAGTGGGGACAGCTTGCTCCACGATATTTGAAGCTCTTAGAGAATGTGAACATGTAGCATATAATGGTTTAACCCCTTGGCGTATATTGCCAAGGGGTTAATGTGGTTACGGTTTAAATAAATTTAAGAAATCTTTTAATAACAAGTGGATTTCGTGGTCATTACTCGAATATAGTGGATTTTTGATAATATGCTCAGCAATATTTAAATAGGCCAGGCGTTGCTTATCAACATTTAAAGCCGAAGTAGACCTTCCAATCCTTACTCGTGTTAGGGGTTCGTCGATACCGCCGATGGGATAGCTATATGCAATATCTATCCATAAACAAACATCTTCAGCAAGTTCAATTGATTCTTTAAATCTCCTGTTATTTAGAACTTCTCTTTTCATCATTACAGTAGGTGTCGCAATGCCACAGCTCGCAAGGATGCGCGGAAATACATTGCCTGAAAAGAGACCTGAATTAATAATTTCCCTCGGCCTCCCATTTATATCCATTCTTTGGTAGGAAGTATGAGAAAAATTAACTTTATGAGTTTCCATGTAGTTTATTTGCTTTTCCAATTTCCCTGGAAGAAATAGATCATCAGAATCTAAGAACGCAATATATTCACCTGTGGACAAGCTTATCCCTAAATTTCTTGCAGCAGAAGCACCTTTATGCTCCTGATATACATAATGAAGTCGTGAATCTTCTAGTCTTTTAAGTGGAGTAAGGTCATCCGTAGACCCATCATCGATGACCAAAACCTCAATATTTTGATAGGATTGTGATAATACACTGTTTATAGCTTCTAAAAGGGTTGGTATTCTGTTATAGAAGGGAATGATTACACTAATTTTCCCCTTTGAATTATTAGCAAGGGATTCTGCGTAGTGTTGGGCTTTTAAATAGGGTGTGAATCGTTTTAAGAACTCTGCTGTATTTTTGTAAAACGCATAGGGTGAGCCATCCATTTCAAGCATTTCCTCGATGGAAACATTATTTATCAGTGAAATCCACAAAGTATTACATTCTTCTAAATTGCGTTCTTTTATTCTATTGCTTTGTTGTTCCTTATGAATACGAGTCTTTACAAAAATTCCGGGAAGGAATCTAACCTTAGCCTTTCTGAACATTTTAAACCAAAGGGTATAATCTTGTGTCAATAATAAACTCTCATCAAAAAGCCCGGACTTTTCAAAGTGACTTTTATGAATTAATAGAGAGCAGCCATTAATTAATCCCCTCAAGATAGGAAAGAGTGAAGCGTTCAATTTTTCCTCTGGATATAAACTATCGGGTTTTATTTGGCGAATTATTATAGATGATTCATCAATAAGTTCATACCCTCCATAGAGAATAGTATCCACTAAATGATTTTTAGTTAGAAACTTAATTTGCTCACTGATTTTATAAGGATAATATACATCGTCATGGCTTAACCATGAGAAATAATCACCGGTCATTTTCTTTATTCCCAAATTAAGGGCTGTGGAGACCCCGCCGTTTTCTTTGGCAAAATATCGAATTCTCTCACTATACGAAAAAGCAATCTCTTCTGTGGCACCATTGTCGTCAGAACCATCATTGACTACAATAACCTCAACATTGGGATAGCTTTGTCCTAAGGCACTATCGATGGCTTCACGCATATACTGGGAACCATTATAAACAGGAATGATAATTGATACTTTTGGATAAAAGTTATCTTCCATTATCTATCTTCCTCGTCTCGTTTAATCCTGAACGTATCCTATCTTCATTAGGTAGGGAAAAGGGCTCAATCGCATTACTTAAGCCCGTAAACGTCTTTCATCCACTCAATGGTCTTCGGTATTCCTTCTGGTAAGAAAGTCTGAGGCTCATAATTTAAGTCTCTCCGTGCCTTAGTAATGTCCGGTTGCTTAATTTTTGTCGTGAACAGCTCTTCTTCTTTATAAATGACCTTACTATCGTCCTTGCCTAAAAACTTTAGAATCTGATCGGAGACCGTTTTCATGTCATGCATTTCCGTACCAGCAACGTTGTATACTTCTCCTGGTTTAAAATTCGTCGTGATATTGGCCAAGGCCTTAGCGCAATCATCGATATAGAGGGCATTGCGTTTATGCCCCAAATAAATGGTATAAGGAAGGTCATGCAGGGCCTTGTAAGTGAAAGCGCATATCGCGCTTCGATAGGGTGTGTAATATTCTCCGGGGCCATAGGTGTTAAAGATCCTTACTCGGACCACCTGATTGCCGTGCATTGCCGTTTCATTAAGAATTTGCATCTCATTAACCCATTTTGTGATGGCGTAGTCGTTCATCTGCTTTATTTCCAGTTTCTCCATCACATCTTCAGCCATCACCCCATCATAGTCACCGTAAACTTCGGAACTACTGGTAAACACTAGTTTAAAGCCATGCTCTTGCTGCAAGCGCAAGATATTTTTTGTACCCACAGCGTTTGTTAGCCACAGATCCTCGTAATAATCCTCTCCATTCCAGCGGCCGAATTCGGCAGCCAGATGGTAGACATAATCAAAAGCTTGCTGCTTAAAGATATTCTCCAATTGCCTAAACTTACTGACATCACACCGAAAATATTGGTCCTCATAGCTATGCTTCAGATCGCACACCCAAACTTCATTTCCCATGTCCTTTAGGCTTTGAACCAGCTTAGTTCCAACGACACCCTTGCCCCCAGTCACCAGGATTTTCATCCTTCAACCTCCTTTATGCTTAGAACCGATAGAGCCTTGATGTATCCTATGAATCAATTGCCTGCATTGGTACTGCAATCCGACGCACAGGAAGGACATCTGGGAAACAATCTTGTAAGCAAGGAGGTGATTTCTAGTCCATGAACGGGTTTAGGCTTTGGTTAGTTTAGGTTAGCCCCTTCTTGGGTTTCCTTTTTCAAAATTCCAATGTAGCAATCTATATAAAAATTCTCCATTCCTTTCATTATGGAAATAGAAATCAATCTGTTGTTACCATCGAAAACAAACGGAGGATTATTATCAAATATGATTATAGCTAGATGAGCTTTATTATGGATTATTGATTCTTGGATTGAACGAACTTTTTGCTGTAATCGAGAGTCAGCATATATAGTGTCTAAAGGATTCAAAGTGTTTACCGTTTCAACTAATTTACCTAGCGTTGGAGTAGTGCTTTCATTTGGGTCTATACATACTTCGCATTCAGTTGCGTAATAATTAGGACATTTATTATTCTGACAAGCTAGTTTAATAATCCACGGTGGACCAATGCAAAGTGTTAGTGGATATAAATGGGATAACCTTACTTGTCCCTTAAGCCATTTCATTTTACGAAACTCATCTCTGCAGCTTTGGAAGTGAGAAATTGCAATCTCCTGATTATATCTTGACCATTTGTGAAATTCCCCACTTGTGTATTTGTAGTGATTAAAAACATACCAATAGTTCATTGGAGTGGGTCTTTTTAGCTTTTGAATAATGGAATCTATATTCGTATATCTTTCCAAAACCAATAATATCACCTATTTTGTTTTGTATTTACTTAGAATTCCACGACGTTCTCCAATTCTGATAAGTCTCAGGATACTCAGATTTGATCAGTTCAAAAAAGACCTCCAAAAAGCCAATGTTTTTAAGTCCTTTAAGCAAATAGTAAGGATAAGGTTGAGATTCTTTGAAACTTTTTCTTGGGTCAATTACCATTATTGATTCATTCGATTGTACGAAAATATGCGGTAAATGGATATCTAATTTCTTAAAGCCTAATTTTTCAAATTCCCTTATGAGCTCTATCAATTCAAAGGCTAATTTTTTACTCAGTAGGTTGTTTTTTAAATGTTTATCAATTTCAATACCATCAATATAATCGATAACTATAGAATACGCATCAAAATCATATACTTTCGGGAAAAACCGACTATTGCTAGAAATTTGTAAAGTGGATAATTGATCAGCGCAACAAGTTTCACGGTTAAATACCTTAATAACTTTATGATCTGGTAGTAAATATACTTTGCCCTGACCCCCTTCACCAATGAAAGGCAAATTACTAACATCAATATTGCAATATACTTTTTTGTATTCACTCATGTCTATTTTCTCCTCGTCCTTAATCAATTCTTGCTTTTTCCAGGACTAACCGCCACTAAGGCTATCCCCTCTATGTAGGGGATAGGTTGCTTTATATAATATTGCAAAAAACCTTTTAGAGTGCCTGATATCAGAATAGAAAACCACAATTTAAACAATGAAATAATGAATTCTTAATACTAGCGAAATACTAACTCGCCGAATAAAATATTGTGACTATTAGATTTTAAGTGATCAGAATATTTTTTCGAGGTGAAGTAATGTACGAAGAGTTTTCACTGTGCCCGATTCAGGAAATGAGTATCAATAGTTGGAGGAAACACCAAAAGAAGGTACAAGTGAGTCCGTATTTCTTAGGGGTATACCAAGGAGCGGAATATCGTATTTTGTTGAAATTCGATTTTAGTAATCTTCCATTAGGGGCGGAAATAATAAAAGCTGACTTGAAAATGTTTTGTAATCGTAATGATAACCGGCTCCAGAAAAAATACTATAATGCTCATTTGATAACTCAAGAATGGACATCTGAGACAGTAACTTGGACAAATCAACCATCCTATGATGCTGAAAAAAAGACACAAATCTGTGTTACTTCTAATAAGTCGCAATTTACCACCTGGGAGATTACCTCGTTCGTAAGAATGTGGAAAGATTCTCCTTCTTCTAACTTTGGACTTATCATGATCGCTGAAAATAAAGAGCTTTGGGACTCTTTGTTAGGCTTTGAAGATTTATCGAAGGGAGAGCATTGGAGGCCTAGGTTAGAATTAGTTCTTCAAGTGCCGCAAAGTAAGATTGAGTCACCTAGACCAAATATTATTCCTATTCCTAAGATCGCAATTTTAACTCCACAGTTTTTTGAGTGGAAAGGGGATCGATGTCTTTTCGGGGGTGGCGAACGATATTTAATTGATTTGGTCAATCTTCTCAAAAAATTAGGCTATGAAGTAGATGTCTATCAACCATCCGTTGAGGAATGGAAAAAAACGTATGAAGGGGTAAGAATAATTGGCCTCGGTAATACCTCCTTTGATATAGACTTTTTTTCGGAAGCAAATGTGCTTTTCTATGAGCGTACAGTTGAATATGATTTCCACATATATTTTAATTTGACAGTCCATTATCCTAAAGCTTTTCCAGGCTCAATCTGTATCAATCATGGAGTATGGTGGGATTCAAATGAAAGACCTTGGTGGCGCACGGATAGATGGTATGAGAAATTATTTGAAGGTCTCAGAAATATTGATACACTCGTTTCGGTGGATACCAATACGATTAATTGGCTTAATGCGGTTAAACCAGATTTAGAGCTTAAGAAGGTCTATATTCCAAACTATGTTGATTTAAGCTGCATTAATAATGATAATGTATCTGACCAGAAGGAATATTTGACTGTTCTTTATCCTCGCCGATTGCATCCAAGCCGCGGTTGGATCGTATGCAAAGATGTCGCGGTAGAGCTTGTCTCTGAATATGAGAATTTAAAATTCTCATTTGTGGGTCGGGGAAGTGAAAATGATGAGGAAAAGCTGAGGAAGCTATCCGCCCTGTATCCGCGTATAGAGCATAAGTGGTATGATATGAGAGATATTTATCAAGCCTATCAAGAAGCAGATATTGTAGTGATTCCATCTTTTTCTTCAGAAGGAACTTCACTTTCCTTAATTGAGGCAATGGCCTTTGGAAAGCCCATAATAGCAGGGTTAGTTGGCGGTCTTACGGATCTCATTTTGCCTGGTTATAACGGAATTCTCATTGAAGTAACAAAAGAGAACTTGAAAAAGGCTATAGTTTCGCTGATAGATAATCCCAATTTACGAGAGACACTGGGGAGAAATGCAGAAGATGTAGCTAAGTATTTTTCTAAGACAATCTGGGAAGAACGATGGCGAATTTTATTAGATGACCATTTTTCTAAACCGAGAAAGAACCAATAGAAGCTTTTGTTGCGAACGATTGAACTAAAAATATTAAAATTGTTCGGATTTATATTGACCTTAGGAACAAGAAAAGCTACAATGATGACAGAAGGTCTTAGTTTAAAACTTCATAAAGCGTTCATATAATCGCGGAGATAGGGTCTGCAAGTTTCTACCGGGCTGCCGTAAATGGCCTGACTATGAGCGAAAGTGTGCCTAGGGCAATTTTTGTCCGAGCGGCACAGATCCGTTGTGGTGTAGGGGAGAAGTTCTTAAGTGAGTCAACCTTTGCATTGCTATTGGATTACACCGAAGGGATAAAAACCCAGGCGGGCAGGTTTCACTCACTTTATTTAGCAAGTGAAATCTGCCCACCTGGGTTTTCTTGTATTGAACAAAGTCATGGTTGATCGAACTCGGCAATAGATTAAAGCCTAATTGGGCTTAAGTGGAGGAAAACATACAGTGAAAAAAGATGTTAAACGCATTTTCGTAGAAAAAAGGCCGGAATTCAATATTGAAGCTCAGGGTTTATTGAGTGATTTAAAAGAGAATCTAGGAGTAAAAGGGCTAGAGAGCTTAAGAATCATTAACCGATATGATATTTCAGGGATTACGAGTGAAGAGTATGCTCAGTCGCGTAACATCATATTTGCTGAGCCTCCTCTTGATTGGGTATATGATGAACAGGTAGATATTGCTCCTCAAGATCGAGTTTTTGCTATGGAATACCTGCCAGGTCAGTATGACCAGAGGGCTGATTCGGCTGCACAATGCCTGCAGATCCTGACACAGAAGGAGCGTCCTATGATTGCTTCTGCTAAAGTTATAGTTCTTGGCGGCCCATTTAGTGATGAGGACTTTGCTAAAATAAAGACATACTGCATCAACCCCGTCGAATCTAGGGAAGCTTCCTTAGAAAAACCCTTTAGCCTAGAGTATGATTTGGTAATCCCAGCGGATGTAAATATATTGGAAGGATTTATAGATAAGGCACCGACCGAATTGGAAGCGTTTTTCGGCGGAGCAGGTCTGGCGATGAGCTTTGAAGATTTGTCGTTTTGCCAAAGCTATTTTCGGGATACTGAGAAAAGAAACCCAACAATCACCGAGCTTCGAGTCATTGATACGTATTGGTCGGATCACTGTCGTCATACGACTTTTTTTACTCAGCTTGAGGAGATTTCGATTGAGGAAGGGGATTACTCCCGCTCCCTTAAGGCGGCATATAGTGAATATCTTGAAGCTCGGGACTTTGTTTATGGGGATAAGGTTCAGGGCAGAGATGTCTGCTTGATGGATTTGGCTACTTTGGGGATGAAGGAACTTAAGAAAAAAGGTCTCTTAAAGGACCTCGATGAATCTGAGGAAATCAATGCTTGTAGCATCGTTGTGGATGTAGATATCGATGGTCAGAATGAAGAGTGGCTACTGATGTTCAAGAATGAAACCCATAATCATCCGACTGAAATCGAACCCTTTGGTGGAGCAGCAACGTGTTTGGGAGGAGCCATCCGTGATCCTTTATCAGGTCGGACTTATGCCTACCAGGCTATGCGTGTAACCGGGAGTGGGGATCCTCGAACGAGAGTCGAAGATACCTTGCCTGGAAAATTACCACAACGCAAGATAACCACCGGTGCCGCTGCTGGCTACAGTTCTTATGGTAATCAGATAGGACTGGCAACAGGGCAAGTCACTGAAGTTTATGACGAAGGTTTCGTGGCGAAGCGCATGGAGATTGGGGCCGTAATTGCTGCTGCCCCACGTGAAAACGTCGTCCGCAAGACGCCTGAGCCTGGAGATGTTGTCGTACTCGTAGGCGGGAGAACGGGTCGGGATGGATGCGGTGGAGCTACAGGTTCATCTAAGGAACATACTGAAGAATCCCTTGCGAGCTGCGGGGCGGAAGTACAGAAAGGAAATCCCCCAACTGAACGAAAGATTCAAAGGCTTTTCCGTAATGCCAAGGTCAGTACGATGATTAAGCGCTGTAATGATTTTGGAGCAGGGGGTGTCTCTGTGGCCATCGGGGAATTAACCGAGGGCTTAGAGATTAACCTCGATGCTGTTCCAAAAAAGTATGAAGGTCTCGATGGCACGGAACTGGCGATTTCTGAGTCCCAGGAGAGGATGGCTGTGGTAATTTCCGCTGAAGACTTTGAGCTGTTTGTTCAGTATGCCCATGAGGAGAACCTAGAGGCTACCCTAGTTGCTAAGGTCAGCGACAACCCGAGATTGAGAATGATTTGGCGGGGACAGACCATCGTTGACGTGAGTCGTGAGTTTTTGAATACCAACGGTGTAAAGCAAAAAACAAATGCAATGGTCAAGCTCCCTGAGGAGAGCAGTAATTATTTTAGAAAGACTCCGAGGACTTTTGAACAAGTACCAGTTTTAGAAAATGAGGACATCACACTAACGAAGGCTTGGTTGGCTAATTTGCAGGATTTAAACGTCTGCAGCCAAAAGGGTCTAGTTGAAAGGTTTGATAGTACCATTGGATCGAATACAGTTTTGATGCCGTTTGGCGGCAAGTATCAAGCGACTCCAACAGAAGGAATGGTGGCCAAGTTACCAGTTCAATCAGGAGAAACCCATACGGCCTCAGTCATGACGTATGGTTATAATCCACAGTTGTCTAAATGGAGTCCCTTCCATGGTGCACTCTATGCTGTTGTCGAGGCAGTAACTAAGGTCGTCGCTCTCGGGGGAGATTATCGTAAGGTGCGGCTCACCTTACAAGAGTACTTTGAAAAGCTAGGTAAAGATCCCGAAAAATGGGGGAAGCCGTTTAGTGCCTTGTTGGGAGCTTTTTACGCCCAGAGAAAACTAGGTATTCCCGCGATTGGCGGGAAAGACAGCATGTCTGGAACCTTCATGGAGTTACATGTGCCACCGACGCTAGTCGCTTTTGCTGTCAACGTCCTGGAAACGGGAAACGTTATCTCCCAAGAATTTAAAAAAGCGGGGAGCCAAGTGGTCTTGCTTTCAGCGACTCGGGATGAAGATGAAATTCCAAATTTTGAGCATCTGCTTCAAAACTTTAAAAAAGTTAATGAGTTAATCCGTTCTGGTAAGGTCCTTGCGTCTCACACCGTAAGGATGGGTGGTCTTGCCGCCGCCCTAAGCAAGATGTCCTTTGGTAACCAGATTGGAATGGCCTTTAATGGCCAGGTTGAGGTTGGAAGCTTATTTGATCCAGACTACGGTTCGATTGTCCTAGAGATCGGCGGAGATGTTGCGCTAAAGGATGCGTTTGGAGAGGTAGATTACGAATTTCTTGGTGTAACTTTGGAAAGACCAGTGATTGCATTAAACGGGGTAAATATTCAGATTACCGCAGCGTTTGAAGCTTGGGAAAAGCCCTTGGAGCGAATCTTTCCAACCAAAACGGAGAAAATGATCGAGCCACAAAGGATTTCTTACGGATTGCGCAATGCAAAACGGCCGTCCACAAAAATAGCTAAGCCAAGAATTATTATCCCAGTTTTCCCAGGGACGAACTGCGAATATGATTCTGCGAGAGCCTTTGAAAGAGCTGGGGGACAGGTCGAAACCTTAGTCATTCGAAATCTTTCGGCTACAGATGTGGAGCAATCTATTCAAGAACTGGTTAAACAGATTGAGAAGGCTCAAATCATCATGTTACCTGGAGGGTTTAGTGCCGGAGATGAACCTGACGGATCCGGTAAATTTATTGCGACGATGTTCAGAAACCCTCGGATTAAGGAAGCAGTTATGAAGCTTCTCAATCAGAGAGATGGCTTGATGCTCGGAATCTGCAACGGATTTCAGGCCTTAATAAAGCTGGGCTTGGTCCCGTATGGAGATATCGTAGACTTAGGTGAGAATTCCCCGACCCTTACGTATAACAAAATCGGACGCCACGTTTCTTGCATGGTCCAAACTAAAGTGGTTTCTACCTTATCCCCTTGGTTTAGTAGGGTAGAACTTGGTGAGATTCACTCCATTGCCGTCTCACATGGGGAAGGACGCTATGTTGCCCATCAAGACGTAATTCAGAAGCTGATAACTCAGGGGCAAGTTGCTACACAGTATGTGGATCTAAATGGTAAGCCCAGTAATGAGGTTATTTATACCCCTAATGGTTCCTATGAAGCCATCGAAGGAATCACCAGTCCAGATGGCAGGGTCCTCGGAAAAATGGGGCATTCAGAACGAACAGGAGTCGGTGTGGCTATAAATATTCCAGGAAACAAGTACCAGCCAATTTTCCAGGGTGGAGTCAATTATTTCAGAGGTTAGGAACAGGGTTGGATTAAATTCGAACGTTTTCGGTATTATTTTGTTAAATGTTCGAATATGTATTGACCTTGAGAATATATATAAGCTACAATGATTGCATAAAGTGTTATCGAAAAACTTCATAAGGCGTTCATATAATCGCGGAGATAGGGTCTGCAAGTTTCTACCGGGCTGCCGTAAATGGCCTGACTATGAGCGAAAGTGTGCCTAGGGCAATTTTTTGTCCGAGCGGCACAGATCCGGAGGATGCAATAAGGTGATTCTGAAGAGAGTTTGGCCTTAGCTTTGCAGTCGGATTACACCGAAGGGATAAAAGCCCAGGCGGGTAGGTTTCCTCACTTATTTTTAGGAGTGGAATCTGCCTGTTTGGGCTTTTCTATTTGCTTAGAACTCAACACACTGAGTGAGTATTTGAACATGAATAGGAGGATAAAGGATGAATTGGGTTGGTTTAGTTATGGGTAGTGATTCGGATTTTAATGTCATGGAGGATACGATTAAGGTCTTAAGAGAATTTGGGATTCCTTTCGAAGTGAAGGTCTCCTCGGCACACCGCACTTTACATCGTACCTTGAATTGGGTAAAGGAATTTGAACAACAGGGAGGTCGTATTATCATCGCAGCAGCTGGTATGGCAGCTCATCTACCAGGAGTAATCGCTGGTTCTACGACTCTTCCAGTCATCGGAATTCCTGTCAGAAGCGGAGCCCTAGAAGGGGTAGATGCACTCTACGCTATCGTACAAATGCCCCCCGGGATTCCGGTAGCTACAGTAGGAATCAATGCGGGAAAAAATGCAGGACTCCTAGCAGTTCAGATGCTCGCAAATTCAGAAGAGAATCTTAAAGAAGCCTTAAAAGGCTATAGATTGAAGATGGCTCAAGGGGTAGAGGAAAAAGACCAAGCGATTCAAGCGAAACTCCAGAAGTAGGTATGCGTGTTGTGACAAGCCTAGTTGTTTAAGACATGAAAATGAGAATGAAGGAGATACGGCATGATTGAACGTTACACACTCCCAGAGATGGGGCGAATATGGACGGATGAACATCGACTTGAACTCTGGTTAAAGATTGAAATTGCAGCGTGTGAGGGCTGGGCTAAGTTAGGGAAGATTCCAGAAGACGCAGTGAAGGTGATACGTGAGAAAGCAAGCTTCTCATGGCAAAGAGTTCAGGAAATTGAAGAAATCACTCATCACGACGTGCTAGCTTTCACAACAAATCTCGCAGAAAATGTAGGGGACGAAGCCAAGTATATTCATCTGGGACTCACTTCTTCTGATGTTCTTGATACTGCGTTGTCTCTGCAAATGGTCGAGGCATCCGATATCTTGCTTAAGAAACTGGAACGATTAGAAGAGGCCCTAAAAAAACGTGCCCTTGAGCATAAAGATACCTTGATGATGGGGCGAACCCATGGCATCCATGCTGAGCCGATAACAATGGGACTCAAATTCGCCTTATGGTACGAGGAACTAAAACGGCAAATTGCACGTGTACAATTTGCGCGAGAAGAGATTCGAGTCGGAAAAATATCGGGCGCTGTAGGAACGTTCGCTAATGTAGAGCCTGAAGTAGAAGAATGGGTCTGTGAGTCACTAAATCTGAAACCTGCTCCTATCGCGACCCAAGTATTGCAACGCGATAGACATGCTTTCTACGTTACGACCCTTGCAGGAGTTGCAAGCACACTTGATAAAATGGCGACGGAGCTTCGTAATCTCCAACGAACAGATGTACATGAAGTGGAAGAGCCGTTTGCTAAAGGCCAAAAAGGGTCATCAGCAATGCCTCATAAGAAAAATCCTATCACTGGTGAACGGATATCCGGGCTCGCACGAGTAATCCGAGGAAATGCTCAGACTGCCTTAGAGAATGTAGCACTTTGGCATGAACGGGACATCTCACATTCCTCAGCAGAGCGGGTAATACTTCCCGATAGCACTATCGCCCTTGACTATATGCTTCAGAAGATGATTCAACTCATTGAGGGACTTCGAGTTTACCCTGAGCACATGATGGAAAACATCGGGAAAGTCGTCGGACTAATCTTCTCCCAGCGCGTAATGCTTACTCTCGTAGAAAAAGGGATTAGTCGAGAAACAGCCTACGCTTGGGTTCAGCGCAATGCCATGCAGGCCTGGGAAACCAAAGAAGAGTTCCAGTCGTTAATCCTAAAGGATTCAGAAATCAGAGAACATCTCACTGAAGAAGAAATCGCTGGGTTATTCGATTACAGCTATCACACGAAGCATGTCGATACGATTTTTAAGCGTGTCGGGTTGCTTTAAATAGCTTCGTAGAATTGACGAAACAGCGTAATTCTCTTATCAGAATACTTGTGGTAGTGCTTTAAAAATAACCAATGCATTAAGACCCGATAACGTAGATTTTCGCGCAGAAGTGAACGACTTCTAGCGGAGGGGCGTCCAATCGAACGACGGTTTCGAGGGGTAGCGGCGCCACCGGTTCACATGCAGTAAACAGAAGGGTTTGGCAACGAAAGTGTCCAGTGGACATTTTCGCCCGAGGCGGCATTCCACAAATGATGCTCAGCCGCTGAAGGTGCTCCCTCGGAAGCAAGTGAGATAGCCTGAAGCTAATGAGTGAACGCTGCACGAAAAGCTACTTGCCCCAGTAAAAGATAACCTTTAACTTCAAATTCGAGAGGAGAAATACACATGAAAACCCAAGAAATGTTATACGAAGGAAAAGCCAAAAAGGTCTTCATCACCGATCAAGAAGGAACCTACCTCGTCCAGTACAAGGATGACGCTACAGCTTTTAACGGAGAAAAGAAAGGGCAAATCACAGACAAGGGTATCATTAACAATCGACTTTCTGCCCTCTTTTTCCAAGCTTTAGAACCAGCTGGCATCCCCACCCATTTCGTTGAATTACTTAATGATCGTGAGATGCTGGTACGCAAATTGGAGATGATTCCCCTCGAAGTCGTTGTTCGTAATATTGCTGCAGGCAGTCTTGCCAAGCGCCTTGGTTGCGAGGAGGGCTTGAAATTATCCCGACCCGTTGTTGAACTTTATTATAAAGATGATGCACTAGGCGATCCCTTCGTTAATGAGTCCCATGCGTTAGCTATGGGCTGGGCAGAACTTGACGACTTAAAAGAGATACAGGAGCTTGGATTAAAGGTAAATCAAGAATTACAGAAAATCTTGGACCAAGCTGGAATCCTTCTCGTCGATTTCAAACTAGAATTCGGTAAGGCTGATGGCAAGGTATTTCTTGGAGATGAGATTTCTCCTGATACCTGCCGCTTCTGGGATAAGGAAACCCGTGAGAAGCTTGATAAGGATCGTTTCCGCCGTGACCTGGGGAAGGTCGAGGAAGCATATGTGGAAGTCTATCGTCGGGTCAAAGAAGTTTTAGCACGTGACTAAGGCTAAAGCAAACGGAAGGGGGCTATGTGTTGAGGGAACCCTGGGATGACAAACCAAAAGAGGAATGTGGAGTTTTCGGAATATATGCGCCTGAGCAGGACGTCGCTCGCCAAACCTATTATGGTCTCTATGCCTTGCAGCATCGTGGGCAAGAAAGTGCAGGCATCGCAGTATCTGATGGTCAAAATATTCGACTTTATAAAGGGATGGGGCTTGTATCCGAAGTGTTCTCCGCTCGAACCTTGCAGGAATTAGAGGGGAAGATGGCGATTGGGCATGTTCGCTATTCGACGACCGGTTCAAGTCTGATTGCAAATGCGCAACCCCTTGTTGTCTATTATCAAAAGGGTATGATGGCCTTAGCCCATAATGGGAACTTAACGAATGCAGCTGAATTGCGTGAGGAATTAGGGAAAGATGGGGCAGTATTTCAGACCACAGTCGATACTGAAATCATTATCAATCTGATCGCTCGGTATTGTCGTGCAAGTGTGGAAGATGCAATCGTTAAATCAATGCTTGATCTTCGGGGAGCTTATGCCCTGGTGATTCTAGCCGAAAACAAGCTGATCGGCGTTAGAGATCCCTATGGAGTGCGTCCTCTCTGTATCGGTCAGGTTAATGGGCGGTATTGTCTAGCCTCAGAAAGCTGTGCCCTGGATACGATTGGTGCAGAATTTATACGAGATGTTCTTCCCGGAGAAATTATTACGATTGATGAAGAAGGCTTGCATGCTCGACAAGGGCTCCCTGCACAGAAAGGCGCGGGCTGCGCCTTCGAATATATCTATTTTGCACGCCCAGATAGTACGATTGATGGACTCAATGTGACTGAAAGTCGTCGGAAAATGGGAATCGAGCTTGCACGAGAATATCCCGTAGAAGCAGATATCGTGATACCTGTCCCAGACTCCGGAATGACGGCTGCACTTGGATATTCCGAGGCTTCGGGGATACCCTTTGCACAAGGGCTGCTTAAAAACCGATACGTAGGGAGAACCTTCATTCAACCCTCCCAGGAAATGAGAGAAGTCGCTGTTCGCTTAAAACTTAACGCTAATGCTCAGGTCCTTCGTAATAAGCGTGTGATTATGATCGATGACTCAATCGTACGAGGAACTACCAGCTCACGCCTAGTCGATATGCTTCGCAAGGCTGGGGCAAGGGAAGTCCATCTTCTGATTTGTTCCCCACCGGTGCTGTACCCTTGTTATTACGGGATTGATACTGCTGAACGCGAGAAACTCATTGCTACTCAGCTTGATGCAGAAGGAATCCGAGACTATGTTGGAGCAGATTCTCTCTATTATCTTTCGGAAGCAGGGGTGGCTAGGGCTTTAGAGAATCATTCGGTTTGTCTAGCCTGCTTTAATGGGGAATACCCCGTCGGAATTCCCACAGGAACAAAAGGTAAACTTGAATTGGAAAAGTGGAAGTGTTGAGGAGAGAAAGGTGGACCTGAGATGGGATATTCTTATCGTGAAGCTGGAGTGGACATCGATGCAGGGAGTCAAGCCGTCGAACTTATGAAACCCGCGGTGAAGCGAACAAGTCGCCCAGAGGTTTTGGGTGGGCTCGGAGGCTTCGGTGGGCTCTTTGCACTGGATTTGAAGAAGTTTCCTGAGCCCGTACTGGTCTCGGGTACAGATGGTGTAGGGACAAAGCTAAAACTTGCCTTCCAGATGAATCGTCATGATACGATAGGGCAGGACGCAGTCGCCATGTGTGTCAATGACATTTTGGTTCAAGGCGCCGAACCCCTCTATTTTCTCGATTATTTAGCGGTCGGAAAGCTTGAACCCCAGCGGGTGGCTGAGATTGTAGGGGGAATAGCCCAAGGGTGTGAATTGGCAGGGTGTGCTTTAATTGGCGGCGAAACTGCAGAAATGCCGGGCTTTTATCCTGAAGGCGAATATGATATCGCTGGATTCGCAGTGGGGGCAGTGAACCGTCCCGACATTATCGATGGATCGGGAATTCAGGAGGGAGATATCCTAATCGGACTACCTTCTTCTGGCTTTCACAGCAATGGCTATTCACTTGTTCGGAAGGTATTTGCCTCTTATAGTTGGGATTATGTTTTTCCAGAACTTGAAGAATCCCTGGGGGAAGCTCTTTTACGACCGACTCGAATTTACGTTAAAACAATCCTCCCTCTCCTTTCTAGTCGCAAAATTGTAGGCATGGCTCATATCACTGGCGGAGGGCTCACTGAAAATATTCCCCGCGTTTTCCCTAAAGGTTTGGGTGTGAAAATCAATAGACAAGCCTGGGAGGTCCCCGCAATTTTTACCCTTTTGCAGCGCTTAGGGGACATTGATGAGGCTGAGATGTATCGAACCTTTAATATGGGAATCGGGTTTGTATTGATTGTGCATCCTCAGGAGGTAGAAAGCCTACGAGCCCAATTGAGTTCAGCAGGAGAAGCGAGTTTTATTCTCGGTAAGGTAACCCCTGGGGAAGGAGTGCTTTACGATTGATGAGGATTGGGGTACTTGCTTCAGGCCGGGGAAGTAATCTTCAGGCCCTGATTGATGCCTGGAAGCAAGGTGAGTTACTCGGAGATATCGTGGCAGTCGGCTCAGATTATGAAAAGGCGTATGCCCTACAGCGTGCCCAGAAGGAGGAAATTTCCAATCAAGCTTTTCCTTTAGGATGCTACTCCTCTCGAGGGGAACAGGAGCGGGCTCTCCTTTATTGGCTTAGAGAAAAAGAAGTTGAACTTCTCGTTATGGCAGGGTATATGCGTGTACTTAGCAAGGAGTTTCTCCATGAGCTTAATATCCCCGTGGTAAATATTCATCCCTCTCTTCTTCCGGCTTTTCCTGGCTTGCATGCTCAGAGACAAGCCTTAAATTATGGAGTGAAGCTTGCAGGGTGCACGGTGCACTTTGTTGATGAAGGTTTGGATAGTGGACCAATTATTATGCAGGGAGCGGTCCCGGTTCTGCCTGAAGATACAGAGATAACCTTATCCGACAGAATTCTCAAGGTGGAACATCGCCTCTATCCCCAAGCGATTCGTCTTATTGCCAGTGGTAAGGTAAAGCGGGAAGGACGTTTTGTTAAGGTTTTGGAGTAGGTACTTTAGTGTGTTAAAATGGTAAGGTAGAGCTGTAAATCAGGAAATAAGGGGTTGGGATTTATATGAAGCGAAGGGCAGTACTCAGTGTTTCAGATAAGAGAGGGATTATCGAATTAGCAAGTGGGCTTGTGGATTTAGGATATGAACTAATTTCTACGGGTGGGACATATAAGACGATTACTGAAGCAGGAATACCGGTTCGCTATGTAACAGAAATTACAGGGTTTCCTGAGATTCTGGACGGAAGGGTTAAGACTCTTCACCCGATGATTCATGCAGGGATTCTTGCCAGGGGGACAGAGGATCATCTTCACCAACTTGAAGCGAATGGCATCGGACTGATTGACCTTGTCGTGGTCAATCTTTATCCCTTTAAGGAAACGATTGCCAAACCGGGCGTTCAATTCGAAGAGGCTATTGAGAACGTCGACATCGGCGGCCCGACCATGGTTCGTGCGGCAGCGAAGAACCAGGAGCGGGTGACAATCGTAGTGAATCCGCAGCGCTACGAGGAAGTTCTCGAAGTTCTTCGTGAAAAAGGGGAAGTGCCCTTTGGTTTACGTAAACGGTTTGCCGCTGAGGCCTTTGCTCATACTGCAGAGTATGACCAATATATTGCCAATTATCTTGAGAAGGAATTAGAGGGGGGAAATGCTCCAAACACAGATCTAAACCTTCCCTCGATACTAAGAATTACAGCTCAGAAGGTACAGGGCTTACGTTATGGGGAGAATCCGCAGCAGAGAGCAGCCTTTTATCGAGGAGCTGCATCCTCAGGAACGCTCGCTGAAGGACATCAAATCCAAGGGAAAGAGCTATCCTATAATAACTGGGTGGACATGGATGCTGCTTGGTCAATCGTCCGGGATTTTAATGCTTGTTCCTGTGCCATAATAAAACATACGAATCCTTGTGGGACAGCACTAGGAAAAACTCCACTTGAAGCATACACGCGGGCTCTTGCAGCCGATCCGGTATCAGCCTTCGGTGGAATCCTAGCCTTTAACCGAGTGGTCGATGGAGAATGTGCTCGGGAGCTTCGTAAACATTTCTACGAGGTAATCGTGGCGCCTCAATTCAGTCCAGAGGCTCAGGAGATTCTGAAGGAAAAAGTAAATCTACGCTTAGTCGTTGTGGCCCGAGGAATTAGAAATGATACTCCACAATGGAAGATTCGTTCCATCCAAGGTGGTTTTTTAGTCCAAGAAGAGGATAGTGGGACTGTACCCACAGCAGAGTGGGAGGTCGTTACGGAGAGAAAACCGTCTCCGGATGATCTTCGAGAGCTTGATTTTGCTTGGAGAGTCGTAAAGCATGTTAAATCAAATGCTATTGTCCTCAGTAGAGACGGCCAAACCTTAGGGGTCGGGGTGGGGCAGATGAATCGCGTAGGCTCCGTTAAAATTGCCCTGGAACAAGCGGGTGAGAAAGCCAAGGAGTCCTACCTCGCCTCAGATGCCTTCTTCCCCTTTCCTGATTCCTTGGAAGAAGCTGCAAAGGCGGGGATTCGGGCAGTAGTCCAACCAGGCGGTTCGGTGAAAGACCAAGAAGTGATTGATGCAGCAAATCGCTTGAACCTTATCATGTTGTTTACACATCGTCGTCATTTTCAGCATTAACGTAAAGAAGGTGTCCAATGGGTAAAAGGGTTTTGGTCATCGGGAATGGTGGCAGGGAGCATGCCTTAGCCTGGAAGCTAGCTCAAAGTTCTGAAGTTGAAAGGCTATTCGTCGTACCGGGAAATGCTGGTACCGTCGGCTGGAATGTTCCCATTTCAGCGACAGATATTCCAGCACTGATTCAATTTGCTCAGAGGGAAAGAATCGATTTAACCGTCGTAGGCCCCGAGGCTCCTCTAACTTTAGGAATCGTCGATGCTTTCCAAAGAGAGGGGTTACGAATATTTGGTCCAAGTCAGGCGGCTGCGCGTCTTGAGGGAAGTAAGGCCTTTGCCAAAGAGATTATGGTAGAAGCAGGAGTCCCTACAGCGAAAAGTTTAAGCTTTACTGAAGCACAAAAAGCGAAAGAGTACGTTCGGCAGATTGGGGCTCCGTGTGTCTTGAAGGCCGATGGCTTAGCGGCAGGAAAAGGTGTTATCGTCGCTCTAGACTTGGAAACTGCCTTAACCGCCGTGGACGAGCTCATGGATGGAGCTTTCGGGGATTCAGGGAAGGTATTACTTGTCGAAGAGTATCTCGAGGGGCTGGAGGTTAGTCTTCTGTGTTTATGCGATGGGGAAACTGCCCTTCCACTGGCACCAGTACAGGATCATAAACGGGCTTCTGAGGGAGATCAGGGCCCTAATACGGGTGGAATGGGAACCTACAGTCCTCCTCCTTTTTGGAAGGATGAACTCGAGGAGAAGGTCTTAAGCGAGGTTATTCGACCGACGTTACGTGTAATGAAGGATAAGGGTATGCCTTTTCACGGGGTGCTTTTCGCTGGTATTATGCTGACTCATGCGGGACCTAAAATTCTAGAGTTTAATGTTAGATTTGGGGATCCGGAGACACAAGTTATCCTTCCTCGACTGGATTCGGATCTTTTTGAAGTATTATGGGCGTGTACAGAAGGCAATTTAACGGAGCTCGAACTTAAGTGGAAGGAAGAAGCTGCGATTTGCATCGTTATGGCAGCACCAGGGTATCCAGGGGCTTATTCAAAAGGGATTCCCATCACTTTACCAGCCAAACTCGGTCATAGAGAATTTATTTTTCACGCGGGTACGTCAGTTTCGGAGCAAGGAGAACTTTTGAGTTCTGGAGGAAGGGTACTCGGCATAACTGTTCTGGGTAAGGAATTAAAAGAGGCTCGTAATGCTGGGTATGCTCTAGTGGATAGAGTTAGTTTTCCCAATGCCCATTTTCGCAGGGATATCGGGTTAAAGGGCCTTTAGAATCTAATTCGTCCCCTGAGTGACCTTGGCTTGTCCTGACAACATATACTGATGGCAGGAAAGTGCAAGAGGGGGGATGGGCATGTACAATTACCGTAAGCGTTTTTTTTATCCGATACATGTTGAACGATTAGATCCTAATTTGGCGAAGCTGCTTTTAGAACATTATGGTGGAAAAGACGGAGAATTAACACAGGTGCTTCAGTACTTAAATCATCAGGCGAATATGAGCAACCGCTTTCTAAAGGAACTCTTGGGGTTAATCGCTGCAGAGGAATTAGCTCATCTCGAAACTTTTGCCACGGTAATAAGTAAGCTAAGCAATCAACCTAGTTCTTATGTTAGTTCCAAAGGGCAAAATTGGGATATAGGCAATGTTAACCAGGATGTTGATCAAGAAGCTATGTTAAAGGCAGATATCGCTTTAGAAATAAGGTCGCGCGTTCTTTTGGAAAAGCAGTTATCACGAACCACTGACCCTGGAGTTAAGCGCCTTTTGAATTTCCTAGCACGGCGGGAAGGAATCCATCAAAACCTTCTAAAACGCTCCCTTAAAATTTTGACAGAAGGTGGATCCTCTGAACAGTATATGGAAATTATCTATGACTATAAGATGAGCTTGCAGGTTTTAGATTAGGGAATTCATCAGGTAAAATTCAAATAGAAGCTAGTGTACGAACCCATACACTAAGCTTCTTTCTTTTTTTAACATTTTTTGCTAAAATTATAAGATAGTTTTTTACATATTTCATAGTCATAGGGGGATATTTCAGAATGAGTGTATCTAGACGTATAGAGAATCTGCCCGTGAGTCGGTTCCATTATATTCTGCTTTTTTCTGCAGGGTTAGGATGGATGTTCGATTCTATGGATACAGGAATTATTTCCTTCGTCCTTCCTGTTCTTATGAAGACTTGGGGACTAACCCCAGAACAAGTCGGGAACATCGGAAGTATCGGTCTTGTAGGCATGGCCCTTGGCGCGATTCTCTCAGGGACTATAGCAGACATTATTGGGCGTAAGAAGGTATTTGCTTTAACACTAGTGGTGTATTCCTTGGCGACCGGTTTATGTGGAATTTCTTGGAGTTACAGTTCTCTCCTTTTTTTTCGTTTTCTCGTTGGCTTTGGGCTTGGAGGACAGTTACCCGTAGCCGTCACACTTGTGAGTGAATTTACACCTGCCAAGCATCGTGGGAAATTCCTTGTCCTCTTAGAGAGCTTTTGGGCCTTGGGATGGCTACTTGCAGCGATTATTTCCTACTTAATTATTCCAAGCTATGGTTGGCATTTTGCTTTTTTCATTGGATCAATACCCGCTTTATATGTTTTTTATCTGTGGAAGAGTATTCCTGAGTCTCCCCGTTATCTTGAGGAACAAGGGAGGATTCAGGAAGCAGAAGCGATTTATCGAAAAGTTGCTGGTGAAAGTCATTCGGGCGACCTCACTGAAGATATAGCAGACGTGGCGAAGGCACCTGTTACGCAGGATGAAGTACGTGGAAGTAAAACTATAAACCGAGTCAGTGTCGGCGAATTGTTTTCACGACCCTTTTTACGGAGAACGGTATTCCTCTGGTTGCTCTGGTTTGGAATTGTTTATTCTTACTATGGAATCTTTACCTGGCTTCCTTCTATCCTGGCGTTGAAGGGATTCTCCCTCACGAAAAGCTTTAGCTATGTTATGGTCATGACTCTAGCACAGGTTCCGGGCTACTTTAGTGCTGCTTATTTAGTGGACCGAGTCGGACGCAAAAAGACCTTGGCATTTTATGTTCTCGGGACAGCAGTTAGTGCTTATTTCTTTGGACAAGGGTCAACTGCAGCGATGATTCTCACCCTAGGTTCGCTCATGTCCTTTTTTAACTTAGGAGCTTGGGGAATTCTCTATACCTACACCCCAGAACTTTACCCAACACGCGCGAGAGCGACAGGCTCAGGATGGGCGGCAGGATTTGGGCGGATCGGTGGGATTTTAGCTCCTATCATTGTCGGGAGAATGATCGGTGCTCAGATAGGGACACAATCCGTCTTTCTTATGTTTACGGGTGTATTGTTCTTAGTTGTTCTTAACGTTTTGGTACTCGGAGAGGAGACCAAAGGGCGGCCACTTGATGAATTGGACTAAGGAGGGTTCTCTTTGTCTAAAATGAATCGGCAAGCAGAGCTGATTAAGCTTCTTGCCAAAGAACCCTGGCAACATGATAAAAAGAGTTTAGCAAACGCCCTACGAATAAGCGAGTTAACTCTTCAACGTGATATGGAAGGGTTATTGGAGAAAGATTACCAATTCGCCCAGAATGAGCGGAATCGGTATTATTTGGTTCAGAGTGGCTGGTTTGGGCAGACCATTCTCAAGAATTCTACGCTCAGGCAGGTAGAGCTCCTTCAACTCCTCCATCGCGCGAAGCGGAGACTCACAGTCGCCGAGTTAACACGCGGCTTAAATAGGGAGAGTGAAGAGGAGATCGGGGAAAAGAGCGTCGAACGGGCGGTAAAAGATTTACTGAGTAAGGGGTTAGTCACACGAGAAGGAAATTCCTATGCTCTAAATCCTGCACAGATTCTGCCTCCGCTTGAACTAGGCGAGCATGAAAGAAGGGTCTTCTACGAAGCTTTGAAGCTTGCTAAAGCATTAAATCCCTTGCCAGATCAGATGCCAGCCCTTGAGGCTAAGATAAAGCTTAAGCTTCCCCCAATAGATGAACGTCGAGAAACGATTTATGTCCACGGGAGAACACCTTCTTACGATATTCGTCGAACACAATATTGTAATGCGCTAGAACAAGCGGCACTGGAGAAGACTGTCCTAACCCTGCTCTATCGGAAGGAAGAAGCTCCAGCGAGGGAATACCGACTCAAACCGCTTGGCATAGTGTATTATTGGGTTTTGGATAAATGGTATCTAGTTGCGGAGAATAACGGACAGGTTCGAACCTTTGCCGTAGATAATATACTTCATGTTGAATTGGAGAAAGAGCATTTCACAGCCTTAGAAGGCTTTAACCTTAAAGAATATTTCAAGTACTCCTGGGGGATGTATCACAGTGAGGCTAGAGTTCCGGTTAAAGTCCGCTTTTATGATTACCACTCAACCTTGCAGCGGGTAAGAGAGGAATTAAAGTTTCGAGAGACGTGCTCCTTAATTGAGGACGGGAATGGAATTATCTTTTCTGATGAGGTAGAGGGTTTACAGGAGCTTGCGGTCTGGCTGAGGGGTTTTGGCCCCGGTGTAGAGGTCTTGTATCCGGAAGAGCTACGTGAACTTGTTCGTACTGAATGGGAATCCCTGGAGAAGCTTTACCTGAGACGGGGTGAGCTTATATGATATCGGTTGAGCATCTAGAGAAAATCATAGCATTATTACTTGTTCATTCTCAAAAAGGGATCACAGTCAGTGCGCTTGCCGATGCCTGTGGCATCCCTCTAGGTATCCTGCAACAGGACTTGAAAGCAATACTTAACTCCACAGAGCTCCAGTTACCTATCTATACGGATCAAGATGAAGCATACAGGGAGGGTGTCAGAGATTCAGACTCAGCCGAGAGTGCCAGAGAAGAGGACTGTGATTCCGAGGCACTCTTGGTAAATCCCCATGTAAGATGGTATCTACTTGAACGTGAAGGGGTTAACCCTTTAATCCATTTAAATACTGAAGAAGGGTTGGCGATACTCGGCGCACTGAACCTTCTCAAGGATTCTCCTGAAAAAGATCTCCTTCATGAGAAAATCTTAGCGAATTTTCCTCTCGAGAAGGAAAGCTCCTCTCGGTATATCAAAGGAAATATGGCTCCTCTCCGCCCAATCGATCCCGAACTATTTTCCTTAATCGAGAGTGCAGTTCTTCAGGAACGAAGGGTTGCTATTTCTTATGAGGGAAAGGAGGAGGAGATTTTCCTCGATCCCCTTGGACTTGCTTATTATTCTCGGCTCCGCTGTTGGTATCTAGTTGCCCAGCAAACAGCTATAATTAAGACGTTTCATCTCAATAAAATTTTACGCGTCAGTAAACTTAAGGAGAAGTTTACCTATCCCGAAGGATTTAGTCTGAAAAAGTGGTTCGCTCCGCGATGGGGTATGGAATACGGTGAGCCCTTCGAAGTAAAAGTCCGATTTTATAATCGTTCGCAGACGATTTCCAAGTTAAAAAAGGATGTTGCACATCGCCAAAGTCGGCTAACGGAGGAAGAGAATGGGTCGGTCCTTTTTGAAGACCGTATCATCGGCAAAAATGAGTTTATCGCTTGGATCCTCGGCTTTGGCTCGGCTGCGGAAGTTCTTGAGCCCCTGGAATTACGCAAGGAAATTTTAGCACGAATTCAGGCAGCGCTAGGGCGGTATTAAAAAAATTTTTCAAAACGATGTCGTTATCCTATGCTATACTCTTATCACAGCAAGATGTAAGGGGAGATGGGAGTATGGGGATGCTGAAAGACTGTCAAGCCAATGAGCGTTTTGAAGGAAGTTATCTGGTCACTGAATGGCGTGAGGCTTCCTTTAAGAATAAACCAGGAACGTATGTGGTACTCACTTGTCAGGATGTATCAGGAAGCATGGGTGGGAAGCTATGGGAAGTCGATTCGCAGAAGTTGCAAGGGTTAAAGGAATTCGATGTTTTTAAGATGAGTGGTCAAGTGAATGAATTCCGGGGGATTCTAGAACTAGCCATTGATACGATGAATCCTATCCCAGAGAGCGAAGTGGATCTCTCACTTTTATTGCCTGCATCCTCGTATTCTTCTGAGATTCTTGAAAGGCGTTTAGTGGATTTGATTCAGAGTGTGAAAGAGCCTTTTTTAAATCTGCTCTTAAATCAAGCACTTATTAATTCTCGCCTTGGAGATGCATACCGTCGCGCGCCTGCAGCGAGGAAGATTCATCAAGCGTATTTGAGAGGTCTCTGGGAACATAGCGTTAAAGTAGCTGAAATTGTTTCAAGCCTTTGTGCAAATTACCCTGAAGTCCATCGTGATTTAGCGGTCACTGGGGCTCTATTTCATGACGTCGGTAAGATTAGCGAATATGAATATGCCAGAGGGATAGAATTCACGACAGAGGGTCGATTACTGGGGCATATCCTTATGGGGATTCAACTGCTAAGCCGAGAAATGGATATGATTCTAGGCTTTCCGGAGGAACTGCGGACGAAGCTTTTGCATATCTTAGCAAGTCACCATGGACGCTATGAATGGCAATCTCCGAAACGCCCCAAAATGATAGAGGCCTTACTTGTCCACTATGGGGATGCAATGGAAGCTGAACTTTGGCAGTTTAAACACGCCAAAGAAGACCACCCTGAATCCGAGTGGTCTCCCTATCTACCAAGTATGGAGCGGTACCTTTACTTAAAGTGAGTTTACAGGATTTCCTTGATCCGATAATCCCAGAACCTATTTGAAACTAGACGTACACAGAAGGGATGATTACTCCAGAAATCGAGGTCATCCAAGGAAAGCATTAAAGCATAGGCCTGACGGCAGGTGCCTAATAAGGGATAGTTCTTTGCGAGGTAGGCTAGAACTGAAAGTATCGCTTCTTGACGTGCAGGATGGAATAAATTCTGCACGTAGCGACGGCTCAAAGGGCCAATTCGATATTGAGAAAGCTCGTTTGCTAAAGGGGCGAGTTCTTCCTTACTGAAAGAGACTACTTCGCACTGTGGTAAATCTGCGATGAGTTCAGAGGCTTCTAAGAAGCGGGTAAGGTTCTCTTGTATGTAAAAGGGGGAGAAAGGAAAGAGGCCAGGAGTTTCTGCTAGAATTCGAATCCTCAAGAGATTAGCACTTAAGAATTCGTTTTCCTGTTGAATAGGGCTTATTTGCTTCTCTTCTAGAATTCGAATGAATCTTCCCAAATCCTCATTCCCTTCGCAGGCAAGATATTCCCATTGGGGAAGAAGTGAAAGAAGAAGTTGCCCGAGATAGGCCTTTCTTGATTCAAAGATTTGGTAACGAGTTAGAGTTTCGATGGTCTCCTGATTAGGACTTGCTAAAAGATTTCGCAACATTTCCGGATGCATACGTAACCGTGTCTGAATCTTTTTATCGAAGGAATTCATAAGAGGTTCTCCTTCATCATGTTTTAGCTAAAGTATAGTTAGTTTATGAGGACAAGTTTGTTCTATCCTATAATTCAGCTGGTAAAAGAAGGAATGAAAACCAAAGAGATGCTCGTAAACAGAGGGACGGTTCTCTTGTTTCAATCGCCAGAATGAAAGCACATAAGCAGAGGG
>CAURZJ010000007.1:0-159352 GCA_963529635.1 uncultured Peptococcaceae bacterium
TTGTTTCAATCGCCAGAATGAAAGCACATAAGCAGAGGGACGGTTCTCTTGTTTCAATCGCCAGAATGAAAGCACATAAGCAGAGGGACGGTTCTCTTGTTTCCAATTGCCAGAATGTAATTGAGGAATAGAGTTTTGAAACATGGAAACATGGAAACATGGAAACAGGAGAACCGTCCCCTTGGATACCCTTGAAAATACGATACTAAAAAAGGACCGTTACTCGATATGGAGTAACGGTCCTTTGTACATACGCAAGTTATCGTTTGATCTTAGAATGCAGGAACAACTGCACCTTTGTAGGTATCTTCAATGAATTTCTTTACTTCTGGAGTGTTGAGAGCTTTTACTAATTTTTGAAGGTTAGGATCATCTTTGCGGCTTTCTTTGGCAACGACGATGTTAGCATAAGGAGAATTCTTGTCTTCTAGATAGAGAGCATCTTTAGTAGGGTTTAAACCGCCTTCTAAGGCGTAGTTAGTGTTGATGACTGCACCGGTAACCTTAGGGTCGGTCAGAACGCGGGGAAGTTGTGCTGCTTCGATTGCGGTGATTTTCAATTGCTTTGGATTTTCAGCAATATCTAACACAGTTGCTTTGACCCCGACACCAGCTTTGAGCTTAATGAGTCCTACTTTTTCTAATACAGCCAAGGCGCGTCCGCCATTTGAGGGATCATTCGGGATGGCGATGGTATCCCCACTTTTGAATTCATCAGCTTTGGTAACTTTTTTAGAGTAGAGACCCATGGGCTCAATGTGAACGGTTCCAATAGTAACAAGTTTTAAACCGCGATCTTTAGTGAATGTCTCGAGATAAGGGGTATGCTGGAAGTAGTTAGCGTCGATCTCACCGGAATCGACAGCTGGGTTAGGAAGAGCGTAATCTGTAAATTTGACGATTTCTAAGTTAATACCCTGTTTGGCTAGTTCAGGTTTGATGTGCTCTAGAATCTCGGCATGGGGAACCGGGGTAGCCCCAACTTTAATGGTTACAGGCTTATTGGCATCTCCAGTTTTTGTCGCTGTTCCACTGTTTTGCGTAGAACTTCCGCAACCGGTAACGAGCAAGGATAAGGCGACCAAAGATCCAAGAACTAGGGTAGAGATACGACGTTTTGAACGAATCATAATTTTTTCCTCCTCTTAATTACATTTTTAAAGTGTTGAGACTATGCGTTCTTTTTATATCTGCTCAAGTTACTTTCTCCTAAACCTTAACCACCAGTTTCCCCAAAGTTTTGTGGTGGGGGTTATAGAGTAATTGGCTTGTAACAAGCTTAATGATGAGATATTTTTTGAGCGAGTAGGGTTCCTAAGGACTGAATTCCTTGGACGATTAAGATGAGAATAATCACCGTAATCACCATGATATCTGTACGGAATCGATTGTAGCCATATTGAATGGCCACATCACCAAGTCCGCCACCTCCTACAGCTCCCGCCATCGCTGTGTAGCCAATAACGCTAATCGTAGTAATGGCAAAGCCTAAGATGAGGGGCGCCTTTGCTTCTGGAAGAAGAACCTTGCTAATGATCTGCCACGGAGAAGAACCCATGGATAAAGCAGCTTCGATTACACCGTAGGGAACTTCCTTGAGTGAGCTTTCTACCATTCGAGCAACGAACGGGGCAGAGGAGATGACAAGGGGGACGATTGCAGCCGTCGTACCGATGGAGGTACCTACTATTGCGCGAGTGAGTGGAATCAAAGCGACCAGCAAGATGATGAAGGGTGCCGAACGGAAGATATTAACTATAGTACCTAGTATTCTCTCAACCCAAGGATTAGGAAGGATATGCCCTGGCGAAGAGATGACGAGTATCACGCCGAGGGGGACTCCAATGATATAGGCAAGAAGAGTCGAAACGAAGACCATGTAGAGTGTCTGACCTATTGCCGGAGTTAAGAGCTGGGTTATTGTATCCCAGTATTGGGGATTAGATAACATCGACAATTCAAATTGCACTTTGAATCACCTCCACCTTTAAGCCGCGTTTATCAAGATAGTCATGAGCTCGAAGCAATTGTTCCTGATTGCCCTGCAGCTCTAAAGTCAAAGTGCCAAAGAGAGTGGAACGAAGATGGTCGATACTTCCGTAAAGGATATTCGCCCGAACTTCACATTCCTTCATGAGATCCGCGATGATGGGATCCGAAGCACGTGACCCCAGGAATTGAATACGAACGATTTGCGAGTTTGAATGAGTGGCCAATTCGCGGAGTAAATCCGCGGGGAGCTCATTTGGAAAAACAGTGGAGATAAATTCTTTGGCGATGCTGGATTGGGGTTGAATAAATACAGATTCAACTGGACCATGCTCTACAATTTTGGAAGAGTCGATAACTGCTACATCGCTACAAATCTCTTTAACGACCTTCATTTCATGAGTAATCATGATGATAGTCAGTCCAAATTGTTGATTAATATCTCTTAATAAATTGAGGATGGATAAGGTTGTTTGGGGGTCGAGTGCAGAGGTAGCTTCATCACAGAGGAGCACTTTTGGATTTGTCGCAAGAGCACGAGCGATTCCAACCCGCTGCTTTTGTCCTCCACTAAGTTGTGAAGGATAAGCCTCTGCTTTATCCACCAATCCTACGAGGGGAAGGAGTTCCTTGACTCGTTTTTCAATTTCTGGTTTCGTATACCCTGCAATCTCAAGTGGAAAAGCTATGTTACCAGCTACGGTACGAGATTGAAGAAGATGAAAATGTTGAAAAATCATGCCGATTTTCTGACGAGCTTGTCGAAGATCTCGGCTGGACATCTTAGTCAGGTCCTGGTCATCCACAACGATCTTTCCACTTGTGGGTTCCTCGAGACGATTAAGGCAACGGACAAGTGTGCTTTTTCCTGCTCCACTCAAACCAATGATCCCATATATTGCTCCTCGAGGAATATCCAGTGATATATCCTCGAGAGCTATGACGCTTCCCTGACGGGAGGTGTATTTTTTCGTCAAGTGCTCAATCTTAATCAATGGTTTTCCTCCTTCAACATAATAAAAAAAACTCCACGAGGAAATCCGCGGAGTTATATCTTCGGTTTTCCTCTCATCTCCCAGTATTTCCTGCAGGATTTAGCACCGTACACTGTTAATGCCGGTTGCCGGGTTTCATCGGGCCAGTCCCTCCACCTACTCTGGATAAGAGTTTTCTATTCAGTGTCAAGTCCTTAAGGGAACTTGACTATTAACTATTCTAGCACACAGATAAGATTATTGGCAAGATTTTTTTCTGTACCCATGGGGCAAGAATTTTTACAAGAGTTTCACGGTGAATATTGACAAGTGTCAAATACTTTAATAAATTAAAGTATAGAAGTGTAAGGAGTTGAAAAATAAATGAAAGATCATGATGGAGAAGATTACTCAGGGATTGATCAGCGATTACGCGATTCTATAACTGACGCTCTTTTTGATACGATTTTATTATTAAAGGACAAAGAAGAATGTTACCGCTTTTTTCAGGATATTGCTACAGTTGCTGAGATTAAAGCGTTAGCTCAGCGTTTGGAAGTGGCGAAACTTTTAGAGAAGAATGTGACTTATACGACGATTGCTCAGTCAACGGGTGCGAGTACTGCGACAATCAGCCGAGTAAAAAGGTGTTTATATTTTGGGGCAGATGGGTACCAGTTGGTCCTTAAACGATTGGCGGAAAAGGAAAAGAAGGAGGATTAGTATGCTTCGAACTTCATTAGGGTTACGGATTCCCGATGGTATGCATGATATATTACCTGAAGAAATCGCTTTGCAGGATCATGCAGAAGCAGAAATCCTCAAATTGTTTAGTGCTTGGTCTTATCAAAAGGTGGTTACCCCAACTTTGGAATATGGTGCATGTCTTCAACCTGTTGAGGAGGAAGAGGATTTATTCTTTAAGTTTTTTGATCGGCAAGGGCATGTTCTCGTCCTCCGACCAGAACTTACGACTCCGATTGCCCGGATGGTTAGTACCCGGATGCGCGGAACTGAACTTCCGTTACGGCTGTGCTATGCTGCCGATGTTTTCCGGTATTCAAAATCTCAGACACAGGAATTTCGCCAGGCTGGGGTAGAACTCATTGGATCAGCTTCTCCAGTAGCGGATGCCGAGGTCGTGGCCTTAGCCGTTGAGGCGCTACGGCATATGGGAGTGAAGGAGTTTCAAGTTAATCTGGGACATATGGGGATATTTACTGGGATTATGGAGGAACTCGAAGTTCCTCAGGATTTCAAGTTTAAATATCAAGAGGCACTTGCTCACAAAGATTTTGTAGGAATTGAAAAGCTTGTGGAAGAGAGCCAGTTGGCCCGTCGAGTTCAGGAAATCTTACTAAAGCTTCCACATCTCCATGGTAAGGAAGATATGCTTGATCAGGTCCTTAAGTGGAGCGCCAAACCCTCTCTTCTCTCTGCAGTGGATGCCCTAAGAAAGGTTTACCAGTACTTAAAGGATTTTGGAGTTCAAGAACATGTCTCTCTTGATCTAGGTATTTTGCGTGGTTTTAGTTATTATACCGGAGCTGTTTTCGAAGGCTACGTCCCACGAGTTGGCTTTCCTATCGTTGAAGGGGGCCGTTATGATGCTTTATATGAAGACTTCGGTTATCAATTACCCGCCACCGGCTTTGCGATTAACCTAGGGGCACTTACAGGGCAATTACAGAATCGTAAGGTTCAAGGTGCCGAGGCTTTGGTCTATGGGAATAATACCTCTAAAGTTATTGAGCAAACTCATCGACTTCGTCAAACGGGAATTCAGGTTGAAATGTGCTTGGATAACCTAACTCAAGAAGAGGTGGAGGATTTGGCCAAGCGAAAGGGAATTCAGAGAGTCATTTGTGCTCAATAAGGTCAATGGGCGTCGACATCTAAAGAGAATTGCGACTTAAGAGCTTCCTCGATTTTACGAGGGAGCTCTTATTCTATTTTAATCAATAAATATTCCCATTGAAGAAATGGAAAAAGTGTTGCCAGGGGAGACTAGGGTTGTTATAATATCCCTAAACTACTCTAATACTTTAATAAGGTAAAGTGATAAATGATATATAGGATAAGGAGTTGGGGAGGATGTCACGGAATTTCTTAACAATCGCCCTTCCAAAAGGCAAGCTATTAACGGATTCTTTAGAAGCCTTAAGCCAGGCAGGCATTGAATGCCGGGATGTGAGTGAAGAATCTCGGCGATTACTTTTTCCTTTGGAAAATTCTGAAGCACAAATTATTATTTGTCGGCCGACCGATATTCCGACGTTCGTCGAATATGGCGCAGCAGATTTGGGATTTGTAGGAAAAGATACACTCTTAGAAGAGAACAAGGATGTCGTTGAATTACTCGACCTGCGTTTTGGCTTCTGTCGATTTGTAGTCGCTATGCCGGAGGAAAAAGTCCCAGCTCGTTTACCAGGTGGTCAATTTGACTTAAGCAGCTTAAACCATCAGAGGGTAGCGACGAAGTTTCCACGGGTAGCAGAGGAATTTTTCCGTCAACAAGGGATGCAAGTCGTGCCGATTAAGCTCCATGGGAATATCGAGCTAGCTCCTCGGGTAGGACTTGCGGAAATGATTGTGGATATTGTTTCGACCGGTACTACTTTGAGGCAAAACCGTCTCGTAGAAGTAGCACCGATTCTCGAGGCGACCACTCGACTCATCGCGAACCGAGTCTCTTACCGAATGAAGCATCAACGGATTGCGGGGCTGACAGAAAAGCTTCGTCAGATTGTCTAAAATTTGAGATAGACTGATTATTAGATGACAAGGTGTAGGAATATCTGAACCAGAAGTTTGGACAAGAAAAATGGAAATGTAAGTTGTAGGAATGGAGGCCGAATATGGAGATTAGAGAGCTTGAGGACTTAGAGTTAGCGACTCTCACACGGAAATCCTACGGCGATGATTCTTTACTCGAAAAGAAGGTTGCCGATATTCTAGATAAGGTAAAAAAAGACGGAGATTCTGCGCTTTACGAATTTACCGAGACGTTCGACCGTGTAGACTTACGTAAGGATGGACTTCGAGTCAAAGATGAAGAATTCAAAGAAGCTTACAACTTGGTGGAGGAAGAGTTTCTCACAGCTCTTCGTCAGGCAAAGGAAAATATCTACAGCTTTCACTTAAAGCAGAAGAGAACCTCATGGCTTGACCCGAAAGAGGACGGAAGTGTATTGGGACAGCTTTTGCATCCCTTGAAGCGCGTAGGAATTTATGTCCCCGGTGGAACGGCTGCTTATCCATCCTCAGTACTTATGAATGCTCTACCGGCGGTGGTCGCTGGAGTGGAAGAGATAGTGATGGTGAGTCCGCCACGAGCGGATGGGACCTTATTACCTGAGGTTCTCGTTGCGGCTGCAGAAGCAGGGGTCACAGAAGTGTATAAGGTCGGTGGTGCTCAGGCCATTGCTGCGCTAGCTTTTGGAACGGAAGAAATTTCCCCAGTCGATAAGATAACTGGTCCTGGAAATATCTATGTTACGTTAGCGAAGAAGCAAGTATTCGGTACGGTAGATATCGATATGTTAGCAGGTCCCAGTGAAATTCTTATTCTCACAGATGAAACAGGTAAGCCAGAAGAATTGGCGGCAGATCTTCTATCTCAGGCTGAGCATGATCGCTTGGCTTCAGCAATTCTTGTTTCCCCTGATCGTATTCTCCTGGAACAGACGGTCGCTGAAGTCGAGCGGCAGCTTGGAGAACTTCCTCGCCAGGAGATTGCTCGAGCCTCCTGGGAGACTTATGGGGCTGCTATCTGGGTCAAAGACCTTGAACAAGGAATGGCTTTAGCGAACCAGATTGCACCGGAGCACTTCGAGCTCGTAGTAAAAGAGCCCTATAATTGGTTAGGACGTGTAAGAAATGCCGGGGCAGTCTTTTTGAGTCGGTTCTCACCAGAGCCGGTTGGAGACTATTTTGCTGGCCCGAATCACGTTTTACCGACGGGTGGAACTGCTCGCTTTTATTCCCCCCTTAATGTGGATACCTTTATGAAGAAGATTAGCGTCATTAGTTACTCCGAAGAGGCTTTGAAGAGAGATGGTCGTCAAATCACTCATCTTGCACGAAGAGAAGGGCTTGAGGCACATGCTCGGGCTGTGGAGGCGCGGAAATTATGGTAGAGAAAAAAATGAAAGCTGAAGAGCTTATTCGACCACAGATTCGTACACTGAAGGCGTATCAAAGTAAGCCAGTTCCCAATTGCGTAAGGTTGGATGCGAATGAAAATCCTCTTCCTTGGCCAAGTGGAATGAAGGAAAAACTGTTCAAGGAGCAGTTCGAGCTGAACCGCTATCCAGATGGAGAAGCTATAGAGCTAAAAAAAGCACTCTCAAAATATACTGGGAATCCGGCAGAAGGAATCTTGACGGGAAATGGTTCAGACGAGCTAATCCAACTCTTAATGACAACCTTTGGAGGCGAGGGCAAGGCAGTCGTGCTTCACCCACCAACCTTTAGCATGTATTGGGCTGCAGCCAAGGTAACGGGTACAGAAGTCATCGAGGTTCCACTTCTTGAAGAAGACTTGGAGGTTCGCTTAGATGTCGAAGGGATTCTAGAGGCTGCAGGACGTTCGGAAGTCCATATCATTATTCTCTGTAATCCAAACAATCCGACTGGGTCGATTTTCCCAAGGGAAGACATTATGCGAATCGTAGAAGAGACTGGGAAAATCGTAATCGTCGATGAAGCTTATGCTGAATTCTCAGGAGAAAGTGTAATCGATCAAATTCAAAACTATCCTAACCTTATCGTCATGCGAACCTTTTCCAAAGCCTTTGCTATGGCTGCCCTAAGGCTTGGCTACTTACTCGGGCAGCCGACGACCATTGAACTTCTGAATCGTGCACGTCAGCCGTTTAATGTGAATGCATTGACTCAGCGGGCGGGAGTTATAGCCCTAGAATA
The DNA here is from genome assembly GCA_963529635.1 of uncultured Peptococcaceae bacterium. Lineage (GTDB taxonomy): Bacteria > Bacillota > Desulfitobacteriia > Desulfitobacteriales > Desulfitobacteriaceae > CAURZJ01. The sequence goes on from CAURZJ010000007.1 coordinate 7,890, forward strand.
CTTGCAAGAGTATAGAGAGCAAATTCACTTGATAGTCGGAGAAACACAGAAAATTCATGAATGCTTGGAAGGCATACCCGGAGTTCGGGTTTTTCCAACACGTTCGAATTTTATCCTATTCCAACCTCAAAGCCCCGAGATCGTGTATCAAGAGTTAATCAAGCAAGGGTTTTTGATTCGCAATATGGGAGACCTCCCTGTCATCGGGAAGGCGCTTCGGTTAAGTGCAGGGTTGCCAGAAGAGAATAAGAGGTTAGTAAGAGTTCTGAGAGAGATATTAGCAAAATGAGGGGTGCGGAAATGAGACAAGCTTCACTAGAACGTAAAACGAAAGAAACTAATATACATATGAAGGTTAATTTAGACGGTGCTGGTGAAGCCAAGGTGGACACGGGCATTGGCTTTTTTGACCATATGCTGGAAGCGATGGCGCGGTTTGCTTATATGGATATAGAAGTAAAGGCCCAGGGGGATTTGAAGGTGGATGCCCATCATATGATTGAGGATTGTGGGATTGTCCTTGGTCAAGTATTGCGTGAGGCTTTGGGAGATCGACGCGGGATTGAACGAGTGGGGGATACCCTTTTACCGATGGATGAAGCCTTAATTCAAGTGGCGCTGGATTTATCGAATCGTCCTTTTCTCGTTTGGGATGTCAATTGCCCGGAGGGAATGGTGGGAGATTTCCCAGTTGAAATGGCGGAGGAATTTTTCAGAGCGGTTTCTGTTCAGGCGGGGATTACGCTTCATGTCCGTCTACTTGCGGGGAAGAATCGCCATCATATTATTGAAGCAGTGTTCAAGGGCTTTGGCAGAGCTTTGGGACTTGCGGTACGGCAAAATCCGCATTTTAGCGGGATATTGTCGACCAAAGGGGTACTTTAAAGGAGGGATATTTCCATGATCGGAATTATTGACTACGGCCGGGGGAATTTGCGAAGTGTGGAAAAAGCCCTTCAAAAGTTGGGATTTGCTGCTCGGGTTCTTGAGACCCCAGAGGAGTTAGAAGGAATAGGTGGAATTATCCTGCCAGGGGTGGGGGCGTTTGCCGATGCCATGGCAGCCCTAGAGGAGAAGGGATGGATTCAGCCGTTGCATCACTATGCGGAATCAGGTCGTCCGTTCCTAGGAATCTGCCTTGGGATGCAAGTGCTTTTCGAGGTCGGAGAAGAACATGGAGAGCATAAAGGATTAGGCTTATTACCTGGTCGGGTAGTAAAGTTTCCGGTAGGGAGAAAGGTTCCCCATATGGGATGGAATACTCTTACACAGGAAAAACCCTGTTTTCTCCTAGAAGGGATACCTGACGAAACGTATTTTTATTTTGTCCATTCCTACTATGCTCTGACTGAAGATGAGAAAATCCTTGTCGGGATGAGTGATTATGGGGTTCGTTTCCCTGCTTTAGTGGGGAAGGATAATATCTGGGGAGCACAGTTTCATCCGGAAAAATCGAGTCCTTGGGGGCTTAAACTACTTGAGAACTTCGGAAGGTGGGTGAGCGAAAATGCGGGTATATCCAGCCATTGATTTGAAGGATGGAAAAGCGGTTCGCCTTCTTCAGGGGAGGATGGAGGACGCAACGGTCTATGCAGAAAACCCAGAAGAAGTAGCACTAGGCTTCAAGGAACAGGGTGCTGTTTTTCTCCATATAGTTGACTTAGATGGTGCCTTCGCAGGGAGGCCTATTAATGATTTAGTCATTCGAGAACTCATTAAGTCCTCTGGGCTTAGGGTTCAGGTCGGGGGAGGGATTCGCTCGCTCGCACGAATTGAGGAACTTCTTAATCTAGGTGTAGAGCGAGTCATTCTAGGCACGGTTGCTGTTCGGAATCCAAGGCTTGTACAACAGGCGGCAGCTCGCTATCCGGAAGCAATTGTCGTCGGAATCGATGCCAAGGAGAGCAGGGTAGCAGTACAAGGCTGGGCGGAAACGACAGAACTTCAGGCTCTTGATTTAGCATTAAAGATGAAAGAAGTTGGAGTAAAGCATCTCGTCTTCACAGATATTTCGAGGGATGGAATGCTTCAAGGACCCAATATTCAAAGCACTGTCGAGTTAGCACGCTTAAGCGGACTTCAGGTGATTGCCTCCGGCGGAGTTTCGCGTTTGGAGGATTTGCTTAAGCTTCAGGCTGAAGCAAGTCGAGGTGTTACGATTGAAGGGGTTATTATCGGAAAAGCGCTTTACTCTGGCGCTTTCACCTTGTCCGAAGCTCTTAACCTCGTTAGTTCTCCAGATATCCAAAGTAAATCCTCCTCTGATAAGAACTTCCTTCCTAAAGGGAATAAGGTGGGAGTTTCATGTTAGCAAAGCGGATAATCCCCTGTCTCGATGTACATGAAGGAAGAGTTGTTAAAGGCACTAATTTTGTTGATTTGCGAGATGCAGGAGACCCTGTAGAACTTGCAGCACTATATGATAAAGAGGGAGCGGATGAACTGGTCTTCCTGGACATATCGGCATCCTCTGAAGGCAGGGAAACCATGATTGAGGTCGTGCGGCGGACGGCTGAACAAGTGTTTATCCCGTTTACTATTGGTGGAGGGCTTAGAACAATTGAGGATATCCGCCGAATGTTACGAGCGGGTGCGGATAAAGTCTCTTTAAACACCTCGGCAGTTCAGCGCCCAGGTCTTATTGAAGAAGGGGCTCATGCCTTCGGGAGTCAATGCATCGTGATAGCAGTTGATGCACGCCAAACCAGCCCAGGAGCCTGGGAGGTCTATATCCATGGGGGACGAACTCCAACAGGAAGGGATGTCTTCAAGTGGGCCGAAGAAGTAGAACGATTAGGTGCGGGAGAAATATTACTGACTTCCATGGATCGAGATGGAACAAAGAATGGGTATGATCTCGAACTAACGCGTGTAGTGAGCCGAGCCGTCTCACTCCCCGTAATTGCAAGTGGCGGCGTAGGGAATTTAGAGCATTTGGCAGAGGGGCTAACGACAGGAGAAGCAGATGCTGTACTAGCGGCTTCGATCTTTCATTATCGTGAATATAGCATTGCTGAAGCTAAACGTTATCTTGCGGAACGAGAGATTCCAATTAGGAAATAGCTAACAGCTGACTAAAGAGAAATTATTTACCTGTAAAATTAGACAGAACCTTACAATAATCATTATCAAGGTTCTTAGACATTAAAGTGTGTTAGAGGAGGAAAACTAAGTGAACAATGAGAAACAGATTGAGCAGCAATCTAGAATTAATATCCCCGAGGGAATCCGCTGGAATACGGACGGCTTGGTCCCAACTATCGTCCAGGATGTAGACACTCGGGAAGTATTGATGCTAGCCTATATGAATGACGAAGCCCTTCGCCTTACGATGGAGGAAAAGAGGGCTTGGTATTATAGCCGGAGTCGGCAATCCCTTTGGCTTAAAGGGGAAACCTCAGGGAATATACAAGAGGTTGTAGATCTCCGTTTTGATTGCGATCAAGATGCAATATTGCTTACTGTCAAGCAAACAGGTGTAGCGTGTCACGAAAGTTATTTCTCTTGCTTTCACTATGCACCGAACAGGAAAGAGTTTGTAGCCTTTGGACAACCCGGTGAAAGGCCACAGCTCCCCTTAGGACGGACCTTAGAACTTCTTGCAGAGGTTATTCACTCCCGTAATATCGAGCGCCCAGAGGGGGCATATACGACCTATCTTTTTGAAAAAGGAATCGATAAGATTCTTAAGAAGGTGGGAGAAGAAAGCGCAGAGACGATTATTGCAGCGAAAAATTCCTCTGCAGAAGAAATCCGTTATGAGGTGTCTGATCTCTTTTATCATGTCTTAGTGTTGCTGGAAGAGCGAGGAGTAGACATAAGTGACATTTCGCAGGAGTTACTTTCGCGGAGAAAATAGGCATTAAATTGCTTCTATAACGATATACGAAAAAATCCTTGTGTAAGGCCATTCGCTTCTTTCACGAGGATTTTTTTGGCTTAACGTTGAGGGGAAGCATAGGAACGTGTCAGAAATGCCTTGGAAACAGGAGAACCGTCCCCGTGATTAAAAAGGGCATTAGAAAAAATAATTTGCTCAATATAGCGAAATGGTGTTCAATGTAATTAATTATGTTGAGAGATGGAAGAGAGGGGTTAACCAATGAAAAAAAGTGTATTGGGAAAGACGGGTATTAAGGTTACAGAACTATGTTTTGGGGCTTTGCCTATGGGACCGTTACAAGCGAAAATATCCGAAGAAGAAGGGGCAGAACTAATTCTTGAAGCCCTGAAGCAAGGGGTAAACTTCATTGATACAGCGGAGCGATATCAGACCTATTCCCATATTCGGAAGGCACTTGATCAATATGATGGGGAAGTTATTATTGCCACAAAGTCGGCAGCGACAACCTATGAGGAGATGGAGCAAAGCATTAAGCTAGCCTTGGAATCTCTCGGTAGAGAGCAGATAGAGATTTTCCTTTTGCATGCCGCGAAGGTTACTCCGGCTGTCTTCGAAGAACGCAAAGGGGCACTTGAGTGTCTGAAGGATTATAAGAAAAAAGGAGTACTTAAGGCGATCGGAATCTCCACACACGTCGTTCCTGTAGTTGAGAAAGCAGCTGAAATTCCAGAGCTGGATATTATTTTCCCTATTATCAATAAATTGGGAATGGGAATCGTTGGGGGAAAGAAAGAAGACATGCTCAAGGCCATACAAAAAGCGCATAGCGCAGGAAAAGGAATTTATGCTATGAAAGCCTTGGCTGGGGGTCATCTCATTGACGACTTAAAGGACGCCTTTGACTATGTTCGAGGAATTCCGGGTATAGCGGCAGTCGCCGTCGGGATGGTAAGGCCGGAGGAGTTAAAAGTTAATCTAACCCTGTTCAATGATATAGCCCTTCCTGAGTCTATGTGGGTAGAAAAAGCCAAATCGAAAAAACTTCATGTGATGGGCTTCTGTAAAGGGTGTGGAACTTGTATTGAAGCGTGCCCGAATGGTGCCTTGACTTTGGTGGAGGGTAAAGCCCAAGTTAACCCTGAGTATTGTATTCTTTGCGGGTACTGTAATCCTGCGTGTCCCGAATTTGCGTTGCGTTTAATTTAATCTCCTGCTGCAATTAGAAGCCATTAATAAGATTTCCTTTTCTAGAATCGTTACACGCTGTTGCCGAGTAACGGTTCTAGAAAAGCTTCTGAAACAGAAGAACCGTCCCCATGTTTCCCCATGTTTCTCTGCCCGTGTACCAGCACCAGCCCTTCTTCCTAACTTTTTCGAGTGAATTTTACCTCTTTCGTTTTAATCTCATCAATTCTATGTTATTATCTGAAGAGATAAAATAAGCTTCGATTCTATTTGAAGCTGCCTACGTGAAATAATGGACAGCTTTAAAGTTCAAAAGTTAACAAGCGTGAAGGGGCTGAAATTGTTGTTACTTAAAAAACAAAGTGGGAAAAGGCTGGCTTCAATTATAGTGGCGATTGCTGTAGCAGGGATGTTAACGGCTTGTAATTCGAATAACACGAGTGTCTCAAGCAATAAGGATAAATCTGAATCCGAAGCGTTTGCGATGGGTACAGTTATTACTCAAACGGTTTATGGGAAAGATGGGCAAGCTGCAATCGATGAGACGACGAAAAAGATTGAAGATTTGGAAGCGTTATTGACGTTCAATGCGCCAGAAGGGGATATCTATAAGCTCAATGAAAATGCAGGGAAAAATAAAGTTGAATTGAATCCTGAGACGGTTAAAATAATAAACAAATCTCAGCAAGTAGCTGAGTTAAGCCACGGTGCCTTCGATGTCACAGTAGGACCTTTGGTAAAAAGTTGGGCTATTGGAACACAGGACGAGCATATTCCAAGCAAAGAGGAATTTGGGAAGATACTTCCTCTAATTAACTATAAGGACCTCACCGTTGATGGAAACACTGTTGGCTTGAAAAAAGTCGGACAAGAGGTTGACCTAGGGGGCATCGCCAAGGGCTATGCAGGAGATGTCGCAATAGACATTTATAAGAAGCACGGTATTCAATCTGCTTTTATTAACCTTGGCGGCAATGTCGTGACGCTAGGTAATAAGCCTGATGGAAGTCAATGGAAGGTGGGCATTCGTAATCCTCGACCCAAAGGAACTCAGGGGGAAGAGATCGTGGGTACCATTTCAGTAACAAATAAGGCTGTAACAACTGCGGGAGATGACCAACGATACTTTGAAAAAGACGGTCAACGCTATTTTCACATTCTTGATCCCCACACAGGATACCCGGCCAAATCCGGTCTAATGAGCGTTACCTTGATTACGGATTCTTCGTTTGATGCGGATGCATTTGATACAGCAATTTTCGTCTTAGGGTTGGAAAAGGGCAAGGAGTTCATCAAGCAGTACGGCGGAATTGAAGCAGTTTTTATTACGACAGATAAAAAGATTTATATTACGGAAGGACTAAAAGGGAATTTCACCTTTCTTGATGAGAGCTCTGAATATCAGTATATTCAAGAATAATCCTAAGGATGAAAAGGGGTAGGCATCCTACGATGAAAGCAATGCGCAGATTCAAAAAAGGCGACATGATTTTAGTGCTCATTGGGATTATAGCCTTAATCCCTCTGTTGTGGAGTTACTTTGGAAGTGTAAATGAACCAAGTGATAACCTTATAGCTAAGGTAACACGTGACGGAAAGCTTGTTACGAAGGTTGACCTGAATAAGGTCCAGGAACCTCAGTATATTAATCTCGAAGATGGAATTAAACTCACGATAGTTGCGGAAAAGGGAAGGATAAGGGTGCTTGATGCCGATTGTCCTGATAAGATTTGCGTGAAGGCAGGCTGGCTGGTTAAGCCTGGTGATAGAGCAGTCTGCATGCCCTCAAAAACGATTGTTATGATTGAAGGAGAAGGGAAAATGATTAGCCTTCTGGCTAAGCAGGTCATCATTTATGAATAAAAATAAAAAATATGCCTTAATTATCATTCTCGTGACCAATGCGATTCTGATTTCCTTTTTGGAATCCTTTATTCCTATCCCTATCCCTGTACCGGGAGTTAAGCTGGGACTTGGAAATATTATCACTATGATTGCGATTGCCTTTCTCGGATTTAAGGATGTTCTCTTTATCGTGATTGTTCGCTGTTTTGTAGTGGCGGTACTTACGAGGGGTGTCATGATGCTGGCCTTTAGTCTAAGTGGCGGTATTTTTAGCGCCCTTGTTATGTGGCTGCTTTATAAAAAGTTCTCAGGATTCTTTAGTATCAAAGGGATAAGTATAGGCGGAGCTATTGTTCATAGCACGGCACAAATTGTCGTAGCATCTCTCATCCTTGGACAAATTGTTGTTATGTTTTATCTTCCAATCCTTCTCATTTCTTCTGTTGTCACGGGTTTAATTACAGGAAGTATTGGTGAACTGGCCATTAATGAAGTCAGAAAAAAAGGGGTTTTTGCAGATGAGAAATAAGCGAATAGAAATGAATGTGCTATGGCAGACGATTTAATGCTAGCCAATTCAAAGACCCCAAAAGAGACGGATTTCATGGAGATGGATGGGCTTCTTAAGCTTATTTTGGCTATCGTACTTGCTAGTATGCCTTTTTTACTTCATAAGCAGGCGAGTATTGGACTACTATCGGTTTATTTAGTATTTGTGACCCTAGTTTCAAAAATTAAGCCGAGAACCTTATTAATTAGTGGTACCTCCTATGGTATTATTGTTATGCTTCCTTACTTTTTTGGACTCCTGATGAATAGTCTCTTCTACACTTTCTCGCATAATGAGATGTTCGCTTATCATCAAGGACCGTACGAAATCTTTCTAAGATTGTTTAGATTGTTAGTAATCTGGTATGTTAGTATCCTTTATTTTCATACAACCCCGATGAAAACCGTAATTGGTCTGCTCGATAAACTCTTTACTCCCTTGAAGTCAGTGGGTGTTCCAGTTGCGGACTACTTGAAAATAGTCATGTGCATTGTCCTAGAGCTGAAGGAGACTGGCTCCGAGGTTACGAAGAGTTTAGGAGAGAGCATGCGTTCTGTAATGGGGGGGACCCGAAGGAAGTTTAAAATCAATGTTAAGGGAATATCTCAGATTATTGTCTCTTTGATTGTTAATTCCTTCGAAAAGTTAGATAAGATAGAAAGCTTTGTAGAACAAGTCAAGCCTGAAGACTTATATAGCTATCACTTTAAACTAACGAAAAGTGATGGAATAGCTGTAGCGAGCTTTATCTTGATGACATGTTTTGTAGTAGTGATCGAGAAGGGATACTGGTTCTAAAGACTGGTTTCATTTCTCCTTTTATTTGTTATTTGCACTATATTTCACATTATTAATCCAAATTATGTCTTGACAATTTTAGGCATTATCTGTTAAAGTCAAATAAGAGTAAAGCTTGTCATTGCAATTATTGTTTACGTATCTAAATTTTTAGCCTAGTTAGTTCTTGTGTTAACAAGTATAAGCGTTAATGTAAAGGACTGACTCGATATTAGACGAATTTGAATGATTGCTTGATAAGTTATTCACTTGGCTAGGGTTCCTAGTTATATACATAAGCGGTTGTTAGTTGCTAAAAGCCAAATAATATTAGGTTGTTTCTCACTAATAACCACCCAACAATGAAGGGGGGTCTTTCCTAGCAAAGTTTACTTCATGTTTATACTTAGGTGAGCCTTAGTCATCAACGCTCATGTGAAATCAGGTATGTACTAAAGATAATTTTCGCAAGGAGGGCTATTTATGTTAAAAATTAAAAAAATCACAGTTGCAATTGCTTTGGGGACCGCATTGTTAGTTCTTGGTGGATGTGCTAGTAATCAAAGTGCACCTGCTGCAGCTCCTGCACCGGCTAAGGCTACAGAGGTAAAAGTATTTAAGGGAATGGGCGAAACCTCAGTATTCCGCGTTGGACCTGGGAAAGATAAAGACGGTGGTCAAGTCTACAGTATGACTACTTCAACTGCTGATGCACTTTTTGATACAGATGGAAAAATCATTGATGTATATTTTGATGCTTTAGAGGTTGTATCTCCGAATGACGTTGACCACCCAGGTGTACCCATGTTTTCCGGTTGGCCAGGCCAACCTGGGTATCTCAAGGCTCCCGCACAAACGGATGCAAATGGAGCAAAAGAACTCAGTAATTGGCAAACCAAGCGTGAGCGCGGTGATAAAGCCTATGGCTTAAACTGGTCCGTTCAGTTCGCCAATTACCAAAAGTTCTTTAAAGGCAAAACCGTTGCAGAAATTGAACAATGGTTTGCAAAAAATACTTCTGACATCAATGGAAAGCCATTAACTGAAAAAGTGACAGATCCAAAGGACAAAGATAAATATGCCAAACTTACTGATGCAGAAAAGAAAGCTCTTGTTGATGTAACATCAGGATCAACAATCAGCCTTAAAGACGCCCATGGTGATTATATCGGTGCTTTGAAAAAAGCTTTTGCAAACAAAGTAGAAGTTAGCATTCCAGTTAAATAATGACTCCTTCAACATAACCAGAGGGTATCCGCAAAAGGTAATTTTGATTACTTTCGGGGATACCCTCTTATTATAAGACCCAGCATATTACTAGGAAAACCGAATTAACTTGATCTTCCTCCTTAATTCCAAATAGATGGCAAGGAATAACTGGTATTCCTTGCCGTTTTTAGTACGCCACGCATGGCGATTAACTAGACGGTGAAAGATGCTGTCAGCCTCCTCTCCAATTTTAAACAACCATTCAACAAAAAAATAATATAAAAGAAGGAAATAAGACCATAAGGGAGCTTTTGTGATAAAACTCTCTTGTACATACCAAATTTCACTAAAATCGCCAAATATCCGAATTGTAAATATAGGAGATATTTGCTATTGTGTGAAAGGATACTCATACACATACATATTATTTATTTTAGAGGAGGAAAGAAAAAATGAAAAAAATTCTAGGTATCGTACTCTCACTCGGTCTCTTAGTAAGCCTTGCTGGTTGTGGAAGCCAACCGGCAGCAGCTCCTAAAGCTGAAGTAAAAGCTCCTGTTCTTTATCATGGTGAAGGCGTTGTTGCCAACTATCGTGACAACTCTGCAAAAGGAGCAAATAGCGATAACTTAAACGTTACTACTGCGAGTGTAGTATTCGACCAAGCCGGTAAGATCGTAGACTTAAAAATGGATGTTCTCGAAATTACTCCAAAAGAATTCCCTGGCTGGATGGATCCTAAAAGTACTGACGCTGTAAAAGCTCCTTATCTTGCAGGTCAAAAAGACGGCTTCGGCTGGAAATCCAAATTAGATGAGGGCAACGACTACGGCATGAAGGCAGCTGCAGTTTCCAAAAAAGAATGGTTTGAGCAAATGAAATTCTACGAAGATTACTTCAAAGGCAAAACCGTTGCTGAAGTTAAAGCATGGGCTGCTAAGTACACCGATGCTAACGGCAGACCTTTCAAATTCGCTTATCCTGAAAAAATGACAGATGCTGACAAAGCTAAAACTGCTAACTTCACAGCAGAAGAAAAGAAAATGCTGACTGACGTTACAACCGGTGCTACCATGTCACTTCAAGACGTACATTCCCGCTTCCTCGATGCTTTAACGCTTGCAGAAAAGCATAAGGTTGAAATTAAATAATATAAACTTTTTTATAGGTTTCAGAAGAAAAACAGCCCTTAAAGATGCTTTTGCCAATAAGATGAAGTAAAATAATTTGTGCTAAACCATCACTGAGGAGCTCTTCCTCCATATTTCTAATAGGTGGCAAGGAATAACTATTATTCCTTGCCACCATTTTTTTTGAACTACATTTAGATATTTTGGCCCCTTTTTTGGAAACCTAGTTTTCAAGGGGGGATTGCTTTGAGTATTCACTCAAGTAAAGTTGTAATTATAGGTAGCGGTTTTGTGGGAGCGAGCATTGCCTATGCAACCTTAATTCGTGGTCTGTGTAACGAGCTGGTCCTTATAGATACCGATCGGGAAAAAGCACAAGGGGAAGCTATGGATTTAAGTCATGGGCTTCCATTTATTCGGCCCGTCGAAATCCGTGCTGGAGGCTTTGAGGAGTGCGAAGGTGCCGAAATCATCGTCATCACTGCGGGAGCCAATCAGAAGCCCGGGGAAACACGCTTGGACCTTGTACAGAAGAACTCAAAGATCATGCAATCGATTTTGGAAGAAATCGTCAAGTATGAAAGAAATGCTATTCTTATTATTGTGAGTAACCCTGTTGATGTACTTACCGCATTTGCTCGGAAAGTTACGGACTTGCCTCCAGAACATATCATAGGTTCAGGAACCGTTCTTGATACTGCAAGGTTTAGGTATACTTTGAGCAAGCGCTGTGGAATTAATGCAAGTAATATCCATGCTTATGTCGTCGGTGAACATGGGGATTCTGAAGTCTTACTTTTTAGCTCAACAAGTATAGCAGGAAGTTCCCTTGATTCATTTCGAGCGAATTTCCCGGGAGTCTTCGAAAAGGACTGGCAGGAGCAGGTAACTTCAGAAGTACGTCGAGCGGCCTATGAGATTATTAGCCGTAAGGGGGCAACCTATTATGGCATCGGCTTAAGTTGTGCCCAGATAATGCAAGCAATCCTGCGCGATGAGCAGAAGGTTTTAACCGTATCAAGCATGCTTGAAGATCAGTATCGGGACTTGGGGGTCGCTTTGAGTGTTCCAACCATTCTCGGTAAAAATGGAGTTGTTCGTCGTCTAGAGTTAAAAATGGATGCGATGGAGGATGAATTGTTCCACAAATCAGTTCTGACTTTACAGGAATCCATGGTACAAGTCCAATGAGAATAGGCTGCCCTTCCTGAATGTCAGATTGACATTCAGGAAGGGCAGCCTATTTTTTAGAAATCCAGCGAATTATTGAGTGACCTTTACTGCCTGAGTATCAGGGTCTATAGTTAAGCCTTTTAAAGGTTCTTTAGTCATATTTGGGGCATCATTCTTTACTTTACTTGGGTCAAAGTTAAGGAGTGAAGATGTTTTATATCCACCCGTGACGTTTAAAACCTTATAGCCATTTTGAGTTAATATTCTATCGGCGATATATCCTCTAAGACCAACTTGACAGTACTCAACTATTGTCTTGTTGGCATCTAGTTCTCCCATTCTCTCTCTAAGGCTATCTACTGGAATATTCACTGCACCCTCGATGTGTCCATTAGCGAATTCAACACGGGTACGGACATCGACAAGAGTATAATCTTCCTTTAATTGCTCAATATCCTTCCAGGCTATAGTATGTGTTCTTCCTGCTAATACGTTTTGGGCGACGAAGCCTGCCATATTAACAGGGTCCTTAGCTGAAGAGAAGGGAGGGGCATAGGAAAGCTCCAGTTCGGTTAAATCTTCTACCGTACCCTTGAGTCTAATTGCGGTGGCAATAACGTCTATTCTTTTATCTACACCGTCAAGCCCCAGGCCTTGAGCACCTAAGATTCGCCCCTGTTCATTAAATATTAGTTTAAGAGACATTTGTATTGCCCCAGGATAATACGAGGCATGTGATGCAGGGTGAACATAGATAACTTTATAGGGCATATTAGCCTTTTGAAGTGTTCTTTCATTGGCTCCTGTTCCTGCAGCAGTAAGGTTAAAGAATTTTATGATTGATGTACCCTGGGTTCCTTTGTAGGTCGAATTCAAACCTGAGATATTGTCAGCGGCTATTCGTCCTTGTTTATTGGCAGGCCCTGCAAGTGGAATCGCTGTTTTCTGCTTTGTGATAAAATCAACGACTTCTACGGCATCTCCTACGGCATAGATGCCTTCTACGTTTGTCTCCATTCTTTCATTCACGAGGATATGACCTCTTGAGCCTAATTCTAATCCGCTATTTTGTAGAAAGCTTGTATCAGGGGTAATACCTATGGCTAGAATTACGAGATCGGCCTTAACCTTCGTATCGCTAGCTAAGTTGACCTCGACCTGGGTACCGACTTCCACGAAGGATTTTACGGCATCGTTAAGGATGAGTTGGACGCCGTTTTGGACGAGTTCTTTTTCAGCCAACACGACCATATCAGAATCAAACGGGGCGAGGATGTGGGGCGCTGCTTCAACTAGAGTAACGCTTAATCCGCGTTTTTTTAGGTTTTCGGCCATTTCTACACCGACATAGCCCCCACCGATGACGATCGCAGTGTTTACTCCTTTTCCATCCACATAGGCCTTGATAGAATCGGTATCCGGAATGTTTCTTATAGTAAAAATCTTAGGACTTTGAATTCCAGGAATATTTGGTCGTAAGGCCTTTGCCCCCGGGGATAAGATTAAGTGGTCATAAGATTCCTCGTATATTCCTTTGGACTGACTTTTTACAGTAACTCTTTTGTTCTTTGTATCAATGTGGCTGACTAGGCTGTTCACACGAATATCGAGGTTAAATCGTGCTTTCATAGCTTCAGGTGTTTGGACTATGAGCTCATCTCGATCAGTAATCTTCTCACCAATGTAATAGGGTAATCCGCAGTTAGCGAAAGATATATATTCGCCTCTTTCAAACATAATAATTTCTGCATGCTCGTCTAATCTTCTAAGTCTTGCAGCTGCTGAAGCCCCTCCAGCAACCCCGCCCACGATTAATACTTTTTTCTTCATGTTAGTCCCTCCAATATTAAATGTATTTAATCGATTTGATTATCCTCACCAATAAGAACTTTAATTAAATGCCCGATTTGATCATTACAAACTCTATATTTAATTTCGAGTCCGTTTCTATTGCCTTCCACAATTCCAGCAGATTTCAATTTCTGTAAGTGCTGAGATACAGTGGACTGTGGGGTGTTTAGGCATTCTTGCATATAGGTTACGTTGCATTCCCCGTTATCTAGCAATCCTTTGACGATACAGAGCCTGACAGGATGGGCTAATACTTTGAGCATTTCTGCTATTTCGGTATACTTAGCAAAGTTTTTATCCATTGCATAACCTCTCATTTTGTTTAATATATTTATATATTTATATATTACGATATAGTTACCTATGTGTCTAGTCTGCCTACATTTTATCAAAAATTCTACGATAGCTCACCTCGTTATGATATAATGTAGTGTCGAAAAGTGAGGTGGAGTGGGAAATGTATCGATTAGAGGATTTAAACCCGGTCCAGCGTCAAGCTGTAGAGCACCGGGACGGCCCGCTATTGATATTAGCGGGTGCTGGTTCAGGAAAAACACGGGTTTTAACGTATCGAATTGCCCATTTGGTCGCTCAAGGAATTGATCCGTGGAATATTTTGGCGATTACTTTTACCAATAAAGCCGCTCAGGAAATGCGGGAGCGGGTTGCAGCTTTGGTCGGAAGTGAAGGTAGAGGACTTTGGGTTGCTACGTTCCACTCGGCTTGTGTCCGGATTTTAAGAAGTGAAATAGAGCATCTACCGGGATATAACCGGAGTTTTGTCATATATGATAGCGGGGACCAACAAGCCGTCATTAAATCTTGTATGAAGGAATTAGATTTTGACGATAAGAAATTCTCCCCGAGAGCGATCGGCGGAGCGATTAGTGATGCTAAGAATAAGCTTTTGAGTCCAGAGGAATTCTCACAGCGAGCCACGGATTACTTTGAGAAAAAGGTAGAGAGAGTGTACACGCTTTACCAGAAAAAGCTCAAAGCGAATAACGCGTTAGATTTTGATGATATTATCATGCTCACGGTCCGACTCTTCCAAGAGAATCCTGAGGTTCTGGCTCACTACCAAGAGAAGTTTCGCTATATCCTTGTGGATGAGTATCAAGATACAAACCATGCTCAGTATGCCCTCGTCAATCTCCTTGCGAAAAAGTATCGCAATCTCTGCGTCGTGGGAGATGATGACCAGTCAATCTACATGTTTCGGGGAGCAGATGTTCAGAATATCCTGGATTTTGAACGAGATTACCCTGAAGTTGTCGTCTTGAAGTTAGAGCAAAATTATCGCTCAACTCAGCGTATTTTGGAGGCCGCCAATGCAGTCGTCCGCAATAATACGGAGCGAAAAGAGAAGTCTCTCTGGACAGAAAACCAGGAAGGAAATCCTCTGGTTTATTATGTCGCAGATAACGAACATGATGAGGCGAGATATGTTGCAGAGCGTATTCAAAGGCTACGTAATGTGGAAGGACGCCGCTTCAATGACTTTGCGATTTTATATCGAACGAATTCCCAGTCTCGGGTGATTGAGGAACGGTTTATGAAGGAAGGAATTCCCTACCGAGTGTTCTCTGGGCTTAAGTTCTATGAGCGAATGGAAATCAAGGACATTATCGCCTATCTGAGAGTCCTTCATAACCCTTCAGACCAAGTGGCTTTTTCCCGGGTCCTCAACGTCCCGAAAAGAGGCTTAGGGGACAGTACACTGGAAAAAATCCTTGATTATGCGAATGAACAAGGAATGCCTGTTCTCGATGCCATTATGGAAGCAGACTATATACCCGATTTAACGACTCGGGCGAAGAAGCCTTTATTTGCCTTTGCCCAACTCATGCAAGAGCTTAAGAATTTTGCCCACGAAGAGAGCTCCGTGAGCAAGCTTGTCGAAGAGGTTCTTAAGAAAACGGGATATTGGGACATCCTTATCGCAGAAAAAACTCCAGAATCGGAAGCACGGGCGGAAAACGTTCGCGAGTTTCTCTCTGTCACGGCTGAATATGATGCCAAAGCAGAAGACCAAGCTAATGTTCCGGAGAAAGGCCTTGAAGGAGAGGAAGCCATCGTTTCTGGTCTCGCGGGGTTCCTTGAGCAGGTCTCCTTGGTAGCACAGATTGACTCCTTGGATCAAGGAGAAGAGTATGCCGTCATGATGACGATTCATAGTGCAAAGGGGCTTGAGTTCCCTGTTGTCTTTCTTGGTGGGATGGAAGAAGGAATTTTCCCAAGTAGTCGTTCGATGCTTGACCCCACTCTTCTTGCAGAAGAGCGCCGCCTTTGTTATGTCGCAATTACCCGTGCACGGGAAAAGCTATATCTAACCTATGCAGGCCAACGCATGCTTTATGGAAAGACACAATATAACTGTCCTTCGGAGTTCTTCGAAGAAATTCCTCAGCATTTACTTCGGGATCGTGATCCCATCGATCCCCCACCAAGCCGGCAAAAGTCACGACCTCAGGAGGGAAGTGGAGGACTCCGTGATTCTGGAGGACGTTCTAACTGGGGAACCTGGGATTCATCAAACGTCGGGAACCCTGTGAAGGAATCACCGGGGACAGAATATCATGTCGGAGAAAAAGTAGAGCATGCAAAGTTCGGTAAAGGTATAATCGTCTCGATCAAAGGGGAAGGAAGTCAAGCCGAGATTTCTATAGTCTTCGGGGGGCAGATAAAAAAGCTCATTGCGGAGTATGCTAAATTGACTAAAATCTAAAAAAAGCTTCTATTCTTTATAGGGAACGGTCTTGACCGTTCCCTATAAAGAAATCAAACATAGATGCATTATAATCTTATCGTACAAAAACCCCTTGTTAGTCTATATTATCTTCACATTGGAAAGGACAGTTAAGCGTGGCAGAAAAAATTTATGTTGTAGGGCACAAGAATCCAGATACAGACTCGATATGTGCAGCGATTTCTTTCGCTCGATTAAAGCAGCGTCTAGGAATGGAAAACGTGATTGCTTGTCGTGGAGGAAAAGTAAACCGCGAAACAGAGTTCGTGTTGAATTCTTTTGGGGTTGAGGCTCCTGAATTTCTTGGAGATTTACATCTCAGAGTGAAGGATATGCTGAATGGGCCTGTGCCTACGGTTAAACCGAGAACTTCTCTTCAAGAAGCCTGGAAGGCGATGAAAGAAAACAATCAGAAGACTTTACCCGTAGTTGATCGTGCTGAAAGATTGATTGGCATTATTACCGTTGGGGATCTTTCGGCTTCCTATATTGAAAGTATGGCTGACTTAGACTTTGGGTCCCTCCATGTACCCGTGGAAAATGTCGTGCGGACACTTGATGGGACACTTCTTGTAGGAAGTCAAGAGCAGGAATTAAAGGGTAACGTCTACGTCGGAGCAATGCGTCATGAGACCCTTGAGACTTTCGTAGAACGTGGCAATATTGTTTTAATGGGGGATCGCGTTACGGCCCAAGAGAGTGCTCTCCGGTTGGGCGTTTCAGCTTTAATCCTTACAGGGGGAGCGATATTGTCTCCGGAATTAGAGCTTCTCGCTCGTGAGAGCGGTGCTGTTGTCGTGTCCGTCCCTTGTGATACCTTTACCGCCGCACGTCTCCTTCCCATGAGTGCACCCGTTCAAAGTATCATGAAAACGGAGGGCGTCATTTCCTTCCATGAAGATGATCTCATTTCTGAAGTGAGACAGAAGATGCTTGAGACACGCTTCCGTAATTACCCTGTGCTCGATGACCAGGGAAAAGTGTCCGGGCTCATTAGTCGTTATCACTTGTTAAGCCTAAGCCGTAAGAAGGTCATTCTCGTTGATCATAATGAATTTGGACAAGCTGTCAATGGAGCAGATCAAGCCCAAGTATTAGAGGTCATCGATCATCACCGGGTGGGTGGAATTCAAACGGGAGAACCCATCCTTTTCCGTAATGAACCTGTCGGGTCGACCTGTACCATCGTTGCCAAATGTTATCATGATCTTGGAATTACTCCCGATAAGGAAATTGCGGGAATCATGCTAGGAGCTATTTTATCGGATACGGTAATCTTTAAATCGCCGACCTGCACAGACACAGATCGGGAAATAGCCAAGTATCTCGCTGAAATTGCTGGGGTTAATGCTAAAGAATTTGGAATCCAAATGTTTAAGGCCGCTTCAAACCTAGCAGAGCGTAAAGTAGATGACTTAATTGAGGAAGACCTTAAAGAATTTACGGTTGGAGATAACAAAGTAGGAATTGGACAATTCAGTGTCATGGGACTAGAAGGACTCGATAGGATCCGCGTCGAACTAACTCAAAGACTTGAAGTTTTACGAAGTGAACGACGAATGAGTTACCTCTTGCTCATGGTTACCGATCTCCTCGAAGAGAATACAGAGCTTTTTGTTACAGGGGATCGTCCGGAAGAGATTGCCAAGGCCTTTAAGAAACCCTTAGAGAAGGGAAGCGTCTTCTTAACTGGAGTATTATCAAGGAAAAAACAGGTGGTTCCACCACTATCTAAATACTTTGTCCGATGACTAACCGCCAATGAGTAAGAACTCTACCTGTATTGAGTTTCCTTTATGGGTTAGACTACAAAGGTTGGCGCTGTGCGGATAATAACCCACAGCGCTAATATTTTAACAGGGCAACCAACGACTTCCGCTTTACTAGCTAGAGTTAAGCCGGGTTTTCTTTAAACTGTTTTAGGAATGGGAAGTGATTTCATGTCTGAAGATTCTAAGCGTCTCCAAGAGTTAAAGCAACAAATCGAGGAGGCAAACTACCAATATTACGGCCTTGACCAACCGACTTTGACCGATGCTGAATATGATGCACTTCTACAGGAATTGATTCGACTCGAGAAACAACATCCAGAGTGGCTTACTCCAGATTCTCCTTCCCAGAGGGTCGGCGGGTATATCGCTAAGGAGTTCTCAAAAGTGCGACATGCTGAGCCACTTTTAAGCTTGGATAATGCGTTTAATGCTGGAGATTTAATAGAATTCGACCGGAGAGTTCGTTCTTTCGTTCCTCAGGTAGAATATGTCGTGGAGCTTAAAATTGATGGGTTAACAGTGGCCTTAACCTATGAAGAGGGAATGCTCATCCGAGGTGCAACCCGTGGCGACGGGGAAGTAGGAGAAGAGATTACCGCTAATGTCAAAACAATCTCTTCGATTCCCTTGCGGGTTCGTAAAGGAGTTTCCCGGCTTGATGTTCGAGGTGAGGGATATATGCCTAAGGAATCTTTTTTGCGCTTAAATCAAGAGCGAGAAGAAAGTGGGCAGCCCATGTTTGCAAATCCTCGAAATGCAGCCGCTGGATCCTTAAGACAATTGGATTCTCGGGTGACAGCCCAGCGCCGATTAAGTTTTTTTGCGTATCAGGTGCTTACTCCAGAAGGTGTGAGCCTTACCTCACAAACGGGTGTCCTCGACTATCTCAAGGAACAAGGGTTTTCCGTCAATTCGGAATACAAGGTGTTTTCTCAGATTGAAGAGGTTATTGCCTATTGTACGGAAATGGCGGAAAAGCGGCATGGCCTGCCGTATGAGATTGATGGATTAGTGATTAAGGTCAATGATATTAACCAACAACGGGAACTCGGCTTTACAGCGAAGAGCCCTCGTTGGGCTATTGCCTATAAGTTTCCCGCGGAGCAGGTGGAAACCCTAGTAGAAGATATCGTGATACGGGTCGGGAGAACCGGGGTGTTGACTCCGACTGCTTATTTAAAACCCGTTTTTGTAGCTGGTTCGACGGTGAGTCGCGCGACTTTACATAACTCGGATAATATTCGAGATAAGGATATACGAATCGGGGATCATGTTCTTATTCAAAAGGCGGGGGATGTCATTCCGGAGGTCGTTAAGTCCTTGCCTGAGAAGCGAACTGGTGAGGAACGGATCTTCGAAATGCCGGCACTCTGTCCAGAATGTCAAAGCCAAGTAAGCCGCGAGGAGGG
Organism: uncultured Peptococcaceae bacterium; assembly: GCA_963529635.1. Lineage (GTDB taxonomy): Bacteria > Bacillota > Desulfitobacteriia > Desulfitobacteriales > Desulfitobacteriaceae > CAURZJ01. The sequence goes on from CAURZJ010000007.1 coordinate 27,384, forward strand.
AGAGGCGGCTCATCGGTGTACGAGTATTTCCTGCCCCGCCCAGCAGAGAGAGGCTATCATCCATTTTGTATCTCGGGATGCGATGAACATTGATGGGCTTGGTCCAGCGGTCATCCAACAGCTTCTTGAGGCAGGATTAATCCTGGATGCCGCAGACTTATATACCTTACAGTATGATGCACTCCTTCAGTTAGAGCGGATGGGGAAGAAGTCTGCTGAAAATTTACTTGAGGCCATTACGAATAGTAAAAAGCGAGGGCTAGCCCCTCTGATTTTTGGGTTAGGAATTCGACACGTCGGGGAAAAAGCGAGTAAGATTCTTGCTCAGAAATTTGGAACGATGGAGAATTTAGAGAATTCTAAGCTTGAAGAGCTGCAGGGAATTTCTGATATTGGCCCAGCTATGGCTCAGAGCATTATTCGCTTTTTTAGTCAGGAAAGCACCCGGGACTTCTTAGGAAAATTACGACAGGCTGAAGTGGTTATGAAGGCGCAAGCCTCCTTGCGCCCTCAGATCTTCGCAGGGAAAAGCATTGTCGTGACGGGAACCTTGGAACGTTGGGATCGTCAATATGTCGAGAATCTTATTGAGGAGCACGGCGGGAAAGCAGCAAGCAGTGTGAGTAAAAAAACAGCCTTTATCGTTGCAGGAGAAAAAGCAGGTTCGAAGCTAACGAAAGCCAAGGAGCTTGGGGTACCGGTATTAACAGAAGCAGAGTTTGCAGAGCTTTTACCGGAGGAATAGCCATTTGAACAAGTATTAATTGCCCCATGAGTTTTCATCTGTTATAGTATAACTATTATTTTTTCTAAGGACGGTGATATTGGTGAAAATTTCACGAGAGCAAGTCGAACATGTCGCCAAACTCGCTCGTTTGGAACTCGCTGAAGAGGAAATCGCAACAAATACAGAACAGCTTAATTCAATCCTTGAATATGCAGCGATGCTTGAAGGTATTAACACGGAGGATATTGCTCCGACGGCCCATGCCGTACCCTTACATAATGTCTTGCGGGAAGATGTGGTTAAGCCTTCATTAGATCGTGAAAAGGTATTAGCGAATGCCCCGGAGGCGGAGGATGGCTTCTTTAAGGTACCCAGGATTCTTTAAGGGCTGAAAGGAGAAAAATACATGGAGATGACCGCTCGAACGTCGGGTGAGCTACATACGCTTTTAGTTAAAAAAGAAATTAGCGCAACAGAGCTGACACAGGCGTTCTTAACGCGAATCCAAGCCGTGGATTCGGATATAAAAGCTTTTGTAAGTGTGACTGAGAAGACAGCCTTGTCCCAAGCTCATAAAGTGGATGAGAAGCTCGCTCGTGGCGAGAAGCTAGGGGCTCTAGGAGGTATTCCGATGGCGTTAAAGGACAATCTTTGCACGGAAGGAATTCGGACAACCTGTTCTTCGAAAATCCTCGAAAACTTTATACCTCCCTATAGTGCAACCGTGGCCGAGCGGCTACAGGATGCAGGAGCCATACTTTTGGGTAAGCTCAATATGGATGAGTTCGCCATGGGATCCTCTACAGAGAACTCTCGTTTCTTTCCGACGCATAATCCTTGGGATTTAGAACGGGTCCCAGGGGGCTCTTCAGGGGGTTCGGTGGCCTCAGTTGCGGCGGATCAAGCCGTCTATACCTTAGGGTCCGATACGGGGGGATCTATTCGTCAGCCCGCTGCTTTTTGCGGTGTTGTCGGTTTGAAGCCAACCTATGGAGTTGTTTCCCGCTATGGGCTTATTGCCTATGCTTCCTCCCTCGATCAGATTGGGCCGATTACGAAAACTGTAGAAGATAATGCCCTTGTGCTCAATGCGATTGCCGGGCATGACACCAAAGACTCTACGTCCGTACCCTTTAATAAGCCGGATTATACGCAGTTCTTAGTCAATGATATTAAGGGCTTACGGATTGGCGTGCCTAAAGAATATTTTGGGCAGGGGATGGACCCGAACGTAGAAAAGGTGATTCGAGAGGGAATTCAGACTCTAGAGAGTCTTGGGGCTATCGTCGAGGAGTGCTCCTTGCCAAATACAGAATATGCCATGCCTGCATATTATCTCATTGCCCCAGCTGAAGCGAGTTCAAATCTGGCCCGTTATGATGGAGTAAGGTATGGACATCGTGCTGAAGGGGTTGAGGATGTCCTCGGATTATTCAGCAAAACTCGGGCAGAAGGCTTTGGATCAGAAGTAAAGAGGCGGATTATGCTTGGGACGTATGCGTTGAGTGCTGGATATTATGACGCGTATTATGTAAAGGCTCAAAAAGTTAGGACCTTAATTAAGCAGGACTTTGACCGAGCTTTTGAAAAGTTCGATGTATTACTCTCACCCACTGCCCCCACCCCTGCCTTCCGTTTAGGGGAAAAGTCGGGAGATCCACTGACCATGTATTTATCCGATGTTTGTACAGTACCCATAAACCTAGCTGGAATTCCGGCCTTATCGATTCCCGCAGGTTTTGTGGATGGACTACCTGTAGGGCTACAACTCATGGGTAAGCCCTTCGATGAAGGAACGCTCTATCGAGTCGCCTATACTTTTGAGCAGAATACTTCCTTCCACACCGTGAGACCAAGTCTAGTGAAAGGGGGGGCACGGTAATGAGCGCATTGGATCGTTACGAAATGGTTTGTGGAGTTGAAGTGCACGTTGAACTCGCCACTCGGACAAAAATCTTTTGCGGTTGTTCGACGGAATTCGGGGGTGAACAGAATACACACGTTTGCCCGGTCTGTCTAGGACTTCCCGGTGTCTTACCTGTGCTTAATCGTGAAGTGGTCGATCTGGCCATTAAGGCTGGACTTGCCTTGAATTGTGAAATCGCCGATTTCTCCAAGTTTGACCGCAAAAACTATTTTTATCCCGATGCGCCGAAGAACTATCAGACTTCACAGTATGATCTCCCCATCAATAAAAAGGGCTGGCTTGACATCGAGGTTGAGGGAGAGAAGAAACGAATCGGGATAACTCGTGCTCACATGGAGGATGACGCGGGGAAACTCGTGCATAGTGGGGAGACCATTTCTACCTCCTTTGAATCTTATGTGGATTATAACCGTACCGGAGTCCCGCTTCTAGAAATTGTTTCTGAACCAGATATGCGCTCAATTCCTGAGGCTCTAGCCTTTTTAGAAGAACTCGTGAGTGTGATTCAGTATACCGAGGTCTCTGATTGTCGCATGGAGCAAGGTTCTGTTCGCTTTGATGTGAATCTTTCCTTGCGACCGAAGGGTCAAGGAGAATTTGGGACAAGAACGGAGACAAAGAATCTCAATTCCTTCAGTTCTGTCCGTCGGTGTATGGAATATGAAATTGAGCGGCAAGCACAACTCCTCGATGACGGAGAGGCTGTGACTCAGGAAACTCGAACCTGGGATGAAGGGAAAGGAATCACTTTATCTCTTCGTTCGAAAGAAGAGGCGCACGACTATCGGTATTTTCCGGAACCGGATTTAGTTCCTATAGTGATTGACAGGGAATGGGTTGAGAGAATTCGCAAGACCCTTCCAGAAATGCCTGCAGCACGCCGTGAGAGGCTTAAGTCCTTGGGCTTAACAGAATATGATGCAGGAGTGATTACATCCTCGAAGGGAATGTCTGATTTCTTCGATACAGCCCTCAAAGGGTATTCTGACGTAAAGACCTTAGCAAATTGGGTCATGGGCGATTTCTCACGCCTCTTAAATGTGAAGCAACTAAGGGTGGAGGATTCGCCGGTGACTCCGACACAGCTTGCCGAGCTTCTCGAACTCATTAATAAGGGAACAATCAGTGGAAAAATCGCTAAAAATGTAATCGAAGAGATGTTTGAATCCGGTAAAGCTCCCGCAGTTATTATCAAGGAAAAAGGGCTTGCCCAGATTAGCGATGAAGCTGCCTTGCTTAAGCTCGTAGATGAAGTAATCTCAGCAAATCCTCAATCGGTAGAGGACTTTAAGGCAGGAAAAGAACGGGCTATCGGCTTCCTGGTCGGTCAGATCATGAAGGCGACCAAGGGGCAAGCAAATCCAGGGGTTGTGAATACCCTATTGAAAGAGCAACTATCTAAGTTTTAATAGCAAACAAGCTTCCTTTTCAAGACGATAGGTCATGAGAAGGAAGCTTGTCTATTTCTTCTTGCATCTTGAGACAAAGCTGGGGCTGTGGCCAATGCAAGTGATTTTGTAGGGAACGGTCTTGGCCGTTCCCTACAAGTATACAGTATTTGTATAATATAATAGTTCAAACAAAACTAAGATTGTGTTAGTATATTTTTAAATCTTAAGCTATGAAACATATTCAAAAGGAGCTGAGTGATCGTGGTGAAAAGGCATTTGACAATCGTGGACACGACATTAAGGGATGGAGAGCAAACCGCGGGCGTGGTGTTCTCCAATCAGGAGAAGCTCATGATTGCCCGATTACTCGACGATTTAGGTGTACATCAAATTGAAGCGGGAATCGCTGTCATGGGCGGAGATGAACAGAAGGCGATTTGTGATATCGTGAAAATGGGCTTGAAAGCGAGTATCATGGGCTGGAACCGTGCGGTAATCTCAGACATCGAGGCATCCCTAGCTTGTGGATGTGATGCTGTAGCGATATCTATCTCAACCTCAGATATTCATATAGAGCATAAATTAATGACTACTCGGGAAAAAGTCATGGAGCGGATGGTAAAGGCTACGGAGTTTGCCAAGAAGAATGGTGTTTACATCTCTGTTAATGCCGAAGATGCATCTCGTTCAGATATGGATTTTCTTATTGAATTCGCACGTGAGGCAAAAAAAGCAGGTGCTGATCGGATTCGGTATTGTGACACGGTCGGAATTCTTGATCCGTTTACAACCTTTGATCGAATTACCAAGCTAACGGAGAGTATCGGGATTGATGTAGAAATGCATACCCATAATGACTTCGGGATGGCAACGGCCAATGCCTTAGCAGGCGTAAAAGCAGGTGCCTCCCATGTTGGGGTGACTGTCAATGGCTTGGGTGAAAGAGCGGGAAATGCTGCGCTTGAGGAAGTTGTCATGGCTTTAAAGCACCTCTTAGATACTGATCTTAACTTTAATACAGGAAGGTTCGTTGAGGTTTCGGAATTTGTGGCCAGAGCCTCTGGACGGAGTGTCCCTGCTTGGAAGGCCATTGTCGGAAGTAATATGTTTGCTCACGAATCCGGAATCCATGCCGATGGTATGTTGAAAAATCCTCTGACTTACGAGGTCTTTAAACCGGAGGATGTTGGTTCAGAGCGTCAGATTGTGATTGGTAAACACTCTGGGACCGCATCGATAAAGGCGAAATTTCTAAAAGAGTATGGAAAAGAGATTTCGAACGATGAAGCGGAAGAACTCTTGAAGAGAGTACGGTCCTTTGCTGTTGATATGAAACGTTCTCTCTTTGATAAGGAACTGATGTACATCTATGAAGATTTACTACGAGATCACGCACAGTCTAAGGCCTAAGAAAGGGGAATATTGAATGGAAAAAGTAACTGTAACCCTCATCCCCGGTGATGGAATTGGACCGGAAGTCAGCTTTGCTGCACAGAAAGTAATCGATGCAACAGGGGCCCCCATCGAGTGGGAAGTCGTTGAGGCGGGAGAGGCCTGTATCGAGAAGTATGGTTCTCCACTTCCTGATCAGGTTATCGAGATTGTGAGAAGAAATAAAGTAGCTTTAAAGGGGCCCATTACCACTCCGATTGGAAAGGGTTTCCGCAGCGTTAATGTAGCGCTGCGAAAAGTCTTGGGACTTTATGCCAATGTCCGACCCATTCGCAATTTGAACAATGTACACTCCCGTTACGAAGGGGTGGATTTGGTTATCGTCCGCGAGAATACGGAAGATATCTATGCGGGTGTGGAGCATATGGTGGGTCGAGACGCTGCAGAAAGCATTAAGATTATTACCCGTGAGGCTTCGGAGCGGATTGGTCGCTATGCTTTCGAATTAGCCAAAAGCCAAGGTAGAAAGAAAGTCACCATCGTACATAAGGCAAATATCATGAAGCTGAGTGATGGTCTTTTCTTAGAGAGTGTCCGTAATGTGGCTAAGGACTATCCAGAGATTGAGTGTGAAGATAGAATAGTTGATGCACTTTGCATGAACTTGGTTCAAACCCCTGAGAACTATGAGGTCATCGTGCTCCCTAATCTGTATGGAGATATAGTATCCGATTTGTGTGCAGGGCTAATCGGTGGTTTAGGAGTTGCCCCGGGTGCAAACATCGGAGAGGATGGGGCAGTCTTCGAAGCAATCCACGGGAGTGCACCACTCATCGCAGGGAAGAATGAGGCGAATCCGCTAGCCATGATTCTTTCCGGGGTAGAAATGCTTAAGTATCTAGGATTTATGGTGGAAGCTTCCAAAATTCAGCAAGCTGTTGATTTAGTCTTGGCTGATCAAGATTTGTTAACGAAAGACCTTGGTGGTCGCGCTGGGACAAAGGAATTTGCAGAATCCATCATAGCAGCCATCAAAGAACTATAGTCACTAGAGTTATTGCAAAGAGGCCCGGTTGGGCCTCTTTTGTTTAGCTTGTGGACAAATCTTACACCTTTCGTATAAAATTAGATGTAAAGCTAGTTCGGTTAAGAGAAGGAAGCGACATATGAAGGAGACAGATAAAAAAGAACAGTATAAACATAAGGCCGATGCCCAAACTAAGATTCCTCCACGCCGACCAGTTTGGAACGTTTGGCAGGGACTTTTTCTCCTGCTCCTGATTTACCTTATCGAATTTCCTTTGGGGTGGCTTCGTACTCCGCAGGAATTGGAACAACTCCAGGGCTTCTTTCGATTTCTTGCTGTGGGGTTGGGTGAAGTTATCCTTTACTTTGTCGTGATTTTAGGCTTTTTTAAGCTCATCAAGCGCCCTTTAAGTGAATTGGGTTTTGTGAGACCTCGGGGACGTTATGTTTTTCTCGGGGTACTGATGGGGATTGTACTCTTTATCGCTGTTGGTTTACTTGGAAGTTTCCTAGCCAATTGGTTGGGTACACCGGCTCCACAGAGCTTTACTCTGGTCGTCATGGGTGCAGAATATAACTGGCAGTTCCTTTTACTCCTCATTCTTGGTGGAATATTAGCTCCACTGAAAGAAGAAGTTATCTTTAGAGGAATCTTTTATCCGCCGTTCAGAAATACTTATGGACGGGGAAAGGGAATAATTTTTACGGCGGGCTTGTTTGCACTTTTGCATTTTGACGTTGTTCGATTTATTCCGCTCTTTATCGGGGGGGTCGTCCTCACCTGGTTATACGAAAAGACCTCGAGTCTATGGCCTTCGATTATAGCACATGGAACTTGGAATATTCTTATGGCCTTAGCTTTGTGGATACAAAGAAACCCTTAGCACTAAACGTTAAGATTCAGTCAATGGAGACAAGTTTTTTTGAAATTACGGGGGAAAATATAAAATGATTAATTTTAAGAACGTAGAACTCAGTGATAAAAAGTGGATGGAGCCACTCATTGCTGCTGCTGATATGCGTGGCTGCCATCAGAACTATACAAACATATTTGCTTGGTCAGAAGTGTATAACTATCAGGTAGCTCGGGTAAATGACTACCTAGTGGTTAAAGGAAGGATTGAAGATAATACACCCTATTATTTCTATCCTGCAGGGTCGGGCGATATTAAGCCAGTCATTGAGACTATGAAACAAGATGCTGAGGAACACCAGCACGAATTCCAGCTGTTAGGAATATCTCCTGAGAACATGGAGGTTCTAAGAAGCTTGTTCCCGGAGAACTTTGAATATGAAGAAATGCGTGATGGCTTTGACTATGTGTATTTATTGGACAAGCTTGTGAACCTAGCAGGCCGAAAACTCCAAGCCAAACGTAATCATATTAACCGTTTCAAGGCGAATAACACGGACTGGAGCTTTGAGCAGATAACAGCAGCAAACCTAGCTGAGTGTTGGGAGATGAATCGGAAATGGTGTAAGATCAATGGATGTAAGGACGACGAGCATCTTGCGTTAGAATACTGCGCTGTGAGCCGATGCTTTGATTATTTTTCTGAGCTCGGCATAATGGGAGGGCTCATCCGTTTAGACGGGGAAGTCATAGCTTATACCATGGGAGAGAAGCTTAATTCTGATACCTTTGTCACACATATCGAAAAAGCCTTTGGGGAGATACAGGGTGCTTATCAGATGATTAACCGTGAATTTGCGGCTTTAATACAAGAAAATTACCCCCAACTCATTTATGTTAACCGTGAGGAGGATATGGGCTTTGAAGGATTGCGGAAGGCTAAATTATCATATCATCCAGATAAAATGGAAGAGAAATATTTGGCTAAGTATTTTACAGTTTAAAGGTTACTTAAGGTCGCCTCTATAAAAGCAATTGGAGGTAAGCAGAATAAAGATGAGCGAAGTCAGACTTGCCCAAAAAGGTGAGATAGTCCGTCAAAAGGAAATATGGAAACTCTGCTTTGGAGATTCAGATAGCTTCATAGATTTTTACTATACAAATAGGTACAAAGAGGATGAAACTCTCCTGTTGCTTCACGAGGGAGAGCTTGCAGCTATGCTTACCATGATACCCGTTAAAACCGTGGACACGGATAATCGATGCCTTAATACAACTATGCTCTATGCCATCGCCACACACCCCAAGTACCAAAACAGGGGGTTTGCCAGTCAATTGATGGAAGCGAGTACGTCGTATCTCAGAGCAAACACTAGTGGCCTCTCCATTCTAGTGCCCGCCAGTAAAGAGCTTTTTGAGTTCTACCGTAGACAAGGTTATCAAGATGCATTTTCTATCAGAGAGGCCCAACTGACGCGTGATGGTATAGATTGTCTGACGATCAGTGAAGACCAGCATTGCATAATCTCGCCTACTACGCCTGAAGAGTATAATTGTAGACGAAATATACAACTCAAGGGCAGACTATATATTGCGTATGCAGATGAAGAGATCGCCTATCAGAAAAAGCTGTCCCATCTTTCTGGAGCGGACATCTATGCTATAGATGTCGAAGGATCTCAGGGGTGCGCGGCAATTGAGAGAGTAGACGCTAATAAAGTGTTTATTAAGGAAATCTTACTCCCCAAGGAGTTTATTCCCTTAGGGATCAAACAGATTACACAACTATTTCCCGGTAATGAGTTTACTCTAAGGACACCATCATACCTAGGGGAGAATATGGGAGGCTTGATACGCCCTTTTGGAATGAGTAAAGCTCTCGGGGGAAGCACTCTAAACATAAAGCCAGAAGAAGGATATCTGGGTTTTGCATTTGATTAAAGCACTATCTCTTTCGTTTTGCCATAAGATTACTGATAAACCCTTTAATTCCGCCCTTTTTGGGTTCTTCCCAGGCAGGTTGGAGGGGCTTCTGGCCTCCATATCCTTGGTTATATCCCTGGGGTGCGTAGTTTTGGGGAGGAAGACTTTGGGTTGGATAGCCCTGAGTCATAGGCATCTGCGGCTGTGGCTGTTGAAATCTAGGAAATCGAGGTGGGTAGCCGGGTGCAGCGTAACCTTGACCGCCGACAGTTTGGGGCATGGGACGCCAGGTTGAATTAGTAGCTGGTCTAAATAGATTCAATCCCTGGCCGAACCTCGGAGTATAATTACCAGCACCGTATTGAGCAGGAGCAATCGGGTATTGATAACCCCAATTTTGTTGTGGTAGACCTTGTTGATGTCCAAACATATTCATTCTCCTTACGGTATTTAGTTTTCGTTTTCGATGAGTAGGGTTGACTCTGGGAATATATGGTTTTATATACAATACTCAAAACTATCTTGTTTCGCTACTTTAAAAAGTTAATCTCTTACATTTCTTTCTCACTCTCTTATTAAAAGAACGACTTTCCCTTGCTATGCAAATGAGTCTACTGGAAAAAGCTTAGGCAAATTCCGATTGGGTTAGAAAATAGAATGAATAAGTGAAAGAACCGTTGCACTAAGCAATGGTTCTTCTGATATACCTATAAACAAAAAGAATTCTATAGGAGGAAAAAGATAAGAATTTACCACCACCAACCGCCGAACCAAGGCCAACCAAAGCCGAAACCGAACCCAGGCCAACCAAAACCAAAGCCGCCAAACCAACGACCCCACATAATGAACCCTCCTTTATTCTGTTTAGTTAAGGGAATAGAACTTATCTCTCCTAATACAAGTTATGAAGCGATAGAGAGATGGGTTACCTTATACTTCCAAAATTGCATGTTTGTAACCATTCTAGTTAATTACCATATTATGGATTAGGACCAATCCAAATGGAATAATAAAGGAGGAACTAAAATGGCATTTGGTGCAGGAGTAGCTGGTTGTGGAACAGGTGGAGTTGGAGCAGGAATAGCTATTGTAGTTGTAATCATTCTTTTGCTCATAGCTTTGGGAATTGTTTTCTAAATCTTAAACCTTAAAACCCCAAAATCTAAAATCTCTAATTCACTAATATTAGATTTGAATTAAAAAAGGAGGAAAAACGATGTACGGTTATGGTGGATTTGGACCTGGTTGTGGATGTGGCCCAGCGGTAGCTCCAGTAGGTTCATGCGTTGGAGTGGGCATCATTGCAATTGCAATTTTAATCTTGATTGCATTGGGAGTTATCTTTTGATGATTTGTAACTGTTGAGAGCAATTAAGATATTTAAATTCTCCCGAAAAAGAGAACGAGCCTCAGTAAGAAAACTTGAGGCTCTTTTTCTCTTTCCTTATGCGGTAAAACAAAAGGTTCTTGTAGAATATGTAGCAATAGATCAGCGCAAATATTCATCAAGAAGCAGAAATTTTGACAAAACGAGGAACTAAATATATGCTTTTTAATATCAAAACATAGGGAAGGGAAAGGATTATGATAATACAATGGACGCAACGAGAAGAACAGCTATTAAAATCGGGGCTACAGTAATGATTGTTCAAAAGCAAGATCAGCGTAGTGGGAAGCTTACAGAAGGTGTAGTTAAGAGGATTCTAACTAACTCACCAGAGCATCATCATGGTATAAAGGTCATGCTTGAGAGTGGGATTGTTGGTAGGGTTAAAGAAATAAAGTAAACATTCATTTTATTGGGGAGGTATTCAAATGATTAAAGCTTATGTGGTAGGGATTTCATCTCAATATGAGGGGGAGGATATAGAAGTTCGATATTGTATCTATGAATATGAAGAGCTCCTATGCAAGGAATCTATCTTTTTGGAATACAAGAAGCCTGCTATTGTAGGACAAGTTACCTTAGCAACACTCTTAGAGAAATTAGAAAAATATAAGGGTAAAGAGATAGTCGTTATGGTTAACGATGCAGCTTTATGTGAGATTATTAGAGGAACATCAACAACAAAAAATAAGGATGTTCTAGACATGGCAAGAGAAACGAGAGCAGAATTAGCCAAGTTTGAGAATCTTGTTATTAAGGACGTTAGCGTAGATCGTGTAGAATTGGCGAGATGGAATGAAGTATTACATCCTTAATATAGGATAGGATGATATTTGTAACTTAAGTTGGGTTACCTAAAAATAGCAAAGAGGGCTCATACTGGATAACAGTATAGCACCCTCTTTTTACCTATATTTATCCACTCTAGCATCGAAGGGACGCTGCGCTAGATTATTATTTCGGCAGATGTGGGTTGTTGGACATGCTTGATTCCTTCAGTTACAATTAAGTGGAATTTGAAGGGGAGGAATTAACCCGTGAACTCAAAGTATAAAGAAGCTAGTAATCTGAAAAGTACAGATAACATAATAAATATAGAGTGTCTTCGCCTTTCTTCAGATGGATCGGGTGTTGGATATCATGAAGGGAAAGCAACCTTTGTTCCTGGTTTACTCCCCAGTGAAGTGGGGCAGGTACAACTTGTAGAACAGAAGAAGAATTGGCAGAGAGGGAAGTTGCTGTCGATTATCAAGGAGTCGGAAGATCGCGTGAAGCCACCGTGTACAGTATTTAGTACTTGCGGGGGGTGCCAACTACAACATCTAAGATATGAAAAGACCTTGGAATGGAAAAAACGCTGGGTCGAAGATGCCCTTTCTAGGATTGGTAAGGTTCCCCTAGAAGGTATCAAGGTCCATCCGACACTGGGTATGGATGAACCCTGGCGTTATCGTAATAAGGCAAGAATGCACCACGGAGAGCAGAATATCCTTGGGTACTATAAGGAAAGAAGCAAATCGACCGTTCAATTTTCAGATTGTCTATTAATCAGTGAGCGAATGAATAGTTGGATCAAAAAGAGTGAGGAGCTTCTCAGCAAGAATTCAAATTCAGACGTGAAGATGGTTACCTTTCGTGAAAACTCACGAGGAGAAGGAATGATGATTCTGGATTCGGTTCGAGATAAGCAATCCTATTCCCAGTTCGGATTCCAATCCGAAAATAGTCAGACTCAGATTCACTCGATTTGGGGGATTAACGCTAAAGGGACTCCAGAAATTCTATGCGGCAATGAGGATTTTAGTGAAGAACTATTAGGATTTGAGTATCAAATTTCCCCACTGGCATTCCTGCAGGTTAATCCTATCCAAACCCGAAAGCTCTATAATACCGTGCTTCAGTGGGCGCATCTTTCTGAAGACAAAGTTGTATGGGACCTTTATTCGGGAATAGGAACCATCACCTTGGCTTTGGCAGCCAAAGCCAAAAAAGTCTGGGGAATTGAAGAAAACCCCTTTGCAGTTAAAGATGCTTTGGTAAATGCTACCCTTAACCAAGTTAGCAATGTAGAATTTATTGCGGGAAAAGTAGAAGACATGTTCCAACAAATTAAGGAATGCCCAGACATCGTAGTGCTTGATCCCCCACGTGCGGGGGCTCATCGGAAAGTGCTTGAGGGGCTTATCGAATTAAAACCAAGCCAGATTATTTATGTTTCCTGTGATCCAGGAACCTTGGCGAGAGATTTGGGGATTTTACAAGCTGGAGGATATCGTGTGATTGAGGTACAACCTGTAGATATGTTTCCCTGGACGCAGCATGTTGAGAGTATAGTTCTGATGACGAATGAGGTTTGAGGGGCAAATAAGGCAGGTCAATCACTATATGTAGTGGTTTAGAAGTAAAAAATGAGCAAAAAAACGGGTCAAAATACATGAACTGAACCCTGTCCACTAGACAGTATTTAAAAAGCCTATCGTAGAATTTCATGGATTTACGCAATCTGGCATCGCTTTTCGAGTGGTGTCAGTTTCGTTTTAAGCTGAATACGTTCATGGTTGTAGAAATAGATATAATCATCAATTAGTTGTCGGGCCTCATCAAAGGTTTTTGGCTTATGTCTATTGATACACTCTGATTTGAGAGTACCAAAGAAATTTTCCGCCATTGCATTATCATAGCAATTCCCTTTTCTTGATATGGAAGGTATAATGCCGTACTCTTTGGTTAGGTTAAAATACCCGGTTGAAGTGTATTGAAACCCTTGGTCACTGTGGAGTTGCAGCTCTTCGGTGGCCCCTTCTTTTTGTATAGCGGCTTTAAACAGTACTAAGTACGAGATTAACCGTTTGCTCTGTGCCTACCTTATGTACATTTATGCTCTCGTCATATAAATCTCGGATCATGGATAGATAAAGTACCCCTTGACCTGTATGAATATATGAAATATCGGTAACCCATTTTTGATTTGGTTTGGCAGCTTGAAACTCTCGATTGAGAAGATTCTCGTACTTATGAAGTTGTTCGCCCATTCGTTTATATTTTTTGCACGTCGTATTTCTGAGAGAAGCCCGTATTTATTCATGATTCGCAATATGGCTTTGTGGTTAACCAATAGCTCTTCTTTCGATGTAACCATATCCTAACTCGTCGATAGCCGTATGTTTTACCTGCACTGTCCTGGCACTCTTGTATCGTACTAAGTATTCATCCTTGTCTGGTTCACCAAATCGCTTACAGAATCGTAATATCCACTACGAGATACAGCGAAAAACTTACACATAGCCGTAATAGGATACTTATCTTTGTGACGGTATATTGCCAAATATTTAACGGATGGTTTCACCTCCTTCCAGCGATTTGAAGAAAAGACCGTAGAAGTTCATTCTCCATTTTTAGCCGTTTAATCTCATTGTCCTTTCCTGATCAATGGTTAAACCTGTTCCTTTTCGAGGTCTTCCTTTGGGGCTTAATACTATTCCTGCCTGTAGAAACTTATCTTTTTGCTTATGCCTATTCAACAAATTTCTAACGGCTTCAGCATTTCTTAAATTGAAATGTTCCGCGATTTCACGATAAGTCACTCCAGTCTCTCTCATCGACTGTACTTCGTGAATAATGTGTTCCCCAAAATGTTTCATTCCACGTTTTCCTGACATAGCAAGACCCCCTATTGTAGAAGATTTATAAATTCTACAATAGGGGGTCTATACTTTCAATGTCCGTTTTTACGGGTTCAGAACAACATTTTTGGCCCGTTTTTTTAGGACTTTTTTATAGATGACATTCGGTATTTTGATGATGACAGAGGGAAACATTCACCGAGCGCCATTAAACTGCTTCAGGCAAAGATTAAACGTCTCAATGGTAAGGGGTTTTCATTATATACAATAGAATTCGTATACTTTGTCCTAAGTACCTCCGCTCTTTTATCCTGTTACTATTAATTTCATTCATTACTATAATCGGCTGTTTGAATTCGGCACATTCGTTAACTTATGAGCTTGCTTGTTCTATTGATACTGGCAAAGCTCTTTTTTTGTTGGAGTAAAAGAATCTAAAAGGATTTTATCGGTTTTTGGCGAAGTACCAAGAAATAACAAAGAAGGAATAATATTTTTTTATTACCAAAGAGATGAGGGCAGAGAAAATTGGCAACTGTAGATGTAGGTAATTATTTACCGGATATGTACATCGGCGAAAGCAAGAGAGATGCTGCACCAGGGATACGTGGCTTTTTGTTCCAGGATCTGCTGGCTGTTGAAGAATTAATCAAAGAAGAGACGGAATTTATTTGCTCCGAATTCATCGAAGATGTCTGTGCAGTAACGAGCAACAGAGTCCGTATTATTCAGTCTAAATATACACCAAAGACCAATTTAGATATTAAAGCAATTACTCGGGAGCTTTATTACCAATACATCAAGTTGCGCCGGTACGGTTATGACGGAGATATTATTCCAGTGTTGGGCTTCCACGCTGACGTGGCGACTAAGCCGGACGAGGAGACTGCAAGGCAATATTTGAATCTTCCAGAGGGACAAAGGCAATTTCAAGGGACAGATGCTGATATCAAAGCGGAAGTCATAAGATGTATTATGGCAGGCACTAAGGAAAGGCGGGAAAACAAACTGTTTGCGTCTTTCTATGAACCGGAAGAACTGAGTGACTTTCTTAGAGTGTATCAGATGGAAGAAGTCGGAGAGAACATCGGCAGTTATCGGAAAGCATTGGGAGGGAAGCTTGATGCGCTCCTTAAAACAGACTGTTTCCCGGTTGAGGATGCGGATGATAGGCAGGACCTGTTAATTGCCCTGGCAACCAAACTGGTTCAAGACCGATATAATGAACCTGACCAGCCGGCAGACAATCATGAACTGCTCGTGCACCGCACGGTGCTGCGCACAGATTTTCTTGCTGAATTGGAACATGCACTTGCTTTTGAACCGTCATTTAGCATCGTGATACGGAGTTTTGTGGATGAAGCTTACTGTGCGCTTGTTGATGAACCTCTATTACCAGATAATCGTATCCGTTTGAACCTTCTGTATACCTCCACCAAAGAGTGGATAAAGAGTAATTTGGATAGCAGTAGTGGTATTGTCCAACTGTTGAACACCGTTAGCACCGACCCCAATGTGCCAAATGGCAGGGATGGAGCCCATACCCTGCGTAATGCGCTGTACATTTGCAAAGAAAGAATCATTACTTTCTACCATCACATCTGGAAAATTAAACTTAACTTGAGCCAAGATACCTTTGAAGAGTGCTGGTTACCTGAAATCAGAGAGTATATAGCATTTTCTTTCCAAAATCATAAAGATTGGTCGAGGCGTAGCATCATAATGGGTTCTATTGGGGACAGCCCCAGGAGGAAGGTTCAATATGTGCAGAAGCGGGTACGCACTTGGCATGAGCGACCGCAAAAATGGTATCTCAGAAGCTCTATTATACGTGGAGTTGGCGATTATTCAATTGATGTTGGAAATATTGCTCCGCAAAGACTGGACGTTACGTCAATTTCGCCGGAGCAGTTTGCGGTAGAGTGCATGGAATGCATTGGCATTGATGAAGGAGAATGGGCAAGCAACGAGAATTGCGCAGACAATATCTTCTCAGAAAAATGCAAGTATGGAGGGTAATTATGAGTGAACAGTATCTGGAGTCGTGGCGTACCTATTTTACCCAAAATGGCTATCAACCGCTGATACAAATGGATGCAAACTTCACTAGGAACCTTATTATTGAAGAATTCTGCAACGAGGATGGATCAGTACCGGAAGAACTCTGCGAGATTTACCTACTATGCAACAAATCAGGCGTTCCATGTGAACTGTTGTTAGTGTTAGATATCAGAGAAGGCAGGAAAGAAGATAATGAAATAAGAACTTTGTGTGGAGCATGGGATGAACGGATTTTGAGTTTTTTAAACTTCGGTAACTTGCCCGGTCGGGAGCAGCTGACGCAGTACCTGCTAAAATATAATGTTATGCAGCTCTTGCTTTCTGATCCTGTAACAGCACGCTGTGCTGCTGCCGTGTCAGAGGAAAAGAGTACGGATATTTCACGTAAGCTGTTTGTCTCAATAGAAAATGGTGATGTGACCGAGTCGGATCGCTCCATGTTGCCTTTCTATTTTGATCAACTGACACAGGATAGCACAGCACCGGAGTCTGAATCAGAGCTAGCGCGGATACTTCCTGGGCGTGATAAGCTGATGTGTTTTTATGAAGCGCGTAAAACGGAACAAGCCTTTTCAGAAGAAGACCTGACAGCGGTAAAGGAGTGGCTAAGCAATGCTGAAGATTAAGGCACTTCATATTCATATGTTTCGCATTTATAAAGATAGAGAATTCACATTTGTCACGGAAAACGGAGAAATAGCGCCAGTGGTGCTGATTTCTGGAGGTAACGGTAAGGGCAAAACTTCCATTATGGACGCGGTAGAATGGTGCTTTACCGGAAACATTCAGCATTTAAACAAACCTTATGAGCTGCGCACCAAGGGTGATCGACTGGCAGGACACAGCCTCGGCTTGCTGCGCAACAAGGAATGCAGAAGTACGGATGAAACCTGGGTCGAGCTGACTTTTGAGGAAAATGGTACGGAGTCGACCCTCCGTCGAAGCACAACAAACAATGAGCTTGGTCCGGAGCGGACGTCTCTGTCCATCATACAGTCGGGTGAAACACTGAATGCAGAAGCTACAAAAAAATGGCTTGTAGAGCGTTTTGACTCTGGCGACAGATTCGCTGATTTCTTCTATAAGTATTTTATTTATGATTCACAGAAAGCAGAAGATTTCCGCTGTAAAAGCCGTAAGGATATGACAGCGGAATTTGGGGATTTCACATTCGAACATTCTGAAGCAAAGCAAGTGCTTACTAATTTGGAACTATTGCAGATCCAACTGGATACTCAAATAAAGGACTTACAAAGTAAGAGAACATCCGAAGACCAGATTACAAAGCTGGAAAAGGAGCAGCAAAACTTAAAAGAGGCCGTGCAGATTCCAGCTTATGCACAACGGGTTAGCTACCCAGATGAACGACTGAATGTGGATCAGTTGAGTCCTGAGGAACAGGAAACACAGCTTCATGCACTCATTGCGGGAGGGTATCATGCTGTCACAGATTGGCTGAGCGAGCTTATAAAGTTGCAACGCAAGTTGATGGTAAAGGAGCAGTTTGAAGCACATAAAGTCGATATTCTGCAGGCAATCAGAAAAAAACTGTACGATCGAAATACGCTGCACACCTTAGAGGAACAGAGAAAGGAAATAACTGAAAAGATCCAGGGTCTGACTGGTCAAACTCTTGAACAGGCCGGCAAGTTTGCTTCAGAGATGGGGTATGCTGAACTGTCGCCAGCCGAGTGGCAAAAGCGCTGGGAAGAATATTGCAGCCTGAATGATGCTTGGCGCAAGACAGAGGCCAGCTTTGAAGACTCCATAAAGGGTGACGAATTGCTGACAGCATTTTCACGTTTGGTGGGTGTCCGGACGCAAATGGATGAGTACCGCAAGGAACATCAAAAATGCCCATTGTGCGGCGCTGAAGAGCCCTTTGCATCTGAGCCGGCTGAACAGCTGGCTTTGGAAGCCGAAAATTACGTTAAAGCCCATGATGCCCAAAAACTGGCACTGGAACAACAGGTAAAGGAGGAAAAACGGCTTTGGAACGATTGCCGGATTCGTCTGATTAAAGAATTGAAAGACGTCTTAGAAACTGCTGAAGGAAGATTGAATGAAGAGCTTGGGCTGAATCGGGAAATCGTAGAAACAACAGTGGCGTTTTTTAGAATGATTGCAGCGCTGGACTTGGTTCCAGAGCAGTTTGCCGACTTGGATACGATTGAAACGTACGATGAATTTGTGGGTATAGATGCGGACTCGATTCAAAAGCAAGAGCAGAGAATTTATTCGCTGCTGACCTTCCTCGGTTATTCAGACGTGGAACAGATTGCTGCTGAGCCGCAGACAGTAAGGGAGGCTATTCGCCCGCTGGCGCAAAAAGTTCCTGTAAGGTTTAATTTTGATGAACAGGATGTACGAGAGAAAATTATATCTTTGCGACTACGCAAAGGGAATCGGCATCTGGTGAAACTTACAAAGGACCTTGAGGAAAAACGAAGCCAGAACAGTACGGTGGATGCACAGATCGAAGAAAAGACAGCATTACAGAATCTGGTTAAAGAACGGGTAACTGCACTGCGTGGAAAGCTCAATCAGATGAAAAACGACGAAGTGAAAGGTGTTGCCCCATATTTGTTTCACATTTTTAGCAAGCTGGTCAAGCACTCCACCCTTAACGGATTTCAGCTGCAGGGTAATAATGCAAGAGCAACCGATACTAAACTGACTTTCACGGATGAAAACAATAATCCAATTCTAAATTTAATCAGCGATGGACAGTTGAGTGCGTTTATGATTTCGTATTTGTTAGGCAACGCGTTCCTGCGCAAGGATACAGGTAGTTTCCATTGCTACTTTGTCGATGATATAACAAACAGCATGGACGATATTAACATGGTCTCCTTTATAGATCTTATAAAGTATCAGCTGGCGAAGAGCAGAAAAGGGGATGGGGAAAACACAGCAATACAGCAGTTCTTCTTTTCAACTTGCGACGGAAATTTGAAGCGAATGTTCCAGTATAAGATGGATGGGTTTGAGATTCCTGTTGTGTCGATCGATCTGGATATGCTATAACTCCTGCGCGAGTGCTCTGCGTTTGCTCGACAATATAGAATAATATCGGCCGGACGATGTGAGTATAGTTGTTTATTTCCGATTAAGAAGACAAAGGCCCATTTAACAAAAGTTCAATTCTTACAGTGTGTTTTTGTTCCCGTGAATGAGTATTTTACGGGATTTTTTGTTGGGGTCTACTTTTCCTTCATAATAGACAAAGGCGCAAGATGGTAGCTATGTTAGAAAAAAGTGGAGAAAGGAGCCCTATAGTCTCAAAATTATTCCTTGAGAAAAATCAAATGATGTTTATAATATCTGTAATATCGTAGAGGAGATATAGGTTGAATGCGGAATTATTAAATATTGATAAGGAATTGATAGCATGTTTTGCCGCTAAGCTCGAATTTTGCAGCTTAAAGACATTGTTAGATTTGATTATTTAGGGCTCTCTAGCTATAACTGAAAATTCGAAAGGGGTAGTTTATGAAAGTTATCGAAAAAATAGATATTAGACTGCAAGAATTAAACCCACAAAATCCAGAAAAATATAAAGTGTACTATGCTTTATGGGAAGAAGTAAAATCCGTTATCGCAGCGTCAAATCAACATCTAAAACAGATTATCTCGCAACTTCATAATTTTGATGCCCATGATGAGAGTCATAGCGAAAAGGTTCTTGATAATATTGAGCTTTTGCTAGGAGAAGCAGGGTTAGAAAATCTTTCGTTATATGAATTGATTTTGCTTTACGCTAGCGCCTTTCTTCATGATGGAGCTATGGCCTTACCCCAATGGGAATATGAGATGCTTACTGCGGTGGAAGGTACGCCTACTAGTCATGATTCACGATTAAAAATTAAAATTTTGAATGATCTTAAACCGCCTCAGTCTTTAGCTGAAATTATGCATATTATTGAGCGCCATAAACTAGATATTTATGGCGATTTTAAAACTACCTCACAATTTATATTTGCATTTAAGGATGAGTCTAAATTTTGTTTAGATTTAGCTGAAAGAGTGCAACATTACGAACAATTTAGAAGTAGGTATACAGATAAGTTTAATGTGCTACAGAATGATACAGTTAAATATTTGAATTACTGTGAGCTAGTAAGAAGCGAATATATCCGAACTACACACCATACCCGCATTGAGACATACATACTGGTATTGAAGAACCAATTGGCAGGAAAGATAGGCATAACAGCGGCGGAACAAATGGTACGAGATTTATCACAAATTTGTCGCTCGCACGGTGAACCCTTTAAATTTGTACAAAATTTAAATTATAAATCGACAATCTTTCATGATGACCATGGGAATCTACAGTTTGTTGCTTTGATGCTAAGACTAGGTGATGTTATCCATTTTAGTTCGGATCGCGCCCCTTTGTCATTGTTTGCCGAAAAAAAGATAACTGATCCTGAAAGTCTGAAGCATTGGAATGCAAAATTTCAAGATCTGACCTATACTATTAAAAACGAAATCGGTAAAATGATTATTTCTTTTTCTGCATATTGTGATACGCCGCAAATATATTACTTTATTCAAAGTTACATTGACTGGATTGATCAAGAACTTAATAATTATTACTCATTTCTTAATAATCTGGAATTCTTAAAGTACGATAAGGTGGATATTTATAAGCTTTCATTAGGGCAACATGTTAATCGGGACGATATTATTCCAAATAGAGATGTTTTTATCCCTGAGAAAGATTTAAAGTTTACATTGGAACAAGCAAAAATTCTTTCGCTTCTAATGGGTGTGCAATTATATAAAGATAAGTATTTATGTTTGCGCGAGTTATATCAAAATTCTATGGATGCCTGTAAATGCATGGGCGCACAAAATCAAATTCGTTCCGTTAAAGAAGATTTTTTTGTAGAGTTCGGGTTAAAAGAGTGTATTATTGATGGAGTAGCTCAAAAATATATTTATTGTTTTGATAATGGAACAGGGATGACTAAAGAAATAGTGAGGAATTACCTTCTTAAAATAGGAAATTCTTATTATACATCTAAAGAGTTTATACAACAAAACACAAATTGGAATAGGGACGTTAAACCCACTTCACAATTTGGTATTGGGATTTTATCTTGTTATATGATTGCATCTAGATTAGAAATTACGACAAAGTATTATGAGAATGGAGCGGATGTATTTAGCTTTGCTTTAGATGGAGCAAACGAACACTTTTATTATATTAATCCTAACAAACTTGATGCTGAACGGATTGGTTCGCATGGAACTATGATCAAACTGTTTTTGAATGATGCATGTGCCAAAGAAATTAACAATTATTTTCCTAGTAAAGTCCATTATATTATCCATGGTCGAAACGTCATTTCTAACATTAACCAAGAGAAAAAACAAGCGCTATCGGCTCTCGAAAATAGTTTATTTTACCTAGTCAATCGCCAGGTCGGTCTTCCCAAAGATAGTATTGGCGTGAGGATTTACGATGAAAAAAATATGCCTCATAGCATAATCCCATGGAATGAAATATTTGACCACAGAAAATATCCTGAAATTTCTTCAAACGATATTGAAACATTATGGCAAGAATATCATTATTTGGATGGAGGCCAAAACCCGTACAAAGATGTTATTAAATGCCGGGATTTCATCGAGGATATACCGATTGTTGTTAAAAACGAAAATGTCGAATTGCATTCACATATAAGTCTGCCTTGTTTTGGTATTCCGGATCAAAATGTTAAGATCTTTGATTTTCAAGAGTATATATGGCATAGTGAAGGGCGTACTTTTGTTGATGGGATAAATGTCTCTAATAAATCAATTTCTTTATTAGAGAAGGCAATCGGACGGGATATCGAAGCAAATAGTATGGTTAATTTTATTGGCGACTTGCGACCGATTCTCTCTATTGATCGGAATTCGATTATTACCATTTCGGAAGAACTATTAAACAATTGTAGTGAATTACTACCTTTATTCATTGATGAATTAGTTGCAAAAATAAACGAACACATTATGACCAATCAAATACCCTGTAATTCTTCTGAAGCCACACTGATTATTGATATTGTTGTACGCAAATTCCCTACGATAGCTGCGGAGTTTATCAATCGTCTTGCTCAGACTGAAGCAAAAGAGATAGTCCTTTCTGATATAAAAAATGCAGATGCCCCCCGGAAAATTGGAATGCTTATTGAAGAAAAAACAATATATCTGAATAATTTAGACATGCGAAAACACGCGGAGATCACTAGGCAATTATTTATTGGAAAAGTCTTGGCGGCAATATCGATCGATGTGTCTAACTCTGATGTTAAAATAATCTCAGAGCAATTCCAGCCCCTGTCGTCTTTTAAAAAGCATTATCATGGTGAGGAAACGTTAACAATGTCTAGCGTGGCTATCAGGGCGGATAAATGGGAAGGCCTATATCAAGAATATGATTTGGCTACACAGTTATGGCCGATAATATCTCCTGTGCTTTTTGATAATTTACGTGATGATTATGAAATTGAAGAAATGACAACGCAAAGATCCAAAACTGTTCCTAACTATAGTAATAGTATAACAGGAATTGCCCAATTAGATCCGGTACTTATCAATCCGAAGTTTGGTATATCAAGTAAAAACGCAAGTGAAAGCCGTTATAAAAAGTGCTATGTTGGAGAGTGTGAAAACATCCAGAATAGTTATTGGCTCGGTGATATTAATAATCATGGGGAATTACCAAGAAAACATAAAAGGGATTATGTCCTCTTCGTATTTGTTGCTCCGAGGTATTTAAATGAAGTTGAACGAGCTCGATTAAGTGATTTTGAGACTACTGATCCAATTTACGTTAAAGGGGTAAAAGAAGGATGGAGTATTCTTTTCATCGGACATGCAAAAAAATATATAATCCTTCCCGGCCTAACAAAACGTGCCGATATCATTAATGAAGTACCAGATAGTATAAAATCACATAAAATTGATGATATCGAATATTATAACTTGGACGGAACCCGTGCATTTTAACTGAAGACAGATTATTCGAATTATCTGGATGACTTGGTAATGTAAATCCAATTAAAACAATGCTTCGAGCTCATTTTTGCCAGGAATAGCCTTATTTAACTTTCAAATATAGAAAACCTGAATACTGTATTTATTAGAGAAGTATCTCATAAAGCAAGCAACTTATAACGTCATTACAACAAGTTAAATGAAACTTCTAAACACAGGGTGATGATGCTTGAAGAAAAAGGCCAAATAGTTTCAAATCTGATTCGTTACGGATTTGCTCAAAAAGAGCTAACTGATATTATGACAAGAAAGGATAGAGGGATATTCTATCTAAAACTTTCCATTCTGGAAGTAAGATATTCATGGGGCAGGATACATCTTTGTTTATTCTTGATTCTCAGAAATAAACTTAGCTGAAAAAGATTCGTTTGCATTCAGTTAAACAAACAGACGGAGAAATTGATCTGCGTAGGGACTGTTTCAGAATATACCATGCCGCCAAGGGGATACCAGTGAGGTAAGGTATCTTTTTTGTATCCTCAAGGCACGTTGAGACGGTAGTATTGATGTCAAAGGCAGACAAGTGAGTATGTGAAAAAGCCTATAAATAAGGGGTTTTGAGATTTGAAAGCCAAAAGCTGAAACTCAAAAACCCCATTTTTATCGCTTCGTGGAAACACGTCCACTGAAGCTGATATAATAGATAAGTGGTCAGATTAGATGTCATAGTACGGTGATAGAGTAGGTTAGATGCCGTGTGTATGGAACTTTTTTTAACAGGGTTTTAACGGTCATAAATACATAAAATATAGGGGTGGTAGTAAGCTTTTTGGCATTTTTAGGTAGAACAAATGCAAATGCTGTGGAGAGCGAAGTAAGTGTATGAAAATGAATTTAAATTTGAAAGGAAACTAAGTATGACAAAGAAAAAAATAGCGAATGTTCCATTTGGACCATTCGTTACTGTCTTGGCAGGCTCCGCTGTTAATGGAAAAGCAAACTATGCCACCATTGGAGCCTACGGTGTAGTAAGCGAAAAACCTGTGCTTTATATTTCACTAAAGAACTCACATTATACAACAGCAGGGGTATTGCAGAATGGATTTTTTTCCGTGAACATACCTTCATCTGATGGAGTCGAAAGAACTGATTACTGCGGAACTAATTCTGGAAATAGCGTAGATAAATCAAGTGTTTTTGAATCGTTTTATGATGAAGCAGGTAATGCACCAATGATAAGTGAATGTCGTGTAAATTATCTCTGCAGGGTGATTCAAACCATTCCAATCTTTGATTTTACGATGTTCCTTGGTGAGATTGTCGCTGTATATGCAGATGATGAATGTCTGGAAAACGGAAAACCGGATGCACTGAAGGTTAAGCCAACTATAATGATGAATCCCGGGTACTACGGCTTAAAAGAGAGAGTTGGAACATTGTTTCAAACGTACAATGGAGGCAGATGAACTCGAAAGATGGGTTACGGTGAATTCTTAAGCGGTAAGCGAAAGGGAGAGACACTTTATGACAAACGAACGCGTGTACAAGATGGCGTTTTCGAGCGTCTACCCACTACTCGTCCAGAAGGCTGAGCGCAAAGGGCGCACCAAATCCGAGGTTGATGCTGTGATTTGTTGGCTGACAGGGTATGTCGATTCTGGCTTGCAAGCGCAAATTGTGAAGAATATCGATTACCAAACCTTCTTTAGCGAAGCCCCGCAGATAAACCCGAACGCCGCCAAAATTTCAGGCGTGATTTGCGGGCATCGCGTCGAGGAAATCGAAGACCCGCTCATGCAGAAAATCAGGTGGCTTGACAAACTGGTGGACGAATTGGCAAAAGGCAAGCCACTGAATAAGGTTTTGAGGAGTTGAATTTCTGGGTTTACTCATAATAACAATCAATTAATTTGGAGGTAAGATTAGATGAATATAAAATTTGATCCAAATAACGTCGTTATTAAACTCTGTATGAGTGGGATAAACTTGGAAGATAGTGGAGACATTGAAGATGCGATCACGATGTTTCATAAAGCATGGCACGAAGCAACAGACGACTATGAAAGATTTATTGCAGCTTATCATTTAGCTCGTCAACAAAAGAGTATTACAGACAAATTAAAATGGATGGAAACATCTTTACTATGTGCACTAAAAATAAATAATGATAATGTTAAGAGTGCATACTCAACGTTATATTTAAACATTGCCAAATGTTATGAGGAGTTGTGTGATTCCGATAATGCAAAAAGAAATTATGAATTGTCAAATTCATATAAGGGTGCGCCTTCTGATGAAGGACCATTTTATCATGGGACAAAGGCAGATTTGCAGGTTGGTGATTTACTGACAGCGGGTGGAAATTCAAATTACAAACCTGAGCTTAAAATGAACCACATTTATTTCACTGCTAATGCCAATGGCGCAGGACTTGCAGCAACATTAGCAAAAGGAGAAGGAAGAGAACGCGTTTATATAATAGAACCAACAGGTGAATTTGAAAACGATCCAAATGTTACTGACAAAAAATTCCCTGGTAACTTAACACGTTCTTATCGCTCACAAGAACCTTTAAGAATTATTGGTGAAGAAACAGAGTGGGCGAAGCTGACAACTACGGAGCGACGCGAATGGCGCGAAAAATTAGCTAAAAACAAGGGCGAAATTATTAACTGAATATTATTTCAAATGGGTAAAATAGTTCTATTTTAAGTTTGTCGGTGGGCTTACACATAAAATAAAGCAAGGCACCCTACGATGTAATTCAGTAGAGTGCATTGCTAATTTTGACCCCTTATTCATTCACATCCACTGTCACACCGGACTTGAATTCCACGGTGAATTCATCCTCATAAACGGTGACCTTTTCAATCAGCCGCCGAACTAGTTTTTCGTTGTATTCGGTAACGGCGGTGGGCTGTTCTTGCAGGAATACTCTCATATCGGAGATCCGTTTTCGAAGCTCATCCCGGCCTGCGTTTTCCACATGGGCCTTCTGCTTCAAGCTCGCGAAGGCGGTAGATTTCATCGGCGACATCCTCGTAGTCGGCCTTGGAGCTGGCCAGCTTCAAAAGCTGCGTTTGCAGTTCTTCCAGTCGGTTATCGATGTCGGTCAAGGTCTGGTCATTTTACCTTGTAGCTTCACTCTTAGGAAGCAAAAAGCTTGATAACTCAGACATCGAGGAACTGCGTAGTCTCTTTAAGGTAGGTGAGAGATCAGATCCAAAAGATACCCATAGCCTTCCTGCACCATCTCGTCTTTCGGGATAAACCGCAGAGATGCGCTGTTGATGCAGTACCGCAATCCGCCCGTTTTCTTGGGACCGTCGTTAAACACATGGCCTAAATGGGCGCTTCCCGCGCGGCTTCGAACCTCTGTCCTGTGCATTCCATGAGAAGTATCCTGTTTTTCGTGAATCACATCCGGATCAATCGGTTTTGAAAAGCTGGGCCAGCCGCAGCCGGATTCAAATTTGTCACTCGAGGTAAAAAGCGGCTCACCGGTTGTGATATCTACATAAATTCCGGGTTGAAAGGTGTTCCAGAATTCATTCTGAAAGGGAGGCTCGGTGGCACTTTTCTGCGTCACCTCATACTGCGCTGCAGTCAACGTTCTGCGCAGCGTATCGGCGTCCGGTGCTCTGTAAGCTGCAGGATTCACAATTGACTTTGCCGCCTTTTCGAACTTGGCCTTTGAAATATGACAATAGCCGTCGGGATGTTTATCCAGATATTTTTGATGATATTCCTCCGCGGGACTGAAATTGCGTAGCGGCTCTACCTCAATCGCAATAGGCTTGCCGTATCGCTCTTGCAGTTGTGCAATGGAGCGCTGGATCACCTGCAGATCCTTGTCATCCACATAGTAGATGCCGGTCCGATACTGCGTACCGTGGTCACCGCCCTGCCGGTTGACGGAAACAGGATCAATCGATTCATAATATAGCTCCAGCAAAAATGCCAGAGGAATTCCCCCGGGATCATAGACGACGCGTACGGCTTCAGCATGCCCCGTATTCTGGTAGCACACCTCCTCATAAGTGGGGTTTTCCGTCTTCCCGTTCGCATAGCCGACCTGTGTGGACAAAACGCCCCGAATCGACGAAAGATATTTCTCGGTTCCCCAAAAGCAACCGCCCGCAAGATAAATTTCTGGCATAGCGCACCTCTTTTCATGATTTGTATTAACAGCATTCGCATCTGATCGAAATACGATTTAAGATACATTTTTGCCTTGGTGCCATCCATTTATTCAAACAATTTTATATGGAGGAATGTAATATGTTGAAAAATGCAGCGCAAACAATTAGAGATTTAATTGATTAAAAGAGTGTTTCGTTTATAAGTTCTATAGGTGATGATGGGTTTCCGTATATAAAAGCTATGCTGTCTCCAAGAAAACGTGAAGGGAGCGATAAACGGAGATTTTGCAGGGAGGGTCAGTGGAATGAAAAAACTTGATAGAGAATTTTATAACCGGGATTCAATCATCGTCGCCAAAGAGCTCTTGGGAAAGGTACTCGTACACGAAATAGGGGGGCAAAGAATTTCGGCTAAGATTGTCGAGGCAGAGGCATATATGGGCTTCGAAGATAAGGCTGCGCATTCCTACGGCGGAAAAAGGACACCCAGAATAGAGGTTATGTATGGGGACCCTGGATTTTCTTATATATTTACGATCTATGGAATGCACTGCTGTTTCAACATAGTAACAAAAGAAAAAGGGAACCCTCAAGCAGTTTTAATAAGGGCAGCTGAGCCGGTGGAAGGAACCGACTGGATGGCACAAAGACGATTCGGAATGTCATATGAGCAGTTGACAAAGAGCAAGCGTAGGGGTCTCACCAGCGGTCCAGGAAAATTATGCGGTGCATTATCAATAGACAGAAGCTTCAACGGTATAGATTTGTGCAGTAATAAGGTATATTTTGAGGAAGGTAAAAACGAGAGATTTAGCATAATAATAACCAAACGCGTGGGAGTTGACCATGCTGAGGAAGCTAAGGATTATCCTTGGAGGTTTTATATAGAAGACAATGAATATGTATCTGTGAAGGATTAGAGTATCTACTTGTATAATTTTATCCTTACTAATGAAATAATGTTTACCATAAAGAACATTGAGGCAGAGGAGAGTATAATAAAATTGGAAGGGCTTTACTATCCGATCAATGTCCAATCTTGTACTCCGGGATTTTTTGCATACGCTGGAATGGTTCTAATAAAGCTTCTATCTTTGAAGGTGCCATTGATGACAAAGAATATAATGACAATCTAATAAGCTTACTGGATAATAGGGTGACTTTTATTAAAAAAGGTTTCAACTGGGTAAAATGGAAAAAAGCAACTACTGGACGTGATGATATGTTGGATTATCCAGAGAAGGTTGTTTTTGAAGCTATTGTAAAAGAAATAGAGAAGTGATACATGGTCAAAATATTGGATAAGTTTCGGAATTAAATGCATCCAAAGTATTATAAAATAAGAGAGTGAGGAGTGGTAACAAAAAGTAGATTAAGTGAAAGTGTAAGTGGAAAAATATGGATAAATTATTGTTTGGGATATCAGGCTTACCAATAGGTAGTGGATCAAAAAAAATTAACTATGCTTCTGGTATCGACTATATAAAATCAATAGGGCTTGATGCAATGGAACTTCTTTTTGTGAGAAGTGTCAATGTGACAGATAAAAATAAGCATATAATATTAAAAACTAAGCTAGACAATGATTTTTATCTGTCGGCTCATGGCTCACATTATATAAATCTAAATGCAGATGAATATGAAAAGCAAGAACAGTCAATGGAAAGAATAACAAATGCAATGGAAGGATTAACAAAGGTTAAGGGGAAAAGTTTAATATTTCATCCGGGTTTTTATTTAAAGGACTCAAAGGAGGAGGCTTATAATACTATAAAAGAAAACTTGTTAAAGCTTCCATATAAAGAAATAGATTATAGGCTTGAGACTACGGGAAAAAGAACCCAGTTTGGGACACTTGAAGAATTAGTTTCTCTCTGTAAAGAAGTAAGTTCTTGCAAGTTATGTATTGACTTTTCTCATATACATGCAAGACAGAATGGCTGCTTAAAAAGCTATGATGATTTTGCAAAAGTACTGCAATACGTGCTGGATGAGTTGGGCAGGTCTGCTCTAGATGATTTGCATATCCACATGGGTGGAATAAACTACAATGAAAAAGGTGAGAAAAACCATCTTCCCTTATTAGAAAGTGATTTCAACTATTCAGAGTGTTTAAAAGCCATAAAAGATTATAACGTCAAAGGATGTATAATTGTAGAGGGACCTCTGGTAGAGAAAGATGCATTGTTATTGAAGAATACTTTTGAAAAATTATAAATATTCTTCTAAGTGTCTTAGTCGATAACTTGGAAGGTATACTGATACGCAATTATTATTTTATTTTAAAAGCATAGAGCAAAATGTAGTATTAATTTGAATGGCGAACGGAAAAAAGCTTGAAAAAATTGAACTTGAAAAGTGACTTTTTAAATAGCAAAAAGGCGCTGTCTTACAAAAAGGCAGCGCCTTTTTTGTTTTTTCGAGAAAGGAGTGAACCATGAAGCATGAGGTAACACCAGAAGAAAAAGCAGGCGCGGGAGAAACCGGTCCTCCTGCAAAGTATTGACTGCCTCCGCCGGAAGATATCGCCCACTGTGTTGGCCTCCTTATCCCGGCGTCGGCTTTATCTGCTGGAGTCCTGACGGCTCCTGCATGAGAACCGACGTTGAAAAATTCAGCCGCCGAAGCAAAGGGAGGTGATGTATTGAACAGTATCAATTGGAACTAACTTAGAGGATATTTCATATTATAGGTATTATGTCAAAACACAAAGACAGCATAAGTATTTGCAAAAAGGGGGAGTATTTAATGACAACTACACCGGCAAGTAAAAATTATCGCTGGGTGCCGGTTATCGCAAGTATTATTATTCAGATGTGCCTAGGTACTGCGTATATATGGAGCGTATTCCAGTCGTACCTGATTATTAATGCATCAACTCCAAAAGCATTGTTTAACTGGCCTGCCACTTATGGAACTCTGGCATATGCCCTTCTACTCGGTGTTTTGTCTTTCGGAAGTATAGTGGGAGGCAGAATTCAGGATAGGTTAAAGAAACCTAAACCTGTTATAATTGCCGCAGGTATTATCATGGGGGTTGGTTTTTTCCTTGCGCAATACACTACTGAAGCGACACCATGGATGCTATGGCTGACATATGGCGTTTTAGGCGGCTTTGGTATGGGGATGGCTTATACAACTACTATCGCTACCTGCCAAAAATGGTTTCCTGACAAAAGAGGTCTTGTAACCGGAATAATCGTTTCAGCTCTAGGATTTGGAGGCTTGGTATTTACTCCAGTTGCTGAAGCTTTAATAAAGAGAAATGGCGGCAACGATGTACTGAGCACTTTTGCCATTTTGGGTGTAATATTTGTTTTTGTTACAGTTCTAGGATCATTTTTTATAAAAAATCCTCCAGAGGGCTTCAAACCTGAGGGCTGGACACCTCCGGCACCTAAGGATGGAATAGTTACTCAGAACTTCACTCCTTTGGATGTGCTAAAAATGCCTCAGTTCTACATGGTGACCTTCGCCTTTATGTGTGCTACCGCTGCAGGCTCTATGATGATACCCATGGCTAAAATACTTGGTCTGCAGCCTGGTAGCGGGTTGACTAAGGATGCTGCTGTTTCAGGGGTTATGATTATTGCAGGCTGTAACTCTTTAGGACGTATCTTCTGGGGCTGGGTTTCAGACAAATTGGGCAGGAAGAACACTCTGCTGCTCCTTCTTGTAATTACTGCAGCATCTATTATCTGTGTGTCCTTTGTAAAAGCATATCTGATGCTGGTCATCATAGCTATAATCGGCTTCACGTATGGCGGATATCTTGGAGTATTCCCAGCATTGTCAGCTGACTTCTGGGGGATAAAAAACGCAGCCCAAAATTATGGTATGGTTCTCTTTGGCTTTGGTGTAGGTGCGGTGGCTTCTTCATACACCATTGCCTACTTCAGCGCGACCAAGGCTTTTTCCACTGCATTTTTAATAGCAGGAATTGCTGCCGTAGTCGGATTTGCAATTATATTAATGTTGAAGCCGCCAAAGTTGAAAGTTTAAAATTAAGTCCTTAAAATATCAAAGAACCTAGATGTGAATGTGCCGTCCAGGTTATTTGCTATAATCCGTGGCCTTACACTTTGGATTTGAAGGCCCCACCAGCTTCGGACGGCATCTTTTTTGTATCCTCAAGGCACTTTGAAGTATAGTTCTGATGACGAATAGTGGTTTAAAGGACAAATGAGGCGTGTCAGCCACTATATGTAGTGGTTTCAGAGCGAAAAATAGGAAAAAAACGGGCTGAAAAGTGCAATTTTCAGCCCGTTTTTTTGCGCAAATTATAGATAACATTCGGTATTTTTTAGGATGACGCTCAAGATAATATCTTTAAGCAATGAAGTCTTTAAGGTTTACTTCTTTAAAATTTAATTCCCCACAGAAGATATTCAGGAATTAAAGAGGATTTTATTTGACCCAAAAAGTTTAAGCGTATTTATCTGCTATAAATACTTCATCATGGATTAATGAAAAAATGAATGAATGGTTAGGTGAAAAAAGCGACAAACAATATTACATCGGAAATGGGTCTGGCCCTATTGGATGTGGCAGATATGATTCGTCCTTATCCGGAAGTCATTGATTATTTACAACATGTAACAGATGATGACTTTTTGGTGAGAATAGTGGGTCGCTTTCTCATATAAGGATTATTAAATTAGAGAATAGTTAGGTTAAATTTAGACCAATATATAGCAAGGACTCCCTAAAAATGGCTGAAAAGGAGTTCCTACTCCAGAAAAGGAGGGATATTCATGAGCATAGTATTTTGAATCAGGTTCTGCGATTTGAAGTGGCTCAAAGTTTATATAATGTTATTTGCCGATATAAGTATGCTTTTGATTAACATTATTATTTTAAGGAGACGTTATTATTTTGGAACAGCATAAAGTAACAGCACAGGAATATCAAGGAAATGACAGATTACTGCTGGGTATGGTTTTGGGCGTTATTACTTTCTGGCTTTTTGCGCAAACAACTTTAAATATCGCACCAACCATGCGTACGGATTTGGGTATCAATGTGAATACCAGTAATATTGCTGTTAGTATAACAGCTCTATTCTCAGGCATTTTTATCGTTGTCATTGGTGGCTTGGGTGACAGATTCGGCCGTGTCAAAACCACAAAGGTTGGGCTCATTCTGAGCATCATAGGCTCTCTGTTGATTGCTGCATCACCTAAAGGAACCGCAACCTTTTTGATGACAGGGCGTATTATCCAGGGCCTTTCTGCAGCTTGCATTATGCCTAGCACCTTGGCATTGATTAAGGCTTACTATCAAGGTGCCGCACGGCAGAGAGCTGTTAGTTTCTGGTCGATTGGTTCCTGGGGCGGATCTGGTGTTAGCTCACTTTTTGGAGGAATTCTCGCATCGACCATTGGGTGGCGCTGGATATTCTGGATTTCCATTATTATAGCAATAGGCAGCTTTTTCCTGATCAGCGGAACACCGGAAAGTAAGAATCCTCCTAGTGATAAAAATCAGAGTTTCGACTTTTCTGGAGTTCTTACTTTCATGACCGGAATGGTTGCAATAAATGTCGTGATTGGGCAAGGGGCTAGAATAGGCTGGTCAAGTCCTGTTATATTGGGTCTTACCGTACTGGCAGTTGTTGCGCTCTTCGCATTTTTCGTGATTGAAAGAAGCAAAGAAAACAGCTTTATTGACTTCAATTTATTTAGCAATAAAACTTATAGTGGAGCTACTATTTCTAATTTCTTGCTCAATGGAGCCGCGGGTACATTGATTGTTGCTTTGACATTGGTACAATTAGGAGCAGGGCTAACTTCTTTTCAGGCAGGATTGTTAACCATAGGGTATTTGATTGCCATTTTGATGACGATCAGAGTGGGTGAGAAACTGCTGCAAAAGTGGGGTGCCCGCAAACCGATGGTTTTAGGCTGTATTATTACCGGTATTGGAATTTTGATGACTGCATTTACCTTTGTGTTAGCTCGACAATACATGATAATCGCTACGATAGGCTTTACTCTCTTTGGAATTGGCTTAGGTTTCTATGCAACGCCATCTACCGATGCTGCCTTATCGACAGTCCCGACAGAAAAAGCCGGTTCAGCCTCAGGGATTTATAAAATGGCGTCCTCCCTAGGTGCAGCCTTTGGGGTGGCTATTTCAGCAGCAATATTCACTGGGCTTAGCAATAGAAGCGTTCATTTTTCTGAAGGTATTTTCTGGGGGCGAGTTGACAATATTTCAATCCGTTATTCCGCTGCGATTGCTTTGCTGTTCAATCTGGGCATGGTACTGGTAGCTATTATTTCTATTTTGATGACTGTTCCAGCTGGGAAGTCAGAGACGATAGAATAATAGAGTATCTTACGTAAACGAGAATGTTTATTAAAGAATAGGGAGGTAGTCAAATTATGTCAATGATATTAGATAAAACTAAATCGATTGAGGATTACATTATCAATTTCAGAAGAAGTTTACATAAAGATCCTGAAATTAGTGGTCAGGAATTTAAAACTCAAGAAAAAATTATGGCGGAATTAGATCAACTTGGAATACCTTATCGAAAAGTAGGTAACGCTTCCTTGATAGCTACATTAAAGGGGGCCAAAAGCGGAAAAACAATAGCTTTGAGGGGAGACATAGATGCTCTTCCGATAAAAGAGGAAGCAGATATTGAATTTAAATCCATAAACTCTGGGGTAATGCATGCTTGTGGTCATGACGCTCACGCTGCCATGCTTCTTGGGGCTGCTAAGATCCTATCTGAAATGAAAGATGATCTATCGGGTGAAGTTAGATTTTTCTTTCAGGAAGGGGAGGAAACATTTTCTGGTGCGAAAAAAATAATTGAAGCTGGTGGAATGGACGGCGTTGATGCTTGTTTTGGTATGCATGGATTACTAGTTCTTGAAACAGGAAATGTAAATATTGTTTCCGGATATAGGTTATCAGGGTGTGATACTATTTATGTTAAGTTCGAAGGGATATCAGGTCATGGTTCAGCTCCGTATCTTGCAAAGGATACAATTCATCCAGCATGTATTTTTGTTACAGATCTTCAGGGAATAATAACTAAGAATGTTAATCCACAGGAACCCGTCGTACTTTCTGTTGGAAAGTTCACCGGAGGGACCAAGGTAAATATCATTTCTAAATACACAGAAATTGATATTTCGATGAGATACTTTGACACTGATGTTAGAAAAACTGTTCGTGAAGCGATCAAAAGACATGCAAAAGCCATTGCAGATGCCTATGAAATTAAAGTTGAGGTAATCATCGAGGAAAGCACACTTAGCCTTTATAACGATGAAGACTTATCAATACTGGCTGACAAGTCTGCGACAAAAGTTTTTGGCGAAGGACATAATTTACCTGTAGGTAAACAAATGGCTTCTGAGGATATGTCTTACTATTTCCAAAAGGCCAAAGGAGTTTATGCAATTATGGGATATAAAAATGAAGATAAGGGTTGCATCTATCCTCCACATCATGAGAAATTCAAGCTTGATGAAGACTATATGAAATATGGTACAGCATTGCATGTACAATTTGCCCTTGATTTTTTAAATAGAAACTAAGCGAACTGCAACCAGGTAATAGTAAAACAGTTTAATAGTAGGTAGGAATAAGGCCTTAGATTGGCCGCCGATTGAAGGGATTACTCCTTGATCGGCGGCTTTTTTATACAAATGTATGAACAATTATATAGGCAAACCTAAAAGCGCTAATGTATAATTGATTTGCAATATTATCCCATTGAGGTAAAAAGCATGGATATAGAAATTGATCGCCTAATACCTTTTGCTACATTGCGTACTGATTTAGAGCACGTGTTTTAAAGACTTAGAGTGTAAGGCGGGAAAGAAATTGGAGGGAAAACTAATGCTAGGTGCAATTATTGGAGACGTAGTTGGCTCTCGATTTGAATTTAATAATCATAGAAATAAGGATTTCAAACTATTTACAGAGGATTGTCAGGTAACGGATGACAGTATTATGACACTTGCAGTTGCCAAGGCAATTATGGAAGCAGAGAAAAAAACAGAAACCTCATTTAGCGGATATGGCAATGACAGTGAATATTACTCGCTAGTTGAGAGAATGACCATTAAATATATGCAGGAAATCGGACGTAGGTATCCCCATTGCGGCTACGGTGGAATGTTTTCGGGATGGGTTTTCAGCGATGATCCTAAACCCTACAACAGCTTTGGAAATGGTGCTGCTATGCGGATAAGTCCAGTAGGCTTTGCCTCTGGAACGGAAAGTGAAGCCTGTAGACTCTCTGAAGTAGTCACTGGAGTAACTCATAATCATAGCGAGGGCATCAAGGGAGCTGAAGCTACTGCGGTTGCGATTTATATGGCACGTCGTGGATTTACTAAAGGTGAGATTCGAGATAAAATCGAGCTTAATTACTATGAGTTGGATTTCAGAATAGACGATATCAGAGGCACTTACAAATTTAACGAGACTTGCCAAGATACCGTACCACAAGCGATTCAAGCCTTTTTGGAATCAACTTCTTTCGAAGATGCTATACGAACAGCTATTTCACTTGGTGGCGATAGCGATACTTTGGCTGCCATAACAGGTTCTATTGCAGAAGCGCATTATGGAGTGCCTAAGGATATCAAAGATAAAGCACTTAATTATCTTGATAGTGATCTGCGAGCTATTTATGATGAGTGGTATGAGTTTATTGGAAACGAAGGAGAAAAAAGTAGATAAACTCAATGAGTTTGACCTGAAGTTAGGGAGTGGGTTTATGAGTTTATGGAGGTCTAATCGTGATATGTCTAGTCGTTTAAAATCGATTGACGCCTTTCGCGGTCTTGCTATCGGTTTAATGCTTATCGCGGATAATCCCGGAAATTCTTCAAGGGTTTATCCCGAACTACGGCATGCCCTCTGGAATGGTTGGACCTTGGCGGATCTTGCATTTCCTTTTTTTATCGTCATCATGGGAATGGCTATCCCTTTTGCAATCGATAGGCGGCTGGAGAGAGGGGATAAGAGGGTTTCGATTTTCGGGCATCTATTGACACGAAGTATCGTATTATTCTTTCTGGGTTTGTTTCTTAACGGTTTTCCGCTTTACGACTTGAACGTGATTCGTTTTCCTGGGGTTCTGCAACGGCTAGCCATTGTGTATTTATTTTCGGGATTAATTTATCTGTTCCTTAAACCGCTTTTAAAGGGTAATCAACTCAAAAAGCTAGTGATCGTCCTGTCCTTGGCTTTTGGTATTGTCTTGATTTATGCCTGGATTCTCGGCTTTGCCACGGTGCCTGAACAAGGAAATCTCCTTCAAGCAATCGACCTCCGATTCCTTCAAGGGCATCTCTATACCCCTGAGTGGGACCCAGAAGGAATACTCGGTACTCTTCCGTCGATAGCCTCCGGTCTTTTTGGTTTAGCTGCAGGACAAGTACTATCGCATCCCTATAAATATAAGAATCAGGCGCTTCTGACCGTATTTTCGTGCGGTGCTTTCTTACTTTTCCTGGGTTCATTTCTTGATCAATGGATTCCTATTAATAAAAATGTCTGGTCAAGTACTTATGTCTTATTGACTTCGGGGTTAGCTTATCTTCTTGTTGTACTCCTTTATGTCTTAATTGATCGTTGGAAAATCAGCACAATTTTTAAACCCTTTATCCTGCTCGGGGGAAGTCCAATCATCGTTTATGTCGCCTCTGAACTCATCCGAAAAACGTTATGGGTGATTCCGATAACCTCGCAAGTTCAGGGAAAGATAATGCCGATGGATATCTGGTTAACAACGACCTTTTTCACGCCCTGGGCTGGAGAATGGCTAGATTCCTTGTATTTCTCGATTTTCTATGTTCTTCTATGGTCGTATATCATGAGGCCCGCGCTTAAGAGGGAATAAATAATTGTTGTCCAGACAAGAGAATTGTCCTCTTGTCAAAGGAGGGTAGATTGAAAGTTATAGCTGAACACGCAAAGGATGATCCCCTACAAATCAAGAGACAACGCGCTGCCTTGGCCACGGGAGGGTTAGCCCATATCATTCATGACGGGCTTACCGATATGCTCTATGTCCTTTTTCCGATTTGGCAGGGTTTACTCGGTCTAAGCTTTGCTGAAGTTGGTTTTTTAAAGACACTTTTTTCCGGGACAATGGCTCTATTTCAGGTCCCCGCAGGAATAATCTCCCTTCGTTTAGGCGAAGTAAGGATGTTGATACTTGGAACAGTCTTGACGGGTTCTGCAATGTTCTTTCTGGGGTGGGGGAAGACGACAATTTTTTTAGGGATTTTTTTGGTGATTGGGGGATTAGGATCAAGCGTACAACATCCTCTTTCCTCCTCTTTAATTACATCGTCTTATCCGGATCCGAAGCGGCGGCGCGTTGCCCTTAGTACGTTTAACTTTTGTGGGGATCTCGGTAAACTCATTCTTCCCGCGACTGCTGCGTTTCTCATTACTCAATTTGATTGGTCTACGGCTTCGCGAACACTTGGAATCTTAGGTTTATTAATTGCAGGGCTTTTATACTGGCTTACGCGGAATTTTAACCCCTTAGGATCAAGTACTCCGGAAAAGTCCTCGCAAGAAAAGCCATCTCTAGAAAAACGACCTCGGGAAAAGGTTAGACTCTTCAGTTGGAAGGGGAAATCTCCTTTTCTATCCTTATCCTTGATCGGAGTCGTGGATAGTGCGACACGTATGGGTTTCTTGACCTTTTTTCCTTTTCTTTTACGCGAGAAGGGCGGCGATATCGCCTTAGTTGGAGTGGCACTGACCTTAGTTTTTGCGGGTGGGGCAGTGGGGAAACTGGCTTGCGGAATTTTAGCCACTCGTTTCGGTTCTTTGCGAACGGTGATCATCACCGAAATATCCACGGCCTTATGTATCTTGGGGATTAA
The DNA here is from genome assembly GCA_963529635.1 of uncultured Peptococcaceae bacterium. Lineage (GTDB taxonomy): Bacteria > Bacillota > Desulfitobacteriia > Desulfitobacteriales > Desulfitobacteriaceae > CAURZJ01. Next base: position 65,703 of record CAURZJ010000007.1, read on the forward strand.
GGCTCTTCCACTTCATGCTGCTTTAATTCTTGCGCCGGTTCTCGGGGTAGCCCTGAATGGAACCTCCTCAGTCCTCTACGGAAGTGTACCGGAATTAGTGGGTGAAAAAGAACAGAAACAGGCTTTTAGCCTTTTTTATACGGCTACGATTGGCTCAGGCGCAGTCTCTCCCTTCCTTTACGGACTCCTTAGTGATCAAATGGGAATTGGGTCCACCGTCTTTATAATTGCATTTGTTATCCTATTAACAATCCCATTGACCCTCCCACTGCGTAGAAGGATAGAGTAGTAGATCTGTTGGTATTATTAGGTAAGTAGGAGGGTTTTTTATGACTAATCTTATAAATCCTTTCATCAAGTTAAAAGAAAACATCGATTTACAGGATTATACCCATATCTTTAATCTGCAAAAACTTTGCATAGAACAGGATCAAACGACGCTAAAACTGGAACTTGATTATAAGTTGCATCGAGCAGAGGGGAAATCTGGAGGCTTAAAAGCCGTTAATGAGTTTATGTATTATGATGAAGAACTTCTCGTTGGCTATATGGGGATTTGTGATTTTGGGGGAGAGAACCTTGAAGTCAATGGCATGGTGCACCCTCAATATCGTAGGAAAGGGATTTCGAAAACCCTATTTTCCTTGGTCAAAGAGGAATGGAGTAAGAGAAAGGAAGAAGGATTGCTTTTGTTAAGTGATCACCGTTCGATCGCAGGGCAGGAGTTCATTAAGAGTATACCGGGTGGCCAACATGTTCACTCAGAATATGAAATGTTTTTAAGAAATAAACCCAGTCAAGAACTAGACATTTCTAAAGTGGTTTTAAGAAAAGCAAGCAATGACGATGCCCAAGCCATTGAGAGACTAAACTCCCTCTGTTTTGAGGAAGAATATAATGAGGAGAAGATGCTCATACCTGAAGAAGAAGAGAAATGTGGTATGAGAATCTATTTGGCAGAGGTTAATCATATCGTGATCGGCAAGATTCATTTAGAAGTTAGTAGTAGCGTTGCTGGAGTTTACGGTTTTGGAGTGCTCCCAGAGTATCGTAGAAAAGGTTATGGAAGAGGTATTCTTTCAAGAGCTATTGATCTGTTGAAAGAGGAGAATTTTAAAGATATTATGATTCAAGTTGAGGTAAAGAATGAAAATGCTTTAAATCTCTACTGCTCTTGTGGCTTTGAGGTCGCTTCAACAATGGATTATTATCAGTTGAAAAAGAAACTCGACTAATTTGTAGGTGCACGCGCCAACTTTCTGAAGTCCAAATCTTGATGCAATATGAAGCAGACTGCAAACGGTTGTCAGATATCTAAGTCTATAAAAAAAGGTGATTAAATGATTGAAGTTAGCGCGGCTATTATTAAAAAAGATAATAATATCCTTATTGCCCAAAGGGGTAGAAAGAAATCTCAAGGTTTAAAGTGGGAGTTTCCAGGCGGAAAGTTAGAACCTAATGAATCTGCAGAAGAGAGCCTTGTGAGAGAAATTAAAGAAGAATTGAATATTGATATTGAGGTTGGAGAAAAGTTTGGGGAGAGCATATTTGAGTATCCTTCAGGTAGGATAAAGCTTATTGCTTTTTATGCTGAATGGAAATCAGGAGACTTAAGGCTTCTAGAACATGAAGAGGTAAAATGGGTTAAAGCAAATGAGTTAAATGCTTTCGAGTTTGCTCCTGCAGATATTCCTTTTGTAGAAAAGCTCGGTCGCATATGAAAAAATTAGTTATTGGCATATTAGCCCATGTGGATGCGGGCAAGACCACCTTATCAGAGAGCATGCTTTATCTAAGCGGTAAAATTGGAAAATTGGGAAGAGTGGACAATAAGGATGCTTATTTAGATACCTTTGAGCTTGAAAGGGCAAGAGGAATCACTATTTTCTCCAAGCAGGCCATATTTGAAATCGGTGAGACTCAGTATACTTTACTTGATACCCCAGGCCATGTCGATTTCTCGGCTGAAATGGAGAGAACACTTCAGGTGCTGGACTATGCCATTTTAGTGATAAGCGGTGCGGATGGGGTACAGGGGCATACCAAAACATTATGGCGGCTGCTTGACATGTATCAGATCCCTGTTTATTTATTTGTCAATAAGATGGATCAGATGGGGACGGATAAGGACAAGTTAATGGCAGAAATAAAAAAGCAGCTGGATGAGGGATGCATTGAATTTGGACAAGTCCAGACAGACAATTTTTATGATCAACTGGCCATGTGCGAAGAAGTAATGATGGAAACCTTTCTGGAAACGGGACAAATTGAAGCTGCGCAGATTAAAAAAGCTATCAGGGGGCGCAAAGTTTTTCCGTGCTTTTTTGGTTCCGCTTTAAAATTAGAAGGTGTTGAGGAATTTCTACAGGGCATTGAGAAGTATGCCATGATACCTTCCTATCCCGATGAATTCGGAGCTAAAATATTCAAAATAGCAAGAGACGAGCAGGGGAACCGCCTTACCTACATGAAAATTACAGGTGGAAAACTTAAGGTAAAAGATGTCTTAATGAATAGCACCTGGAAAGAGAAAGTTAATCAGATTCGTATCTATTCCGGACAGAAATTCGAGGCAGTGAATGAGATTGAGGCAGGTTCTGTATGCGCTGTAACAGGACTCGGCCAGACTAGACCAGGGGAAGGTCTAGGGATAGAAGAAGCTTCAGATGCACCCGTATTGGAACCCGTGCTATCCTATCAGATACTTCTGCCCGAAGGCTCTGACCCACGAATGATGCTTCCGAAGTTGCGCCAGATTGAGGAAGAAGAGCCGGAACTCCATATTGTCTGGGATGAGCATTTACAGGAAATTCAGGCGCAGATCATGGGAGAGGTGCAGATTGAAATCCTGCAGAGCCTAATCCAAAGCCGTTTCGGTGTTGTGGTGGACTTCGATGCAGGAAGGATTGTGTATAAAGAGACGATTGCCAATGTCGTAGAAGGGGTAGGACACTTCGAACCCTTGCGGCATTATGCGGAGGTCCACCTATTACTCACGCCGGGTGAGCCGGGAAGCGGTCTACAGTTTGGGGTAGAATGCAGTGAGGATATCTTAAGTAAGAGCTGGCAAAGACTTGTTTTAACCCATCTGGAAGAAAAAACTCATAAAGGAGTTCTAACAGGGTCAGCGATTACTGATATGAAAATCACTTTAGTCTCAGGTCGGGCACACAATAAGCATACTGACGGCGGTGACTTCAGAGAGGCCACTTACCGAGCAGTACGCCAGGGCTTAATGGAGGCAGAATCCATAGTGTTGGAGCCTTATTATGCCTTTCAGCTGGAACTGCCGGTGAAAATGGTAGGTAGAGCCATGACTGACATTGAGAAAATGCAGGGCACCTGCGAAATATCACAGATAAATGACGAGATAGCGGTTCTTGTGGGGAGCGCCCCTGTTATTACCCTGAGGAATTATCAGAAAGAGGTCGTTGCCTATACCCAAGGTGTTGGCAGGCTGTTCTGCAGCCTGAAAGGGTACGAACCCTGCCATAATGCGGAAGTTGTCATAGAAAGTATCGGCTATTATTCGGAAAGAGACCTAGAAAACCCGACAGGTTCTGTTTTTTGTTCCCATGGTACAGGCTTTTTGGTTAACTGGGATGCTGTTAAGGAATACATGCATCTGGAAAGTTATCTACAGAAAAAAGGCTCGTCTGGAGAAAGAGCCCCAAACCAGGCCTCATATACAGAAGAGCGGTCAATCAGTTTAGAGGAGATTGACCAAATTATTAATAACACCTTCTATGCGAACCAAGGGAAGAAATCGGTCTGGAAAAGAAGCAAAACAGCCCGCGACAGTTATTATGGGCCGGCTACCTATGTGGGCAGTCCTAAGGAAAGCAAAGAAGAGTATCTCCTTGTCGACGGCTATAATATTATCCATGCCTGGCCTGAACTGAAAGAGCATGTCGATGAGAATATGGACGGTGCCAGAACGAAACTACTCGATACTCTCAGTAATTATCAGGGGATTCGAAAATGTCATATTATCGTTGTGTTTGATGCTTACCGTGTAAAGGGGCATTTTGAGGAAGTCATCGACTATCATAATATTCATGTGGTATTTACTAAGGAGGCGCAAACGGCGGACTCGTATATTGAAAGATTCGCCCATGAAAATCAGAAAAAATATAATATCACAGTTGCAACGTCAGACGGCTTGCAGCAGCTTATTATCAGAGGAGCAGGAAGCGCTTTATTCTCCGCCAGAGAACTGAAGATTGAGATCGAAGGGGCTAATGAAAGAATAAACCAGGAATATCAGGATATACGGGAAACAGATCGCAATTACCTGGTCGATGCATTGTCTCCAGCCGCGAAAGAGCAGATGGAAGAACTTAAAAAAGAAAATGATAAGTAAAACAATTTAGTATGAGTTTTTTAAGTATGAAACGGGAAAGACATGGGAAAAGGCATTGAATCTTGCTGATGGTGTGAAGCAGCACCGCAAAGGGTTGTCAGATATCTAAGTCTACAAAAAAGGTGATTGAACGATTGAAGTTAGCGCGGCTATTACACTTCATGTTCGAGAAGACTTAAGTCTCCTGATTTCCACTCTAAGCGTGAAAGGCTCTTTTTAAGGAAGGGGATTTCTCCGCTTATACTTTTTGATATAAGCGGTTTTTGTCGTGCCACTGTGACATAATAAGCTTGAAGATAAAGTGAAACATAAAGGAGACATGGATATGTTTAGCTATGTTGTTGCTGTTTCTCAGAACAATGTCATCGGTTATAAGGGGACAATTCCTTGGTACTTGCCCGATGATGTTCAGTTTTTTAAAGAGGTAACCATGAAAGGGACGAAAACGATGATCATGGGGAGGAAAACGTTTGAGTCTTTGCCCCGTGTGCTTCCGGGTCGCAAACATATCGTATTTACTCAGAATGAAGCGTATCAAGTTCAGGATAATAACGTCGAAGTCATTCATAACCTTGATGAATTATTAGCGTACGCACACTCTGATTTGGAATACTATGTCATCGGTGGGGCTCAGATCTTTGAGGTATTGTTTCCTTATACAGAGAGACTATACTTGACCCGAATATACGCGGATTTCGAAGGGGACACTTTTTTCCCTGCGTACGATGAATCCGAGTGGGTGATCAGGGATCGAGAAGAAGGTATTGTCAATGATGAAAACCGATACCGACATACATTCTTAATTCTTGATCGAAAGAAGTAGGATAGGGTTTGGTATTGTTAAAATAACTCCGTACGCAAAGACAGAAAAGCCCTCACACTGGGAAAGTGATCCAGTGCGAGGGCTAAATAGTTTCAGCTTTTTAGTTGTAAGGTTATTGAATTAAATTAAACGCAGGTATATCCCCCATCAATGGGTAAAATTACTCCAGTCACATAGGAGGATTCATTAGCCGCTAAGAAACATGCAGCAGAATTTAGTTCACCGGTATTTCCGTAACGTTGAAGAGGTACGGTACGCTCCATATAAGCGGTGAATTCTTGAGTCTTCAGAGTATCGGAAGTCAATTCTGTTTCAAAATAGCCAGGGCAAATGCAGTTTACAGTGACGCCGCGGGTTGCCCATTCTGCTGCTAAAGCGCGAGTAAGATTGATGACACCGCCCTTAGCTGCATGGTAAGCAGAAGCCGGAGCTGCGGTATTTCCGACTATACCATACATGGAAGAAATATTGATGATACGTCCATAGCCAGCCTCAAGCATGACTTTACCAAATTCACGAGCCGTACGAAATACACCCGTTAGGTCAATGGATAGGTTGTGCTCCCACTCTTCATCTTCCATTTTTTCTGCGGGTACCATCGTGCCGATCCCGGCGTTGTTAATAAGTATATCCACTTTTCCAAATTGATCTATAGTAGCTTGAACAGCAGCTTGGACAGAAGCTAATTGGGTCACATCACAAGTGACTGCATGGGCTTTAACGCCATATTTACTTTCAATATCTTCAGCAACTATACGTAATTTATCTTCGCGGCGAGCGAGTAGAACCACATCGGCACCTTGCTCGGCTAATCCATGAGCCATTTGTGTACCCAATCCGCTGGATGCTCCAGTAATAACAGCGACACGACCTTTTAAGTTAAACATTTTTTATTCCCCCAGAGTTTCATTATTTAAAACAACGTTTTATTTACGATACATATTATTATGCCCGAAAACATATGGAAAAACAATCACAAAGTAATAAAAAGAACTATTAAAATTAGTCTGAAGAATCACAAGCTTAGATAAATAAGCAAAATAGAAGCTTTTATTAGTTAGATAATTATGGTATACTTTTAGTAGTCAGAAAATAGTGAATATATTTAACAAACAGGAGGGATACATATGGAAGCGTTAGCAATAGCGTTTGTATTAAACAGTAAGGAACAGCAAATTCGAACCTTATCCCCAGAGATGGTCCTCGAAAAAGAAGCTCTTCAAAATGACATCACACTACTCCAAGAACAGTATGTAGAGGCGCTTGAAAATTATTAAGCGATTTTAGGGTAATTCTGTGGCCTTTAAAGCCGTAGGAGTACCCTCTTTTTTATACGCAAAAATTTAGGATATTTATAGGTCAGAGTACCTACCATTCGGCCGTTTTATTATGTTCTCTCAGACAAATTAAATGTTTTGAGGGAACTTTTTATTTTGAAGGGTATCCCCCCTGTGTTAGGATAGTTGACGTAGGGATTAAAGAAAAGTATCCTTAAAGAAGCACGAAAAACTTAAACGTTTTGGATTAAATTAATGGAAAATGGAAGCTTATGAATTGGCACCTGCCGAAATTTTTTATCAAAGGAGGATGAGGCTATGCTAAGGGACCATATTTATGACTATTATATTAATAAAGATTATAACTGTGCTGAATCACTCTTATACGCAGTTAGAGATGAATATAAGCTTAAGATTTCCGATGATGCTTTTAAATTAATTGGAGGCTTTGGTGGAGGAATGGGATGCGGTAAAACTTGTGGAGCACTTTGTAGTGGGGTGGCTGCAATTGGAATGGCATGTATTACTCATCGGGCACATACAACAGAGAAATTGAAAGGTTATTGTATTTTATATGTAGAGCGTTTCATCGAAAAACTGGGTAATGAGGATTGCGAAGAACTGGTTAAAAAATATAAAGAAGAGAATTTGAGATGTTTGGAGACTGTTTTGCTTGCAGCTGATGTGTTAGAAACTGTATTATTAGAAGTTAAAAATCCCTAAAAGTGTTCCGAGGGACCTTTTGTTTAGGGGGGCGTACACTAGCGCAGCAATTAATTTAGGAGAACAGATATGGCAACATATAAAGAAAATTTGAGTCCTTCCATGAAAATCATTGCCCGCATCCGTACAGATTTCCCGACCAAGTTCGGAATTCCGCGTCAAAGTGGCATCATCGATGCCTTGAAGGCGGTGATCGTCTTCGAGCCGGAATACCGCAATCCCGACGCCCTGCGCGGATTGGAGGCATTCTCGCACATTTGGCTCATCTGGGAGTTCTCCGAAGCCGCACGCGACACATGGTCTCCGATGGTACGACCTCCGCGTCTCGGCGGTAACACGCGGATGGGTGTTTTCGCTACTCGTTCGCCCTTCCGTCCAAATGCCCTCGGGCTTTCCTCCGTCAAACTAGACGGCATCGAGTTGCATCCCGAACTCGGCCCGGTTCTGCACGTTTTAGGAGCAGACTTGATGGACGACACCCCCATCTACGACATTAAGCCCTACCTTCCCTATACCGATTGTCATCCGGGTGCTGTCGGGGGATTCGCCGACTCGCTAAAGGACAATGTGCTGAAGGTGGAATTCCCCGAGCAATGGCTTCGCCTCATTCCTGAGGAACGACGGAAAGCGCTCCTCGGCGTGCTGTCGCTAGACCCGAGACCGTCGTATCAGAACGACCCCGAGCGCATCTATGGTCTCGAATTTGGGGAATCCGACATTAGGTTCACGGTGCGGGGCACTGTGCTGTCTGTCTGTGCGGTCGAGCCGCTACATGAAAAATCGGAATAGTATCCTGTAGACCTTCAGACCGCCGCAGAAATGTGGCGGTGTTAGTATTTACCCGGAAGATATGTATAAGTTAACAAACGAAAGAGGATGAACGAATGAACACTTTTTATCTGCCTAGTAAGATTTTCTCAGGGGAGAATGTCATTCTTGAAAAATATCAGGAGTTTAAGGGCCTTGGCCGAAAGGCGATGATCGTAACAGGCTCCGGGTCTTCAAGAGTAAATGGCTCTTTAAGAGATGTGGAAGAAGCATTAAAAAGGGCTTTGATTGACTATGTTATTTTTGATGAGGTTGAGCAAAACCCCTCTCTCGAGACAATCGAAAAAGCGGGAGAGATCGGAAAAGAGGAAAAAGTAGATTTCTTGGTGGGGATAGGGGGTGGTTCGCCCCTCGATTCCACTAAATTTATTGGTATCTTAATTAAGAATCCTGACCTCACAGGCAAGGATGTTTTTGCAAAAGGAAATCTCCAGTCCATTCCCATCGTTGCTGTGCCTACGACTTCGGGTACGGGGAGCGAGGTAACGCAATATGCGATTGTTACTTTGCATCAAGAAAAAACAAAAAAGAATTACGGGCAAAATATCTTTCCATCCTATGCTTTTCTAGACCCAAGATACACCTTGGAACTACCTTTGAAAATCACTATAAATACGGCACTAGATGCTCTGTCCCATTTGGTGGAGGGATATCTCAATAGAAATGCTGATATTTTAACGGATGCTCTCGTTGAAGCTGGCCTGAGAATTTGGGGAGAATGTCTGGATTCCTTACTTTCAGGAAGTTTTACTCTCAGAGATCGGGAAAAGTTAATGTATGCCTCAACCTTGGGCGGGGTCGTGATCGCTCAAACCGGAACCTCCTTGCCTCATGGTATGGGTTATGCACTTACGTATAATAAAGGAGTGTCCCATGGATTAGCTAATAGCGTTTTGTATGTGGAATATTTAAGTGTATTTAAGAACCGAGAAAAGGTAGACAAATTACCCATTCTATTAGGAATTAAAGATTATAAAGTTTTCGAGGGCATTTTGAAAACCTTGACTAAAGTAGATATTGTGGTTACTGATGAAGAAATCAGGGAATATGCCCAAGGAATGATGGAGAATAAAGGAAAGCTTGCAAACCATCCGGAAGATATAACCTATGAGGAATTGTATAATATTTATAGAAGAAGTCTAAGCTAGGGATAACTATCACATTAAGTTAACAATTTAAAGTAAAATATGAAAAGAATAAGTATAAGATTTTCGACCCCCTTGAATTGAGGGGGTCGTACATTTAAGCGAAACTTTATTAATACGTATCTATTAGAAAAATTGTACTATAGGGGTAACATCATTTATGAAAGAAAAGTTGGGTCTTCAACAGAATTTACTGATCGGTTCGTTGTTATTTGGGCTGTTTTTTGGTGCCGGTAACTTAATTTTTCCCGTACAAATGGGACAAGCGGCTGGAAGTCATACTTTCGCGGCAACTATTGGATTTTTAATTACCGGTGTAGGATTACCTATGTTAGGGATTGCGGCATCAGCACTTTCACAAAGTGAAAGTCTATTTGATATGGCTAGACCTATTCATTCGATTTATGCAGTTCTATTCACTTGCTTATTGTATTTAACAATTGGTCCACTATTTGCAATTCCACGTACTGCGACGGTTGCCTTTGAAGTGGGCTTGCATCCTTTTATTGCTGATGAATATTTAAAAGGGGGCTTGCTTCTTTTCTCATTTATCTTTTTTGCTTTAACCCTTTACTTTTCATTAAGACCAGGGAGGATTTTGGATTGGGTAGGAAAATATCTTACTCCTGTTTTTTTACTCCTTATATCGGTATTACTCGTTGCCACCTACTTAAATCCAATGGGACAGGTAAATCAGTATCCCTCTCAAGGGAATTATGTTAATCAGCCACTGTTTACTGGATTACTAGACGGGTATAATACGATGGATGCTTTAGCATCTTTGGCATTTGCAATTATTATTATTTCCAATATTCAAAAGCTAGGAATTAGAAATCCTCGTTCAATTGCCATTGAAACTTGCAAATCAGGTTTAGTAAGTGTCATTGGTATGACCATCATTTATGCTTCCTTAGCTTATATGGGAGCTACTAGTTTAGGTAGTGTGAGCCGTGCCCAAAATGGAGGAATTATTTTATCAATGGTTAGCGCTCATTATTTTGGCTTCATTGGCAAGGTATTGCTAGCTGCTATCGTAGGCGTTGCCTGCTTAAAAACAGCGATTGGGTTAATTACATCTTGTTCGGAAATGTTTAGTGAAATGTTTTCAAAGTCGATTTCTTATCGGAATTATGCCATTTTATTCACGGTGTTTTCTTTTATAATTTCTAATTTCGGATTAAACACTATTATTCAACTTTCGATACCTGTCCTGATGTTTCTCTATCCGTTAGCAATTACTTTAATCTTATTATCCCTCTTAACCCCGTTCATTCGCAAACAGAGGGACATTTATAAATGGACCACAGGGTTAACAATTATTGCGGCCTTTTTTGATTTATGCAAAGCATTACCCGAGTCCTTGCAACAGAACTTTGAAGTTAAACAAATAATTAACTTTGCTCATTTATATTTACCCGGATTTGATTATGGATTAGGCTGGATATTACCTGCCCTATGTGGTTTCCTTATTGGTATATTTATTTGGGCAATTCGAATGAGAAAGCGAAGTGTCTTTAGATAAAACCTTAAAGTGGTTTTAGTCACTGGCTTTCAACTGATAACCGATTGCAGCGAGACCAAAACCAACCGATTTAAGAATATTACCAATGGTAGCCCATTTAGTGCCCTTGATTAGAACGGGTGAGGTTTTTGAATTCCTTGTTGATTTGAGTTCCATCCATCGAATAATCGCTACGTGCGTAAATAGTATACTCGAAAGAAAGAAAAGCCAACTAGCTAATGTGATTGTATATGCAGATTGGTTGGGCAACGGTTTAGCTTCGGGGGTAGTTATTAGAGCTTGTTCAGCTTGATAATTGGCGATAAAGGCGAGTATTGTACCCAATAAGAAAAGAGCATCCCCGATGCGTTCTTCGTGGACTAAGCTCAATTCTAATCTTCTATCGTTCATCCGCAACCCTTCTTCTAATTCCCTTTCAATCTATGATATGTGAATTGAGAAGATTGTGTACAAAACCTTGTCTGGAGAAAAACAGAATATAGTATTATCCATGCATCGCCATTTGCTTAAAATGGCGATTTTTTAATTAATTGCACGAATTTTGGGATTTCCAGTATTATGATGTCGAGGAATTTGATGGGAGAATAGTCTTTAATAATCTGAGGAATCAGTTATAATTAAAATGGCTCTACATAATGCATTATACGATAAGGGAGGAATTGAAAAGGATGAAAAAGATTAAAAAGGTCCTAACTCTTCTTTTAGTTACCCTTCTAGTACTTGGTCTAACGGCCTGCTCGACGCCCAAACAGGCCACGACAACGGAGAGTCCGGACAAAAAGGACAATACCTTTGAAATTGGGATGATCACTGATATCGGTACGATTGATGACAAATCCTTTAACCAAGGAACTTGGGAAGGCATCGTAGCTTATGCCGAGAAAAACAAGATAACACATAAATACTACAAACCAACTGAACAAAGCACCGATGCTTACCTCGCTGCGATTGACCTTGCCGTTAAAGGTGGCGCGAAGGTCATTGTTACACCGGGCTTCTTATTTGAAGAACCAATCTTCAAAGCTCAGGATCTCTATCCTAATGTATCCTTTATTTTGATCGATGGTAACCCCCACAATGCGGATTATAAAGAATACCGTACGGCTAAGAACGCCGTGGGTATTACATTTGCTGAAGAGCAGTCCGGTTATCTGGCCGGTTACGCTGCTGTCAAAGACGGGTATACCAAACTTGGATTCATGGGTGGAATGGCTGTCCCTGCAGTCATCCGCTACGGATATGGATTTGTTCAGGGTGCAGAAGCTGCTGCCAAAGAGATGGGCATTAACACTATTGACCTTAAGTACCACTACACTGGCGGGTTCGACGCAACTCCTGAGGTTCAGACCCTCGCGGCTTCCTGGTACGCAGAAGGGACACAGGTGATTTTTGCCTGTGGAGGAGCGGTAGGTAATTCGGTCATGTCAGCCGCCGAGGCTGCTAAAGGAAAGGTCATTGGCGTGGATGTAGACCAAAGCACTGAGTCAGGTACGGTCATAACGTCGGCTATGAAAGGACTCGCTGCTTCTGTTCAATCCGTATTGACAGACTACTATGATAAGAAGTTCCCTGGTGGTCAATCCCTTGTTTATGCTGCCGATAAAAATGGGGTACAGCTTCCTATGAAAACTTCGAAATTTACCAAGTTTGCTCAGAGCAACTATGATACAGTCTTTAAAGACCTAGCTGCTGGGAAGATCAAAATTACCAATGACCAAGCAGCAAAGGATGTTACCAATCTCACTGTTTCAATTGTCAAAGTCACGTTCGTTAAATAATAAAAATATCCTAATTGTAACAACGAAACAGGTGATCATTCACCTGTTTCCCCTTATTTTGATGGTGTAAAGCTGAGCATCGACTGAATAATCAAGAAGGATGATTATGGGTATGGAATATATTGTTGAAATGTTGAATATCACCAAATCATTTCCAGGGATTATAGCCAATGATGATATTACGCTTCAGCTGCGCAAGGGAGAAATCCATGCCTTACTGGGCGAAAACGGTGCAGGAAAATCAACGTTGATGAGTGTACTCTTCGGCTTGTATCAGCCAGAAAAAGGCATTATCAAGAAAGAAGGAAAAGAAGTAAAAATCAATAACCCAAATGACGCTAATGTTTTAGGCATCGGTATGGTTCATCAACATTTCAAGCTTGTCCATAACTTCACAGTATTACAGAATATCATCCTTGGGGTTGAAACAACCCAAAGCGGTTTTCTGAAAATGGGTGAAGCAAGGGCTAGAGTAATGGCACTTTCAAAGCAGTATGGTTTGAAGGTAGATCCCGATGCACTGACAGAAGATATCACGGTGGGGATGCAGCAGCGCGTTGAAATCCTTAAGATGCTGTATCGTGACAATGAAATTTTAATCTTCGATGAACCCACGGCAGTTCTAACTCCTCAGGAAATCGAAGAATTAATGAAGATAATGAAGGATCTTACGAAAGAAGGAAAATCCATTCTCTTTATCACGCATAAATTGAATGAAATCAAGGCAGTTGCTAACCGCTGCACGGTTCTGCGCAAAGGCAAATATATTGGAACAGTCGATGTTCAGACCACATCGAAAGAAGAACTTTCCGAGATGATGGTAGGCCGCAAGATCAAATTTGCAGTGGAAAAGAAACCTTGCAATCCGGGCGATCCCTGCTTAGAAGTGAAGAATCTAACCGTGACCTCGAAACGTAGTTCTTCCAAGAAGGCAGTAAATAATGTTTCCTTCGCTGTCAAAAGAGGAGAAATCCTTTGCATTGCAGGCATCGACGGTAATGGTCAGTCGGAACTCGTTTATGCCTTGACGGGTCTTGAGCGCCTAGAGAGCGGCGAAATCTATCTTAACGGAAATAAGATGACAAAACTGAGCGTCCGGGAACGAAATGTTCTTGGGATGGGCCATATCCCAGAGGATAGACACAAAGACGGTCTTATACTTGACTATTCACTTGCCGATAATTTAATTCTAAAGAGGTATTTCACTTCAGAATTTCAACATCATGGTTTCATTAAGTTCAATGAAATTCACGCGTATGCTGATCAACTGATCACCGAGTTTGATATCCGTAGTAGTCAAGGCCCGAAGACGATTGTGAGGAGCATGTCCGGAGGCAATCAACAAAAGGCCATCGTCGCCAGGGAAATCAACTTTAGCCCTGAAGTTTTGATTGCCGTTCAACCGACCAGAGGACTTGATATTGGGGCCATTGAATATATCCATAAACAGCTTGTGGAACAAAGGGACGCCGGGAAAGCCATACTGCTCGTTTCGCTGGAACTGGACGAGGTCATGAATGTCAGCGACCGCATTCTGGTTCTGTTTGAAGGGGAGTTTGTTGCTGATTTAAGACCTGAGGAAACCACTGTACAGGAACTTGGCCTATATATGGCCGGTTCCAAGCGGAAAGAGGTGGTACCATGAAAACTCTGAAAAACCTTATCCTCAGTGAGGGAGTGAGTAAAGCTGCCGCATCGATTATGGCCATCTTTATCGGTTTGTTTATGGGTTTCCTGGTCCTGCTGATAAGCAATCCGGATGAAGCAGGGGCAGGGTTTAGGATTATTTTAAGTGGTGGTTTCAGCACGGGAGCTAAAGGAATGGGGCAAGTCTTATACTTTGCTACCCCTTTGATCCTCACCGGTCTCTCCGTAGGCTTTGCTTTCAAAACCGGTCTCTTTAATATCGGCACTCCTGGTCAGTTTATTATGGGGGCCTTTGTCGCCACTTACGTAGGGGTAACTTGGACGTTTCTGCCCGCACCCTTTCACTGGATTGTTGCCCTACTTGCTGGAACTTTAGTCGGTGGATTATGGGCGTTAATTCCTGGAATTCTCAAAGCCTATTTAAACGTGCATGAAGTTATATCCACGATAATGATGAATTATATAGGGATGTATTTATCCAATTATCTCACTAAGTCCACTATCTATGATTTAAGGAAAGCACAATCCTTGAATGTTGCGGATTCGGCAGTCCTACCAAAGGGTGGACTCGATTCTTTCTTTTATAATCACCTCGGTGGTACGAAGGATATGTCTACCGTAAATAGCGGTATCTGGATTGCTATCGCGGTGGCGATATTGATCTATATTATTATTAATAAAACAACCTTCGGCTACGAGCTCAAAGCCTGCGGCTTCAATCAGAATGCCAGTAAATATGCAGGGATCAACGCTAAACGGAGTATCGTGCTGTCCATGGTGATTGCTGGAATGCTCGCTGGCTTGGGAGGTGCCCTGTTATACCTTTCCGGGGCAAGCGGACGTCACCTCAAAGTAGTTGACGTGCTAGCTATGGAAGGCTTTAACGGGATTCCAGTGGCGCTTATGGGACTCTCCAATCCCCTTGGGATTATTTTTTCTGCATTATTTATTTCCTATATAACTCAGGGCGGTAATTATCTGCAAACACTGAACTTCGTGCCGGAAGTTATCGATATCATCATCGCTTGTATTATTTACTTCAGTGCCTTTGCCTTATATTTCAGAAAACTGCTGTTACTCCTCATAAAAAGAGGAAGGGGTGATCAATAATGAGCATTCTGTTTTTGATATTTCAGCAGACAATGTTTTTTTCTATCCCGCTACTTATTGTCGCCTTAGGTGGCTTATTTACTGAGCGCGGCGGTGTCACGAACATTGCCTTGGACGGAATGATGATTATGGGGGCATTCACTGGAATTTTCTTCATCAATCAGATGGGGGGCCGAATGAGTGGCCAACTCCTTTTGATGATAGCCATACTCATATCCACGGGTACTGGCATGGTGTTTTCCCTCCTTCACGCTTTCGCATCGGTTAATATGAAGTCGGATCAAATTATTAGCGGTACAGCACTTAATATGTTTGCTCCAGCTTTTGCTATCTTTGTAGCCAGAATGATCCAGAACAATGGCGTTCAGCAGATCCCCTTCACGAATACCTTCCGCATCGAATCTGTACCCGTGTTAGGGAGTATCCCCGTTATCGGCGGACTCTTTTTCCAAAATGCCTATATTACGACCTATCTTGGATTTGTTATCCTCATCGTCTCTGTGATTGTTCTGTATAAGACCCGGTTCGGACTGCGCTTAAGGGCCTGCGGGGAACACCCCCATGCTGCAGATTCTGTAGGTATTAACGTCTATAAAATGCGCTATGCAGGGGTGCTCATATCCGGGGCTTTGGCAGGTCTTGGGGGGCTCGTTTTCGTAGTGCCGACCTCGACAAATTTTAATGAGACTGTATCCGGCTATGGATTTTTAGCGCTTGCGGTTATGATTTTTGGCCAGTGGAAACCGCTGCGTGTCCTCTTTGCGGCATTTTTCTTCGGACTCATGAAGACGATTGCCTCCACCTATTCGGTTATCCCCTTTCTGGCAACGGCACCGATCCCCAGTGACATCTACAAGATGATACCCTTTATTGCTACATTGATTGTACTCGCCCTTAGTTCTAAATCCTCCCAGGCGCCTCGTGCGGTAGCCGTCCCTTATGATAAAGGAAGCCGGTAATCTATTAGAATAAATGAAAGTATCAAAAATAGGTGCAATTATACAAAAGCCTCGGCATGCGTGCCGGAGGCTTTTGTTAGGTTTGAGTACTAACGTGTTAATAGGCCAAGATTAAAAGCAATAAGTTAGCCTTTTTTGGATAAACTACTCTTGCCCCCGTTTTGCTGGTTGCGGCATGAAAAACAACTGTTATTTGCTAAATAGCTAATTTCAAAGGAGAGTGAAAAATGAGCATTGATAAATTGTTTTATGATAACCTTATGAAAAATATGTTTTCGGATCCTTGCGAAGTCAAGTATTGGGATGGGGAAGTTAAGAGGTATGGTGAGGGAGAGTCTCAGTTTCGTCTTAATTTTAACGAGCCAATTGCAAAAACGGAGATCATCAGTGATCCTTCTCGGGCCTTTGGCGAAGGCTACATGAAGCGCAAAATCGATATCGATGGTGCGGTTCAAAAAGTCGTTGAATCGATCTATCGGAGTCGGAACAGCTTTCTTCATGAGAAAAATGCCTACGTGAAGTTGGGCAGGATCCTCACGCAGAGTCTTCGTAAAAGTAAAGAGGATGTTCAATTTCACTATGATATAGGCAATGACTTCTACCGTTTATGGCTAGATGAGACGATGACATACTCCTGTGCGTATTTTGAAACGCCCGAAGATAGCTTATATAAGGCTCAAAAGAGCAAGGTGGAGCATATCCTACGTAAACTTAATTTACAACCCGGTCAAACTTTACTCGACATCGGTTGTGGTTGGGGCGAACTAGTACTCACCGCTGCTAAGCAGTATCGGGTTAAAGCACTAGGAATAACCCTAAGTTCAGAACAATACTCCCGGGTCTTAGAGAGAATCGTGGAAGAGGGATTGCAGGATTTGGTTGAAGTTCAGCAAATCGACTTCAGGGAATTGAAAGGTAGAACCTTTGACCGAGTGGTAAGTGTAGGAATGATTGAGCATGTTGGGAAAGAAAGCCTCGATGGTTATTTTTCTACGATTAAATCCTTCTTGAAAGAAGGCGGAGTATCTCTTCTGCATTGTATAACAGGCTATGACGAAGTGGGCACAAATAGCTGGATAGATAAATATATTTTCCCAGGGGGATACATCCCTGCTGTACAAGAGTTGGTCTCGCTCCTTGTCGCGAATAAGTTTTTCCTTATAGACTTAGAAAGCCTGCGCGAACACTATACTAAGACCTTAGAACATTGGGCGAGAAACTTTGAGTCAGCACTTCCGGAAATAGAGAAAACGAAAGATGAAACGTTTATCCGGATGTGGCGGCTCTACCTGAATTCCTGCGCAGCTTCCTTTCATTGTGGTAACATCGATCTCCACCAGTTTCTATTTACGAAGGGAGTAGATAATTCCTGGCCCCTGACCAGAACGTATATGTATAACTAAATAGGGGTAAACAGGGGAATGAGATTTTATGCTCCTAAATATTTCCGATAAGCGCATGAAACATGATATAATATTTTAATGACTGCCAGACTTGTTACCTGGCAGTTTTACATTTAGACGCTGGGACGGTGCTCTTGTCTAAAAGAATTTTTACTTCGATGGAATCCGGGGATCGTAGGATTGGTGTGGTTTGGCATAGAACAAAGAGGAGGTTTATAGTTCAAATCGAAACAAATGTACCAAATGATATAGAAATTATTAACATCGACAAAGACATTAAAGTCTTTTGCATAACTGCAAAATCTTTTCCAGAAGGTATTCTTGATGCCCATGAAAGGCTTCATAACATAATCCCATTCACACCAGAAAGAAGATACTTTGGTATATCGCGGCCAGAAAAGGGAGTTATTCTTTACAAAGCAGCGTCCGAAGAAATAGAACAGGATAAAGACGAGATATTCAATTGTGAATCGTCAATGATTGAAAAAGGAAAATATAGATGCCGCACCCTATTAAACTATATAGAGGACCCACAGCGTATAAGTAAAGCCTTTGATGAACTAACATCATATCCTGATATTGATCCACATGGCTATTGCATCGAATGGTATTATAGCGAAAAAGATGTAAAATGTATGATAAGATTGAAGGCGATTTAAGCGCCTTCCGTGTTTTAGGGAAAAGGGAGAAATTAAAAGGGCTACTCATTATCGAGTAGCCCTAAATCTAAATCTGTATTATCGTTTCGAATACAATTACTGCTTTTCCGCCAATTTTAATTTCTCTAGGTTCACCATTTTCTAGATTAACGGTTACATTGACCAACCCGCTTCGGCCAATTGCATACCCTTGTTCAGCCTTGAAAGAAAAGTTAGATCCATAATGTTTTACTAACCCGTTTTTGATTAAATAGGCTCCAAGGGGACCATTAGCATTTCCTGTAACTGGATCTTCGTTAATCCCTATGGCTGGTGCGAACATCCTTCCATGAGTTAGAACATCCTTCTGCTTCGAATCCAGGGTAAAAACAAAATACCCCGTGCAGTTAATCACTTGGCTTATTTGGACTAATGCTAGCATATCAGGGGAGAGGGTGTTTAATTTATCTCTCGATTTGATTCCAATCATAACCTTTGGGTTTCCGGTCGATAGGATTTGAATTGGGCAGCGCTGATCCAAATCTTCTTCTATCAATCCCAGTGCATGAAGGATGCTCACTCTTTCTTTACTAGAAGGGGAGGGAAGATATACGATGCTCCCTTGTGTCATGACTATAGAATAATCATTATTTCCTTTAATAATCTCAACGGGCAGAATTCCAATCCCTATTTTTTGCAGGATTGTTGATGAGTTTAGTTCATACTCAACTGCCCGGACGTAGTGAGCTGCAATCGTAGCATGCCCACATATAGGGACTTCAGCTTTTGGAGTAAAATATCTAATTTTTACTTCATGGTCAGGCCCCTCTGGCTTAAAAACAAAGGCTGTCTCTGAATTGTTCATTTCTCGAGCAATGTATAACATTTCTTGGTCAGTTAATCCATCGGCATTCAAGACCACACCCGCGGGGTTGCCCTTGAATTTTTCGGTTGTAAAAGCATCAACCTGATACATCTTTAAATTTCTCACTTGGATGTTTCCCTTTATCTTTTTAAATTACCTTGACCCAATTAATAAAGTTTTAAGTCCAGTACCCTGTTCGTTAAGGGAGCAAAGCCATTAATTTGGCATTCCACTTCATCCCCATGGGCTATGATGGCTGCCCCTGGCGTCCCTGTGGAAATGATATCACCGGGTAGTAACGTCATGACCTTAGAGTGAAAAGCTACAAGCCAAAAGGGTTTAAAGGTCATATTAGAAATAACGTTCATACGGTGTATTTTGCTGTTTTTATAAGTCGCTACCCTTAGACTAAGTAAATCATCAATTTCGTCGGTGGTTACAAGTTGCGGACCAAAGCTGAAAAAAGTATCAAAGCTTTTTGAACGTGTCAAATAACGAGGATTAAGTTCAAGAATATCCTCTGCTGTCATGTCAATAACCGTGGTATAACCAACAATATAGTCGAGGACTTCACTTTCGTCGATGTCTTTGCACTTTTTACCGATGATAACTCCTAATTCAGCCTCAGCTGTCGTTCGTTTAGACTGCCTAGGAATTTTGATTGGATCCCCTGGGCCGATAATGGTCGTGTCTGGTTTCATGAAACTCGCGGGCTCAGTTCTGGGAGCACTTTCATGAAGATCCTCAGCATGTTCAACATAATTTAGCCCAATGCCCCAGATTTTTCGAGGCTGCCGATACAGGGGGGCATATCGGACTTGGTCATGGGGCACTAAATCTTTCGACCAAAGTTCCTTTTGAAGTTTTCCTTCATTGTTCCACCAGGATTTTAATTCCTCAACTCGACCACTTTCTATGAGCTTCAACAAGGTATCCTCAAAATTTAATCCAAGCTTAGATAAAGAATTGATAGGAATTAATCCCAAATCCGAGACAATGGTCGCTATTTCATTTCCATAGTAATTTATCGTTGCTAGGCGCATATCTCTATCCCTTTCTCTTTTTGTATTTTGGCGATTATTTTCTACTTAGTTTTTATAAGTATATCTCAATCCATACGTACATATAGAATGAACCTGCTTCCAAGGAAGTGTTGAATTATTATTTATGGTTGTGTATAAAATTCATATTATCATAAATCTGCCTCGATTTTAAGGGGGTGTGTTTTAGATTAGACCATTAATTTTGCAGTAGTATGACGCGTTAACGTATCAAAATCTGGGTTGCATACACTAATTTTTTTACCTGTAGCAAATGGTGGGGGCAAACTGGTGCAAACGGACTTTTTACAAATACGTAATTTACAAAAGAAAAGGTGTATGCCATTATATTTGTTTATATTTAAGAGATTTCTTTTCATCTGAAAAGGACCTTAAATATTTAATTCGAGTCCCAAAAATGCGAAAAGGTACCAAAGAGGATTGGACGAATCTTAAAAATTTCTGAGGAGATAATGATATGATTAGAAAAGCAGAAATGAGTGACTTAGAAAGCATCATGGAAATTCTACCCGAAATTATTAAAGAAATGCACAAGTCAAATAACTATCAATGGGATGCTAATTACCCCCAAGCGAAAGACTTTACGGCAGATATCAAAAGAGGGAATTTGTATGTCTCAGTTAAAGGGAATAGGGTTGTCGGTTTTATATGTATTAATAACGATGAGCCGCAAGAATATAATGAGCTAAAATGGTCATCCTCTGAGGACGCATTGGTGATTCATAGAATGGCAGTTAGTTCAGACTTTCGGAAGGCGGGTATTGGAGTAGAATTAGTACGGTTTGCTGACGAATTGTCCAGAAGCCGAGAAGTGAAATTCCTTAAAACGGATACCTACTCGTTAAATACAAAAGCCCAAGGATTATTTCAAAAACTCGGGTATAATTTTGTTGGGAAAATAAGTTTTATGGGGAAAGAAAAGCCCTTTTACTGCTATGAAAAAGTATTAGAAGCTTAAATATTGAACTGGAGGGTGTCAAATACTTTGATTGATGGTTTAGTCATAAGCAATCCTACTCAAGCTGATATAAAATCTGCGTATGAGGTTTTCGAAAAATCAATTTCCGATGCGTTCGAAAAAGAGGGGCTTGGGCATTTAAAAGAAGATATTGCTGGGGAAATTCAGCATAAAAAGCATTTACTAAATTCAGCACTGGAACTGCCAGATTCAGATATATATTTCCTAATTGCTAAACTGGATGAAACTGTTGTCGGTACGATTTCCTTTGGACCATGTGGTGAAGCGATTAGGGAATGCACTAAGAATCAGCTGAAGGGTGTAGGTGAACTAGGGAGTCTATACGTCTTGCCATCCTATCAGGGGCGAGGAGTAGGATCAGCCCTAATCAAAGCTCTAGTAACCCACCTTTATAAACAAGGGAAAAATCAATTTTGTTTAGATAGCGGCTACAAGCGGGCGCAGAAAAGATGGGTTGAAAAATTCGGAAATCCTTATAAAGTAGTAAAGGATTATTGGGGATTAGGTGTTGATCACATGATCTGGCTCTGTAAAGTGATTGATTTTATAGAAAAAAACCACATCGACTAAAGAAAATAGGTAGGAATATGAAAACGGCTAAGAGGGAGCATATTAATGACCCAATTAGCCGTTTGTTGTTTATTTAAAAGCCATAAATTGAAGTAAATCGCTACTAAGTAACTAAGCCCTTCGGGAAAATATTGACTTAGTCATATTTTGAAAATGCTATATACTGGCGAAGTTAGCTCCGTCGGAAGTTTTCGCCGTTGACTTAGGGTCGTTAGGCATTCGCGACAACTGCAGCACCGCGAGCCAGACTATAGCAAATCCAACCCATTGACCAAGATTTATGGTCTGGTGCAGAATAACCCAGTTTAAAAGTAGGCCGGTTGCTGGGAATGCGAGTTCGGCGATGGTGGCATAAGAAGCCCGTACGCCATTTAAGCCACGGTAATAGAGCAATAGACTTACGAGACTCGGTACAAGAGTCTGGAATAACAGGTTCGCCCAGACTGGAGCTAAGCTGAGGGCTTGACCAATGTCAGGCCAGTTTGGGTGCTGTGCGAAGACAATGATGGTCAATAGTGGTAGCGCTATAGCAAATCGAAGTGCAGTTAAAGTCGTGAACGATAATTTCCCGACAAGACGCTTTCCCATGACGGTCGAGCCGCCCCATAGCGCGGCTGCTCCGATAGCATATAACGACCCGATAAGCTGTGAGGAGTTTACTCCGGAAGTTGGAATATGCAGACCAAAAGTAAGGAGATAAGCGCCTATAAGTGCTGCAATGAAGAGAGCATAGAAGTCTTTTCGCATGCGTTCGTTGAGCATCCAAGAGGCGAGAAGAATAACAAAGATAGGTTGAACTTTCTGCAAGAGAAGGACAACATTTGGATTTCCGTACGTAAATCCGGCGGTAAACAAAATCGAGGCTATAGCTGATCCGCCCCAGCCGATAAATAAAACTGCAAACCAGTCCCCACGATTGAGTTGTTTTAGCTCCTGACGCTTCCATAGGAGCACGGGTGCGGAGAATAAGAATAACAGCAGGTGCTCCAACCAGACAATTTGAGAAGATGTCACATGTTGTAGTAGGGCTACAATAAAGACACCATCGAGTCCCCACATAGCCGCTCCAAGGGCAATTAACCAGATGCCCCTGTTTGATTCTTGCTTTGACTGTAACATTAAAAAAGCCTCCATTAATGAATTGATGTTTTGAATAAAATCTTCTGAGTGAAAGGACTAAAAATGCCTCGGGGAAATCATATTTCCTCGAGGCATATACATACAACCAGAAATGACCGCTTGGTCTTATCTAGTATGTACCTTCTCCCATCCGGACTCTACCGTCGGCCTTGGAGTTTCACCAAGTCAGTCATTGTAGCTAGAGAGCTGCAATGAGTTGCGGGCTGGATTGCACGGGCAATCATTACCGCCGGTCGGGAATTTCACCCTACCTCGAAGGTTCATATTCAGCTAAAAAGAGTATAGCACAATGTCATTACTTAGTGGTAGTAAATTAATGGAGGAAGTTTTTGCGGATTAATCTACTTGAGGTGCTAGGGGGAGCATAATTGAAATTCTCGTGCCTATATCAAGCCTACTTAGAACCTCTAAGTGTCCACCATGCCGCTCGGTAATCCACTTCGCAATGGATAACCCCAATCCCGCTCCCCCAGTGGCTCGCGCGCGAGATTCATCCGTGCGGAAGAAACGTTCAAAAATCATAGGAACCGCCTCTGGTGCGATACCAATTCCTTCGTCTTGTACAGTCAAGCGGGCATAGCCATTTGTACTGGAAACAGAAAGGATAATCCGTTGACCTGCAGGTGTGTACTTCTTACATTGTTTTCTGGTAATTTTCCAACTTTAATTTTTTTTATGCCAATTATAAAGTATAATAGGAGTAATTTATAAAAAAGGAGTGTTCTGAATAACGTGTGGATTACTAATCACTTAAATGATATTTTTAAATTTGCTTGTATAACAGCCTTAGTTTTATACTCGTTTATAAAATATAGTAAGTGGCGTGCACCTGCCTTGTTAGGCGGGGTGATTTTTGCGGTTTATATAGCCTCGGTCGTTATTATGATTGCTGGCGGGATATATTACTTAGTTAGAATTATCATGGGTTGAGGGAGAAGAAGTATTAACTTTTAAGTCTATCCCCTTGCTTTTAAGATTCTCTATACACTCTTTTAAGTAATCAACATCATGCTCTGGGTAAATAGGCTTACCTACGTGTTCAGTATAATTTGACCCATATTCTAGCCCTTTATAAGGGCAGAGATTTTTACCTCTGTAATTTGAGTTGTACCAAATCTTATCGGGTTGATAACCGCGCTTTACCATTTCCTTCATTACAAGGAGATGATACTCATATAGTCTTGATGGACTATACTTAAAAACATAGTCAACTATTGCATGTTTTTTCCCCCAACCTTTACCACGCAGAGCGCAGCATTCTCGATGTTGTCCCAATAATTGTTGACGCGGAAGGAGAGGGATTAAATCTTGGTGCCACAATCGCATAGCATCTAACCTCTATCTTTTTTGTTCACGATTATCAAAGTCTTCAAAAGCCTTTTTAAATTGCGTTTCATAAAGTTCCTTATAGACACCGACGCGCCCGACCAAATCACTATGCTTACCCTGCTGGACGATTTGGCCATCCTTGACTACGATGATTTCATCGACAGCCATAATGGTTGAGAGGCGATGTGCGATGACCACGCTGGTCCTTCCTTTCAGAATCGGTTCTATTGCCTCTTGGATAAGCGATTCGCTGATAGAATCGAGTGAGGAGGTCGCCTCGTCTAGGATAAGAATCTTCGGATCCTTGAGCAAGACACGTGCAATAGATAGTCTTTGCTTTTCACCACCGGATAATTTAAGCCCACGGTTGCCCACTAAGGTGTCTAAGCCCTCGGGAAGGTTACGGATAAAGTCATAGAGGTTCGCTTCCTGGCAGACCCTTTCTAGGTCGGACTCACTTACCTTTGCGTTGGCATACAGGAGGTTGTCACGTATCGTGCCGTTGAAAAGGTAGGGGTCCTGTGATACCATTCCCACACATTTTCTCAGATAGTTCAGGTCAATATCACGCACATCACTATCGTCGAGCAATACCTTCCCTTCTGTAACGTCATAAAGTCTTGGTATCAAGTTTACGATGGTAGATTTACCCGCGCCCGAAGGGCCAACAAGGGCTACAGACTTGCCTTTTTCAATAATAAAGCTCACGTTCTTTAAGATAGGTTTATTACTTTCGTAATAAAAAGATACAGCTTCAAAAACCAGCTTGCCTTTGCAATCGATTGGTTTTATGGGGTTTGATGCGTTCTTTATCTCAAGTGGGATGTCAAAATACTCAAATATACGGGTAAATAGTGCCATGGAACGAATAATGTCGACTTGAATATTTAGGAGGGAATCGACAGGGCGGTATAATCGTGCCAAGAGCGCGACGACCACTGTGATATCGCCAACTGTAAGGCTAGAGCCTAACTTGATAATAAGGAACCCACCTGCAAGGTATACAATCATGGGACCCATGCTGGTAAACGTGGTGAGAGCCACGCGGAACCATCTGCCCGCCATGCTTTCTTTGACACTTAGGCGTGTTGTTTCACGGTTTATTTTTTCGAATTTCTCGTATTCCTTTTCTTCAGTTGTAAATAGCTTTACAAGTAGCTGCCCGCTGATGCTTAATGTTTCATTTAATAGCTGGTTGGAGGCATCGGTTTGCTGTTGCGTTTCCTGCGCAAGTGACCAGCGTGTCACACCCACACGTTTTGTGGGCACTATGAATAGCGGTACAATAATGATGCTTATAATGGCAAGTATCCAATTTATTTTAAATAGGGCTACGATGGTCGTGGCAAGGATTATCACGTTGCTAAAAATCTTGGTGAGGGTACCCACGATAACACTTTGAACACCGTTGATATCACTTGTCATACGGGTAAGGATATCGCCTTGCTTGCTGTTGGTGAAAAAGCGGTATGACATCTGTAGTAAATGGCTATACATCTGGTTTTTCATGTCATACGTAATATTTTGAGCAACCCAGGTGTTAAGATAGCTTTCTAAAACACCAATAAGATTAGTTATAACCACAACGCCAAAGGATAAGGCGATGAGTTGAACAAGTACGGAATAGTTCATGCGAATTAGGCCTTCGTCTATGATACGCCCAGTTAATAGAGGCGGAAGTAGACCAAATAGGGACGAGGCAATGATCGCCAAAAAAACCAATGTAAGTCTTGGCCAGTAGGGGACAAGATAGCTGAATATGCGCTTGAGTAAAGCTGAAGATATCTCGGGCTTGTTTAGCTTTTCCTCTTCAGTGAGGTTTGAACGCGAGCCGCGCCCGCTTAGTCCTCCAGGTCGCATTTCCTTATCCCCTTTCTGTTGTAGGCTTGGGAATTATATCAGCCTGTTAGCTATGTATTTCGCTTTTATATAATTATTATAAAGTAATACTATTTTCTTAAGCAAGTTTTTCCAATTCAAACTTAACTTTTCTAATTTAAGCTAGCTTTTCAAAGTAGCTTATATGCTTGATAAACTCGGTTTTACCCCTTCATCACAGAGAAGGAGAAGGGAAACTTCTAATTGCTTAAAAGATTTCTAGAAAATTTTTTGATGCTAGGTTGACAGATATTATCTGTTGTTGTAGAGTGAATATATCAATTTTATAAGACCTCACTCTTAAAGGTGAGGTAGAGGCGCGACATTTAACAGTCTTTAGTGGAGTTTGAGACGCAGTGATACTAAGGAGAAGGAAAGGTCGCCGAAGCTTGTAAAAGTCTCGATTTTACTTGCTGGGTCTGCAGTGAATAATTGCAGGACTGTCTCAATAGACTTCCCAGTTTATTGAGTTGTGCTATCTCATGTGGGATAAGAGGGGGAATTAGGGGCAACTATACATATTGCGACCTGAGTTCTACTCAGGTCGTTTTTTGTTTAGTAAAAATACCTTTACCAATTAAGGAATGAAACATTATTAACTTTAACACAAAGAAGGAGAGGAATTAATTATGAGAAGAAAATTGACATTATTTATTGCAATGTCGCTGTCCGTGATTATGCTACTCGCAGGATGTGGTTCAAGTAGTAGTCCGGATACAAAAGCACCAGCAGCAACATCAGGTGGAAGTGGAACCTTTAAGGTAGGCCTTGAAGCAGGATATGCGCCCTTCAACTGGACTCAAATGGATAATTCCAATGGTGGTGTCAAAATTAGTGGCAATGCTGAATATGCGGGCGGATATGATGTAGAAATCGCTAAAAAAATCGCTGCAGGTTTAGGCAAAGAATTAGTTATTGTCAAAACAGAATGGGACGGTCTCGTACCGGCATTGACTTCGGGTAAGATTGATGCAATCATCGCAGGCATGTCGCCCACAGCAGAGCGTAAACAGACCATCGACTTCTCGAACATTTATTATAAATCTGATCTAGTCATGGTAGTTAAAGCCGGTGGAAAATTTGACGGGGCAACTTCCATCCAAGATTTTAAAGGTGCAAAAATAACGGGTCAGCTCAATACCTTCCACTATTCTGTAATCGATCAAATTAAAGGTGTAGATAAGAAGCAAGCTATGGATAATTTCCCGGCAATGAGAGTTGCTCTTGAATCAGGAATCATTGATGGCTATGTTTCAGAACGCCCAGAAGGCGTGAGTGCTTCAACTGCCAATAAGAACTTCAAGATGGTAGAATTCAAAGACGGTTTTGTTACATCACCTGATGATACGGCAATCGCTGTAGGTTTAGCAAAGGGAAGTGAGCTAACCCCAAAAATCAATGAAATCTTAGCAGGCATTTCAGAAAAAGAACGTACAACGATTATGGATACGGCTATTAAGAATCAGCCAGCAGCAAAATAAGAATGACAGGCTGAATAATGATCATATAAACCGGCTACATTTTATGCAGTCGGTTTTATGATGTTTTTTAAGGAGGAGAAATATGTCCTTAGAGTGGGTAATAAAAATTGTTTTAAATAACTGGCCAATGTTCCTTCGTGGTGCAGGTGTGACACTTGTAGTGTCTATCATTGGTACGATTATAGGTTCGGTCATTGGCTTGTTGATCGGGGTAATTCGTACGATTCCGATGCCCGAACGCGGAGCCAAAAGGTTTATCCTCAAAGGGATTAATGCGATTCTTTCTGCTTATATCGAATTCTTCAGGGGAACCCCAATGATTGTCCAAGCAATGGTTATCTTTTATGGCTCAGCTCAGGCCTTTGGTATACAAATGAACCAGTTCGCGGCAGCCATCTTTATCGTATCGATCAACACGGGGGCTTATATGTCAGAAATTGTGCGCGGTGGTATTGTTTCTATCGATCGGGGACAATTTGAAGCAGCTCACGCTATCGGTATGAATCATGTTCAAACGATGATGAATGTCGTATTACCCCAAGTCATTCGTAACATTCTACCTGCAACAGGCAATGAATTCGTTATTAATATTAAAGATACTTCCGTGCTTAACGTAATTTCTGTATCTGAGTTATATTTCCAAACCAAATCTGTCGCAGGGAACAACTTCAGATATTTTGAAGCCTTTTTTGTGGCCTGTGTTCTCTACTTTATTATGACCTTTACTGTCACGCGGATTTTGCGTTTTATCGAGAGGAAATTAGATGGTCCGGAGAATTTCATTATGATAGGGAATCAAATGCAGGTAGAAACACCTGAGGATATGCTGCGTAGAACAAGAAATGACGACGGGAACAAATATTAGAGAGGAGGAGAGACTATGGAAAAGGTCGTTGATATCCAGCATTTAAGCAAATCCTTTGGAATGAATGAAGTCCTAAAGGATATTGATTTTTCGGTAAATAAAGGAGAAGTTGTCTGCATCATTGGCTCCTCTGGATCGGGGAAGTCGACTCTTCTTCGTTGTATCAATCTGTTAGAAAAACCAAGTGGCGGTCAAATCATCTATCAGGGAGAAAATATCCTCGATGATAAACACGATATCTACGCCTATCGTACGAAGCTAGGTATGGTATTCCAACAGTTTAACTTGTTCAATAATCATAATGTTCTAAGCAACTGTGTTGTAGGGCAGATCAAACTATTAAAACGTTCCAAAGAAGAGGCTGAAAAAGTCGCTATGAAATATTTGAAAGTCGTGGGCATGGAACAATATATTAACGCGAAGCCAAGGCAATTATCAGGTGGGCAAAAACAGCGTGTAGCGATTGCGAGAGCTCTTTCGATGGATCCAGATGTTATGTTATTTGATGAACCTACCTCGGCCCTTGACCCAGAGATGGTAGGAGAAGTTCTTAAGGTTATGAAGGAACTTGCGGAAACGGGTCTTACTATGTTAGTCGTTACTCATGAAATGAGCTTTGCCAAAGAAGTATCTGACCGAGTTGTATTTATGGATAAAGGAGTTATTGCCGAGGAAGGAAGTCCCGAGCAAATCTTCAATAATCCAACCCAAGAACGGACCCGGGAATTTTTAAAACGGACCTTTGCTTAGATCAGACGAATCGAGTAATTAAGGGAGTGTCGCAAAACTACTTTTTATGGTGGTAGCGCCACTTCTTTGTTTATATTCTTGCGAATGGTGGAAACTGCTCTAAAATAGATTGCTTTTTGCTGCAGATTGTGAGATAAATAACATGTATTTAGGTGACTGTCTGAGATTTAGTTTACAACTTTTTCTTGGAGTTGAACCAAAACGTTAATTTCAAAAAAGTATCGTACTGAAGCATGCGGGTAGTCCCAAATGAGAAGGCGAGAGAATAGTGCTATAAAACATGGGGGAATCCATCCCAATGGGATTATCTATGTTTTATTTCCTATCCTTGTTCCTCACTGGGCACAAGGTTTTTTTATTTATTTTTATAATGGAGAAGGGATTCGAAGAGTGGAAACGAGAATCGCTATTATCGGAATTATCGTTGAAAATAAGGATTCTGCCGAAAAAATTAACTCTATCCTCCATGAATATGGTGAGTATATCCTAGGCAGAATGGGAATCCCTTACCCAAAGCGTCGTATTCAGGTTATTAGCATTGTCATGGATGCACCGAATGATATTATCAGTGCTCTTTCGGGAAAATTGGGCATGTTACCCCATGTAAACGTTAAAACTATGTTTTCAAAAGTATCCCAAACCGTAAATGATTAAAATTGGAGGCTTCTTAATGTACGATAGTAAATCCAAAATTGCTACTGAATTTATCGATGACGAAGAAATTAAGGATACACTTGCTTATGCAGAAAAAAATAAAAGCAACCGCGAACTGATTCATAGACTTATTGAACGGGCAAAGGATTGCAAGGGCTTGTCCCACAGGGAGGCCGCTGTATTACTGGAATGTGACTTGGAAGATGAAAACGAAAGAATGTTTAAACTTGCCAAGGAAATTAAACAAAAATTCTACGGAAATCGTATTGTTATGTTTGCTCCGCTTTACCTTTCAAATTACTGTGTCAATGGCTGTGTCTACTGTCCCTATCACTATAAGAACCAAAGTATATCCAGGAAAAAGTTATCACAGGAGGATATCATTCGAGAGGTTACTGCTCTCCAGGATATGGGGCATAAACGTTTAGCCTTAGAAACCGGAGAGGATCCTGTAAACAATCCTATCGAATATGTTCTTGAAAGCATAAAAACAATATACAGCATTAAGCACAAAAATGGAGCGATTCGGCGTGTCAATGTAAACATTGCGGCGACTACCGTAGAGAACTATAAAAAACTGAAAGAAGCAGGAATCGGAACCTATATCCTTTTCCAGGAGACGTACAACAAGAAGAGCTATGAAGAGCTGCACCCCACGGGTCCTAAACACGATTATGCTTATCACACAGAAGCAATGGATCGTGCTATGGAAGCAGGTATCGATGATGTGGGAATCGGCGTTTTGTTTGGTCTAAATATGTACAAGTATGATTTCGTAGGAATGCTCATGCATGCTGAGCATTTGGAAGCTGCAATGGGAGTGGGGCCACATACCATAAGTGTTCCTCGAATCCGCCCTGCAGACGATATAGATCCTGAAAACTTTTCGAATGCTATCTCAGACGATATTTTTGCCAAAATCATCGCCGTTCTTCGTATAGCAGTACCTTACACAGGTATGATTGTATCCACACGTGAGTCGCAGAAAACCCGTGAACGTGTGCTTGAACTAGGTATATCACAAATTAGTGGTGGTTCCAGCACCAGTGTTGGGGGTTATGTCGAACCAGAAGCTGAGGATGACAATTCTGCACAGTTTGACGTTAATGATACACGTACACTTGATGAAATCGTCAATTGGCTTTTGAAAATGAATTATATCCCAAGCTTCTGTACAGCTTGCTACCGAGAAGGAAGAACAGGTGACCGGTTCATGAGCCTTGTTAAGTCAGGACAAATCGCAAACTGCTGTCATCCCAATGCTTTGATGACGCTTAAGGAATATCTGGAGGATTATGCGTCTGAGGACACTAAGAAAAAAGGGGAGGCACTGATTGCTGAGGAAGTCAACAAAATTCCTAGTGAAAAGGTTAAAGCAATAGCCAAAGAACACCTAGCCGAATTAAAGGCTGGAAAACGAGATTTTAGATTCTAGCCAAGCCATGAGCGTCAGAAGGATTTGATTCTACCAAGTTCATTTGCATTGAATAGTTAAAAGGAAAGACACCAAGTTTTTATATCCTTGGTGTCTTTTGATTATGCTGGGTCCTTGTTTCCGAGATTACTTCATCCAACTATCCACTAAAACTTTATTGTTCCCAATCCATTGCTTAGCGGCATCTTCAGGTTTCATACCCTCGTTGATAAGACTTTCGAGGGTGCCGATTTGCTGATCGTCAAGTTTAAAGGCTTTTAGCATGTTGGCAACCTCTGAGTTATTCTTTGTAAATTCCTTGTTGGCTAGGGTATGAATCCCTTCGGCCTCCCCATATTGCAGCTTTGGATCCTCTAAGTATTTCAGATCATACTTTGCGAACATCCAATGAGGGCTCCAACCGGTAATAGCAATCCATTTTTTATCACGAGTGGCTTTATCAAGGGCAGTCATCATGGCCGCTTCAGAACTTTGGATGACTTCGTAGTCAAGACCATAGCTTGCAACTGCTTTTTCCGTGGCCTTCATAATTCCTGCACCCGGATCGATACCAATGATTTTACCATCAAACTGATCTTTTTTAGCATTCAGCTCATCAAGGGATTTGATATCCACATAGCTAGGGACGACGAGGCCAATTTTGGCTTTCCCTTTGTACCATTCGCCATAATCATCGAGGTTATCTTTATACTTATCCCAATAGGTTTGATGGGTAATTGGCAGCCAACTATCCATGAAGACGTCTAGGTCCCCTTTGTTTAACCCAACGAAGAGAGGTGCCGCATCGAGACTTTTGAGATTAACCTCATAACCTTTTCCCTCGAGTATCTCCTTCCAGAGATAACTAACAGCCACATTTTCCGCCCAATTGACGTAACCAATGTTAATCGTTTTCGCTGTAGGGGTAGCCTGCTTTGAAGAGGGAGTTCCACATCCTGCTACCAGCCCTACTGTTAACATAGCTACAAGGGCCCAGACTATAATCAGTTTTCGGTTACTTTTTTGTAAATGCACTCAATCATCCTCCTCGTTTATTTTTTAATCCTTGCCCTTGGACTACGCACCACCCCTTGACTGAGGCGGTCGAGAATCATGGCTAGAATAACGACAGCTAAGCCGTATTCGAAGCCCTTGCCGATGTCCATCTGGGAAATCCCTGCAAGAACGCCGGCACCCAATCCCTGAGCCCCAATCATGGCCGAAATAACGACCATAGAGAGGGAGAGCATCATGGTTTGGTTGATCCCTGCCATGATCGTGGGCAGAGCTAGGGGTAACTGAATTTTCCAGAGCATCTGACTCGAACTTGAGCCAAAGGCTTCTCCGACTTCGACAAGGTCAACAGGTACCTGGCGAATTCCAAGGTCGGTCAAGCGAATGACAGGGGGCATAGAGAATATTACCGTAGCGAAAATCGCCGATACAGTGCCTAGACTAAAGAACATCAGGGCCGGAATGAGATAGACAAACGAGGGCATGGTCTGCATGAAATCCAGCACGGGGGAAAGGACTTTATGAAAGTGCTCATTCCTTGCTGCGAGTATCCCCAAGGGTATGCCTATGATTAGAGAAACAAGAGAAGCCATTAATACAAGAATCAGAGTATCCAGAAAGGGGGACCATAGTTCTAGATTATAGATGATATACAACCCAACCGAAGATCCTAAAGCGAGGCGCCACCCTTTGGCACGCCAGGCCAATAGAGCAAAGATTAGCAGGATAACAAACCAGGGAACGAGTCCCAATCCATCACGTAAGGAATCCGTGACAGTTGTCACAGATTGGGTGAAGACATCAAACGCATTACCAAAATGACTTAAAAGCCAATCTACCCCCTGGTTAACCCACTGCCCCAATGGTAGTCGATTCATTCTTTGGGTCACCTCCTGTATCCGCTAGCGCTGCAAGGACTGAGCCTCGTATGATGATTCCAAGGAGACGTTTCTCCTCATCGACCACAGCTAAAGGAACCTTGCTTTCTGCAATCACTGGTAAAATATCTTGAACGAGGACAGAATCAATGTGCATAGGGACCTCTAGAAGTTGGACTTCCCGAAGGCTATCGATACCAGCTTTACGGGCTTCAATTGCTAGATCCGCTGTGATGAGGCCGTGTAAATGTTTGGCGCGATCCACGACGAAGACGCTAGAAATGCCATGTTCCTTCATAACCTGTAGAGCGACACTTGGACCATCTCGCAGTTGTACGATGGGGTGGGGGCGTTTCATCACGTCTTTCAGAGTTAGAATCTTACTGCGATCAACACCTCTTGAGAATTTAGCAACATAATCATCCGCAGGGTCTCTAATAATCTCTTCTGGTGTACCTACTTGGACGAGTGAGCCGTCCCTTATAAAAGCGATACGGTCACCTATTTTCAAGGCTTCATTCAAGTCATGAGTAATGAAGACAATCGTCTTGTTCATCTTCTGTTGGATATTGAGTAACTCATCCTGCATTTCTTCCCGAATCAGGGGATCCAAGGCACTAAACGCCTCATCCATGAGCAGGATATCAGGGTCATTTGTCAAGGCACGAGCTAGGCCAACCCGTTGTTTCATTCCGCCACTTAATTGATCGGGATAGGAAGGTTCATATCCGGCAAGTCCGACCAGTGTCAAACTTTCGAGTGCCTTCTTTTCACGTTCAGATTTACTCATCCCTTGGACTTCTAAACCATAAACCGTGTTTTGCAAAACTGTCCGATGTGGCAAGAGGGCAAACTGCTGGAAAACCATACCCAGCTTTTTCTGCCGCACCTGTCGCAGCTCTTGCGACTTTAGCTTAGTAATATCTACGCCATCAATGAATACTGAGCCTGCACTTGGCTCAATTAAACGATTTAGACAGCGAAGAATGGTTGACTTACCGCTCCCGGAAAGCCCCATAACGACGAAAATCTCACCCTCATTTACTGAGAAGCTGACTTTATTTACTCCAACATTGAGACCTGTTTCAGCAAGGATTTTTTCTTTGCTCAAGCCTTTTTCCAGTAGATTTAACGCTTTTTGTGGTTGGGAACTAAATATTTTGACTAAATTTTTTACTTCGATTTTTACTCCCATGATGGCCCCCCTTTTTCAAAGAGATAAGGTTACCTCAATGACAACTTACATTTGCTACCGAGTTGCCACTACATTAGTTTATATTGATTAGTCCAAAAGGTCAAAAAGGTGTATAGGCCAAAAATTGGACTCTCCTGCCGTTAATTTAAATGACATAGAAAATACTGGCAGATGGTTTAAAATCCTCCTATATGCTGACACACTCTAAAATTATTACAAGTTGTCACTACCGTGACTCTCATCACTTCGTTATTCAACGAAGTCGGAAAGATAGATCAGGGTTCAAAATGTATACTAAGGCACTTTTGTGTAGTAAAATACTATTATAGTATAGAATGCAGCGGGGGGATTAGTAGACCTCTGTAGTTGATGCCAGACAGGGCTATCGCTGTTTGTATTTAATAGAAGAAAGGTTGATCGACATGATTTCAGAAAAAATGAAGGTGCAAGTACAAACGAGTTCAATTATCCGAGCTATGTTTGAAGAAGGAAAAAGACTGGCAGATATTTATGGAGCGGAAAACGTCTATGATTTTAGCCTAGGCAATCCCAATGTTGAACCCCCCGAAGAAGTAAAAAAGGCACTTCTAGAGGTGATAAATGAGGAAGATGCACTGAGCGTTCATGGCTACATGAATAACTCAGGTTATGAAGATGTACGAGCAGTTATTGCGAAATCTATCAATGATAAGTTTAGTACGGAATTCACCCAAGATAACATCCTCATGACGGTCGGCGCGGCTGGCGGCCTAAACGTCATTTTAAAAACCTTACTGAATCCAAAGGATGAAGTCCTTACCTTTGCCCCCTTTTTCGGGGAATACAGAAACTATGTGGGTAACCATGAGGGTAAATTGGTTGTAGTGACCGCGAATACGCTTGATTTTCAGCCTAATCTGGAAGAGTTTAAAGAGAAAATAACCCCAAAAACTAAGGCTGTTATCATAAATTCACCTAACAATCCCACCGGTGTTATCTATTCGGAAGCTACCATAATTAGCCTCTCGAATATCCTCAGAGAAAAGCAGAAGGAGTTCGGGACGGATATCTATCTCATTGCAGACGAACCTTACCGCGAACTTGCTTATGATAATGCCGAAGTTCCTTATCTTACAAAGTATTATTCGAATACGATTGTCGGATACTCCTTCAGTAAATCTCTCTCCTTACCCGGTGAAAGAATAGGTTACTTAGTCATTCCCAATCAGGTATCCGATTACGAAAATATAATTGCAGCAGCGAATATTGCCAATCGTATTCTAGGCTTTGTGAATGCGCCTTCGTTATTTCAGCGGGTCATTGCGAAGTGCTTAGATGCAAAAGTGGATCTAGAAACCTATAACAGGAATCGTGAACTTCTCTATAATGAACTCACCTCCTATGGTTACGAATGTATTAAACCCGAAGGTGCCTTTTACCTATTTGTTAAAACTCCAATTGAGAATGACATCGAATTCTGCAACCTTGCCAAGACGAGAAATATTCTCATTGTACCAGGCACTTCCTTTTCCTGTCCCGGGTATACTCGAATCGCCTATTGCGTTGCATATCAAACCATTGAAAAAGCCTTGCCAGGATTTAAGGCTTTAATCAATGACGTAAAATAAAGTCTTTGTGCTTAACCCGGAACCCATTAAAGAAGTGATAGGCATTATGAAGGCGCCTCTCCTTAGACATTTCTAAGGAGAGGCGCCTTTTGCTTTACGCTATTTTTGCTAAGTTCGACTAGGACTCGGATTTTATTATGGTTTTTTAGGTTGCTTTGGTTTTTTGGTTTCTTTCTTGGGGCGGCTCTTATCGCCCATATGGATGCACCCCTTTCTGCTATATGAGATATATTTCTACAAAACGAGTAAAATTCCTGCAGTGAATCGGGTCAAGTTCTGCACTAATTTAATGCCCCTCGTAGATGAAAAACGATGATATAATGTTAAGAGCATTTGCGTTAATTCACGTTAAAGGTATGGGGAATATATGGTTATTAAGGAAAGACTAAAGCAACTTCCGCAAAGACCTGGTGTCTATAGGATGCTCGATTCACTGGGAAATATCATCTATGTCGGCAAGGCAAAAAACCTAAAAAGCAGGGTATCACAGTATTTTCAGAACCAACAAGATCGAGACCCCAAAGTTGCTGAAATGATCCATAATATTACTACGTTTAATTACAAGGCTACTGATACGGAATTGGATGCTTTGATAGAGGAATGTCACCTTATCAAGGAATTAAAGCCTAAGTATAACAGACAGATGAAGAATGACCGAAAATATTGTTATATTAAGATTCCGGCTGAAGAGTATCCTAAGGTGATAATAGTCCAGGAAAAAGTAGAGAATGATAAGGCAATATATTTTGGACCCTTTACCAGTACGCATCAGGTAGAGACAGCGGTACATTGCCTGAATGACTTCTATCCTGTTCGAAAATGTACGACTCCAAGATTAGATAGGAGGGCTAATGGATGTCTGTACAGGCAATTGGGAAAGTGTTTGGGTGTTTGTACAGGGCAAGTCAGTCCTGACGAATATATGATTTACGTAGATAAAATCCAACAGCTCATCAATGGGAAGGATACTGCAGCCGTCCAGGAACTATCTAGAATGTTGGAAAAGGCTATCGATAATCTCGAATTTGAAAAGGCTGCTAAATATCAGGAGTATTCTCTGGGACTTCGACATGTTATCGGAAAACAGAGATTAGTTCAATCCTCGAGTAAGAATAAGAATATCCTGGCTGTTGAATTCATCGACTCAGAGTTCGCCAAATTGTTTCTGATAAAAGGAAACAAGCTGCTTTACGGAAAAGTGTTCAATAGAATAACGGGCAATAACCTTGAGGCAAGTCAAAACCTAAAACGATTAATCAGGGATACGTTTGTACCAGACAAAAGTGAGCCTCATAGATTAACACAGCAGGATATTGATGAGGCGCAAATTATCAGCTCTTATTTAAAAAGGAACAGGAAAAGGGTAATGAGCTTTTGGATACCCACTACACGGTTAAAGAGCGAAGTAGCCTTAGAAGCGATAGTCGCGAAGATAATTAATAGGATAAGTTCTTAAATGATTTAAAGACAAGATTCCTTGAATAAAAGGTGGTATCTAATGCTAGAAGCAATTAAATCAAAAACAAAACAACTGAAGAAGCAAATAATAATTATTTACCTTGCCTACATGCATAAAGAGGTTCAATGGTATAAAAAAGCGTTTCTTTTGCTTATACTCGTATATGCGTTTAGTCCGATAGACTTAATACCCGATTTTGTACCAATCCTAGGAATGCTCGATGATTTAATTTTAATACCCTTGGGGATTATTATTGCCATGAAAATTATTCCCCCTAGCGTTTGGGAGGACTGTAGGAAAGCTGCAGAAAATGGTGTAAGCATCGACAGTAAATATAAGAAAATCGGTGCAGTGATTATTGTTCTCATTTGGGTTATTGTAATAATAACCTTGGTGAAAGGTATTGGCCTATTCTGAAGTACAGCCCGACCGATTTGTGGATCGGCCGGGCTATTTTTAGTTGATATATATTTGAAAGCACATAGGTTAGCAATATGTTAAAATGAAAATGTTTGAAGATAGAGAGGGGAGAAAATACTTTCGAGTTTTCTCTTATATGTTGAGTCAAATGGTTTGACTTGTACCATAACTTTATTAGATATAGACATAGTAGAAGGCGAGAGGATTAAATGGCTGTAAGAGTCTTAACCGATAGCACGAGCTATCTGAGTGAAGCGATTCGAGAAGAATTAGATATAAGAATGGTGTCTCTGAATATTTCCTTTGGCGATATATGTATAAGAGAAATGGATATAGACAATGAGAGCTTCTATGAGATGATGGCTACAAAAGGGATTCCAACCTCATCCCAAACAGCAATTGGAGATTTATATCAGGAAATGACACGTGTGGTCGAGAAGGGTGATAGTCTGTGTTGTATCTTCTTATCTTCTGATATGAGTGGTACATTTTCGACAGCTCAAATTGCTAAGGAAATGGTGTTGGAAAAGTATCAGGAGGCCAAGATTGAGATCGTCGATTCTAGGTCTAACTGTATGCAGCTGGGTTTCGCGGCGATTCAGGCTGCCCGAGCAGCGAAGGAAGGCAAGGGGATAGAACTAGTTAAAGAAGCTGCTGTGGAAAATATTAAAAGAAGCCGATTTTTGTTCATCCCTGAGAATCTTGATTATTTAAAAAAGGGTGGACGAATTGGCGGTGCAAGTGCATTAATCGGGAACCTGTTTAAGATTATTCCCATTTTAACCGTTGAGGAGGGTATTACATCCATTCTGGCAAAGGTTAGAATGAAGGAAAAAGCTGTGGTGACAATGGTTGATCAAATGCTGCATGATATAAAGCAGTACGGTTTAGGGGAAGTTGCAGTTGTACATATAAATTGCATGAAGGAAGCCAAAGCGCTTTCCCGTATGATAATGGATAAGCTAGAGGTAGACATAAATATCTCAGATATTGGCCCAGTTATTGGCTTACATGTAGGGCCAGGCGCTATAGGAATTGCCTACTATACTGAAAGAGATATGCGATAAAAAGTAAATTCAGTATATAAAGTGAGTCAGCATAGAAGTATATACTTAATTCAAAATAGCAAACGATAATTTTGTAAGATTTATGGACAGGCACCGTTAGGCGTTAGGCTTTAGGTTTGAGGTAAAAGCTTTTGAAAATGGGGGTCAGAATATGGGTAAGCTGTATGAGTTTGAAGCAGAAATAAAGAAGGTGCCAGATCTTGATGGTGCATATGTAGAAATCCCCTTCGATGTTAAGGCGGAGTTCGGGAAGGGGCGAGTTCCGGTTACGGCGACCTTTGACGGTGAGCCTTATGAAGGTAGCCTAGTAAAAATGAAGACTCCCTGCCACATTATCGGGATTCGAAAAGATATCCGGGCTAAAATCGGAAAACAGCCGGGAGATACGATAAAAGTAACTCTCGAAGAAAGAGAAAGTAAAAAACAAGAGATAGTAACAGCATAGGAAATAAACGAAGGGTGGAAATAATTATGTCGCAGGACAATAAAAAGGACTGTAAAATTACAATCCTAAAGAATGGCCCCTATATTATTACGGGAAATGTACCTTTGTCCGAACAAATCATTGTCCCTAAGGGTAAAGGGTATGAATATAAAGAGGGACGTTCCTTCCCGCAAGCAGAGCAATATGCTCTTTGCCGTTGTGGAAAGTCACAGAATCAACCCTTCTGTGATGGCTCTCATGAAATGACTGGGTTTGATGGAACGGAGACCGCATCAAGAGCGAAATACCTAGAAAGAGCATTAAAGCTGGAAGGGCCAAATCTAGATTTATTAGATGACGAAAGGTGCGCTTTTGCGAGGTTCTGTCATCGAGAAGATGGGAACGTCTGGGAGCTTACTGAGAAATCCGATAATCCAAAATATCGAGAAGAGGCTATTATAGCAGCGAGTGACTGTCCCGCAGGTAGACTTGTTGCCATGGACAAAGAGGGGAACTTAATCGAACCAGAATATGAGCCTTCGATTGAAATACTCCAAGACCCCCAAAGAAAAGTGAGTGGGCCCATTTTCGTGAAAGGAAATATCCCAATCGAATCCTCGAAGGGCTTTACCTACGAAGTTAGAAATAGAGTCACGCTTTGCCGTTGTGGAGAATCAACCAACAAACCTTTTTGCGATGCCACCCATGTTTCTATAAGATATAAAGATAGTAAATGAATCAGCAAAAATTGGTTAATAGCAAAGCAATATCTTAATTTAAGCTGCAAAGCAAAAGTTAACCCGCTCAAAATGAGCGGGTTAACTTTTTAAAAACTGAGATTTATTTCTAGTTGATGATGCCAATTTTTTCCCCGAGCAGTTTAGGGTTATCATAACAATTTCCAAGCGCTTTAGGTAGTGCAACCTTGGATAACATTTCAATGAATTGGTCGCCTTGGTCAACGACAATCCAATCCTGATACTGCTCGCTATATTTAATTATCCCCAGGATTCTATTATCCCTGGTGTAATTAAGATTCCCTTCTAAGTGGAAAGAAATAATATCTTCACTATAAAGCTTTCTTCCCGGCTCTTCAAAGTCAAAAGAATCAGTAGACTGCATGATTTTAATATTCAAGATACTGATGACGTCTTCTTCCCAATCATTTTCATAATGATTAGATATACAATTTAGGGTATAGTGAATCCCGTCATCTGTGACATGTACTGGATATTCTTTGTGCCCTAACTTATTAAGCCCATGGGGTAGCCATAAATCATTGTTGTAAACCATCATTTTCTGTTTATTGTCATATGCCCGAAACTCCATATCCTTCACTCCCCAAACCTTTGATTTGTATGTAGTCCGATGAAATTGCTGGAAATTACTTAGCTCTTAGATTTATCAAAAGTGGAATCTTTATTTTCAGTATAATCAAAACATTTCTAAAAGTCTATAAATAATTATCAAATATTTCTGCTAAATTTGAGTGTTTTAAGCGAATCTACAATTTTGGACTACATTGATTGATTTAGAGTATAGATAGGCCTTACTTTGTGACTATACGAGTGGAGTTTTAAAGATAAGAATGAGGTTCCATATCAGATGTTTTGAGCGCCTTTTCAAATGTGAATTATAGTGCGACAAATGTGAATTTTTATATAGATTGAAAATAGAAACTTATTATAAAGCACTTGTTAAATCTTGCACAAGAGGTTAAAATCAAGTCGGTAGATTTAACTTTTGAAACGGCGTTTTAAAAACGATTTTAAATGAACAGTGAGTCCTTTATAAAAACGTGGAGGGGAATCAGAATGGAAAAAGTTCAAGAAGTTCTGAAGAAGTTTGGTAACTCTGGGGAAAACCTTATTCAGATCATGTTAGAGTTACAGCAGCTTTCTGAAAATAATTACTTGCCAAAGGAATGGGTCGAGTACGTTGCTAAAGAACTTGATTTGCCAATGAGCAAGGTTTATGGAGTAATTACCTTTTATGCCATGTTCGCTAATGAAGGGAGAGGGAAGAACCTCATTGAAGTCTGCAAAAGCGGTCCCTGTCATGTGTCAGGGGCTAAAAGTATCATAGTTATGTTAGAAGAAGAACTTGGGGTTAACCTTGGTGAAACCACCTCTGATAGATTATTCACCTTGGAACAGTCCAGTTGTTTTGGGGCCTGTGATATTGCTCCCGCAATTAAGATTGGGGAGAACGTGTATGGAAATCTGACACAGGATTCGCTACGAGAAATTCTTAACTCCTATAGGAAGGGGCTTAACTAATGGAAAGCACGAAGATACTAAGCTCTAGATTCGGGAAGATCAAGCCTGATTCAGTAGAAGAATATATGGCTTTAGGCGGTTATGAAGGACTGAAAAAAGCCATAACGATGAAGCCTGAGGAAATAATCGAGGAGATTAAAGCAGCTTATCTTTTTGGACGAGGTGGTGCAGCTTACCCCACAGGAATCAAGTGGGAACAGGCTTATGCTATTCCTCTCGAAAAAGGTCCTAAATATATGGTTTGTAATGCTGATGAAGGGGAACCAGGTACCTTCAAGGATCGGCATATCATGGCGGAAGACCCTCTCGAGCTGATTGAAGGAATGACGATTGGGGCTTTTATCTTTGGAGCCAAAGAAGGTTATATCTATTGTCGGGGAGAATATCCAGCCATTCAGAGGACCCTTCGGAGTGCTATTGAGAATGCCAAAAGAGCGGGCTACCTCGGAGAAAACATTCTAGGTACAGGCTTAAACTTTGATATTACCGTTGTATCTGGTGCAGGGGCCTATGTTTGTGGAGAAAATACCGCACTCGTTGAGTCTATCGAAGGGAAGACGGGTAGACCGAGACGTAAACCACCCTATATCAAAAACGCAGGTCTCAACATGATGCCTACGGTGCTTAATAACGTTGAAACCTACGCCTGTATTCCTTGGATAGTAAAAGAAGGCGGAGAAAAGTTCCTTTCCCTAGGGACAGAATTCAGCGGTGGTACCAAACTAATGTGTCTCTCTGGAAATGTTGTTAATCGGGGAACCTATGAGGTTCCTTTTGGGACAACCCTTAGAGAACTTATCTATGATATAGGCGGCGGTATGGCTGATGGAAAGGAACTGAAATTCGTTCACTTAGGTGGATCGAGTGGATCTTGCTTCCCTGAGAGTCTACTGGATACAAAGATCTGCTATAACGACCTTAGAAAGAATGGATTATCCCTTGGTTCAGGCGCAGTTTTAGTAGTAGATGATAGTCATTGTGTTGTTGATTATCTTAAAGCCGTAATGGAGTTCTTCGAAGAAGAATCCTGCGGAAAGTGTACTCCTTGCCGAGAGGGTAACCAGAGGATGGTAGAACTCCTTGAGAAGTTGACTGAAGGCAGAGGGACTCACGAAGATATCCAGCGCTTGAAGAGATTGGCACAAACAATGAGAAATACGAGTTTCTGCGGTTTGGGACAGAGCGCACCAGTTCCTGTGACCACCTTACTCAAGCATTTTGCTGATGAGTTTGAAGCACATATCGAAGGTCGTTGTCCAAGCGGAATATGCAACATGAGTGGCAAGGGGGTAAAATAAGGATGGATATGATTAACCTAAAGATTGATGGAATGGATGTTTCTGTTCCCAAAGGTTCTACAATCATGCAAGCAGCTAAACAATTGAATATTCATATCCCTTCACTTTGTTATATGCAAGGACTTCACGAAATGGGCTCTTGTAGAATATGTGTCGTTGAGGTTGAAGGTTGGAGGGGGCTACACCCTGCCTGCATAACTTACGTTGATGAGGGGATAGTGGTGAAAACCGCTAGTAAGTTAGTCAGAGAGACAAGAAAGGATATTCTGGAGCTTATATTGGCTAACCACAACCGGGAATGTCTATCCTGTGCAAGAAATCAGAAGTGTGAGCTTCAAACACTTTCGGATGAGATGGGAATCACTACGGTTTACTACGAGAAGAAAGCAGCTCGTGCAGAGATGGATAGATCCGGCGCAGTGGTGAGAGATACTAGCAAGTGTGTACTCTGCGGCCGATGTGTCAACGTATGCTCAAATGTTCAGAAGGTGAATGCTATAGATCTTGCCTATAGAGGACCGCATACTATTGTGACCACTCCCTATGAGGGAAAGCTTTCAGAACGCTCCTGTATCAACTGTGGACAGTGTATTAAGATTTGTCCAGTAGGTGCCCTTCAGGAAAGAGACGATACAGAAAAGGTATGGAGTGCACTTGAAAACCCTGAGCTTCATGTTGTTGTGCAAACAGCTCCAGCAGTGAGAGTGGCTTTAGGCGAAGAATTTGGCCTACCCGTGGGCACCAATGTCAAAGGAAAGATGGTCACTGCACTCAAGATGTTAGGCTTTGACAAGGTATTTGATACCACATTTAGTGCTGACCTTACGATTATGGAAGAAGGCACAGAACTCCTCCATAGAATTAACAATGGAGGCAAGTTGCCACTCATTACTTCGTGTTCCCCAGGCTGGGTTAAGTTCTGCGAACACAACTACACGGATTTTTTAGACAATCTATCCAGTTGTAAGTCGCCCCAGCAGATGTTTGGTGCAGTAGCGAAGTCGTATTATCCTCAAAAGGCAGGAATTGATCCTAAGAAAGTTTTTGTGGTTTCAGTTATGCCTTGCACAGCTAAAAAGTTCGAAGCCGATAGAGAAGAGCTCGTCGTAGATGGTCTAAAGGATGTTGACGTTGTCATCACAACACGAGAACTCGCAAAGATGATCAAACAAGCTGGGATTTACTTTAAACAACTCCCAGATAGCGACTATGACAGTATCTTAGGGGAATCAAGCGGCGCAGGTGTTATATTTGCAAACACTGGGGGTGTAATGGAGGCTGCTCTTAGAACGGTAGCCGACATTCTCACAGGCGAAGACCTTCAGGAAATCGAGTACACCTCAGTACGTGGTTTAGAGGATATAAAAGAGGCCACTGTGAGCATCAATGGATTAGATGTAAAAGTAGCCGTTGCTCATGGCACTGCAAATGCTGCAAAACTTCTCGATCAGATCAGA
Source organism: uncultured Peptococcaceae bacterium (assembly GCA_963529635.1). Lineage (GTDB taxonomy): Bacteria > Bacillota > Desulfitobacteriia > Desulfitobacteriales > Desulfitobacteriaceae > CAURZJ01. Next base: position 110,003 of record CAURZJ010000007.1, read on the forward strand.
GAGGGTAAAGTGAGCTACCACTTCGTTGAAGTTATGGGCTGTTCTGGAGGATGTATCAACGGCGGTGGTCAGCCGATAATCCTGGATAAATCCAAAACAGAAGAAGTGAAACGCCTGAGAAGTGCCGGAATCTATGAACTTGATAGGAATTCAGTAAAAAGAAAATCCCATGAGAATCCGGAAATTAAGATGATCTATGAAGACTATTTAGAAAAGCCAGGTGCTCATAAGGCACATCTGTTGTTGCATACACACTATATTGCAAGGGGCTAAGACTTTTCTAGTGAGCCTTTCGTATTTAAAAATGCTTTTTAACCCGCTGAAATGCGGGTTTTTTTATTTGAGTTTAAATCCAGTTGCCCGTAGAAAATGGGATCTAAATGATACTAGATAGATCCCAAAACTAACATTATTGCGCTTTTGATTTTGATTACTTACGTGTAAATAATTTTAGGAATCTATCCTTTATTCCTAATTTCTGAGGAGTGGGTGGTAGCAGGGGTTTTCGTCCACAGAAGAGTGCGAACCCAAAGTACCCTTGGTATCTCTTCATGAAACTAGCATTTTGCTGAAGTCGTGGAACTAAACCGGGTTGGGTAGAGACTTTGCTCGCAAGGTCCTTAATCAGAAGCCAATCCTTTTTGAGTTCGTTGAGAATGATATTACCATTATTACTCCTCAGGGGTTGTGGATTCTTAATCTCGACATCTTCAAATCCAGCTTGAACCAAAGCATTTCGCCATTCTTCTAAGAGCAAGGGATTGGTTCCTGAGCCATAGCATCTTTCTAACTGGGTTCTGAGATCTGAGGGTAGTTCCACCTGCAAGGCCATTTCTAGGTCGGCAAGTCTGCCCTCAGGCTTTAACACTCGATAAAACTCTTTATAGACTTTGACCTTATCTAAGAAGACAGTGATCGATTCAGCCATCACTAAGTCAAAGCTATTATCCTTGAAGGGTAGATTATTTACGTCGGCAACCCTAAATTCTACTAAATGTGAAACTCCTTCTTTATCAGCTCTTAGACTCGCTTTCTCAATCATCTCAGGACTAATATCTACACCAATAATCTTACAGCCGTTAGTCTTAGCGAGGTGACATGCGGTCAATCCGCTTCCACATCCCGCGTCGAGTACTAATTCCGCTGCTGTCACTTGCATGGCAGCTAGATTCTGTTTAGTGGCTGGAAACCCACCCGGATGAGAACTTCCTATGCCTAGCCAAGCCAAGAGTTCGAAGTAGTTCATATCGTCAACTCGCTTAGATTCCCCCAAAAAGGCCACCTCCTCTCTTGGTATATGGTATTATATTCCAAAGGGGGGCGACGTGATTTTGTTGAGATTCTAAAAACCCATTCTCTGATAATAAAGTTGGTTTCGATTAAGATTGTATAATTGACATAAAACCGAAAGCCAGTTCATATTTTCTCATGAAATATGGACTGGCTTTCGGTTTGTGAATTATTATGAGGGGTTACCACAAGCAGTGCTCTTGCAATTCCTTGCGATTATGTCTTAAACTAGGAAAGTAATAATTTTAGGAGGTATCCTATGTGGAAAGAGTTTAGAGATTTTGCGATGAAGGGTAATATCATTGATTTAGCTATTGGTGTTGTTATCGGAGGTGCTTTTGGGAAGATAGTTACTTCTCTAGTCAGCGATATTATTATGCCCTTGGTAGGTTTGCTTATGGGCAAAGTGGATTTTTCCAATCTGTTTATTGCACTAGGAAGTGGAAGTTTTAAAACAATCGATGAAGCAAAAGCGGCTCATGTAGCGACACTTAATTATGGTATTTTTATCAACAATATTATTGATTTTTTAATCGTGGCGTTCTCCATTTTCTTCGTAATTAAACAACTGAGTCGCCTTACCAAGAAAAAAGAGGCAGAGGCGGCTGCGCCTGAGGGTCCAGCTATCAAACAATGTAGATATTGTTTTAGTGAAATCAATAAGGAAGCTTCTCGATGCCCCCATTGCACCTCTGTACTTGAGAAGTAATCGAGAAATCTAGTGATAAAGATTAAACCAAGTGAATAAAAAACATAGTAGACAGCAGTCAGGCTCAAGATTCTAACCCTAGTGTGTAGAGAAGTTTACGAAGATCTTCAGGCCAAGGGGCTCGGATACTCATCTTATTCTCTGTCATGGGATGAAGAAATTCATATATAGAAGAATGGAGGGCTTGGCGGTTGATTAGTGTTAACCCTCCTCCATAGAGGTCGTCACCGAGAAGGGGATGTCCTAGGTCTTGACAATGGACACGAATTTGATGAGTGCGGCCTGTCTCTAGAATAAATTCGAGAAGGGATGCGTTCTTAAAACGCTTAAGTACGCGGAAGTGTGTCACTGCAAATAAGCCCTCTGGGGATACCTGTCTTTGGACATAACTACCGGGTACTAGACTAATTGGAGCATCTATAATGCCTTCGTTTTCGAACACTTGACCCTCGACAAAGCCAAGGTAGCGTTTATGGATTTGATATTTCTCCAGTTGTAAGGCAATTTGTTGATGGGCAAATTGACTTTTTGCAATGACAACCACTCCAGAAGTGTTGCGATCGATTCGATGAATCGGCCGGAAGAGGCGAGCTTCTCCTTTAGCTAACCAATACCCAACCACAGCATTGCCTAGCGTTCCTGTCAGGTAACTAGGTGTGGGATGGACTACTTGTCCAGCCGGTTTATTGACAGCAAGAAGGTAATCGTCCTCGAAAAGGATATCAAGGGGAAGATTCTCAGCAAGGATGTTTATCGACGATTCTGGATCTTGAAGTTGAAGCGTAAGCGTTTCTCCAGCGGTACCCCTGGCGCTCAGAAAGCTAAATTTATCATTCACCCAGGCACGCTCGCCTTGCTTTAGCTTTGTTATCAGTCTGCGGGAAAAGTGAAATTTACGTTCAAGAATATCTTGATATTTTTTTCCATCATCGATGGGTTGAAGGGTGTAGGTCCACAGGTCACATTTATCGTTCATTAAAGGCTCCTCATCTGTATTCTTCAAACTTTTATAGTATTTATTATTAAATTTAAAGGAATTAGCTTACAATATATAGAAAGAATATGTTTCAGAATTCTAAAGAGACAAGAAAGCTATGTTTTAAGAATTTACCAGAGAAAGAAGGATTCGGTCTTGAAAGACTCACGTGTAGAGAAATTAGCAGAATCAATTATTAACTATGCTATTGAATTGAAGTCAGGGGAGAACGTCTTAATTGAGGTTAATGGCTTAGAAATCCCGCTTGCTCAGGCTTTAGTGAAATATGCTTATCAAGCGGGCGGAGTTCCTTTCTTAACTATTAATAATAATACCTTACTGCGCGAGGTTTTAAAAGGAATCACACTCGAACAAGCAGAGTCCATGGCACGCTGGGACGTAGCGCGAATGAAGGAAATGCAAGCCTATGTCGGGATTCGGGCAGGAGAAAATGCCAATGAACTGGCAGATATCCCCTCAGAAAAAATGAGTATATATCAGAGCCATTATCTCAAGCCTGTTCACTCTGACCAGCGTGTTCCTCATACGCGTTGGGTAGTTATGCGTTATCCCAATGCCTCCATGGCTCAGCTAGCTAATATGAGTATCGAAGGATTTGAGGACTTCTACTTTAATGTATGTAATCTCGATTATAGTAAGATGTCTGTAGCGATGGACCCTTTAGTTGAATTGATGGAACGGACGGACAAAGTACGTATCACAGGTCCGGGAACGGACTTGACATTCTCTATTAAAGGGATGCCGGCGATTAAGTGCGATGGGCACTTAAACATTCCGGATGGTGAAGTCTTTTCTGCCCCACTTCGAGAGTCGGTTAATGGTCGGATCTCATATAATACACCAGCCTTGTATCAAGGGTTCACCTATGAATCCATTGTTTTAGAATTCAAGGATGGAAAGATTGTTAAGGCTACAGCTAATGATACTGAACGAATTGAGGATGTCTTCAACACGGATGAAGGTGCCCGCTATATAGGGGAATTCGCCATTGGGGTGAACCCGTATATCCTCACACCCATGAAGGATACCCTCTTTGATGAAAAGATTGATGGGAGCTTCCACTTTACTCCAGGAAATTGTTATGACAACTGTTATAACGGGAATAAATCCGCGATTCACTGGGATTTAGTTTGTATTCAGCGCCCTGAATATGGGGGCGGTGAAATATATTTCGATGATATCCTTATTCGTAAGGATGGGAGATTTGTGATACCAGAGCTTCAAGGATTGAATCCAGAAAATCTGAAGTAAAAAGAGAAAGTTCTTAATCTTATCCTGTTGGAAAAAGGTTATTAAGGGATGATCTTAAGGAGTCAAGTTGTATGAACAAAAAGAAACTTCGCTTAATCTATAACCCCTATGCGGGTCGGCGAAAACTGGTAAGCCAGCTCGATACAGTGATTCGAATTTTTCAGGAAGGTGGATATGAGGTTTGTGTCCATCGCGCGAAATCTCCTGAAGATATCGAGCATGTCTCGGGTCAGTGTAAAGATGTGGATTGCTTAGTTATCGCAGGTGGGGACGGAAGCATTCATCAGGCTGTCAACGGACTCATGAAGATTCCACTTGATCAGCGCCCCACTCTAGGAATTCTACCCGTCGGTACGGCTAACGATTTAGCGTATGCCTTGCGGCTCCGTAAGAGTATTCCAGAAGCTTGTGAAGTCATTGTTCACGGCTCGGCTTTTGAAATGGATTTAGGAATGGTGAATGACCGTTACTTTGTCAATGTCTTTAGTGCGGGACTTATGACAGATGTTTCCCCTAAGGTCGATGTCCATGTAAAAAACCGCTTAGGGCAACTTGCTTATTACCTTAAAGGTATTGAGACCTTACCGTCCTTTCGGCCCTTTCGGGTAGAGTTCGAATTTCAAGGCCGTCAGTTTTCAGAGGAGGCTTTACTTTTATTAGCAGTCAATGGGCTTTCGGTAGGAGGGCTTAAACAGTTAGTTCCAAGAGCATCTCTTTCTGATGGTAAACTTGATTTTCTCTTAGTCCGCCAAAGTGGTTGGCCAGATACCATGCGTATGCTGCTTCAACTTGTCGGAGGAGGAAAAGTGGGTAGCGATCGAATTGAACAATTTCAAGCTACTGAACTGAAAGTCATTACCGAACGCCCAGTGAGCTCAGATCTAGATGGTGAATGGGGTCCGGATAGCTCGTGGGAGATTAAGATCGGGCCAAAGATTACTGTTCTTTGCTAAATGGGACCATTCGGTCCCATTTTTTGTTCATAATTGGAAAGTATAAGTTAGAACTTAAATGAGGTGAGGTGAGATAGATATGGATTCTTTTCAACTCGAGGTCATCAAGAAAATCGCAGAAATCACGCCGTTCTATCTCGTGGGGGGTGCAATTCGAGATACTTTGTTAGAACTCCCCTCCAAAGATGTGGATGGAGTCATTGAACTCCCCTTGGAGGAATTAGAGAAGTTATTAAGCGAATGGGGTTACCATCCCTTGCGACTTGGTGCAAAACATCCCACGATAAGCGTTTTCAAAGAGGGTGAACGTATTGACTTGAATATTTTCGACGGGAACCTAGAGAAAGATGCATTAAGGCGAGACTTTACTATCAATGCCATATATCAAGATGTTCATACGAGAAAATATATCGATCCCTTAGGCGGGTTAAGCGATTTAAAAAATAAAGTCCTAAAAGCGTGTGGAAATCCTGATGAGCGGTTTAGAGAAGATCCGATTCGAGTGCTTAGACTTGTTCGCTTCAGTGTGAAATATGAGCTGGTAATCGACAGGGAAACTTTAGAAGCGGCTAAAAGGGCAGTTGGAGCGCTGGAAGGGACCGCGGCGGAAAGAATCTCTGAGGAGCTTGGACGAATATTAACCTTAGATGATCCAGAGGCAGGTATTCGCCTACTCGATGAAATCGGATACTGGCAAGTCTATCTACCAGAGTTTGCTCGGTTGAAAGGATTAGTACAAAACAAGTACCACTCTAAAGATGCGTTCGAACACACCCTTCATGTTGTTCGTAATACCCCTCCTCGCCTGATTCTGAGGTTAGCGGGATTGTTCCATGATTTGGGAAAATGGGATACTGCTAGCCGGGAATGTTATGCTTGGGGAAAATGCATCGCAGGAAATCAAGAGTTTAGGCTAGGTGAATTTCGGCTCGTAGGAAAGTCGCAACAACGTTGGAATGGCCAATTTGTCGAAGTCCATGGGGCACGATTAGATCATTATCCTGAAGTAATTCAGGTGAAGCATATTCGGTATTCGAATTCGGGAAAAGTTGGATTCACCTGGGTAGAAGATGGCAAGAGACACTTTCTTGGTCATGAGAAGGAAAGTGGACGTCTAGCACGTCAAATCCTGCTTCGTTTTCGATTTTCTATGGTCCTAGGGCGTGAGGATTCAGGAGGAGAAAAAGAACTGCTTTGGCTCGTTGAGAATCATATGAGAGGTACGCTCTTTTTCATGACAGATCTCCGAGGTGAGTGTAAGCCGGGACATCTCGAGGAGAAGGCAAGGCGCTTTGCTTGGGAGCAGGGCTGGGATGGACGAACTTATCAGATTGAGAAGTTATCCAATCTACTGGATCTCTGGCGAGCGGACTTTTTTGGAGGGAAGCAACGCGAACCTCAGGAGGAGAAAAAGTTTGAACGTGTACAGCAGAAAATCCGGTCTGAGGCACAAAAAATAATTGTTCGGAACCACGAACTTCAGTGGGGAAGTTTGGAGGAATTTTGTAGAAGGCGTGGAATCATTACTAGAGAGTTTGGAGCTTTTAAAGATACGGTGAGAACTACACTTATCTTGAGTAAGGAAACCCCCTTAATAAGTGAAGAGTTCCTAGAGAAGGAGTATAAGAAGTTTAGAGGAAGAGGGTGAAGACTATCAAGACTCAATGGAGATGTCTAATCTGTGGTTATATTCATGAAGGTGACAATCCGCCGGAAATTTGCCCAATCTGTGGAGCGGATTCTACTCAGTTCGAAAGGTTAGATTCGGAACAAGAGGAATCCGTACAGAATGCGGTAAAGACTACCCCGATCAAAGCTCTCGAACTTGACAAGGAGGCAGCTATTAAGCAGGCACTCTATGCAATATCTTATGGGTTGTACATCATCACGGCTCACCATGAGGGAGTGGATAATGGTCAGTGTGCCAATACTTGCTTTCAAGTAACGTCAGAACCGCCGAGAATTGCAATTGGGATAAACAAAACGAACTATACCCATGAACTTATCACCCAAAGTGGAAAATTTGGAGTATCAGTACTTAATCAGCAGGGCCATGAGTTTGCAAGGAAGTTTGGATACCGTTCCGGCCGAGGGGTAAATAAGTTTGAGGGAGTATCGGTCCATCGTGGGGAATTAGGAATTTTACTTCTGGATGATGTTCTGTCGACGATGGAAGCAAAGGTTATTGGTCAATTGGACGCTGGCACACATACTCTATTCTTAGGTGAAGTCACGAATGCAGAAGTTCTTCAGAAGGCTGAGCCCATGACGTATGCCTACTTTCGAGCGACTAAATAATTGCTAGTGGCGATATCTAATCATTCTGAGTAACTAAGAAGTTTTTTATTTGTAAGGGCTTTGAGCAATTAAAACTGTTCAAGGCTCTTCGTTTTTTATCTATCTCACGTTCTTAGACATTTATTAAATGCTTAGCTTCGATGGAATGCTTACTTCAATGCTTACTTCAGTGGAGTTTTAATTTAAACTAAAGTATAGTTGACTTATTAGGTGCAGTTACATCGTTAAAGCATTTGGGGGTATTCAGATGAATCGTGAAGAACAATTGAATTGGAAAGCTAAGATTCATCAAAAGGCAATGGAAGTTGGCTTTTCGGCCATTGGTTTTACAGATTCTGTACCCATCGAGGGATTGAAGGAGTTTCTGGAGGAACGTCAGGCAGCAGGATTTCACACTTCCTTTGAGGAAAAGGAAGTGCTTCGACGTGTGGATGCTAAACTCATATGGCCCTCTTGTAAGTCGGTCGTTATTCTAGCGTATCCACTTCCTTTTACTCATAAGCCGCGAGAGGGAGAAGGAGTACTCTCTCGTTCAGCAGTGGGGGAGGATTATCATTCCATCGTGAAGCGCCGGTGTAATGAGTTAATAACATCTATGGAAAATGCCGGTTGGAACTATGAAAAGCCCCGTATCCAAGTGGATACAGGGCCTTTAAATGAACGAGCATTTGCCTTGAAAGCAGGGATTGGCTGGATTGGCAGGAATCAGCAGCTGATAATCCCAGAGGTAGGTTCCTTTGTTTCCTTAGCACTCCTACTTCTGGATCAGGAGCTGGTTGCTGATGAGCCTATAGGAAATCGATGTGGGAGTTGCAGAAAATGTGTAGAGGCGTGCCCTGCACAAATTGTTGGTAAGGCAGAGTTCGCAGCCAATCAGTGCCTTTCTTACTTGACACAAAGCAAGGAAGTCTTGTCAGAGGAGCAAGTTGCACGGTTAGACAAGCGTCTTTTTGGTTGTGATACCTGCCAAGAGGTCTGTCCTCATAATCAAATCAAGCTCAGTAAGGAAGTGTCCTCCATATCGAAGCTGACACGCGGTGAGGATTTATGGGGAGTTCTCAACCTGACAAAGGGTCAGTTTAATCAGAAGTTCAAGACAACGGCTGCTGGCTGGAGGGGAAAAGGGATTCTTCAGCGAAATGCGTATTTGGCTTTGAAGCAGCTTGAGGATCCGAGACTTAGTGAGTGGGAGGAAGAGCGGAAGAAGGAAGGAATATCCCCATTGATTCAACCTTATGTCAGAAAGTAGATATTTTAACCATGTGTGGACAGGGGTGGGGCTCTGCTCCCCCCTACAATCGGCGATTATAATCGCTTGCTGACAAAACGCTCCATCCGATCTAAGGCTTCTTGAATTTGGTCTGTTGAATAGGCGTAGGAGCATCGGATATGTCCTTCTCCTGAAGGACCGAACGCTGTGCCGGGGACTACAGCCACTTTCTCCTCGAGAAGAAGCTGCTCGGCAAATTCTTCTGAGGTTAGCCCAGTTGCCGAGATGTCAGGGAAGACATAGAAGGCACCGAGAGGTTCAAAACAACGTAACCCCATTTTTCGGAAACCGTGAACCATCATGCGACGACGGCGGTCATAGGTTCCAACCATGTCTCTCATCGCTTGTTCTGCAGAACGAAGAGCTTCCAGAGCCGCGACTTGAGCTGTAATTGAGGCACAGAGCATAGTGTACTGGTGAATTCTCGTCATGGCTTGGATTAAATCAGCATGTCCTGCCACATATCCGATCCGCCAGCCGGTCATGGCGTAGGATTTTGAAAAGCCGCTTACGTATAAAGTACGGTTTTTCATGAGGGGTAAACTAGCGAAAGCTGTATGTGTTCCATCATACGTTAAATCGGAATAGATTTCATCGGATAGGACGATGAGGTCGTGCTCCGAGACAAATTTTGCAATGGGAAGATAATCCTCACGTGTCATAATGGCTCCCGTTGGATTATTGGGGTAAGAGAGGACTAAGAGTTTCGCATTGGGGGTATAGACCCGCTCTAGGTCTTCTACCCGTAAGCGAAAACCTTCTTCAGCTCGCGTAGGGATATACTGGACTTCGGCCCCGGCGAGAGTGGCACACGGTCCGTAAGAGACATAAGAGGGATCAGGAAGTAGGACTACATCTCCTGGACCGACTAGAGCACGCATTGCGAGATCTACGGCCTCGCTCGCACCTACGGTGATAAGAATCTCATCTTCTGGGTTGTATTCAACACCGAGTTCCTTTGATATATTTTTGGAGAGGGCTTGTCTTAATTCGAGGAGACCGGAGTTGCTGGTGTACATCGTCTGACCTTGTTCCAAGGAAAAGATTCCGCTTTCTCTCACCGTCCAGGGGGTAACGAAATCGGGCTCTCCAACTCCAAGAGAAATGACGTTCTTCATCGTTGATACAAGGTCGAAAAACTTGCGGATCCCCGAAGGAGGCAAATTCGAAGCGATAGGAGATAAGTAATTCCTCATGGCGAAACCACCAGCCTCTCGGGAATTTCCTCTTCTGATAGGAGTTCTACGCCATCTTGTTTATAGCGGCGGAGAATAAAATGTGTAGTCGTACTTTGGACATGCTCGAGAGGGGCAAGTTTTTCTGCTACAAATAGGGCGACTTCCTGCATTGTTTTCCCTTCAATTAAGAGAGAGAGGTCATAGCCACCAGACATTAGGTAGACAGCCTTGATTTCAGGGAATTTTTGAAGACGCTTTGCGACTTTATCGAAACCATATCCTCGCTGAGGGAGGACTTTCACATCGATAAGGGCAGTAACACTAGGCTCGCCTGTACGTTCCCAGTTGATGAGAGGGCTGTATTGGACAATTATCTTTTCTTCTTCCCACTGTTTAATCCGGTCTTCAACATAGTCTAGACTTAAACCGGTTTGGATAGAAAGTTCTTCAGGGGACAAGCGGTAATCCGTTGCAATAAGTTCAAGAAGCTTTTGATCTTCCTTTGTTAGCATGAACAAAACTCCTCCCTACAAGATTTTTATTCACATAATAGCATTTGTCCTGTATTATAACAAGTGAATTTGAGGCTATCGTTATCTTTATTACCCTTCTGTAATCTTCATATTTGGTGGGATTTAATGTTTTTTGCGGCGAGAATGAACAAAAAATAAGTCACAAATAAAAGAGAATTCTTGGGCATTCTAATGATTTGGGGTATAATAGATAGATGGATTTGATAAAAGGTGCAATACTGTCGTAGAGAGGATGAATCCATTGCCAATCTATGAATTCAAGTGTTCCAAATGCGGGAATACACTCTCTAAACTTTGTAAAATAGGAGAGATGGGACACGACATGGAATGTCCTCAGTGTGGGCAAGTGGGTTTGAAGCGGTTGATTTCTGGTTTTGCGAGTCCAGGTGTTTCGGGCGGGCAAGGAAATTGTTCCCCGGGTTGTGGCGGGAATTGCTCAAGCTGTCACTGATTAACTTTATTTCGAAAGGAACTGTCGTTAATGTTAAATATTGTTCTGGTCGAACCGGAAATTCCGCCGAATACGGGGAATGTCGCAAGACTTTGTGCTGCTACTGGAGCGACTTTGCATCTTGTTAAGCCCTTGGGCTTTGAAATTTCGGATAAGCATCTCAAACGAGCTGGTCTAGATTATTGGGATATGCTTGACATACATATCTACGAAAATTACGCAGAATTTGAAGAGAAAAATCCTCGTGGGACACGTTATCTAGCGACGACCAAGGCCAAACGTTTGCATACAGAGATTCAATTCGAACAGGGTGGGTATTTACTCTTTGGAAAAGAAACAAAAGGGCTTGCTCCGGAAATCCTTGCACGATATCCGGATACCACGATGCGGCTTCCCATGCGCCCAGACGCCCGATCCCTCAATCTTTCGAATTCTGTCGCAGTCGTTGTCTATGAAGCTTTACGTCAATGGGGCAATCCGGGACTTGTTTGAAATAGTCACTAATAGTACGTGGTAAATTATGGAGGACTTGAAATGTGCAATCAGTCTAAATCGATGGAGGGTCAGAAATGAGTTATGCTCTGACGTTCATCATTGCCCTAATATTCGCAGTGGTGGCTACGCCCCTATCTATGAAGCTTGGACGACGTTGGGGTGCGATTGCATACCCGGGAGGACGTCATATTCATAAGCTGCCGATCCCACGTCTTGGTGGGATAGCAATCTATGCTGGATTTTGGATTGCAGTGATGTTTACTCGGAATTGGGATACTGATATCTGGGGATTATTTGTGGGAAGCACACTCATTATGGTTGTCGGGATATGGGATGACATTAGAGAGCTTCGCCCCATTGTTAAGCTGGGCTGGCAAATTACGGCGGCCGTCGTGCTTATTTTCTTCGGATTTTCCATGAATCAACTTTCTCTTCCCATTATTGGAGTTGATTTAAATTTTAAGAACCTTGGGATAGGCTGGGTTGGTGTTCTTTTAGCTGTTTTCTGGATTATCGGACTTGTTAATACGGTAAATATTTCTGATGGACTCGATGGTTTAGCTGCTGGAATATGTTTTGAAGCAGCACTTTTACTCTTTTGGTCAGCGAATCGGATTAATCAAGTTCCTGAAGCACATCTGACTTTAGCCTTAGCTGGGGCAGCACTTGGATTTTTATTTTTTAATTTTCATCCAGCGCGTGTATTTATGGGTGACTCAGGAAGTATGTTTTTGGGGTATATTATTGGTGGAATTTCCATTATGGGTTTATTAAAGACGGCGACGATTTTAGGTCTTGTCTTCCCGCTTATCGTTTTAGGAATGCCCCTTACTGACTTAACGTTCGCCATCATTCGTAGAAAACTAAAGGGACAATCGATCGCCGAGGCGGATCGTGGACACCTTCATCACCGGTTGCTAGATGCGGGACTTTCCCAGCGCCAGGCCGTCCTTTTACTCTATGGGATGAGTGCATGCTTTGGGATTGCGGCAGTCTTAGGAGCCTTGGGATCGTGGATTTGGGCTGCGACCTTGCTCATTGCTGATTTTGCCTTGCTTGTAACCATACTGCTTCGCCATACTGCATTATTGAGTGCTTTTAGTCGTAAACAAAGCAAATAAAGAATAATGTTAAATACAAGGAGGGATGGCATTATGGAAATCCGCTTTCATGGACATTCTTGTTTCGAGGTGAGTAGCAAACAAGGAAGGATACTTATTGATCCTTTCTTAAGTGGTAATCCTAGTGCAGATATTGGTCCCAATGATCTTAAAGAACTGGATGCCATACTCGTTTCACATGGACATTCGGACCATTTAGGGGATGCAATCGAAATATCGAAAAGGACAGGAGCACCTATTATTGGCGTCTATGAACTCGCTCGACTTTGTGAAAAGCGGGGAGCGACAACCCATGCAATGCATATTGGGGGAAAGCATCTTTTTAACTTTGGGCTGGTTCGTTTGACCCAGGCTTTACATGGCTCGGTTTTTGAACCCAAAGGGGAAGAAGAATCCTTTGAATATGCAGGGTTAGCCTGTGGCTTTTTAATACAAATGGATGAAAAATGGATCTATCATTCCGGCGATACGGGACTCTTTGGTGATATGGAGCTCATCGGGCGGAGACATCCACTGGAGGTTGCTATGCTTCCTATCGGGGATAATTATACGATGGGGCCGGAAGAGGCGATTTATGCCACAACTTACCTTCGTCCGAAACGAGTCATTCCGATGCATTATAATACGTTCTCCCTGATTCAGCAGGATGCGGGAGAATTTATTGATCAATTACGAAGGAAATGCCCAGAGAGTGAAGGCGTTCTCTTGGATCCTGGTGAAGCCCTGATTCTTTAAAACATAAGGCATAAGATTAAGTCTGTTACAAAAATGAAATTAAGATAGCAAACTGGAAAATTTCTGAGGAAAGATATTTTACAAAGTCTTTATTAGATACCCGCGGGGAATTCACCGCGGGTATTTTTTATCTGTAATTAGGAAAAACTCTTTTTAAGGAGTTGATTTCTAATGACACAGAAATCCTGTACAGCAAATTGCTTTTACTATGTAGAGGGTCGTTGCCGACTAAAACAGCGTCCCATTGAGCAAAAACCAGTCTGTCCTTATTACGATGGGCAGGGAATGAGCAGGGGGATGATTTAAATTGAAGGGGCAAAAGCCTAGAGTAAAGAGAACGGATCCGCTAGAATCTCTTAAAATGGAGATTGCTGCAGAATTAGGGCTCCTAGACCAGGTACGTGTAAAGGGGTGGCATTCACTAAGCGCAAAGGATGCAGGAAAAATTGGGGGGCTTATGACTCAGCGCAATAAAAAGAAAACTCCCGATTCATACTGATTTTAACAATAATTTCAACATATTCTTCGGTATCATGGTTGAAAATGCTCCAATGTGTTATAATAACTCTTGAAATCGCATGAGAAAAGTGGGGAGCGTACCATTGAGTCAAACAAAGCATCAGCAGATTTTAAGCTTTATTGAGAATCTTGCGATAGGTAGCAAGGTTTCCGTTCGTTTTATCGCTAAGGAACTAGATGTTAGTGAAGGTACAGCTTATCGTGCAATCAAAGAGGCGGAGACGAAGGGATTTGTCCGCTCAATTCCTAAGGTAGGAACGATTCGCATCGAGGGAGCAAAAGAGCGACGTATTGAAGATTTGACTTTACGTGAAGTATCTCAAATCGTTGAGGGAATTGTGATCTGTGGCTTTGAAAACCTAGATCATTCGCCCAATAAATTTATCATCGCAGCCATGGAATTAGATGCGATGGAGCGCTATCTTGAAGATAGCGGCTTATGTATCGTTGGGAATCGCCATGATGCTCAGATCCGGGCCTTGCAAAAGGGTTCTCCTCTTTTGATTACTGGAGGGTTAGACCCTCAAGAGGATGTAGTCAACTTCGCTCGAGAAAACCATTTGGTGATTATTCAATCACCCTATGATACTTTTGCGGTTACGACAATGATTAATCGGGCACTTTATGACCGTCTTATCGAAAAGGAACTCATTCTGGTTGAAGATATCATGGTTAAGGATGTGAATTATCTAACGACAGAGGCAACCGTTGGGGATTGGCATGAGCTCTCACAGAAGACGAGTCATAGCCGTTTTCCTGTCGTGGATGCCGACATGATCGTCGTCGGGATGATTACCGCAGTTGATGTCGCTGGCGCAGAAATGAAGACTTCTGTCGTTGATGTGATGAATCCCAAATCCTTTGTGGTTGGACGCGACGACTCTGTGACTCATATTTCCCGAATTATGGTCTGGGAAGGCTGGGAAATCGCAGCAGTTGTCGATCAAGGAAAGCTTATTGGTATTATTAGCTTACAGGATGTAATTGAAGCGTATCAGCAAGTTCAGAAGCAACCACAGTTTGGGGAAACTGTAGATAATCTGATTTTGAGCGGTTTCCGTTATGTAGACGATTCGGAGTATCTGACCATCGAGGGTGAGATTAGCCAATTCATGGTTAACGAATTTGGATCTGCGAGCTGTGGAGTTCTGGTAACTGTAATGAATATGGCAGGTTATATCGCCTTGCGTAAGCAGCATCGACTTGATGCGATCACGGAGAACTTTACACTTTACCAGATGCAGCCGATTCCAGTAGGAACGGAAGTCCGCATAACTGCAAAACTATTGCTTGTCGCTAAGAAACATTGTAATATCGAGATTGATGTTTACTCGAACAATTCGCTTTTAGCAAAGGCTCTCATGAGTGCACGGATGGGAGATAAGAAACTTTCTTTATAAACGTTCTTAATTCTCTTAGAAGCATTTTCAAATAAGGAAATAATTTGTATACTTAGAAGGGCCTTGATTACTCAAGGCCTTTCAACGATTCATAGGAAATCCAAAAGGTGACCCCTACGAGGAGAGATAGTCGATGTTTGTCCATCTCCACGTCCACACAGAATATAGCTTGCTTGATGGAGCAGCGCGAATTGAAAAAGTAGTTAAGAGAGCATCTGAATTGGGGATGTCAGCTTTAGCCATTACTGACCATGGGGTCATGTATGGTGTGGTTGACTTTTATAAGGCATGCCTAAAAGCCGGGATTAAGCCTATCATCGGTTGCGAAGTGTATGTCGCACCAAATCGTCGTACAGATCGTGTACCAGGGCGGGATGACGCGAATCGCCACCTCGTATTATTAGCCGAAAATGAAGAAGGGTACAAAAATCTTATTAAAATTGTATCCACGGCTCATGTCGAAGGCTTCTACTATAAACCCCGAGTGGATAAGGGACTTCTGAGGTTACATAGCAAGGGGATTATAGCCTTAAGTGCTTGCTTAGCAGGAGAAGTCTCCGAATACCTTTCAAATAATCAGTTTGAAATGGCTTGTCAGAGTGCCTTAGAATATCAAGAGATTTTTGGAGAAGGGAACTTCTTCCTTGAGTTACAGGATCATGGTCTGGAGGAGCAGCGCAAAGTAAATATCGGGATGTATCACGTTCATGAAAAGACGGGCATTCCACTCGTGGCAACCAATGATGTGCATTACATCGGACGTGAGGATGCCTTTGTCCAGGATGTTCTTCTGTGTATCCAGACAGGGAAGAACTTAGCAGATACTTCACGGATGAGCTTCTCTAGCCAAGAGTTTTTTCTTAAATCTGAGGAGGAGATGACTCTTCTTTTCGGCGAACACCCAGAGGCACTGAGAAACACGGAGAAAATTGCTGAACGATGCCAAGTTGATTTTAAGTTTGGAGATCATTATCTACCAGATTTTGAAGTGCCTAAGGGATTTACACTGGATACTTATCTTCGCGAAAAATGTAATGAGGTTTTTGCACAATTTTACCCTGAACAGACTGTGGTGGAGAAGGATCGCCTAGAATATGAATTGGGAGTAATTTCTCAAACCGGATTTTCCGGATACTTTCTCATTGTAGCCGACTTTTGTCAATACTCACGTAATCATGGAATTGCGGTCGGTCCAGGACGGGGTTCGGCAGCTGCAAGTATGGTAGCCTATCTTTTGGGAATTACTACGGTTGAGCCACTTAAGCATGATTTACTCTTTGAACGATTTTTGAATCCAGAACGGGTCAGCATGCCTGATATCGATATAGATTTTGACCCGGAGGGCCGTGAACAAGTTATCCACTATGTCACGGAGAAATACGGCGCTGATAAAGTCTGTCAAATCATAACCTTCGGGACGATGGGTGCTAAAGCTGCTATTCGTGATGTAGGGCGAGTCCTAGGCATGCCTCTTGCCAGAGTGGATAAAGTCGCCAAAGCGATTCCCAGTGACCTCGGGATGAATTTAGAAAAGGCACTTGCGGTATCTCCAGATCTGGTTAAGCTCGTCAATGAAGATCCTGAGACAAAGCGGCTTTACGAATTGGCGAGGTCTCTTGAGGGAATGCCTCGCCATTCCTCAACTCATGCTGCAGGTGTCGTTATAGCGAAGGACCCCTTATCAAACTATCTTCCGCTCCAGAGGACCTCGGATGGTGGGTTCATCATGACTCAGTTTCCGATGAAGACAGTAGAAGAGATAGGGCTTCTGAAAATGGACTTCTTGGGACTGCGCAATTTAACGATTATCAAAGAAGCTTTGCAGCTCATCCAAGAGACTCGAAGCCTGACGATTAATCTACAGAATTTACCGTTAGATGATCAGGCTACCTATAATATACTCTCGACGGGCAATAGTACAGGGGTTTTCCAATTGGAAAGTGGGGGTATGCGTTCAGTCTTAAAGGAATTAAAGCCCTCATGCTTTGAAGATATTATTGCGGTTATCTCGCTTTTTCGGCCAGGACCGATGGATCAAATTCCAGAATTTATCCGGCGAAAGCACGGCGGGAAAATTTCCTACCTCCATCCGAAGCTTGAGCCGATTTTAAAAAGTACGTATGGCATTATTGTGTACCAGGAACAGGTTATGCAGATTGCAAGGGATTTAGCCGGTTATTCCCTAGGACGTGCGGATTTGCTTCGGCGCGCTATGGGGAAGAAGAAAAAAGAGATCATGGAAGAGGAACGCCAGAGTTTTATCTATGGACTGGAGGGCCCTTCTGGGGAAGCTCTGATCACAGGGGCGTTGAAATGTGGACTCACGGAGAGCGAAGCCGGTGAAATCTTCGATTTAATGGCTAAGTTTGCTGAGTATGGCTTTAACAAAGGACATGCTACTGCCTACGCTGTGATTTCTTATCAAACGGCTTACCTTAAGGCCAATTATCCACTTGAATTTACTGCGGCACTAATCAGTACAGTGATGAACTCAGCGGATAAGGTCTCCTTCTATATTCAAGATGCACGAACGAGCGGAATTAGGATCCTCCCACCTGATGTACAATCGAGCGAAGTTGGATTTAGCATTGAAGGACAGGGGATTCGTTTCGGCCTAGGTGCAGTCCGCAATGTAGGGGCGAATGTGGTCGAGAAGATTATGGAAGCCCGTCGTGAAGGCCCTTTTACCTCACTCTATGACTTCTGTATTCGAGTGGATGGCAAGGTTCTTAATAAGCGGGTTTTAGAGAGTTTGCTCCGGGCGGGAGGATTTGGTTCTCTGTGTAAACGGGCTCAAGGAATTCAAGCACTTGATTCTATTCTTGATTTAGCCCAACGACGTCAAAAGGATAAGGAGAGCGGTCAGTTTTCGTTATTTGACTTTGGTGATTCTGTCGAGGAAGAAGTCGAACTTCCAGAGGTTGAAGAGTACCCGGAACGTGAGCTTCTCGCGATGGAGAAAGAGTACCTTGGCCTTTATCTTAGCGGGCATCCGTTAGATACTCTTCTTCCGAAATTGAAAAATGCGACGTCCACAGATATCTTAACCTGCCTCGAATCGGAGGAAGAGAAAAAGGTTATTCTCGGGGGCTTAGTCACGGGATATCGAACAACTGTGACTAAACGGGGAGAAATGATGGCGAGCTTTGTCCTTGAAGATCTGACAGGAACAATCGAAGTTCTCGTTTTCCCTCGGATTTTTGCCCAAAGTTCAGGTTTGAGAGATGATCAGATCGTTGTGATTGAGGGAAAATATAATATTCGGGATGAGGAGCGCAAGCTTTTTGCAGAACGAATTACTGGGCTTGAGCAAGCGTCAGAACATAAGCGAGAAAAAGTATCGGGTCAACAAACTCTGGTGCCGAGACAAAAAGACTCGACGTCGGCTAGAAAACTATACCTGCGCTTCCCACATGAAGGGACAACTCTACTCGAAGAAGTGATACCCGTGTTACAGCACTATGCTGGCCCGAATCCAGTGTTTTTCTATTTTGATCAGGATAAAAAATTGGTACAAGGTAATAGAGAATTTTGGGTAAAGGATTTAGAGGAATTGGTGCAAGACCTATCCAAAATACTGGGTAATAAAAATGTTGCATGGAAGGTCAGTTAAGATTTTAAAAAATGAAATTTGGAAAAGGGGTAAGGGGACAAGTGCGAACAGCAATTTATCCCGGTACGTTTGACCCAGTTACGAATGGCCACATGGATATCCTGAAAAGGGCCTCTCAATTTTTTGATGAAGTCATTATTGCTGTTGCAGTCGATAGTAATAAAACGACGCTCTTTTCTCTCGAAGAACGGATTCAACTCTTAGACGAGGCTACAAAGGATATCCCGCAGGTACATGTCAAAGGCTTCGAAGGGTTGACCGTTGAGTTTGCTAGGGAATGCGGAGCTATCGCTATCATCCGTGGGCTTAGGGCCATGCAAGACTTTGAGTATGAATTCCAATTGGCACTCATGAATAAAAAGTTAGCTCCAGATATTGAAACTGTCTTTTTAATGACGCAAAGTGAATTTTCCTTTATTAGCTCGAGTTCCATTAAGTGGGCAGCGAGTTTGAAGGGGAGTATCATGGAATTCGTTCCCCCTCATGTGGAACAGGCCCTTTTGAAGAAGTATCAAATCTTGTGATAGAGGGTGTGCTAATGACCCACAGTTACCCTATTCTTGCAAGAAATTTTTCCCTGTGTTATGATAAAAATAGTAAGGGTTTTGTGAGCTGGTCACAAAGGAAATAAGGTAAATTTTTTTGTAACGGTTAGACATATCCGCAAAGTTTTGGGTATGTTTCTCTTTTGAACAAGGAGGATTTTATGATGTGGACCGTTATTTATATTGCGCCCAATAAAGTGATCGCTGAAAAGTATAAAAAGGCTTTAGCTGATGAAGGGATGCTTGTTCAACTCCGTCCTATTGGCTCAGCACATTTAGGGGAGCATGCTTCTGTGGAAATTCTTGTTCCAGAGTCAGAGGCTGAGGAAGCCCATGAAATTATCACTAGCCTAATGGGGAGCTAGCATGTTTAAAGATATTTTCCGTAAACCGAAATATATAACAATTAACTCGACTCCGGCTTCTCAAAGAAATCTTTCTGAAAGAAACCTTTCTGAATCGACACAAATTGTTGAGCAGACTTCACGGAAGGAATTACCGGATGGACTTTGGGTGAAATGCCCAAAATGTGGAGAAGTTCTTTTCAATAAGGATCTTAGTGAGAATCAGAGAGTGTGTACGGAGTGTCGTTATCACTTCCGAATTTCTCCTCGAGAAAGACTCAATCATTTAGTCGATCCAGGAACTTTCGAAGAATGGGATCGGGAGCTTTCCTCGATTAATCCGCTTGGCTTTCCAGAGTATGAGGATAAACTGGAAGAGGCACGCCAGAAATCCGAAGCTACGGAATCTGTGCTTACGGGTCAGGCGAAAATCGCAGGTTTTTCTGTCGTTCTCGCCTTTAATGATGAGAAATTTATGATGGGAAGTATGGGTTCTGTTACGGGCGAAAGAATAACCCGTGCTATAGAACGAGCGATAGAACTCCACTGTCCTGTTATTATCTTCTCTACTTCTGGGGGAGCTCGGATGCAGGAAGGAATTTTCTCACTTTATCAGATGGCGAAGACCAGCGCAGCACTGGGTCGCTTGGCAGAAAATCACTTGCTTTATATTTCAGTACTTACTGATCCGACCTTTGGGGGAGTGACTGCAAGTTACGCCTCTTTGGGAGATATAAATATTGCTGAACCAGGAGCCTTGATTGGATTCACAGGACCACGGGTAATTAAACAGACGATGCGTAAGGAACTTCCAGCGGGAGCCCAAACAGCTGAATTTAACCAGGATCATGGACAGATTGATTTAGTTGTTGAACGCGCGGAGATGGGATCAGTATTAGCGCGTTTATTGCGTTATCACCAGGAAGGGGCAGGTTATGGCTCAACACTTTGATTTTGAAAAACCTCTGTTAGAGCTAGAACAAAAGATTGCCGAGCTACAGAAATTCTCCAAGGAAAAGGAGATTGACCTTTCTCCAGAAATTTCTAAGCTTTCACGACGACTCGTTCGTTTGAAAAAAGAAATATATGAGAATCTAGAACCTTGGCAAAAAGTTCAGATTGCTCGCTATTCAGAGCGCCCCAATTTCTATGATTATGCGCCTTTGCTTTTCGAGGGATTCATCGAACTCAAAGGAGATAGGCTCTTCGCAGACGATCGCGCAATCGTGGGTGGAATTGCTTCCTTTCAGGGAATTCCTGTGACAGTTCTTGCCCATGTCAAAGGAAAAGATACAAAGGAAAATATTCAAAGAAATTTCGGGATGCCTCATCCAGAGGGTTATCGAAAAGCACTTCGATTGATGGACCAAGCAGATAAATTTAATAGACCTATCCTCACCTTTATTGATACCCCTGGGGCGGCTTGTGATTTGGAAGCTGAGGAAAGAGGACAAGGCGAAGCTATTGCTCGTTGTCTTCAGGCTATGGCTAACTACAAGGTTCCTATTGTTTGTACCGTAATTGGTGAAGGGGGTAGCGGAGGGGCGCTTGCTTTAGGTGTTGGTAATACTATCCTAATGCTTGAGAATTCCTTCTACTCAGTCATCGCCCCAGAAAGTTGCGCTTCGATACTCTGGAAGGATCCGGGTAAAGCGAAGGAAGCCGCTTCGGCTCTGAAATTCACGGCACAGGATCTCTTGGAACGGGGAATTGCCGATGAAATTATTCACGAACCTCTTGGTGGAGCTCATAGAAATGTCAAGCAAACGGCTGAGGAAATCTCGAAGGTAATTTCTAAGTCCCTTGCTAAACTTCGCGAGGAGTCTCCAGAAGCACTAAAAGCGAAACGCTATGAGAAACTTCGGGCCTATGGTGAGTTTGAAGTTACAGCGCATGAGGACCTTGAAGCTGATAAGGTTCAGAAATAGGGTAGCTTTGTTCATAGCGATGATGCTCCTAAGATTACTTTAATGGATTTCTCTTTGGTTCACTTTTTTCAAAAATCTTAATAGAGTGCTTGACACTTTTTTGAACAAATGCTATTATAACAAAGTCTTCTCTTGCCACAAGCGGAAGAAAAGACATTTGATTTCCTTAATGCGAGAGTGGCGGAATGGCAGACGCGCTGGTCTCAAAATCCAGTAAGGGTGACCTTGTGGGGGTTCAAGTCCCCCCTCTCGCACCAAAAATGCTATTGATTAAGAGCCTGAGGGCTCTTTTTTATTATATCCGCACGGAGGAGGAATTTTAATGAAGTGGGAATTCATCCAACATCTTGAACGTATCGAAAAACTATTAAATCAATTGAGTGCTTTAGATATGGAACGCGATTATCCTATGACTTGGGAGCGCATCCATGCAGTAAGCTCAGCCCAGATGGGTCGATTGCTGGCTAGAGAACGTGGAGTAGACATGGAATTGGCTGCTTTGGCCTGTTCACTCCATGACATTGGGCGGTGGTATACGGGGCGACAGGCGAACCATGCGTTTCATGGGGAAGAACCGGTACGAGAATTCTTAGCGAATATGCACTTATCCGAGGTAGAAAAGGAAGAGATCCTTCAGGCGGTGATTCATCACTCAGAAAAGGACAAAGTAGGTTCGCCACTCGAGGAATTAGTTAAAGACGCGGATATCTTAGATTGCTACCTGCATGGGGATGAGATTACAAAACCTTTCCATCTTGCTCGGCTGGAGAAACTTAAGTAAAAATGCTTGGCATTAATAAATGCCAAGCATTTATTGTTTTGGCATAAGTTTACTTTACGGGTTTGGCAGGATATTACTCGATATGGTATAGTTAAGGTCGGATAGAAAGGGGTTTTTCTCATGTCAAAAATCCTTATTTTAGATGGTAATAGTCTAGCTAATCGCGCCTTTTACGCACTACCTATGCTTACGACAGCGGATGGCAAGCCTACGAATGTTCTTCATGGTTTTATGACCATGTTATTAAGATTACTATTAGAGCAGAAACCCGATTACTGGTTGGTCGCCTTTGATAAAACGAAGGCAACGGTACGCATCGAGCAATATGCTGAATACAAGGGTCAACGGAAGGAGACGCCTGAAGGGCTGAAGCCCCAATTTGATTTTCTCAAAGAAGTTCTAGCAGCCTTTTCCGTCCCCATGTTAGAATGCGCTGGGTATGAAGCAGATGACATTATTGCCACAGTGACCTCGATGTCTGAGAAGCGGGATTGGGAAGTCCAGATTTATACGGGGGATCGGGATGCACTGCAATTAGTATCACCTCTGACGACTATTTTCCTTACCAAGAAGGGAATTAGTGAAGTTGAAGCCTATACAGAACCTGTTCTTTTTGAGCGGTATCAATTGCGCCCTGCACAAATTGTTGACCTCAAGGGGTTGATGGGCGATGCTTCTGATAATATCCCAGGAGTTCCAGGGGTAGGGGAGAAAACTGCGTTGAAGCTTCTTTGGGAATATGGAACAGTCGAAAATGTGTTGGAAAATATCGAGAAGATTTCTGGGAAAAAACTGCAGGAAAACCTTAGGAATAATGTCGAGCTGGCCTTATTAAGTAAAAAACTAGCGACAATGATTTATGAGGTCCCCCTTGAGATTGATTTGGATACTTTTGCTTACCATAGGCCAGATGAGAAGGTTTTTTCTGCTGTTTTGGATAAATATGTACTGAGAAATGTTGCTCGGATTTGGCAGGAACATCATGGATTAACGAATTCTGATTCAACGCAGCAACAGGAGAATACGGTAAGCTTGCCTAAAGCTTTGCCGATCCTGGAGCTTACGCCAGAGGAATGGCTCGAGCGGATACAGGATTGGCAGGATAAAAAGACGTCCCTAGTCTTGTCTTTTGGATTTACAGGTGGAAACCCACATTGGGGGAAAATCACGGGCTGGGGAATTTCGCTTCAAGAGAAGGGGTATTCCTTTAATTGGAACGAGAATGATCTAAGTTTAAGAAAAGCTTGGATTACCCTTTTGGAAGATCCTGATGTTCCTAAGATCGTTGCAGATAGTAAGGTTTTATTTAGCCTATTAGCGAATGAAGGAGTTACCCTGCGTGGGATCGCTCTGGATTTAAGTCTTGCTGCTTATGTAATCAATCCAACCCGGACTAAATTCGAACCACTAGAACTTGTCCGAGAATATATTCCGGGGTATGAGCCGTTTGCTAATCTCGCAGAGGAGTCGGGGGCTTTATCACAAGTCGTAGCGCGTTATCAAGAGACTTTAGAGGAGTTAGGCCTCAGTGCGCTCCTTCATGAAATGGAAGAACCCTTGAGTCCCATCCTAGCGAGAATGGAGAGACAGGGGATTGGGGTTGATGCTCATCAACTTGAGGAATTTGGCCAGGAGTTAGCTGAAGAATTACAAGGTCTTGAAAAAGAAATCTATGCAGATGCTGAAGAGACTTTTAATATTAATTCCCCACAGCAGCTTGGGCGCATCCTCTTTGAAAAGCTGGGATTACCTCCTGCTAAAAAGACAAAAACGGGATATTCAACAGATGCTGAAACCTTGGAAGAATTACGTTCCTCTCATTCCATCGTGGAACGGGTGCTTGACTATCGTCAATTGAGTAAGCTAATGTCGACCTACGTCAATGGTTTACTTTCACAGATTAGGGAGGGGAAAGTCCATACCACGTTCCAGCAGACGGTTACAGCTACGGGTCGCTTGTCGAGTACTGAGCCCAACTTGCAGAATATCCCGATTCGTCTAGAACATGGACGCTTGCTGCGTAAAGTCTTTAAGCCTACACAAGAGGGCTGGGCCCTCTTATCAGCAGATTATTCTCAGATTGAACTCAGAATCCTTGCCCATTATTCTCAGGATGAAGTGTTATGCGAATCCTTCGCACTTAATCAAGATGTGCATACGAGAACGGCATCAGAGGTCTTTGGTATTCCTATGGAACAAGTTAACTCGGATATGCGGCGTAAAGCCAAAGCAGTTAACTTCGGCTTAGTCTATGGATTAACTGACTTTGGGCTGGGTCGGGATTTAGGAATTCCTCGTAAAGAAGCGAAGTACTACATCGAGCAATACTTTCTTCGTTATGCAGGGGTTAAACGTTATCTAGAAGAAGTCGTTGTCAAGGCGAAGGAAGAAGCGCAGGTGCGGACATTACTTAATCGATTACGGCGGATTCCAGAACTACGCCATCCTAACCGTGTGCAGCGGCAATTCGGGGAACGGATTGCGATGAATAGTCCTATCCAGGGAACTGCTGCAGATATCATGAAATTAGCAATGCTCGGGGTAGCCCAGGCTTTAGAACCGTACAGGGCTGATCTCTTGTTGCAGGTCCATGACGAACTTGTGATTCAGGTCGCACCAGAAGAATTAGCCACAGTGGCGCAAATCGTACGTGATGAGATGGAGAATGCCTTCCCACTTTCGGTTCCCTTAACGGTGGAGTGTAAGACAGGACCAAATTGGTATGAGATGCAATCCTATGAAGTGGAAAATCGCTAAGATTATGAAGGTGTTGTAAGTGCCAGAACTACCAGAAGTCGAGACCATCCGCAGATCACTAAGTCTGCATGTTCTCAATTTAAAGATTGAAGAAGTTATTATTCGTTGGGCGGGAGCTGTAGTAGGGTATGAGGGGTACGCCTTTGAGGAATACGTCAAGGGACGAACCCTTCAAAGTATGGAAAGGCGCGGAAAATATCTCCTCATTACTCTGGATGGCGGATGGTCAATCATTGCCCATATGCGTATGACAGGACGTTTAAATTATTATCCGCATAGCCATGAACCTGAGAAGCATACACATGTTGTTTTAAAGCTTTCCAAAGGGGAAATTCACTTTACTGATACTCGAAAATTTGGGCGTCTTCAGCTCGTAAGAACTGAAGGCCGCCTTAATCAGCCCTCTTTGAGGCGATTAGGGCCCGAACCACTCGGAGAAGAATTTTCGCCAGACGAACTGGGGCTGCGGCTGACAAATCGTAAATTGCCCTTAAAGTGCGCTTTGTTGGATCAGACTGTGGTTGCAGGACTAGGGAATATCTATGCAGATGAGTCCCTATTTCGAGCCGATCTTTCCCCAGAGCGGGGGGCAAACACCTTATCTAAGGAAGAATTGAGAAGCCTCTATACTTCAATATGCGAGGTGCTCCAAGAGGGTATCGCGGCAAATGGCACCTCTTTTCGGGATTATCAAGATGCAAATGGAGATAAGGGTGCCTTTCAAAGGGCACTGAAGGTTTATGGTCGTGGTGGGGAAGCGTGCATGCAGTGTGGGAGACCTCTCGCTAAAAGGCGAATGGGTGGACGCACGACGGTGTTTTGCACCAATTGCCAACATTAGAGATGTTTGAATAAAGGGGTTTATTAGATATGAGTATTCTTTACTGTCGGAGTTGTGGGGTGGATGTATCGGGTGAGGCCCTTTTCCGGCAAGTAACCTTTGGCGTGGAGAAGGGAGAAAAGGTTGGTCTTGTTGGGCCTAATGGCGCAGGGAAGACTACCCTGCTGCGTGCTTGCCTGGGTGAGCATCGCTTGGAAAGCGGACAAGTTCATCTTACGGGGAGCCTGGGCTATCTTCCGCAGAATCCTCTCGTCGCGGAACAAGGGACGGTCTGGGAGAGCATGCTTGAGGAACGCACAGATTTAATTGAGATGCGGAACCAATTGCATGTTCTGGAAGAGAAAATGTCGATGAACCCTGAAGAGAAGGTCTTCGAGCAATATAGCAGTTTAACGGATACTTTTGAACGAATGGGTGGATATGCGCTTGAGGCACAAATTCGAAAAATCCTATTCGGTCTTGGGCTTGGGGGAGAAGTCGCTGCTCAGGTCAATCAGCTAAGTGGCGGTCAGAAGACACGTCTTGCGCTTAGCAAACTTCTCCTTCGTTCTCCAGATTTTTTGGTTTTGGATGAACCGACGAACCATCTGGATATGGAGGCTTTGGAGTGGTTAGAAGGATTCCTCAAGGGATATCCAGGAGCGATTCTAGTGGTCTCGCATGATCGCTATTTTTTAGATAATGTCGTCCATAAAGTTCTGCATTTAGAAAACGGAGCTCTCAAAAGCTATCCGGGGAATTATTCTGAGTATGAGCTTCAACGGGCGGTGGAAGAGACGACTCTCGCCAAGGAAGCAGATCGGGTTAATAAAAAAATAGCGCGACTTGAAGAGTATATCCGCCGAAATAGAGCGGGGGTTAACTCCAAGCAGGCTCGGGGTAGGGAAACTCAACTTAATAAGATTAAACCGCCTCAGGTCACAAAGTCCTCTAAGGATATGCATATTTCACTCTCTACGGGTCAACGTAGCGGGGATCGAACGCTCATGATTGAAGAGGTTTCACTTCGTTTTCCTGAACGAAAACTTTTCGAGGGAGTGAATCTAGAACTACGGCGGGGAGATCGGGTCGCGCTTCTTGGTAAGAATGGAATTGGGAAAACCAGTTTTCTTAAAGCGATTTGCGGTAAACTCCACCATGGTGGCGAGATTCGACTGGGCGCAAACGTAAAATTGGGCTACTACTCTCAGGAGCATGAAGAGTTGAAGGGGAAGGGAAGCATCCTGGATGAAATCCGTGATGCCTCTGAATTAAAAGATCCGGAGATTCGGAGCCTACTCGCACGTTTCGGCTTTGTCTCCGAAGAGGTTTTCAAGTCGGTACAAGTGTTAAGTGGTGGGGAAAAAAGCCGGTTAGCTTTGGCTAAGCTCTTTCTTTCGAAGGGGAATCTTCTCCTCCTTGACGAACCAACGAATCATTTGGATGCAAGGATGCGGGATGTTTTGGAGGAGGCACTTCAAGACTATGATGGGACCTTGCTGGTTGTTTCTCATGATCGCTATTTCCTCGATTGCGTTGTCAATAAGATTGCCCTTTTAACTCCTAATGGAATAGACCTTCACGACGGGGACTATAGTTCTTATAAAGTAAAAGTCCAAGCGGATGTCCTGTCAGAAGAGGCTGGCCACGTGGAAATAAAGACGAGCAACAAAGGACAAAAAGATCGGGAGGCTCAACGGCGACAAAAAAGAGCATCGCAACTTGAAAAACAGATTGCCGATTGGGAAAATGAGCTTCAAGAGATTGAGAGTAATCTCGCGAAGGCAGAATCCGATTATGAAAAAGCAATTGAACTCCATAATTCCTATGAGGTGACCCAAGGCCTTTTAGAGAGTGCCATGGCAGAATGGTTGGAATTAACTGAGGAGTAATATCACCCTAGGGAAAACTCCTCCATATATTATCCTGCGAATATAAAGGAGGATGATTATGGGGGCGACAATACTCTTTGCATTAGCACTAAGTTTCGATGGGTTCGGAGTGGGATTATCCTATGGGATACGACGAATTCGAATCCCGTTTCTCTCTATGCTCATCATTACACTTTGTACGATAATCTCGATGGGAAGCGCTGTGATTTTTGGAGATACCCTAATGAGTATGCTATCCTTTATCCCGACGAATTGGCTTGCTGCGAGTATTCTTCTGGGATTGGGTGGCTTCCAATTAGTCAAAGCTGTGATACATGTGATTAGGGGAGAGACAAAGCAAAAGGCAGTTCCTGTTAGCTCTTTTGCTTCAAGAGAGCCGATTATAAAACTGGAATTCAAGCTTTTTGGAATCATTGTGCAAGTTTTGAGAACCCCTGAACATGCGGATTTAGATGGCTCGGGGGTAATTAGTCCCAAAGAAAGTATTCTCCTGGGGGTTGCCTTGTCCTTGGACGCCTTTGCTTCAGGCTTGGCCTTAGGGCTTGCAGTAGGGGTATTGAATTCGTTATCAACGATTGGGTTGGTTGCTCTGATGCAATTTCTTCTAATACGGCTAGGTCAGGCCTTGACTGGGAGAATTCCCGAGGAATATCTTGATAAGCTTGAATTTCTTCCTGGGACGATGCTCGTTCTTATTGCACTAGGAAAACTGATTTGAGGTGAAGTACCATGTGGGTGATTGGTTTAACAGGGGGAATTGGGAGCGGTAAATCGACGGTTTCCCACTGGCTCTCGGAACAAGGGATAAACGTACTTGATGCGGATTGTATCGTACATGAACTATTAGCCAGCGATCAGGAAACAATAAATGAGGTCGTCTTGGAATTTGGGCAGGAAGTGCTCTCAGAAACAGGGGAAATTGCCCGAAGGACTTTGGGTGAGTGTGTGTTTTCCGATGCAAAAGCACGAACACGCTTAGAGAATATTTTACATCCACGAGTTGCAGATACCATGCGTAAACGACAACTCAAGCTTGAAGCTGAGGGATATAAAGCATGTGTATGGGATGTACCCTTGCTGTTTGAAGCGGGATTCACCCAAAGGGTCGATGAAATTTGGGTCGTATGGGCCCCAGTATCTATCCAAGTTGATCGGGTGTTGAAAAGAGATCCATTGTCCTTGTCAGAGGTTAATCTACGGATTCAAGCTCAGTACCCGTTAGAGGAAAAGGTGAGACAAGCCAACGTTGTTATCGATAATTCTGGAACTTGGAAAGAAACTGAAGTTCAATTGGTCAAAGAATTGGCAAGAATAAAGAGGGACTGTGGACTATAGAATGATACTATAGATAGGTTTATTAAAGTATTTTAGTGTGTGAATACGTATCGAAGGAGTGTCAATGAAAAAGATAGGTTTCAGAACTCGAGGGTTGAAGAAAAGTTCTAAAGCTCATCGAATAAAAAGTAGCTTTATTCTCCTCTTTATCTTGTTGTTAGCTGTTTTTTCTCTTGCACAAATCTCTATGACCCAAAAAATTCTGTATCCGTTTCCTTACCGCCCTATCATCGAGAAATATTCTGCTCAATATGGGGTTGATCCCCTGTTGGTCATTTCTGTGATTCGTGCTGAAAGCAAATTCATCCCTAAATCTCAATCTCATAAAGGCGCTCAAGGGTTAATGCAGCTTATGCCTGATACGGCTCAGTGGATTGCCGAGAATCTAGGAGATAAAGACTTTAATCAAAGCGATTTACAAAAACCTGAGAAAAATATCCAATATGGAACCTGGTACCTAGCCAGCCTTCAGAAGGAGTTTAAGAATATAACCTTAGTCCTCGCGGCCTACAATGGTGGTCGCGGACATGTTAATGAATGGATAAAAACACAGCAGCTTGATTTAACCAACTTAAGAGAAGAAGACATCCCCTTTGGCGAAACACGGGAATATGTCCATCGGGTCTCACAAAATTACGTAAAATACATTACGCTATACCGAGGTTACTAATATTCCGCCTAAACCACTACTGGAAAATACCTACACTACGCGTTTGATAACGCGTTTTTTTGTTTTTTGCAGGATATATTCATTTATATGGGGAAAACTTTCTAATACCAGAATTATGGAATAGGGATTTCCAGATTATTTGAAGGGGGTTCACCTATATGAATATTGATTTAAGCGCAGAAGAAATCAACGTTTTACTTCTATCAGCTCAACATTGCTTGAATACTTACGAAGAAGGTGGAATAGATCAACGTTGGCCGGACAATGAAAAACTTCATGGAATTATGGCAAAGCTACAGTCCGGGGTGAAGGGTTAATGGCTGAGGAATTTAAGTTGAAACCACACTATGAGTTGGCTATTGTTGGTTGTGGGCCGGCAGCAATGTCAGCGGCGCTGAATGCCAAGATTAGGAAACGGGATTTTATCTTGGTTGGAATGGAATATTGTAGTCCAAAACTAGCAAAAGCTCCACAGGTAGATAACTTCTTAGGATTCCCTGAAATCAGTGGGGAAGAATTGCGCCAAAGGTTCTTTAATCATTTAAAGACGATGGGGATTGATATAATCCCGTGGAAGGTAATAAACGTCTATCCAGGGCCACCTTTTACCTTGGTTGGAAAGAATGCGTCCTTTGAAGCAGATGCTGTGATTCTAGCTACAGGTGTGTCTCCTCAAAAGCTTCTGCCCGGCGAAACAGAACTCCTGGGGCGCGGTGTTGGGTATTGTGCAACCTGCGATGGCCCCTTGTATAAGGGAAAAGCGGTGGCTATCCTTGCGTATGAAAAGGAGGGTGAAGCTGAAGCTAACTTCATGGCGGACATCTGTTCAAAGGTGTATTTTATTCCTTTCTATAAGGATGTAGGTCAGCTAGACCCGCGAATCATCCAGAAGAAGGGCAAGGTTAAAGAAATATATGGGTCTGAGCGAGCTGAAAAACTTATTCTTGAGAATGAAGAATTGCCTGTTGACGGGGTATTTATCCTGAGGAAAAGCTTGCCAGCTGAACAATTAGTCCCAGATTTACAAATGGATAAGGGGACTATTGCTGTGAGCCATAATCTTGAGACGAACATTCCCGGATTGTATGCTGCGGGAGACTGTACGGGACAGCCTTATCAATTAATTAAGGCAGCTGGAGAAGGGGGCACGGCGGCGCTCCAGGCGATAAAGTATCTTGATTCGCTTAAGGAAAAGGGGGGCGTGAAGTAGGTTAAGGGAGACAGCGTAGCCTTCGCGCTTATTTTAAATAGTAATTGGCAAGGAACTTGCAGAGACAAAAATATACGTAAAAGAGGCTTAATGTACGTAAATACTAAGCCTCTTTTACTATTTATGAGCCATAAAGTAGCATATTTGTTGGATATTAAGGAGATTTCACTGTTCTATGTTTTATTACTTTATGCTAAAGATTCTTACTGCCCAGCAACAAACTTAGTATATAATGGAAATGTGGAATATATATACAAAAATAAAGAGGGAGAATCTCTCTTGAAATCTTTCGAAGGTCCTTAAATATACTTGCTTGTTACGCTACGTAATATAGTACGATTGAGTAGAGGTGATGTAATATGCGAAACGAAGAGCTTATGACGGTCGGGGAACTTGCAAAAAAAATGGATACTACCGTTCGCACCCTACAATATTATGACAAAGAGAACTTATTGAAACCGTCTGCACAAAGTGAGGGCGGCAGGAGGCTTTATACCACTAAGGATATGGTTAAGCTTCATCAGATTTTATCAATGAAGTTTTTGGGTTTTTCGCTTGATGATATCAAAAATCACTTGATTTCTCTAGATACACCGCAAGAGGTTGCAAATGCTTTGAGTGAGCAAGCACAAATCATCAAGGAGAAAATTACAAATCTTACAGAGGCACTGTCAGCAATAGAGGCTTTGCAAGGTGAAGTTGAACAAATGCATACGGTGGACTTTAACAAATACGCCGATATTATCAAGTTATTACAGCTAAAAAATGAAAACTATTGGATTGTTAAATTATTTGATGACAAACTCATGACACACATTAGAAACCACTTTACAGAGGACTCTGGAAAGGCACTTTTTGTAAAATACCAAAGCTTGTGTGACGAAACCGTAAAGCTAAAAATTGGGGGTGAGACCCCCGAAGGTGAAAAGGGGCAAGAGATTGCCAAAGAGTGGTGGAGCATGATCACGGAGTTTACCGGTGGCGATATGAGTATGCTCCCAGAGCTGGTTAAGTTTAATGAAAGTAAGAAAGATTGGGGCAATGAGTGGAAAGAAAAACAGGCAATAGCCGATGAGTTTATCGGGAAGGCATTAGCTGTTTACTTTCAAAATAAAGGGATAGTAATACCAAATATGGAGGTGTCGTGGTGATGGGTGTAGCCCTACAAATTGATCATTTAATAAAAAGCTATGGAGCAAATACTGTCATTAAGGACATTTCTTTTACTGTAAATCGTGGTGAAATTTTTGCCTTGCTCGGAACAAATGGAGCAGGAAAAACCACTACACTCGAATGTATTGAGGGTATTCGAAAATATGACAGCGGAAATATTATGGTAAACGGAACTTTAGGGGTGCAGCTACAATCCTCATCACTCCCTGCAAATATTAAGGCAATTGAGGGATATCAATTGTTTTGTAAGTGGAAAAAAGCACAAGCGGATTTTGGGGTATTCAATGCTTTTGAACTTGCACAGCTTAGAAACAAGCAATACAAAGAAATGTCTACAGGACAAAAAAGACGGCTACATTTAGCACTTGCACTCATAGGAAATCCCGACATCATACTCCTTGATGAACCTACCGCGGGACTTGATGTAGAGGGCAGGGTATCCCTCCATGAACGGATCCGCAAATTGAAAGAACAAGGAAAAACTATTATTATGGCAAGCCACGATATGGCGGAGGTGGAAAGCCTTTGCGATAGAATTGCTATCATCAAAGAAGGCAAAATTGCTTTTACGGGTACGACAACTGAGCTGACCAGTGATATGGGAAAGCAATGCAGAATTTATATCAAAACTGAAAGCCCCTTGCAAAACGCTTACTACGAACAAGGATATTGGGTATTTACTTCTATAAATATAGGGGATACCTTGCTTGAATTGCTTAAGATCTGCAAGCAAACACAAAACACAGTTCTTGATGTAAAAATTGAAAGAGCCACACTTGAACAACGGTTTATGGATATAGCTAGGGAGGGGAAATCATGAGTGCGTTTTTATATGGGGTAGCGCTACAGTGGAAACTTGACCTTAGAAATAAAGGAGTACTGCTTACCTATTATGTAGTACCACTTGTATTCTTCGCTTTTATGGGTGGAATTTTTTCATCAATCAACCCTACCGCAAAGGATACATTAATCCAATCTATGACAGTATTTGGGGTGACAATGGGAGCTATTTTAGGAACACCCATACCCCTGGTAGAGTTGTATGGTAGTGAAATAAAAAAGGCATACCAGGTGGGAGGTATACCCATATGGGTAGCGTCAATCAACAACTTCATCTCTGCATTTGCACACCTTTTTCTTATGAGCCTAGTGATATTTGTCATAGCTCCATTGACCTTTGATGCAAAAATCCCTACAGATTTAGCTCTTTATGTTCTATCTCTTGCAATTTTTATCGTCGTCTCTTTAGCAGTCGGAACGGCACTCGGAGTACTTGTCAAAAGTACTTCAAAGCTCACGATGGCTTCACAGTTTATATTTTTACCTTCGATTATGTTAGCTGGAATTATGTTCCCTGTAAATATGCTTCCAAAAGTACTTGAGAATGTAGGGAAAATTTTCCCTGCTACATGGGGCTTTAAGCTAATGACAAGTGAAGTTTTTGATATAAAACTACTTATACCACTTGTTATTATCCTGCTTGTATCAACATGTATGATTGGGTATAAGCTGTCAAAAATTAGTTTGGAATAACTTTAACTATAAGAAATCAGGTGCATTCTTATGTGAATTCACCTGATTTTTTAGGCTTAAAATTCAATTCAATTGTATATACCCAAATAGAACGGCGTGTTAAAGAGACTTGCCGTAACACAAAAAGCTAAAGTATCGTCGCTCCTTCAGAATCCACAGATAACTCATATGCTTCTGCTCTTAACCCATGTGAAGATAAGGAATCCAGCATAGCTTGTGAGATTGCCACTGCTTTTTGAGGAGGTACAAGGGCGAGAACTGTAGGACCTGAACCGCTCAGTGCAGCACCATATGCACCTGCTGTGAGTGCTGTTTTAAGGGTCTCAGGAAGTCCAGGCACTAGATTTGCTCGTTGGTTCTGGTGAAGTCTATCCTGCATTCCTTCCTTGAGGAGTTCATAATCCTGATGAATGATGGATTCTACAAGAAGTGCTGTGTGTGAGAGGTTGTAAATTGCATCCTCGCGGCTCACGGTAGGAGGGAGGACGCTCCTGCTTTTATCCGTCGTGAGGAGAAAATCCGGAACGATAGCTAAGACTTTAAAATTAGGCTTGGCGAGTAAGGTTCTAGCTATGACCTTTTCCTCAGTTTCAACAGCTAAGGTAATTCCACCCAAAAGAGCGGGGGTGACATTATCGGGATGCCCTTCCAGACTGTTAGCAAGGTGAAGAATCTCTTGCTTTGCTAATACACCTCCCGCAAATTCATTTGCCGCGACGAGTCCTCCGACTATCGCTGCGGAACTACTCCCAAGCCCTCTAGCCGGTGGAATATGGTTCTCTAGGTGCAAGGTGACTTTTGGAAGGGGAAAATCAATTTCCTTCCATAGAGTGCACATACTCTTCCAAATTAGATTGCTTTCGTCACGTGGTAAGCCAGAGGCATAAGTTCCTGCTAAGTTGATCTGGAAAGAATGACTTTCTTCGACCTGAATATAATTATATAAGGTAAGAGCCAAGCCCAGGCAGTCAAAACCAGGGCCTAAGTTTGCTGAAGTGGCTGGAATTCTGACACGAACCATGGTTGTCCTCCTTACTTAATTCTGTATGTCGCCTGTCTCAAAACGAATTACATTATGAATGCATAGAACCTTACTATAGGCTTTTACCGAATTAAGTGCTTCTCTCAATAGAGATTCTTGGCAAGGGTGAGTGACTAAGACAATCTCGGCTTCACGATTTTTTTTCTGTTTCTGAATGATAGAAGCAAAGCTAACATTTGTTTCAGCAAATAATAAGGCCAGTGTTGCAAGAACCCGAGGTTCATCCTTTACCCTTAAGCGAATGTAGAAGGCACTTCTGAAATCTTGCTCATTCTTAATAGGAAGTTCATTGTAGCAGGTGCAGTTAATTGAGGAAGTCGACTCGGTCTCGATGTTTCGAACTACTTGAATGATATCAGAAACAACAGCACTCCCGGTCGGTAAAGAGCCTGCGCCACGTCCATAAAACATTGTTTCTCCTACAGCATCTCCAACTACATAAATTGCGTTAAAAACACCGCTGACTGCAGCTAGGGGGTGAGCTTTCGGCAAGATGGCAGGGTGAACACGGATTTCAATGCCATCCTCTTGAGACTTTGCAACAGCAAGAAGTTTTATCGTTGAATCCAGTTCCCGGGCATAAGCGATATCTTCAGAGGTAATCTTAGAAATCCCTTCGACGTAGACATCGTTAATTGTGACTCGGGTGTTAAAGGCAATCGATGAAAGAATCGCTAATTTCCTTGCTGCGTCTAGTCCGTCAACATCCGCTGATGGATTAGCCTCCGCATAACCAAGGTGTTGCGCTTCCTTGAGAACTTCTTCATAATCTCTTCCTTGATCGGACATGGCCGTTAGGATGTAGTTTGTGGTTCCATTAATAATACCTAGAACTTCAGAAATTCGATTGCCAGCGAGTGATTGTTTGAGTGCAGCAATAATAGGAATTCCGCCGGCGACGCTCGCTTCAAAGTAAAGGTCTTTTTTTGCTTCCTTAGCAGCATCCAGTAACTCATGCCCATGGAGAGCGAGAAGATCTTTATTCGCTGTGACAACGTTCTTTCCATTTTTCAGGGCTTCTAAAATATACGTTTTTGCGGATTCTATTCCCCCCATGACCTCAACAATAATATCAATATTCGGATCAGAGAGGATATCCTCTGGCTTATCGGTAACGATGAAATCTCCTGTAATGGCGCGTGGCGAATTAAGGTTTCGGACGAGAACTTTAGAAACAATGATCCGTGTTTGTGATCGGTTCTCTATATCTTTAGCATTTTGCGCAAGAATCTGTATGACCCCGCTTCCGACGGTACCCAGGCCTAACAATCCAATATGGACCTCGTGCATGACGACCTCTCCAATCCCCTCTGTAGGAACAAATGTATCTGTATAGTGGACATTATAATATGGATTTTTGCCTTTGACAAGAGTTTTTGAATTTTGGGTTGACACTCCTAACTGTGTAATATACACTTACTATAAAAAGTAGAATGTATTATAACACGAAGGAAGTGTACCTAGGGTTCCGGGAGATTCCGTCTGGTCCGAGCGGTACAGAATCCAAGATTGGATTTACACCGTGGGCAGAAAAAACCCGAGCGGAAAGTTCCTCATCACATTAGGAACGCCGCTTGTTTTTTTATCTTTTTTAATAATCAAAGTTTATCAAATTTACTTTATATATAAAAGGAGCGAATAAATTATGGACAAATTGATTTATCTTAATGGAGAGTTTCTCACCGCTTCAGAGGCTAAGGTGTCCGTATTTGACCACGGAGTCTTATATGGAGATGGTATTTTTGAAGGGATTCGTGCGTATCATGGTCGAGTATTTAAACTTGACGAGCACCTTACTCGTCTCTATGAATCGGCAAAAACCATCATGCTTAATATTGGTATTTCAATGAAAGAAATGGAGGAGATTGTAACTGCAACTCTTCGTAAAAATAACCTTTCTGATGCATATATCCGGCTTGTAGTTACACGCGGAATAGGCGATTTGGGATTAGACCCGAATAATTGCCCAAGCCCTACTATTTTTTGTATAGCTGACCAAATTAAGCTTTTTTCTGAAGAATTATATGAGAAGGGTCTAGATGTAAAAACGGTGGCTATTCGTCGAACCAATCCTGATTCTCTTAGTCCTCGCGTAAAATCCTTGAATTACTTGAATAATGTTCTTGCTAAGATTGAGGCTGAACAAGCCCGAGTGACAGAGGCTATCATGTTGACCCAAGATGGTTATGTAGTAGAAGGAACTGCGGATAATATCTTCATCGTCCGTAATAATGTGCTTCTGACGCCACCTTTGTCTGCGGGATGTCTTGAAGGCGTTACTCGTAATGCGGTTATTTCGGTTGCAAAGCAATTGGGAATTGAAGTACGTGAAGAACTCTTTAATCG
The DNA here is from genome assembly GCA_963529635.1 of uncultured Peptococcaceae bacterium. Classification (GTDB taxonomy): domain Bacteria; phylum Bacillota; class Desulfitobacteriia; order Desulfitobacteriales; family Desulfitobacteriaceae; genus CAURZJ01. Next base: position 147,192 of record CAURZJ010000007.1, read on the forward strand.
TCATGATGTATACAACGCCCTAGAGTGTTTCCTGACTGGAACAGCTGCAGAACTTATCCCTGTCATTAATGTGGATGGCCGTGTTGTCGGACAAGGTGTTCCTGGGGAGAACTTTAAGGCTCTTCTAAAAGGCTTCAGGGAGTTAACCCTAGTAGATGGAACACCAATAAATCAATAGGAAAATTCAGCAGATGTTAACGATGTGAGAATGGGGGGGAAGCATGAACTCCAAAGAGAAGGAAAATAAAATCAGTCATTTATCCGGTGCCGACCTCTTGTTAGAGGCTTTAACTCAGGAGGGAGTCGAGGTAGTTTTTGGTTATCCGGGTGGGGCGGTTCTCCCTATTTATGATGCATTAATCAATAGCCCGATCCGTCATGTGCTTCCTCGGCACGAACAAACAGCGGTCCACGCAGCAGATGCCTTTGCTCGGGTCAGTGGAAAAGTGGGGGTATGTCTTGCAACTTCTGGACCTGGAGCTACAAACCTCGTTACAGGCATTGCTAATGCGTATATGGATTCCATTCCGATGGTTGTTTTGACCGGTCAAGTACCAACGAGTCTTTTGGGAACGGATTCTTTCCAAGAGGTCGATATTACCGGGATTACCTTACCCATCACGAAACACTCTTATATCGTAAAGGATGCTCGACAAATTCCTCGGATTGTGAAAGAAGCCTTCTATATCGCTAGGACAGGACGACCAGGGCCCGTTCTTATCGATTTACCTAAGAATGTTATGTTGGAAAAGGAAGTCACCCCTGAGTCCTCTGAACTCAATCTAAAGAGTTATAAGTACTTCGGAAAGGGGAACGTAGGGCAAATCGGGGAAGCAGCACGTGCGCTTGCAGAATGTAGACGTCCAGTGCTTTACGCAGGGGGCGGAGTTATTACTGCAGAGGCAAGCGAGATTCTGAGAGAAGTCGTAGAAACTGCGAATCTGCCAGTCGTAACGACCTTGATGGGGATTGGGAGTTTGCCTACAAATCACCCGAATTTTCTCGGGATGGTAGGTCTGCATGGTACGGTAGAGGCTAACTATGCGGTAAATGATTGCGATCTGCTCATTGCAGTGGGAGTGCGCTTTGACGATCGTGTCACAAACGCCTTAGGACAACGTTTTGCTACGAAAGCTCGTATTATTCATGTCGATATCGATCCTGCTGAAATCGGAAAAGTGGTGCGAGCTCATATTCCAATCGTTGGGAATGCGAAGCTGGTTCTCGAAGAATTTCTGCCCAAGATTACCCCGCCAGAAATCAAAGCGTGGTGGGAGCAAATTCGTTCGTGGCAGGAGGAAAAACGCTCAATTGTGGACCAGGAGATTTTAAGCCCTCAGTATATTATTGAAACTCTTGGTGAAGTCACTGGCAAGGAGGCTATCGTTGCAACAGATGTTGGACAGCATCAGATGTGGGCTGCACAATATTATCCAGTCTCTCATCCACGGCACTTCATCACAAGTGGAGGACTTGGGACGATGGGCTTTGGTTTACCTGCTGCCATCGGTGCCCAGGTCGCAGCTCCTGATGCGCCTGTTTTCCTGGTGACTGGAGATGGCTCCTTTCAAATGAGTATCCAAGAAATTGCGACAATGGTTCAATATGAGCTTCCTATTAAAATTATCCTTATGAATAACGGCGTGTTAGGAATGGTACGACAGCTTCAAAAAGTCTATTGTGATGAGCGCTATAGTCAAATTCAGCTCCATGCAAATCCTGACTTCGTCAAGATTGCTGAAGCGTACCACATTCACGCGATTCGAGTCACGCAGGTCTCAGAAGTTCGAGATGCCTTACTCGAAGCAATCAATCACCCAGGTCCAGTTCTGATGGATTTCGTGATCTCGGAAGACGAAATGGTATTCCCGATGGTTCCCGCTGGGAAGGGACTTACAGAAATGCTGGAGAGGTGAGAGAAATGCTGCATACGCTAGCTGTTCTTGTAGAAAATAACCCTGGGGTCTTGACCCGGGTCGCTGGATTATTCGCTCGACGTGCTTACAATATAAACAGTCTCTCAGTGTGCCAGACGGAAAATCCCAGTATTTCTAGAATGACTATCGTTGTCGACGGTGATGATACAGTCATCGAACAAGTGTCAAAGCAACTTCATAAATTGGTGGTCGTTCATAAAGTTACAGATTTGACCCAAGAGACTGTCGTGGATCGGGAGTTGGCCTTGGCTAGAATTAAAGTCCGGCCAGATACTCGACTTGAAGTGTTGCAGATTGTTGATGTTTTCCGTGGTCGGGTAGTTGACATGGGACGAAGCAATTTGACGGTGGAACTTACCGGAGACGAAGAAAAGATCGATGCCTTCGTGAGAACAATTCGACCCTTTGGACTTATGGAACTTGTCCGTACGGGAAAAATTGCAATTGCTCGTTTAGATAGTTGATATGCTCTATTCGAAAAAGGATAGAAAATATATATATGGAAAAGAAAAAGGAGAGTTGAATTAATATGGCGAAAATGTTTTATGATTCAGATGCAAATTTAGACTTACTTCAAGGTAAAGTAATTGCTGTTATGGGTTATGGTAGCCAAGGGCATGCCCAAGCTCAGAACTTAAAAGATTCAGGTTTAGATGTTGTTGTAGGACTTCGTAAGGATTCCCGTCGCTGGAAGCAAGCAGAAGCTGCAGGATTGAAGGTTGCTACAGTTGCTGAAGCAGCTGAACAAGCAGATGTCATTCAAATTCTACTTCCCGATGAGCGTCAAGGTTCAGTCTATGCAAATGAAATCAAGCCCTATCTCACAGCAGGAAAGTGCCTCGTATTCTCCCATGGCTTTAACATCCACTTCGGACAAATTGTTCCTCCTGCAGATGTAGATGTATTTATGGTGGCTCCAAAGAGCCCTGGACATTTGGTTCGTAGAACCTATCAAGAAGGTGCAGGAGTTCCTGGACTGATCGCAGTTCACCAAGATGCCAGTGGTCGCGCCTATGATCTAGCTTTGGCATACGCTAAAGGAATTGGCTGTACCCGTGCAGGAGTTTTGGAGACGACCTTCAAGGAAGAGACTGAGACGGACCTCTTTGGTGAGCAAGCTGTATTATGCGGTGGTGTATCTGAGTTGATTAAAGCTGGATTCGAAACTTTGGTCGAAGCAGGCTATCAACCAGAAAGTGCTTACTTTGAATGTTTACATGAAATGAAGTTAATTGTTGATCTCATTTATGAGGGCGGCTTAAGCTGGATGCGTTATTCTGTTTCGGATACAGCCCAGTACGGAGATCAGATGATTGGTAAACGTATCGTGAATCAAGAAACTCGTGCTGAGATGAAGAAGGTACTTGAAGAGATTCAAAATGGTCAGTTTGCAAAAAATTGGCTCATAGAGAATCAAGTCAACCGTCCAACCTTTAATGCAATCGCCCGTCAAGAGGAAGCTCATCAAATCGAGAAAGTAGGCGCTGAACTTCGCGCTATGATGCCTTTTATTAAGAAGCGTGAGTAGTTTAGTATTTGTTAAAGAGTTGCTGAGAAAATCTCAGTCGACTTAGAGTGGATTTGGGGAGGCTCAGGATGATGCGTCAAATTGATATTTTTGATACGACCCTACGAGATGGAGAGCAATCTCCTGGAGTTGCGCTTAATGTTGAAGAAAAACTACAGATTGCCCGTCAGCTTACAAAATTAGGGGTTAATGTCATTGAGGCAGGATTCCCAATTACTTCTCCAGGGGATTTTAATGCTGTTGAGCGGATTGCCAAGGAAGTACGTCAAGTCACGATTGCCGCTTTAGCTCGTGCTCAAGCGAAAGATATTGAATGCGCCTGGGAGGCAATCGCCAAAGCAGAGGCTCCTAGAATTCATACATTTATCGCCACTTCTCCGATCCATATGCACTATAAACTTCAGAAATCCCCACAAGAAGTTTTAGAACAAGCTGTAACTGCTGTTCGATTGGCAAAATCAAAGGTGTCTGATGTTGAATTTAGTGCGGAAGATGCCTCACGTAGTGATATAGACTTTCTAGCCCAGATATTCTCTCAGGTGATATCTGCGGGTGCGACGGTTCTGAACATTCCCGATACAGTGGGCTATTCTACCCCCGAGGAATTTGCTAGCTTTCTTCGTGCAGTGATGGAGAGGACACAAGGAATTGAGAAGGTCAAGGTTAGCGTACATTGCCATAATGACCTGGGATTAGCCGTTGCTAACTCCCTAGCTGCAGTTCAAGTAGGAATTCATCAGCTTGAATGTGCTGTTAATGGAATTGGAGAGAGAGCTGGAAATGCTGCTCTCGAGGAACTCGCTATGGCTCTGCAAACACGAAGGGATCAATTTCAGGCCCAAACGACCATTAATAGTACGGAAATTTCCCGCACTAGTAACCTTGTGAGTCGTTTAACGGGAATGATGGTTCAGCCCAATAAAGCCATTGTCGGTAAAAATGCTTTTGCTCATGAATCAGGGATTCATCAAGATGGGGTACTCAAAGAACGTTCGACCTATGAGATTATGTCACCGAGTTCGGTTGGCTTGGATATGGATACGATTGTCCTTGGTAAGCATTCGGGTAGGCATGCCGTTCGCGAGCGACTTTCAGAAATAGACCTCGAAGTAGAAGAAACTAAATTCGAGGAAGTGTTCGAGCAGTTTAAGCTTCTTGCTGAACGCAAGAAGGAAATTACAACCGCCGATTTATTTGCCCTCGTTGATTCCCAGACACGAACCATTGAGGAAATTAAACTCGAATATCTACAAGTATCCAGTGGAACACAGATTGTTCCTACAGCAACCCTGGGTCTTACTTACCAAGAAAAACGCTATGAGGATGCGGCATGTGGAGACGGTCCTGTTGATGCTGCATATAAAGCCGTAGATAAAATTCTAGGGACTAAGGGAAAACTTCTCCACTATGCACTTCAAGCTATTGATGGTGGGGAAGATGCTCAAGGGGAAGTAACAATTTCTGTGAAGTTTAATGAATCCACCGTTGGTGGGCGTGGAGTTAGTACCGATATCATCGAGGCGAGTGTGAAGGCCTATTTACAAGCCGTCAATCGCGCAGCTGAACGGGGCTGGCTAAAGTTGAATGCGGAGATTTCTGCAGCTCGCTAACCGAAAGAATAAAAGAGTGTGCGCTTTGTTGAAGGAAAGACAAAGCGCACCGTTCTATACGAGAGGGGATGAAACAGTATGGCGATGACAATTACGGAAAAGATTTTTGCTGAGCACGCAGGTTTAGCCGAGGTTGTTCCCGGTCAACTGATCACAGGCAAATTAGATCTTGCGTTAGCCAATGATATTACGGGTCCTGTGGCGATTCGTGAATTTGAAAAGTTCGGTGTCGATAAAGTATGGGATCGTGAAAAAGTTGCTCTGGTTCCGGATCATTTCACTCCGAATAAGGATATTGCTTCAGCAGAACTCAGCAAGTCATTAAGAGAATTTGCAAAAAAACAAGAAATTGTCCATTACTGGGAACAAGGCCGAGTCGGAATAGAACATTGTCTTCTTCCTGAGCAAGGGGTTACTTTACCTGGAGATGTGATCATCGGCGCCGATTCCCATACCTGTACCTACGGTGCTTTAGGTGCTTTTGCGACTGGAGTCGGAAGTACTGACCTCGCAGCGGGGTTAGCGACAGGTGAAGCCTGGTTTAGAGTTCCGGAATCTATGAAATTTATCTTTAAAGGGACGAATTTTCAAAAGTGGGTTTCAGGAAAGGATCTAATTCTCTATACCATTGGCAAAGTCGGGGTGGATGGAGCTCGGTACCGCGCGATGGAATTTACGGGCGAAGGAATTGCCGCCTTATCTATGGATAGCCGCTTAACAATGTGCAACATGGCCGTAGAAGCAGGAGCTAAAAATGGAATTATCGCACCTGATGAAAAAACACTGGCTTATATACAGGAAAGAGCAAAGCGTCCATATAAAGTATTTTCTAGTGATTCTGATGCTAAGTATGTCGAAGTATTTGAGTGGAATGTTGCAGATATCCCCTTACAAGTTGCTTTCCCTCATCTACCCGAAAACTCTAAATCCGTGGAGGAAGCCTCAGGAATTAAGATTGACCAAGTTGTCATTGGTTCCTGTACGAACGGCCGCTTAGAGGATTTGCAAGTCGCTGCAGAAATTTTAAGAGGAAAAAGCGTGCATCCTGATATTCGTTTGATTATTATTCCAGGTACACAAAATATTTACAAACAAGCCATGAAAGAAGGACTCATCGATATCTTCATAGATGCGGGTGCAGTAGTAAGTACTCCAACCTGTGGCCCTTGTCTTGGAGGATATATGGGGATATTGGCTAAGGGAGAGCGGGCTTTATCCACGACGAATCGTAATTTCGTTGGACGGATGGGTCATCCGGAAAGTGAAGTTTTCCTTTCGGGACCAGCGGTTGCGGCAGCCTCTGCGGTTAAAGGAGAAATAACTCACCCTCAGGAGGTGGAATAAAATGGCGAAGGCTTGGAAATTTGGAGATGATATCGACACTGATGTTATCATCCCTGCACGTTATCTTAATCAGATTACTCCTGAATTTTTAGCGAAGCATTGCATGGAGGATGTAGACGCTGGTTTTGCTCAGAATGTCAAACCAGGCGATATCTTAATTGCTGGCAAGAATTTTGGCTGTGGATCTTCTCGGGAGCATGCACCTATTGCGATTAAGGCTGCACAAGTAAAGGTTGTCATTGCAGAATCTTATGCTCGAATCTTCTATCGTAATTCGCTAAATATTGGTTTACCAATTCTCGAATGCCAAGAGGCAGTTCAGGGGATTGAAGCGGGAGACGAGATTGAAGTTGATTTACAAACCGGTCGGATTGTGAATCTTACACGGAACACGCAATTTGAAGCACGTCCCTTCCCACCGTTCATGCAAAACCTCATCGAAGCAGGGGGATTGATTCCTTATATCAAAGGGAGGCGTGAAAATGCCTAAAATTGCAGTATTGCCTGGAGATGGGATTGGCCAAGAAATCGTTCCCCAAGCGGTAAGAGTACTTAAAGCTGTACTTGCAGAAGAGCATAACTTTGAATTCAATGAATATCTCGTTGGAGGAGCGGCTATAGAAAAAGCAGGTAAAGCTCTGCCAGATGAGACCTTAAAGGCATGTCAAGAAGCTGATGCCGTGCTGTTAGGTGCCGTTGGTGGGCCTCAGTGGGATCACCTTCCTGCTTCAGAGCGACCGGAGACCGCTGCGCTTCTCGGACTCAGAAAAGGGCTAGGATTTTACGCTAATATTCGCCCTGTGCGTATGATTCCAAGTTTACTCTCCGCTTCCACTCTGAAACCTGAAGCACTCGGAGGGGTGGATATGGTCGTCATTCGGGAATTGACAGGGGGAGTATACTTCGGGGAAAAAGGACGTTCAGAGAACCCTCGCTCAGCCTATGATATAATGACCTACTCGGAAGAGGAGATTCGCCGTATTTTAGTCCAGGGATTTGAGACAGCTCAGAAACGGAATAAGAAATTATGTTCTGTTGATAAGGCTAACGTGCTTGAAACCTCCCGTTTGTGGAGAGATATAGCGAATGAACTCGCCAAGGAATATCCGGAGGTGGAGTTGACCCATCTCTATGTCGATAATGCTGCAATGCAGCTTGTCCGAAATCCAAGGCAGTTTGATGTCCTGGTCACGGAGAACATGTTTGGAGATATTCTTACAGACTTAGCCTCGATGCTCGGTGGATCGATTGGTATGCTCGCCTCGGCAAGCTTAAGTGGGCAAAAGGGAATGTATGAACCAGCGCATGGTTCGGCTCCAGACATAGCTGGCAAAAATATTGCTAACCCGTTAGCAACGATTCTCTCAGCTGCCTTAATGCTTAGGTACTCCTTTGGCCTGGAAAACGAGGCTCAACGGATTGAGAACGCTGTTGAGAAAGTTTTGGAACAGGGGTATCGGACAGGTGATCTGGCGGGAGCTGGAGAACGCGCTATCGGTACGGTTGAAATGGGGGACGCGGTGTTAGCGGCGCTGTAAAGCTGGATAAAACTGTTTAAGTATGATAGAATGAATTAAGTTTTTTAACTGAATTAGGCTAAATTGCTGATGAGCGATCTAGTAGGGTTTCGCATATTATTTAGAGAGGGAAGGCTTGGTGAGAACTTCCTTAAGATGTGTCGCCTGAACCCAATCGCGAAGCTTTGATGATGAATCAGACGGTGCCCGCCGTTAGGGGATATTCAAGTGGCGTATGCAATAAAGGTGGTACCGCGGAAGGCTTCTTTCGTCCTTATATCAAGGATTGAGAGGGCCTTTTTTATATATTTTTATTCAATAGCTAAAGAGCCATTAATACTTCCATCTTCTTAAGTGGAGTTAGGCTAATTAAGAAAGGGTGAATTTTGCGCATGAAACGAATAGGCTTTATTGGTGCAGGAAATATGGCTGAGGCAATTATTAAAGGGCTAGCAAGCACGGGGAACTATGAGCTACGAGCGACAAATCGTTCAAATCAGGCAAAACTCGAAAGAATGAAGGAGGCTTACCAGGTCATTCCTTCTGTCTTTGAAGAGGTTCTTGAGAAATCAGAGATCCTCATCTTGGCTGTAAAACCCAAAGATATTTCTGGGGTTCTTTTGAATATGAGTAAGTTTAATCTAGACCATAAATTGGTTATCAGTGTTGCTGCGGGAATTCCTTTAGAGCTTATCCAGAAGTACTTGCCCAGTAATCCTGTCGTTCGCGTCATGCCTAACACTTCGAGCGCTGTTATGCATTCAATGACTGGTTTGGTCGAAGGACATGGAGTCAAGGAGCAGGATCGTAAGGATACGGAAGGAATTTTTGGTGCTGTAGGGAAGTTTATGTGGATACCAGAAGACCGAATGAATTCCTTAATGGCTATCAGCGGAAGTGGCCCGGCGTATTTTTATCTTTTCACAGAAGCGCTGGTTAAGGCGGGAGTAGAATTTGGTTTTAGCAATGAGGAAGCGGAGTCACTAGCTAAGGAGACCCTAATTGGAGCGGCTAAGATGCTTGCAGAAACTACGAAGTCTCCCGGGCAGTTGCGCGAGGAAGTCACTTCCCCAAAGGGAACTACGCTGGAAGCACTTAATGTATTCTGGGGCAGTGGTCTAGAAAAAATGGTTGGGGAAGCTACAAAAGCCTGTCGGGTCCGTGGGGAAGAAATGGAAAGGGAGTATCGGGGTGAGTGAACTTCGCAGGATTGTGATAAAAATCGGGAGTAGTAGCCTAAACCACTCTCAGGGGGGTCTCGATGATCAGGCGATAGAAAGAATTGTGAAGGTTATCGCGGAAATCCAAAAACAAGGAGTGGAATGCATTCTCGTAAGCTCTGGGGCTGTTGCGGCAGGGGTTGGCAAATTAGGATTGCCAACGAAACCGAAAGATGTCGCGGGGAAACAAGCAGTGGCTGCGATAGGGCAGGGAGTTCTCATTGAGAAGTATGCTCTCGCACTTGAGCAACATGGTTTAGTGTGCGCCCAGGTACTCCTTTCACGTCTTGACTTGGCAGAAGCTTCGCGATACGAAAATGCTCAGAATACCTTAGAACGCTTGCTCCGCTTCCAGGTGATCCCAATCATCAATGAAAATGATACAGTTGCGGTAGAGGAACTTTGCTTTGGGGATAATGACCGCTTGTCTGCACTCGTCGCAGGACTTGTCCATGCCGATTTACTCGTGATTTTGACAGATGTGGATGGACTTTATTCAGCAAATCCGAAGAAGGACCCAGAGGCTAAGCTTATAGAAGAGGTTGTGGATGTGAGTCAAGTCATCGGGGTAGCTGATGGAGCGGGAACCTCCTTAGGCACAGGTGGGATGGTGACAAAGCTTAAAGCTGCTGAAATTTCGACACGCTTTGGGATTGGAATGTTCCTTCTTCACTCTAAGCGAATGCAAGAACTTCCGACCTTAATCAAAGGGGAACGACCCGTGGGTACGTATTTTTTTCCGGCTATACATCGCCTCGTAGGTAAGAAACGTTGGATTGCTTATGCTGGACTGTCGGAAGGAAGTATTTTCATTGATAAAGGCGCTGTCAAGGCCTTAACTCAAGGGAAAAGCTTGCTGCCGAAAGGAATTACCGGAATTGACGGGTCCTGGGAACGTAAAGAGTTAGTCCGAATTAATGATCCAGATGGGTTAGAAATTGCGCGAGGTGTAGTAGAGCTCAGCAGTGAGGAGCTCGAGCTAGTGCGTGGTAAACATTCGGAAGAAATGTTGAAAATAATTTCTGGCTTAGAGGGAGAAGAGGTAGTGCATCGGGATAATATGACGATGATGATGGATTGTTAGAAGGAGGGAATAAAAGATGGACTTTTTTCCAGAACTTGCTGAAATCGGGCAAAAGGCAAAGCAAGCTGCTCGGAAACTCGCTTATATAGGGACACAAGCCAAAAATCAGGCACTCTTAGCCATGGCTGAAGCTTTGCTTATTCATGAAGAAGAAATATTGGAAGCAAATAAAAAGGATGTCGAGGCTGCGATTCAAAGTGGGCTTGCAAAAGCTTTGGTGAACCGGTTGACATTAACTTCTGAAGGGGTTCGCCAAATGAGTGATTCGTTACGTGAAGTGGTGAATTTACCCGACCCCGTAGGAGAAGGAGAATTCTGGACTCGCCCTAATGGTTTGAGAATTCAACGAACTCGTGTGCCGCTTGGAGTTGTTGCTATTATATATGAAGCACGGCCAAATGTTACCGTGGATGCCGCCGCATTATGTCTTAAATCAGGAAATGCAGTTATCCTTAGAGGCGGTTCGGAAGCGATTGAAAGTAATAAAATTCTCAGCAGGGTTATCTCAGCAGCTGCAGAGAGTCAGGGAATGCCACCTGCTAGTATTCAACTCATCGAAAATACGGATCGGCAATGGGTTCACCAATTAATAAAGATGAATGCCTATATTGATGTCATTATTCCTCGAGGAGGAGCGGGGCTCATTCAAACCGTGGTTAAAGAGTCTACAGTTCCGGTGATTGAGACAGGGACGGGAGTATGCCATGCCTTTGTAGATCGAGAAGCGAATCTTGATAAAGCAGTTAAGATAGTTTTTAATGCAAAGACACAAAGACCAGGAGTTTGTAACGCTTTGGAGAGTCTATTAGTGGATGAGTCCATTGCCCAAGAGTACCTTCCTAAAATGGGGGAGGAATTCCAAGCGTTTGGTGTCGAAATTCGAGGCTGTAAAAAGGTATGTGAGATTTTACCTTATGCAGTAGAGGCGAAGGAAAAAGATTGGGCTACAGAGTATTTGGATCTGATAATTAGCGTTAAAGTTGTTAAGGATTTGGATGAAGCACTTGATCATATCTTCCAATATGGGACTAAACACTCTGAGACCATTATTACCGAGAATTACACTAAGGCTCAACGATTCTTAAAGGAAGTAGACGCAGCAGCTGTCTATGTTAATGCCTCTACGCGATTCACAGATGGTGGACGATTTGGTTTCGGAGCAGAAATCGGGATCAGTACTCAGAAGTTACACGCAAGAGGCCCGATGGGAATTAAGGAACTGACGACTTTAAAATATATGATTTATGGTGATGATCAGATAGTAACGTAATAGGATAGGGGATCATGCTACTCCAACAACTTTGACATTGCCATGCTATACAGGGACACAGATTAAAATTCCGTGTCCCTGTAAAAAATTAATCGAAACCTTTTATGGTATCTGATATAGATTAAATAACCCCACCTGAGTAACGCCCTTCGGCGTATATGCTTGGGTGGGGTTGCCAGTATTTAACGAACTTTTGTTGCTTCTAATTAGATGTCGTGAAGGTATAAACATTACAAAAGGAGAAAATATCCGATGACTACCGTTTTTCATGGATTGATGGATTGGGCAAATCACTTGTTCTTATAAAGTGAAAAGGATGAACCTAACAAAGAGTGGGCTTAATTGCAAGCTCTACTTCTAAGTAGGATAATATAAAAGGTGAATAATTAAGGAAAAATATATTTCGGAATACGTATTGACTCTAAGGATTAGAGGTGCTATTATAACAAAGCGCCACAGGACAGCAATGTTCTACAAGCACAGACTGGGGTTTGGGCTTGATAACGTAAGAAACCTCAAAAAAGCAGTTGACAAAGGATAGCCAATCTGCTAAAATTTATAAATGTCGCCACTAAGTGCGATACACGGCGAAAGCCGAAAATTGGTCTTTGAAAACTAAACAACAAGGAACAGCCAAGTGACTCGTTTAAT
>CAURZJ010000008.1:0-148685 GCA_963529635.1 uncultured Peptococcaceae bacterium
CCTGTCTTCCAGCGATTGCAGCTCCACAGCCTTTACATCCGACATTGCCTTGTCCGAACAATTCCTCTTTCGGCAGATCTTTGAAGTCTATCATCATTTCTTCCCTCCTTTACAGTCCGATCCATTCGGATCTATTTTTATCTAAATCACTGTTTTCGGTATGATTAACGGCCTCTTTAATGGCTTCAACACCACATTCACGGCCTCCAAGTCCTAAGACAACCCCATTAATGACTTGATTTTGGTTATCTTGACCATAGGAAGCAGCCTTAATGTCTGTTGCCAAAGCACCACCAACGCCAAAAACAATATTCTTGTCGAGAATCGTAACATAACGAGCGTTCTGGATAAGAGCAAGAATCGCTTCAGCTGGGAAGGGTCTCCAGGCCTTAACTTTTAAGAGGCCGATCTTTTTGCCTTCTTTTCTAAGCTCATCGACTAAGATTCTCGCTGTGCTAACGATTGACCCCATAGCTACAATGACATGCTCAGCATCCTCCAAGCGATAGCCTTCAACTAAGCCACAAGACTCCGCATCAAACTCTTTGTTGTATTCTGCTGCAACACGAGGGATAACGCTTAGAGCCTCTACCATTGCCTCATTTTGGATATATTTATAATCGGTATAGAATTCAGGGCTGGTCACCGTATTTACCCCTCTGGGATGGGTTACATCGAGAGCCGGTTGACGATTCAGAGGGAGAAACGCAGTTACTTTTTCCTGATCAGGTACATAAACTTCCTCAAGGGTATGAGACTGGATGTAACCCTCGTAGTTGACCATAACTGGAGTTCTAAGTTCCTCTGCGATTTTAAAGGCTTGAATCGTATTGTCTAATACATCTTGGTTGTTCTCACTGAAAAGCTGAATCCAGCCACTTGCTCCTTGAGAAACAGCGTCACCATGTTCAGGGAAACGGCTATGCGGTGCCGACAAAGCTCTGTTCGCGACTCCCATAACAATCGGCTGACGCAGTCCTGCAGCATGATAGACAACTTCCGTCATGAGCAATAAGCCTTGCGAATTGGTCACTGTATAACTACGAGCACCCGCTAGAGAAGCGCCTAATACGGCAGCCAGAGCACTATGATCGGACTCGACCCGGACGAATTTACAATCGAGCTCATCATCTTCGATGTATTTACTTAACCTTTCCATGGCCGGAAAAGCCGGGGTAATGGGGTAATAACCGAGTACTTCAATTTTGGCAAGCTTGGCTCCAAGGGCGGCTGCTTCACTTCCTGTGATGAGTACTTTGTTCATAGATCTAACCTCCTTTGCCTAAAAAATTCCTTTAGGGCCTGTATATTCAGGAACCATCACAATGCCTTCGCTCTCTTTGGCACAAATTCCGCAGCCTTTGCAGAGCTTATAGCTAATTACAATTCCGTTTTCGTCGAGCGAAAGTGCTCCATCTGGACAGTAAAGGAGAACAATGGGGTTCACCTTCATGGGATCTGTGATTTCCGGACGATAGATTCTTTGTACTACTGCATTTGATGCTTCAGCTAGTGCCCCAGGATCACCTGAGGGAACGATAGGTAAGTTCTTTAATGCCATAATTCTTGTACACCTCCTTACGACGACTAAACTACGGAACTAAATATAAGCAAGAAGCGTGCCAAAAGCATGTCAAAATTGCGCTTATATTGTCACTTTTTCATAAAATGATTCATTCTATTGGGTTAAAACGCTTAACTATGCCCAATTCCATCGATTTTAGCAAATTAAAAAATTCAGAAGATAAATAAGGTTTAATAAGTTAAGCGTGCCTTTCTACCCAAAAAAATAAAAAAGAACGCTGCAATGTTTCCTATCCGAAACACTAAACGTTCATTTTTGTAACATCCTGATTCACTGTGTAACAACTGTCCTTTTAGGCCTGAAGTTTCCTCCAAAGTGTGGTTCGGCTAATACCTAGACGACGTGCTGCCTCAGTCTTATTTCCACCAGCCTCTTCCAATACTTGCTTTATTACCTGTTTCTCGACCGCGCTCATCCAATGTTCATCAAGTCCCTCTTTAGAGCTGTCCTGACTTCTACTTAAAATAATTTCCTTTGAGGTTGAGTTATCCTCCTGGAAAGCTATCTCTTCATCGAGCATAAGCACGCTGACGATATCCTCCGATTTTATTTCTTCTTTCCAGGGCCTCATAGCAAGCCTTTCCATCGCATTACGAAGCTCGCGAATATTACCCGGCCAGTTATAGGTTAAGAGTATTCTCTCAGCCTCTGGAGAAAACGTTCCCATTGGCTTTCCTCTCCTCGAGCAGAATTCATTCAAGAACTTATAAGCTATCAAGCTAATATCACTTCCACGCATCCTAAGAGAGGGGACTTTTATAGAGAGTACATTCAGCCTAAAGTAAAGATCCTCACGAAATTCTGATTTCTCGACCATTTTCTTCAGATTCCTATGAGTTGCTGCAATCAGACGAACATCCACGGGGATGATACTACTATCCCCCAAGCGCATAACTTCACCCTGTTCAATAACCCTAAGCAAACGGGCTTGGAGCATAGGCGACATTTCTCCGACCTCATCTAAGAACAAAGTTCCTCTGTGGGCCATTTCAAACATACCCGCTTTTCCTGCTTTACGAGCTCCTGTAAAGGCTCCTTCTACATAGCCGAATAATTCGCTTTCCAATAAGCTCTCCGGTAAGGCTGCACAATTCACAGCGATAAAAGGCTCACTCTTTCTTTTGCTCGAATTATGAATCGAATGAGCAAACATTTCTTTTCCAGAGCCAGTTTGGCCATGAATCAAAACAGTGGAGTCCACTCCCGAGTATTCCTTAGCTAAATCTATGGCATCTTTTATAGCAGGGCTGTTCCCGATAATATCCCTAAAGTTATATTTGGCGACGAGTCCTCTCTCGGCGAGTTTTCTCCGCACTTTTCCCTCTAACTTTTGCAGCCTTTCCACTTGCTGAAAGGTTGTTACAACACCCTCAACCTTATTGTCTACGATAATCGGTACACGATTAGCAATGACCTTTGTGTCACCGATATCTAAGAATTCGGCTATTTCTGGTTGTCCCGTTTCTAATAAGTTATGACAATGGGCTTTAGGAATAATATTCGTGATATATTTACCAATGGCCTCCTCCGCCTTCCAACCGGAGATTTTTTCCGAAGTCTTATTGAAGACTGTAATTCTTCCTTCCTTGTCTAGAGCAATGATTCCGTCATAGGAGAACTCCAAAATCGCTTTAAATTGTTCGGCTTTTTTCATTTCCTGTTTACGAACCAGGTTTACTCTTCGTGCTTCGTCTACTGCCCTTCGTATCGAATCAAGCCCTGATGAAATAACGACAGATCTTACCCCTTGCCTGAGAGCTTCATTAGCCATGGCTACCTTACCCATGACTACATCGACTCCCTGCTCACGTAGATACAGAATCCCCTTGCTGATATCTTCAAGACCAGCACTGCAGGTGTACCTTATGATCTCTTCATCTACCATTTCCGCAAAAGAACCGAGATTGGCGATGACTTCTTCGACGTCGACAATTCCAATCTTCCTGCCTATCCTTCTGGCCTCAAAATAGGCACTAACAATATCGTACCCTCCAATAGACATCTCAACAATAGGTAGGTCTACTCCGGAATTTAAAATCTTCCAGAAGGTGACCCCCCTGCTAATTAGAACATGATATCCATCTTTTTCTGCCTTTTTCGCACGTTCGACAGCCTCGTCCATTCTAGCAAGCTCGATTGTGATATCCTCACTACCCTCACAGACCTTTCGTGCTACTTGGGCGATATCTGGATAAGTCGCCAAAAAAAGAATTTCCGGCATATTAATATCCTCCTGGTATTTCAAAACTTCCTTTAATTCAGCCTAATTTTATAATCAATAATCCTTTACCCCATTATCTTATTTAAACCATCCTTAAACAAGCATAATTTTACTAAATACAATAAGTCTTCTGAATTAATTTCTCCTTTATTCTCAAAGGCTATTAAGAAAAGAGGGACTTTTTAGGCATCCTTTTAGTGTACATTGTCATTCTGAACCTAATAACTTCAGATATATTGAAAAAGACACCCTTTCAGGTGCCTTATTATCAATATCTTCAAGGTTCTATTCTTCTAATAACCCTAATCTTTTGATGAGATAGGGTAACGCTCTTTCAAAGCATACTCCATATCTTCTTTCTTGCTCTGCCTGCACGGTTAAGTCTATACACTTATGTGTATAATCTACAGCAATCTGTGTTGCTTCTTCAAGGGGAAAATCATTCAAGAGTGCCGATAACAAGGTACTGCCAAAGACATCACCTGTGCCATGGAAATAACCATCAATCCGTGAATTGAAGGCATAACTTACCTTATCTGATTCACGATCATAGCAAGCAGCACCTAATTTGTCTTTCTCAAAGGAAACACCTGTCAGAACAACTTTTTTCGCTCCAAGTGAGGCTAGCTTTCTTAGTGTTTCTTCGATATATTCTGGTGTGTAATTATCTCCGATATACTCTTCTCCCAAAATAAACGCAGCTTCAGTTAAATTGGGGACCACAATATCTGCCATTGCACATAATTTGGCCATCCCCTTTGCCATTTCCGGTGAATACACCGAGTACAAAACACCATTATCAGCCATGACAGGGTCAACCATGACAAGGGTATCCTCACTTCTAAAGGTGTTAAATAAGTCTGCCACTAAATCGATCTGCTCGAACGAACCCAAAAAGCCACTATAGAGGGCATCAAATTTCAGATTCAGAGATTGCCAGTGATCTGAAATAGGTTTTATATCTTGGGTCAGGTCTCGATAAGTAAAGCCCTCAAATCCTCCTGTATGTGTGGACAAAATCGCAGTTGGTAATACACTTGTGTCAAAGCCTGCTGCCGAAAGAATAGGTAATGCAACGGTAAGTGAACATCTCCCTACTCCAGAAATATCGTGAATTGCGGCTACTCTTTTTTGTTTGTTCATAATGCAATATCTCCTAATCATTCTAAGATCAAATTAGATTTTATTATAGCTCATAGATGCTACTTTTCAAGTGCTGTTTTCATATCCCTAATAAAGGCTTCGACTGCCTCTTCTTGAGTTGCCCAGGAGGTGACTAGGCGAATTGCAGAGTGTTCTGAATCAATCTTTTCCCAGATATGAAAGGAATATCCCTTTTGCAGCTCCGTAATTAGTGCATTAGGCAGTATCGGAAAAATCTGATTAGAGGGCGATTGGGTCAGAAACTTAAAGCCTGCTTTGCTCATTTCATCATGCAGCAAACCCGCCATCTTATTGGCATTCCTCGCCAGATCAAAAAATAAGTCGTCCCTAAAAAGCTCAAGGAACTGTATTCCTAAGATTCTTCCTTTAGCAAGGAGCGCCCCTTTCTGCTTCAGGTGAAATCGGAAGTCTTCCTTTAGGGAATCATTGCAGATGACAAGAGCCTCCCCCAGTAAAGCTCCATTCTTGGTTCCACCAATATAGAAGGCATCTACAAGTGAAGTAAGATCAGAAAGCTCAAGGTCATTCTCCTCAGAGCACAAAGCTGATCCAAGTCTTGCACCATCCATGTACAAAATAAGCTTATTTTCCTTACAGAACTCACTGATTTGTTCCAGTTCACGCTTCGAGTAGATTGAACCTATTTCTGTTGAATTTGAAATATAGACCAGTTTGGGCTTTACCATATGCTCATCCGTATGCGCCTCGAGCGCTGCTTTAAGGTCTGAGGGGCTTAGCTTTCCTTCGCTACCTTCGACAGCTATAACCTTATGCCCCGTGGCCTCAATTGCTCCAGTCTCGTGGACGAAGATATGACCGCTGTTTGCCGCAATCGCTGCTTCATGGGGTCTAAGAAAAGCCGAAATAGCAATAAGGTTCGTTTGTGTACCCCCCGAAACCAGATGGATATCTATATCCTGTCGACCGATTCTTTCTTTTAATAATTCAATAGCCTCAAGCGAATAACGGTCCTCCCCATAACCTTCTTCTTGTGTCAGGTTCGTCTCCATCAGTGCCTTCAATATCCTTGGATGTGCCCCTTCAGTGTAGTCGGTCTTAAAGCTATACATATTTCATCCTCCATCTTATTTGAAGCACGGGGACAGTTCTCTTGATTCTTTGTGCTTCTTATTTTCCAAACTGGAAACGCAGGGACGGTTCTCCTGTTTCTCCATGCTTCTTAATTTCTAAACTATAGTAAATTATATCAGGATTCCTTGGCTGCTAACCCTCTCTTCGGAAACAGGAGAACCGTCCCCCTGATTCCGAAACCGGGCAAATTTGATTCGGATACCTTGGTTGCTAAACTTCTCTTCGTACTCTGTCTGGATATTACCTTGGAAGTCGCTGTGACCTAAGTCGTACGTATGAAATAATTGTATAAATCCTGCCGCCTTAAAATAATTAAGACTATCAGCGAAAAGTGCTTCATCGTCCGTCTTGAACCAAACTTCCGATTCCTTCTTTAAGAAGGTCTGATAGAGTTTTAGAAAATTAGGATGGGTTAGTCTCCTTCTATGATGCCTATTGCTCGGCCAAGGATTACAAAAGTTAATGTAGATTTTCTCTATCTCATCTCTCGAAAAGACCTCGCCGACGTTTTCGATATTCATAGGGATAATTCTTACATTATTAAGGTTGTTCTCATTAGCTTTTCTTAGGACTTTAACCAAAAGTTCATGGTGGAGATCCAACGCGAGATAGTTAATCTTTGGATTCTCCCTTGCAAGTTCAGTAATGAAACGCCCTCGGCCACAACCCAACTCGAGATGGATAGGCTGATCATTTCCAAAGAAATCTTTCCATTTTCCTTTATATTCTGATGGTGTAAAAATCACCTTAGAATCTTTCTCTAATTCTGGCTTGGCCCACCATTTCTTCCTAAGTCGCATTAATATATTCCCCTTTTTTACTACGATGTCAAATCTAATTAGACTTTAGTGGAATCTCTTTTTTAGGCAACTGGGTAGTCCTTATTAAGTGTACTTTAACACTTGAAGGGTTTCAACCCTGTAAATATTACTTTCTTCTAAATTCAAAAGGCCAAGAAGGCGTTAAACGCACTCCCGGGCCTCTTTTTAAGTGAGTTTCTATTAATTTGCTTAGGCAGAAAGTACGAGCTTTTTCTTCATCTTTCTCATTTCAAAAAAGAGGAAGCCACTTGTAATCATCACTGATATGGCATCAGCTATTGGAGCCGTTCTCCATACTCCCTCGATTCCCCAAAAGTTTGGCAAGATAATTAGGAGAGGAATGAATAAGAACACCTGTCTTGATAGACTGAGAATGGTCGACTGAATAGGTTTCCCAACTGCTTGGAAGTAGTTAGCACCAACAATCTGAAAACCGACTATTGGCATCAGTGCCAGGAAGGTAAGCATAGCGTGTACTGTCAACTGCGTCAGAGCCACGTCCCCTTTACTAAAAAGTTCGACGATCGGGGTAGCAAACATCCGAAGTATAATGTAACTCACACTGGCAAGGACCACACCGGAGGTGACTCCTAACTTCAAGGTTTCTTTCACACGCCCATAAAGCTTAGCCCCATAATTAAAGCCGATTATAGGCTGAGCTCCCTGACTAATCCCGACAATGGGCATAAGGAGAAGCATGGCTACACTCATGAGAATACCAGAAGCTGACAGTGCGATATCGCCACCGTAGGTCATTAAGGTTTTGTTCAAGATAGTTTGCTGTATACTATTGGCAATTTGCATAGCGAAGGGAGCGAAACCAATAGTAATGATTTTCGTAACAATCTCGATTTGAGGCATGAGGTTTTTAAGTTTGATTTTGATCTTGCTTCGACCTGTAAGGAAGTGACTGAGCACCCATATTGCCGAAACAGTCTGCCCACAAATCGCCGCCAAAGCTGAGCCTTTGATTCCTAAACCCAAAATAAAAATGAAGACATAATTTAAAACGATGTTGATAATAGCACCAATAATTTGTGTCATCATGGCTATCCGAGGATTCCCCTCCGCACGGATGAAGTTATTCATCCCAAAGGAAATCGCTCCAGGGATTGCGCCCATCATAATTATATGGATATAATCTCGTGCATAAGGCAAAACTTCTTGACTTGCGCCGAAAATCCTTAAGATGGAATCCGAAAAAAGGAAGTAAATTACCGAAAGTAATAAAGGCAATACTACTAATAGAAGTGTAGCATTACCTGCTATTCTGTCTACCTCTTCATTTTTCTGTTGGCCTAGTCGGATAGATATCAAGGCGGTCGCTCCAACGCCAATCAACATAGCAACAGCCATTAAAAGGGTCATGATCGGAAGGGCTACAGTGGTTGCAGCAATTGCAATTGAACCCACACCTCGCCCTACGAATATTCGGGAAACCGTATTGTAAAAGGCATTGACTAACATGCCGATAATTGCTGGAAGCGAAAACTCCCAAAGCAGCTTACCAATATTTCCATCACGAAGGTCAAAGTTCTTTATCATATTAACGTCTCTCTCTCTTCTCTCAATTCTATATCTCAATCTGTCTGTAAAATTCCCTCTGACTATCTCTAAACTCTCTGTATCTTTCTAAATTATCTTTCTCTAACCCAAACTTTTTATACTTTCTTTAAAAACGCCACTACCTGCTGTAAATTTTTTAGAAAATCCTCGATTTCCTCAGGATTAACTTTTGATAAAGTCTCTTCCATACTTTGCGCGTATAAAATCATGACTTGATCCATCTCGTCCTTTCCCTTAGGACTCAGGGATATATAGGTCTTTCTTCGGTCTGAGGAAGCGATTTGACGGATAACTAAATTCTGCTCCTCCAGAGTATCGATTAGAGTCGTCAGACTCCCTTTTTCAATATCAAGCAATCTACCAATCTCGGTTAAAGTTATCTTGTCATTCTGATACAAAATGTGGAGGATCTTCTTATGATTCTTCTTCAAACAAGGATCACTCTGGGTCTCTTGTCGATGGCGGTAAGTAAATTTTTCGTGAAATAAACCCATGAAGGTAAATAATAAGTCATGGATTTCTTTTACTTTATCAAAATTCATGTTCATCACCTCAAACTTAAGTCTTGAACCTCCTTGGGAAAAATAAACCGTTAGAATTCTAACAGTAAGAATACTTACTATAGTATAGTTTGTTAGAGGCCTTCAATCAATACCCGCATCCAAAGAAATTCGATTCTGAAAATTTGCTAATAAATAAACAAGTGATGGCCAAGCTACTTTTTTAGTAGCTTGGCCATCACTTAACACCCACATTTATACACCCTTTACTTAACGCGTATATCATTCTTGGGTTTATTTTTAACAAAGTAATGGATAATATTTGGGTTGCTTGTTTTTCGAGGCTGAATTTCGAATTGCTTCAAAGAGGAAATAAGCGGGGTTAGCTTTGTATGACCATAGTTTCTCGTATCAAAATCTGGAAAACGCTTATTTAGCCTTTTCCCAACTTCCCCTAAAAATGCCCATCCATCTTCATCTGAGCTCTCGGTTATAATAATCCGAATCGACTTTATGAGTTCTTCGATGGTAGCCATGCCGTCTTTTACAGCATCATGCTTTTCTAAGCGTGGAAGGACATTAGCTTCGTGAGCGTTCGTTGTAATCGAGGCTAATACTTCCAAATACTTAAACTTTTCGCAGGCAGCTATGAAAGGCATAGGGGTTTTCTTCTCGCCCATGCCAATAACGTACATTCCGGCTTCTCTGAGACGAGCCGCTAGTCTTGTGAAATCACTATCACTAGAGACAATACAGAAAGCATCCACATTATTCGAGTAGAGTATATCCATAGCATCGATGATCAATGCCGCATCTGTAGCATTTTTCCCTGTAGTATAGCTGTATTGCTGAATGGGGGTTATCGAGTAATTAAGCAATACTGTTTTCCAAGCGGCCAGTTGAGGCTTTGTCCAATCCCCATAAATTCTCTTATAAGTAGGTATCCCATGGTTAGACACTTCATCTAGTATATATTTTATATATTTATCAGATACATTGTCCGCATCAATAAGTACGGCAATCTTTTTATCATTATCCATATAGTCTCCCCTTTTATATTATGAGTTTTATTTGCAAATTTACGAGTACTTTTTATCAGACAACAAGTCGTCTATACCATTATTTACTAGTATAATAGAATTTCTGTTATCTTACAACTCATTCTGCTTCCCCTTATATCTTCACCAAGCACCTTTAAATCTAAAGTATGAGGTCTTTTTTGTTAGAACCATACGCCGTTTTTCCGAAAATGTCGCGACACTTATCAAAAAGATATATCCTTCTGTAGAAGAATAAATCCAAATGACCTCTCTCCTGCTGGAAGAGGTCATTCTTAACTCGCTTTACTCTGTTATTCCATAATAAGGATCACCCACATGATCCTTAAGCTCCTTTATTGCCTCGTTAATTAAGTCACTTATGTCTTTATCCAAATCCGGTGTCAAAGAGTTTTCAACAAGCTGAAAACTATTATCTAAACCAAGATAAGTAATAATCGTTAAGATATTATCGACCAAGGTCTTGAATTTGACGTCCCAAACGAGCTCTATCCAAGACTCAATTTTGCTTTTCGTATCCTTGTCTACTTTCTCGTAAGTATGCCATTGTCGATCCGCAAGTTCGACCAAGGCCTTTGAGGTCTGCAAAGGGTCGACATTCCCCAATTGCATAGCTTCATTTAAGACGATAATAAAATAATCACGAATTTCACTCGACTTCATGCTATCGGGTAAGTTTCTTATCTTTATTAAATTCATATTTCCACCACCTGACACTCTAAGAACATAGTTGATAAATAAGTATAGCAAGAATTCCTTATCTTTTCACCGTTTTTCGAGCGAACCTTTAACATCCTTATATGTTCTTATATGTTTTTTAGTATACTTACACCCATTGGCGTGTTTTGCATTTTATGGCATGCAAAGAAAACGTCCCTTCAACTCGCACAGCTCGCACGGATAAAAATGTGAAGCGGCTAAGGATTATTCCTCAACCGCTTCATGCTGTAATTATTAGCGCGTATGCTTGCTCGTTCTAGAGCTTATTTCTTTTCATTTACGTTTTCAAAAATTAAGATAGTGGTGTACTAGGCTTCTTTTCGGATTTCTTCTTTTTCTTCTTTTCAATATTCTTAGGATTTTTATCTCCCAACGTGATTACCTCCAATGCTTTTACCTCTAGTATTCCAGATAAAGCATTATTTCATACTTAATTAGTATCGCAGGATTAAGATTGTTCCCCTGGCAAGGGGTTAATAAAGACGATTTACATTGAGAACCTTTCACCTTAAACTAAAGAAAAGGCCCAGCGATATGTAAAAAAGCAGAAAATAAGGAGACCGCAATGAACAGTACAAACTCCTCCCTCCTTCCCCGGTTTGCACAAACCTATGTAAACCATTTAGGAGTCATTAATAAATCGCCAAATACACAAAACGCCTATACCCAAGAACTTCTCCTCTTTTTTCGTTTCCTCTGCGACTACATGCCTAGTTTCCCTTCTTCCCCTGCTGAGTTGACCCTGAAGCAGCTTGAAGAGCTGCAACATACGGATATTGAAGCCTACCTCAATTGGGCTAGAACACATCGTTCGAATGGTGTCAGAGCACTCTCGCGCAAACAAGCGGTTATTCGCTCCCTCTTCCGTTACCTACTGAGACAAGATTTACTGACTAGAGATATCACTGTAAAACTCGATCCAATCCAAACCACCCAAAAGATTCCTAAAGCACTTGAACCTGACCAAATAGCCGACTTAACGGATATCCTCGAAAGCGGCAAGGGACTCAGTGAAGGGCAGCTTAAGTATCATATCTACACTGAGAAAAGGGATTATGCCATCTTCCTTACATTTATCGGAACCGGACTGCGTCTTGCTGAACTTTGCAGTCTAAATCTCAAAAGTATCGACTTTAACAAAGGAAGTTTCGAAGTCATCCGGAAAGGGAATAAGGAAACGAATATTTACTTTAACCGAGAAATTGCTGAAGCTATCAAGGATTATATAACAAGTGAACGATCCCGATACGCCTTCAACAATCCAGAAGCCCTCTTCCTCTCCATCCAAGGGAAGCGCATTAGCAAACGCGCTGTCCAAGATCTCATCAAGAAATACATGGTTGTGCTCCAGAACGCAGGACATAATACAGAGGGTTTCAGTGCTCACAAGCTGCGTTCCACCTTCGCGACACTCCTCCTCCGAGAAACAGAGAATCTCGCTATCGTACAGGATGCCCTGGGTCACTCTGATCCGAGAACGACGCGAATATACGCCAAAGTTCTCGACGAGCAATTGAGACGGGCAGCGGACTTTATTAAATTCAGATAATCTATTATTCCCTTATCCCCAAAGCCGCCTTAGCCTTCTTGTCCACATAATCGTTGAATTTGTTCCCACTATGGCCTTTTACCTTCTCGAAAATGTACATTCCTTTATACTCATTCATAAGTTTTGCATAGGCTTTAGTAAATTCATTGTTCGCTCTCCATTCACCTGTAACCCAAAAAGCGATCCCGGCATAATCATGGAGAATGCGAATCCTTACCCCCATTTGCGCTGCACGTTTTACAGCGTAAAGAGCTGCCGCAATCTCACCGGCAACATTACGCATAGCTGCGGCGGCGGGGTTCTTTCCTACGTCACTATCCTCGTATACTACCTCATCATCTTTGACAAAGGCGTAAGCCCAGGCATATCGGCCATCGACATAGCTTCCATCTGTATATACTTGATAATCCTCATTAAACGAAGTAGCACTCGGTCCAGCGTTTGTTCCCTCAGCAAAGGATTGGGTAAGTGATTCGCCTTGAAACCACGCTCGCGCTTCAGCTTCACTTTCAAAGGATTTGTATACTGCACCTGAGAACCCAAAAATTGCATTTTTACATTCGGCCCAGGATATAAATATTCCTTTTTCTCGTCCTTCTCGGACAGCATAGAACTTTTGTTTTTTCGTTGCCATAAATTACGATACCTCTTTTGATTATTGATAGTTCAATTTCCTCTAATTCGATAATCGACGCTTCTTATCCTGCTAATGTACTATTCTCCCAAACTGATATTTCAACGCAAAAAAGCAGGACGTCTCCTGCTTTTTTAAATTAATATGCTGCAATATCTGAAAATTTCAAGGGAGGGTTTGACTCTCCCTCGGCCAAAATTTCTGTTGGTTTGGTTATCGGGAAGTAAAGGGTTACCTGATTATTTCTTTTCTATAACCTCAGCCGCTTGCTTCACTAGATCCTCTGGAAAGCTAATCCCGAGGGCTTTGGCTGTATCTTTGTTCAAGTAAATATGCATCGTGCTCATTGTTCTGGCGGGTATTTCGCCTATTTTCTTTCCGTTTAAGACCTCGACAGCCATGTCTGCTGTTTCCTTGCCCAGAATCGTATAGTTAATTCCTTTCGTTGCCAAACCACCGTCTCTCACTAAAGAATCAGCAGTGACATAGACCGGCAACTTCGCTTTGATTGCGATTTGGGAAACTGAGGGCATTGCTGTGGCAACTGTATTATCATTGGGAATAAATATAGCATCGACTTTTCCAACCAATGAATTGGCGGCTTGTTGAACTTCTGAGGAACCCGTCACAGGAGCCTCAATTAGGTTCATTTTGTTTTTAGTCGTATATTCCTTGAGACTTTTTATAACCCATGCCGCATTGGATTCACTGGGGTTGTAGATAGTCCCGATGGTTTTAATATTCGGTGTAATAAGGTTAGCCATATTCATGACTTCCTCTGCAGATACTGCGTTCGACGTACCGGATACATTACCACCCGGTTTTTCAAAATTGCTGATAATTCCTGCCCCGATAGGATCGAGGACGGACGAGAACAAGATGGGGATATCCTTCGTTTGACTAACTACTGCTTGAGCAGAGGGGGTAGCAATGGCGATAATGAGATCATACTTGCCATTCACAAATTTCTGGGCGATAGCCTTTAAATTCGATTGATCGTTCTGAGCGTTCTGATAATCAATCGTGATATTTTCTCCATCTTTAAAGCCTTTGTCTTTTAACTCATCAATAATGGATTCTCTAATTTCATTGAGCGAAGGATGTTCAACAACCTGAATAATCCCAATCTTTTTCTTAGGTTGACTACTTGTTTCTTTTGCAGCTTTTGTGGATACACAAGCAGTTAAGGAAAACATGAGGAGTAAGCATATGAAACCCGCAATCATTTTTGTTACTTTCTTTTTCACTGAAGAATCCTCCCTTATACAATAATTGTAAATTGTTCAGGGTTCTTCTCTGCACTTTCCCATCCATCCGCGGCTATGAATGGGAATCTTAGGCTCGTACCCCAATAAATAAACGCCTGCCCTTATATAAAGGACAGGCGCCATAAACCTGCGGTACCACCTTAATTAATGCATTAGAAATGCATCCTCTCTTGCAGAGTGCCATCACACCCTCAGCCCAGTAACGCTGGCTTTGCGTCAGTAGCTACTTAAGCCAAAGGCCTTTTCGCCATGCCCTTCGGGGTCCACTTATCCGATCCGTTCCTACCGAGCTTCCACCCATCTCGGCTCTCTCTAAGGTTGGTCTTCGGTTTTACTTCCCCGTCATTGGTTTAAATAAAAATATCATCAATGAAGAAAGAATGCAATAGTTTTATATAATTTATAATAATTCTATAAAATACAAATTGTATTATAACAGTTTTGCCACATTTGTTTGCTTCATTTACATTGACTCACTAATGACTCTCTGCTATCTTTTTAAGCTCCTGGGCAATCTTATCGAGTAACTTATTCATTTCCTCATCGACATCCATACTCTCGCTATTACACCACTCGCCCCAAAAGCCTTCGTTATCCGTGAAGATTCGATAAATCGGGATTTCCTCTTTATACATAATCTCCTTCGCCTCATCAGGCAAAGTATCACTGATTTGAGTCGCTAAGGCCATGGCCATACAAATAGTCTCTTCGGAATTCGTGAGGGTGTCAATGGTCTCAAAGCCTACACCCGAGGGTGAATTTTGGTCATAGAAAAAGCTCATAATCTGATTTTCATTTTCAGGATTTTCACTTACCTGAGTCTCATCCAAAGGAATTCCTCCTCAATCTCGCTTTTTTATTAGTCTACCCTTCTCGCGCTCTTTTACTCAAATGAACTATCTTAGAACCTCCAATGTATAAGATATGCCCATGCCTAAGGAGCCAACGAGACCGAAATAGAGAATTGCGAATTGGACTCTTTCTTTTAGAGAAACTTCATAGTAAACGCTGAGCTCAGCTCTATTCTTCCAAAGCTTATAGACCTGGGTTAATCCAAGGAGGACGATTAGCATCATAATGGGATTAAACGAGACAATCATCAAGTAGACTAAGAGTGGAATCCCGATAAGCCATAGATAAGGAGACACTGCCGTGACGATACGACCACCATCAAGGGGATGGACAGGCAGTAAATTAAATATGTTCAGGAGAAATCCAGTATAAGCCAGAACGACTGCAAGTTCACTTCCTGTTGCCCAATACGCAAAAAGACAAGCTACAGCTGCCATGCTGCCAAAGAGAGGACCCCCATACCCAACTTGTGCCTCAGTAACCGCATCCTTAGGCGATTCTTTCATCCCAATTAACGCTCCAACAAAGGGAATAAACACAGGACCAGAGACCGCTAAGCCGACTCGTTTTGCCATGACGTAGTGCCCCATCTCATGAACAAAAAGTAGCCCTACAATTCCAATCGCATACTTATAACCATAAACTGAAGCATAAACTCCGATAGTTACAACCATCGATATGGCAGTGGTCGCAAACTTCCCTATTTTTAAAAAGATAAAAAGAAATTTGAGTTTAGACAACAGGAAGATAAGAATAAATTTGCCCTTCATCAGCGCGGCAAATAAAAAAGCAAGCATTCCAAATAATCCTTTCTTCTTGCCCTCCTTCTGATTAGGGTTCTTGTCATAGGTTAAGGGTGAATCTTCTGATTCCAGCTTTTCATTGCTTGGTTTTATTCCATCATTATCCATGAATTAGCTACCCCTCCTGTGAGCCTTGTCTTTACTTTTACGATTCTCTATGAGAATATCATCTTCCTTTTTCTCTTTAGAAAACTCTACTCAGAAAATGCCTAAAGAATGACTAACAATGACCCTGAATGCAAAGCTTTCCTCACGAAACAAAAGCTCGATTGACCGGGACGCGAATTAGCGTATGGTAATCGCACTTGTTTGAAGGCAATAACTCTGATTTAAGTCAAATAAATCAGCACCAGAATTTATCGAGTATAGGGTGAATCTGCTCCGTATCCCCTACAAAATGCACTGGATTCCATTCCTTCGGAAATAACCTTTTATAGGCTGTCCTTGAAAAGCGCTCATCTATAAGGAGAACAATCCCTCGATCCTTCTCGGTCCGTATGACTCGTCCAACGGCTTGAAGCACCTTATTCATGCCTGGATACATATAGGCAAACTCAAAGCCCAAGTGGTGACTTTCTTCAAAGTGAGCACGGATAATTTCACGCTCCGGCCCAAGCTGGGGCAATCCAACGCCCACAATAATCGCGCCTGAGAGACGATCTCCCGTTAGATCAACTCCCTCCCCGAAGATTCCTCCCATCAGTGCGAAGCCGACGAGAGTCTCCTCCGGATCTGACTGAAAAGCCCCGAGGAACTCCTCGCGAGCTGCTTCAGTCATGCCAAGGGTCTGTGTAAGGATACGGAGCTCAGGGCAGATTCCTTGAAATCGTTGATAGACTTCGTGTTGATAATCATAAGAAGGAAAATAGACCAGGTAATTCCCTGTCTTGCCTCGAACGACTGCCGCTATGGCTTCAGCGACCTCGCTCATCGATGCAGCCCGCTCTTTGTATTTCGTGGAAATCCGGTTATGAATCATAAGGCACAAATTTTCTGAGGGAAACGGGGAGCCTAGCTTCAGCTTATAAGAAGTCTTCTCGCCTCCGAGAATCTGTATAAAATACTCGATGGGGCTAAGTGTAGCAGAGAATAGGACCGCAGCTCCTCCTCTGCTTAACCCTTCGGCGAGGCGTTTCGAGGGATCAACACAGAAAAGCTTCACCACGAACTCCTGCTCCGAATTCCTGTAAAAGGTAACATAATGCTCATCATAGCTTTCCGCTGTTCTTAGAAAGCCCATCGTTTTAAAATACAGCTCCGTTAGCTTCTCCTTCCACACAGAAGACTCTTCTTTCTTAAAGACTTGCTCTGCCTCTTTGAGAAACTTCTCTAAGGAGGAATACAGCGAGGTGGGAGCATCCTTCTCAACCCCTAACCCTAGCTTCCTTAGCTTTACTAAATGATTGTTCACAGTCTGAAGCCGCTTTGCCAAAGTTGGTTCATCCTCTTGAACCTCATGCTTTAGTGTTAGAAATTCCTCTTTCTTAAGCTCCGCAGAAAACATTTCCCGAGCTCGATCCACAAGGTTATGTGCCTCATCGACTAAAAATGTGTAATCTCCGCCCTCCAGGAAAAATCGTTTGAGATAGACCCGAGGATCAAAGACATAATTATAGTCACAAATAATAAAGTCTGCCCAATTGGCCAAATCGAGGGAGAATTCAAAGGGACAAACTTCGTATTCCCGAGCAAAGTGTTCGACCTGCTCCCGATTCCAGTCGTCCACTTTGAAAATCTCTTCGACAGCCTGGCTAACCCGATCGTAATACCCCTTAGCATAAGGGCATTCCTCTGGAGTACAGGTACTTTCCGGACAAAAACAGACCTTATCCTTTGCAGTTAGGGTTAATCGCTTGATGGACAAGCCCTGATTCTGGAGCGTGGCCAGGGATTGTTCTGCGACAGTCCGAGTAATTGTCTTGGCAGTGAGGTAAAAAATAGGGGTAGCTAACCCTTCAGTAAGCGATTTTAAGGCAGGAAATATCGTCCCAAAGGTTTTTCCAATACCTGTAGGTGCTTGTGCAAAAAGCCTTTTCCCTTCTTTAATCGTCTTATAAACAGCTACGACTAACTCGCGTTGACCTAGACGATAAGAAGGATAGGGAAATTCAAGAGTACTGATGCTTGAATTCCTAAGTTCAGCCCAAGAGGACAAGCGATGTGCCCAAGCCAAATAACGCTGAACTAGGTCTAGAAAGAAACCCTTGAGTTCCTCATAGGAGTGGACTCGGCTGAAGCTCTTCGTTTCATGACTATCCAGTTGAATATAGGTGAGCTGGGTTTCCACTTGATCTAATTTTTCTTGTTCTGCCAATAAATAAGCATAGCACTGAGCTTGCGCCCAGTGCAGAAGGCTATAGGATTCATCAATCTGTTCTAAATCGAGTGAGGTCGATTTGATTTCTTCGATGCAAACCCCTGATTCTTTTTTAAATAATCCGTCTGCTCGGCCGTGAATTTCGAGAATAAAGTCTTCTTGGTAATACGTCGTTCGCAGGGTTACTTCAGGCTGGTACTCGGAACCCCGTTTCTTTTGCAGAAACTGATGAGCATGAATCCCCTCTACCATCCTCGAGCCACCACTGACACCTACTTGTAAATCACCGTGCCTTAATACGAACTCAACTAAGGTCCGAACGGATACTCTCTGTTTAATTTCACCCAACTTTTGTGCCCCGCTTAGATTTTTTACTTTTCAGATAAGTCCTTTATCCCCTTGTAAAGGATATCAAACAGCTCTTCCAAATGTTCCTCTTCGACGCAAGAAAACGCAACACGAACATCACTTTGTCCGAGGGCAATTATACCTACTCCATAATTGTCTAAAAGGTGACAACGCAGCGTCTCAGAATTAACTCCTTTTAGCTTAATACACATGAAATAACCTGAATTGAAAGGATAGTAAGTCCAAACCTCATTAAATTTTTCCTTTTGAAGGATTTCCTTAACCTTTAGGGCTCTTCCTTTCAGAATCCTGAATTTTTCTTCTCTTTGTTGGTTAAAATCTGGGGACTTAAGAGCGTGCAGTACAAAGGTCTGTGCTGGATGAGAAGAGTTCGAGATTGCTCCGCGGACGCAGGCCATCGTTTTATTTTCCAAGGCTTTGCACACGACTTCGCTCGCATCGGCAAAGGTAATAAACCCTACACGAAAACCCCATACAAAATTCTCTTTTGTGGGACCATCCACCTTTATCGCTAGTATCCTAGGATGAATATTAGCTATTCTACCAAAAAGGGATTCTTTAATGGAATCTTCATAGAAAAGTCCAAAGTAGGCATCATCGGTTACTACTGCTAAATTAATCCCCTGATCTGCCACCTCTTTGAGAGCCTCGACAATAGCTTGAGCTTCTTCTTCCACAGGGGTATAGCCAGTGGGGTTATTCGGAAAATTAAGCAGCAAAACGGCCTTCCCGTGATCCTTCTGGGCGAGAAGTGCTTCTTTCATTCCCTCTGTATTGAATTTACCCTGCTCGGTGAAGAAGGTAAAGTTCCTAATCGTCGCAGCTCGCCGGATGCCGAAGATGAGGTTATAATTTCCCCAAATCTTATCCGGAAGGACTAATGTATCCTGAGAATTTAAGAAGAGATCTGCGACAATACTTAGACCATGGGTCAGGGCATTCGTGACAATAGGCTGACTGAAGGTTTTCCCCTTTAAAGAGGGGTTCTCAATAAGCATCTTTTCACGCCAAAGCTTCCTTAACTCTGGTTTTCCTGCAGGAGGAGCATAAGTATATAAATCTTTTGGATCATAAGTAGATAACGTTTCCTGAATTACGGGTAAGTACATAGGATGACCTTGTTCCGTAGCAATTCCTATCGTGGCATTAAAACGATAGGCTTTCTCCTTGGCCTCGTCAGTTTGCGTAAGTATTCCTTTGGGATAATAAATCTCCCTCCCTAGGTCTGAAAGTAATTCATAAACAAAGGGGTTCTCTTTTTCTATTTGTTCCTTCAACACTTGAGCTAATTCATGCATTTAGAATTCTTCCTTTCGAATTGGTGCATCTGAACCTTTAATATCATAGAGTATTCAATGAACTAACGTATTGAGTTACTCACTTAGGACTTTTTATCCTACATTATTCGATATAAGATTCAAAGTTCCTCCCCCGAAGCAGCGAGTATATAGAATACATGATTAATACAAAAACGGTCGCTGCTAGCAACCGTCCATTGATTTTTAGGAAAGAGGCCTTGTCCTGCGTTTCTCTTGTAAACCGCTCTGAACATTATAGTGTCGTTCTAAGACTTGAATTCCTTGATCTGTCTCTTCAAGTAATATTTGATCCGTATATTCCTCTTGAGAGCCGGATAAAACCCGAATAACCTGGCCCTGTGTCATAATACCCATCGAATCTACTTGAACTTCTTCCCCTATCTGTGCGGTGTCATCCGTAGCTATAGGAACAAGGGCATACTTTTCATTGGCAACGATAACTTCATACCCTGTTCGATTCGAATAGCATTCATCCCCCATTTTTGAGAGTTGGTCAATCTCAAGGGATTGTGTGACTGGATTAATAAGATTCACTGCCATCTTCAGTCCCCCTTAGTTTCACTTCAAAGTGCGCATGCTCGAGAATCCCTGCTAAGACCTCTAGTGGAGTGGTTGCAACTTCACGGTACATCCGATGGGTATAGAGGTGGTGAACATTGGGGAGTTCTTGATTAAGCAGTTTACGGATTTTTCCTCCGGAATCGTCTGCATCGACGAGAAGATAGATTTCAGCCTCCTCAAGCTCGGTGGCCCATTCTTCTAACTTTTCATAACTCATAGTCCCATAGCTACATAATATCTCAACCGGTTCCTCTAAAATTTCCTCGAGTCGTTCTTTGTCCGTTTTGCCTTCGACTATAATAACTTTTGACATAATTCACGTCCCTAAGTTTTAAACTAGCGTTTGCGAACGGTTGGGGAATTATGCGTATTGGGCGTTACAACAAACCATTTAGACTAATTTTCATTTTAGTGGAAATAATAATTAAGGTTTTTGATTCTTGTAATAATTATTTTCTGTATGGAGGAATTTTGAATGAAAAAATTTACTTGCACTGTATGTGGTTATGTCCATGAAGGGGATACTCCACCAGAAGTCTGTCCTATTTGTAAAGCTGGTGCTGACAAATTTAAAGAAATGACCGATGAATTAAACTTCGCTGATGAACACAGAATTGGTGTTGCAGATGGATGTAACGATGAATTACTAGAAGGATTAAGAGCTAATTTCATGGGTGAATGCACTGAGGTTGGAATGTATATTGCAATGTCCCGCCAGGCTGACCGTGAAGGTTATCCTGAGGTTGCTGAAGCTTATAAGAGAATTGCATGGGAAGAAGCAGAGCATGCTTCTAAATTTGCTGAACTTTTAGGTGAAATTGTGGTTGCTGATACCAAGTCTAATTTATCAGCCAGGGTTGAAGCTGAATATGGTGCCTGTGAGGGTAAAAAGAAACTTGCCACAATTGCAAAACAAAATAATCTGGATGCCATTCATGATACAGTTCATGAAATGTGTAAAGATGAAGCCAGACATGGTAGAGCTTTTAAAGGCTTACTCGACAGATACTTCAGTAAATAATAGTATTCTTAAATTTATTCAAAGGAGTGTGTATTCGTGCAAAAAATTAATTGCAGTGCAACAAATTGTTCACATAATAAAACTGGTGTTTGTTATTCAAATAGAGTTGATATTGGAGGCGTTACTGCATCCACTGAGAGCGGAACTGTATGCGGCTCATTTTTAAATAGCTATGAATACAGTAATTTAACTAATAATACTAATTCTTCAGGACCATGCGATGCTCTTACCTGCAATGTTATCAGTTGTAACCATAATGATAACAAGCTTTGTAATTTAGATTCTATAAACGTGGCAGGAGCTGAGGCTCATATATATACTGAAACCGAATGTTCTAGCTTTGACACTTAAGCAAACATGGTAACTATATACCGAAAAAAATAAATTACTTGCTAAAGTAAATAGTTAACAGAAAAAACATCCTCATTAAAAACTTATGAGGATGTTTTTCTTTATTACCCAACCCGATTAGAATTTTTATCTGTCGCCAAATCTAGGGCAACTTTCTTCTCATTGCCTGGTTTTGTCTGCTCAGTCTTATTAACGGTCCATCCTTCGGACATCATTTTCGCCATGACTTGAGCAGCATTAATGGCATCATCCAAGGCTGAGTGAAGAATTCCAATCTGTTTAATGGCATTCTCCTCGATCGCCCGTTTTAACGAAGCTCTTCTATCTAAGGAGCGAAATGCTTTATAATCTTCGGCGAGATCGATGTAGTTCTCCCAGATAAAGGGGTATTCCAACCCATATTTTTCGCAGACGCTTCCCAGAACCTTACGATCGGCATCTCCCCAGGCGACAAGCCAAGTTTCCCTTTCAGGAGCCAATTCTTGAAGGTGTGCGATTGCTTCTTCAAGATTTATTCCCTGATCGACATCCTCCTGCCGAATTCCTGTGATAGCATAGCTTTCCTCGGCTAAGCGAGGCCAAAAGCGAGGTTTTACAAAAGCACTATAGGTTCTATCTGACAAATTTCCGTTTTCATCCATAAGGATTGCTCCAACTTCGATGATTTCTTGAAACCAGGCCCGCGGTTTTCCATAACTTCTTGGGACTGAAAACTCGAAATCGACGACCAGGAAGTTCATTCCTTTTCCCCCATCCTTTTGACAATTCCTGCTTATGAATTTTCTAGTTCTAGTATAAATCAAGTTTTGTTTAATTGATATAAAAGTCAAAGAACATTTTCTTTTTAACCAAAACTTCTCAATGTTCTTCAATTCAAACCGTGTTAAAATGGACAAGCACTTATCACTAATTTCAAGTGATTAGCTCGAAGGAGGTACTCTATGCAGCGAACTCGGATATCAGACTTACTTCTGGCGACCTTTCTTATTTTCAATCTAATTCCTGTAGCACCTGCTCTAGGAGCTGATGCAACTGCGGGGACTTCCGGAGCTTCTACGGAAAGGCTATATGGCCAGGATCGTATCGCAACTTCCATCGCCGCCTCTCGTCAGGGATGGGCAACTTCCGATACTGTCATTCTCAACGAATTAACGAATTATGCAGATGCTATTTCTGCTACGCCTTTTGCCGTTCAACTTGATGCTCCTGTCCTGCTTACTCCAGGTGACAAACTTGATTCCCGAGTTATCGAGGAGTTGAAACGCCTGAAAACGAAGAGAATTATTCTGCTTGGTGGAAATGGTCGGCTCACCACATCTATCGAAAAAGAACTTACAGGCCTCAATTATACCTGGGAACGAATCGGTGGGGCCGATCGCTACGAAACTTCAGCACTCATCGCTCAGAAAGTAACCAGTGATTCGATGATTCTTGTGAATGGGGACGACTTTCCTGACGCTCTTTCTGCTGCCTCCTATGCAGGTATAGAACAGATTCCGATTCTCCTCATGTCGAACCCCAACTTCCCTAAAAGCGTCTCTAACTATTATCAGGCTAAAAAGCCCTCCCAGGTCATAGTTGTCGGTGGAGAAGGTGTAGTTCCTGACAAACTTCTCGAAGAACAAAACATCCCTATAAAGGTTCGATTGGGTGGTAAAGATCGTTATGAGACTGATGCTCTTCTTTATAACTATGCCCAAAAATCCTACACTTCAAATCAACTCTATCTGGCCTCTGGCGAACAATATCCTGATGCCATGGTAGGAACTGTACTTGCTGCGAAGAATAAGTCGGCACTTCTTATTACGACCCGGTTCGAAATGCCCGCCTCAATCGCTCCGATGTTTAACCCTCAAAAGATTTCCAATATGAAAGTTTTTATCCTCGGTGGAACCGGAGTTGTATCTGGAAGGATTCAGGCTGGAATTGAAGGAAAGGACTTTAACCAGGTTTTGCTTATCGGAAAAACCGTCGTAGTGGATCCTGGCCATGGTTCCCCAGACCCTGGAGCAAAAGGACCAAGTGGAACCTTGGAAAAGGATAATAACCTTGCTATTGCCCAATTCCTTGGGGAAGAACTTAAAACTGCCGGTGCCAAGGTCGTATTAAGCCGTACAGATGATAACTCACCGGCCAATACAGCAGGGACCGTATATACAGAAAGAGCTGATTTGCAAAAGCGTGTGGATATCGCTAATGAAAATAACGCCGATTTATTCATCAGCATTCACAATGACTCTTGGCAGACTGCGCATGGTACGACAACCTTTTATTCTTCAGAAAATCCGAGTTATTCCAGTTATAAATTAGCCCAACTCATTCAATCCCAATTGACACGAGAAATCGGCACCCAAAATCTTGGGGTAAAAGACTCTCGTCTTTACGTATTAAGGAATAATACCATGCCAGCGGTTCTCGTAGAGGTCGCTTTCATCTCATATCCAACCGAAGAAAAGCTTTTAGCGGACGACGCCTTTCGGAAAAAGGCTGCCCACGGAATTAGTCAAGGAGTTCTTCAATTCATACGGAGTGAAGAGGGCCTATAAAAAATTAAGGAGCAAGGGAATTAATTCCCTTGCTCCTTAATTTTTTCTATTCGAGTTAAGACTGAAGGATGAGTGTAACTAAACCACTCGATGAAGGATGGCGGGGATAGATCAGAGCGATTCCTCAGAGCTAGGTTCAGCTGAAGACGCATTGCCCCTGTCGCATCACCGGTCAGGAGGACTGAAGTCTGGTCCGCCTCGATCTCCATTTGGCGCGAGATGAAATTCTGGAGGGGACTGCTAACAAACGTAGCCAACAGAATAAACAACAGAAAAACGCACCATGCCATCGGCGGATAGTGGTTCCCTTTAATTCCTGATCGAACAACGAGATAGGCGCATCCCCAAAGAATAAAGCTTCCTAAGATCCCGGAGAGAATCCCTTTCACGATATGCCCTTTTTGCCAGTGCGCCATTTCATGTGCAATGACCGCTTTTACTTCCTCGGGGGAATACTGATTCAACAGATTATCATAAAGAACAATTCGCTTGGTCTTACCTAAACCTGCGAAATAAGCATTAGCCTTTGTCGTCCTCTGGCTTGCATCCATAACGAGGATTTCACCAATCTCTAAACCCGACTTTTCTGCAAGTTCGTGAACCATATTGGTAATCTCAACATTTTTAACAGGCTCGAAGTGATTAAAAAGTGGGGCGACCAGAATCGGCCAAAGCACACTTTGAATAATAAGCCACGTTGAAAAGAACACTGCGCCCATAATCCACCAGGTTCTCGGCCAAAGTCTAAAGGCAGAGAATAAAAGAAGAACACCTACTCCACTAAGAATCAGGTCTAGACCTGATTCCTTCAGAAAATCTAGCCACCATGACCCCAAGGATTGGGTCGAGAATCCCCAGAGATGCTGCCAGTAAAATCCGTTGAAGAAGCTTAAAGGGAGACGGATGATATTCAATAACAACCAGAGGACGAAGAAAAAGACGAGTATTCCTAGCGCTTCCTTTCCCCTTGCCCACTGCTCACACGAAGATGAAAGTCGGTAAGCGCGTCCAGAGCGAATCAGCCATATCAAAAAGGCTGCCTGTAGCAAAAAGCTTAAAATATAAATTAATCTCGGCCCTAAACTATAGGCACGACCCCCTTGGATTTGTTCCGCTTTAAATAAGGTCAAAGCCTCTGAATTTACAGGACCAGAAAAAATCGTGAACCATAAGTAGAGTGCACTAAACAGGAGGGTCATGGAAATCAGAAAAGCCCATAACGTATTAGCGCGTGTCTGCACCTATCATCCCTCCTGGTATATATGGTCTAACAGTCTTTGATAAGATTTGCTCCTAGTACAGCAATTATATTTCCCTCTCGATCATGAACGGGGAGAGAAATTGTTACCACTGGATAATTATTATGTGAGACCGCTGAGAAATATGGTTCCGTGCAATAATTTTCTCCCTTCTTTGCATGTAAAAACCACGCCCGATAAGAACGGTTAGAATTCGAGGAAGAAGTCGTAAAGATAACCTCTCCATTGGGTTCTACGAAGTGGAGTACATCAAGAATTGGTCCTTTTGCTTTAATAAGTGCCTCGCGGCACTTTTCCCGCTCTAACTTTTGAAAACTCTCTTGCTTCGCGAGTGACTCAAGTAGACTAAATCCCTTTTGAATCTTATTTTTCATTTCGGGACTTATTCCCTCATTCCCCTCAGCCAATTTGGTCGATAGTTTTCTAAGATCTTGTGATACTTTTACTAATTGTAGAGAGGCTGTTTCAATCTCCCCTTGCGAGCTTAGTAATTCCTCGGACATGGAGGCACTACTTTGAGCCTCGCTCATACTCTGTTCCGCCAAGGCGGCAATCTCACGAATTGCGGAATCGACGATTTGTGAACCTTCATATTGCTCGACGGCTAAGACCGTAATTTCCTGAACTGCTTCTGCCATTGGGGTGAATTCCTGGACTAAATTCCCTAGGAACCCTTGGGCCGTGTCTACGTGTTGAACATCTGATTGAACCTTGAGAAGGTTCTCTTTAATGAGTTCTGCAAGGGAATGCATTTCCTTTAAGATGGTATTCACGATTTGGTTGATTTCCTTGGCTGCCTGTTCCGATTCCTCGGCTAATTTCCGGACTTCATCAGCTACAACAGCGAATCCTCTGCCATTTTCTCCAGCTCTTGCTGCTTCGATGGCCGCATTAAGTGCTAAAAGATTGGTCTGACTCGCAATCTCACTGACTGTTCCTACGATATGACTTATCCTCGAAATCTCCTGCTCTAATTCGGTAAACCCTGTATAGGACTTTTCACTGGACATAGCAGTCTCTTCAATTCCTTGGTGTACCCGCTGGAACACCGCTTTCATTTGCTGGACGGACTGTTCGAGTGTCTTAATCCTATCAGAAGTTGTATTCGCTTTATCTTTTACTGTATTTGCAGAACTAACAAATTGCTCAACTTGTCCTTTGGCTACGTAAATATTATCCGTTTGTCTTTCTGAACTTGTTGCAATCTCGGCGACCGCGTGTGCGACTTGACGATTACTCAAATTTGCTTCGCCAATATTATCCTTCAAATTGGAGGCAGATACATACGTTTTCTCTGAGGCTGTTAATATATCGCTCATCATAGAACGAATACTTCCAATCATCTGATCACCGGTCTCAATGATGGGCTGAAAGGTTTTATCCTTAACTTCTAAATGAAAAGCAACTGTAAAATTCCCCCCAGCCAATTGATGGAGAACGTGATGAATCTTTTGGTAGGGTCTTGAGAGATGAGTCGATATAAACCATAGATCGAAAGCTACGAGTAGTGCGAGGGTTACTCCCAAGATTAACCAGCCAAAAGCTGTGTTCAAAAAACTGTTAACCAAACTGAACGTGATTACTGGCAAGAATAGATTTGCTAATACCCAGGGCAAGAGTTTTGCAAAAAACATGATCATGCCTCCTTCAACTTGTGCTTAAAATAACTAGAATATTTGCCCAGAAAACTCCCTATCCTTTTTATTTTTTCTATTTTTCGACGTCAAGGCCCAAACTCCTCTTTTTTCCATTTTAAAAACTTGTAAAAATGTATAACTTAGGAATTTCGTCTCAGCACAAGATAAAGCCCACCCATCATGAGAAGAATTCCAATGAGACGGGAAAGACTGATTTGATTTCGTTCAACTCCTAAAAAACCAAAATGATCAATAAACAAGCCGACGAACATCTGTCCTAAGACAACAGCAGAAATCGCAGCCGTAACCCCAACTCTAGGTACCGCAAGAATCGAACACGTCACATAAATAGCCCCAAAAACACCGCCAATGAGGAGCCCCTTGGGAACAGAGAATACTCCGCTAATATTCCCCTTCCCTAAAAACTGTAATGCGACAATTAAACTAATCGTACCCACGAGGAAAGAGACCAAAGCCCCTTCAATTCCACCGATTCGTTTCCCAAGCGCCCCATTAATAGGTGTCTGAATACCGACCATAATTCCGCCAAATAATGCCATTGCTACGTATAACCATTTCATCCTTTTAATCTCCTTGATCACACTTTTTTACCTTTCATTATACACGAAACGAGGAAAAGCTCACCACAAACGCAGCGAGCTTTTCTCTAGGGAAACGTGTTTCTTTCTTTCACTATTGAGATATATCTTTACTTCTTACCGAACACCTTCCCTTTTTGTAAGAAGGAATAATGACCTTCTGGAGATAAGATGATGTGATCGATCAGCTCAATTCCTATATCCCTCAGCCATCTGCGATACCTTTTCGTCGTAGCAATATCTAACCCTGAGGGAGATGCACTGCATCGTCCCGCCACATACGGATGGTTATGGAGAAACATTACCTGTCGTGAATTAAGACTCTGACAGACCTCCTGTATGACATCTACGTTAGGTAGTCTTACTGCTGATGAATCTCCAGTCAGGTCCGATTGCTTCAAACTAACTAGGGTCTTCCCTCGAATATAGAGAACGAGACTCACCTCATAGGGTAAACGCGAGATTTCTTGGAATCGAGGAGCTTGTACGATTCGTTCCGGTTCCAGGTCACAG
Source organism: uncultured Peptococcaceae bacterium (assembly GCA_963529635.1). Lineage (GTDB taxonomy): Bacteria > Bacillota > Desulfitobacteriia > Desulfitobacteriales > Desulfitobacteriaceae > CAURZJ01. The sequence goes on from CAURZJ010000008.1 coordinate 28,326, forward strand.
AGCCATACATTCATCTCTCATTCATTATCGGGGATAAAAAGTTTGACACTCTGTCTGTTCTGCAGTACTCGATACTGGATTTTGAATTTGGACAAAGTCTGCTTCACAGACCTTTTCTGAGTTATAGACACAATTTACTGCATTACAAAGTACTTTTGGATCCATAACGTTGTCTGAGATGACTTCCTGAAGGGCACCACTGTAGTTCATATTACCCACGGAAGATACATAATTCCCCAGGCTTTTCGAGCTGAAGGTGCCACAAAAGGTGAATCGCCCTCCCATAGTGTGTCCTCCCTGGACTTCGATTGCTTCTGCAGAACAAAGTTCGTTACGATTGTATAAACAATTCTCAGCTTCGCATTTTAGATTGCTCATAGTCAAAGCTCCCTCCTAATTTATACTAGACTTTATTGGCATAGTGTTCCCAGTATAGGCCTTGTTATGCCTTCTAAAGGATGACTCGAACCCAATGCTCTTGCCCATCATCGACGAGTTTTATTGGGAATTGTGCATTGTCTTCATCTAGGAAAACCTGTTGTACCTCCCCCATGCGTCGATTCGGATTTTCAACACGAATCTGATAAACACTCGACTTATACCGATACACTATCTCATAGCCTGACCAGTGGTTTGGAAGACAAGGCCTCAGATATAACTCTTCCCCTTGCTTAACGAATCCCAGTATTCCCTCAAGCCCAGCCTGATACATCCAACCTGCAGCTCCTGTGTACCACGTCCACCCCCCTCTACCCGTGTGAGGATGAATCGCATAGACATCCGCAGCCATCACATAAGGTTCTACCTTATAGCGAGCAACCTCTTGTGGCGTACGAGCGTGGTTAATCGGATTCAGCATGTTAAATAGCTCCGCTGCTTTATTTCCTTCACCAAGCATAGAGAAGGCTAAAATCGCCCAGATTGCCCCATGGGTATACTGACCCCCGTTTTCCCTCACTCCAGGGACATAACCTTGGATGTAGCCTGGATCAGGGTCAGATTTCACGAAAGGCGGGGTCAAGAGAAGCAGGATTCCGTCTTCCTTCTTCCAGAGATAATTTTCTAGGGCTGCCATCGCATCCTTAGCCCGGCTTTCCCTTGCCCCTCCTGAAATTACGCTCCAGGATTGGGCAATAGCGTCGATCTGACACTCTGAATTTCGTGCCGAGCCTAAGGGGGTTCCATCGTCGAAGTAAGCACGACGATACCATCCCCCATCCCATCCAGCGTGTTCCAGGCTTCCCGTCAGCTCTTGAACTCGCTGCCGATAATCCTCTGCCCGACTGTGGTCCTCCTTTACATCACAGATACGAGTGAATCGATTCAGTGTCGTTATCACGAACCAGCCCAGCCACACACTTTCCCCTTTACCTTCGATGCCAATGCGGCTAAAGCCATCATTCCAATCTCCCGAGCCTATCAAGGGAAGTCCATGCTCTCCGAACTTAAGCCCACGCTCAAGGGCTCGAATACAGTGCTCATAGACGGTCCCCTGTTCCTCTGCTACCTGTGGGATGGAATAACGCTCATCCTCATCTTCCTCGAGACTACGATCGGTCAGGAAGGGAGTAACCTCTTCGAGTATCCCATAATCCCCAGTGTGTTCGATATAATCCGCGGTGACAAAGGGTAACCAGAGCAAATCATCTGAGAATTTCGTACGAATTCCCTTGCTAGCCTCCTCATGCCACCAATGCTGAACATCCCCCTCGATAAACTGGTGAGTACAATGCCTAAGGATTTGTTCTCGTGTATATTCGGGAGAAAGCGTTGCAAAGGACATGACATCCTGAAGTTGATCGCGGAAGCCAAAAGCCCCTCCTGATTGGTAAAAGGCCGAGCGAGCCCAGATCCTGCACGCCAAGGTCTGATAGAGCAGCCAACGGTTCATGAGAAGATCCATGGACTTATCCGGGGTACGAATTTGAAGTTTACCTAGATGACCATCCCAGAACTTTACTACCTCTGCGTATGCTTCTTCTGCTCGATCAAAGTTGCGGAACTCTTGAATTAGCGCGAGTGCCTCTTCACGATTTTTCCCTTCCCCAACTAAAAACAGAACTTCCATCTCCTGATTGGGTTCTAACTCGATAACCCGCTGGATAACTCCACAGGGATCAAAACCAGCCCCAGTACTACCGGAGAGCCTTTCGAGTAAAACCCCTTGGGGCTCACTGAAATCTCTATTTCGCCCAATCCACTCCTCACGATCGCCGGTGTAAGAGCCACACCCTCCACCGAAGCCGCTTAAGAAGGCAACCCGGCCCGCAAACTCCTCTTGATAGGTATTCCAAGCTAGGATTGAATCACTAGGTTCATGGAATTCTGTCACAATGTAGGGAGCAGTGAGTTCTCGGACAACTCCCAAGACCCATTCGGCATAGTAAGTTATCGTAAGCCTGCGCTTTGTCCCAGAATGATTTTGAAGGTACAAACGACCAACCTTCACAGATTTATCCACCGGGACATACGTCAAGTAATCCGTCTCGATACCCGAGCTCCTATGCCTGAACCGGGCGTAGCCCTGACCAAAGTGAACCTGATATGCGGTTCCCTCTCGGATAGGAGCAGGGGTGGGTCCCCAAATTGCACCTGTCTCTTCATCACGAATCAATACTCCCTCTCCCGCGGGATCAAGCACTGGGTCATTTGACCAAGACGTCAGTTTATTCTCCCGACTGTTCCCTGACCAGGTATACCCTGCTCCAGTCTCTGAGATCTGGAAGCCGAAGTGTGGATTCGCAATCACATTGATCCAGGGTAACGGGGTTGGATTACCTTCCCGCAATTCAAGAATGTACTCACGCCCATCCTGAGTGAATCCGCCGAAGCCGTTGAAGTAAAGGAGTTGAGCTTTTAAGCTCTCTGTCGTGCTGGGAGAATCCGTACTGAGAGGATCTCCCTCCACCCGCTCTTTTACCCCCATCTCCGCTTGCTTTTCGTCTAAAGAATAGGAAGATATTTCCGCAGAATCCTTCCCCTTCTTTCTGAGCTGCACGCTCAATGATCCTTGATCAGCAGCAAAGACCACGCGAGCTACCGTAAGGAGCAAAGTGAGGATTTCGGGTGGAAGGTGGCTTTTTTGAAGAAGAAAAACTCCCCCAGGCTGGTTAACACGATCGTTGGAATGTCCCGCAGAAACCATATCTTTCAACATATTTTGAAAGGCTTGAAGATATCCCGTCTCGTCCTCGTTAAGAAGGACTAAGTCAATGTAAAGTCCTTTGATTCTCCAATACTCATGGACCTTTAGAACTTGCCGCACAAATTCTAAATGTTCCATGTCCTTCACCTTAACGAGAACAAGGGGTAAATCTCCCGAGATGGCATAGGGCCATAAAGCAGACTGACCCTTGCTATTCCTCTCAAGCGTGTCAGCAAATACTCTTCGAGCTGGACTTAAATAGAGAATTTGTCCGCCGAGGCTTAAGGCTTCATTAGCCTGATTCGCAGATAGGTTAAGGTGCTTTAACTCCATCTGGCTGTGAGTCCAAGCCAATTCAAAAGCCCGATTGACCGTTGCAGCTTCACGATACTTTTCAGCAAGGCGAATGGTACTCTCCCGTTCCTCAGCAATTCCAGTGGTAAAGGTAATCCGGGCAGTCTGTCCTGGTTTAATCGTAACCCGTTGTCTAAGACTCATAATCGGATTGAGAACGGCACCTACTGAGTTCGACAGAGGCTGATTAAGTTCAAGGGCTTGAGGATTTTTAAGACTTCTTCCTCGTCCGATAAATCGTGCTCGGTCCGTTTCGTACTGAAGCGACCCAACCCCTTCACCCTCGAGTGCTAAGGTATGCATAAGCCAGCTGCGGCCTTGTTCAGGTCTTCTAGGCCTTCGCGAGGCAAGGAGGGCCTGATGTGTATATTCCGTTTGGATAAAAAGATTAGTAAAGGCGGGATGGGCCAAATCATCATTCGGCCTTGTCAGTACTGCTTCAAAATAACTCGTTATCTCCAATTCCCGCGTGGAAGTACTGTGATTTGTTAGCGAAATCCTGCGAAGCTCTACCGGATCCTCGGGAGAAACCACAACCTCCATTTTCGTTGTCATATTTCCATCTTTCCGGTAATACTCTACACGATCGGGTGCGTAAGTTACGCGGTAATCTTCTCCTTGAATTCTACTCGGCTGATAGGTAGGTGACCAAAAATCGCCAGAGTTTAAATTCTGGATATAGAAATACATCCCCCAGGAGTCGCGAGTTACATCCTCCCGCCACCGGGAAACCGCCATATTCCCATAACGGCTGTAGCCTGAGCCAGAATTTGTGAGCATGACAGAGTACTGTCCGTTTGACACAAAATGTGTCAGGGGAACAACCGTATTGACCTCCGAATAGGTCACAAAGCGATTCTCTTCTGTCTCAAACTCCTCGTTCCGTTCTGGTCCCTTCATCTGGACTTCAGGAGGAGGGATAATCCTTTGCGCTAGGGGAACTCGCTCTTGTAATAGGAGTTCGCTCGCTTGAACAAGAGGGTCCCGATGGAATCGTTTTTGCATTTGCCCTTCACCCAGGACATTCCCCAAAGCAAGAAAGCTCATCCCCTGATGATGTGCCATATAACTTTTGATAATCTCGTACTCATTTTTCAGGGGGATTCGCTCACGGGTATAATCGATGGCTTCAAATAATCCAAAGCGCCCCGAGAACCCTAGCTGCGCCATCTGCTGTATATTTTGCAGACCTGCCAAAGGGGCCACCTGTAGTGCCATAAACGTAGCATAGGGGGCGATGACAAGTTCCTTAATCAAACCTCTTTTTAGCCCTAACCCGGGAACCCCAAACGCCTTATACTGGTAATTCAACTGTGGGTCAAACAGATAATAGCCTGATTCCGAGATCCCCCAGGGAATATCCCTACTTTCTCCGTACCGCCGCTGAATCTCAACGACTGCCTGATACGTCTCATCCAAAAGGGTTCCTGGAAAATTCCGCATGATTAACAAAGGCATGAGAAACTCAAACATCGTTCCACTCCAGGAAACTAGACTTCTCTGCCCCTTGACCTGAGTGAGGGAGCGTCCTAAATGAAACCAATGGGCTTGTGGAACATCACCTTTCGCGATGGCGATGAAGCTCGCCTGACGAGCCTCCGAAGCTAATAGGTCATAGTAGGAAGAATCAAGCATCCGATCTGCTACGCGATACCCAATGGAGAAAAGCTGTCTCTCAGGATTATAGAGTGGACGAAAGTTCGTTTCGATCGCAAGGCTGCGCAAGCGTAGAACAAGATTTTTGGCCTCGTCTATGATTTCTTGAAGGGCTTGTACTGCGTTCTGACAGGCCGTCCTTAGCTCCTCTGAGCCAAGCTTTTGGCAAATCTCCTGGGAATAACGGGAATGAAGCCCCCGTACACTGAGCTGTCCTAAATCCTTGAGGGAGAGACCAGGCTCCCCTACTCCCTGGAAGGCTAAAAGCTTCGTTACCGGGAAGAATTGGTTAAATTCCTTATTTAACGCCTGAAGCATGTACTCCAGTCGTAAAACCCAAAAGCCCGTTTCCTCGGGAGAGGCTGATTCCATAGTAGTAAGCTCAAGTGGGGCAGACCAAGGTTCCAAGAAACTTTGCCATTTCCATATATCCTCTGAATTGTGCTGTAAATCCTCGATTTCCTTGCCCAGTGCTACTAACTTTCCTGGTAAGTTTTCTTTCCCCCAGGAATTCAGTACGATGCGATAAGTATCCTGCAGACCCTTGGCGACCTTATGTCCTAGAATCGGCTCCTCTAGCAGCTCTTCAACTCCATGACTCAAGGTGAGTGCGTAAACTACGAGGTTCCCACTATCTACCGTTGAAATGTAAAGCGGATGAAGCGGTTGTAAAGTGAGTGTGTCATACCAGTTATAAAAATGGCCATTCCATTGTTCCAAGTGCTCGAGTGTATCTAAGGATCCACGCAGGCGAGTTAGAGTATCATGAAGTGTAACATATCCCTCGTCCCAGGCAGTTCGATTGGCTAACATCGCTAACCCGATATTCGTCGGTGAGGTTCGATGGGCGATACCATTCGGGGGATCTATCTGAACATTATCCGGAGGCAACCAATTTTCCTCAGGGGTGACATATTCCTCGAAAAATGCCCATATCTTCCGAGCCCAGAGACGAAGCTCCGCTTGATTCTCTTCGGTCAGTTCACCCTCCACCTTATAGGGCAAACTAATCCAGTAGGCTAACCAAGGAGAAAACCCCCAGAGAAGAGCTATAGGTAAAAAGAGAAGCAAACGCGACGGATCATAATAAAAAATCCCTGCCAAGAAAACAACGACTACACCCCAAGCTGGCCACATCTGACGGAGGGAGGTTTGAAAACTTAAATCGAGTCGCGCCTCCGTATCTGCCGCAGTCTCCCATTCTAGTAGCTTACGCTTTGTCACTCCTTGTCGTAGCAAACTACGTAGGATCGCATCGAGTTGGAGGATTGCTTGATAAGCTAGGGTAGAGAATTGGAAGATTCCTTGGAGTAGCTCTTTTTTCAGTTCGACTCTGGGTGATAAGGAACTCCTTTGCCACTTTACAAGACGATTCATGAACTGGATAAGGAGTGGCCAAAAAATCCCCGTCAGAACAAACAAAACCCAATAATAGGGGTTTTGTACGAGGACTGTGAAGGCAAGATAAAGCAGCACCACTTGACTCGGCGCTTCGAGACTACGCCGTAGATTGTCAAAGATTTTCCACCTTCCAAGGGGTGACATGTCTTTGAATAACCAGGGCAGCAGTTGCCAATCCCCTCGAGTCCAGCGATGTAAGCGTTGCATAAATGCCGGGTACTTCGCAGGATAACCGTCAATCAACTCGATATCTGTCACTAATCCAGCACGTGCATAAATTCCCTCAAGAAGGTCATGACTTAATATTTGATTCTCAGGAAAGGCCTCACCCGTAACTTGGTGAAAAACCTCTACATCATAAATTCCTTTCCCTGTGAAGCTGCCTTCCCCGAATAAGTCCTGATAGACATCGGAAACGGCTGTCGTGTAGGGATCAATTCCGCTGTTCCCCGAAAACAAGGCTGCAAAGCGTGAAGCCCGAGCGCTTAATACCGAGACTCCAATTCTAGGTTGTAATACTCCATAGCCCTTAACCACGCTTTTGGCATCCTTCCCTAAGTGAGGGGTATGAAGGGGATGTGTCATTGTGCCAACGAGTTTTTTAGCCACACCCCTAGGTAATTCTGTATCAGCATCAAGTGTGATTACAAAGCGAATCTTCGGAAGAACCTCGAGTTTCCCAATCTGAGTCGTATAGCTTGTTTGCCCCGCTTGCCGAAGTAAGCGATTGAGTTCAAGGAGCTTTCCACGTTTACGTTCCCAGCCCATCCAGGCCTTTTCAGAAGGATTCCAAAGTCTCGATCGATGAAGGAGCAAAAAAGCATCCTCACGATACTTCAGATTCAGAGCTTTAATGCGTTCGATAGCCACCTCTAAAAGCTCTTTATCCCCATTCATCTCTGGAGAGGGAGCATCCTTGAAATCACCGAGCAAGGCAAAATGAAGGTGTGGATCCTGATTGGCCAGATAGTAAACCTCAAGCTGCCCAAGCAAATCTTTGACCCGTTCGGCACTGGTTAAGAGCGTTGGAATGACGACTAGCGTCCGAAATTCTGAGGGAATGCCAGCATTAAACTCTAATTTGGGGAAATATGCAGGGGGAACAACCCGACCTACAAGCCAATTCATCAGAGGGACCGTGATAACCGTTACTGAGATCAGGAGTATGACGAGACGAGATATCCATCCCTCCCAACCTTCTACTCCTTCCAAGAAAGGAGCGGAAAATACCCTTAGAAGGAGAAGCGTCGTTAAAAAAATTCCCCCAAAATAAAAGGCATAGGGCTTATTCCGTAGGCTGCGCTTTATACCACACCAGAATTGACGAATTCTTCCCCAATCCTTCTCAAGCTCGATTTCCAATACGGAATATCCCTCACCGAATAAATCAAACCCGATATGAGCGAATTCTATGTTTCCCTCTTCCTGGCGATTCTTCGCGCGGTCGAGGAGCTTTCGAGCCACAACCAACTCAGACACCTGAAAAGAGCGAGCCACTTTTTCTACGAGATGCCGGTACTTATCCCTAGATTCAAAATCCATCTTCGGATAGACTCCTGAGGGATCAAGTTCGAGCAACTTTTGCACTGGACTAATTACTTCGAAAAAGCGAGGCCAGTTCTCTTCGGAAAGAAAGCGAACACTGGTTATGGCATGTCCCATGGACACCTGAAATACCGCCTGGTTCTGATGCTCTAAATGGGCTAACCCTTCTATGGATACGTCTTCCCGACTGAGAATCCGATTGAACCAGCTTACAAGCGGGGAGGCATCACTCCCTAATTCTCGTATACGGTAGAGTAAACGTTCTGCATAAGCCGTGGAGTAGTCGGGTACGACACTTGTTGAGTTCAGCTTTCCTTCCCATTCTTCAGTAGATTGCTCTCCGGCAAGAAAGGGGGCAATCCAGGACTCTGCTTTTTGTCTTTCCCTCTGAGTAAGTAAGACCTGCTCAAGGATACGACGTACATTTTCCAAAAGGATAATTTTAAGCATGATGGGAAGAGCCCATAATTCTCCACTGGTCAAAGGCTGTATCGATTGATAAGAATTGATGAAATCACGAAGAAGCTCTCCATTGATTTGGCTATCCGTATGCTCAACAATTTCTCTCATGAGAATATATATTCGCGGTACCCCTTGATCCTCACCGCTTGCCACACAAGGTAGCTCTCGTTCATACCTGCGAGGCAAGCTCTTCTTAATGTCCAACCTCAGATCCTTGAGAAGGTAGAAGTTATCGAGAAACCACTCGGAAGCGGGTACCCAATCCTTAGTCCGTTCTTCATAGTCCGATATCTCTATCCGGGCCGACTCAAGGAATTGACTATTTTCTTTTACTCTAAGGAGTAATCGGCTGCAGCCTTGACTCGTGCCCATCTGAATATGCGACTGAGCGAGTTCTATTCCATGTTTGAGTAGTTCGTTGCGATTTAAAGCAACATCTCGTAATACTGGATTTACGAGCAAATTAGCTTTAACCTTCATAGCCACACTCCATACCTCGACTTCTGTTTATATATAACCTTAAGAATTATGTCCATTTCTCTCCAAATCATGCGTGAAATGGAATTCTCAAGAGGTATGAAGACAAACAAAAAGGAGAGAGTGACTTTCTACTTATGTAGAAAACTACTCTCCCCTGCTTTTATCTAAACGAGTAATTTTTAACCAAAACGTTCTTCAAATTCTTCGATAGTGATTAATATCTGACGTGCCTTACTTCCTTCATACCCTCCGACGATCCCATTTTCCTCGAGCAAATCCATCAAGCGTGCCGCCCGAGCATAACCGATTTTCAATTTTCTCTGCAAGTAGGAGACTGATGCCACTCCCATAGTGAGTATGAGTCGACCCGCATCCACAAAGAGTTCGTCATCAATCCCAGAACCCTCCGTTTTTCCTGCAGAGGCTACCGAAGTGAAGCCCTCTGGGTCGAGGTACTCAGGGCGTCCCTGAGCTTTCCAGAAACTAATGATTCTCTGAACCTCCTCATCCGAAACCATACAGCCTTGAACACGCACCGGCTTATTTAGACCTTGGGGGGAATAAAGCATATCTCCCCTTCCTAAGAGCTTTTCCGCACCCGTGGCATCAAGTATCGTCCTGGAATCGATCTGGGAACTCACGGCGAACGAAATTCGACTGGGAATGTTCGCCTTAATCACCCCTGTGATAACATCCACTGAAGGGCGTTGGGTGGCGATGACGAGGTGGATTCCTGCTGCCCGGGCCATCTGAGCTAACCGACAGATAGCTTCCTCTACTTCATCCGCAGCGACCATCATCAAGTCTGCCAATTCATCGATGATAACAATAATCCAAGGAAGTGCGGGAGCCATCTCACCCTGTCCCTTACCGTGCACCTCCGCTTTCAGTCGATTATAGCGTTCGATATCACGTACCCCTGAAGCTGCAAAGAGTTCATAGCGGGTTTCCATCTCCTTAACCACCCATTTCAGGGCGGCTGCAGCCTTTTTCGGGTCAGTAACAACAGGGGCTAGAAGGTGCGGAATACCATTATAAATGCTTAACTCCACCATCTTAGGATCTACCATTAAGAACTTCACTTCATCAGGGCGCGCGTTAAATAATAAAGAGTTTATAAGTGCTGTAATACATACGCTCTTCCCTGATCCCGTTGCGCCAGCGACAAGAAGATGAGGCATTTTTGCTAGGTTAGCGACCACCGATTGATTAGCGATATCCTTCCCTAAAGCTATTCGGAGCTTCGAGGAATTCTCCTTATATTCCGGCGTTTCCAAAACCTCTCTAAAGTGGACAGGGCGGGGTTGTTTGTTCGGGACTTCAATCCCTATGGCGGCTTTGCCTGGAATCGGGGCCTCGATCCGAACGTCTCGTGCAGCTAATCCAAGGGCGATATCATCAGCTAAATTAACAATTCGGCTAATCTTCACTCCAGGTGCAGGTGCTAACTCATAACGTGTAATCACTGGTCCACGGGCAACGCGTATAACCTTGGCATGGACTCCAAAGTCCTCTAAGACACGTTCAAGGTGTGTCTGCGTTTCTGAATCCTGGATCAAAGGAATTTGAGGAAGAGTATCCAGGAGCTCAACCTTAGGCAATTTCCAAGCCACAGGTTTATCTAAGCACTCAGTTCGCCCTTCCCTGACCTGTTCATCCTTCGCGGGGCTACCTACCTCGAGTAGCTCAGCGCTAGAAGAACGCTCGCTCGAGGAAGCATTGACTTGCACGCTAGGGTCCCTAGTAATAGCCACTACCGACGTGTTTGTATCCAGGTCTTCCTCTATCTCGACCGTTTCAATAGTTTCCAGCTGAGTAACCTCAATCGTTTCGACTGAGGCAACAATCTCTGAGGTAACGAACTCTGATGCAACGGTCTCTGAGGTAACGATCTCCGCGGCATCGAGAACCTTCCCCTTAGCCATCTCTAACTCTACTGCCTCGACGATTTCTACTCCCCAGTTCACGATGGGCTGGGCAACTTTTGGCTTTCCTAATAATTCCGCCCTTTCCTCAGGCGAAACTCCTACAGTGTCCTTCCTTTCCAACTTTAAAAGTTGTGCCACCTGGCCGGGATAGCCCTTCAGATTGTCTACTGCCGAATCCATTGGAGCAGGAGTTTCCCATTCGCGTTTGGGAGGAAATAATCGTCCCACATCCGGCCGCGCAATTTTTTTAAGTTCTTCTTCAAGTTCTGCACTCACTTCGTCAAAATAACCTGAGAACCCACGTATGGGAGCTAATCGGGTACCCAGGGGTTTGAAGGAAAACTCGCTTCCTTCTTTAAAGTAAGTTGGGAAGTCTTTTCCTATATCCTCTAGCTCTTCCAGAGGATCAGCACTTCCGATTTCTGGGCCCTCTGAGGAGGAAAAATACTCATTAAATCCCTTCAAGTTGACGAGCTTAGACTTAGGGAGTACAACTCCAGATTCAAACGGGGGTAAAGATTGAAATTCTACTTTGCTACTATGTACAGACTTCTTTGTGCTTCTGGACTTTACCCTTTCCTCGTGCTTTGTCTTTACTTTTGGCCTTGGTTTTTCATACCGCTTTCCTTCTATACGTGCCTTTCCAACCTTCACACCTTGATTCCTTGCTTGAAAAGACGACGATACCCAGCCTGCAAAGGCAAGAATAAAGAAAACAAAGGGCCCGAACCACGCCATCTCACCTAAAGGATATTTCAAGAGAGAATATACTTCTCTCCCTATACTCGTGATTCCTAATTCTCCAAGTAAACTCAAAAAACCGAATATCCCCATTATAATTGAAAGTATTTTCCTTACTTTTCCCGAATTTCTACGTTTTTTTGGCATAATTCCACCCCCACCAGCTCTAATTATCCTTGATGTCTAAAATATAGTCAAAAGGTTTTTTTCAAAAGTACTAAATAATGCAATAAATAATCACAGGAACTCCCCCTTGAAGAGAATTCCTGTGATCGATGAGACTAATACTCCAATAGTATGCCTTGTGGGTGGCGGTGTCCGAAGGGATAAAAGGTTTCTTCCGCTATTTTCCCATCAGGAAGCATTTTTACTTCACCTGTATAGAGAAAATCTTCCTTATCCCAATAGCGAAGATCTAAGAATTCAACTTTTGACTCGACTCCATCATCAACGCGAACGACATGAAAATAGGGAGTAAATTTCGTAAAGATGTCTGCAAGTTCTCCCTCGAGTGCATTTGAAATCCAAGGATCCTCCACGTCCCATTGGGGAAGTGTTCGAAGAATCTTAGGTTCTCCACCTTTGAAAACTCCAAAACTCACTCTTTCGTCCTGATAAATTAGGAACGCCCAGTTAAAGGGTCGATACATCGCAGGAAGTACTTTGATTTGCTCTCTGCTCGATAGATGAAATCTTTCCACTAACCGTTTCCGCGTTTTTTTTCGATCGAATTCCCGAAAGAGAAGATAAGTTAGGCTTAATACAAGGACAGTAAGCGTTGAATTCCTGGCGAATTCAGGATGAAGCAAGGAAATTATCAGTGAAAAAAGGAACAAAATAAAAATAACTGGGTCCGTTAACATAACCATATCAACGGTGAATTTCTTTCGATAAAACGGCCATAACAATTGAGCGCCGTAAGAATTCAGAAGATCTGCTAGGCCATGAGATAAAGTTCCGACCAGAGTCCAAAATACTACGGTCATCCATGGTGTCGTAGGGAAAATAGAATAAAGAACACTCCCTAAACCAAGAGCAGCCCCACCCAAAGCTAGGAGTGAGTGACTCGCACCACGATGCTTGAGCAGGTAATTTATTCTTCCTTTGAGGTGAGTGACAATATCGAGGTCTGGAGACATCGCGCCAAGTGTACACCCTAAGAAAACAGGATCATTAAGCTGCATCGGGTGCCCTGAAAGTGTAGCCAATGCTGCCCCAATCAAACCATGTGTTATCGGATCGATGTTCAGCACCTCCAAGTCTTTTTGTCAAAACTAGATGTTTATAATTGCGAACGAATTCATTATATCATATCGATATCCAATAATGTTTTCCTCATTCTAGTAAATTTCTTTTTTTACGCGTTTTTAACCAAAAATTTCATGGAACATCAAAGGTAATTATAAAAAAGTTAAAGCTCAAGCTTTACCAAAGGGCAAAGACTTTGAGCTCTAGCTTTCGCGAAAGATTATTATTTAATGGAATGTGAAGCCACTTTAATCGAACTATTAATCCCAGTGATACCTTCTACGTGTTGGCCCATGGATTCCGCCCAACGCCTGTCCTCATCCGAATATACCTCACCACTAAGATAAGCAATTCCTTGTTGCACAAAGGCGCGAACCTGTTGAGAGGTCATGCCATGTTGCCCTAATTTCCGAACAAGCTGCTCGGTCATCCATAGGTCTTCTCCCTGTGAACGATGACGGGCAAAGATTTCGCTAACAACAGCCTTAACTCCTGGAACTTGATAAGCCGTATCAACTGCCCACTCAATCGCTTCTGGATTGCCGACCATACCCGTTAGAGTGATTAGTCCATTCCTTGCGGTCGTTTTTATTTCATGTGCATCCACCCAAGGTGATGCTACCATCGCATTCTCTACTCGATTAACAAGGGTTGCATCGTCGACCGCCTTCTCTAAGAAATCAATTTCACTCCGAATCTCTTTAACTCCTCTTACTTGAGAGGCAATTCGCTTTGCGAGTCGCTCTGTACTTTGTGTCTCCACATGCCCGAGTAGAGTAACGACTCCCTTACTCACCCGACAGCCTAACCCCATTATTTCCTCATAATTGGATTGAGTAAAACGTTCTACAACCTGTTTCTCAATATCCTTGTCCGTGATATTCCCATCATTCGCCACCGTCAGTGAATTATCAAGCTCTTTAACTCCATCAATTCTCCGAATTCGCTGACCAATAAATTCTTTCTCACCCAGATTATCGATTGTCCCCCATACCGCAGCCTTATCCCCTTTGACCTCAACGTAAATTCCTTCGCCTGTTTCTCCAAAATGTGTTTGGATAAGTGTCTTTATGTCTTGTAAAACGTCTTTTTCTGATCGCAAACTTTGCATATTTTGTCCCTCCACTGTCAAAAACTAAATTTAGTTTTACACTGAAGGGGTTTATTTATGTAGAAAGTTTATTAAATCCTCTGCACAGTGATTCGGAACATCAATCTGACCCATTTCAACTGGACCGTATAATCCATGAAAATCACTTCCACCCGTCGAAAAGAGTGCCTTTTCTCTAGCTAACTTCTCGTACTCCACAATCAGTGCTTCACGATTTTCCCAATAACCGTAATAAACTTCTAATCCTATAGGGCGTAGTGACAAAAGTTCTTGAACAAGCTGATTATCCCTTAACAATCCGGGATGGGCGAGAACTGGTACTCCACCACATTCATAGATAAAATCCACAGCCTCTTCAAAAGGATTTTCTAAAAAAGGTAAATAAGCTATTCCGTAAGGCTGAAAAAGCTTTGCGATACTTGGCCAACTAACATTTCCATTCTCATGGACCTGAATTGCACGCATAATATGCCCTTTGGTCACAGCTCCCTCGGGGTTAGCAACCTTTTCAACCTCTGCCCACTTCACGGTGAACCCATCCCTTTGTAGTCGCTTGACCATATCATACGCTAAGGCTGTACGCTGAAGTCTTAATTCCTTAAGTCGGGACTGTAGGTAGGGATTTGCCATAGATTCTTGCTTAAAGTATCCCAACAGGTGAACTTCACGCTCTTTATACGCTGTGACAAGCTCTACCCCAGGAATTATACGGATACCTTCTTCCTCCCCTAATCTTACCGCTTCTGCTATTCCGTTCGTTGTCTCATGATCGGTAAGGGAAAGAAAACGTATGCCCCGGTTTGCGGCCAAATAAATGACTTCGCTTACAGGAAGCGATCCATCTGACTCTTCCGTATGGACGTGTAAATCTATATACGTACGCTCCACCCCCTACAATTTCTCACACTGTTATCCTATTCTTTTTTTACAAAATAAATCCTTCCTCCTATTTCCTCCTATTTTGGTTCCTCTTATTTTTTTATCTTTTAGCGATGCTTCTGTTGACACTTAACTTCCCATCAAGTATAATTGCTTTTGTCGCCAATCATTTATACCACTTAGGGGATTAGTTTAATGGTAGAACAGCGGTCTCCAAAACCGTTAGTGTGGGTTCAACTCCTGCATCCCCTGCCAAGCAATATCAAGGGTTTTAGCCCTTTTATTTTTTTGCCTTTTTGGTGTTTGGACAGATTTTTAATAAAAGACAAAACTCTTAGGTCATTCCTAAGGGTTTTTTGCATTTTTCTTTCATAGAAACGACTTACACTTCTAGACCTCAAAAACTTAAAAAAGCCCTCCCCGCCAGCAACGGCGAAGAGGGCAATACCCTTAAACATAATTTATCCCGGGTCTGTTTCTTTTCGTTCTCACATATTTTAATGATTTTCATGAGCTATATTCCATAAATAACTTTTATTGGCGGTTAATATGGTAACATGTCCCACTTATAAAACATAATCTATAGTAGAAAGGGGGATAAGCTATGAGTACCTGCACCTTATGTGAAAGGTTTGCAAGTATATTGAGGGGTACTGTTACCCCGGCACCAGATGGTGTTTGTTTTGTCACTAGAATGCGGGAGGATATTTCTGAAAGTATTTTAGGAAGAAGGACTGTTTCCCCTGTTGTTTTTCTAATGGCTTTTTCCTTCGAGGATTTAGACAGCAGCGGCAGGGCATTATGCCTAGGGGAATTTGTCTTCAGAGAAAGTGAGGTAGAACCGTTTTTAGATGAAATCACCAATCAGGGAATCAGAGTAGCTGCCGTTCACAACCATTGGAATTTTGAATCTCCCCGTTTGATTTATATTCACTGGGAAGCCATTATGGAACCACTTCGTTTTGCAAGAATTTCGGCACGAGCCATAGACAGAGCAATAGGGATAAATTAGAATAAATTAAAAAAACCGTAGCTTAAGGCTCCGGATAAGAAGGAAATCTCATCCATCTACTGAAAGATATAGACGAAGGTGATAATAAAATCACTTCATTACTCTAGAATAGATTCTATAAACGTTGTCCGTTCCTCCACGAGGTTATATTCCTTTGCTTTTACATCAGAAAGGTCTTTCTTTAAAAGTAACACCCTGACAATAGGACGCATTGGCAAACTCTTATTTTGATCAACCACAATCCCGATTTCACCCGTATTGAGTTTTACAGTACATCCAGTTGGGTATGCTGCAACATGTTTTAGAAAAGTCACAACAAGTTCGTGCGGGAAAAAACTATTCGCTGATCCCATGACCACCTCACAGGCTTCATAAGGCTGTATACGAGTATGCCCTGGACCATCATTCACAAGACTATCATAAAAGTCTGCTAACCCAACAATCTGTGTCAAGTGATGAATACGATCGCCCTCAAGCCCTCTGGGATATCCCATTCCATTCATCCATTCGTGATGTTGAAATGCAATATGGGCACTAACGAGACTTAATTCCCGTTTAACACGAAGAATTTCAAACCCTTCTTCAGTATGAGTCTTATACAATTCAAATTCTTTTGGTGTAAAGGGTTCTCTCTTGGATAGGAGTTCTTTCGGTAACTTTATTGTTCCAATATCGTGAAACAAGGCTCCTATGGCTAAAATCTCTAAATTCTCCTTATCCAGGCCTATCGTTTTTCCTAAGATAGTTGCTAATACACAAACACTCACTGAATGAGCAAAAACTTGGTTATCATAACTTCGCATATCTGTAAGACTTAAAAAGATTTCTTTTTGTGAAAATATGTCTTCAATAATATTATTAACGGCTTTCTTAACACTAAAGCCATCAAAGTCTTTTCCAATCCTTACGGCTTCAGCAGAATGTTCTAGAGATATCATTGCCTCCCGTCGATGTTCTTCAGAAATCACATCTTGAATTTGGATATCCTTGGTTTCTTCATCGTCAATGTAAATGATATTAATACCCAAATCTCGTAACCGATTTATATATAAATCGGTTAAAGCAACCCCCCTGCCAAGTAGAACACGACCGTCATGTGAATAGATTGTTCGGCCTAACACATCCCCTTCGCTAAGCCGATTGATACTTAACTGGCGCAATTTAACCTTCCTTTCATAAAAAAAACGCCAAGCATTGATAAGCATGGCGACAACTTCCTAAATAGAGCTGAATTCGGTAGCCTGGCAGTCATTAGTTTTACATACTAGAAGACCCATAGCTTTGCCTCCTTGACTTTCGGCAAGTTTACCATTGTCGATGCCTCTAAACTCTCAGTTAGAATAAGAACTTTAAAAAAGATTATAACATAGATTTGCATAAGTTGATGCTTTAAAATTTTTCTTTTAGATTTTTTAGTTTCAGTTATTCAATGAGTAAGGTATATAACTTACTCACTCCCTAAGAACATACAAAACGGCAAAGGATAATTCCTTGCCGTTTTAGAGTATTATTGGAGATTCTGTCCCATCGGTTGAAAAGCTTGACCTTGCTGCTGAGAGCTCTGACCCATTTGCAGAGGGCTTTGTCCCATCTGTTGCTGAGATCCTTGTCCCATCTGTTGTTGAGAGCCTTGCCCCATCTGTTGTGATTGGACCAAACTTTGAAGTTGAGACTGTGCTTGCTCTATAAAATCATTCATTTGTGTTAATGCTTTTGATGATTGAATCGATTGGCTAACTTGATTTAGAGTTTGAGATGCATTTTGAATGGATTGTTGCACCTGATTTAAGCTTTGCATTTGCTGTTGTTTAGCCTGATTTTCAAATTGGTTCATTTGATCAAGTAGTTGAGTTAGCTGTTGCTGGTCTTGAGCTTGCCCCATCCCGCTGGTTTGTTGTCCTAAATTTGATTGTAGTTTAGAGATGGCCTGTTGCATTTGAATATATTGATCTTTAAAATGATTTAATTCTTCTGCGACTTCCATATCCACTTTGACTTCTACAAGATCTGATAATTTCTTGATTTCTTTTTTATCCATGTTAACCTCCTAATTATATTCCAAACCGTAAATATGTTACCCAAAAACAATTATTTATATTACTCACACAACGAAACTCTTTTCTTCTCTCAATTTGTTGTGCAAGTACCATAAAGTTCTGTTGATTGCCCTATTTTCTAATGCGGCTGTGCCGAATATAAAAAAGCCCTACCTTTTGATAGGGCACACAATCACTTAGCAGTGAGATAATATTCATTTAATAACTTATCTAATTTTCTGGCTTAGTTTTACTACCTCTGGATCCGTAAGAGGTTTTCGTTTACCTAGTTGATTAAGCTCCCTACGTCGAATCTATAGGAAGTTTTGCCGAATATAGCCTGTCTAAATGGATATATCTGGCTTAATCAAATCTTATATCCCTGGGGATTATATTGTTATCTTAAATTTAGTGGGTAGGTGATTGATATGATAAGAGATATAATCGATTCAAACAGTGATTCCTTCTGGAAATGGTGGTCTAAGCCCAGAGTATCAGAGCTTAAGGAATTTCGTCCCTCTATTGTTGAAGTTCGCTACTCTGCCACTAAACGTACTAGAGGATAAAAATAGCCCCCACCCCCGAAGAGGTAAGAGCTTCAAATAATAGGAGGAGTGATTTACCACAATATTTTGTTCTGTTGCTAAAAGAATTATGCGCCTACGGTTACCCAAGAAAAAATCCGAAGCTCTAAGGCTCCGGATAAGAAGGAAATCTCATGCATCTACTATAAGATATGGACGAAGGTGACAAAGGGTTACACTTGGCCATGGGCTCAACTCCTGCAACCCCTGCCACAAAGAAACCGCATCCCGCAAGCAATTGCGGTATTTTTTGTTGTCTTGAATTCTGCACGGACAATCAATAAAAGAGCTCCAACCCAAACGGTTAGTCTTATATTGTCCAGTCTAATTATGTTAATATCTAAGATGTTGAGAAACTTATATTAAAACTAAGGGGATAAAGAATGAATAAAAATGATCTCGCCAAGCTAAGAAAAGAATTCAAGGCAGGTAATGACGGACTTAAATTAAAGGAAATTTGCAGTGTTTATATCAAAAAAGATAGTGCACAGATTCTTGGCGTAGAAACTGAATACTTCGGGCAAATGGATGAATTAAAACAAGAGTTTTACCTGAAAGGGTTTAAAAAGCTCATTACAGGTCAACTGGACAGCAAGATTTTTGAACTGAGTTTTGCGGACAACAAACTCGGCGAAAATCCGGAGCAGAAGGTGCTATTTGACGCCTTGCACTCGGATTTTAAAGAACAGATTGGGCACATCGTGCAAAACATTATGGATCACAGTGAGTCCTACGAATCGGATTATATGATTTCATTTACCCGCGGGGAATTTTGGATTCCTGCAAAAAATGATGTGCATGAAGACGATGCGGCAAAAAATGATGTGGTGAATGCTTTTGAATTTCTGATGGGCACTGTCAACTTGGTGGCCATTCCTAAACGGGCGTTAATGTTTGATTTTGAGGAGAAGAACTTTAGAGTTGATATTCCGATGAATGTCTATATCAATGCCTTATCACCTGAAGCGGGATTTGTGTTTCCTTCCATGAATGATGGTTATGCCGATACCAATAAGGTTATTTATTATACCAAAAAAGATAATCAACCCAGTGAGGCCTTCATTCATCATGTTCTGAATTGTGAAGTAATCCCAACAGCCCAAGATGATAAAGAACGGTTTTTAACGATTATCAAGGATGTCGCCGGAGATCAGGTTGAACCAGAAGTAATTGCCAATGTTTATGGACAGATAAGTGAATACATCCTTGATGCTAATGAAGACGGTGAGATTCCAACCCTTGGCGTCAAAGCTATCGAACATATTCTTGTTAAAAGCGGAATTGAAGATACGCGTAAACTAGAAAGTGCATTTTTAGATAATACCGAAAAGGCCAATTATGAATTTAAGGCAACCAACCTGCTACCAAGCAGTAAGGTGATTGAAATTAAAAGCAACGTCGCACAAATTAGGATTCGTCATGAGGAGCTAAAACGCATTAAACAAGTCAAGAAGAATGGGCGACAATACCTACTAATTGAGATCGACGACCCTGCAATTCTAGAAGGCTTCGAATTAAGTACAGAAGAATTTTAAAAATGGCCAACCTCGTAAAGGGGTAACGATAGGCCTCCCTAGTTTAAATCAACTAGGGAGGCCTATCAATTTACTACCATTGTTTAGTCTATAACTTCGCATTTTCCTGCAAATGCGTCACAACATAGAACTGCTTTAATAATGTAATAAAAACAAATCAACCTATTTTCATATCTGTGGATCGATTCGCAAGGGTGGGATACAATCTCTCAATGCATTCTGGACATATGTAATGTGTAAATTCCGCTTCAGAATGTGCTTCAATGTACATTTCTACACGGTTCCAATATCCCTTATCATCTCGTATTTTCTTACAGGACGCACATATGGGTATTAAGCCCTCCAATTCAGCAATAAGTGAAATATCCTCAATAATTGTTACTGCAAACTTTTGCCCTTCGTACTCTTTTAAAATCATCAACATTAGATAAATTAGATCAAGATTCATAAATCCCTGCAATTTTCTGTCTTCTTAATGGATAGGGTTAGAATAAAAAGACCCAGGGATTTTATTCCCCGGGTATATAAAGAAGGAGGGTAAATTAAAAAGAAAGTTCACGAACATTACTATATACCCCTTATCTGAATTAAGCCTGATTACTACCTGAGAATAAGCTGAAATCTTGAGTTCATTCGACACAAAAGGCAATTTAATTTGTTCATAAAAAATCCCAACATCATTCCAACAAATCAGGAAATACTGTTAAGGTAATAAGTTTTTAAAGGAGGCGTTCTTTTTGAGCAAGGATGAAGCAAGAAGAAAAGTTTTAGCTGATAAATATCCTGAGGTGGAACAACATTTCCAAGAGATCAAGAAAGATATGTTCAAGCCACAAATCGAACACTTAGGAGAAACTACTAAGGAACAAAAAAGATAATTCCAAAATTGATAGAACCCATAGTAATCTATTACCTAAAAGGAGAGTTGATCGCTCTCCTTTTTCACATATAAATAGTATATTTTCCTATCGTCATTTGACGAAGAATCTTTCCCTAAGTTTTTTCCAGAGACTTCACTTCGCTCAAGATAACAAAAAAATATATGATTGACCCCAATAACTCACTCTTACATAAGTCGATTTTTTTATATATCTTTCGCGTTAATATATTTTATATTTACTTTATTTGTTATAATCAATTTAACTCGAAAAACTTTAGAGATCATACCTGCTTCAAGAGAAGGAAGGAGTCTGATTCGTGAATCTTGTTACCCAATCTTTCTTGGTTCGTACACTCAAATTCATAGCTTTTTGGGTGCTCATCGGTTTGACCATTTGGGTTATCGGTCATTTTATACATCTTTTTATACCGTTTATTCTAGCCTTTATCATGGTGGCAATGATTAGTCCTATAAAGCGTTATTTCATACGCAAACTTCACTTACCCGAGGGATTGGCTATTATCAGTGCGATGATTATCGGTATCGGAGGCTTAAGCATACTCATCTTCATCCTCATATCCATGATAATTAGTGAATTTCAAGACATCTATCATAATTGGCCTTATTATAATACCCTTTTCCTAAATACCTTTTCCAATGGATTAGCAAAAGCCGAAACCCTTTATCTTAACCTCCCTGCGGAATACATTACCATGATAAAAGATACGGTTGCCAAACTCATGAATTCCATCCCGCAGATATTGAGTCACGGGCTTTCTTTTGCTGTTACAATTCCCGAAGCAATTATCGTCCTCGTCATTGCCATTGTGGCAACTTACTTCATGTCTAGAGGAAGTCAGCGGTACATTCTTGACTTTCTAAAAATTTTCCCCTCTGAGTGGAGGGAAAGCCTTAAGGAACTTGGACATGATTTCTTAAAAGCCTTTTCTGGATTTATAAAAGCTGAGCTCATTATTTTCGGAATTTCTCTGTTTATTTGTATCACATCACTTTTATTATTTAAAGCAAAGTATGCAATTGTACTTGGCACTTTAGCCGGTATTTTTGGCATCTTACCCGTTCTTGGAGTCGGAATAATCCTTATCCCATGGTCGATAATATCTGTTATTGCTGGAAACACAGTTCTCGCAGTGGAACTACTTATACTTACAATCGTCGTTTCTGTTTTAAGGCATATCATCGAACCAAAAATCCTAGGCGACAATGTCGGACTTGATCCACTGTTTGTTTTAGCCAGTATGTATATTGGTTTAGCAGCTACTGGAGTTATAGGCTTAATTCTTGGCCCGTTTATCTTAATCGCTTATAAAGCCTTACAAAAAGCTGGGGTTTTCCGAAATCTATAACTCAATAGTTTACCTATTCCAAACCTGAGGCAATCCGAGTATGGATTGTCTCTTTGTTTGTTCATTGACCTTTACTCAAGGTCCATATTGGGCATATTTAAAGGGTTGTCTCAGACTTTGAGTCAACCCTTTAATAAGCTCTATAAGGCAGGTATGAATGTAATTCCCCTACGACCAGTAAAGATCCTTAAAGCCTTCCATATCTTCTGTCAAAGCATCCCCGCGGTGATTACGCTTTTTTGCTGGTTCTGACCTCTTTTTCTTATCGATATTCTTTTTACCCGAGAATGGAAAAGCCATGAAAAACCCCTCCTTTTTTTATTAGGATGGTCAATTCTAAGCTAAACCATACATTTATTACTCAATATCTCGCTAAATCTAGGGTGAAACGAACCCTTCTTATGTCTACTCATGACTTTCGGAAGCTCAGACAAAGAAGCTTTCTCATGATTGGGCCTCTAAATTCTTCGTTACAGTATCTTCAGCTTATTGTAGAGAGTAGCTAAAGAGATATTTAATGCCCCTGCTGCACGTTTTTTTCCTTCGACTGAATTTCCATAACGCTGTAAAGCAAGACGTATCATTCGCTTTTCTAATTCATCTAAGGCCATGGGTTCCTGACACTTTAATAGTTCTTCCTCTGGGGAAATATCTACTAAGCTTACAAAATGTTTATAATCGAGCATATCCCCTTCCACCGAATCCATGGCCCGTTCGAGGACATTCTTTAATTCTCGGATATTCCCAGGCCAATGATAATCAAGCAAGATTTGTTCCGCTCGCGTCGTCATCCCTATTACACTCTTTCCAAGCTTGCGATTATATTTCAGGATAAACGTTTGAGCATAGGTAAGAACATCTTCTTTATGCTCTCGCAAAGGGAGAAGGTGCATCTCAACTCCATTAAGCAGAGCATAAAGTTCTTCGGAGAAAACTCCTTGGGCAACTAGGTCACGGAGATTGCGATTTGTTGCCGTGATAATACGAAGATCGAATTCCCTCTTTTGGAGGATATCTGCTAATTTTTTTTGTAAATGGGAGTTCATTTCTCCAATCTCGTTAATAAATAGTGTCCCTCCGCTGGCTAATTCTATTTTCCCTAATTTCTTTTCAAATGTCCCCTCTTTTATAGTTTTCTCATATCCCATGAGTTCACCTTCCAAGAGGCTTTCTGGTATTTCTGCACAATTCACTTTCAAAAAGGGTTTATTGGCCCGTTTACTTGCACTATGTATTGCATGGGCGAAAGTCTCTTTACCCGTACCGCTTTCCCCCACAATTAAGATAAAAGCATTGGTTTTGGCGGATCGCCGAGCTTTATTACGAATGTGTTCAAAATCAGGATGACTCCCAAGGAGGTCATCAAAAGTATAAGAACTGGCCGAAATCTGATTAACTCGTTCCTTAAGTTCACTAATGACCTGCTTTGATTCTTCTATTTGTTCCAGAAGCTTATAGGTATCCGTCAGCGGTTGAAAGACACTAAGTCCCGCTTCTATATTTCCATTAACTATGATTGGAGAAGCATTCGTCACTATTTCTAAGTCGAAATCCTCCATTTTTGAACGATGTGCATAAATTGGATCATGAGTCCTCAGTACCCTTGCAAGTGCCCCATCAGGTTCAAGCTCAAAGATATTTTTCCCTATTCGTTCATGAGCAGATATTCCTGTCAATCGGCTAAAAAAGGGATTTACATACTGTATTACACCATCACTACCTGCGATTTCAATCGCCTCTTGCACAGAGTTATATAGGACTTCCAATTCCTCTTCCAACCGTTTGATATCCTCTATTTCCCCCACTCTGATTTTCTGCTGTGTCACTTCTGATCCCCCTACTCTCTCTATAACCACCTATTATTTTATCTAATAATTTGAATATTCAACGTTATTTGGCGATTTCCTTTCTTTAGAAATAATAAAATTCAGAAAAGTCGCTAGTCCCTAGAGTACGAAGGTAAATTAATAGAGGTTTCATATTGGACTGAACAATTCCAAATGAAACCCCTTGTAAGTATTTAAGTCTTTGTCTTTACCTTTACCTTTACCCTTACTCCTAGCTCTCCTGAGCTGCCTTTAATTGGCTGATGATCCCCTCACTAATCTTCGAGGGTACTTCGTCATACTTTAAGAACCTAAGGCTGAAGGTTCCACGACCCTGAGTCATAGATTTCAGATCGATTGCATAGCGCATCATCTCGGATTGCGGTACATGGGCCCGAACAACCTGGAATCTGCCTTCGGCCTCCATCCCTAATACTCTGCCCCGCTTTCCATTCAAATCCCCAATGACATCACCCATGAAAGCTTCAGGCACTCGAATCTCGACTTCGGCAATCGGTTCTAACAAGGTCGGCTTTGCCATTTCGGCTCCTTTGCGGAAAGCGATGATTGAGGCAAGCTTAAAGGCCATTTCTGAAGAATCGACAGCATGGTAAGAACCGTCACAGAGTGTCGCTTTAAAACCTGTAACCGGATATCCTGCTAAAACTCCTTCTGACATGGCTTCACGAATTCCCTTTTCAACTGCTGGGAAATACTGCCTTGGAACAGCACCTCCGAAGACCTCCTCAGAAAACTCGAATTCTCCATCAGTCAGAGGCTCTAAATTAATCCAGACATGCCCATATTGTCCATGACCACCACTTTGTTTCTTATGCTTACCTTCGACTTTAACGGGCTTACGAATTGTCTCTCTGTAAGGTACTTTGGGGACCCGCATCTCAACTCCCACACCAAACTTCCGTTGGAGCTTTTCCATCAGGATTTCTAAGTGCATTTCTCCCATCCCGAATAAGAGAAGTTCCTTCGTTTCCACGTTCTTTTCTATCTTTATTGTCAGATCTTCCTCGGCTAACCGCGAAAGTGCGTTTCCGAGTTTATCCTCATCCCCTTTACTCTTAGGCGCGATGGCTACAGGAAGACGTGGTTCAGGGAAATCCAGTCCCTCAAGCTGAATCGGTCTTTCCTTGCTGCAAAGTGTATCACCTGTTCCTGTATCCTGGAGTTTGGCTACTACAGCAATATCACCGGCTGGAATAACTTGTACTGGGTCTTGATTTTTCCCCCGTAGAAGAAAAGGAGTTCCTAATTTTTCATCCTTTTCTTTTAGAGAGTTATAGACAACTCCATCAGCCAAAAAGTTTCCACCATACACTCTGAGGAAACTCATTTTACCGACATAAGGATCGGCTAGCGTCTTGAAAACAAGCGCGCATTTCTCCTCATGAACCACTGGAGCAGGAGCATTCGTAACAAAAAAGTTAAGTAGATTTGAGACACCAATATTCTTAAAGGCTGAGCCCCCCAGTACTGGAACAACTGAATTCTGTGCAAAGGCCAATCTTAATCCCTTAATGAGCTCCTCATCGGACAAAGCTTCTCCTTCGAGATACTTAGTAAGAATCTCATCATCAGCTTCTGCCACGGCCTCAGCTAACACATCGCGATAACTATTAACTTCTGCTTGGAACTCAGAAGGCATTTCTTTGACGATATATTTCCCACTTGCATTATTTTCATAAAGATAAGCTTTGCGATCAATGATATCGATAACTCCTTGAAATTGTGCCTCTTGACCCACGGGAAGATTCAGAGGAGCAAACCGCATCGTCGGGAAGGCTTCTTTAAGCTGATCCATGACTTTACCGAAACTTGCATTTTCCCTTTCTAGTTTATTAATAAAAATAACGCGGGGTAACTTCTGCTCTTCCATCTGGTCGAGGATCATTTCAGCTTGAACCTCAAGACCTGATACGCCGCACAGAACTACAACCCCGCTCTCTGCCACACGAAGGGCAGACCTTACCTCACCAAAAAAATCAGAATACCCTGGAGTATCGAGAACATTAATCTTCATACCCTGCCATTCCACTGGGATTAGGCTTGTACTGATGGACAATTTGTGTTTAATCTCTTCTGGTAACGAATCCGAGATGGTGTTCCCCTCAGGTACTTTTCCCATTCGGTTTATCGAACTAGAATTAAACAGAAAAGCTTCAGATAGCGAAGTTTTTCCTGCACCACCGTGCCCCACTAGGCAAACGTTGCGCAGATTCATAGTGTCATAGGTCTTCAAGACAATCACCCTCCTTGATGTATTATTAGAAAAAGGTTTAACCTTTGACTTCTATTCTCGGAGTTTCTACAGTCTGAAGATGACTCGCCAATGATGTCTCATACGTACCCAAAACCATAGGTCTGCTGTCACGAATCATAATTCTTCCCTTAGCCCATACCTGATCAATCGTTAAATCTTTATTCAGGACCACTAAATCCGCATCATTGCCTAATTTTATGTTGCCCTTACGATTAAACTTTAAGATTTGAGCTGGGTTCGAGGTAATCGTTCGTAATCCGGCTTCGAGTGGAATTTTATAACGAAGTATCGCTTCTCTTACATCACGCCATAAAACATGAACTGAACCTATCCCCATCCCGACAAGAACCCTTGCTTCATCATACTGTGGAAGGCTTCCATTGCCATCCGAAGTAACCGTGACCCGGTCCTTCAAAAGCCCACGTTCATGAAGCAATTTCAAGATGAAAGGAACTTGTAACTCAGGTGCAAAATCGTCACAACCCGCGGTTAGGTCGATACTGCCTCCTGCTTCGAGAAACGCAGTGCCCTGACTTAGGAGGGATTCTGTTCGATTCATATGTGTTGGCATGAATTGGGTAATCGGAATTTCTGTTTCCTCTATAATTTTAAGGATCGGAGATAATCCTTTTTTTCCTTCACCTAGATGGATATGAACAACCCCCGCTTTATTACCTAACATCCCTCCTACTCGTGCTTCCGCCGCTAGGCGTTCCAATTCTGCTTTCTGAGGTTGGGCAGAGCGGTGATCAGAAATTGCAATCTCACCGGCTCCAATCACTTTATCGATTAAGACCAAATCCTGGCGCAGATTTCCTAAAAGTGTCCGATCTGCCTGGTAAGCCCCGCTATAGATATAGCAAGTTATGCCTTCCTCCTCAAGGCCTCTAGCCTTAACGAGGAGTTCTTCCATCGAACGCGATATAGCATCGGTCCCCAGACATCCGACCACCGTAGTAATTCCTGCCTGCGTAAGCTGTGACAGTTGAACTTCTGGTGTTCTTGAGCTCGGACCCGCCTCACCTCCTCCGCCACAAAGATGGACATGGGCATCGATAAATCCAGGTACAAGATATCTGCCCTCCACATCGATAACTTCACCTTCAACATATTGAGGGAGATATAAATCCTTTCCCAGAGCCGCAATATGCTCCCCTACAATCAAGATATCCTGCTCATCTACGGGTTCTGGCGTAAAAATTTTAGCATTCTTTATCAGTTTCCACATGGGTAACACCCCCTACTCGGAGGTATAATACCCCATTTTAAGTAAAATATTCTTTATTGTTGAAAAATTTGTTAATTCACGTTTAATTACTTCTCCATCCAAACCCAAATTCCTTTTGAAGGCTGCTTAGCCTGGAGAAAATTATCTTGTCATCTCCTCCCCGCTTCGGGCATAAAGTTATACATGGATTTGGGACACTGGAGGAGTTGGGGAAGATACATGGCAAAGCGCACTTTCGTTTATGGTGCAGCAATTCTCTTAGCTGCTAACTTCTTGAACCGAATGTTAGGCTTTCTCTATCAATACTTAATCATGACTCATATCGGTGGAGAAGCCTTTGGATTATTCAATATGGTTTTCCCCGTCTATATGATGGCCCTGGTTTTTACTACAGCGGGTATCCCTTTAGCCGTCTCAAAAATGATCTCAGAAGCCGTTTCCCTTAACCGTCTTTCACGGGCTAGATCCATCTTTCAGGTTGCTTTAATCTTCCTTACCACGTCTGGTGGGGTCATTGCCCTTGTCCTCTATTTCGCTTCGCCCTATCTAGCTCACCGAATTTTTCCTGATCCACGTGTCTTAAGGATTTTCCTTATCTGTACTCCCGCCATCTTCATTGTATCGATTTCCTCGGCCTTTCGTGGATATTTCCAGGGGATGCAAAATATGCTCCCGACAGCCATTAGTCAAATTTGTGAACAGGTCGTTCGTGTAGCGGTCGGTTTCACAACTGCCTTGACACTCTTACCCCGAGGAATCGAATGGGCAGCAGCGGGCTTAGCGTTAGGAATGCTTGCTGGGGAAGTCGTCGGTCTTTGCGTCATCGTGATTCAATATAAGTTGCAAAAAAGAATAAAGCCCCTTCACCTAGAAGAACCGATACATCCGGTTCAAACGATGAAAGAGCTATTTCACTTGGCTTCCCCCGTCACTATAGGGAGACTTCTGGCGACAGGACTCTCCTCCCTTGATGCTATGTTAATTCCCCAACGACTTCAGATGGCCGGCTATACTGCCAGGGAAGCAACCACACTTTTTGGGCAATTGGGCGGAGCTGCTTTTACTCTATTTAATTTTCCAAGCGTTTTTACATTTGCCTTAGCAACCTCTCTCGTTCCGGCGATCTCTGAAGCGGCTGCCCAAAAGCAGTTTAAGACGGTAAAACTGCGGAGTGCACAAGCTATTCGGCTGACCGTTTTTCTTGGCATACCCTGTCTTATCATTCTCTTTTTCTTTGCTGAGCCCTTAAGTGCCTTCTTCAAAAGTAGGAACACGAGTGCTATCTTACGTATTCTAGCCCTTGGAGGAATCTTTTCCTACCTCCAGCAAACCTCTACAGGGATTCTCCAAGGCCTTGGCAAAGTCCAACTTCCTGTGCTCCATTCTATTATCTCGGCCACGATAAGAATTCCCATCCTCTATACTCTGACAGCCTCACCCGAATGGGGACTTAAGGGAACCGCTGTCGCCTACGTCGTAGGTTATGTCGTTACAGCCAGCTTAAATCTAGCAGCTATCGTTCGTTATACAGGGATGCCTGTGGATTTACGCGAGTTCCTGTTACAGCCTTTAATCGCCGGGATTGGTATGATGTTAACCTTCAGGCTAATCCATATAGTCTTGGGTGCCCATCCTTTAGGCTTTCTCCTTGAGATCATACTTGGTGTATTCGTCTACCTCGTGATTTTATTCTTAAGTGGTGGATTTACGTTTATGGATCTGAGACGAATTCCTTGGTTCGGAAAATTCCTACCTCGTTAAATAATGAGCGTTAAAGATGAAACCACCGTTTGATTTTATCTCCCCATTGCCAATAGCTCATTAGCAAGGTAAATCCACCAAATAACAAGAGGAGTATTTTATAGATAAAAAACACCTTGATAACGGTTAAGAACGTCATCAGAAGAGCGATAAGAGCTGGCACGACAAAAAGCCGTGAGAAACGCCCATCCCTCCGTCTAAGCTTCTCAGGGGAGGAGAAAACAAACACGAATAAAAAGAGATAAAAAATAAACGTACCAATGATCAAATTCAGTTTCCTCCCTTAACATATAAACTTAAATTCTCCATAATTTCTGTACTATATTATTTTCGTTCTAAGCTAAAAATAAGAGTGTTCCATTAGACAGATGAAAGGAGATGCTTAACTTATGAGTCGAAGAAATCGCTCCGCTGGCATTTTACCCCAATCTGTTTTAGATGATTTCAAAATGGAGGTTGCTTCTGAATTAGGTCTTACCGAGCAAATTCAGAGCAAAGGTTGGGCTAACATGACTTCCCGTGAGTGCGGCCACGTTGGTGGGCGAATCGGAGGAAGTATGGTTAAGGCCATGATTCGTAGAGCTGAGGAGAGCTTAAAGAATGACTCCTCTCTCTAAAGAAATGAATAGGTAAACAACGTAAATCCGCAAGTAGGAGTACAGCTTTTCTGTACTCCTACTTCAATTTCTCAAATATCTTGCTGTCTCTAATGACGTGCCCCTGCAAATGCTTCATCTGAACATAATCTGTCAAATCACAATGCATAGGGGTCAAGGACACATATTCTTCCTGAATAGCAAAAAGATCCGTATTGCAATCTGTCTCCTGAGATAAGGTACCCCCTTGCCAAAAGTATTCTTTACCATGTGGGGCTTTTCGATGCTCAAACACATTTTCATAGACTGCTTTTCCAAGCTTGGTTACTCTAACTCCCTTCCACTCACTTTCGGGAATGTCGGGAATATTAATATTTAACAATCCCTTATGTAGAAATCCCTTTTCTTCGGCCGTAGAGTATCTTTTTAAGAATTCCGCTATAAAGCGAGCTGCTGGTTCATAGTTCGTACAGGTGAAACTGGCTAATGAAACTGCCAGTGCAGGGATTCCTAAAAG
Source organism: uncultured Peptococcaceae bacterium (assembly GCA_963529635.1). Taxonomy (GTDB): domain Bacteria; phylum Bacillota; class Desulfitobacteriia; order Desulfitobacteriales; family Desulfitobacteriaceae; genus CAURZJ01. The sequence goes on from CAURZJ010000008.1 coordinate 58,893, forward strand.
CACCCCTTCCATAGCCGCTGAAACTGTACCTGAATAAAAAACATCTGTGCCAAGATTAGGGCCATTATTGATCCCGGAGATGACCAAATCCGGACGAGGAATTATTTCCCCTTGAATAGCCAATTTGACACAGTCTGCGGGATTTCCTTTTACAGCGAAGCCCGTAAGTCCTTCCTTTAAAGGATACTTCGTTATGAGTAAGGGATCTGACAATGTTATGGAATGACCGGTAGCCGACTTCTGACCTTCGGGTGCTACAATAGAAATCCGATAGTCGTCTTCTTGGCTGAGAATCTCATATAAAGCCTGTAAACCTGCTGCAAAATAACCATCATCATTCGTTAATAAAATATGCATAAAGCGCTCCCAATGACTTATTCTACTTCATAGATGGAAACTGTCATAATTTCTTCTTTTTTTGTTAAACCAAACATTAACTGGTGTCCTTTAAGATTTTTATTCAAAAAGTCAACTATTTTATACATCTCTGAATTCGCTTTTACTTTTTGGGTGGCTATCAGTTCTATTTTGCCATTCTTTTGCTCCATGTATTCTCATCCTTTGTATTTACTTCAAGCCATCAGACTTTAATCCTTGTATATTATAGTTCGTCCTACTTTGAAACGATTAAAGAAAAACCCTCAGATCGTGTCACTTGATTTGTTTTGAAGATACCTCGCACTGCTGAGGTGAGAGTCTTCGACCCTGCCTTCTTTACCCCTCGCATCGTCATACACATATGTTCTGCTTCGATAACGACCAATACCCCTCTTGCCTCAAGTACATCCATTACAGAGTCAGCAATTTGTGAAGTTAGGCGCTCCTGAAGCTGTGGACGTTTAGCAAATCCCTCAACAACCCTGGCGATTTTGGATAATCCAGTGACTTTACCAGTTCTGGGAATATAGGCTACATGTGCTTTACCATAAAAGGGAATAAGATGATGCTCACACATAGAATACACCGGGATATCTTTAACTATGATCATTTCCTCATGATCCTCAGCGAACTGTACCTTTAAATGCCTGCTCGGGTCTTCATGAAGCCCAGCAAAAATTTCTTGATACATTCGGGCAACACGCTTAGGTGTATCCCTCAAGCCCTCCCGTTCAGGATCCTCTCCAATAGCCTCTAAAATCATCAACACAGCTTGTTCAATCTTTTCTGTATCAAAACCCAAGTTGTCCACTTCTCCTTCCCAATCTCTTCTTTGTCCTTCTATATCTTTCTCTATCTTATTAGGATTATTAGACATCCTTCCGAGGGTTGTCTTGATTCATATTCCTTGTTATCCTGCGGAACAGACCACTCACCTCAGGCTTCCGATATCTTCATCTTTCGCAGTGAGTTATTGCTCAATCAAATACATTATAACAGATAAATCTTAATTCATCCCTAAAAAATATGTTAAAATTCTAAAATTGTCGAAGAATTGCAAAAAAATAAGGCGTCTCCGCCTTAGTAGCCTTAAGCTAGCTTCAATGCATGATTAAAACAATCAATTGCTAACTCATAATCTGATAATTGCTCATAAATATTCCCGAGTAAGGCCCAGGCTTCTGAGTGCCCTTTGTCAATTTTCAGCAGCTTATTTAAGGTTTCTATGCCTGCATCCCAATTCCCTTTTTGAACGTGGCAAACCGATAAATTATAGAGAATCAGTGGGTGTCCTTGGGCGAGTTTTAGGGCTTCCTGATAATATTCTGTTGCTTTTCTAGACCGACCTAACTGAAGCAGGGTATAAGCCATATTATTCAACAAGATAGGATCATTCTTACAAAGCAGGTGAGCTTTTTCCTGCAAGTTTAAGGCTTCAAGTGAACGTCCCTGATTTTGATAGACTGCTGCAAGATTGCAAAGTGCATCATAATGATCAGGCTCGTGCTTTAAGACTGATCGATAGAGGCGAACCCCCTTCTTCAGATCATTCATCTGAACATAGCAATAAGCGAGTCGTGCCGTAAGATCCGAAGCGAAACCATATCTTAAAGCCTTCTCAAAGCTAACTATTGCCTGAGGAACTTGCTCTAACTGAAGATGGGTTTCCCCTTTCATCTCCCAATACATGGCATGGTGTGGTTTAAGTTCGCAGCATCCTTGAAAGCACCTCAAGGCCTCCAGATGTTCTCCATGATAAGAATAGATGGTACCTAATCGGAAAACGGTCATCACATTTTTAGGGTTCGTTCGAATGGCTTTATTTAAAGCATCGACCGCGCTTTGCCAATCTCCCTGCTCAAGAAAACAATCGGCTTGAAGCTCTAGATATTCGGACTTCTCGGGCTCACGATTTAAGGCGTTATCTAAGATGTTCAAGGCTTCACTAATCAATCCTTGATTAAAATAACAACGAGCTAACAATAATTGAACTTCTGCATCTCTACCGGGATACTTGCCAAGAATTCCTTCGAGATAGTCGCGGGCCTCCTGGTAAGCCTGGTGCTCAAGCAAAAGCTGAACCGCCGTAAACTGGGGTTTGTCCGAATCCTGTTTCACTAGATGAAGACAATATTCCAAAGATTTATCCTCTCTCCCAGTAAGTATCCTGCCAAAATGCTGCAGATGACCTAACCAAGAGGTGTATCCTTGAAGCTCTCTCCGTCCGGTTGCAAGTGGGTACATGGGCATTGTCTCCTTTACCAGATTTTAGTAATAATTTTCGCCCAAGTGGAATATATTTCCTGCCTGGAGTTCTATGATTATTACGTCAAATCTTGCGAGGATGCCGTTGGATTCAACATAAGGACAGCTTCGGAAGTAGGAATCGTCATTTTCCTGCGAGTATTTGTTAGCATAACCTAATTTTCGTCAGGGCTTCTGAGCATGCAAAAAGCACGTTAATCTAACGTGCTTTGACACTTCTTACAATATCCGTAAAACTTCAAATCATGATCCACAACCTTAAACCCATTGCGCTTTTGAATGACGGTCTCCAAGGATTCGAGTAGGTCATCATCGAACTCCGAGACGTTTCCACATTGAATACAAATTAAATGGTGATGATGGTGTTCGTCTTTACGACTAAACTCATAACGACTCCGACCATCCCCAAAATCATTTTTCAGTAAAACTCCAAGCTCGGCCAATATATCCAGGGTTCTATATACTGTCGCTAGCCCTATCTCAGGATAGTCATTTTTCACAAGCATATAGGTATCTTCCGCACTAAGATGCCGATCGGCATTCTCTAAAAAGATTTTAAGTATCGTTTGACGCTGGGGAGTCAATTTATATGAATTATCGCGTAAGCGCTCACAAATCTTAGTATATTCAGCTTTCCTTTCCTCCATAATCTCCCCCCTCACACTCCATATTCTTCCTCGATTATAGTCCAAACTCAGGGATTTGCATAGTCATCTCTGTTCATCTTTACGCCCGATCAAACACTTCGAAAATAGCAAACTTAAGGTAATCAGTTTCCGAACTCCCTAACAATACGGGGTGATCTACTCCTGCTCGACGAAACTCAATGAGGCGTAGCACTTTCTTAGCATCGACCGCAGCATTTTGCACCGTCTCTAAGAATTTCTCAGAGCTTAAATGATAAGAGCAGGAAGCGGTCACGAGAATTCCGCCTTCGCGAACTAGCTTTAGGCCTTGTAAATTAATCTCTTTATACCCTCTAAGGGCGCCTTCTAAGGCTTTCCGGTTTTTTGTAAAGGCGGGAGGATCCAAAATTACTACATCCCAGGATTTATTCTCCTTGACTTGTTCTCTTAAGTAATCAAAGACATTGGCTTGTACAAATTCAGTACGATGCAAAAACCCATTTTGCAAGGCATTATTTCGTGCCATCTCAATGGCTCTATCCGAGATATCGACACTCGTTACTTTTTTCGCCCCGTAGGAGCAAGCATGGAGCATGAAGGAACCCGTATGAGAAAAACAGTCAAGGACTTCCGCCCCATCCCAAAAGGGATTCTTTATTTCCTTGCCTTTCTGATCATAGGGAATTCCCTCTCTCAGCTCGATTCCGTGTTTTGCTCCCCAGCCCTTCATCAAGGGCTTCAAAGAAGCTCTATTCTCACGTTGATCAAAGAAATACCCTGTTTTCTGACCTTCAGCCACATCAACAGTAATCTTAATGTCATTTTCCTTAATCGTTACGGAAGTGTCAAATTCTTCCCCGATAAACCCTACCCTTTGCTCCAGTCCTTCTAATAGACGAACGGAAACATCACTTCGTTCATAAATTCCACGGGGATTAAAGACCGTTTTAAGGGCTTCAAATAACCATTCTTTTCGTTTATCCATACCAAGGGCCAGAAGTTGAACAACCAAGACGTCCTCGTACTTGTCGACGATGACTCCTGGTAAGAAATCTGCTTCACCATGAATTATGCGACAAGAGGATGCATTAGGAAGAAGCCATTGCCTTCTCCTCCAGGCCATGCGAACCCGTTCCAAAAACCAAGCTTGATCAATCTCCTCTTGCTTATAGGAAACGATTCGAACGGCAATCTGAGAATTTGGATTGTAAAATCCTAAGGCAAGAAAATGTCCAACATGATTAACGACTTGAACTAAATCCTGATCGGCATTAACTTCACCTTCAATTTTTAAAATCTCACTTTTATAAATCCAAGGATGACCTTGTTCGAGCCTTTTACGGCGATTTTGCACCAATATAACTTTATTCTCTGTCAATCTAAGTCCTCGCTTTCCTAAACTCGGGTTTAGCTTTAGGCTTTCCATTCTGCGCTTATTTCAGAATATCATTGGATTATTTCCCTCTATGTATCCTATACTCAGTATCTTAAACTTCGCACTTTAAAATATACCGTGAAAAGCAAAGAAAGGAAAGCTTTTCACTTTCCTTTCCTGAATTAATATTAATACCAATAAGGATAGGGAGCCGGTGGATAACCATACCCATTACCCATACCCATAATAACGATATGCTCTATAAGGGGTAGTTAACGCACCGAGGCCAACCTCAAATTCGACTCCTTCGTCTGTCTGAAGGAACAAAAAATCATTTTTTATCGGCCCCTTCTTCCTTAAATAAGCAAAAGACAGGTTCAGCGTTTGTTAAAGCAAAACGCAGAACCTTCTCCTATTGCTCACCATTACCAGCTCATTGATTAGGACAAACGATCCCTTAATACCTCGACAATCTCTTCTGCGCTTCGTCCCGAAGCATGAATCACTGGACAATGAAATTTGGCCTCAGAGGCTAAGATATCCGTACCATCTCCTTTGACGATAACGGCCCTTACATTAGTAAGATTGTCATCCTCTAAGGGCATAGTGTGATAACCAGAGGCATGTAATTCTTGAACGACATTTGTCAGGCCATCTTCAACCGCAATTTTTTTGTACATATCTTTAAACCTCCTTTTTGATTAGTTTTTCTACTCTTACTTTTCCTATCCCTAACGATATTTTCCACTTAAAACTCAAAATTTACTCGATATATTTCTTCATAATTTGGAGAAACTTGAGGATCCTGAAGGAGCATTGCCGGAGCTTCATCTGCAAAAAGAGTCTCTACTGTACAAGATACTGTACTATTCGCGGCTATTCCCCATTGAATATTGGATTTATGAGGAGGAGTTCGTTCCAAGATTAAACTATACTTCCCGCTCAGTTCTTTCCCTTCGAGCTTTATTTTGCGTGGAAGTTTAGAAATTGGTAAAAATTCATCCATCTGGGATATTTGAAAAGGTTTCTGGCTTTCAAGCTTAATTCGGACTAAGTAGGGTTCACGAAGATAATTCATGGAAAAGCTAAGATCTCTTATCCCTTCCCCCGAGTTAGAAATCGCTACATCCATCTGCATTGGTGGTTTTCCGGTAGGTACGTCAATCTCTATACTCTTCTTAGAGGAAAGATTAAATCCCTTTAATAAGGATTTCGGCAGGGTGTCCTTACCAATAATCTTAAGCTTTGCTGCTTGGTTTTCCGACCACTCTTTACGGACTGTAACAGGTTGAGGGTAATTTTTGGTGTAATTAGGAAGGAGGCCCATGCCGAGTAAAGTACATAAGATCCCTATCAGAGCAGGAATTTGCAAGCGATGAAGGATATTCGACCAAGGCCAACACCTCTTATCGATGATGAAAAATCCAGCCAAAAAGATGGGAAGGAGAAACAAGGCATACAGCGTAATAAAGAGGAGTGGATAGAGATGAAGAGTCTCATAAAAGCTCGCCCACTGCTGTGAATTGAGGAGTTCCCAATGGACTTTATAGATAAAATAGGGTCCGAGAAGCACAAGAATCATACTTGGAAAGTAGTATAAAAGATTAAAGCAGAGAAGCCAAAAGAGAAACGGAAATGCTAAATCAATGCGATATAGCCCGAGGAGAACACTCACAAGTAAGAGCATTCCTGTTCCGATAAGCCAAGAGAGGTTTTTTTCTCTAGGCCTTGGACATTTCGCTAATACAGTCCCTACGAGGACCAGTGCGCATACGGCAATGAAAATTCTTAAGCCCAGAAAAACCTCTGGATAGGCATTCCAAAGAATATCCTTCCCTTTTAGGTGCTGCCATAATAATTCACCAATTCCGCTTAGGAAGCTTACTGAAAATGCAGCGAGCGGAATTGCAATTCCAATGCTCAAGTACTCTCTTAGATTACCTTTTTTTGAGTTTTCCTTTGTCCTCATTCCGCGAACCATCATGTAGCCTGTGAAAAAAACAATGAGGATGAACAAGGCTCGCAAAGCCACCGTGGGCAAAATAAATATATAGGAGCCGAATTGAAATGGCAGATAGAAGGTATCCCAGTTTCTCTGTCCTGTCCCCTGAATTTGCACCGTACTAAGCAGCTTGGGGATAAGCTGTCCGATGCTCTCTAACTTTTGGAGAGTGACCTGTTCTACTCGGTCTTCTGGGCGATGAAAGAATCCACCGGCACGTCCTGAAATACCCAGTCCAACCGCTGGAATTCCCTGGTCTAAGAAAGGGCTGAAATCACTATTTCCTCCTTGAACCCCCTCCCGAGTCATCACCATAAAATCCCGACTCACATGAAAAGGAATTCCTTCACTTCGAGCGACTTTAACTATTTGATTGACCAACTCTGGTGGGGCTGATTTTTTGCCTGCAATATCAATTTCTAAGGGCGTCCCGACCATATCAAGGTTTAACATCCAGCGGATTGCGGAGAGATCACTTTGAGCTACATAATAACTCGATCCCACAAGTCCGTATTCCTCTGCTCCAAAAAATACAATTTGATAGGTTTCCTGATGCTGAGTTTTCCCTAGGATGCGGGCTAACTCTAACACTACTGCGACACCAGAAGCATTGTCGACTGCACCCGGCGCAGACACATCGACGGTATCATAATGTGCTCCCAAAAGGATTGTATCCGGTAGATTACCCGGCAATTCAGCGATAATATTTTGGCTATTGATCACTTGGATACGATTTTCTGTTGGTAGTGGATTGGGGTTCACGACGATTTTGCTAAAGGGTTGTTCCCGTACCTTCCATCCAGACTGCTCGAGAATGTAACGTAAGTATTGGGCCGCCTTGAGCTCATTCTTGCTCCCCGCTGGTCGAGGACCTATTTTTTGGGATAAGTGGAGAATATGCGCATAAGCCTTTTCGGCGGAGAATTCGCTCAGAGAATCCTTAGAAATCGCAGGAACGACACTTTGTGCTGCTTGGGCCCAGACCGGGTGTGGAATTGAACAGAATACGAAAAGGAATAAGACTAATACTATCGTTTGATATCTCGTTCTTACCATCAAGACCGTTCCCCTTCTTCATTACTGTGCTTGACAATGTTTATGAGAAAGGCGAACTTTCTATACCTAAGAGATTTTTTAACGAGACGCATTTATGGTATAATAAAGCTGAACTTAATTGAAATTTAAACCTTAGGAGTCGAAAAGCTTATGATTAAACGGTTTTTCGCTTTATTAATAATTCTCTCCCTCTTACTCACGGGGTGCTCAGCAGATATAAAGAAGCTCTTCGTAAAAGAAAAAGAAACCCCTATCTCTAATCTATCTGCGAAGGCACTTACTTTTGACGGGATTGAAATTCATAAAAAAACGGAAGATCTTATTTCCTCCGCTAAAAAATCAATTTTTATCGAACAAACTATCTTTTCCGATGAAAGCCTTATGAACTTAGTGATTCAAAAGGCAACGGCTGGGGTAGAAGTACGCATCTTGCTTGACCAATTTGAGACTCCTAATCAAGCTACTTTAAATCGTTTCAAAAGCAAAAATATTTCAGTACAGTATTATCCAGCTCGTAAAGGGCAAACCGATGAAGCGAAATTTTTAGTCGTTGATATGACACAAGCCCTTATTTACTCTTCCCCCTGGACAGCAACAGGATTTGAGGCACACAATATCGCCGTCTTATTATCCGGTAATTCCGTGTGGAAATTAGCAGGGGTATTCAATCGGGATTGGCAATTTACGACGACCCTTTCCCTTGATATACCGAAGACTTCGGATCTTCCCGAAGACAATATTCTTCTCGCTACCAATGCCAATGTCAAGCAACAATTGATAGAGAACATATCCGCCAGCACGAAAAGCATCTGGGCAATCGTATCTCAAGTAACCGATCAGGATATAATCCAGGCCTTTATCGATGCAGCCACCAAAGGACGGGATGTACGAATCGTTCTTGATCCCAAAATCATGCCAGCAAATTGGCCTGAAACCATCGTCAAGCTTAAAGCCTCTGGAGTTCAGCTTCGTTACTTTAAAGTTCCAACGAATAAACCACTCGAAATGAATGCAGGAATTTTTGATGGGAATACCTTTATCCTAAGTAGTTCAGGCTGGGGCTATAAGTCCTTTGTTATGAACCATGAACTTTCGATTACGGCACCAGCTCCTGAGGCAACCTTAGAACTTATTAAGCATTTTGACCAGGATTGGCAAAGCAGTACACCAACCCCATAATATCAAAAGACAAAAGCCAGCCAGGAACTAATTTCCTGAGCTGGCTTCTTCCTTAATGAAACCTGAGGAGGGCTTTATTTCGCCTGCCAAGTGAGCATGATCTGCAATAAGAACCGGGGTAAACGTACCCTCCTCGGAGATATCAAAGATATTGACCGAAGTATTGTATTGCCAGGGCACATCCTCCCACTGTTCCACTGAAAATCCCAAGGCTTTCTTAACAAGGAGTTGAAGGGTCATACCATGCGTTACGACGAGAATGGTTTCGCCCTCGAAATTTTCGAGAAGATTTTGGACAAATCTCCAGGCTCGCTCCGTGACCTCCCACATGTTTTCCCCACCGGGAATTTTAACTTGATGAGGGCCTTTATCCCACATTGCAAAAAGCTCAGGGTATAGGCTTCTAAGATCCCACCACGCTTTACCTTCCCATTCTCCGAAAGCCAGTTCACGAAGATCTGAGCTAAGGATAATCTCGGATAGTCCGAGCTCTCTTCTTACTTCATCCGCCGTTTGGATTGCGCGAGGCAAGTCACTCGAAAAGATTCGTGTAATACCTTCCTTCTGCAAGCGCTTGGCTAACCCACGCGCTTGTAAAATCCCTTTTTCAGTTAATGGAGAATCCATGGCTCCCTGGACGCGCCCTTCGATATTCCAAAACGTTTCGCCGTGTCGGGTTAAGATAATTCGTGTCACTTTGTTCCTCCTTAAAAACCTTATAAAATTTTTAATAAGGATAATGTTCTAAAAATGTATTTTCCAAAGGCATTTTTTCAAGCATATAAAACAAAGGTAGGGATTGCTCCCTACCATACCCGCCTTGCCGTAAAACTCCAGGTTTCTGACCCTGCTCTCGCAGGTGGGCACCTAGACTAGGTGTTCCGCCTTCCCTTACCTGATAAAGGAGGGCCTGACGTACTTAGCTAATCACTACAGTTCCCGGGTCATAAATAGGATCAAAACCAAGATATTTCACGAACAACGCAGGCTACGAATTTATTATAACACCAATCCTTGAAAAATTCTCGTAGAAAGCACTGGAAAAATTACCATTCGATAGGCTTTTACTTAGAGTAAGGTTTCTTTACTTTTTAAAAAGTCTATCCTCTATTTCAGCTATTCGATCTTGCAGAAGTGCAATCGTCATTTCTTGAGTTCGAAGCCTTCTGCGAAGATTCTCGACGACATTTTCCAATTCGGAGACTTGAGTCGTAAGAATAACCCTATCTGCATTTTCCTGCGGTGTAGCTTGACTGGGCTTTTCTTCTGTAACGGATGCAGGTGGTGAGACTTTTTCAGGAATCAATCCTACAATATCCTTAGCAACAACTAAAAAACGACCATAACGAGAATTACGACCGGGCTTCACCTCAAGCCATCCCTCATCGACTAGAGATTCAATCGCTCGCTTCATGGTAACATTAGCTGCCCCTGTCTCCCTCTGAATCTCGGAAAAGGCGAGTTCGAACTCTTGCCCTTCGCTCATTTTAAAAGCCTTTACAAAGAAATCCTTAAACTTCTGATTTGTCGTGTCCCTTAAAGCCAAAATACCATCTCCACACTAAGTATAAACAGCAAATACTTCTTATATTATAGACATAATTCTATTAATAATCCACAAATTTAAAGGCCAATGTCCCACTAAATTATCTAATTATCCTTTTCCATAGAGTTTCTCTACAACTTCTTCTGAAACTGAGAAGGTATGCTCGCTATTATTAGGAAACTCTCCTTCCTTTACGTCAGAGATATACATTTTAATTGCATCAATTGCTGGTTGTCTTAAGTTTGCATAGGTCTTAACAAATTTCGGTTTAAAGCGGTCAAACATTCCCAATATATCATGAAATACGAGAACTTGCCCATCGCAGTCTACTCCTGCTCCTATCCCAATGGTAGGTATGGATAGCTCCGTCGTAACTCGCTTAGCCACTTCTGCCGGAATAGCTTCAAGCACTAAAGCAAAGGCCCCTGCTTCTTGTAATGCCTGAGCATCCCGAATTAATTGACGAGCGCCTTCTAGATCTCGCCCTTGGACCTTAAAACCGCCGAGTTGGGTCGCTGTCTGAGGAGTTAGTCCTATATGACCAACAACAGGCACACCGGCTTGGACCAAAGCTTTTACCACCGGTGCAAAGTGTTCCCCTCCCTCGAGCTTCACAGCATCTGCACCACCCGCTTGAATCAGTCTCCCTGCATTATGAAGGGCAAGGTCAACTGTAGGATAACTCATAAACGGCATGTCCACGACGACAAAAGTATTCAGCGCTCCGCGGCGGACAGCCTTCGTATGATGAACCATATCCTCCATGGTTACAGGAACGGTAGAATCATACCCCAGCACCACCATTCCCAAAGAATCCCCCACCAAAATCATATCAAGTGCAGCCTCTTCAACCCATCGTGCAGAGGGATAATCATAGGCAGTCAACATGGTTATTTTCTCATTGCTTTGCTTCATCTTTAAGAAATCTGGAACCAACTTTTTCATTAATATTTCCTCCCAATCCTAACAGCCTTATATATTGCTTTTTTTAATAGCTTTCTGGATTATTATACCACGAACAAGAACTTATCAAAATAAAGAGCATACTCTTCAGGCGATATGCATAGATTCTATTAGTCAAAGGAGGTATGCATGATGCCCAAATCCTTTCACTTGAGTTTAGTAATCAAAGGAATTTTAATAGCAGCAGCAATTGCCCTCGTTCTTTCCTTTCTCTTCAGTTTGCTTCTATCCTTTACCCATATCCCTGAATCCGATCTGAGTCTCAGTATAATCTTCGGAATCAGTGTATTCTTAGGGGCTGCTTTGACTGCCTATCAAGCTGGTATGAAAGGGTTATATTACGGATTGGCCGTCGGTATTGGGTTTATCCTCTTCTTGCTCCTAGTGTCAGCCATCCTCACTCCCGGTTCTCCCTCTTGGATTTTATTCGGGGAAAAATCCATAATCTCCCTAATCGCTGGTGGAATCGGTGGTATCTTAGGTGTAATTTTTAAAAGATAAAATAATGGATTATAAAATCAAATCCCTTTAAGGTTTACCTTAAGGGGATTTATTTTGGAGTTAAAAACTAAAAATGGCATAGGTTCGATGCGTAGGGGTGAGACTCACTCACGGGCGGAGCACAGCCTCACTCTTAGAAAAGTCCAAATTTCTTCTGAATTTTCTTTTATTTAATGCTCTTAAGCGCTAAAATAAGGTTAGAAGAATGATTGGCGAGGAGGAATACTTTATGTGTGTCGAAAAAAACCCTTGGGAACTTGTCATTGACTTTCATGGACATACCTGTCCGGGCATCGCTTTAGGTTTTCGCATCGCTCAACTTGCCCTACGAGAAATGGGTATTCGACCTACGTCGGGATCCGAATGTCTGGTTAAGGCCTATACGCAAACCTGCGCCCTCGATGCCTTCCAAGTCCTAAACCGAGCAACGATTGGCCGACGTGCCTTAATCATCGAAGAATCGCAAAAACACCTATACCAGTTTCACTTTACTGGTACTGAAGAGATTCTTCAGTTTACGGTTTCACCAGAGGTATTAGAGTACCTTGCAGCATTCAAAGCGGCGAATTCAGAGAACCTTAGCTCGCGCGAAAGACAGAATAAGATGCTTGAAGGGGTTCAATATATTCTAGGTCTAGAAGAGTCTGCCTTTTGCAGTATAGAACGGATTACGGGGCAACTACAGAAGGTTTAAGCTCTTCGACACGTGGTCTAAGATGCAGATTTTTCATTTATAAAGGAAACAAATATATTCAAAAAAACCAAGCAGATTCAAGTTTGAACTGCTTGGTTTCTTGTAAGGAAATTCCCTACCAAAATGGCCTGACCCTGGAAGAACCGGCTTCTAACCTTCGTCAACTGGAGTCGCATCTCCATCGTTCTTCGCCCGATAAAATCTCCAAACGATTAAAACCAATGCGAGGAGCACCGTTATTGCACTGCTCCATTCTGCTGCTGTCCAGTTGAATAGATACCGAGTACTATCTCCTCTTAACTTTTCTAAGAAAAATCTCGCTCCATTATAAGCCGCTACATAGGTGAGAAAAACCACTCCAGAGGGCCACTTCTTTATCTTCATTATCAAAAGGAAAGCAAAGAGAACCACATCAAATTGCCCTTCCCAAACTTCGGCAGGCCATAGAGGCTGATCTCCAAAGGTATCCCGGGCAATCGTCCCTATCGGATAAAGAATTCCAAAATCTCCACCCGTGGGTCCTCCGAAGGCGTCTCCATTCATAAGATTAGCATCTCGTCCAATACTTTGGGCGAGTATCAAGCCCGGTGTCGCAAGGTCGGCAAGAGTCCAAAAAGGAAGCTTCTTTTTCCAGACGTAAATTCCTCCGACAATTAGTGCCCCAACGACTCCGCCTTGAATCGATAATCCGCCATGCCAAATTGCGATGATTTCACCCGGATGCTCTCGGTAAAAGCCCCATTCAAAGAAAAAAACCTGCCAGAATCGAGCTCCTAAAATCCCACCAAGCAATAGAAGTGGAGCTAAATCAAGTATAGGATCAATATACTTGGATTTGCCTTCAACTTTAGCGATATAGACTGTCACACCGACACCGAGAATAAAAGCTAATGCAAATAGGGTCCCATAAGCGCGGATTGGAAAGTTTCCGATGAAAAACCAATACTGGTGCATACTACCCGATTACCTCCTAAAAGTTCAAGAATTACCCGATGACTACCAGCCGTAAGACTCCAGCTTCTATAAAGACGAAAGTATCCAGTGACGAAACCCGGGTGAGGGTTTCGCCCAAGCCGCTTGCTACAAAGAAAAGCATAACGGCGCAGGTTGCTTTTGCCGAACCGCAAACTACACAGAACGACTTTAGCGGTGAGGATGTGATAACGGCTGCTACGTCCCTGGATATACGAAACTTTCTTACTTTGCAAGCTTAGTTAAGTTATCCACTGCGTGGACAAGTTCTTCTAAGCTTCAGCAGGAGTGAGTATTCCTCTTAGGCAACTCCATCTGAAGCTAAGAATCACTTGATGTACGCTAAAAGGCTTGATGATTACATCAAGCCTTTCAACACTTCTAATCAGTGTCTTAACGCGTATTAAGCTTTGAATAAAAAGCATCATGCTTAGAAGAATCAGGGATATTAGCAGCCCTTTCTCCTTTACCTGTCGGCGTTTGAACCTTCTTATAATAAGTGGAGTGTTTGGACTTACCTACCCAGAAGTCACCAGCTACGATAAAAACGAAAGCTAGAATTGCAATAATACCAACTAACCATTGGATTAACATATTTCATGACACCTCCAATACTATTTTATGACCAATTACCAGAATGTCAAGAGGACAAAATCAACCATTCGCACATCAATATCTACCATTGACGGTCTTTTTGCTGACAATACCCTACTGAGCACCTTATACTAAGTTCAAACACTCCTCTACCCTTTTCCACCCGGGCGAAAGCCCATTCCCCATCGACGATGGGGTCTTTTTTTTATTAATTTTCGACTCTTTAATTAATCTTCGACTCTTTTCCACTCAACTTCTATGCGGTCCCCTGGATGGAGGAGGGTGGTAAACTCCGCATCTCGATTGTTCTTTCGCAAGGACAGCCTCGACCCAGAGGGTACCTCTTGAGAAATCTCTGTATAGGGGAGAAGATCAGAAAGCATTGGCATATGTTCATAACCCTCAACAATCAATTCCATACCACTTTCCACGCTTTCATCTCCAGATAATAATTTGCCACGAGAGGTAATTTTTAAGGTCTGTGGAGGGTAAATTATCTCTTGGCCATTAACATAAAAAAGCATTGGCTCAGCTCTGAGCTTTAAATCCTTAACGTAGAGTTCGCTTTCACGAATTAGAACCTCGTCACCCTCTTTAAGGCTTGAATCGAGCGTTGTCCTCTCTTTGTTAACGAAGATTTCTCTCTCTGCAGGGAAAACCTGTTCCCTGCCATTAATCTTTAGCCGCAATTCCATAAGGGATAAGGGAGGAATATTCAAAAACCTTAACAAATCCTTGAGCAAGTGGTTTGACCTGTAACTAATTTTGCAACCATCCGGTACCTCTGATTCTCTCTCCACTTTCACTCCGTTACCATAGATTTCAGGTTCAAATACAAGCTCTTGACCATTCACCCAAATTTCCTTTTTCTGCTCCGTAGGAATAATCTCCCCAAAGGTTATCCTTGCTTTTTCTCCATCTATAGCTGGGGTAAATTGAATTTCGTCAGCGGAATGAAGTTCCTGATCTAATCCGACGTATTCACCATTAAGAAAAAATTGTGCAGGTTTGCCAAAACCACCTTTGACAATATTAATATCTCCATTAATCTCGTAGGTGAGTGCTGCACCTGGTCGCCCCATTAAAAGGCGTGGTGAAATTCCAGCAGCGATTAAAGCATCTGAAATCGTAGCTAATTGCATCTCAAAAATCGGCACCTGAAGTGTATTTACCTTGACCGAGAAATAATGCAGCCCCGATTCTCCGATCGCGGACATTCCGATTCCTATCGGGGTTATGGCCTCTGGGCCCTTTACTGATTCTTCCCCAGATATTCCCTTTAAGCGTTCGCGAATCTGAATGCCTACTCGATTTCTTGGAAGCCCTAAGATATCTGAGATGCAGTCAGGAAGTAGAGGAGTTAAGCTTCCCCCCCCAATAAGAATCACCGCATGGGGAATACCTTGGTTCAAGCTCAAAATCTCTTGGGCTATTTTATCGGCCAACTCAAGGACTACGGGTTTAATCAGGTCAGTTACTTCCGCACGTAAAACGGTGGTTTTCACCCCTAAAAAATCCGTGAAGCTTAGCTTTGATTTACTGCCGAGGGCTCTTTTTAATGTTTCTCCCCTCTGAAAATCCACAAGATACTGTTGGCAAATCCGTTCCGTAATTTCATCACCGGCCATGGGAACCATTCCATAAGCAAAAAATGATCCATTTCGTGTCAAGGCAATATCCGCAGTACCTGCTCCGACATCAACTAAAGCCAAATTCATTCGGCGCATATCAGGGGGAATAGCCGCAAGGCCTGCAGCGATAGGCTCAAGTGTCAAATCCCTCATCTCGAGACCTACACGAGATATGACACCAGTTAATCCATCGACGACCGTTCTTGGTAGAAAGGTCGCAATAACTTTTACCTCAACCTCTTTACCACGTTGGCCAATGAGGTTCGTTAGGTTCTGACCTTCTAGGCGGGTTTCAATGGTGCTATACCCCACGCAGTGGTATGTCATTGCGTCTTCTTCTGACTGAATTTCGCGAAGGGCCAGTTGAACAGCTTCCATCTCTAGGGCGAGGATACTTTCCCGCTCCCAGATTACAGGAACATTTTCACTTTGCTTTGCACTTGCAACTGCTGTGATTAACGCTCTTCCAGCTGCGGCCACTGAAACAAAGTGTAGCTTTTCTTGGGTCTTTTGTTCAAGCTCTTCTTTAACTCGTTCTACAGCGTAAGCAACCTCTTCGATATCATGAATCTGCCCATCATACATAGCCCTTTGACGGTGCTCTGTACGCGCACTTGCAATAATTCGATAACCCTCTTGAGTTTTTTCCATGATTAGGCCCATAACAAGCCGTGTTCCAATATCTAAGGCAAATACCCGTTCCACGCACATCACCTCTAGGGTCAAGAATTCGACCTTATCGAACAGAAATCCTTCTCAAGCCACTTTATAAAAAGAAATTGTACTTTCTTCACAAAAAACAAAAACGCCTGGTGATGACCAAACGTTTAATAGCGGTAGATAATCTACTTATTCAATCTGCATCTTTATCAAGATCGAGGTCTTCACATTCAACTTCGTCTACTTCGTCAGGCTTGGGTACATAATCAGGAGTATCATGCTCCGCTTCCTCAAAGGGGTCCTTTTTCTCATCTTGGGGCCCATCACTCATAAAACTCTCTCCTTTCCTTAAATAATTCAAATTTAAATTTTAAAACATTATAAAAATCTACTCCAATTGAAATAAATCTATTCCAAAAAGCGAATGATGGAATACGTGATCATATACGTTTACGTCACAATATAGGTAACCGGCCTTTGACTTAACTCTTCGTATAGCCGTATATGCTTGAGTTTTACTCTTATATCGCTAATTGATTGGCGAGTTCATAGAGAGCTGAATTGAAGGGCTTTCTTTCTCCGTACGCAACTTCTAGAGGCAAAGAAATCACTTGCTGGTTTACATAAGCTGTCATCCGATCGGATTCTCCCTCACAAAGGATTTCAACCGCCTTGCCGCCCATAGCTGATCCAAGGACCGCATCAACTGCACTGGGATTTCCTCCGCGTTGGATATGTCCTAAGATTGTAACTCGTGTCTCATAACCTGTTCTCTGGCGAAGCTCTTCCCCAAGGTTCCAAGCACTTGCTGCCCCTTCAGCGACGATGATAATACTATGATTCTTCCCCCGCTGGTGACCCCGTTCAAGCTTTGCAATGATGTCCTCTATTTTAAACGAAATCTCCGGTACTAGAATAGACTCCGCCCCACAAGCTAGTCCCGACTGGAGGGCGATACTCCCACTCTCCCTGCCCATGACCTCAACCAAGAAGGTCCGTTCATGAGAGGTCGCAGTGTCACGGATTTTACTAACAGACTCCACTACAGTATTTACTGCTGTGTCAAAACCAATGGTTAATTCTGTTCCTGGAATATCATTATCGATTGTCCCCGGTATCCCGACGATTGATATTCCCTGAGCAGAAAGTGTCTGCGCACCTCGGAAAGAACCATCCCCTCCGATGACAATCAAGGCGTCAATATCACGGTAACGTAATTGATCTGCGGCTATTTTTTGCCCTTCCGGAGTCATCATTTCTTTGGAGCGAGCAGTCATCAACATCGTCCCACCCCGATGGACGATATCTGCAACACTTCCAAGATTCATTTCCATAAATTCTCCATGGATAAGCCCTTCATAGCCCTTTTGAATTCCATATACCTTCAAGCCGTGATAAATCCCCTTACGAACGACCGCACGAATCGCAGCGTTCATTCCAGGTGCATCTCCACCACTTGTTAGTACTGCAATGCTTTGGACTTTAGGTGTCAAAGTGTCACTCCCTTTCTAAAAAGAAAACTTCTTTATGAATCACTATATGAGTGAAAGTACTGTAGCAGTAGATTTAACTTCTCTTCCCAGGCTCGATTTTCCTTCATCCGTTCTGGAAATTGTTGACAAGACTTAATAATCGCACTATGCGCTTTGTTGAAGTAACGACCAATCTCTGGATAAGAGAGCTGGCAAAGCGTCCGTATGGCATAGATTGCAAATTGTCGCGCTTCGCGAATTCTTATGACCCGCTGATCACCAAGGATTTGTGCCGGTTCTACGTCAGTTAATTCTGCAACTTTGCGAACGATATTCTCTGGGGTAGGGATATGGGCGCTTTCCCTTTTCTTCAGGGCTATAAAGTGGTTACAGGTGTCGATATCTAACGCCTTATCAGTTTTCTCAGCATACCGTATAAAACCCTGAAGGAATTCTTGTGCTTCTCGAAAATTCCTCACCCGAGCAGAAATCTGTTCTAATACCTTCTCCTCGAGAATGAGGTAGCGCGATTGTGTATAGCGACTGAGATACTGATACATTTCGGCTTCCGAAGGCGCATGGATGGGGATCGCTAAGCCACCGAGCAAGCGTGAACTGAGTTTTTCTCCGAGAAAGGCAAGTTCCGATATATTACCCTGAAAGCCAACAATCATCCTTGCCCCACCTTCGAAGAGGGTTTCGTAAGTATGTAGGAATTCTTCAATGCTGCGGACCTTTCCCTTTAGTTTCTCCAAATGATCGAATATCAAAACTGAAGTGGAACGAAGTTTCTCGCGAAACTGAGTCAAATTCCCTTCCTGAGCAGCAAAGGCATAGCTTCTCGAAAAATCCAGTGCATCAATATAAATCACGCGATGTTGCTTTCTAAGCCGCAAAAAGCAGGCATGAAGAAGTTCGGTCTTCCCCACCCCAGAGGGGCCATACACTAGAGTTAAGTTATGAGCATGCTTTGGATCATAGCTCTGTAGTGTATTTTTAGCCATTTGATTAAAAATAGAAGTAATCCAAACCATACTCACCCCCCTCTCTGGTCCTTCTTACTTACTTTGCGCCAAAAAATCATAACAATATCGGGCTGATTTCGACAAAGTCTTATTACGTCGTGTTAAAAGATAAAAGCCTCGTTCAATCTTTAATCCATCCACTTCACAGGCTACCAGTCCCGCAGGCGCTAAATGCAGCGCACTCATCGACAAAAACGAGTAACCCATCCCTGAGCGAATAGCATTCTTTACCGCTTCCGCACTTCCCGCCTCAAATCCTACCCTAAAATCCTCGAGATGATAGCCTATTTTGGCAAAAGCATCTTCGAGCGCTCTTCTATGACCTGATCCGGCCTCACGTAGAATCATAGGATAGGCTAGGAGATCCTCAGGGCCAATCCTATCTTTTAAGGTTAGAGGATGCCCTTCCGGGACAACACATTGAATATCGTCTTTAATCCAATACCTTGAATCTAGCTTCTCCGTCTGGAAATTTGAACCGACGACTGCAAAATCCACCTCTTGTGAAAGCAATTTATCCGCAATTTCCAAGCTATCCCCGATGGTTATCTTAAAGGCAATCTTGGGTTGCAGCTGCTGAATACGGCTTAAATATTCGGGCAGTAAATACTCCCCGGGGATATGTGAAGCTCCCATATGGATTTTGCCACCTAATTCTACCAAATCTTCGTCAAGTTCTACGAGTAAGGAATTCCACTCCTCGAGAATCCTATTCGCATATTTAAGAACCGCTTCTCCTTGATATGTCAAGGTGAAGCTTTTGCCCTGTCTCACGAAGAGCTTTACACCCAATTTTTCTTCAAGTACACGTATCTGATTGGAAATAGCCGGTTGACTTACTCCCAGGTGTCGAGCCACTTGGGTATAGCTTTTCTCCTCAACCACCTGAACAAAAAGGCGCATGAGATCTAGCATCTGAAGTCCCTCCATTAGAAAAAAGAGGGGCTTAGTGTCCCTCTTTTAGCGATATATTTTATTAAAAATACTTTATTCTTCCCCAAAAAGTTCGACAGTAACTTTTTTCATACGTTGATCTTCATTTGGCTTATCCCGATAATCTCGTTTCACATTAACAATTCTATCGACTTCTTCGATGCCTTCAATTACGCGGCCAAAGGAAGCGTATTGGCCATCTAGATGCGGGGAATCAGCTGCCATGAGAAAGAACTGTGAACCTGCAGAATTAGGATCTGCAGTACGTGCCATTGAAATAACCCCTTTCCCATGCTTCAAATCATTTCTAAAGCCATTCGATGTAAATTCCCCTTTGATACTATAGCCACATCCACCGGTTCCATTCCCTTTCGGATCTCCGCCTTGAATCATGAAGCCAGGGATAACTCTATGGAAGATGATTCCGTCATAGAATCCTTTCCCTACTAAGGATACGAAATTCTTCACGGTCTCTGGGGCTACCTCGGGGTAAAGTTCTACTTTTATTTTGTTTCCGTTTTCCATTTCAATCGTTACAATTGGGTTTTTAGTTGCTTCATTATTATTGGTCATATTAATGTCCTCCTAAAGTAAATTCTCTCCTGATTATAACCAATATTGCCCTACTTTACCACTTCTCCAGTTAAATTAACTCGATAATTTGACTTTCAGCACTTCCTGTAATAAACTTTCTTATTGAAACAATGTATCAATAAGGAGGCCCCCATGAATTCTACACTCTCTCGACTCTTAAAGGTTACCCTGGTAATCACGATTCTCATTCTAAGTGGCTGCGCCATTGAAAAGCCAGCGAGTACTCTTAATCAGAAGTTAGTTCTTACAAGTATTTCCCCACTCGCTGATCTCATCAAGCAGGTGGGTGGAGATAAGGTCCAAGTCGTTAACTTAGTCCCCCCTGGCACAGATCCCCACGATTTTGAACCAAAACCCGAAACTGTTCGGCAGGTCGCTAATGCAAAACTCTTCTTTGCCAACGGAGTAGGACAAGAGTATTATCTCGAGAAGCTCGTAAAGAACGCGGGAAATTCCTCTCTCCGCACAATCACCTTATCAGAAGGCTTACCTATCCTCGGACAGGAAAAAGACAACCCGGGGAATCCCCATCTCTGGCTCGATGTTCAAAATACCGAGGCCTATGTCGAGAAAATCCGAGATACTCTGATTGAGACTTACCCAGAAGATAAAGAAACCTTCAACAAAAATGCGCAAGCCTATCTAGGTGAGCTCAAAGCACTTGATCAGTGGATTAAGGATCAAATCCTTGCCCTCCCTGCCGACTCCCGGAATATTATCGTTTTTCACGATGCCTGGTCTTATTATGCCAAGCGTTATGGTCTTACCATCCTCACTCCCGTCGTTCATAGCGGACAGTCTGAACCCTCTGCAAAGGAATACGCTGAAATCCTTCAATTAATTCGCGAATATAAGGTAAAAGCTGTTTTCGGAGAAGTTGGATTTAATCCTAAGCTGATACACCAGTTAGCCAATGATTCTGGAATTAAAGTTGTTGACGACTTATATGATGATACCCTTGGGATTACTCCTGAAACGGACTCTTATATCAAGGTCATGAAGTATAATACGAAGGCGCTCGTTTCTGCTTTAAGATAATCCTATTTAGTCATTCTTAAAAGGTTTCACAGTAACCACATTAGATTAGGAAGAAGGTTAAACTTTTATATGCAGTCCCTCGCTATTGAATTCGACTCCTTTTCGTTTACCCTCCCTGGGCGGGATATTCTCTGGGACATTAATTTAAAGATCGCCAGTGGATCTTGCATTGGAATTATTGGGCCCAATGGGTCGGGCAAAACTACTCTAATCAAAAGTATCGTCGGGTTAAATCAACCCACTAAGGGAAGCGTCAAGGTCTTCGGGAATCCACCCAGCCGAGACTGGCGACGTAAAGTCCAGCTAGGATACGTTCCTCAACTTAAATCTATGGACAAGGATTTTCCTATTTCTGTCTATGAAGTCGTTCTCCTTGGGAGGACTGGTCGCTTAGGGTGGTTTAAACGCCCAAGTTCCGAAGATCATCGTATTGTTGAGCACGCCCTTGGGAAAGTCAATATGCTTAATTTGCGAGATCGCCCGATTGGTCAACTTTCTGGCGGACAACAACAGCGGGTGCTTATCGCTCGGGCCTTAGCCACAGAGTCAAAGCTTCTACTCTTAGATGAACCAGCGACAGGTCTTGATATCCCCTCTCAGCAGAGTATCTTCCGTCTACTGGATGCTCTCCATGGGGATGGCATCACGGTTCTCACGACTACGCATGACCTTGCTGCCCTTGAATACCATCATTTCGACCTGATTCTCTGCTTAAACCAGACCGTAATTGCTTATGGCCCCCCCGAGCAGGTTTTAACTCCCGAGATTCTGGAGCGGACTTTCATGGGTAGCCATAGGGGAGGAACGATAAAATGATTCATTATTTAATCGATCCTTTAAACTATGCCTTTATGCAACGAGCCTTTATCGGAACGGTCTCTGTTGCGATTCTCACAGCCCTAATCGGTACCTTTGTTATCTTGCGTCGGCTTGCCTTTATCGGTGAGGGCTTAGCACATGGTTCCTTGGGCGGGCTTGCCATCGGTTATCTGCTCCATTGGAATCTTTACCTAACAGGAAATATCTATACAATTGGACTGGCTATGGTTATCGGGGTTCTCCATGAAAAGTCAAAGGTTAGTCTAGATACTGCTATTGGTATTCTTTTCTCGACCTCTATGGCTTTAGGAATTGCCCTGATTAGTTCCCTGAAATTTTACACAACAGATTTAACGGGGTACCTCTTTGGATCCGTTCTCTCCATCACTTCTTCTGACCTAATCATTATCGTCGCCTCGACCCTTCTCATCCTTGCTATTCTCGCCTTATTCTACAAAGAGTTTCTCTACTATGCCTTTGATCCAGAGATGGCTGAAGTCTCCGGGTTACCTCGCGCAAGTTTACACTACGCTATGCTCGCTATGATTGCGGTTACTGTAGTCGTTGCCTCACAGACAGTCGGGATTATCTTAGTTACCGCACTTCTTACTATTCCTGCGGCCTCTGCTTTCCAATGGACGAATTCTCTTCATAAATTAGTGCTCCTTGCTGTTCTTTTTGGGTTATTGAGCTCAATCATCGGTCTCTACCTTTCTTATTATTTCAATATTGCTTCCGGAGCGAGTATTGCCCTTACGGCTGCCTTCGTCTTCTTGTTTAGCTTCCTTCTATCCCCCGGACGCACTAATCTACGCCGTAGCCTTGGCAGGGTTAAATCCTAACGGGAGGGGATAAGAAAATGGAATTTGAAGAAATCCTTGAAAACATCCAAAAAGAAGGACACCGCTTAACTCTTGCTCGAAAGAACGTCATTCGAATCTTGTGCACTCACTCTGATTTTCTTGGAGCTTATGATATTCACCATCTCCTCGAGCAGGAAGAAATCCACATCGGTGTAGCCTCGATTTATCGAGTATTAGGAATGCTCAAAGCGTTAGGACTGTTAAAAAGTGAAGAATTCAGTTCGGGTGGAGAAAAGTTCCGTCTCGAAGCTAAGCATTCTCATCCTCATCATTCTCACCAGCTGATTTGCTCCCAATGTGGTCGGACTGAAGAATGGGCTGGTGATTGTCCCATAGCACACCTAGCTCAAAAACTCGAGGTCGATAGTGGGTATCAAATCGAGGAACATTGGTTAAGATTCTTCGGTGTATGTCCGCTTTGTCAGAATCCTTAAAGTAAAGGGAACGGTCAAGACCGTTCCCTTTACTTTTTACGATATCTACGTTTTAAGAACCAATATCCTAACCCACCTAGAATAAGTACGACAACCACTAAATCCATCCGATGAAATAGAGGCTTCAGGGAATTCCAGTTCTCGCCGAGTTTTTCCCCGACGATGATTAAAAACATACACCAGGGCAAAGCACCAATAACAGTATAGATGGCCATCTTCATGGGATTCATTCTAGCAATCCCTGCAGGTAGGGAAATAAAGGTTCGAACGACGGGTAACAGGCGTCCCACAAGTACTGTAACTTCCCCATGACGCTTAAATAACCGATCAGTCCAGGCTAACTCCTTTTCTTTGATAAAGAAGTAGTGCCCATACCGTTTGATAAAAGGGCGACCACCCCATACCCCGATATAATAAGCTACAAGTGCTCCGAAAAGATTACCAAGGGTCGCGGCAATCGTAGCCGGCCATAATTCAAACTCTCCATGATAGACCATATACCCTGTAAAAGGAAGAATAATCTCACTTGGCAAAGGAATACAAGCACTTTCTATGGCCATAGCGAGAAAAACTCCAAAATAACCCATGCTCGAAATCAACTGTACTACGAATTGCCCTAATTGGGTGAGTAATGCTTCTATCAAAACCGCTCCTCCTTATTCACTTTCTCTTTGTCTTTAAATCTTACATAGGAATCAGCATGGAAATAATCCCATGCTGATTTTGTCATTCCACTACGAGAACGATACTAAAGTTCCTCTAATCGTTCGCGCTGCTTAGACATATTTTTTCGAGTAACCATACTATTGTGGCACTCAAATAAAACCTTTTTACCATCAAGAATTGTCTCGAGATACACCGTTTTTCCCCATAAATTCTGCACGAATACTAAGGTTTTCTCGAGATAGACCTGGTCCAGATCGAGCCCTTCATGCTCATGCTTTAGGTAGAGTCCTCTTTTACCTTCATAATCCCCATCGAGTGCGAGGATACGTGGATGTCCACCATGCACCAGCTGCTTTACTAGATTATCTCGAACTTTTTCCCAGTCTGTATCCGTAACTTGCCAATGTGCTCCAATCTTACGGTAATTAAAGAGATTTAACTTCTCGACAAGATCACGATTCAAGTAATTACGGATAAAGGAAACATCATTTTCAACTTCCCGCACCTCAAATAAAAAATCTAAGTCATGTTGCTCCGCAAGAGAATCCCATATTTTCACTCCCAAATAATAGGGGTTAAGTTGTAAGCGGGAAGGCTGGACCACTTGACTATGCATAACTGCAAAATCCATGACCTCTTCGTCACTTAGATCGAGTTCGCGCATAATTCTCGAATGCCAAAAAGTAGCCCATCCTTCATTAATAATCTTCGTTTCTATTTGGGGAGAGAAATAGAGGGATTCCTCGCGAATCATACTTAAGATATCGCGTTGCCAATCCTCAAGTATTGGAGATTTCATGATAAGAAAAAGCAGTAAGTCTTCGGCTACTGGAGCTTTTTTTTCCTGCTCCTTCACTGAATCCAATTCCCATAGATCTTCATATTCGGTGTGCGGTCCAGGTTTCTTCTTTTCCTTTCGTCCTTTTTCAGAAGGGTTTACGTAATCTTCATATTTCTCTCCTAAGTGGGCTCGAAAGTCGACATGTTCTTGAATCGAAAGGACAGAGTCCAGGGTTTGCTCGACCTTCTCCCTCCCATAGAGTAACTCGTACTCCCGTATTTGCTCGGCATGAGCTTCCATGCGAACGACCATATCCCGAGGGGTCCGTTGAAAATACCAGTTATTCTTGAAGAAGTCCACGTGCGCATAAACATGGCCCATGACGAGCTTATTCTGAATCAAGCGATTTCCTTCAAGGAGGAAGGCATAAGACGGATTGGAGTTAATAACAAGTTCATAGATTCGACTTAAATTCAGGTCGTACTGTGTCTTCAAGCGATAGAAGGCTTTCCCAAAACTCCAATGTGTGAATCGGACAGGCATCCCATAGGCTCCAAACGAGTAAAGAGCTTCTGCTGGACAGACCTCAAAATGAACAGGATAAAAATCGAGTCCTAGCTGCCTTGCGACCTTGGCAATCTCCTTCGCATGAAATCCTAATTCTGATACTTCCTGATCCATGGTCATCCCCCCTCCAACTAGGAAAAGACAGTCTTTAGTGCTCCATAGACTTCATTGCGATCTCGGATAGTCACAAGTCGAAGCTTAGGATCTGTAATCCGTTTTAGCGTGGACATCAAAGTACTCGAATAATGGGTTCTCAAGATTTCTCCATAGCCAACGACCTGGCTGACCTCCACTAACTTTTGCATTAAATTCAATGCTCGATTGTTATCCGAACCAATATTATCCCCGTCCGTAAAGTGAACAGGATAGATATTATAATGCTGGGGAGGATAGTCCCGCTCGATAATATCGAGTGCAAGTTGGTAAACGGAGGAACACCGGGTTCCCCCGCTCTCTCCTCTTGTAAAGAACTCTTCTTCAGTTACCTCCTTAGCTTCTGTGTGATGGGCTAGAAATCGCATCTCGACATTCTCGTATTTCTTACGCAAGAAGCGAACCATCCAGAAAAAGAAGGTACGGGAAATATATTTTTCGAACTGGCCCATCGAACCGGAAGTATCCATCATCGCAAGTATTACTGCATTTGTCTCATAATTAGGATGGGTTTCCCAGGTCTTAAAGCGCAAGTCCTCTGGAGTGATACGCAAATCTGAGCCTTTTCCTGCTAAAGACTGACGCTTTATGCTTTCGATTAGGGTGCGCTTTTTATCGATATTGGACATGAGACCCTTTTTTCTTACATCTCTAAATTCGGGCTTATCATGCGCAATCAAGGGGCGCTTTTTATCATCTAGATTCGGAAGCTGTAGTTCTTCAAATAATATAGCGGCCAAATCCTCATAGCTTATTTCTGCTTCGTAAATATCAATCCCAGGTTCCTCTCCAGCTCCAGGACCACTTCCTGCCCCCTGTTTCCGCCCATGCTCGCGAGCCAGTATATCCCCATTGGTCATTTTTTTGTTGGATTGCCCGGTATGATTCTGCTTATTATGGTCGAAGCGAAATCTGAACTCTTCCAGCGATCGCATAGGAATCTTCATAACTTTTTTACCATCGCTGAGGATAATACTTTCATCAACAATCAGATCGCCGAGCTGCTGTTTCACCGCATCTTGAACTTTTTCCTTGTGACGGCTTTGATCGAGGTACCCTTTGCGATGAAGACTCCAATCATCACGGCTGACAATGATATCTTCACTCATCCTGATTCCCCCTCCCTAGCGGTTAAGGAGTGAACCAACGTATTTCACGATTTCGTTCGCACAAGTTGGGCAATATCCATGCTGCTGGATTAATCGATCTGTAACATCGTTTATCCGGCGCAGCTGTTCCTGATCAGGGTGCGAAACTGAAGTCGTTACCTTGATAATGTCCTTTAAATCCGCAAATAATTTCTTCTCAATCGCTTCTCTTAAGCGGTCATGCGAGGTATATTGGAAAGACCTTCCTTTTCGGGCGAAGATAGAAATTCGAATGAGAATCTCTTCACGGAAGGCTTTCTTCGCGTTTTCGGATACCCCAATCTGCTCCTCGATGCTCCGCATGAGCTGTTCATCGGGTGCGAGTTCTTCCCCGGTAATGGGGTCATATAGCTTGCTTGAATTGCAATAGGCTTCTACATTGTCCAGATAGTTATTCAAGAGGGATTTAGCCGATTCCTCATAAGCGTAGACAAAGGCCTTCTGGACTTCCTTCTTTGCGACTTCGTCATATTCCTTACGTGCTTGAGAAATGAGATTGACGAGGTTCTCTCGTTCTTCCTTCGTAATTGAAGTATGCTGGGATAACCCATCCCTAAGTGCTCTAAGAATATCCAGGGCATTAATACAGGATTTATGATCTCGAATGAGGGCTGTGGAAATCCGATTAATGACATAGCGAGGGTCTACTCCGCTCATTCCTTCCCCTTGCTCTTCCCCTTCAGTCATCAAATCCTTGATATCTTTTTGGTTAAAGCCTTCGACATCCTCTCCATCATAGAGGCGCATTTTCTTAAGGAGATCCATGCCCTGTTTCTTAGAGGGTTTCAGGCGGGAAAGAATACTGAAGACGGAGGTGGTCCATAAACTATGGGGTGCAAGATGCACTTCATGCAGATCGCTTTGCTGTATGAGCTTTTCATAGATTTTTACTTCGGAGCTCACTTTCAGATTGTAAGACACCGGGATTACAATAATTCTGGACTGCAGCGCTTCATTCTTCTTATTAGCGATGAACGCCTTATACTCATTTTCATTCGTATGGGCTATGATGAGTTCATCCGCCGAAATCAAAGCAAAGCGCCCAGCCTTGAAATTTCCCTCTTGGGAAAGACTTAAGAGATTCCAAAGAAACTTCTCATCACTCTTTAACATTTCTTGGAATTCCATTAATCCCCTATTCGCTTTATTGAGTTCTCCATCAAAGCGATAAGCACGGGGATCTGACTCTGAGCCGTATTCCGTAATTGTCGAAAAATCAATACTCCCGGTTAAATCCGCAATGTCTTGGGATTTAGGATCAGAGGGAGTAAAGGTGCCAATTCCAACCCGCTCTTCTTCGGAAAAGACAATCCGTTTAACGGGCACATCCTCTACTTTACCCTTGAATTCTTCCTCAACCCTCATCCGACAAACTGGGCACAAGCTACCTTCAATACGAAGACCATATTTTGCTGCGAACTCTTCCCTTAAGACTACAGGCAGGAGATGAAGCGGATCTTCATGCATCGGGCAGCCATCAATCGCATAGACTGCCCCGTCCTCCGTACGAGTGTACTCCTCAAGCCCTCTTTTTAAGAGGGTAACAATCGTGGATTTTCCGCCGCTCACGGGTCCCATTAAGAGTAAAATCCTTTTTCTCACATCGAGACGCTTTGCCGCAGAATGAAAGTACTCCTCAACTAAACGTTCCAAGGTTTTGTCCATTCCGAAGAGCTCTGTATTAAAAAACTGGTAGCTCTTTTGGTTGTTTTCCTCCTGAATTCCCGCTTTACGAATCATCTCATAGATTCTGGCGTGGGAGTGCATCCCTAATTGAGGATTATCCACAACCATTTGCAGATAATCTGCAAACGTCCCACTCCAAGCTAGCGCCGCTTCTCTATCCCTATAATTTTGTAGCCATTGCACAACTTCCATAGTAGCCCTCCTTTTCGCTTGACCTTCCTTCTCAATCTGTGGCTAATTTATATATATGCCTCGATTAAAGGGAAGAGACATGACTTTTTTCTCTCGCTCAAGGAATACAATAGCGTCCTTTTAAAAACAAAAAAAACGCTTACTAAGACTCTACTTTAGAAAGGTCTTGTAAGCGTTTCTTTATATCAGATTAACTATACTTTCTCTAAATCCCCCGCATCATACGCGAATTCTCCTGGTAAGATATCTAACTTGACGACGAGATATTCACCCTGATCATCCTTATCTACTCGAACTATAGTTCCTAAGCGAGAGTTATTTGTAATGACTCTGTCCCCGAGTTGAAACGTTTTATATGCCATGGACGTTTTCCGCTGGCTATTTACTTTTAAAGACTCATATTTCATTGCTAACATACATAAACACCGTCCCCTTGTGAATGTGAAATCTTTCTATTGATATACTAACATACTCTTCCGCTAAAATCCAGAACAATTGAGGGATAATTCAAAATTTATTATGGAATTTTCTTGAAAAAAAGAGACCCCTTGGGTCTCTTTCATAATCTAAAATATGTACTTTTAGACGCCCTCTTCACAGAATCAGTACTCTATCCCCTTGCGTGCTTGGATTCCTTGCTCAAAGGGATGCTTTATTTGTACCATTTCTGTCACTAAATGGGCCTTATCGATCAAGCGCTGTGAAGCATTTCGACCCGTCAAAACGAGCTCAACATGTTCGGGTTTTTGGTCAATAAGCTTGAGAACCTCATCCTCGGTTAGCAACTCAAACCAAACGGCATTGATAATTTCATCGAGAATAACAATATCCCATTCCCCAGAAGCTATAATTTCCTGTGCTCGAGCCAACCCTTTTTGCGCCTCTAATAAATCTTCAGGCTGAGCTTGTCCTTTATGTACCCACCCTTTTGCCCCAAAACCTTCAATTCGGCATTCGGGTTCCAATCGCTTTAGTCCGGTGAGTTCTCCATAGTTCTGAAGTCCCTTCATGAATTGAAGGATATAAACATGAAACCCATGCCCCACAGCACGGAGTGTCAAGCCTAAGGCAGCTGTTGTCTTCCCCTTACTTGCCCCAGTGTATATTTGAATTAAGCCCTTATTTAGTCTCTGCACTTAAATCACTCCTCAGCCATTGTTCTAACTTGGGATGAATATAGGCTACATTCGGGGAAAGAACAAGTTCCGGAAATTTCTCTACAGTCTTTCGAGTGAAGGCTAAGGAAAAAAGCATTTTCACGGCTGACTTTTCATCGACCGCGCGTAACTCTACTTTATCCGGGTAGAGATAATAAGTATAACTCCCATCTCTCCAAATCACTTCTAACTCGCCAAGCTTTATCTTGATTATCCCAAATTGCTCAACCTTTATACCACCTATACTTGAAAACGTCTGGCTAATTTGGCCTGCTTCCAAAGCGACTTGACCGGATTTTTGCTTACAATGCATGAAATGCTCGATAATAAGGCGCGCAGGTAAAGAAATTTCTTCAAATACTCTACGGTGATCCCGCAGTTCCTCTGCCCATTCCTCTAGATGGATAACATGAACAGAGCGCAATTTAGAAATCTTCTTTAATGACTGCTCCAAAACGTGATGAATATCTTCCAAACACTCCAATAGTAGAAAATCTTCTTCTCTCACAGCAATCCCTCACCTATCCTCAAGCTTTCTTACGGACTATGACCTCCACACCCTCAGAAAGCTGCAAACGATAAAGCACCTGGGTGTCTAAGGCTTCATAAGCAGCTAGCTTAGCTCTTAGGGCCTCAACAACATGTTCTTTAACGCCAAGTTCATGGATTAAGCTCTCCATTACTTTGGTCAGCCCAGCTAAATCTGTGGAGGGTAAAGAGTAGTGATTGTGAGGCATCCCCTCCAAATATCGATAAATTCTAGGGGAACGTCGATTGCCTTGTTGTACTACTTCGAGTTTTCCAGCTTCAATTAAACCATCCAAAGCTTTATATATCGTGACTAAAGAAAGCTGTGTTTCTCTTTTTAAATCCTCGATGGTGACCTGAATCTCGGAAATTCCTCGTATAGCAGTTTCACGAGCAAAATAATCTTCAATCTTACATAAGGTTTTCTCTTTTACCTTTCCCACGATTTCACCACCCAACCTTGCTATACTTTATTTTACCTGAAAATAATGAATATTCCTAGTATCCTTCCAAAAATTTCAACGTTTCTTATTACGCACTCTCTTAGAAATTCTTTGAACCGCCTCCTCGAGCTCCTTGGTCTCATACCCTATCTCACGCGCTATGTGGAGAGATTGCCAATAACACTGAAGGGCGTCTAGATAACTATGCCGTTGCTCGTAATATTCAGCGAGTCGCTGAACAGCACTAAGTGAAACAACATTGTGACCCGTAAGAGTGCGAAGAGATTCTTTGCGATAACGTTCAGCTTCTTCTTTTTCGCCAAGACAATTCGCTAGGAAGGCAAGGTGCTCATAGGCTTCTCCTAACCTAAGGTAATCTCCTACATTCTCAAAAAGCGAAACTGCCTCGATCAAACGTTCTTTTGCAGCTGCGTAATCCTGCCTTTGAGTCATAAGCTTACCCAAGCTTAGTAGCCGCATGGCCATACCCACATTCTCATCATTTGTACACTCTATCGATACTTCCAAATAATATTGGGCCTCCTCCAAGTGCTCAAGTCCTTGAAGAATCTTAGCTAGGAAGTAACTACTTTCACTGACTTCTTCCCAAAAGGCATTCTGCATCTGAAGTACGACAGCTCTTTGCAGAGATTCTCTAGCTTCTTCAAGCTTCTGTTGTTCAAATTTTATAAAGGCAAAATATTGTAAGGCATTAATCAAAGAATTGTGTTCTTGTAGCTTAGCAAAGATTTGGCAGGATCGTAAAATATGGGATTGCGCTCTTGCTTTATCTCCTTGACTAAAACAGGCTTCCCCAATGAGGACACTCAGTTCCCCTTCACCTTTAAGATAATCATAGCGGTGACAAAGACCCATCGCAAACTCATATGTTTCCTGAGCCTCCTTCCAGCGTTCAGAGGCTGAGTAGACCTGTCCTAAATCACTATATAGCATGGCAAGTCTAAGCTGTGGAGAAGTGGAGGGATAGACTTGAATGGCTCGTTTATACCAAAGGATGGCTGACTCTAGATTTTTCATCTCAACAGCAACGCTAGCCAATCCTGCATACGCTTCAGCCATTCCCTTTGAGTTTGCAGCCTCCTCACAGATACTTAAAGCCTCCCTAAAACCTCGCTCTGCAGCTTCACTTTTCCCTTGCTTCACCTGCGCTGTCGCTAATAAGCGTAGTGTAAACGCCTTAATCATCGGAGTATCGAGTTGATTAGCTACTCGTAAACTCCTCCTAAAAAAGTCTTCAGCACGTATATACTCTGCTTGTCCTAAATTAGCAGTACCTTTCTCCATTAATTTTCGCCAAATTTCCAAATCGTTTTCATTCATACCATCCCCTCCGTGTCATATCCATCATATGCAAGAGGGAGTTATTTGGCGCGAAAACAAGCTTGTACGCGATTTAATTCATAATCTAGACAGTTAAGTCGAAATATGCTAATCTGTTCTTGTAAGGGGGTGTTGGCGATGAACACGTATAGACCTGCTCCATCTTCGAATTGGTTAACTGTGTTAAAAATCATCCTTTTGATTCTTGCACTTTATCTTTCGGCGATCATATTAGGCCGTGTGTTCACCTGGATTTTTGCGATTGCTTTTATTTTAATTAAGTTTGCTGTGATTTTTGCAACAAGCGTCCTTGTCCTTCACTTCTTCATAAAGTTATTGTTTGGTTACGATCTTTTGGGATTGATTTTCGGTTCACGCTTTCGTCGTTAATCTGTCTTTAATAAAAGGTTTCACCTTGAGACCCATACTTACGAATAGGCTTAAAAGATTCTTCGCTAAACCGTTCAGGAGGACACCGAATCGTCGTTCTGAGAGGCTTTAAATCGAAGAATCTTTTTTATTTCCTCATGTTCAGGAAGCCTTTTGAATATCTTTTAGGCGAGGGGGGATATTCATGCGATTCGTTGTTTTCAAGAGACCATCTTGGCGAAATGTCATACTTTGGGCTATCTTACTCTTTGTTATCATGGCTTACCGCGAAAACGTCATTTCTGTCTTCAGTAGCAAACTCAAACCTATTTATTCCGCAAACGTTACAACCCAAGAAATTGGCCTCACCTTTGATATAAGCTGGGGTGAAACGACAGCAGAACCGATACTGAACACCTTAAAAGAAAAAGGGATTCACGCGACTTTTTTCTTATCCAGTCCATGGGCTTCCAAGCATGAAGCCCTTGTGAAGCGCATCGTTGCTGATGGGCACGAAATTGCTTCCCATGGCAATCGACATGTCGACTTAAACACCTTAAGTCCGGGTGAACTCGAGCGAGAAATTCTTACTTCCCAAGAAGTTTTGGAGAAGATTTCAGGACAGAAGATTAATTTACTGAGGCCACCCAATGGAGCTTATGATAATAAAGTGATTAGTGTATCTCAACGCCTCGGCTATAAGGTGATTCAATGGAGTGTCGATTCTCTCGATTGGAAACGTCCGGGGCCAGAAGCAGTCATTAATAACGTATTAAACGGGATTCGAAGCGGTAACGGAGCAAAGCCAGGAGATATCATCTTATTCCATGCTTCCGATTCCGCACCAGACACAATCAAAGCACTCCCCGTTGTCATCGACAGGCTCCGAGCTAAAAACGCGTCCTTGGTTCCCATCGGGCAGCTCTTGAAGAGTGCTACTGAAACCTGGCCACCCGAAAGCAATCTCAATAAGATAGAAAAGGGTGAGCTGGCTCCACACAAATAAGCGGTAGATGAAAGCTTAAGACAAACGCATCTAAACGTCCAATCATGGTTGCTTTTTCGCTTGATTCAAGGCACTTTCCGCTTGAGTACGCTCCTTGGCTTGGGTCAAAGCACTTTCAGCGTCGCTACGGATTGGGTTCGTCAAGCCACGATCCAAGGAGTTCTGGAAGTTCTCTGCAGCCTCTTTGAACTTCCCTTGACCATAAAGTTCTATTCCTGATAAATAATCGACATAGGCTACTCCATTTTCCCGAGTACCTAATTCCTCAAGGATCTGTTGGTAAACCTGGCGCTCCCCCACCGTAAGGGCAAGGAGTGCCTTTTTTATCCTAAATACATCGGCTTGACTCGAGCTCCTTGGAAACTTTTCAAGCTGAAGAGATAGCTCCTTAGCTTTCCCCCACTGCCCACTTACTAAGGCTAAATCGTACTCCGTCTCGATAACGAGTGGATAATTAGAAGAAACTTCACTAGCCCTTTTCCAAGCCTCCTGTGCCCTATCCAAATCTCCACGAGACATCTCTAGTCGCGCCAGGCTAATATACTTTAGAACCTTCGCCTCCTGATTGAGTTCGGAATCCTTGGAAGCCTGTAACGTGACACTTGCCTTTTGCTCGTCGCCCTGTTGGGCCAATAGTATACCCTCTGCCAGAGCATGAAGGGACGAAGACTGAAGTGCTGAAATGTCCTGTTGAGCTTTGTTCTCCTGCTCCATCAGCAAATGGGCTTGGAATAACCAAAATCGATGTTTATCATCCTTAAACTGTGTAAGTCTTGCTTCTAAATCTTTATACTCACCTTGATTCAGCTCTAGCCATATCTCCCCATCACGAATTAAGGGAACTTTCTTAAGCCATGATGCATTTTCACTGATCCAAGCGAGCTCGCCGGAAAGTCCTTCGACATCGTAACGGTCAAGTGCACTCCTAACCTCTTTTATATGCCCTAAGACAGGAAAGTTAAGGATTAAACCCATAAAAAGAAGAATTAAAGTCACTACCAAAACGATTCTCGGAAGACTTGCCTTCCTTTTTCTTAAACCCGAGGACGCTCTCTTTCTCTTCGCCATTATTCTTTCTCACTCAATTCTTTCTATCTTGTGGTTCCTAGAGGCTTAATGCCCTTTCCAAGACGAAAATCCCTCTCCTACCACTTCGGGGATATCTGTGATTGCTAAGAAGGCTCTTGGATCCCTTGTCCGAATAATCTCCTTGACCTGGGAAATCTCCGTTCGACTGATTACGCAATAAACGACCTGCTTTGACTCTCCCGAATATGCCCCGACGGCATTAAAGAGAGTTACACCACGATCAAGCTTTTCCATGATATCCTTGGCTATTGCGTTGGGTTCGGAGGTCATTACGAGTACGCTCTTCGAATGATTCAGACCTTCCTGGACTAGGTCAATGACCTTTGTGGCGATGAACATATAAAGCATTGCATACATCGCCATTTCAGGGCTTAGGAGAATAGCAGTTACGATAAAGATAATCGCGTCAATTCCCATGAGAATCTGGCCAACACTAAAGGAAGTCGTTCTGCTGAAGAATACCGCGAGAATATCTGTCCCACCCAAAGAACCCCTACTGCGAAAGATAATACCCATACCAATCCCTGACACGACCCCTCCAAAGATTGCGGCTAGAAGGGAATCATGTGTTAAAGTCGGCACGATACTGCTCATACTCAGCGTGAGAGATAATGCGCTAACCCCAAATACACTGTACAAAAGAAACGTACGACCTACCATTTTCCAACCGATCACAAATAAGGGGAGATTCAATAATAGAACAGTCCAGCTGATTGGCCAATTTAATAAATAATGAAGAAGGATTGCGATACCAGTTATACCACCATCGGCTATCTTATTCGGGATAATGAGCGAGTTAATGCTTATGGCAACAATAAAAGCCCCCAAAATAATCCCAAGCACCCGCTTTAGATGAACCCAAGGTATCTCCGAAATTAGTTGCTTCCACTTCAAAAGATCCCATCCCATCTGAATGTAGACTCGAATCTCGTGATTCGCCTTATAAATAGAATAAATACCTTTAGATTATACTCCGAGCATCTTCGTCTTGACAACTTTTGAGCAGATTATATTAGGAGTTGGTACACTCCTATTGATAACTTTTCCTTTACTCTATGCATAAATTTCCTGGATATCGTTCTGTATTCGTACAAACAGAGAAATGGGCCAGTTTTACAAAAACTGGCCCATTTCTCTATATAAAAATAAAAAACGCTGCATAAACGCAGCGTCTATCTTTCTTATGGTGCGCCCGGCAGGATTTGAACCTGCGACCTGCGGCCTCGGAAACCGTCACTCTATCCCCTGAGCTACGAGCGCATAAAATCAATCGCTCTATTACTTTACTAAAACCGCTAATGTTTGTCAAGTATAACGTGAAAGACGTTAGAAATAGTTTGGAAATTCGATAGAAAAAAATAGACTTGTGGAATTAATTTTATATCATCTTATTTCTTACTTATATGCTGTTTCACGACCTGATAAATCTCCTCATGAATCTCTTCGATGGACTTTAGCTTCTGTTCCTCAGAAACACAGGAGATATTTACCCAATTCTCTCGTACTCGTACGCGTTGAGCATTTTCATAGGAATTCCTTAAATACTCTAGATCTTTTTCGTGTATATCCTTTTCGGAAACAGAAGATTTACCACCCCTTGCAGCAATGAAGCCAATACTATGTTCGGGTGGCATATTGAGATATAGAATTAAATCCGGCTGGGGCAACCCCATCAGTCGATACTCAAAATCCTTCAACCAGTCAAGGTAGCTTTCCCAATCTTTTGTTTCTTGAATTTTAACCGCTTGGTGGATCATGTTTGAAGTCGTATACCGATCCGAGAGGATAATCCCACCTTGACGATAAAAGTCTTCCCAGAGCGTTTTAAACGAAGCAAACCGATCTACGGCATAAAACGTAGAGGCGGCATAAGGGTTTACTGCATTAGGATCCTTTCCGAACTCTCCGCCGAGGTACATCTTCACAAGCGCGGAAGAAGGGCTTGAATAATTGGGGAACTCTATTTTCTTAGCCGGTACCCCTTCCCGAGTAAGACGATTCCAGAGTTTCCTCGTATGTGTCGCCTTCCCGCTCCCGTCTCCGCCCTCTATGATGATGAGTTTACCCATACCCATAATTCCTCTTCCCCTTATCATTTAAGCTATTTAGTGCTATTCCTTCTGCTTACATTACATCAGTCATACATTTTTGACCTTACCCCCAAACATTCTACCATATCTTACATATTTTACGAAGAGGGTTAGCATTGTCATTCTGAACGAAGTCAAGAATTTTTCCCTAAATTTTTTTCACTTCAGATCCCTTTTTCGCTCAGGCTAACAAGAAATATTGGATATCCCAACAATAACTGAGGCTTTGTGAAATATTAAGAAAAGCTAGCGTACTTGACGCTAGCTTGCTCGGTTAAACAATATGACAGGCGACGAAATGCCCATTTCCCATATCTCTCAACTTAGGCTCTACCTCAGCACACTCCGGCTTAGCATAACGGCAGCGTGTCCGTAGGCGACAACCACTTGGAGGATTAATAGGGCTTGGTACATCTCCTTCTAAGATGATGCGTTGCCGAGTTTCCTCAATCACTGGATCTGGAATGGGAATAGCAGAGAGCAGTGCCTGGGTATAAGGGTGAAGTGGGGTCTTATATAGTTCATTACTCTCAGATAACTCTACAATCTTCCCTAGATACATGACCGCAATGCGACTACTAATGTGCTTCACCATGGCCAAGTCATGGGCGATGAATAAATACGTCAATCCTAGATCCCTTTGCAAGTCTTCAAGAAGATTGACGACTTGGGCTTGAATCGAAACATCAAGTGCAGAAATCGGTTCGTCTGCGATAACAAAATCGGGTTCAACGGCTAGAGCACGGGCAATTCCGATACGCTGCCTCTGTCCGCCGGAAAATTCATGTGCAAAACGATTCGCATGTTCCTTACTTAAACCGACAAGATTCAGAAGTTCATATATACGCTCCTGACGAGCTTTACCCGTCGCTAGCTTATGAACATCTATGGCTTCCCCGATAACATCCCCACAGGTCATTCTGGGGTTTATAGAAGCATACGGATCCTGGAAGATCATCTGCATTTCACGACGCACATGCAGCATTTCCTTTTTATTCTTCTTAAAGATATTTTCTCCCTTATAGAGAACTTCACCTGCCGTCGCTTCATATAGACGAAGAATCGTTCGACCTGCCGTAGATTTACCGCAGCCGGACTCCCCAACGAAGCCAACTGTCTCTCCTTTAAAAATATCCAGACTGATATCATCTACAGCCTTAAGAACCTGATTTCCACCGACATGGAAATATTTCTTAAGATTTTTTACTTCAACTAATTTTTCTTTCGATGCCACTACGCTTTCCTCCTAACGGGTGCCTCGACTTTAGGAGCATCAGGATGCATTAGCCAGCATGCTGCGTGATGTCCCTCACTGACTTGCTCCATGGAGGGTATATGCTCAACACAAGCCTTCATCGCATAATCACAGCGTGGAGCGAAGGGGCAACCTGCTGGAGGTTTAAACAAATCGGGGGGTTGTCCAAAAATGGGTATGAGCCGCTCCTTATCATCATCGTCAAGACGGGGTACAGATTTTAACAAGCCCCAGGTATAGGGATGTTTCGGAGAATAAAAAATATCCTTAACGCTTCCAGACTCAACAATCATTCCACCGTACATAACAATAACGCGTTCTGCGAGGTCAGCTACTACGCCTAAATCATGAGTAATCAAGATGATCGCAGTATCAAGTTTCGTCTTAAGGTCTTTCATTAAATCAATAATCTGTGCTTGAATCGTAACGTCGAGAGCTGTCGTAGGTTCATCAGCGATTAACAACTTGGGGTTAGCAGCCAAAGCAATAGCGATCATTGCCCGTTGACGCATACCTCCACTAAATTCGTGTGGGTACTGGGTATAACGATCTTCCGGATTAGGAATACCAACAAGGGTTAATAGCTCAATAGCACGTGCCTTCGCTTGCTCATTAGACATCTTAAGGTGCTTTATTAAGCCCT
Source organism: uncultured Peptococcaceae bacterium (assembly GCA_963529635.1). Classification (GTDB taxonomy): domain Bacteria; phylum Bacillota; class Desulfitobacteriia; order Desulfitobacteriales; family Desulfitobacteriaceae; genus CAURZJ01. Next base: position 97,627 of record CAURZJ010000008.1, read on the forward strand.
CCGTGATCTGGCGACCGACAGTCATTGTCGGATTTAAGGAAGTCATCGGATCCTGGAAGATGGTTCCGATATCCCTACCACGAACAGTTTCCATTTCTTTTTCAGTTGCCTTCGTGAGATCCTTACCCTCAAAAAGCACACGACCCGATTTAATCTTGCCCGGTGGGACAGGAATCAAACGTGTAATGGACTGAGCGGTTACGGATTTCCCACACCCAGATTCTCCAACTATGGCCAGTGCCTCTCCCTTATTGAGAGAGAAATTCACGCCGCGTACTGACTGTACTTCTCCGGCATAGGTAAAAAAGGAAACTTTTAAATCTTCTACTTTGAGTAATTCAGACATCTCTTGTCCCACCTCCTATTTCCGCATTCTTGGATCAAGAGCATCACGTAAGCCATCACCAAGGAAGTTAAATGCAAGCATCGTTAGACAAATGAAGAGCGCTGGGAAGGCTATTAACCAAGGATAGGAGCGGAAAGCTCCAATCCCGTCATTCGCGAGTACACCCCAGCTCGCCATAGGAACGCTAACCCCAAGTCCTAAGAAGCTTAAGAAGGACTCAGAGAAGATAGCTTCAGGAACAGCAAGTGTCATTTGAACAATAATCGGCCCAAGCGAATTGGGAATAAGATGGCGAGTCAAAATTCGCCAGTTACTTGCACCAAGTGCACGCGCAGCCATAACATATTCCTGGTTCTTCAACTGAAGGACCTGGCCCCGGACAAGCCGAGCCATACTTAACCAATATACGGCACCTAAAGTAATGAAAGTCGTTTTAAGACCACTATCGTTGAAATATAGACTCAATAAGATAACATAGAGCAGAAAGGGGATTCCCCAGAGAATCTCAACGATTCTCATCATAATCGTGTCGACCTTCCCACCCATTAAACCTGAGATTCCACCATAGAAAACTCCGATGACGAACGTAATAATCGCAGTTCCTACACCAATAGAAAGCGAGATACGGGCACCATACCAAATACGAGTGAATAAGTCTCTTCCCAACGCATCTGATCCAAACCAATAGACACTCCCTGGTTTCATATAGGTTTTATCAAGGTGATTCTCTCTAAAATCATAGCCGCTCAAATGAGGGCCAATAAGCGCCATTAAAATTAAGAACCCAATGATATACAAGCCAGTCATGGCCAATTTATGCTGTTTTAAACGTCTCCAGGCATCTTGCCAGTAGGTCAGACTTGGGCGAACAATGGCTTCCGCCTGTTTCAAATCCTTATCAACTGGTGTGAACATCTCACTCGATAAACTCACTTTACTCCCCTCCACTCGCTAATTTAATTCGTGGGTCAATCACTGCATATAAAACATCCACTATAAGATTCATGATTAGCAAAAAGAGGCTGTAAAAGATGGTAACGCCTAGAATGACGGTATAGTCACGGTTAGTTATACTCATTACGAACCATTTTCCTAGACCAGGAATAGCAAAAATCTGTTCAACTACAAAACTTCCAGTAAATACCCCCGCGATCATAGGCCCGAGGTAAGTTACGACTGGCATCAATGCATTCCGCATTGCATGTCGATAAACGATAACACGCTGATTCAACCCTTTTGACTTCGCAGTTTTTATATAATCCTGATTTAGGACATCAATCATACTAGCTCTGGTAAAACGGGCGATCGTCGCCATGGGTAGAAGGGATAGCGCAAAGGCCGGCATGATAATCTGCTTCCAAGATCCCCACATTGCCACGGGCAATATTTTGAATTTGACCCCTAAGACATACATCAGAAGGGGTGCCATAACAAAGCTTGGGACAGAAATACCAATTGTCGCAAAGATCATTGCGGTATAGTCTTGCCATTTGTTCTGCTTCAGAGCAGCAATGATACCGAGAAGCAAACCGAGGAATAAGGCAGTGATTACTGCAACAGTTCCTAAAGTTGCAGAAACTGGAAATCCTTCCTTAATAATATCGTTGACCGTTTGTGATTCATAGCGGAAGGAAGGTCCAAAGTCGCCATGAAGAAGATTCTTCCAGTAATCTCCGAACTGCTTGGTTAATGGATCATTTAAGTGAAACTTTGCATTTAAATTATCCATAATAACCTGATTAACCTTTTTTTCGGAATCAAACGGCCCACCCGGAATGGTGTGCATGATGGTAAACGTAATTGAAACAATGACGAATAAGGCCATGAGAGTTGCAACGATACGTTTCAGCACAAACCTTAACAATTTTCCCACCTCCAAAAAATTCCGTTTGGGCCTCGACAGAGTTGAGGTATATGTGCGTCTGCACATATACCTCAGTAAGTGCCCATTCAGTCAAATACATGCTGTCAATGAATTTATCCCTGAAATCTTAGTGTTTTTCCACATATGCCCATTTGAACTCTACGTTCGGTCCAAATGAAGGAACGATGTAACCCTTTAGATATGATTTAGCATAATAAGGATTGGTATAGAAGTAAATCGGCATTATGATCATATCGTTCATCATGAGCGTCTCTGCTTGGTGCATATATTCGAAGCGTTTCTTTGTATCGCCTTCAGAATTGACTGCTTTGATAGCCTTGTCGAACTCTGCATTACTCCAGAAGGTATCGTTGTTCCCACCGATATTTTCTGTGGTATAGAGATCTACGAAGGTCATTGGATCAAGGTAGTCAGCTCCCCAACCTGCACGAGCAATTTGGAAGTCTCCACTCTTACGAGCTTTAAGATAAGAACCCCATTCCATGGACTTAACAGAAATGTTCGAGATTCCGAGGTTTGTCTTCCACATTTCTAGGATAGCAGAAGCAATTTTGATATGAGCTTCACTATCGTTTACCATGAGCTCAACTTTAGGGAAATTCTTACCATCTGGATAACCTGCTTCAGCTAATAGTTTCTTAGCTTCTGCGACATCCTCTTTGAAGTAATCTCCACCTACTGTACGGAAGTCTTTTGTGGTGTCAGCATCCGGGAATCCTGATGGAACGAAGCCAAAAGCAGGTTTTTGATTAGCTTTAGTTACGTTTTTAACGATAGATTCACGGCTAATTGCCATAGCAAAGGCTTTACGAACTTTAGGATCGTCGAAAGGCTTAGCTTTGGTGTTAAAGGTATAGTAGTAAGTAGTCAAATCAGGTGCAAGAGCAACTGTTTTGTCCTTGATTAAACGCTCGATTTCTTCAGTCGGCGGATCATCACCGAAATCGATTTGCCCAGTTTCAAACATATTGTACTCTGTGGAAGCTTTGGTTACGGAAGTAAAGACGAGTGTGTCTAACTTAACAGAACCTTTGTCCCAATAGTTATCATTCTTTGCGAATTCAAACTTTTGGTTTTTCTCCCATTTTGTCATTTTGAAAGGACCATTTCCTACGTAGCTATCCAATTTGGTAGCCCAATCCTTGTTAGCAGAAACAACTTTCTTGTTAACAGGCATCAGGGTTCCAAAAGCAGTGAGACCTAGGAACTGAGGTGCAGGAGCGTTTAACTTGACTTGAAGAGTTTTCGCGTCAAGGGCTTTTACCCCAACCTTACTGAAATCTTTATCTTTTCCTTCGTTATACGCTTGACCATTCTCAAGATAGTATAATTGATAGGAATACGGAGAAGCAGTATCAGGATTAAGAACGCGTTCCCATGCGAAGACGAAGTCATCAGCAGTAACGGGGTCTCCATTGGACCATTTGCTATCTGTCAAAGTAAAGGTGTAGGTTTTCTTGTCGTCACTGATTTTCCACTCTTTGGCCATAGCTGGTGTGACTTTGGCATCCTTGTCATAACGGACAAGTCCTTCAAAGACCGCGTTAATAACAGTCAGATCTGGAGCACCTTGTGCTTTAGCAGGATCAATCGTCTCAGGCTCAGCAGCGTTATTGTAGGTAAGTACTTGTGGAACTTTCTCCGCAGGAGCTGCTGCATTTCCGCCGCTGCCGCCACATCCTGTGACGAGCAGCCCGAATACGACGAGCATCGAAGTAAGGGTTGCTAATTTTTTGCTTTTAAACATTCTTTCTTTCTTTCCTCCTTAATTGATATAAATGATCGATTCCTTTATTGCCTAGTTCAGACCACCTCCTCAAAGGTAATTCCCTATGGTGGTTTACTTAGGCCTGTAAGTTTACGAAGTAGATTAAATATTTGATATGAAGTCTTTATAATCTATTCGCATGTAGCATAATTAATCCTACTTAAGTGTACAGGCCGAAAATAAATTTGTCTAATAAAATTTTTTTGAACAAGCAGATTAATTTTTCCAGCTCACTTTTATTTTGCAGTCAAGAGAAGTTCACCCTTTTCAATGAGAGGAATATCATCGACCCACAAATCCAAATCTGTCATAACTAAGGGCCAATGGATGGATGCACTATTTTTCCCACCAAAGATTCTATTCTCGCCCAGTGCCAGATGAATGCTTCCTAATTGCTTCGTATCACAAACTTGGTAACCAATCATCTGCTTAATCCATGGATTGAGGCCAATTCCTAATTCTCCGAGTACTCTTCTCCCCTGTTCACCTGATTCAAAGAACTGATTAAGCTTATCTCCATTCTTTGTAGCAGAGAATTCAACGACTTTGCCCTTTGAAAATCTGAGTTGGATTCCTTCGATACGCTCTCCCTGATAATAACCGAGGTCAAAAACTGCGCTTCCTTCTGCGGATTCCTCTATTGGCGCCAGATAAACCTCTCCACTGGGTAAATTAATGAACGTATCATCCTTCTTTAAATCTTCCTGAGTAATCATCCCATCATCGATTAAAGGATTTCGACCTTCGATAGAAAGCTGCAAATCTGTTCCTTTAGCCGATCGAATTCTAACCTTCTTCCCCTGATGAAGAATCTTCGCAACCGAACTTGCCGAATCTTCAAGTTCATGATAATCGATATCTATGCTCTTCCAGAAGGTATCATGCAACTGGAGGAAGTCAAGGTTCATATTAGCTGCTTGAGTATGTGTAGGATAGCCAATAAAGGCCCATTTGACTTTTCGCTCATAGAGCTGATCACGCACCTTAGACCAGGCTTTTCGATAGTTTTCAACTTGTTCATGAGGTATATTCTTGGCCATAGAGGGATCAACAATGTGCTCTAGCATAATAAGGGTCGTTACAGGGCGGAAGGCTTCTGCCAACCGTTCGAAATAATTCTCAAGATAGATCGAACTGGATTCCTCCATGAGCTGCTCCTTAATTCTTGGCGTATTAAGAGACAATAAGGGAAATGCTCCGGCCCTTTGTATCTCGACTGCTAAGGGTTCTATGAGATCCATCTGTTGAGTTCCTGCAATAATTGCAACCACTTCATCCTGTTTAATTTGTAGACTCGTCTCAACAATTTTATGAGCTAGTGCTTGAACATCCACTTTAAGCCGATGAACTCTTCTCCAGGAAAGGATATCCTTCCTTACAAATTCAACGGATCGAGTTTCGTTCTTCTCAAAATAATCCCCTAAGGATTGATCTATAAAGTAATTATTGGCGATAGCTCTGTAGTATTTTTCTAAAATTCCACCTTTCTCCACTGTATTTACCAATTCAATCAAGCCTTGCTTTTCAAGTTCCTTAACATGGTAATGTATCTTGGAGGAAGATTGATGAACTAGACTTGCAAGTTGTTTTCCCGTTAAATCTTGGTGGATAAGCAATTTCAGTAGCTTTATCCTTAAAGGATCACAGATAGCCTTTACCTTTTCTAAATCACTAAGTACGCTAATGTCTTTCATGGTTCACCCTACTTATAATTTTTTTGTACAGTTTGCTTATACTAAGAATTCCACTGTACTCACTCTAATAATTCAGAAATCTTATCTATTCTAGGGCCCCATGAAAATGGACTTGTTAGTACACGTTCCAACCCAACAAACTATTATAGAAAAAATATATTATTTTTATTCGATATATGTCCGCCATTTCCTGCAAGCAATCAACTTTTTTTGATTGGATAAATCTTTTTTATTAAGCAAAAAAATAAAACGGGTCCGCAGACCCGTTTTACTTATATATTTCTTAGCTTACTTTGCTCATTACTCTTAATTTATCTGCCAGAAGCGCTACAAATTCAGAATTTGTCGGCTTTTGTCGTTCAATATTCATGGAGTAACCAAAAATTCGTTTAAGAGTTTCTGTATGACCCCGTTCCCAAGCAAGCTCGATAGCGTGCCGTATTCCCCGCTCTACCCGACTTGGTGCCGTATCATACTTCTTGGCGATAGCAGGATAAAGTTCCTTCGTTACGGCTCCCAAGAGAGAGACATCTTCAACAACCATCAAGATTGCATCTCTTATGTATTGGTACCCTTTGACATGTGCGGGGATACCGATTTGATGCATCATTGAAGTTACCTCTGCACTAAGGTTTACTCGACTACCTGCGTTTGTTACTGAATTCACAGAGGAGGACATCGAAGCCGGTACGACTGGAATATCTTGAGTAAGACTCCGAATGCGCTTTCCTAGAATTTCCAAGTCAAAAGGTTTAAGAATAAAGTAATCCACCCCTAACACCATAGCTTGATGTGTGAGAGATTCCTGTCCAAACGCTGTCAGCATGATAATTTTAGGACGGGAGGCGCTTGCATGGGCATTGATTCTTTCAAGAACACCTAAACCATCCAGACTTGGCATAACTAAGTCGATAATGATTAAATCGGGTTCTTGGGATTGAATCTGTTCCCAGGCATCCACTCCATTATACGCTATACCTACGACCTGGAGATCTTCCTGACTGTGGAGGAAATCCTGCAACATTTGACATAAGTTGCGGTTGTCATCTGCGACAACAATTTTAACTTTCTTACCCATTCTGATATCATCCCGCCTTATGGTATTTTCCGGTCCTAATATCTCGTTATAATGTCAAATCTCTCTTGTCTTGCCGGTGTCCTTATTATACGTTACCTTAGATGTCGAAATCGTAAAAAATAAGTAAGTATGTATAAAGAGGTTTGGCAGTTTATTCCTTGATATTACAACCTCCCTGGGTAATAATGGTAAATTTTAAATCGATTAATATTTCCAATTTTCCCCGACCCAAATACTATTAAGGTAATTGAGGCGAATTTGTACGAATTTATTACTTTTAACCCGGAGTTTTTATTTGGATAATAGTTTCTGAACGACTACTACATCTAGGAGTTGCTCAAATTTTCTCCCTACTTCGCGATATCTTCCAGCTTCTAAAAAACCATGTTTCTTGCTTAAGCACAAGCTAGCTTCATTCGTTGCTGTGATAAGTCCTAACAAAGTATGATATCCTAACTGTTCTGCCTCCGCGCACAATTTCTGCAGGAGAGCATCCCCCATTCGTTTCCCCTTCCATTCCGGAGCAATATAAATAGAAAATTCCCCACTTTGCTTGTAAGCTGGACGCGTATGAAAAGGAGATAAGCTTCCCCATCCCATTATTTGCCCCTGCTTTTCTACGACATAAAGGGGGTAATAGGGGTCCTGATGTGAATGGAACCATCGTTTGGCTTCTTCTTCCGTTCGTTCGACAAGATCGAAGGTGGCCACACTATGTAATACTGACCAATTATAAATTTCGTTCAAGCGCTCTAAATCACTAGCTACGGACTTACGCAAGATAAAACTTTCATCAAAATTCATTTTTCTTCCTCCCTATTTCTCTATCCTAACAAAAAAACCAATGTATAACCAGTTTTAGTATAGGAGAAAATAAAGAAGATTTACTTCAGAGGAAGTTTTTTCTGAAGTTTAATGGGTTATCTTATTGAGAATTCGAGTTACAACTTAAAGGAGGATCTTTATAACATGAATGCATCTGTAGATGAAAACTGTATTGGCTGCGGTGCCTGTCCGTCAGTCTGCCCTGAAGTATTTAGAATGAACGATGAAGGCTTAGCTGAAGCATATGTAAACCCTGTACCTAGTGATGTCGAAGAGTCTGCCCAAGAAGCCGCAGATGGCTGCCCAGTTGATGCCATTCATATTGATTAACAATCTTGCCCTAATCACAAAGAGGGCGTATCGAAACTTATTCTCGATACGCCCTTTTTGCGTGTAATTTTGTGGTGGATATACTTTTTAAGCCCCAATAGCCTGATTAGCCTGATTACGTAACTCCTCTAAGCCAATTCGATCAATCAAACGTCCAAGCCGTTCTTGGGGTTTGCCTTTTTCTTTATAGTACTCTACAACTGAATCTATTACAGGTATGAGCTGATCGGCTTGAAGGTTCTCAAGCAACAAATCTGCCATGCGAGGCTTCACGCCTCCATTTCCACCAACGTAAAGGTGGTATCCCTTACTTGTTCCCATGATTCCTAGATCGACCGAAGCTGAATCAGTACATTTATTAGGGCAGCCCGCTATGCCGATCTTAAATTTAGAGGGTAGGGACATACCGTGATAGCGCTTGTCTATTTCCATCCCTATGCCTAGGGTCTCCTGAAGGCCGCGTTTACAGAAGGTCATGCCCGGACATACTTTAACACTTCGAACACAAAGGCCCACCGCATGGCCTGGATCCATTCCTAGATCTTCCCATGCTTTGGGAATATCCTCAGGCTGCAAGCCGACAATCGCGATACGCTGTGCAGAGGTAACCTTTATGGCAGCTGCCTGATACTTTTCAGCAACATCAGCAATCTTGCGTAGAATATCAGGAGTTGCAACTCCTGCCGGGATATGTGGAGCGATAGCAAAGGTTTTTTTATCCATTTGCAAAATAGCACCAACAGGCTGTGCTTTTGACTTAGCAGCCTCAGACATTTCGCCTTGTTCTACTGAATTAATTTTTTCCAAGAGTTGATCTGCGTCGAGTTTATGCATTTGAGCGGCATTCAATAGAGTCTCATTCACTGAAAAAGGACAGCCTAAACAGTGTAAGCCAAGTTCTTGCATCGCCTCAACCGTTTTGGGATTAGCGGCCATGATATCCTTGAGCTTCATATCTAATGTAAACTTCATCCGTTCCACCTCATCGATAAATTAACCATGAATTAACATAGGGAGACAATGTACACAGACACATTTTTCGTCCCCTTGATGAACATAAGTAATAACAGGGGTGAGTTCACTCGTTGTTCCACAATGTGAGCACTCTAATTCTAAATTATCTTTTTTTACATCTGCCATTTTTACGGACCTCCTTCTAAATCTATGAATTAGTTTAACACGTTAAGAAAGGTTAGGTTGTGACCTACCGCACATCTGAGTGTGTTTTTATGAACACTTTTCTATCTCTACTCAAGTTTGAACGTTCAAGGGAGGAAATATACTCTGAAACGACAAAAACGCGCCAAGCGCGTTTTTGATTTGTCATCCTTAAAAGGAGCCCGCAAAAGATTGCTCACTCATTTTCTTAATTTGAGTAATCTTCCACCCCTCCGGAGTGAACTGGGTCTCCATCGTATACGTTTCGTAAATCTTCTCATTTAAAGGGGAGGCCCACTCGACCTTGACGGTAATCATATTGGGGCTTGAAGAATCGACAAACTCAAGCTTTTTTAGGGTGATTAGAGGATTCCTCTCTACCCGATCCTCCCATAATTCCACCTCATGTTTGCCAAGCGGATTCATCTGCTTCGGAATGAGAAGCTCTGTAGCCAAATCAAGCTGACGAGAATCCAGATAACCCCAGAAGCGTTGTACCGCTACCCGGGGTGAATCTGCATATTTGGGTTCTGTCAATGCTACCATGATGGCTTGGGGAGACTTCCATGCTGTGATTCCTATTAAACACATTAGGGTAATTCCAAGTAACCAGACATAACGACTATGACGCATATTTTCCCTCCTTGCTTGTCTTTACTATTATTTATAGAAGGGAAAATCCATTTCATGTCATTATTCTAAGTAAAATCTCTGTTTTGTTAGAATTGCTCTGCAACTAACTCACTAGTTAAAAACTTTGCGGAGAAAGTTGAGTACGAACTCAGGCAGACGAACATAATAAACCTTCATTCAAATCACCTCTTTATTCTCTTTCATCCTAATTGTATGCAGCTAGGCCCCCCTTGCGACATTAAACAATCTGGTAATTTTTTACGGCTTCTTCAAGTTGTGCCACCAATTGCCTGTCTTCCTCCGTATTGGCTGTAAAGTAGAGTCGACCAATAATTGAACTGATTATTTTTAAAACATCCTCAACCACTAAAGAATCTCTCATTGCTAATTGAGCACTAGTCTCGACGAGTGCAATACCGAATTGGTGACCGACGCCTTCTTTCATGGTTTTCATACAGGTTTTCCCTAATAACCTCATAACCAAGGAGGCCTCTTGGGCATCCAATTGCTTGATCGCATCAATCGTCGTAGTTAAACCCTGGACCATTCTTAATCCAACGTTCGCCCAATTCACTTGTTGATTATCCATTTCTTTCCCCCCATGCAAGTGCTTCCGTGCCATACTATATGCTGAAGGACTTCGATGGGTGAAAAGGGGCAAAAAAAGGTACAGAAACTCAAAAGTTTCTGTACCTTTTTTGTTGTTGGTTACTAAACCTAAATGCTACTTCCCGAGCTTTGGAACTTTGAACGTCGATACCATCAGAAACGCTAGAATCAGCATACAGATGGGGAAAATTATCCAAGGAAGAGATTTATGGAATAGAACGAGGAGGGACATAAAGCCTCCTGCAAAGGTGATAGGTACACCGACAAAATGCGTTGTAATATTTAGAACGTTAAAACGAGCTAGACGAACCGCTCCGCACAGCGCGAAAACAGCAGCGATAATCATTCCCCAATAGCCGAGGTGCCCTTCCAGAAAAACCTTATAGGTCAAAATCGCTGGTGCAACCCCGAAGGAGACAACATCACTTAAAGAATCCAATTCCTTACCAAAATCCGAACTCACCGAAAGCTTGCGGGCGACTTTCCCATCCATACTATCCATTAGAACTGCGAAGATAATTAACCCTGCTGCAAATCGATAGTTTCCATCGATCGTCCAAAGAATAGCTAAGAAGCCAAAGAAAAGATTGGCTAATGTAAACATACTTGGTATCATGCGGGCATTAATAGGACTACCGCTCATCAATTTTCACTCTCCCAATATTGTCTCTCCACTACGTACTTTATCCATAACGCTTATTGTTACTTCAAGATCTGGAGGAAAATAAAACTATTCCAAGGACTAACCTTCCAACCAATTTCCTCTAGTGTATCATCTTTCGCAAGATTAGAAAAGTGCATCCTTCTGATATTCCTCAGCAAGCCAACCGTCAATTTTGTCGAGAATCTGAGATTTATTCGCTCGAATATGCGTTCTTACAGGAAGTGAGGTTAGAAATACTCTCCCATACCGTTTTTCAATGGCTCGTGCATCACAAAGGATGACTAGGCCACGATCCGACTTTGACCGAATCAAACGACCAAACCCTTGCTTAAATCGCAATACAGCTTCAGGGAGAAGAAAGTCATTAAAGGAATTCCTTCCCCGAGCTTCCAGGTATTCAGACCGTGCAGCAATTAAGGGCATACTAGGGGGCCAAAAGGGGAGCTTAATTAGTATAACACAAGAAAGCTTATCTCCCGGGATATCAATCCCCTCCCAGAAGCTATTCGCACCGAGCAGTACCGACTTGGGATTCTTAAGAAATTCCTCCAAGATAGCATTCCGACTTCCATCTAACCCTTGCGCTAATAGCTCTAAGCCTGTTTCTTCTAAACGCTTCTTTAACGGGTTATGAACCTCTCTCAAAAAGTGATGAGAGGTAAAAAGTACAAGAGTTCTCCCCTGCATTCGTCCTGTCACTTCGGCGATGAACTCTACCACATCTTCAAGGTGAAATAATTCACTGTGCTTGGAATCAATGAGATCCTTGACAATGAAAAGTCGCATTTGACGTTCATAGTCAAAAGGTGACTCCACAAGAAGCGTAGGGGTATCCGCCTTCAACCCAACCTCCCCAAGGAAATGCTGGAAGGAGCCAGAGATACTTACAGTCGCAGAGGTTAAAACCGCCGAATCGAGTAAGGAAAAAAGCTTCTTCTTAAGAATCTCACTTACATCGACCGGAGAGGTCTTCAGGGTTATTCGATTGCTCCGCTCCAACCAGCTCACACGGGTCGGCTCAGCGACCTGAAGTGCTAAAGCGAAGCATTCCCGAATCCCCTCTAAATCTCGGATTCGCCCCGAGATTTCATATCCCAAATCCTCACATTCATCAATCTCAAGACCAGCCAACGAATTAACCATGGAACGGAGACAATCAACCGTTCTACTTAACCGCCCCTGAAGATTCTCAAATTGAATCTCAAGAGTCTCCCACCACGTTTCCTTCTGACACTGAGCTGTTAAGCGATACGACAGATTCTCCCCTAAAATCTGGCTGAGAATTATAAATACCTCCTCAGCTTGTTCATAGATATCCCGACAAGACTCGGGCAACTCTTCTAGACGCCCTAGGAAAAGATCCCATACCTCAACCGGCATCAAGCGTGCCCAAAATCCCGATCGAGCTTTTATGTTTCCATAGAAACCTCCTCCCGCGGGACGATGTATTAAATCTAAAGTACGTGATAATTGCTCAAGACTAATTTCATCACCGAGTTGCTCGAGTGCTGATTGATAAAGGTGGTGAGCCTCGTCAATCACTAATTCATGATACTCAGGTAATACGTTATTTCCCGTTTTAATATCTGAAAAGAGTAGGGAATGATTAATAATGACTACATCTGCTTCCTCAGCTTTTTTTCTGGCTTGTAGCATAAAGCATCGATTAGCTTCGGCGCATTTACCAGGGATACAACTTTCATAATCAGCATTTAAATCCCTCCAAATCCCCGACAAGCCTGGGATTTGAGCAACCTCTTGCCAGTCCCCATTTTCAGTCTCCCTTAACCAAACCATTACACTCAATAAAGCATGTTTTTCTATCGGGTTCAGATCATGGTAATAGTTCTGCAACCATAACCACTTTTTTAAGCATAAATAATTTCCCTTCCCTTTGAGCAAAGCTCCCTTAAAGGAAAAAGGCAGTACTTGGGTTAATACCGGTAAGTCTTTCTTAAATAGTTGTTCTTGTAACGGAATTGTATGTGTCGCAACTACAACTTTCTTCCCCGTTTTTTTGGCCCACCATAAACTTGGGATTAAATATGCATACGATTTACCTGTTCCTGTTCCAGCTTCTGCTACGAGATGACCCGAGGTTAGTAAGGCCTTTGCCACAGCTGCGGCCATTCTAAATTGCCCCGGCCTACTTTCATAGCCCTTAAGTCGCTTCTCCAGAATTCCTCCCGGAGCAAAACACTCTTCAATCCACTTAGGGTTTTCAGGAGGAGGTGTACCTTCACTCCCGCCTTTCGAAAAAAGCCCCTCTGGGGAATTTTTCAGGACTAGATCCGTACGAATAAGGCGATCAGGAAATCTTCGTTTAATCGTATTTTCGAGTTCTTTTAGAAAACTTGCAATTCGTGAGTTCTCAACGAGTGGGAGCGCCCGCTGATAAAAGCTCAAATCCAACTCCATCCCTTTATTCCAACAGGCTTGAAGCAATTTCCAAGAGATTTCTGCATTGGCTAAAGCACCCTGAATATCTTCAGATGCCTCAATTCTCAATGCATTAGATAAATCGAGAAGCCGATATTGGTTCATCGCCGGGAAAAAAACTCGGGATAACTCCAGTGTGTCCCAGACTAGATTTTCAAAGTGAATACTGAGTGATTTCTCAAGGATTCCTAACGAAAAACCTATATTATGTCCAACAACTATCGCATTCTTAAGAAGTTCTGTTATCTTCGTCCGAAAACTTTCGAGGGGTGATGCTTGTCGAAGTTCTTCCGAGGCTATGTCAGTGACACGAAGTACTCGATCAGGGACTTGGATTTTTGTTCGTACCAGAAAGTGCGTTGCCTCTGGCTCTTCCCCATCCTGAATACACCAGGCTGCGAATTCGATGATTTCATCATGATAAATATCCAACCCGGTTGTTTCAAGATTGATAACCACAATCTTTCCTTTATACATGGTTAAGCCCCTTTCTGAGTGTCATTTTACACAGTTTTTAACTGGTTATCAATGAACATTCTTTAAAATGGGGCAAAAGAAGGAATTCGGAAAAGAAAAGCGAATTAATAGATTGTTTTGCCTGTCTATCTCTTTCTAATGAATTGTATTCATCTCAATTTTGAATTTCTATGGAAGAAGGATATTTTTTTGATAAACGTACGTAGACTTTCCTCGTGGATGGGGATTCTCATATTACTCATTTTCCTCAGTGGCTGTGCAGAAAGGCCCTTTCTTACCAAAGATAATTCCTACTCAATCCTCAAGGTTTCCCCCGCAGGTGAAACTCAAAAATACCCTATTCAATTAAGTTGGAACTCCAATGTCGCCGTGATGCAAAAACTCCTTCTTGAGGCTTCCTTTGTCCTCAGTGACCTTCATACCCAATTGAATACAGATAAGGTAAGCCAAAAAGACGAATTAAATAAAGCAATTCAGCCAACAAACGAAACCTTGAACCAAGAAGTCAAAGATGCCCCGCCTAAGCCGGAACTAAGCAAAGTGATAGAAGGGGAAATTAGTGAAGTAAGTTCCGAAAAGATGGCAACGCCAAAAACCGATACTATTTTGCTTGAAGTCAATTTTCCTCAGGCTAAAAAATTCAACCTTGTGATTGATGACAAGCAATCTACACTGGACGTTTCTTCTATTCAGATTGAAGTCGAAGGAGGTAATCCCGGAAAAGTCATTATAAATCAAACAATGGTGCTCCAGGGGATTCCCAATACTAGCCTTCAAACCTCTTATGAAGAATTTACTAAAATGCTAAACAATCAAAAGAAGCTCGCTAACTAGCGGGCTTCTCTAAAATCCAGATTTTGAACTCCCACTTATAAGCACAAGTGGGAGTTTTACTTTGTTTTGCTTTTAGGTCCGGTGTGGGAATGTTAAGGAAGTTTACTTCACCGGGCTTTGGTAGTGTCGACAGAACCGATTAAAGCCGAAAACATAGCCAGCTAACTTTTCCGGTCGTAATTGACTCCAATCACTCAAGTTTGCCTCTTCTCCAAAGCGATTACGGATTATTCCATCGCTTTGAATCCAACCCCTGGGTCCACCTTCACATAGTTGAAGCTCCCATTGAGTTGTATCCCCCTGTGCTTGAACGCTTTGAATATGCAACCCACAGCGGGCATGGAAAATCTCAACAAGCTTAACGAGCAACGTATGAATCGGATCAACCTGATGTCCTCCCTCAGCGGGAGTAATCTGAAGCTCCTCTTTGATCTGACGAGTCAGTTCATCAAGTCTTTTGTCTAACTGATAGCGTTGTTCTAGGGAAATGCTTAAATTATTTGTGTTTAGAGAACCCGAGCGCAAATCAAAATGGAGGGGTTCATGAGATTCCAAATTAAGAATTAAACGGTTACCATCCACTTGAATTTGTCCCGGTACACTCATGAGTAATTGATGGGCAATTTGATATGAAAGGATATGTGAAGAAACTTCACTTTCCTCTCGATTGTCACAGTTTTGACACTCTTTTACTGGATTAAAGTCTGATAACGCTAACCTCATTCAAAACACCCCCATCAAAATCCATCTCTAAATGATGATACTCCTATTATATACACTTTTGTTATAAAAATCATCTTAATATTTATAATTTTCAATATTTTTTAATTAATTCTATTTTCGGCCTTTTAAATTAAGGCGAACGAGGAGGAATCCAGGAAATGGATTTCCTAGATTCCTCCCCCTTACGAAAAAAATAAGACTATGACTTAATTAGTATTTTTCCTCTAGGACCTCAAACATCTGCGGTGTAGCCTGCTTGAAGGCCTTATTTTCGCCAACCGTTGAGGCCCAATTTTCATAAGCATCCCGATTTTCCCACTTTGACATGACCATAATATCATTTGAATTCGTTTGCTCGTTAATAGAAGCGAATTTGAAGCCACCAATTTCATCGACCGTATCTAACCCAGTCCGAATATCAGCTAATAGACGATCACGATCTGGTGCGTCAAACGTATGAACAATTGTAAGCATGTAGGTAACCTCCCTGATAAGCGTTTCTCAGGGTTTAGTTTATCCCAGCATTCTGACTTACATACAATTAAGTTAATACTCTTCCTGCACATTCCCCCGCTTCAACACATAGTCTAGAGTGCAGAGATTATGAGTGTCGTTTTTTCACTCGGCTCATGCTATACTTAACTTGGATTTATGAGTCGATTCATTGCGTGGCAGAAGGAGGATTCTGATGAAGCTGGTTTATCTTCGAACAGACTTCCCAAATGGTCGAGTACACATCCTCATGCGAGACGTAGAATCTCTAAGCCCTGAATTAAATCATTTTGTTCTTGTACTTACGAATAAAGGAACTCTTTGGGTAGATGTCTTTTGGCCCTATGATGAAGAGTCTGAACGGTATACTCGTAGAATTTCTGAACAGCAATTCTGGCAGACTTTCCGTGAATGGAGAATGAACGGGGTTAATCTAGGGGATAGTGAACGCGTGGCTCAGGTTCTGGCTAAGCGACAACTTTCTATCAAACAGCAGCGGCTCGATATTTAGAGCTAACTCGATATTTAGGGCTAAATAGAAGAATTACGGGATTTACTAAAAAGAAGCTTGGCTTAAGTTGCAAGCTTCTTTTTTATGTTTGAGAAAAACCTTTTGTCAGTTGCAGTGTCTTTAGATATCGGGTAATTGTAGCTTCGCGCACATCGGACCTTCGGGCGTGAATCTCCACTGGAGACTCACGTACTAAGCGCTCCAGGGCTCGCTCACTCGCTTCCGAGGGAGCTATGCCAAACCCTTCTGCTTACTGCATGTGAACCAGTGGCGCCGCTAACCCTCGAAATCCTCGTTCACTTTATCGCCCTTACGCCGCAAATCGTTCACTCATGTGCGCGAAGCTACGCTTTCGGGTCTTTTTTACGACATTCTTTCAGGTCCTCTGGAGTGGTGTCTCAAGAATCTTTAAAACCTGTCCTACTCAAATTCGTTCCGTTGGAGACTTAGGAGTTGCTTCAAGTGATCGTGCTCGTCCGAAAAGATCGGGGCTAAGACTTCTTGTTCTTCAGTACCTAAGTGGTCTTCTGAAAGTTGGACTGCGCGTGCTAGACCTTTGTCTTCGCCAGAGTAGAGCTCCTTCAGCATACTCTGAGTCTCAACATCTCCCCAGCTCTTCATCTTAGCTGACCACTTGGTTGCGAGTCCCGCTAGGCCTGTCCCTTCCTCCACTGTTCCTCCATTCGTCTGGATATAGTACGAGATGCGGGAGGCATGTGCTTTATGGTCGGTCATGATGGCTACAAGATGATTACGCAAATGACTGTCGGTGAGGGAATCAATGTAGGCTTGATAGGTTTCGATTGCCATGTGTTCACCTTTGAGTATCTGCTTGAATACATCAAAAGAATGATTCATAAGGAAGCCCCCTATCACAAATAATTCCTTATAGTTTGACTATCTTTCCTCCACCTTATGCTTCAATTCCTTAGCACTTTGATCCAGTCTATAAATAAAGGCTAAAAGTTCCGCGACAACCTGATAGAGCTGTGGCGGAATTTCCTCTCCGAGATTGACTTCAAGAAGGGTTTCGACAAGCATCTCATCCTGCTGAATTGGAATTCCATACTCGAGGGCATGTTCGATAAGTTTACGGGCGACGTAACCCGAACCTTTTGCTACTACCTTAGGAGCTCCGGCTTGATCATAGGCAAGTGCAACCGCTTTATCCTTCATACTTGGAAATTCACCCCTTCTCGTAGTTCTCCACGCAAAAAGCGATGGAAGTCCTCAGAAGTACGCAAAGTCTCGACACCCACCGGGTGAAGCAAAATACCCAATCGTTTAAATTGTTCGTGCGCTACTGAGAAACTTCCTTCTAGCACCTTCGAGAGAAGTTCGGGATCATCACTTAGGACTTTAAGTGTGAGCTGCCCTTCGTACAACCATCCTTCTACCCCAATCTCTCCCAGAGTAGGGGTTTGAGCATGAAGCGCTACCCGACAATGACCTAGATCGACTTTGTTTCCTTTGCGGGCAGCCTTTATGGCCAGCCGTTGCGAATAGACTTCACCCTCATGACGGATAGGGAATTCCAAGAGAAAAAAAGGAGGCTCTGAGGATGCGCTCTGTAGCCAGAATTGTTGCCCAGTCAAACGATCCAGGAGATTGGTCAGAAGGTGTTTTCCCTCAGATTCAGACTCCTTACCTAGAACAGAGAGTAAAATTCCCTTAAACGTCTTGCTGAGCTTTGCCTGTTCCTCAATTTGTTCCTCCTCAGGCAAGTTCATCAAGTTTCTAATTCGACGTTCATAGTCAAAACCCAATCCCTTGATTAACTGGGTCAAAAGCTTGTACCCAGCCTCCCCTCCCAGCGAGGACCATTGGGGGATACTTTCTTGAAAAAAGGATCTAACCGAATCTTTTCCACCCGAACTTATGTCCTTCTCCAAAACTTGCTTAAAAAGCGAGGTAATTTCTTGCTCCGCGAATTTTCCTCTACTGAAACTTAATCGTTCCATTCCTTGTTCATTTAGGGAAAGGAAGAGGGGTTGATTAACCTCCTTTTCACGAACTAGGAGAACCCCATTTTTATCTATTTTCTGTACCCCCACCCAAAACTTATCTCCCACTTCAACTGGGATTTCTAACAAAGCTGTTATTTCTTGTCCCGCTAAACGTATTTGTGATTTTCCGCTGTAATCTAGGCTCAAAACTTCGACGAGAATTCTTTGTCCTGTCTGAATTCCAATATCCTTTAAAGGAAACGAGGATGCTCCTACGCTCTGTAATTCCATCTTTCAACGCCCCCTGCGAAGTGGTCATTTCTTCCTCCGGGTATTCTGTCGACTTAAGTTTTTCTGCAAAGCGTTCAAGGCCTGACGGGTGCTCGGATTAATTCTTTGTCCTAGATTTGGGGAATCCTCATCCCCCCTATCTAGGTATTTCTTTTCCAACCTTACTTCTAAACGCGATGCCTTCTTTGAACT
Organism: uncultured Peptococcaceae bacterium; assembly: GCA_963529635.1. GTDB lineage: Bacteria > Bacillota > Desulfitobacteriia > Desulfitobacteriales > Desulfitobacteriaceae > CAURZJ01. The sequence goes on from CAURZJ010000008.1 coordinate 116,522, forward strand.
TGATCTATGAGGTCGCTTCCTCGATTGAGATCCTGACTTTACAGAAGCCTGATCATACTGCTTTTGCTTTTGGGTTTGATTATTACTTTGACTTTGTCTTTGTCTTTCTTTGCGAGGTTTTACAACGTCTTGTTTTTCGGATTTTTCATGGGTCTGCTTATCGATGACCGGTGGGAAACGGTTCTCCACCCATTGTCGTACGAAATCTGGGCTTTTCGTAACCACAAAGGCTTCCTGAATTGAACCGTTGCTTTTAAGTAGAATTTTACACCCCGTCTGGGTCTCATATTTATAGACAATTCCTCGCTCAGGCGAACGACTGACTTCGATCACCCCAGGAATGATATCTGTCACTTCTGGACTTCGACTTAACTCTTCTAGCCAGGTTAAAGCATCCTGAATGATTCCATGTTCTCTTTTCACTTTATTCCGACGATGTTTCATCACTTCACCTTTTCTAGAAGAAAATGTGCTCAGCTTCAAACTCCGTAGCACATACTTTAATTAAACCTAAGGAATACATAGATTCTCGTCGTTTATCCGTAGGAGACCCTGGATTAAACAATAAAATATCTCCCTTTCTTTCCTTATAAGGCGAGTGGCTATGCCCAAAGACAATGATATCCACAGAACTAGACTCAAAGCTACGAAGTGCTCTTTCTGGCGTTGTCCTACCGACTCCAGAAGCGCCATGAGTGAGCCCTATCTGAATTCCTTCACAGGTAATTATTTTTCGCTCAGGTAAACTGGCGAGTTCCCATCCATCGCAATTTCCCCGCACTGCTTCTATTGGGGCAATTGTCTTAAGATCACTTAAAATTCCAGGGTTCACAACATCCCCTGCATGTAGAATTAAATCTACCCCCTCTAAAGATTCCCAGACCTTCGCGGGTAAAGTTCGACCCTCACGCAGATGAGTATCAGATAGGACGGCGATGAGCACGCTTTTCACTCCCTATATAATGTTTTTGCAAATAAAATATTCCAGCCAGGAAGATTAGAGATAAAACACCACTAATAATAAAGGTATTCTTTGCGCCCCACCAATGCGAAAGCGTCCCTGAATAGACACTCCCCAAGGGGGTCATTCCTCCAAAAACGAGGGAATATACGCTCATCACTCGACCCCGGAAACGCCCTTCTACCGTAAGCTGAATCAAAGAGTTTGCCGAAGCCGAAAAAACAATCATCGACCAACCCATTAAGGCTAGCATCAGTGAAATAAGCAAATACTGATTTTGAAATCCTGTTAAAATTGAAAAAACGCAGAGGCCGAGTGCACCTAAAAAAAGCAAACGGGGCTGTGGTCCATTACCACTTCGAATCGCCACCGTCAGAGCTCCAATAAGTGCTCCGAATCCCAGCGCACTCATTAGCAATCCAAAGCCTAAAGCCTCTTCCTTAAGCTCAAGCTTAGCTAAAACCGGAACTAAAACATTGAAGTTCATCGCCACAGTGCTTAAAAAGCCGACCATCAGCATAGTCAGAAGGATCTGCGGTGTCCTTCGAATATAACTAAGTCCTTCCTTGATCTCTGGCCAGATTGCTCCCTGCTTAGTTTTCGTTTCTTGACCTCGAGGTATGGCCTTAATAAAAAGCAAAATCGCTAAAACACCAACGAAACTTATTCCATTGATTAAAAAGCACCACATGGGCCCCCATATTCCCATAATCACACCAGCAATAGCTGGACCAACTAAGCGGGCCGCGTTAAAGATGGCCGAGTTTAAAGCTATAGCATTGGTGAGATGTTCTCGACCCACCAATTCGATAACGAAGGATTGGCGAGCAGGCACATCCACAGTATTGGCAACGCCCAGGATGAAAGCCATCACTAGGAGCATCCAGAACTGGATTGTTCCTGTGCCCACTAAAAAAGATAGCGTAAAAGCTAAAATCATAAAGGTGGCTTGGGTTGCAATGATTATTCGGCGTTTCGGTAATCGGTCAATCCAAGCCCCCGCATGAAGAGAGAAGAAGAGCATGGGAGCAAATTGCATGGCCGAGACTAAACCGAGTAAGAAGGCCGAATTCGTGAGTTGCAATACTAACCAGGCTTGACCTATGTTTTGTGTCCAGGTTCCAATTAAAGATATCATTTGACCGCCCCAAAACCATCGGAAAGAAGAATGTCTTAAGGCAGGAAAGGCCTGGAAAATCTTTAGTTGTCTTTGTACTTTACTCATTCGCCCTTCTAACCTCCACTAGGTTCGAGAAAAAAGTAGCGCCCTTTCCCATATCAGATAAGCGATCTGGAGTTAATGAATTTATTCCAAATCCCTCTTGATAGCTATCTAACCACCATACTCCTGGAGCTACAACAACACCCCGTAGGACCGATTCGATCACCTTGGCTCTTAATATACACTTTCCGCGTGAGTTATAGGCAATGACCAAGTCTTCATCCTTGATTAAGCGTTTTTTCGCATCCTCGGGATGAATTTCGAGATAGGGTTCCCCAGAGAGTTCTTGAATACTCGGTAAATTTCCGAAGGTGGAATTGAGAATGCCATGGTGTGGAGGAGATATCAAGGTCAGAGAGTACTCCGAACTTCGGCTCTCTGGCCCTTCGATTAAGGATACATGGACAGGCACAGGAGAAAGACCAAGATTCAAGGCACGTTCGCTGTATAGCTCTATCTTCCCACTTGGAGTAGCTAGTTTACCCTGAGCAAAAGGAAGTTCAGGTATTTCTATGGGAATATACTTCTCATGCTTTAAACGCTCAAAGGTAATTCCTTGCTTTTCCCAAAAAGGAGTATCTAAGGCATCCCTTGCAATATCCTCAGTAGAATCCCGGAAGCAAGGTTCCGTGAAGCCCATTTTTCGTGCTAATTCTTGAAAGAGCTCAATATTTGACTTACTCTCTCCGAGAGGTGAAATGACTGGGTCAGCCCACTGCAGTACCCCATGCCAATAGCTCATATACAAGTCGGAGTGCTCTAGATGTGTCGTCGCCGGCAAAACAAGATCAGCATAGCGTGCCGTGTCCGTCCAGACTTGTTCATGGACTACGGTAAATAAATCTTCCCGAGCAAACCCACGAAGCACCTTGCTTTGCTCTGGTGCGACTGCTGCGGGATTACTATTATATACAAAAACTGAATAAACCGGAGGGTGGAGCTCTGTAAGAGCCTTTCCTAACTCATTCATATTCAGAAGGCGTGGGGTTCCCTTCACCAAGTCCGGTCTTTCAATTCGATTACGGTCAAAGCGATAGTAATCGCTATTAAACTTAATGAGGCCACCTCCCTTGTCCTGCCAGGCTCCCGTTAATCCAGGGAGGCAAGCAATCGCCCAGGTCGACATACCACCATTATCATGGTGCTGAAGTCCATTCCCGATGCGGATTAGGCTTGGTCGAGTCGCTGCATAGTCATGGGCTAGTTTCTCGATATCTTTTGGATTTAATCCCGTAAGCTCGGCTACACGTTCAGGTGAATAATCAAGAACTGATTCTCTGAACGCATCAAGACCATGAACGTTCTCTCTCACCCACTCAGAGTCTTCAAGCCCTTCCCTCAAAATGACATGAGCTAACCCTAAAGCTAATGCTCCATCCGAGCCTGGTAAGATTTGATAGAATTCATCGGCCCATTGTGCTGTCTTATTCCGATGTACATCGATAACAAGGATTTTTGCCCCTTTTTTCCGTGCCTGAGCTGCAAACAAGGCTTGATGAAGGTTCGTCTCCAGAGCATTAATCCCCCAGAAGATGACAAGTTTTGCTTCTTCGGTGAGAAGAGGGTTTACTCCTTTCGCCTCCCCATAGGCGAGCTGGTAGCCTAGGCTTCCAGCAGCTGAGCAAATTGTTCTTTCTAACTGACTCGTTCCCAATCGGGAAAAGAAACGCCGATCCATACTTGCTTTGTTGATTATTCCCTCAGTACCCGCATAGGAGTAAGGAAGAATACACTCTGTACCATGTTCCGCGATGAGCAATTCCCAACGAGAGGATATTTCTTCGAGAGCTTCTTCCCAACTAATGCGCTGAAATTCACCACTCCCTTTTGGACCTGAACGTTTCATAGGATAAAGAACACGGTCTTTCCCATACACTCGTTCGGGATAGTATCTTGCCTTCTCACAAATTACTCCTTGGGTAATAGGATGCTCTGAATCTCCTGTAATCCGAAGAATTTTCCCTTCTTCAAGCTCTACGCGCCAGGCACATGTATCTGGACAATCATGAGGACATACCGATTTGCAAATTCCCATCAAACTTCCCCCATCCTACAGTTAAAGGAAAGCGCACCACTTATTCGCGATGCGCTCCATATCTTCAAGGCTTATTTAGTCGTGCACATTAATATGTATCGCTCCGCAGTTTAGATAATTCATTTATCAAACCAAACAATTCTTCCAATTGCCTTCGGAAAGTATGATTGGCAGTTCCTAAGTCAAAAAAGTCCTTTTGAAATTATAACATAATTTAGGGTATTGAAGAAAAGAATATAGTATGAAAAGTAAAAAGGCGTAGCATTATTGCCCGCCCTAAAAAAGTAAATTAATGAAACTGATGACTGAGAACCGCCCTTTGCTGTTTTATTGCTTTTCTCACCTCATTAGCTACCCTCCATGTTTCCTGGTATTGTGGGGTAACCAAGCTGAGCTTACCGGAATTTTTGTCGATAAGTATGTCTACACCTGGCTTTCTTCCCTCGACTTTCTCTCCAGGGTGAAGAATATCAATTCCAATTTTATTTTCATCATACTCGGGAGGAACTAAGTAATTTAGTACCTCTTCTGTAGCGTCTATTAATTCATCGACTTGATCATCCGGATATCCTTCACGTAGCAGAATATCACGAACTTGGGTGAGTGGATGATCAAGAGTAAGCAGCATCTGGGCCCGTTGCACTAAATTGTAATCGATTTCCACGACGCCACCTCTTTTCGCTTTTTTATCTTTTACATCATCATTTTTCCCTTCTGATGAAAATCGAATACGAACTACTTCTTGACGAACTTGGAGAACTTGTCCATTTCAATCAAAATTTATATGGAGGTTTACATGAACAAATTTTTATCAATGCCCTCTTTGATTGCAGCAATCTCGGGAATCACTATGGCCGTTCAGGGCACGCTCAATTCCGGCCTTTATCAAAAAACCTCGATATTGGCAGCTACTCTCGTTGTTCATATCATCGGGACAGTCGTCGCACTCCTTGCAGTCGTGGTCACACGCGTCCCAGTGTTTGAATATCAATGGTTATCCATTCCATGGTATCTTTATCTTGGGGGAATTCTTAGTGTGGTCATTGTTGGTTTGGTCGCCTTAAGTATCCCAAAGATTGGAGTATGCAATGCGACCACAGCAATTATCATCGGCCAAGTAGGTGCCGCACTCATCATTGATCATCTCGGTTTGCTCGGAGCAGAACGTCTATCCTGGAATCCTTGGCAACTTCTCGGTCTGCTACTTTTTGGTGTTGGTGCTAAGCTATTATTTGATTAAGTCACCCTGTCTTTGACCGTGTATCAATGCTCGCCATACTGGTTATAATGGTATAAATCTCATCTGTCACAACATATTTACGAATTTGGCCATTCGATACGAGAATCACGGTATTTTTCCCTTCGATACTTTTGTCCTTTTCAATGAGCTTCGCAAGAAAAGTATAGGATTCACTTGTTACTGAGAGTTGCTTAAACGCTCCATCCGCCACAAAGAGAACCCAGTATCCCGTGGATACCTCATTTCCAAGATTATACAGTGAAGTCGTCGTGGAATTTGGATTATAACTCGAAGGGAAGAGAATCCCAGCAGTGTTCCCTAAATCATAAGACCCTGTATTATAGGTGTTATAAGCGTTTTGGTTTAGGTTAGGATCAAAAGAACCTGTAGTTGTGTCAGCTAACTGAGCGGTTGGGTCGGTCAGTCGCGTATAGATATCACCAAAAAAATTCGGAAATAGAATAAACCCGGCTACACCAATGATAAGTACCCAAAAAGCTAACGCCTGGAAATCTTGCCATATATCGTACCGCGGAGGCCGCCCCCATGAATTTGGCATGATTAACCCTCCTCTAAAAATATCTCCCATAAAATAATATACGAGTCTCTTGGGCTTGTTATGTTTATAAAGTAAACTTACTTCATCAAAATGATTATCAAACCTACTTGAGATTATTGATACAGTAACTTGCATCTAAGCTGTTGAGCATCTAGAATAATACCGAGGTGTGTATTAATGGAGATACTTCGGCAAAAATTGAGCTTATTACCCGAGAGACCGGGAGTATATCTGATGAAAGATGCTTCTGGGCAGATTATTTATGTCGGGAAAGCAAAGATTCTTAAAAACCGGGTTCGGTCATATTTTACAGGTTCGCATGATGGAAAAACCCAAGTTATGATTAGTCAGATTCGCGACTTTGAAACGATTCTCACCGACTCCGAGGTCGAAGCTTTAGTCCTTGAGTGCAATCTCATCAAAAAGTACGATCCAAAATATAATATTTTGCTTCGCGATGATAAATCCTATCCTTATATCACAATCACAGAAGAAATACACCCTCGAATACTCGTTACTCGCCAAGTGAAAAAAGGCTCAGGAAAGTATTTTGGTCCATATCCTAATGCGACAGCGGCCAAGGAAACAGCACGTCTACTCAATCGATTATTTCCTTTCCGTAAATGCCGACAAATTCCCTCTAGACCCTGTCTTTATTATCATCTTCACCAATGCTTAGGACCTTGTATCGAAGATGTTCCAACAGGTTCTTATGATAAAATCCGTAAAGAAGTTACAACCTTCTTAAAGGGCGATCAGGGGAGCATTGTTAAACAACTTGAGAAGAAGATGCACCAAGCCGCTGAGGGTTTGGAATTCGAGCGTGCCAAAGAATATCGTGACTTAATCGAAGACCTCAAAAAAGTCGGTGAAAAACAAAATATTACCCTCAACGACTTTGTTGATCGAGATGTAGTCGGTTATTCCACGACACGAGATCAAATCTGCATTCAAATCTTCTACCTTCGCCAAGGGAAACTACTCTCTCGTGATAACTTCATTTTCCCTTATTACGAAGAACCCGAAGAAGCCTTCATTTCTTTCCTAGCCCAATTTTACACAGAGAAAAATACCCTCCCTCAAGAAATCCTCCTTCCCCCCATCGATATTACCGTGCTGGCAAAACTCTTCCCAATGATTATTCCACAAAAGGGACAAAAAAGGGACTTAGTGGAAATGGCCATGGAAAATGCACAAACAACCTTGCATGAGCAAATCACTATCGAAGCTCGGGAACTCGAGGAAAGTTCGAAAGCTCTTCAAGAATTAGGGGACACCCTAAGAATTTCTTTTCCGAGAATAATCGAGTCTTTTGACATCTCCAATATCGCAGGAACCCACATTGTAGCCGGGATGATTCAATTTCTAGATGGAAAACCCAACCGGAGTAATTATCGAAAATTTAAAATTCACCCCATGCCCAATATGGATGATACTGCTTCGATGCATCAAGTCATTGAGCGACGCTATAGTCGTCTTCTCCAGGAGGAATTGCCTTTACCGGACCTCATTCTGGTCGATGGTGGGAAAGGACAAATCAATGCAGCTAAAGCGGTGTTACGCTCTCTCAACCTTTCTCTCCCAGTAGCTGGTATGGTGAAAAATGATAAGCACCAAACTTCAGGAATAATCAACGAGAAAGGAGAAACTCTGTTTTTCGAACGAAGCTCTCCTACCTTTCGCTTATTAGAACGGATACAAAATGAAGTCCACCGTTTTGCAATTACCTTCCATCGTCAGCAACGTGCTAAAAGTATGACCCTTTCTGAGTTAGACGGGATTCCCGGTGTGGGCCCCAAGAGACGACAACAGCTTCTACGGCATTTCAAGTCAACGGAGAAAATCTCCAAAGCAACTTTAGAGGAACTACAGGATGCTGGTCTCCCCATCCATATCGCAGAGGCGGTTCATCAGCATTTTCGCAACCAATAATCCCTAGATTTGGAGGATACCAGAGCAGATTAAGGAGAATCATAGTGATATTAAATTACCGCGTTGAACTTTGCCGTGAATGCTATCATAAGCGCACAAAGCATTGCAAAAAAACTGACTTATATATTCACAATATGACACCCGCTGAGCCAGGAGGAGAATGCAAGAGCTATAGGCCCGTTCCTTGGTTTCCCTTTTAATAGCATGCCAAAAGGGAGTAGCGTTACGCTACTCCCTTTCCTATGTCCGATTAAACGATTCAATTACTGAACACTTCTTGCTCCCACATAGCGAGCCGAGTAATAACTGTCTGATAAACTGGTTGTCCTTACTCCACTATTCGAAGCATGTACGAAACTGCCACCACCGATATAAATTCCGACATGAGAAGCCCCTTTAGCGTAGGTAGAAAAGAACACTAAGTCACCCGGCTGAAGTTGGTCCTTCTTCACAGCGGTTCCTGTTTCAAACTGAGCGTAGGAAGTCCGCGGTAAGCTAATCCCCGATCCCGCGTAAACATATTGGGTAAACCCTGAGCAATCAAACCCACTACGAGTTGTCCCTCCGAAAACGTAAGGAACACCCTGTAAACTCTGAGCGTTTTTCACGATTCCCGAGGAATCTCCACCACGCGAAACCTGAGAGCTTGTAGGTGCACTAGCAACCTGAGTGGCCTTTGGTGGGGTTTTTGTATTCTCTGCAGGTTTAGACACTGGCTTAGTGTCAGTCGTCGCTTGAGATGTTACTTCCACTTCAGTCCCTTTGACTTCTGCAGCAACTTGTGTCGGTTGGCTGGATTCTACTTTTTTAACTGGAACTACACTGGCTGAAGCAATCAGCTTATTGCGAACCGTTTGCGCTGAAAACTCGGACGAGTTCTTAACGAGTACAGACTCCGAGCCAGTGGGGCGTTCAGCAGCACTCACAGGCATAGAAACGCCTGGAAAACTACTCAGTAGCAATACACTAGACAGCGCAACGCTACCCACCCACACCCTCTTCGAGGATGAAACCATGAAATTTCCACCTTTCACTGCTTACGAGGTTAGTTGACGGATTCGGGCAAGAAGGTGTTAAGCCCTACACATTGACTGTGATTCACCCCAATAAGGAATCCCCCGTTCTAAGCTTAGAAGCCTAGATTCAGCATCTCTCACTTTTTTATTAATATTCGCTATAGAACCATTAATTCCTTTTATCAAATTCTGGAAAACGGTTATTTTCTCAAAAAAGGTCCTAAAAATAAATCAACACCTCTCATGTGAGAGGTGTATAATCCTTTGAGCCTTAGGACACCAACGAATAAATATTGCGGCTTAGGTCAAGTAGGTTTTCCCACTGAGCTCCTTCGGTTTCCCGATATTAGGTGGTTTCCCTTTTCTCTCAGCCTGCAATGTCACCATTCACAGCACTTGATCACCACTGAGACCGCACTTCAATCCTCGTTGGTTTTCGCTCTAGAAGTTTTCCTTAACGATCAACGATAGTCTAGCCTCTTTTGCAGAAAAGAATTTCAGGCAAACTTAAAATGCATCGGCCAACGCACTCCAGTCCCTTTAGCCCTCCCAACTTCTCCACCTCAAGGCAGGCTACACTGCACTAAGTTCCTTCCTAATGCAGGTTCATCCCCCAAGCCGTAGTCTAAAAAAGACCACATACTTAGGCCTCCACGGAAAAGGGTATCGCCCACATGCCATTGCGGATCCCCCTAATCCTTAACTCCCAGCAGCAACCCTCGACTGGGCGTCGAAAGCCACCACCAGGAACTTCATCGGTATGCCCTTGGCGGATTCTTAGTCCCGCCTTCGACTATCGTTTCATGCACTAGAATAACGCACCATAGCTCAAAGGAAGAATAAGCTATATATAGTTTACACTGTTTCTTGTTTTTTGCAAAATGACCTTTGTCTATTCATACTCACGCATGTATTCGAAATATAACGAAATAAAGAAAAGAAGTGTATTCCTTTTCACCCTAATGCTCTAAAACGCTGAATTTAATCTATTTGACTAAAATTAAAAAATTGACTTTTATTTGATTTTCTTAACATAAGTCACAGCATAATTTATCCGATGACTACCAACCATAAGACTCCCATCTTCTATAAGTGGGAGATAACGGCTCCTACGTCCCAGGATAAGTTCTTCTAAGCTTCAGCTGGAGTAGGTATTCCTCCTAGGCAAACTCCATCTGAAGCTTAGAATCACTTGATCGCCTACTAATCTATTACCGTTTCGTTATCGCCCTTAAGATTTTATTGATATATCAAAAAAGAGAGCCTAAAGCTCTCTCTTGCCATTGATTTTAAGATCCACAACCACCAGACCCACAACTTGAACCACAATCGCTTGCATTCGCTGTCTTAATCTCAAATCCACCACCATAAGCGGATTCAACATAATCAACGACTGCACCTTCTAGGTATTCAGAAAGCTTCTTATCGCTTACTAGCGTAATACCGAAACCTTCATCGACTAGGTCTTCTTCATTCTTAGACTCATCCAGAGTCATGCCGAAATTCGGCCCACCTCAGCCAAAGCCGGCTACATAAAGGCGCAGAAAAGAATTTTCTTTATTCTGACCTATCATAACCTCTTTAACTTTCTGGGCAGCGGTTTCTGTAATTTCTACCATAATCGCCACTCCTTTTCAAAAGCCAACGAAGGCTTCATCTTAGATTATATTTAGATAATAACATCGCAATCTTAGCAGTGTCAAACAAGTAAAAATTTATCAAATATATAACTAATCAGTTATGGAACAAATGCTCCTGACTCTCTAATTCATTAAACTGATTTAGCTTCGATTTGTGGTTTTACATCACGAAACAATCGGCGAAGGACCACTTCGATGCTATCTGGTAAATCTTGGGCAGCTCTCTGGATTTCGTAGGCTTGCCACTCCACCTGTTTTACCCAGGACCTTGCTTCGGGTAAAGCAATATAGGCTTGAGGCTCGGGAAATAGAATTCCCTTAAGTAAGAAAACCAAAACAAGAATTATAAAAATTCGCCCTATAAAACGCAATGGATATACCGTCCTTTCAGAACCAAATATATCCATAGTCTAACCTACTTATTAGGTTTTTAGCCCAACTTTCTCAAATTCAGTCCAAAAATACTCAGAAAAGCGGAAAAGCGGCTCAAAAAGTTCACGTGCTGTCTGTGTATATAAGTATTCGATATAATGACATATTCTCTCGCGGTAGAACTCCTCACAGGAATTCGGGCCAAAAAAAGCCTTATCTTCTTTTCCTGCCCATGCGAAAAGTCGCGCCATTCCCATCGGTCCCACAAAGTCAAGCTTATCAGCATCATAGATAATTTTAGCCTCAAGTGACTCTGGCTCATATCCTTCGCGAGAATGGGAGAGGATAGCCTCTTGAACTCGTTCAATCACCGAATTAGAATAACCGCACTTTTGTAAGATTCCACTAGCAAGAGCGGAACTACTTTCCGCATGCGTCTTAGCCAGTGTTCCAGATCGACCAATATCATGAAGTATAGCTGCTAGCTCAATAATTAAAAAATCAGCCCCTTCTTCTTCGGCGATTTGCTTACCCCACTCTCTCACGCGAAGCGCATGTCCTAAATCATGTGCGGGATCTTTTCGAGCATAAATTCCCTGTACTGCTTGAATTACTGTTCCCAAAGGGTCCTGATTAATCTCAATCACAAATTTCACCCCTGTTAGAATCCGGCTTTAAGAATAAAATGCCTTCAAATTGATGTATTATACTTTCTGAGAGATTCTTTCCATACCTCGCCATAAGCATGTTTGCTGGATGCGCAAGAATCTCTTCGTCGTCGGTATCTTTTATCACCATTCCTACGGGTGACATTACGCGACGCATAAGCTCACGATATTCCCACACACGGAGTCCAGTTCTTTCCAAATCCCAATGCCAGTAGTACTCTGTTGCTATCACTAAATAGTTCTCCATGGCTGGATCGGAAAATGCAACCTCGAGTAGTTTTCGTCCTACACCATACTGCCTGGCTCTTGGAGACACTTCAATAGCACCTAACTCCAGAACTTCGAGAGGCCCCTTAGACCATCTTTCAAAGGTATCCGGAGGATGGAAGGTTACATAACCCATAATATGTGAGGCGCTATGAGCAAGAACAACTCGTCCGTTCGGTAGCTTACTAATTTCGAGTAAGGCTTCTTTCTGCCTTATTGGAGGGCGAAATGCCCTCAATCCTTCATCCATCGTAAGTCGAGTAATCACCTCGGCCTTTATAGGACCTTCGAGGACTAATTCCCCATCTGGAGTAGAAATGAACGTAATTCCCACGGGCTGGTTCTTATCGACATGCTCCATGATGAGTCCCCCTAACGGAAACCTTAACGTTTATTCATTAAGATTATAACGTTTGACTTTATTGTACAGCGTAGCTAAAGAAATATTCAACGCCCTAGCCGCTCGCTTCTTTCCTTCAAGGGTAAAACCATAACGTTCTAAGGCACCTCGTAGGAGTATTTCTTCCATGCGATCAAGAGGCATTACGTCGTGAGTAAACGCTCCGTCTACTTCAGAAGACGTAAGATTAACTGTGAGATGACGTTGTGAAATATAGGATTCGTTGGAAACTATTATAGCACGTGTTAGAATTTGTTCCAATTCTTCTACGTTTCCCGGCCACCGGTAGGAAAGAAGGATCTGTTCTGCTTGAGGAGTCAGTCCCTGAATAGACTTCCTTAATTTTAAATTTAAAACACTGATATAGTGGTTTACTAAGGGAAGAATATCCTCCTTGCGTTGACGCAAAGAAGGAATAGCGATTTCCCACTGACTTGCATATTGATATAAACCTTTATGGAAAGCCTTATCCACCATCAACAGATGGACATTTTGAGATGAACTAAGAAAGACGCGAATACCTTTCGCTTCAAGCTTTAGAATTGTATCGAAAATTTGTGCCTGCTCATCAAGACCTAGACTTGCGATCTCACGAAAATATATGCACCCTCCGGTTAAAATATTGAGAGTATTCAAATCAAAGTCTGGGGCAATCATTTTTTGAATTATTCCCTTCCGTTCGGAGCAATCCACGACTAAGAACATTTCATTCGAACGATGGCTTTCATGATGTAAAAAACTTGCCAATAATAGCTTACCCGTACTAATTTCCCCTTGGAACAACACCGGGTCATTTTCCTTTGCCGCTTTTTTACACCCCTCTAAAGCTTGGTGTATGCCCTTACTTTCCCCTATGATGTTAGGCTCTAGTGCCTGTGACTGAACGAGGTATGTTGGCATATCTATCCCCCTCAACAAAATGTCTCTCCAATATGGATTCCTGATTCTAATACATCTAACTAATTCTATTGTATACTATAACAGGTGATAACTAAAGAGCATTTTGGGATTTCTTTCAAAATGCTTCTAAGAATCCAGCATAAGATGCTTTTAAAATTTTCTGGCTAAGCAAAGAGGGCTCTTTTAATACTTTCTAATTAATTCAAAAGGCCACGGGATAAGAGTTTGTACCTCCTACCCTGTGGCCTTGATTCCAAAACTTACTTGACTCTAGAACTTATATTGTGCCAGTCACAAATTAACTATGTTGCCAACTTTGAAGATACTGCTCTTGGTCGTTCGTAAGCTTATCAATTTTCAAACCGAGAGTATCTAGTTTGAGTTGAGCAACCTTACGATCTAACTCAACAGGTACCGAATAAACTTTCGGTTCGAGTTTCCCCTGTAAAGTAGCTAAATGGTGTAGGGCAAGTGCTTGCAAAGCGAAGGTCATGTCCATAACTTCAGCAGGATGTCCATCTCCAGCTGCGAGATTTACAAGTCGCCCTTCTGCTAAGAGGTAAATCTTTCTACCATCCTTGAGAAGGTACTCCTCGATGTTTTTGCGAACTTGACGACGACTTTGAGCCATTGACTCCAGATGAGTTTTATTCACTTCGACGTCAAAATGACCTGCATTCGAGAGGATTGCACTGTCTTTCATGACCTTAAAATGCTCTTCAGCAATAACATTTTTGTTTCCGGTGACAGTGACGAAAAAGTCACCATAACGAGCCGCTTCAACCATAGGCATAACCTCAAACCCGTCCATCCAGGCCTCATTGGCTTTGATTGGATTCACTTCACAAACAATGACCCGAGCCCCTAAGCCCTTTGCCCGAAGTGCAACTCCTTTGCCACACCAGCCATAGCCAGCAACGACCACGGTTTTCCCAGCGACAACAAGATTCGTCGTACGCATAATCCCGTCCCATACGGATTGCCCAGTGCCATAACGATTATCAAATAAATATTTCATCTCTGCATCATTGACAGCAATCATAGGAAAAGACAATTCCCCATTCTTCTCCATGGAGCGCAAGCGTAGGATTCCCGTTGTTGTTTCCTCTGCTCCGCCCAGAACCTTCCCGATTAACTCACGTCGATCTTTATGAATCGTGGAGACTAAATCTCCACCATCATCAATGATGTAATCCGGCTCGAAGTCAAGAGCTTTATGGATATGTTGATGATACTCCTCCTCTGTCGCACCATACCAAGCATGGGCATGAACCCCACTTGCTACTAAGGCTGCTACCACATCATCTTGTGTGGACAGGGGGTTACTGGCTACTACGGTTACCTCCGCTCCGCCTGCTTGAATCACCTTTGCCAAGTAAGCCGTTTTGGCTTCCAAATGCAAGCAAATGGTTACCCTTTTTCCTTTGAACGGAAGTTCACGCTCAAATTCCTCTCTTAAGGTGTTGAGGACAGGCATATGGGCTTGTACCCATTCGATTTTCAGTTGACCTTGGGGAGCGAGTTTAATATCTCTGATTGTTGATTCCATATCATCCCGGCAGAAGCCAGAACACCACCTCTCCTGCTATTTTTTCTCTTCTACCTTTTTGATTTCTGCAGTTAACCGTTCAGCTATCTTATCAAATTCTTCGGATTGATAATCCTCTATTTTCCCTAAGTCAGATAAACTCGATAAGACCGGATCCAGGGGCAATTGCCCTAAGTAGGGGATTTCACTATTCTTAGCTTCTTCTTCACCGTTTGGTTTTCCGAAAACCTCAATCCGGTGATCACAATCAGGGCAAGAGACAAAGGCCATATTTTCTACAAGTCCGTAGATAGTAGCTTCGTATTTCCTAACCATCTTAATCGCTTTCCGCACAATCATCCCCGCTAATTGTTGAGGACTCGACACGATGACTACTCCTGCAATCGGCATTGTCTGAAAAACAGTAATGGGCACATCGCCCGTTCCTGGTGGCATATCGATGAGCAGATAATCCAGTTCTCCCCATACAACATCCTTCCAGAATTGTTGAATAAGTTGCGTAATAATTGAACCTCTCCAAATGACGGGATCATCCTCATTTTCAAGCATCAGATTCAAAGACATGACTTTAATTCCATTATTGGTTTGTGGTACGAGGACCCCTACGGTATTTACGTTAGCCTTTTCTGTTACCCCAAAAATCTTTGGAATGCTAGGACCTGTAACATCAGCATCCAAAATACCTACTTTATATCCCTGTCTCATCAAGCTAACCGCTAACATTCCTGTAACAGAAGATTTCCCAACGCCACCTTTTCCACTCATTACGGCAATGACTTTACCGACATGACTCGCCTTTTGAGCTTCAGTTAACTCCGGTTCTGTCGAACAGCTTCCTGTGGTACATGTACTCGCTGCTGAGCAAGAGCCACACGCTTCACTCATCGAAATCCACCCTTTCTTCTGTAATAACCTTTTCCCCCAAGGGGTATGTACATTAATTGTCTTCTTAAGCTGCTTCTTTGTCAAGATACACTATTATGAACACCCTACCTCCAGTTCGTTCTGGCCAAGAGCAGAGCAGACGGTCAGATTCCGCTCCACTCTCCGTTTCTAGCCTACAATAGTTCCTCTAACCGATCCACGAGCCCCTTAAACACTTGAAGTGCTTCACGGACAGGAGTGGGGGTTTCCATATCAACTCCCGCTTTTCGCAAAAGTTCAATGGGGTAATCCGAGCTTCCACTCGATAAGAAGGTAATATAGCGCTTAACGGCTGGTTCGCCCTCATCGAGAATCTTACGGGCTAAAGCGGTAGCGGCAGAGAAGCCTGTCGCATACTTGTATACATAGAAAGCATTATAGAAGTGAGGGATCCTTGCCCACTCGATGGCAATCTCTGGATCCATGACAACCTCAGGACCGTAATAATCCGAATTAAGCTTGAGATATTCACTCGATAATAGTTCCGCCGTGAGGGCTACACCCTCTTCTACCAAAGCATGAGTTCTCTTCTCAAACTCGGCAAACATCGTCTGACGGAAAATCGTACCTCTGAACTGCTCGAGGTAATGATTCAAGAGATAAGCTAACAATTTTGGATCTTCCGTAGTCTTAAGCAAATGCTCCATGACAAGTGCCTCATTGAGAGTGGAAGCAACCTCTGCTACAAAGATAGTGTATCCCGCATAAAGATGCGGCTGTGTGTGGTTTGAAAAATAGGAGTGCAGAGAATGCCCCATCTCGTGTGCGATTGTAAACATGGAATCCAGAGTGTCTTGGTGATTCAAAAGGACAAAAGGATGAGAACGGTAGGTCCCCCAAGAATAGGCTCCACTCGTTTTTCCTTGATTCTCATAGACATCAATCCAGTGGGAGTCAAAGCCTTCCTTTAAGATCTTTAGGTATTCTTCTCCTAAAGGCTTGAGTCCCTCAGTACACATTTTGAGCGCTTCCTGATAGGGAATCTCCATCTTTACCTCAGGTACGATGGGTACATAGATGTCATACATATGGAGTTCGTCAAGTCCTAAGGCCTTCTTCCTTAAGTTTACATAACGATGCATCTCAGGGAGAAATTCCCGTACAGTCTCAATCAAGGAATCATAGACAGCGAGTGGTACGCGATCATCATCCAGGGAAGATACTAATGCGGAAGGGTAGCGACGTGCCTTCGCGAAGAAGACGTCTCCCTTCACATTCGAATTCAAGGTTGCAGCCCAAGTATTGATTTGTTTTTGATAGGTTTCATAGAGCGTCTGAAAAGCCTCTTTACGGACACGCTGATCCTCGCTTTCCATAAACTGAATAAAATTGCCCTTAGTAAGCTCGACTTCTTGATTCTTCTCATCTTTGATGCTTGGAAATTTTAAATCTGCATTATTAGCCATGCCGAAGATTGTACTCGGAGCCTCAGCTAGTTCCCCAATTTCGGCAAGTAATTTCTCTTCCGCTGGGCTTAGGACGTGCTCCCGCTTACGTATGATGTCCTCTAAGGCATGATTGTAGAGTTCCATCTTAGAATTCGTTTTACGAAATTCCTGCAGCTTACCTTCCGGCAAGGCAAGCATTTCCGGAACGACAAAAGCAAGCGCACTCCCGACCCGAACCGAGAGAGCCCCTGCTCGATCAGTCATAGCTTGATAACGTGACTCCCGATTATCTTCATCCCGGTGCATTCGTGCATATGTATAGACTTCTCCCATACTTTGCCCGATTTGATCCATCCACTCAAAGCAGGCAATGAGTGTCTCAGCATTATCCCCGAGATGACCCTGGAATTCCCCTGCTCGTCCAAGAGATTTCTCGACTTGAATAAACTCTTCTTCCCAAGCTTGATTACTCGGGAAAATATCTTCCAGACGCCATTTATATTGTTCAGGGGTTTCCGAACGAGATTTTAATTTTGCTTGTTCCATTATATTTCCTCCTGTGCGAGCACATACTTTACCTGATTATTATACACAGCAAAAGGAAAAATTACCAAATATCGCAGAAGTTTAAATAATTAAATTGCTATAAAATGACTTTAAGAGTCTCCTAGACGGTCTAGGACAAGAAAACAAAAGTGGTGTCAAGCCAGTTCTTACCGACGCGACACCACCTCTTGTTAAACCCACTTAGAATATGGAAATCGTCCTAAATTCCAATTGTAGTATTTTGAATTCGTTGTAATCTCGGATTCCGAGTCAATCCACTCCGGAAATTCGATAGGGTAATTTAAGCTAGGGAGCTCTACATCCGCGGTTATTAGTCCTAGATTCTCTCCCTGATAGACATCCACTTCCCAAATGAGGTTACAATGAGGAATTCGATAACGAACTTTCTCGATCACAGGAAGGCGTGCAAGCGATTTCAGCGTCTCTCGTTCTTCTAAGGATACCTCTAATTTCTCAGTTTCAAGCTCAAACCGGCTTCCATCCCTATTTAAACGCTTAACTGTTATAATTATTTTTTCATCCACGATTCGAAATCGAATGGAAGGTTCTTCGGCTAAGTATCCCTGAAGGATATGCAGTCCAGATTCCATATGGGGTAGTAGTTCAGGGCGAACTAAAAATTTACGTTCAATTTCTAGAGCCACGATGCATACTCCTCTCTAAAAAAGTGAAACAGGCAGCGTACGTACCACTGCCTGCTTCTGCCACCTCGTCCACCTATCTCCCAGGAAGGTTCCCCAACCTTCCAATCCTTATTTTATCGTGCTTAAAACGTTTCTGCAAGTTATAAGTTTAGTTTTTTCCCTTTACCTTAATTCTCCTTAATTAAAGTCCTCTTTGTCCAAAAATATTATCCAATAATATGGTCCGTTGAGGGTCTAATAATAAGACAATAATAAGGGGCCAATAATAATTTGGTAAATTTTGATTTTCCACTTTCCATCTTTGATTCTTCCTGATATAATTGTAAAAATTAACATCTTGACCTAAAAACGATGAAAGAGAGCATACGTTGAACCAGGCCTTCAGGGAACTAGAGCCACCGACTGAAAGCTTTAGTGGTTACTGGAAACGGACATTCACTCTGGAGTTGCGTTCTTGAATAGAGTAGGGAACGCCGGCTGCTACCGTTATAAGCTTGGTTCCTGTTTGAGGACCAATTAAAGAGGCTGTCTTACAGCAAAAAGGGTGGTACCGCGAGGCTTATCTCGTCCCTTACCAGGGATGAGTAGGCCTTTTATTATTTAAAGGGGGTTAAAACGCTATGCATAAGATTGGTTATCTAGGCCCTAAGGGCAGTTTTTCCGAAGAGGCACTCCAACTCTTTATTACTACACAAGCTGAAATCTCACAGGGCCCTATTGAACTTATTCCTTTTAGCACGATCCCTAAACTTATTTTAGCCTGCAATAATCAGGACATTAATTCTGCTTTTGTCCCCCTTGAGAATTCTACCGAAGGCCAAGTCGGTGTAACGATGGATATGCTTGGGCAGACAGATAACATCTATATCACTCAAGAATTTATCCATCCCGTGGATCAATGCCTAATCACCCCAGAACCCATGGAACTTCGACAAATTCAGCGCGTTTATTCTCATGAACAAGCTCTCGGGCAATGTCGGGATTTCCTTGAAGCCCATCTTCCCCAAGCTGAGCAGATTGTCTGCCTGAGTACTGCTGAAGCAGCTCGGAAAATTTCCAGCGTCCGCGAAAACTGGGCAGCAATAGGGCCACGTCGTGCTGCTGAGCTTTATCATCTACATTGTCAGGTCGAAAAAATTCAAGACGTCATGCTCAATGCCACCCGATTTATTTTTGTAGGGCATAGCCTTTCCGAGATGAGTGGAGAAGATAAAACCTCTCTCTTAGTCATTACTGATAATTCCCCAGGGTCCTTGTATCGTATTCTCCAAGAATTTGCCTTGCGTAAGATTAATTTAAGCCGAATTGAATCCCGACCTTCGAAAAAGAAGCTGGGAGAATATGTTTTCTTCATCGATATCGATGGTTACGTCTTTTCCCCAGCTATCCAGGAAGCTCTCTGGGCTCTGAAGAACAATAATGTGAGTACGAAGCTCTTAGGGTCTTATCCGAAGGCCAAGACGGATGAAACTGTATTCTAATTCATTATACCTAAAAATAAAGAGCATCGAAATTGCTACTCTTAGTAATTTCGATGCTCTTCGTCTATAAACTCAATATTTCTTAACGGTAGTCATTAACAAGTCCTAGTCATTATTTAGCAGCGTTCATATAAGGTGATACTGTCCCGGGTTCTGATCTTTGACTTACATTTTGAGAACCTTTTTCAAAAACACTTTGATCCGCTAATTTTGTAATGAGTGTTGCAGCCGCTGCACCGTAAACCGTATGTGTAACAAACTCGGTTAATACTGTCGAAGGTGAAATTGGGTTTACCTTGGTAGCGCCAATAGTACCTAGGATACCGTAAAGCATAGTCCACATGCCTGCACCAGCGAGCCCCCCTTTTAAGGTTGCATGCTTTTTGCCAAAAATTTTTAGACCAGATAAGGTAACTACTCCTAAGGTTCCTCCAATAACCGTATCAGCGAGGAATCCTACAAATTTACCTTTGGGGTCTGCCAGCTTATGTGGAGGAACTAACATCCCGGCTGCCCTATGAGGGCCGTTTAATTCTGCCAGTTCTAGCCTCATAGCTCCTAATCCGATAATGTTTTTTATAGTATTTGCTCCGAGACCGGCTACTACACCCAAAATCATCTTATCGCTTATTTTTCTCAAATCTAGGAACTCCTTTCAGACTTAATTATATTTAAACGTTCCCCAAAAGTTGACTTTTGAGACTGGAATTTTTCGCCGTTAGGACTTAAGTATTCCAATATTCTAAGATCTTTTAGGTTAAATCAATTTGTTGTAATGCCTAAGCCAATCAGCAGACCAAAATATGTAACCCACAAAAAAAGAGGGCTTCTGCCCTCCTTTTCTCTGTCTAGACTATGGTTTGGTTTCTTTACTGACACTCTATATTAATTCTTCAACGCAGATAAATCTTTTGAAGCAGTTGCGGAATATCCTCTGGATTTACATTCATTAAACCATAGACTGGTTTATCTTCAAGACCCTGTAACCCTTCCGGAATTCCCCAGCCTGTGATTTCACTGAGTTTAGCCAAGTTATCCCATTCGTTCTCTGTAACTTGGGAGGAATCAATTCCTTCGAGAACCGTTTTAGCGAACTTAAATGGGCTAGCTGTCGAGGCGATTATAGTATAAGTACGATCTCCCGTTTTCTTCAGGTAATCTTGATAGACTTTGACCGCGACTGCAGTATGCGGGTCAAGTACGTAGGAATGCTCCTGGTAGGTAGTATGAATAACCTGAAGGACCTCTTCTTCGCCTGCCCACCCTGCCTTCACAACCTGTCTTGCCTTGGCTAGGGTCTCCGAATCCACGGCGAATTTTCCCTTCTCCTGAAGCTCACCAAACCACATCTTAATTTTTTCAGTGTCCCTACCTGAGATATCATAAATAAAGCGTTCGAAATTACTAGAGATGAGAATATCCATAGAAGGGGAGGAGGTTAAATAGAACGACCGATTCCGATCATACACTCCCTGTTCAAAGAAGTCTGCCAATACGTTATTCTCATTTGAAGCACATATGAGATTATTAATCGGTAGACCCATCTCTTTTGCATAATAAGCGGCTAAGATATTCCCGAAGTTACCTGTTGGAACCACGACGTTCATAGGTTGGCCAGATACAATATTTCCAGCCTCGACAACCTGCCGATAGGCCCAAAAGTAATAGACGATTTGGGGTAAAAGTCTTCCCCAGTTAATTGAATTCGCTGAAGAGAAAGCGATATGCTGATTCTCGAAAATCGTTCTGAGACTTTGACTCGCAAAAATCTCCTTGACTGTGGATTGACACTCGTCAAAGTTCCCTCGAACAGGGACAACATGTGTATTCACCCCATCTGTGCTTGTCATCTGTCGTTCCTGAACTACACTTACGCCGTTTTCTGGATAGAAAACTATGATTTCCGTCCCCGCAACATTTTTAAATCCTTCAAGGGCCGCTTTTCCAGTATCTCCCGAAGTCGCAACGAGAATTAACACTTTCTCTGTACCACTTAGCACTTTGACACTTTCACCAAGAAGATGGGGCAACACCTGCAGAGCCATGTCTTTAAAAGCAGATGTTGGACCATGCCATAATTCTAAGACACCCATTTCTCCCACTTTTACGAGTGGGGCAGGGTTATCTGAATCAAAGACTTGTTCACTATAGATTGAAGTAGCTTGATTTAATACCTCTTCCGGAAAATCTGGAAGATATAAACGAAAAATAAACTGGGCGAGCTCTGGATAGTTTAATTCCTTTACCTTTTCCCAGTCTATCTTCGGCTTATCCTTTGGAACAAAAAGTCCCCCCGTAGGTACCATACCGAGCGCGATGGCTTGCATTCCTGTCTGTTCTGAATAATTTCCTCTCGTGCTTTCGTACACGCGCGCTTCCCCCCCAAGACGTTATTCCGAATTAATTCGCCGTGTAAGGACAAATTTCCTCCTCCTGTATACATTTTGTCCTGTATACATATTTTCTGCGTAAATCCTTAGATACTATGCAGGAAACCTCTATTAACTGTTGAAATCCTTGGTCTAGTTAAGAATGAATTCATAGAAAGGAGAGAGTAGGAAATGAGCATCCAGGAAACTACGCACCGCCAGTATCGGCAAACCCTTATTCTGGGGCTGATCAAAGTGGCTGAAGATTTATTTCCCATAGAGAAATTGAAAATCCCTTATTCTATTCTTGATGGAATCTATTGTGAATTAGAAAATTCCCTACTTTCCCCCAGAGAAGTTGCCCAGATTGAAATGAGGTTACGCGAGTGGGTTAATTCGAATCCTTCATTTTCTTTTTCCCTTGAAGAAGATGGGTTTTTTCACTGCAAGATATGCGATGTCCAGATAAAATCCCTTTATCCTCCACTACAACCCAATGGACCCTTTTTCCCCTTTTCCTTAATCTATTATCCGCCAGGATTTATCCTTCTCTTTTCAAATCCTGATCATCCAGATGAGCTTCCTCCTTTTGTTCCACCGGAAAAACTGGCAGCCACTTTCTCGGAATCCCAGCGTTGGTTAGAAAACTTAAATCTAGATGAAGTTCAAGATGTCAACCGGATTATTAAGGAAGGTCGTTCTAATGAACTGATTAGTCTTGCAGAAGCATTACATGAAAAAAAGGTTTCCTTAATTGCAGACCGTATTCTTCAACAACGGAAAAACGTCCGAATTATATTAATCTCAGGGCCTTCTTCCTCAGGGAAAACCACGTTTGCTCAACGTCTAGCTACCCAATTGCGGGTCAATGGGCTAAGGCCTATCGCCTTATCCCTTGATGATTACTTTTGTGCACGGGAAGATACTCCTCTGGATGCTTTCGGTCAGCATGATTTCGAAGCCTTAGAAGCGCTTGACCTCCCTTTGCTCAATGAACACGTTAAAGCCCTTATCCATGGTGAAGAAATAGGATGCCCCATCTATGATTTCGTTACTGGACGCCGCAAACTTGTGGGAAAGAAGATGAAATTAGAAGCCGATGAGATTCTAGTCATGGAGGGTATTCACGGACTTAATCCAAGACTCCTTCCCTCACTCGAACGCAATCAACTTTTTAGAATTTATGTCAGTGCTCTTTTTCAACTCAACATCGACTCTTACAATCGAGTCCCGACGACAGACGTCCGCTTGATTCGTCGCTTAGTTAGAGATGATAAGTTCCGTGGAATCTCCCCTGATAAGACCCTCACTCAATGGGCGAGTGTCCGCCGGGGTGAGAACGCAAATATCTTCCCCTATCAAGAAGAAGCTGATGTCATGTTTAACTCTAGTCTTCTCTATGAGCTTAATGCGCTTCGGTCCTATGCTGAGCCACTTCTCGTCTCTCTTCCAAAGGATCACTCTCACTATTCCACAGCATCCCACCTTTTAAGACTCCTCCATCACTTTGACCCTCTAGATGTCTCTAAAGTCCCCTTTAACTCCATCCTCCGGGAATTTATTGGCGGGGGGATATACTAATCTCTGATAATGTGATTACCTTTGCGAAGATGTAACCAAATAGAGGAGGGGCTGACGATTGCCGCGAAGTGCAAAGGTCAGCCCCTCCTCTTTAATTGATTACTTTTCGCTAGAGAGGACTCCAGCAACCGCATGGTTTTCTTTCGCCATTTCGCGGATGATAATTGTGACTCTTTCCGGTTTAGCACCTACGGATTCAACAATAGCCTTTGTCACCTTTTCGACCAGCATTTTCTTTTGTTCGTGGGTACGTCCTTCTAGCATTTCAATTTGTACGGTTGGCATGTTCGTTCACTCCTTCTAATAATTGCTAAGTAATTATTATGTATTTTATCGGATGGCTAACGCCATCAACTCAACATCGGCCGGAGTTACTCCAACTAATGAAAGTTTCTATTAGGGGAGTTTGCTAATCGACTGAACCGCAATATCAAATAAGTAGCTCTTTTCTTTAGCCCGGATAAGAAGAAGTTCTGGTTCCCCAATGAACCTCTCTTTTTCCTGTTTTGAGAACTTCTTTAGAAAGGCTTCCAACTGAAGAGCTTGACTTTTATTTTCTATTATCCAAGCCTGCATAAGAGTAACTGGCCTTCGTCCTCGAGTATACTTTGCACCTTTTCCTAAGTTATGCTCTGCAATTCTTCGTTCAAGCTGGGGGGTTGACCCCGAATATAAGGTGCCATCTGCACAACGAACGATATAGACCCAGTACATGTATTCCTCCTTGGTATTCAATTCTCCTCATTCGCTTCTTGCATTCGCAGGATTTCCTCAATTCCCGCTTACATGGTAATATATTGAGGAGAAACCTTCAGAAAACTGGCGAAAATCCTCGAGAGGTTTACACGTAAAACCTTAAAGCACTACATTATGTAGCTCGCCAATCCCTTCAATCTGAATGCTTATTTCATCTCCAGATTTCATAGGACCTACTCCCTCGGGAGTTCCTGTCATAATCACATCTCCAGGTGAAAGCGTCATAATCTGAGATATATAGCTCACAAGCTTTGGAACAGAGTTAATAAAATACACCGTATTCGAAGATTGCTTAATCTCACCATTTAAGATGGAGCGAATTCCTAAGTTGCTCGGATTGAGGTCCGGAACAATGTGGGGGCCAATTGGGCAAAAGGTATCGAATCCTTTACTTCGTGTCCATTGCCCATCTTTACGTTGAAGATCACGTGCTGTGACATCATTTCCGCAAGTGTAGCCAAAGATTGAATCTAAGACTTGGTCCTCAGGGACATCCTTTAAGGTCTTGCCAATCACGACGACTAGCTCCGCTTCATATTCAACTTGTTGACTCATTTTAGGTAGAAGGATTTCATCTTCCGGTCCGATCAATGTTGTAAGCGGTTTTAGAAAGATGACTGGATCTTCGTGAAGTGTATGTCCCAATTCTTCGATATGTTTCGCGTAGTTCAAGCCGATACATACAATTTTACTCGGTTGAACCGGAGTTAATAGTCTCACTTCATTTAGTCTCACCGTTTCCTCAGTTCGCTTATAACCCTCGTCTAAATATGAGCGATCAAGAATAAAGACATTATCAGCCTCGACCTCTCCAAAGCACACTTCTTCGTGATATAAAAACCGGATATACTTCATCTTAATCTCCTTTCGAATTGATCATAATTTTCTTCAAGGCAAGTTATGTTCCTATTCGACTCTTTTCTATTAACTCCTTCTCATGACTGGAAAAAGCATACCAATAAAATACACTCGCTATGAGATAAAGAACAGCCGTAACAAAATAGGGAATACTATATCCCATTTTACCCATAAGCCAGCCGCCTATGCTCACGCTAAGCGCACGACTCAAGTTCTGAGCCAATCCCATGAGACTGGATACCGTTGCCCTTAAGGGAATTGGTGTAATTTCCATGATGAAACTTCCACTGATTGGATTATTCATATTCATTAATATATTTCTCAAGATGTAAGATAGGACTACCATTTTCATAGATTGTGGAAGAGCAATCATAAGGAGTAAGGGGATTGAAAGCATTTGAAAGAAGACTACAGAGCGTACTTTACCCATGGAAAGCATTAGATAAGGAGCAAGAAGCCCCGAAAGTGCCATCCCAATCTGTGAAATAGACATGACAGTTCCGACCATAGTAAGAGGTGCATTGAGCTTTTCGGAAAGGAAGATATTAAAAAAAGGAATAACCAACCCAGCCCCTAGCCCAATCAGAAAATTGTAAGCAAAGACTTTTTTAGCAATTTTCGAATGTCGCAGGGCGTGCAAGTACTCCTTGGGATGCATCTCTTTACCATACCCGGCCTCTTTTTGCTCAACCAGCGAAAAAGCAATTAAGAAGGCGATAAAAGGAAATAAAGAAAAGCTAACAAGACTCCAATGTGAGGTTAGCCAGTCAGGAAATTTACCTGCTATTAGACTTCCGATGACCTGAGCACCCATCGTTAGTGAATAGTTAAGACTAAATAAATGAGCCTGCTTACCAGCAGGACTATTCTCAGCGAGTATAGGCATGGTTACAGTTCCTAGCATTCCTTGTCCGCTTCCGAAAAGAAAAGAAAAAACTACAGTCATCGAACCTATGGGTGCGATCGCTTGTCCCGCAAGTCCTACACCAGTTAGGGCAAGAGCTAGAAGCAAAACCTTCTTTCTCCCCCAGAGATCCGCTAATAATCCAGCAGGCAACGAAAAAATTCCTGTTCCTAATAAGCCAATTGCTAGGATACTCCCCAGAAACTGCTCACTATGACCGGTCTGGATAATCGTTACCCCAAAAAGGACGCTAAACGCTCCAGTCCCTAGAGTCGTAAAGAAAGACGCCAAAAGAAATCGCTGTGCATTTCGTGAATCGATTCTAAAAAGATGACCAAACACTATAACTTCACCTTCTTCGTAATCCGAAAATCATTCTAGCACGTGAAGAAGGAAAAGAATAGCATTTTCTTCTTATCAGGGAGGGTATTATGAGTAACAAAAATGACAAACCAGATTATGAACCAAACCAGAAAACGTATAAGACCATGCTCGAACTTCTAGAAACGACTTACCCCGATGCTCATTGTGAGCTTAACTTTTCTAATCCCTTTGAACTCCTTATTGCAACGATCCTAAGTGCTCAAGCTACCGATAAAAAAGTGAACCAGATTACAGAGCGACTTTTTAAGAAATATAAAACCCCGGAACATTTCTTAAAGTTAAGTCAGATTGAGATGGAGGAGGCCATCAAAGAGCTGGGACTCTACCATAATAAAGCAAAAAATATCCTAGCAGCGTGCCGCATCTTAGTAGCAAAATACGATGGAAAAGTACCTCAAGAGCATGAAGCGCTCACAGAATTACCGGGCGTCGGCAGAAAAACTGCAAACGTCGTTTTAAGCAATGCTTTTGGAATTCCTGCTCTTGCAGTAGACACTCATGTCTTACGCGTTTCCAATCGCTTAGGCTTGGCAACTGGCACGAACCCTGACTCCATCGAGAAACAATTAATGAGCCTTATCCCCCGTGAAAAATGGAGTCAGGCTCATCATTTGCTCATATGGCATGGACGAAGAACGTGTGCCGCACGAAATCCTAAGTGTCAAGATTGTACACTCATAAGCTTATGTCCAAGTGCTAGCTTAGCACCTCGGTAATGAAAAGGGTACGATGATCAACCATATTATACTCTTTGCCATGCCCGCCATTAAAATCAGTGTCTTCAAATACGCGTACGACTGGGCGAGTTGGTATACTGAGATTTTGATCTACGACGACACCGATTTCTCCCGTGCTCAAACGAACGGTAATACCTGTAGGGTAGGCAGCAATATTCCTTAAAAACATGCGCACGGGTTCGAGAGGAAAAACCTTATCCACAAGCCCCATAAGTACCTCGCAAGCTTCATGGGGCATTACTCTCTTAAGCTCGCTATGATCCGAGGTGAGTTTGTCGTACAAATCGGCGATTGCTACAATCTGAGCTAAAGGATGAATCTCTCCTTCCTTAAGCTGACGTGGATAGCCGGTTCCATTAATATGCTCGTGATGTTGAAAGGCGATATGAGCCACAACTAAGCTAAACTCTTTACGTTTGCGCAAATCTTCAAAACCTAGCGTTGTATGTGTTTTCATTTGTTCTAATTCAGCGGGAGTTAATTCTCCGGGTATATTAAGTAAGCTCGTAGGGAGATGAACCATACCGATATCATGGAGCAAAGCCCCAATGGCCAGAGTTTCTAGCTTCTCTTTATCGAGATGCATCACCTTACCGAGTACTGCTGAGAGCACGCAAACATTCACCGAATGGGCAAAGGTATGATTATCTCGGCTACGAATGTCCATCATGTTCACAAGGATATCTTTCTTAAACATAATCTCTTCGACAATCTTGGAAATCATGTTCTTCAAGGGGAATCCATCTACGTCTTTTCCCAGACGAACAGCCTGAGTGCACTGTTCAATCATATCCATGGCCTCTCGACGATTTTCTTCACTTATTACGTCTTCTACGACTACATCATTGAACCGTTGGTCTTCAATATAGACGATTGAAATACCCATATCGCGAAGCTTACCAATAAAAAGAGGCGTAAGTTTGACTCCCTGACCAAGCAACGTTCTCCCATTACTTGAATATATTGTTTTGCCTAAAACATCTCCTATTTTAAGCGAGTTCACACCCACTTGACGCACTAGGTAAATCCCCTTCCTGATTGCATAATATGCTTATAATCCTACACTATTTCCTAAGAAATTTAAATCCTTCGCGCGGATTTCTGAGGTAAAAGTCTTTACGAGACCGTATTCCTTAGGACGAGGTGATATATATCAGCTAAAAAAATCTTTCATCTGCCGTAAGTTTCCTTTATACTAAGGAAAGCAATAATAGAAAAGAGGATACACGATGTTTGGTGAACTCCTTATTATATGTAGCTTAGGATTTTTAGCAGCTATGATTGATGCTATAGCTGGCGGTGGGGGGCTAATTAGCCTGCCAGCCTTGCTTTTAGTCGGTCTCCCTCCGCATTTTGCCTTAGGAACGAATAAATTCGCCTCAACCATGGGCTCCTTGTCCAGTTCTCTGACCTTTGCGCGTTCGGGAAAGATTTCCTTTTCAGTAGTGAAGTGGCAGATTCCCTTTACTCTAATTGGCACATGTTTTGGCGTTTGGTCTGTCCTTCATATAAGTTCCGACTTTTTGAATAAAGCTGTCCCCATTCTTATTTTACTCGTTGGTCTCTACACCTTGCTACAAAAGAACCTGGGATTAGAAGATAATTTCAAGGGACTCACCCCCTTGAACAGGATTCTTGGATTTATATTCGCCTTTGCTCTAGGTTTCTATGATGGATTTTTCGGTCCAGGTACTGGCTCTTTTCTTATTTTCGCATTTATTACGATTTACGGCTTTAACTTCATTACTTCATCCGCCAATGCCAAAGTCCTTAATTTTGTAAGTAATCTTGTTTCCCTCATTTTATTCGCCTGGAGTGGTAAGATTCTCTACACCTATGGTATTCCAATGGCCCTTTTCATGCTCCTTGGCTCGCAAGTCGGCACACGCTTAGCTATTCGTAAGGGGAGTCGGCTAGTAAAACCTATTTTTGTCACTATGTCCTTGCTCGTTGCAGCGAAGCTCATCTATCAGGCCCTCTAATAACTCTTCTTCCCTACTATTCTCAAGCCTTTCCTAGCATTCCGTAGCACGTAAAAGTAGAAAGGCCTTCCTCCAAGTACATTAACAGTGTAGGACGCGTAGTCATTAGAATACGAACACCCGCACTTGAAATTTAAGAAAAAGCCGCTCAATTGGCGGCTTTTTCTATGTCGTTATTTCAACACTTCGCTATGTATAATCTCTACTTCGGATCCTTAACCCAATCTTCAGGCTTTATTGGATATCCATCGGGCGCACTCAACTTAGGATGCTTATCATCTGCTACTCCAAATACTCGAATTCGAATCCAATTGCTCCCCGTACGAGCACTAATCAAAAGATATCCTTGAGTATCATTGCGAAAGCGAAAATCAAGTAATCCATAAGCAACTGTCGCGTCCTGTCCCACGGGGACATAAGCTACAGGGAGGGAGTGAGAATTCCTCTCCAAAACTTTTAGATTAGCCTGTCGTATCGCATGATAGAGTGTACTTGAATCCTGGCAAATCCCCCCACCATCATCCGATACCACTTTATTATCCACAAACATGAGCGCAGGAAGATAACCCCTTGCCTTTTCCCGCTTTCCAACCGTTTCGTTGAACGAAAATTCGCCGCCCGGTGGAAGAATTAAACCATCGATAGCTTTGGCAGCCAACTGAACATTATTCAATCGCTCTTTTAGGAGAGGATTAAAATAGGTCGTGTAATCCCCTAAATTATCCTTAACCGGTTGAAATTCTGCCGTAGTTGGATGGACCTCATTTTTATCGACTTTGAGCGTTACGGGCTGATTTCCCTGACTTTGGCGAAGCGCTTCCCAGGAGGCCTCAACATTAAGTGTCGCCCCGTCCAAACCTTTTTCTAGGACTAATTCCCCCTCCTCATAGGTAAGATGAGCGGGTTTTCCTTGGCGATTCGTAATTCGACTGAACCCCTCTAGCTGAGGGAGAATCTCATCCTTGTTTAACGTTTGGGGAGATTCCGGGGTTTGGGTTAAGCGTTTCACATATTCGAATGCATCCGTTAACCATTGACCCGTCTTCGGTGAGTACTGATTAGCAACCCAATCTTCTAATTCCAGATAAGTTCGAGTGAGTTCTAAGGGTAAAATCTTCTCCTCATAAACTACAGCGCTTGGTATCTCATTCTTAAGAATCCCAAATGCTTCTTTCTCAGTCATTCCACTCAGGTCTTTTCCCCAAATAAATAGACCTTCAGGTGCTTTGGTATGACCAGCCCCGTAAGTAACAGAAGTACCTACGAGGATGGATAAAAAGAGCTGACCAAGTAAAATTGCCAAAAAAAGCCCGAATTTATTCCTTAAGCGCAACATACTTCGCCCACAACTTAATTCTTATGCAGATAAGAAGTTATTTCCATGAGCTTGCTCCGTGTGACAATTTTGCGAATCGTCTCTTCTGTCATGAGCTCCCCTGCAGATAAAACCTCACCGTTATCTAATACGATATCCTGGATAACGGTCTTCCCTATGAAATACTGAAGTTGACGCTGCTCAAAGAGATTAAACTCCTCACTTTGCTGTTCTTCTTGCGAACCTAGTTCGTATTTTTGCGATAACTCTTCCGCTAAGCCTCCCTGGGCAGTGGCTTGTGGCTCTACAGTAACACTCGATGTGGAGGTAGCTTTATTACCTAAGTCAGGCTCGCAATCAACGATTAGCAGTTCCTTACCATAGGTAATAATTTGCTGACCCTCGACTTGGTGCCGTTCGCCTTTGTTATCAGTAAAAGTACATACCGAAATTTTACCGGTCTCTTCATCGATGAGAATCTCCTGAACTTCGCCAATCAAAGCTCCCTTTTTAGTCAATACTTTTGTTCCGATTACTGAAACACCTTGCTTAAGGAGCTCTTGTGCTTCTAAATTTCGGGAAACATCTTGAACAACGGAGGGATTAGGAACGGTCAAAGCAAATTCTCCTAATCCTATAATGTCCTTAAACGCAATAACCTTCGCACCGAAATAATCCGCGGGTTGATCAATAATAAAAAAATCTAAACTACCCGTCTGGGGATTGAGAATAAGTTCTTTAACTATTCCGACCTGAGTTCCCTCGGAAATACTAATAATACGCAAACCTCTAATTTCTGCACTTGACTTCAACAAAATCAATCCTTCCTATTCCTTAATAACTTCCTTAATAACTTTTTCTTCTACAATAACTTTTTCTTCTACAATAACTTTTTCTTCTACAATAACTTTTTCTTCTACAATAACTTTTTCTTCTTCAAGCCATTCAATGAGTTTGAAACGCCATTCTGGAGGAGCATCCTCAATATATTGATTGATATAAGGACTAACCTTACTCAACGCTTCCTTAGTGGAGAAACCATTCTTCCAATGCCAATATGATTCGACAATAAGATAAAAGGCGATATCGAAAGCCGGCTTTCTAGATAGTGCATAAAGAAACCATTCGGCAGCAAGATGATAATTTTCTTCCTCTTTAGCTTGGAACCCCTTCTCGATGATTTCCTCCAGGCTAAATTTTAGAACCTCATTACTCCAGGTGGCTTCTTCCAGTAGCTCTATCCTCTCCAGAGAAGTTAGTTCTTCTACTGGCTCTTCCTCCTCGTATGTAGCTATCTCTTCCGCTAATTCTTCCTGCTCGATTGTAGCTATCTCTTCTGCTGGTTCTTCCTGCTCGAGTGTAGCCATCTCTTCTGCTGGTTCTTCCTGCTCGAGTGTAGCCATCTCTTCTGCTGTTTCTTCTTGCTCGAGAGAAGCCATCTCTACTGTTGGTTCTTCCTGCTCGAGAGAAGCCATCTCTACTGTTGGTTCTTCCTGCTCGAGTGTAGCCATCT
>CAURZJ010000009.1:0-138627 GCA_963529635.1 uncultured Peptococcaceae bacterium
TCTGTCGATGCTTATTATGGGAGAGGGGAGTGAGCTGAATGGTAGAAATAAAATTCCTTGGGCGTTTTGGTCAACCCGTAGGGAAGATAACCCGGACTCTAGGTAAGCAGCTCATGACTGAAGGAAAGCATGTACAAGTATTTGACGGATTTGCTGCTTTTCGTCCCGGTAACCCTTTGAACTCGACCTTAAGAGTCTCAGAGGAAGTCATTCTTGAGCGCTCTGAAAATGAGACTACCCCGGATGTTGTCGTCGTACTGGACAATAGTCTTTTCGGAATTTCCGATGTAACCAAAGGATTAAAGCCAGGCGGTGTCGTTATGGCACTAGGGGTAGATGCAGAAGTCCTTGGCGCTAAGGCAAAAAATGTGACCTTTCTACGCTTAGGTTCTGACTTCAAAGGTGGAGTTGATTGTGAGAAAGAACTCCTCCAAGCACTGAAAGACAATAGAATTCTTTAAGATTTTCCTAGATATTATTTTGTAAATAACTCGTAAACCTATTATTAAATGAGGAGGATGCATATGTTTAGTTTAGGCTTTTTAGCAAATACTGGTTTTGCCCATTTCCTAGCGAGCAACATGGATGTAATATCCCTAGTGGCCTTGGTTTTAGCAATTATCGTATCTATCTGGAAGAATACCAACCTTGGAACCCTAGCTCTAGGCTTGACTCTCATCATTGGTTATTTTATCGGTGGAGTTAAAGTCAAGACCTTGATCGCAGCGTATCCGGTCAGTCTGCTCTTAATGCTCGCCGGAGTAACGTTCCTTTTTGGTATAGCACAGACAAACGGTACCTTGGATAAGATTACAAAATATACCGTTAAATCAGCCAAAGGTAATGTCGCGGTAATTCCTATCGTCTTATTCTTCCTCGCGTTTGTCCTTTCTTCCGTAGGACCTGGTCAGATTTCTATTTCCGCTTTAGTGGCTGCCCCAGTCATGGTTCTAGCTGTCGAAGTCGGCATCCCACCCCTCCTTATGGCTTTGGTCGTAGGTAATGGTGCTCAAGCTGGTGCGATGTCCCCACTTGCTCCAAACGGAATCGTCGGGAACAGTGTATTAGCTAAAATGGGAATCACCGATATGGCAATGAAGCTTTGGATTAGCATGCTAATTGTCCATATCGTAGTAGCTGCCTTGGCCTACGTCCTCTTTGGTGGTCTTAAATTATGGAAAAATCGTAATGATGCCAATAGCCCAGCCAAAGTCTTGGCGAATATGGTCGTAGAACCTTTCAATTTCCAACAAAAGTCTACCTTAGTCGCAATCGCTCTCTTAATCATTTCCGTTATCGGTTTCAATCTAGATATCGGTCTTGTAGCCTTCTTGCTGGGTTCCATCCTCATCCTCATGAAAGCAGGAGACGAGAAAGCTGCTTTCAAAGCAATGCCTTGGGGAGCTATCATGCTCGTAACTGGTGTCACTGTCTTAGTAAGTCTCATGCAGAATATCGGTGGCATGGATCTCTTCGCTCAAATTATGGCTAACTTCTCCACACCGTATACTGCAACTTTGGTAGTAGGCTTCTTCGCAGCACTTGTCTCCGCTTATGCCAGTACCTCTGGCGTTATTATGCCAGCCTTCCTACCTATGGCACCACTCCTTCTCCAGAAGATTGGCTCCGATCCCTCCAACCTACCGGCATTACTTACAACCATCGTCGTCGCCGGCCATCTTACCGACATGAGTCCGCTTTCTACTACAGGAGCTGTATTCATCTCCGGTGCACCGGACACCGTCGACTCCAAACCTTTATTCAAAGGTATGATGATCTGGGGATTCTCGATGGCCTTCTTCGGGGCAGTTCTCTGCTGGATCCTCTTCACCGTATTAGGACTAGCTTAAAATCAGCTAATATAACCTTAGCTTCTTCCTAACTCAAGCCCCCCTACTAAAAATAGGGGGGCTCACAAAAATACCTTGACTTACATTATTTTACATAAGAAGACACAAAATCCTTAGGGTTTTGTAATGTCAAAAGGAAGAGAGGGCTTCACTTTGAAGTTTTTTACACAAGCCTTAGCAAAAGCTGCTTCCCTACCCGAAGTCGTTTCTGGTCAGGAAATAAACCTTAAGGTGGATCTCATACTAGGACACGACGGAACCTGGTCAAAAGTGAACTCCGCTTGGAAAAAGTCCGAATTTAAGCTTGCTGAAAATAATCGAGTACTTATAACCCTAGATCATGCCTACCCGGCACCGACGATTGCTGAGCGAGTTCTTCAGCAAGAGCTTTCTGAAGTATCCAGGGAAAAGGGACTTAAGTTATATAATCACGGGGAAGGGGTATTGCATCAAGTCGTAGCCGAAGAAGCCTCCTTGTGGCCTGGCATGATTATCGTGGGCGCGGATGGACATGTGGCAACTTCAGGGGCCTTTGGGGCTTTGGCGTTCTCACTTTCTCCGGAAAAAATGGTTCAACCCCTGGAAACAGGTTTTTACAAACTTACCGTACCGGAAGTACTCACGATTTCCCTCGAAGGCCAGCTCCAGTCCGAGGTCATGGCTCGGGATATAGCTCTTTATATCCTAGGGAGCCTCGGTCAGAGTATCAAAGGTAAGGCAGTGGCCTTAACAGGGTCTTATTTGGAACAAGCCAGTAAGGATAGCAAAATGACCCTGTGCAATTTACTCCCGGAAGCAGGAGTGGTCACAGCCTTTATTCTTCCTTCCCAAGAAGATGCTGAAGGAGAAATCCATAGCATAGATGTGAGCACGATTACACCGATGCTTGCTCTGCCACCGGAACCAACGAACGTACAGCCCGTGAAGGACTTAGAGGGAAAGAAAATTACCGTAGCTATCATCGGAGGGTGTTCAGCCGGTAGGATCGAAGATATGATCGCCAGTGCTTCTGTCTTAAAAGGAGAGAAGATTCATCCAGAGGTTACATTAATCGTGACACCTGCTTCAAGCAAGATCGCGAATAAAATGGACGAGATGGGATTAACTTCGATCTTCAGGAACAGTGGAGCTGTGGTGATGCCGCCAGGCTGTGGACCTTGTCCCGGTAAGCACTTTGGACTTCTTTCTGCCCAAGATGTAGCGATAACAACGACCATACGTAATTCACCAGGACGTATAGGTTCTGAAGAAGCAGAAATCTATCTTGCTTCGCCACTAACCGTTGCAAAATCTGCTGTAAGTGGTGTGATTACAAAGGCCTGAGTAAGGTATACCCAGAGTACCATTCTGCGCTTAAATTATTAAAAATAGAATAGGGTACAAGGAGGAATTAATAATGATTCCTAAGGAAAAACTCATTAAAGATTTGGAAGGTATGTTTGATTCAGGGAGG
The DNA here is from genome assembly GCA_963529635.1 of uncultured Peptococcaceae bacterium. GTDB lineage: Bacteria > Bacillota > Desulfitobacteriia > Desulfitobacteriales > Desulfitobacteriaceae > CAURZJ01. The sequence continues at coordinate 3,304 of CAURZJ010000009.1, forward strand.
GTTTTAACCAGTGAACTCATCCGTTACACCTACACCTATGACAGTTCCTTCGCCTCCCAGCAAAACGAGTACTATCCTGATGTCGTGGTATGCTTGAACAGCACAGAAGAAGTATCCAAACTCATGAAGTATGCCTATGACAATGAAGTCCCAGTGACGCCAAGAGGTGCAGGAAGCGGACAAACGGGTGGTAGCGTTGCTATGAAAGGCGGCATCGTCTTAGATTTATCCGGCTGGAAGGATATTGTTGAGATTGATGATACCAACATGCAAGTCGTTGTACGGCCTGGAATCGTTCACGCTGAATTAAATACTGCCTTATCTCCTAAGGGATTATTTTTTCCGCCTGATCCAGGAAGTTCCGTCATGGCTACAGTCGGAGGCATGGTAAGTAATAATGCAAGTGGGTTAAGGGCTGTAAAATACGGAGCCACCTTCCAGTACATCCTAGGTTTAGAGGTCGTTCTACCGAATGGGGACGTTATGAAGACCGGAGGCCTCAAGTCCAAAGCTTTAAAAAGTGTATCAGGAATTGATCTTACTCGACTCTATTGTGGTTCAGAAGGTACTTTGGGGGTCATTACAGAAATCCGTTTGAAAGTATTGCCAAAGGCCCAGTCCCGAGGGATTATGTTAGCTCTCTTTGATAAGTTGGAAGACAGTGCCCATACAGTTCTCGATGTTTTTAAAGCAGGTATCATCCCTTCCGGGATTGAGATTCTTGATGAGGGTGGAATTCGCTGCGCTAATATGTTTAAGCCTGATCTAAATATCCCTGAGGTCGAAGCAGCAATCTTCTTTGAGATTAACGGTACAAAGCCTGCCGTCGAGGAAGAAGGCGCTCAAGTAAAGGCCATCGCTGAAAAGCGTGCCCGCAGTGTAGAATGGGCGACAGATGCTGACCGTATGGGTAAACTTTGGCAAGGACGCGCAGTCATCGGGGCTGCCTCAGCACGTTATAAGGAAGGCAAGACTCGAATCTTTGCAGGAGAAGATGTTTGCTTCCCCATCTCCAGAGTACCGGAAGCGTTAAGAAGAATCAAAGATGTCAGTAAGGAATACGATATCCCCGTAGTAATCTATGGCCATATCGGAGATGGGAATATGCATACCGCTCCCATCATGGATCCCCTCATCCCTGAGGAAGTAGCAAGAACCCATAAAGTAGCGGAGGCGATTCATCGTTTAGCTCTAGAAATGAATGGATCAACCACAGGTGAACATGGGGTAGGATTTGCTCGTTCTGCATATATGGAAGAAGAACATGGTAAAGCCTTAGACATCATGTGGGCCATTAAAAAGGCAATCGATCCGAAATTGATTATGAACCCGGGGAAAATCTGGAAGCTCGGGAGGGAATAAGTAATGCAATCGAGCTATAAAATGAATTTTTCCGAAGAACTCAAAAAGTGTGTGAAGTGCGGGACCTGTCGGGCTCACTGTCCCTTGTTCGTCGAAATCAAAGGCGAATATGGCTCACCCCGTGGTCGCTTGGCACTGATTAAACAACTCCACGATAGCAAGATTCAACCCACCAAGGAACTGGCAGAAATCGTCTATACTTGTCTTCTCTGTAAGACGTGTGCAGTAGAGTGTCCTTCAGGAGTTATCAGCGATGAGATTATCATGGCTTCCAGAAATTATCTCAATGAAGTTATGGATCAACCACTCATCAAAGGTGCAATCTTAAAGGGTTTTCTTACCCGTCCAGCCATGTTGTATGCTACAATGACACTAGCAGGCCTCTATCAGAAAGTGGGGCTACATAGTGTACTGAGCAAAACTAAGCTGTATGACCTACTCCCGGAAAAGCTTAACGCTTGTACCAAGATAATGCCGGATGTTAGTCAAAAGCCTGCGCGTTCTAGAATTCCTGTGGTTACCCCGGCCAAAGGGGAGAAGAAATTCAAGGTAGCCTATTTCTTGGGTTGCGCAACGAATCACATCTATCCTGATGTTCCAGTCGCCGGCGTCGAAGTCTTAAGTCAGAATGGGTGTGAGGTTATTACCGTGGACGGGGTAAAATGTTGCGGAATGCCTCATATGGCTTACGGAGAAGTAAATACTACAAAAGAGTTAGCAAAACACAATATGGGAATCCTTCTCCAAGAGGACTACGATGCAGTAATCTCTGACTGTGCCTCCTGCTCTTCGACGTTTAAAGAATTTTATCCGCAGATTTTTGAGGAAGGCACCAAGGAATATGACATGGCTAAAGCCTTGTCTCAGAAGACCTGGGATCTTAACAAGTTCCTAATCACTAAAACAGGAATCAAACCGGGTAAGAAAGAACAAAAAGTTCGCGTGACCTACCATGACCCCTGTCATCTCAAGAGAGCGCAAAAGGTATTCAAAGAGCCTCGAGAGCTTCTGAAGAGTATCCCAGGCGTAGAATTTGTGGAGATGAAAGATGCCGACCGCTGCTGTGGTTCAGCTGGAAGCTTCACGATCATGCACCATGATTTATCCATGAAGGTCCTCGATAAGAAGATTGCTAGCGCTCAGCAGGTTAAGCCAGACTATCTCGCTACTTCCTGTCCTACCTGTACGATGCAGTTAAGCTATGGGCTTAAGAAGGCGGGTTCTAACGCCAAGGTTGTTCATCCTGTTCAGATACTTGCTGAAACGTATAAGGAATTGGATAGTGCACCTCGTTCTCAAGACACAACGTTTGAAATGGATATTTAAGTTATTGTGCTTAATTTGTATTGGAAACTGGCGACGGCCAGTTTCCAATACGCAATATTTGGAGGGAATATCTTATGGCAACAAAAAATGCTCAAGCTGTAGTAGTAAATAGACCAAAGCAAGTCGAATATGCCATAAAATTACTGCTCACATCCTTAGTTTTTGGAGTCCTTGTCGGGTATATCAATAATTCTAGATCAGCCGAGGGTGAATATTTCTTAATTTACACGTATATAATTATTTTGGGTTTGCTTTTCAACGGTTTCTTTGTATATAAGATATCGCAAAATAGGAATTGGGCCAGAAAGCTCTTTATTGTCTTTACTTTTCTTAGTCTTATTTTTTATGTTCCCCAATTGGCCTCTTCAATTCTAGTAACACCTTTTAATGCTTTATTGCAATTAGCTAACATTCTTATTCAGCTCATGGCCGTATATTTTCTCATGCAAAAAGAGTCAAAGAAATGGTTTCTACTCGTCAATTCAAGAAACCATTAAAATATAGGAGAGACAGTTATACCAGGTTTAATTGATTAGGTATTGGCTATTGTAAAGGCTTGGGAGTGCAGTATAGTACACTCCTAAGCTTATTTAATCTGACTATGCACTTTGAGGACTAGTGGGTAGGGAGGATTTTGCATGATCAATATTACCTATGCTGTTCCCTTTGCTGAAGACTATGATAGAATCATGAAAATCGTTGAGAGTAAATTATCCAAGGATATTAGCTTTAATGTTTTGAATAAGCTAGATATCGATGAGTTAATGCAATATGACTTTGATAACAGAATCATTATTGCACGAGGCACTAGCTATTTAACGTTGCAGAGAAAGTTTAAACATGCCCATATCATTGAACTTGCCGTCACTGGATACGACATCATGCGCGGTGTTAAAGAGTGTATCAAACTTTTTCAGGCTAAAAAGATTGCTGTGATATTATCTGAAAGCATCGTCGTTGAAAAAGAGTTTATCGAGAATACCTTTAATATCGAACTGACTGTTTTTAAAACGCGAGATCATTTTCAAATTAATGAAATATATGAAAGAGTAAAGACTACGGATATTGATGCTATTGTCGGAGGACTTGCCGTACATCGTAGGGCTAATCGTGACAACTTTCACTCCGTAGCCATAACTGTGGGACAAGAAGCGTGTAAATTAGTTATCAATGAGGCTTTTAACGTTGCTAATGCAATCATCGAGGAACGTAAGAAAAATGAACTCTTTAAGATAATCTTAGAAAGTGCGGAAGAGGGGATTATTGCGGTCGATAACCTGGGGGTCATGAATGCCTTCAATGAGATTGTCTATAAAATCCTTAATATTCCACCCAAAAAAGAACTTATGGGAAATAAAATATCGACTGTGCACCCTGTCTTAGAAAGCATGCTTAATAGTGTGGATGAAGCTCTGGAGACGAATATCATCAAGAATATTAATACTAAAATGGTCGTTATCAATAGAATGCCCATCGTCGTAGAAGAGAAGATTTTAGGGACCGTGTTTCTCTTTCAGAACCTCGACAAACTACAAAAAACTGAGATTGATATCCGGCAGAAACTAAGTAAGAAGGGGCTCTTAGCCAAGTATGACTTCCAGAATATCATCGGGGAATCTGAGGCCATCCAGAAAACGATTAGGGTTGCTAAGAAATATGCCGATGCCCAACCCAATGTTTTAATTATCGGGGAAACAGGCACAGGCAAAGAGCTTTTCGCCCAAAGCATCCATAAAAATAGCTCACGAAGCAATCATCCTTTTGTGGCTATAAACTGTGCTGCTTTACCGGAAAATTTACTTGAAAGTGAACTTTTTGGCTATGTTGACGGAGCCTTTACAGGTGCAGCCAAAGGAGGAAAGGCTGGCCTCTTCGAGCTCGCACATAAGGGCACTCTCTTCTTGGATGAAGTAGCAGAGTTGCCGCTGGGCTTACAGGCGAAGCTATTAAGAGTCCTTCAAGAAAAGGAGATACGAAAATTAGGGGACGATAAAATTATTCCCGTAGAGGTTCGTATTATAGCTGCGTCTAATGTTGATCTTCAACTCAAGGTTCAGGAGAATACGTTCAGAAGGGATCTTTTGTATCGACTGGATATATTGAGACTTTCCCTACCCCCACTACGTGAGCGCAAGAGTGATATAAAGGAGATTGCCAATAACTTCTTAGCTACCTTTACAGGGAACAGTAAGCACCCGATTCATCTAACCGAAGAGGCCATCATCGAGTTTCTAAAATACAATTGGCCGGGGAACATCCGAGAACTGCGAAACATATGTGAACGACTCACGGTGCTCTGTTCGAATAGCATCACTAAAGATGATGTCATGGAGGTATTTAACTCCAGACAATTAGCACTGAACACCGAAGAAAAGTTTATTAATCACGATAAAGTAGTGGAGGGCATAGCTTCAAAGCAACTGACACGCAAAGAAATTGCCGAGCTGCTAGGAATAAGTCGTACTACGTTATGGCGAAAAACAAAAAAAGTTAATTAGTAAAAGGTTAAACATGCTGGATGCTTTCAGCATGTTTTTTTATTAAATAAAAACCAAAATTAGGGAATTGGAACACTATGCAACAAATTGTAAGTTCCAAAATGTTTCACAGGTTTCGAAGTGCTTGTGGTGAATTTTACGACTGGCTAAAGCCTAAATTCACGCTTGAAGTGAAGGATGAATACCAGTGATATATGTCGGAAAATTAAGAATATATGGAAGAACTGCGAAGAGATTTGTCAGATTCCGCTAGGAGACTGAATATTGTCTCTATTGGCACGCTTATTGCTTTATATAGTAGTGACATACACAAGTACACAAAGGAGTGAGATGTTATTTGAGAATTGGCTTTATCGGTTTAGGGCAGATGGGAAAGCACATGGCTCTAAACTTATTGAAAAGTGAAGAGGAACTCATTGTCAATGACATCAGGGCAGACCATTTTTCGGAATTTGTAGAACGTGGTGCTTTGGCAACCACAGATCTCTCTGAGCTTGCTCAGGCAGATATCCTCTTTCTTAGTCTTCCCAATAGTCAAATCGTGAAAAATTTTCTTCTCGGGGAGAAGGGACTTATCCAATATCTTAGGAGTGGACAAATAGTCATTGATCTAAGTACCATCAATTATTCCACGACCCTGGAAATCGCAAAGGAGTTAGGTAACAAGGGTGTAGAGTTTGTCGATGCTCCAGTCTCAGGTATGGAAGCCAGGGCCCTTGAAGGTACCTTGACCCTCATGTGTGGGGGGACAAAGGAAGTATTCGAAAGGGTAAGGCCCCTTCTGGAATGCATAGGGAACAACATTATATACATGGGTACACAGGGAAGCGGACAACTGACCAAACTCATTAACCAACTCTTGTACGATATCAATGTAGCAGCCTTGGCAGAGATCCTACCGATGTCTGTGAAGATGGGCCTGGATTCAGAGAAGGTGGGTCAGGTGATCAACTCTGGAACGGGGAGAAGCCAAGCTTCAGAATTCTTTATTCCACGGATTCTCGAGGGCAACTTTCAAGAGGCCTATCCTATGAAGAATGCCTATAAGGACTTAGTTAGTGGGGCAGAAATTGCAGCTCATCAGGGCATTCCGATGCCAGTCTTAAGTGCGGCAACGAACACCTATCAAATGGCCTTACTCAAGGGCTATGGAGATCGGGATAAGGGCGGCATGATTGGGGTTTATGAAGATTTACTCGGAGTGAGTTTTCGTAAATGATTGAATTCATGGAGTTGTGAAGGAGATTGGAGAACATGAAACTGGCTTATACTATCTGTTCACCAGAGACTAGCGGCAAGTTTCTCGCCTATCGAGACGATCTAGAAAGGATGTTTTTCTCACTCCGTGAGATTGGCTATCAAGGAATCGAGCCCTTTGTGAGGGACCCTAGGGCCATGGACCAAGAGAAATTTTGTCGAATTCTTGAATGCTCCGGATTAGAAGTCGCCGCCGTAGGCACAGGACCTCTAGCAGCTGAGGATAAACTAACCTTTACCTCCCCTGATGAAAGCGTAAGGAGAGAAGCCATCGAACGGACGAAGGCAGTCATTGACTTTGCCGCGCGGTTTGGAGCTCAAGTCAATATCGGAAAGCTACGTGGTGATCTTTACAAATGGAATGCTCTTCAGGCTCGAGAGTGGATGAAGGAAGCCTTTATATCGGTCTGCGAGTATGCCTCCAGCAAAAATATCCTGGTTACGTTAGAGCCTCAGAGTCGATTTTCTATCGATAACCTAAAGTCTACACAGGAAGGAATCGCTTGGCTTGAGGATTTGAAGCTTCCCAGCCTCTACATAATGCTCGATTTATTTCATATGAATATTGAAGACAAGTCTATTGCCGCAAGTTTTATCGAGGCAAAAGCTTATACGAAGCATATTCACTTTACAGATAATAACCGGGGAGTACCTGGGGTAGGAAGTATTAATTTCCTCGAGGTCCTAAGAGTACTCAAGGCACTCGGTTATGAGCACTACATTTCCATGGAGATTGAGCAGTTTCCTGACTGCTATAGCGCCGCAAAGGCGTCCTTCGACTACGTCGATCGATTAATAAAGGAAGCCTGAACAAGAATTGATGAAGCTTTAGAAGAGGTTTAAAAAAAGTTGGAGGTGATGTTTTTAATGTTTGTAGATCAAGAAAAATGTATTGGCTGTGGAATCTGTATCCCGTATTGCCCAGCGAACGCTATCACTATGGTGGAGAAAAAAGCAATCATCGATCAAGAGGCTTGTTTCGAGTGTGGGAACTGTATCCGTCCTCTCGTAGTACGGTGCCCGACAAAAGCCTTCTATGAAGAACCAGGAATGAATGAGACAATTCGGGGCACCAGAAGGTACTTTAGTGATCCGACCACAACCCATGGAGTTACAGATGTTCCTGGCCGAGGGACAGAGGAAGTTAAAACTAATGACGTCACAGGTCGAGTCTGCCGAGGGGAAATCGGGATTGCGATAGAAATGGGGCGTCCTTGTTTAGGCACCGATCTTAATGAACTTGAGAAAGTGACCATGGCTTTAGCTGCTATAGGAATTGAATTCGAGGAATGCAATCCCTTTACCCACCTCATGGAGGATAGAAAACTGGGGACCATCGACCCCAAATATAAGCAGGAAAGAATGATTTCAGCAATCATTGAGTTTAATACCCAAATCGATAATCTCCTACCCGTTTTAGAGGTTGTGGAGAAAGTATCCAAAGAGCTTAATACTGTTTTCTCCTTAGACCTTATTGGGTGTTACGAAGAGGATGGTAGTCTACCCGTGTTAGCTTGCCTAGAGAAAACAGGTCTTAAGCCGAGAGTGAACGCAAAAATGAACTTGGGGCTCGGTAGACCTTACCATATTATCAGAGAGAAGAAGGAGGCTTAAGAACATGACACACTCCCTTCATAGAAGAGGAACCCCTGAATCTCTGAAAGATGACTATGTCCTTCTTGTTACTGCAGCCTCAGGAATTAATCACGAGGGTTCCCAAGAAAAGATGAGTCAAATTCTCGAAATCATCCTCGAGGCGAAACCGGTGAACATAGGCGCCTACAATTCCGGAACCATATTGTCTGGGGTTGATATCGAGAAGATAAAAGAGTGGTGTTTAGTCAAGGTGCCTCGGGTACGTTGCTGTTTCTCCTCAGGAGAAGTCGTGGAAGAAGTCGTTCGTAAGATTAAGGAACTGGATACGGGAATGTCAGTGACAGTACAAGGCCCAATCGAGAATCTAGTTGAAATGAATCAGAGGCTTGGGATAAAACCTCATTCTATCAATTTATCCTTAAACGTTTGGGGCAGAGAGGGAGAGTTACCCTCCGAAGAGGTTTTAGAATTTGTGACGATGTGTGGACATGGTCTCATCTCCGCAGAACTTGTGAAAAAAGCAATTTCCCAAGTGAAAGCAGGTAAGAGAACTCCAAAGCAGGCTGCCAATATGCTATCACATCCGTGTGTATCGGGTATCTTCAATCCAGTTCGTGCTGAAAAACTCTTTGAGAAGTATGTACCAATATCCTCTGAGGAGTATGTAGCTGTAGCAGAAGAACCTTAACTTGGCTTATCTAGGACCTAATTCCACAGCAAAACCCGTCCTTCGCCGTTTCGTTTCTTATCCAACAAGCGGCTTCGGCAAAACCTCCCCCGCAGCTGGGCAGCCCTTTAAGTTAACGGCCACAGCAAAACCCACCACTGTCAATGGTGGATTTCCTTACGGATGGTTTTGCCACAGGAGGTTTTTGTCACAGGATACTCATAGTGTGGAAGTTAGTCCTCAGATACTATTTAGTCGAAAGGAGAGGGTAGGTGGTGCCAGGCAGATATAGGGAGATTAATGGTTGTTGTCAATGAAATTTGAAGGAGTGACTTAAAAGGATGAAAAAACTACGTCTAGGTGCAGTTATTATGGCGGCTGCCTTCTTAGCAACGTCACTAGTGGGTTGCAGTAATACACAAACAGCAGGAACTACCACCAAACCAGCGGGCGAGGCAAAACCAGCACTCAATTATCCTACCAAACCGATTGAGCTCGTTGTCCCCATGTCGGCAGGTGGAGGAAGTGACGTCTTTGCACGTCAGCTTGCCAAGATCCTTCAAGATGAGAAGATTATTCCACAACCCATTACTGTCGTGAATAAACCCGGGGGTTCTGGCGCCATTGGCTGGGCTTATGTGGCGGAGAAAAAGGGAGACCCCTATGTTATCAGTACGACCAGTTCAAGCTTCTATACAGTCCCCATTACCGGTGGTTCACCCGTTACTTATAAAAACTTCACCCCGCTTGTCGGTTTAGGACAGGACCCTAACTTATTGATGGTAAGCTACGATTCCAAGTACAAGACCCTTGATGAACTCATCGCCGGAGCGAAGTCGGGTGAGAATAAGGTTAGTGCTGCAGGATCCAGTGGCGCTTCCGATGACGCGATTATCTACAAAATATTAGAGGATAAAATTGGAGCAAAAATGAAGTATGTCCCTTTCACCGGCGGCGGTGAGGTCATGACCGCTTTACTCGGTGGTCATGTTGACTTTGCTTTCGTTAACCCTTCTGAGGGCCTAGCTCAAATCGAAGGCAAAAAGCTTAGGGCCTTGGCGGTATCCGCTGATGCTCGTTTAACCTCACTTCCCGATGTTCCTACCTTTAAAGAAAAAGGACTTGACATCACTCTTGCCCAGCAAAGAGGTGTCGTAGCCCCCTTGAATATCGACCCAGAGATCGTTAAATATCTTGAAGATGCCTTCAAGAAAGCATCAGAAACTCAAGTCTGGAAGGATTTCCTGAAGACAAATGGAGTCCAAGGATCCTATCTGAACTCTGCTGACTTTGGCAAGAAATCCGAAGAAGTCAATAAGACCTATGAAGAATATATTACCAAAATGGGAATGGCCAAGAAATAAACCTATTCCATTTCATTGAGAAGGAGAGATTCTCCGAATCTCTCCTTTGCTGTAATCCTGAGAGGATGTGAGCTAGTGAATCGCGCAGATCGTATAACAGGTATTGTTACCCTTTTGCTCTCAGTGTATATGATTATTAGTGCCGTTGGAATGAACTATTGGCACGATACAACCCCTGGACCTGGTTTTATGCCCTTTTGGGCGGGTATAGCCATTGGACTGACTTCTATATACCTCATAGCAAAAACCTTTATAAAACCGAGTACGGAGAAATCACCCTTTAAAAAGGAAGAAGTCAGAGCGATGGGAGTCATTCTCGGTGGGGTGGTAGGTGCTGTCCTTGTCTCCTATGTGTTTGGTTTTATGATCGCCATCTGTCTGATGATTGGGTTCATGATGAGGTTTTTGGGAACGACACGTTGGAGAACGATTTGTCTTGTCTCCGTCATTTCGACCCTTGCCTTATACCTTACCTTCGTAGTTGCACTTGGTGTACCAATGCCAGATAGTCTCCTCGGACTATAGATAGGGGTGATAACTTGGATGTTTTACAAAATCTAATGATGGGTCTATCTGTAGCCGCAGACCCTATTAATCTTCTCTATTGCTTTATCGGAGTTATAGTCGGAACCATAATCGGAGCTTTACCTGGGATTGGCCCCTCCGCCGGTATTGCGCTTCTAGTTCCCTTGACCTTTGGGGCGAATCCAACCTCTGCCATCATCATGCTCTGTGGCATATATTATGGAGCTATGTACGGTGGCTCGATTACCTCCATTCTTATCAATGTACCAGGTGACTCCGCTTCGGTCATGACGACCATGGATGGTTATCCCTTGGCCAAGGCGGGAAGGGCTGGGGCAGCTCTCGGGATGTCAGCCTTCGCTTCTTTTATAGCAGGAACGTTTAGTGTCGTCGCCTTTATGTTTTTGGCCCCTGCTCTTGCCAAATTCGCCTTAAGTTTTGGTCCACCGGAATACTTCGCGCTCATGGTCCTTGGCCTTACGACTTTGGCAGGGTTAACCGGAAATTCTCCAGCTAAAGGCTTCCTTAGCGCCTTTGTCGGGCTCTTCTTTGCCGTCATTGGCTCCGATTTAATCGAGGGAACTCAGCGCTTTACCTTTGGTTCCATGCACCTTTTCGGTGGACTTGATTTTATTATTCTCGCCATGGGGGTTTTCGGTATCGCTGAACTTCTTCAGTCTGAAGACGAAGGAGAGATACTGAAGGTTAAAAAAGAAGATCTACGCTGGCGGAAATTCTTTCCCAACAAACAAGACTGGAGGAAATCAGCCTTCGGAATCACGGAAGGTTCAATCATTGGCTTCTTTATTGGCATGCTCCCAGGTGCAGGAGCAACGATTGCTTCTTTTATAACCTATGGAATAGCGAAGAATGGCTCCAAGAATCCAGAGCTATTCGGGAAAGGGGCAATAGAAGGGGTGGCTGCTCCCGAGGCAGCTAATAACTCGGCTGCAGTAGGGGCCATGGTTCCGATGTTGACCCTTGGTGTACCGGGATCTGGTAGTACCGCGGTCATGTTAGGTGCTCTCATGATGCTCGGCTTGTCACCGGGACCGATGTTATTCACCCAGCATCCCGATTTCATCTGGGGACTCATCGGGAGTATGTATATTGGGAATATCATACTTGTTATTCTCTGTATCGTAGCAGTACCACTCTTTGTTAAAATGCTTAAAGTTCCAAGTGGTATCTTAAATGCCATTGTCATGGCCTTCATTGTGATAGGGACCTATAGTCTTAATAATGCCATTTTTGACGTTTTATTGGCCACTGGATTTGGTGCGATGGGGTATATCATGAAAAAACTGAAATATCCTGCAGCACCCATGGTCTTGGCTCTAGTTCTCGGGAATCTACTCGAAAATTCTCTGCGTCAATCCCTTATTCTCTCCGAAGGAAGTCTCGTGATATTCTTTCAAAAGCCGATTGCCTTTGGGATCCTCGTGGTCTCCTTCCTCGTTATCGTTTGGCCACTCCTTAAGAGTGTTTGGAAGACAATCCTTAAAGGGAAATCAGGAGGAAGTAATCTGCAGGGAGGTTCCCTATAAAGGTACCTCATTGAATCTTAGGAGGGTCATCGCTTGAAGATTAACGACGAATTATGTATTGGGTGCGGAGAATGTCTGCCCTATTGTCCTATGGGTGCAATAGAACTTGAATCGTTTACGGCCACGATCAACTGGGATGAATGCGTAGAATGTGGGATTTGTGTTCGTCAGATAGAATGTCCGGTGGAGGCCTTTTTCGAGCCGGAGGAAACCAATCAGTGGCCTCGGTCGGTTCGGAAGGTATTCAGCGATCCGACCACTAAGCATGAGAATACGGGAGTTCGTGGCAGAGGTACGGAAGAAGTGAAGACCAATGATGTCACCGCCCGCTTTAAGAGAGGCTTTATCGGGATTGCTTTAGAGTTCGGGCGTCCTGGTGTGGGAACTCGACTAGGTGATGTGGAAATCATCACGAGAGCTTTAGCAGAAGAGGGGATTGAGTTTGAAGCGTGTAACCCGTTGACCTTCCTCATGGATACCCCTTCTACCGGCATCATCAAAGCAGAGGTAAGAAATGAAAAGGTTCTTTCAGCAATTGTTGAATTCGTCATTCCCGAGGATCAGCTCGAGAAAATCTGCACCAAGATATACGAAACAGCTGGAAAGGCAAATTGCATCTTTTCCTGGGGGATTGTGGCTCGGTTTGACTCAGAGGGTAAACTCCCAGTCGTTGATCGTCTCGAGAAGATCGGCATAAAAGTTCCGAAGAACATGAAAGTCAATGTTGGCCTCGGGCGGCCCTTAAGGGAGGACTAGAAAATGACGCATTCACTTCACCGAGTTGGAGCAGAAGATACCTTCCAAGACGATTATGTTTTGATTTCTAGACCCGCCATGGGTTTTAATCATGTGGGTTGTACCCCGAAAGTACAACGCACCTTGGAAATCATCTTCCAAGAAGGTCCGACAAACTTGGGATCCTTGACGACTCAAGAGAACCTTACTCTTGGCATAGATCCTCAAGCCATGATTGCCAAAACCGAAGATAATTCGCCAGTCATGTGTTGCTTCCATGAACGTGAAAAAGTAGTTAATGTCCTCAACCGCTTAAAGGAAGAAGAAATCGGGCTATCGGTTGTTGTCACAGGACTGATTGATAGGGTCAGTGATATCTGTCAGGAAGTTGGCTTGAGCCCGCATTCAGTGGATATCTCGCTCGGAATTCACGGCAATACAGAACTCCTTCCTGAGGAAGAAATTATGTGCTTTACGACCATGTGTGGACATGGGATGATCGCGGCAGGTTTAGTCGAACAGATGAAGAAGGCCGTTAAAGGGGGAAGGATGACCCCCGAAGCGGCTGCACGGATATTGGCCAAACCATGTTACTGTGGAATTTTCAATCAGAAAAGAGCAGAAAAACTATTGAGTAGATAATAGCCAATAATTAAGAAGGTAATGGATGTTTTGACTACCCCGGTACACGGTAAATGGAGGGATACGATTGGTAATACAAGATATGCACGCTAAACCAGTAATAGGCGTACCTTTAGGAGATCCGGCAGGGATAGGTCCGGAGATTGTCGCCAAAGCAGCGGCAAAGGGAGTCTTAACTGAGTATGCACAGCCCATTCTCGTTGGTGATGAACGTGTCTTAAAAAGAGGGATGGAAATTGCTAACGTAGCCTTCGAGTATAAGACTGCACATACAATCGAAGAGGCAGTTGCCCTGAGTGGACTCGTGCTTTTAGACACACAGTCCTTTGACGGCTATAGTATAGAGATGGGTGTGGTGAGTCCTGACTGCGGCAGGGAAGCAGCTACAAATATAAAGTACTGTGTAGAATACTGTAAACAAGGATTTATGGAGGGTATTTGCTTTGCTCCCAATAACAAAGCAGCGATGAAGTTAGCTGGATTCGTTTTACATGGGGCCATTGATTTACTCACTACTTTCTTTGATTATAAAGGCTACCGAGGAGAACTGAGTGTTTTGGATGACGTATGGACTTCGCGGATAACGAGCCATATTCCGATACGGGATATCAGTGAAAATCTAACGGTTGAGAAAATCATGAATTCCATTAATCTTGTGCATAGAACACTTATTCAAGCCGGTGTGGAGAATCCTCGTATAGCGGTAGCAGCCCTTAATCCTCATGGGGGAGAGGGTGGTACTTGTGGGCTAGAAGAAATCGATATAATCACACCAGCAGTGGAACAGGCTAAAGAGAAAGGTATCAATATTTTTGGCCCCTTCCCCGCAGATACACTTTTCATGAAATTATTCCAGAAGGAATTTGACGCCGCAGTGACAATGTTCCACGATCAGGGCCAGATTGCAATGAAGCTAAAAGGGTTCGATAATGGAACCACCGTAATGGCTGGGCTCCCCTGTCCTGTTACCACCTGTTCTCATGGTACGGCCTTCGATGTCGCAGGAAAAGGGATAGCCAATCCTGGGGCCTTAGAAAGTGCGTATAGGATAGTAGCCAAAATGGCTAGCACAGGCAGATCACTTAAGGGTGTGTAATATGAGCATTAACCTTCCGATACAACACCTCAAAGATTTTATGACAAAAGCCTTTACAGCAACCGGTGTTCCCTCTGATGAGGCTGAGATTGTAGCAGATAACCTAATCAAAGCTGAGTTGAAGGGAATAGAAAGTCATGGTTTAAGCCGCTTTCCAGTCTATCTCAAACGTCTTCGCTGTGGACTAGTGAACCCGAAGCCAAGCCTAAAAATCACACAGATCTTACCGGGAATTCTCTCGGTCGATGGGGATAATGGCCTAGGTTCAGTGGTTACTGTTCGTGCCCTGGAAAAAGGAATAGAGATCGCTGAGAAAATAGGAATCTGCGCAATCGGAATAAAGAAAAGTAATCACTTTGGAATCTCTACTTATTATTGCGAAAAGGCCGCAGATCAAGGCTTTGCTTCGATAATATTGACGAATAGCCCACCAGCAACTCCCCCTTGGGGAGGAAAGGAGCCCTATTTTGGAACGAATCCGATGGCCTTCGGAATGCCCAGATCGCAAAAGCCCCATATTATTGTGGACTTAGCGACCAGTGTCGTAGCGAGAGGGAAAATTATTAAGGCAGCTGAACGTAAAGAAACCATCCCAGAGGGATGGGCTCTCGATAAGGAAGGCTACCCCACGACAGACGCGAAAGCAGCACTCGAAGGCGTTCTCCTACCCATTGCTGGCCCGAAAGGCTACGCTCTAAGTTTGGCGGTGGAACATCTAGCAGGAGTATTTACAGGTGCAGGATATGGACGGGAAGTGGCTTGGCAGTATGGAAGCAGCGAAGAGCCTGCGAATGTCGGTCATTTCCTAGTCCTTGTCAAAGGAGATGCTTTCCTTTCAGAGACTGAATACACTGTACGAGTCGAGAAATTCATAACTGAAATTAAGGCGAATGCTCTCGCTCCAGGATTTTTCGAGGTCAAACTCCCCGGAGAGCGTGAATGGGAAAAGGAACAAGCGAGGATCCAAGAAGGAATCCAGGTGGACGCAGGATTGATTGAGAGCTTCAAAGTGATTGGCCAGGAATTAGGAATAACCCTGACACTCGAATCAATTCGACAATCCGTTGGTTGAATCACCAGAATGTGAATTTTACAGACCACAAGATTTAAGAAAAGACTATACGGGTATCACTTATGAAAAAATTAAAAAGGCTTAGGAATACGCATATGACGTATTCCTAAGCCTTTTTAATTTTTTCATCTTTCTTTTACACGAATTAGCCTTCCTTAGCCAATTCAGCAATCCGTTGGTTAGGATTATTGACAAATAATCCTCCGTGATAGGAGATCACGGCCTCGATATCATACTGAGTGAGCTTTTGTAAGGACTTTTTGGCGGAGTCCATATCACTAGAGTGCTTAGGATTAGCTCCAACTAACTCTCCATTAATAATGTTTAATGCATCTCCAGTAATCAGAGTTTTGCTCTGAGCATGGTAAAGGCAGATATGGCCAGGTACATGACCTGGGGTATGGATTACAGTAATTCCCCCACTGTAGGGTAATACCTCCCCATCCGTGAGAGTTCGGTTCACTCGCGCCTTTGGGGTGTTTTCTAAGCGAGCTTTAAAGGCCTTGCGCATATCTTCGGGGAGTTCAGGAGGCAAAGCATCCATCGCGGCCTTAATCGATTCAGAGGTGATTTTGAGTAAACGCTTATCCCCTTGAATATAGGGCTTTTCCAGTTCATGAGCCAGAACTTCTACCTTTTGCTCAGCTTCCTCGACAATATTCGGTAAACATCCTATATGGTCTATGTCCTGATGAGTTATAATAACTTTGTTGAGCCGACTAAAGGGAACACCCGCTTTTTCCATCTCTTGACGGATGAGAGCAAGTTGTCCAGGATATCCCGTATCAACTAAGATGACCGTTTCAGAATCCCAGAAAAGGGTGGGATAGATTGTATTTGGCGCTCCCATAATCACTGCTGAAATCTCCAGCATTTCTATTCCCTTAGCTATTTGCATGGAGTACCTCCTCGTTTTTAATTTGTATAACAATATTAGAGTTTTACTATGGAAAAATCAAGCTTGATGAGAGTAGAACTTATGGAAAGGAAACATTATATATATGAAGATGAATCAAATTACAGGAACGAGTTTAGTAGTTAGTGAATTATGCTTTGCGACAGCACATATGGGCTCTCTCAGACCTAAGATTTCGGAAGAAGAGGGGACGAAGCTCCTTCTGTCAGGTCTAGAACATGGCATCAACTTTATCGACACTACGGCCCAGATGTATCATCCCTACACAATAATAAAGAATGCATTGGATCACTATCACGGGGAAGTGATTCTTTCCGTTCGTTCGTCTACTTCAGACTATAAAGAAATGAAAAAGAGTCTAGAGAAGGCCTTAGAGTCTCTTGACTGTGAAGTTATCGATATATTTTCGCTCCATGTAAATCGAGGAACAGACGAGTTCGATAGGGAGAAGGTAGGAGCAATCGAAGCTCTACTTGAGGCGAAGCAGAAAGGCTGGATTCGGGCGATAGGCATCTCCGCCCATTCCGTTAAGGTCTTGAATCGAGCTACTGAACTTAACTATTTTGATATTATAAACCCTGCTGTGAATAAGCTAGGTCTGGGCCTATTGGATGGGAATCTAGAGGACATGCTTCAAGTAATCCAAAAGGCTCATCAGGCTGGCAAAGGGATTCTAGCCATGAAGACTCTAGCCGGGGGCCGCTTAAGCAATCGCTATCAGGAGTGTATAGACTTCGTGAGGGGTATTCCTGGTATCAACGCTATCGCTCTGGGAATTTCGAAGGAAAGTGAGCTGACTGAAAACTTACGAATTTTTAACGAAGACGAAAATCTTAATATTAACTTCAAGGAGGACAAGATAGACGAGCAGCATGTTAGGCCGCTCGAATCCCCCCACCGAACCCTGAAGAGATTCTCGAATTTCTGTATTGGCTGCGGAATTTGTGTCAATAACTGTACGACTTATGCCTTAACCCTTGAAAAGGGTAAAGCACAGGTTGATGAAGAGAAGTGTTTCGGCTGTGGGTATTGCGTATCGGTTTGCCCAAAATTCGCGCTGCGACTTGATTAAGTAATGAATTATTCACAATCCATTCATTAGTTCTTCATAAGCGTGGTGTAAACTATTTATAGATTTAATATATAGGTTCAAGTTAGAGAGGATGATTTCTATGATGTTTGGCTGGATTATTCTTTTGGCGATTGCCTTCTATTTCTGGGATAATAGTGATAGTCGTTATGCCCATTGCAAACATAAGGGTGATTCCAAAAGCGCCATTGAAATTTTGAAGGAACGATTTGCTCGTGGCGAAATCGATTCTGCGGAGTTCAATGAGCGTAAACGTGTTTTAGAAAGCGAATAACTACTTAGGGGGAATTTAAGATGATGAGATGGGGAAATTCGATGATGGGCGGTTATGGCTATGGCAATGGCTTCGGCTATGGCTCTGCTGCGCATCCGTGGTTTGGATTACTATGTATGGCCTTACAAGCAATTTTCTGGATCGTGGTTATTGTTTTCCTAGTGAAAATGTATAACTCAAGAAAAACGAAAGCTTCAAAGGACATTAAATCCTCCAACGACAGCGCTCTAGCTATTCTGAGAGAGCGTTATGCAAAAGGTGAAATTGATACCGAGGAATTCAACCAAAGAAAAAACGATTTACAGTAGTCAATAGTTTACCTTTTAAGCGACTAATATCAAAGAAGTGGCTCTAGCTTTTTAAGGCTTGAGCCACTTCTTTTTCTTCTAGGGAATTAAAGGTGACAGTTGCCTGTGAAGAAGGTAAACTAATGTGTAGAAGCAAAATTCATTGGAAATATTGCAGTGACAAATAACTGCAAGCTTCACATTGAACATTGTATTTACATATATGGATTTGAGGAAAGAACCTAGCTTGTTTTGACTCGTAAAATAAGGAATACATTATGATTTAGGGTTATATAAAAGGGAGGTAGACAATGAATTTTATAGGGAACTTAATTTGGTTATTATTTGGTGGAATCCTTGCGGCTATTGGATGGTTCTTAGCCGGTCTAATATTATGTATCACCATTATTGGAGTACCCTTCGGCATTCAGTGCTTTAAGATTGCCCAGTTTGTGTTATGGCCCTTTGGCAAAGAAATAGAAATTGGCCATTTTGGAGTAGGCGGGTTACTGCTGAATATCTTATGGCTTATCTTTTTGGGATGGGAACTGGCCATGGCGCATCTTACAATCGGTGTACTTTTTTGCATAACGATAATTGGCATCCCCTTTGGACTACAGCATTTTAAATTTGCTATGCTGGGGCTTATCCCTTTTGGAGCGAAAATTCGCTAGATAAAAGGCCATAAAAAATAGGGAATCAGTAAACCATAAGAGAACCGTAAAGGAGGCCATGTTTATGGAAGAACAGGTCTTAATTAAGACACAGCAGTTGACCAAACGCTATGGGTCGGTCCCGGTAGTGAAAGGTCTTAACCTTGAGGTAAAAAGCGGAGAAATTTTTGGGTTTTTAGGGCCCAATGGTGCAGGTAAAACAACCACGATCAAAATGCTAACTGGTCTTATGGAGCCCACTGAAGGAGAGGCTTTTATCTGTGGCTATAATATCAGTAAACAACCGACTCAGGCCAAGGCTCTCATGGCTTACGTGCCTGATCAGCCTAAATTATATGGTAAGCTTTCGGCACGGGAATTCTTATATCTTATGTCAGCCCTCTATCGGATCCCAAAGGAAATCGTTGCGAAAAGGGCGGAAGAGCTTCTCAGCATGTTTGGACTTGTCGACCGAGCGGATGAATTATTAGAGGGTTATTCGCATGGTATGCGGCAGAAGGTAGTCTTGGCGTCTGCACTCATCCATCAGCCGAAGGTCATCCTTCTCGATGAGCCTACGGTCGGGCTAGATCCTGCCAGCGCACGTTTGCTAAAGGACGTGCTACAGGAGCTAGCACGACAGGGAGTGGCAGTTTTTGTCTCCACACACATCCTGGAGATTGCTGAAAGAATGTGTCATCGTGTCGGCATTCTTAAAGCCGGTCAATTGATTGCTCAAGGTAGCCCCGAGGAACTTCGCCAGAAGGTGGGACACGCCGGGGAAAGCTTAGAGGATATCTTCCTAGAACTTACAGGTGGGAACGAAAACTCTGAGCTCATTAAAAGTTTAGAGGAGGGATAAACCTATGAAAATAGTTTTACCACCCCCACTGACTGGACCACCCCAGGAGCAATCCTTTATCCAAGACTTTAAGCTTTTATTGAGAAATCAAGGGCGAGTGACTTGGAACAAGATGCGACATCGGCCAAAGGGAACGTTGATAGCAACGGTAGCACTTTTCCTGGGAGCCTTGTCTATCTTAGTTTCCCTAGGTTTCTTTGCCTACGGGTCCTTAAAGACGATGCCCCCTCAAACGGCCCAAGGTTTTCTCACTTTGTTTTTTATGAGTGGATTAGTCAGTCAGGTTTTTTTTGGAGTTACTGCAGCTTTTGCTGCCCTTTACATGTCAGAGGACTTAGAGCTTCTCTTTATGGCACCCGTCGACCTTAAAGCAGTCTTTGCTGTAAAGTCACTGGCTGTTATCGGAAGTAATTTATTGACAGCTCTTTTGTTCGTTTTTCTACCGGGAGTTTTTTATGGGCTTCTTTTTCAAGCGGGAGTATCCTTTTGCATTTTGGTTCTCTTGGTGGGTCTTGGGCTATTGGGTATAGGTACTGCTGGTGCAGAACTCATTAATCTAGTGGTAATGCGACTTGTACCGCCACATCGGAGCAAGGAAGCCGTAGGTTTTATTGGGGCTTTGTCAGGCATTCTGATCGCCTTATTTTTCCAGCTTCCGAATCTGCTCATAAGTAGCGGAGATCAGGTAAATATAGGCTCATGGCTTACAGGACAAGAACGGATGCTCCGGGTGATGGACTTCTTTCCTTGGGGGTGGGGTTCAAGAGCTCTAGTATCAGGGATTTCTGGAAACTTCCTCTTCGGACTCGGGTGGAGTCTGCTGATACTCTTCCTGGGCGTTTTCCTTTTTCTGATGGCCTTTAAGCTTGTCGAACGGGGATTCCGCCAGGGCTTTATCTCACTTAGTCAAGGAGAAGGGGGCAGACGTCGTAAGAAACGGGCCGCCGTAGCGAACTTGGTAAAGCCTCACCTGCAGGAGAATACTTCTTATTTAATATTCCAGGAAGAGGTCCCTGCGACAGCCTCTCCCATAGTGGGGATGTGGGCAGTAGCTAAGAAGGATTTGCTCGCTATGAAACGTGACACCCGCGAATGGTTTGGCTACATGACTCCTCTGATTATCCTAGTGTTCTTCGTAGCCCGATTCCTTTTCGCCCCGGGCGCTTCGAGCCAAAGTTCCTTAATAACGGTTTTAATTATGTACACAGTTATGTTCAGCGGTAACATGGCCTTGCAATCGTTTGGCAGGGAGGGAGAATCCGACTGGCTATTAAATAGTGTCCCCCTTGCAGGATGGCCTATAGTTTGGGGAAAATTGGTGGCAGCCGTTCTACCAACCTTGTTGCTGATGGAAGTTTTGTTAGTGGGTACAGCCTTAGCCATCGGTTTTTCCGCTACACTGATTCTTGCTCTGGCGATAGGGGCAGTGTTCCTCTCTCTAGGTTCAAGCGCAATTGGGCTCTTTTACTCCATTAATAACTGTCGCTATAACCCGGATTCTCCTCAACAGCGTATTAACCCCGGTGCATCTCTGTTTATGTATCTCATCAACTTCTTTTTTATCCTCTTACTAGGAGTAGGTATAGTTTACCTTTTCCGTCCGAGTGAGCTTGTCACAATCCTTCAGGGACTTCCGCCTATATCCTTCGAAGGCGGGTTTAAGTCAGGTGTCCTTTATTCCCTCTATCTCTTGAGTAGGCCAGTGTTGTGGCCGACAGCGTTACGGATACTGATGGGAATCATCATGACAGGTGGGGTATGGTCGGTGATGTTTTTCGGATTTATGGCTGCTACGGTTCGGCAGAGCAGGAAAGGCTTCCGCGTGGAAATCGTCACCGGCGGAAAGAAGAAGCGCTGGAAAAGATGAGAAGCATAACGCTTTAAGTAAGTGAACATTCCTTGAAAAAGCAGTCGGCAGGCCCGGCTGCTTTTTCAGCGTTCTGTTTGTTCATCGACCTTAGAAATTAGTTTGAATTTTTCCTTCCCCTGAAAGAATGCGAAGAGCGCAAATAGCAAAGCTCCTAGAGTATCACAGATGATATCTAGCATGGTATCGTCTATACCAATCCCTTGATAAAGGAACCCAAAGGTTTCATCCATTGAATATTCGTAGATTTCCCAGACTGCTCCCGAAGCAACTGAAAAGCAAAAGGAAAACATTGTGACTAAAGTACGATTCAACTTTGAATCTAGCTCCTGGCTGCGACCCAGATACATCGCAATCAAGAATCCGAGATTAGCAAATATTAGCCCCGAAAAACTATGAAGCATTTTGTCCCACCACCAAAATCGGGTGAAAAAGTGATTCGCCGTTCCTAGGAACATAGACGCATAGAAAAAAAGAAGTAAAATGCATAAGAATTGGCGGGGGAATTCTAGCCTGAAGCGTTTTTCGATCAGGAAGGGTAGGGTCATAAATATAAGTGTGAGCATCGACATGCCGAATGAAAACCAGTTATTCTGATAAACCTTTATTAATCCGACAAGGATAATCGACGCACTTAAAAGGATATAGAGCCAAAACGTAAATTGCTTCCTATTTTTCATTACGTCTTCTCCTCAAAATCATTATTTATGGCCACGGACTGAGTCCATACTATCTTGCCAATAAGCCATCGTAATTTATGCAAGAGTTGAAGGAAATGTGTAATCACAGCAGGGATTTCTGGTTTGCATTTTTCTGTAGGCATCTCGAACGGATGAGATTTCTTCCCCAAGGAAATGCTATTAAAAAGAATATACTTAAGCATTAAGGGGATACAATTTATGTCAGGTTCTACACTTACTATTATCCTCAGTTTTACTTCGGGGATTTTTTCCCTCGTCGGCCTTATGTCCATTTTCATTTCGATGAATAGCCAACATAACGTTCAGCGTAGCCGTGAAATTCTATGGAGCCTCGCTTCTTTGCCCTATGAGAAAGGTATATTTTCAGATAAAGGCGCCATTGGGAAGGAAGTCTTTCGGAAATTTTTACTCTACGAGCAAATCCTCAATGAAAAACATGATTTTTCGCATATCATTATTCGATTCGCCCAGGTTGCATTAGGGTTCTGTGCCCTAGTATGGACCACAATGACTTTTGACCACATGTATTCCGATAGACCATATAAGGAGATTTTTTATTTAATCTGCAGTTTAACCCTTTCGGTTTTCCTCGCCCTATATTTTATCTTCAAGATTTTTGGAAATCTAAAAAGCACAAGTAAAGTGGGTAGGTTGCCGACTATTCACGAGATTATTGATGCTGATCGAGTAAACAATGGTATCAGTGTTGTTACTCTTGCGGCCATATCCTCCTGTTTAAGATTAATGGATTCAAAAGTTTATTTGGGTTTTCCCTTGCCCTTTAAAAATTTAAGGGTAAACCTAATCTTTCTTAACTCTAAGGAGGAGGCCCTTCCTGTCACCTTTGGATCGCGAGCGAACATGAAGGAGTGTTTGGAGACATATAAAAAGCTAAAACTTAACGAGTTTGTTATTTTAGACGACGACTACTGCTGGTACCCTATCCAAACACTTCAGAACAAAGGACAACGTCAAAAGGGCGTCTTGGTTACCCTTGAAATCATGAGCCAGCAAGGGCTTGTGAAGGCTGAATTCTATATTGAAGAATTTTCAGGAGAAAATGAGACGAGCTTGAATATCTTCCCATACTCGTTTGAAGAACGATTTATTAATCGGGTGAGTGCCTTGGATCCCTTCAGCATATATCGTGAATTTAGTACGAGTGAGGAGGAGGCACACTCAAGGTAAGAACTTGGAAAGGGTGCATTGTACCAATTAGAAACAGGGCAGGTTCAATGAATTGATTCCAATAATAAGACAGGGCCAAATCTAAGATAGTGGTCCTGCCTTTACCTTGTCCTTAATATTTGTCTTTAGGATTAGAGGTTAAAACAGTTTTGGTAGTAGGGTACCAGTACTCTCCATATAATCCAGGTACTCTTCACCAAACTTCCTAAAAAGCATTTCTTCTTCTTTCTCGATTCTAGAGAGCATGATAATAATAGAAGCAAAGTTAGGGATGAGGACAAGCCAATTCGCTGCAGTTAAGGAAGTCCCGGCATAAAAAAGTAGTAAAGCGGTATACATGGGATGCCTAATCCATTGATATAGGCCACTCGTAACTAATTGATGCTCCTCTTGTACTTCCAAATCAGAGGACCAGAAGGTCCCAAGATGATAATGAATCCAGTATAAAAAGGGGAGGGAGGTAAGAGTTACACCTGTAGCAGCTAACCTTAATGGAGAAGACAAAGGAATTTTGAAATAACTGACCCACTTAGGATAGATGACATAAAGCGTAGGGCCTAGAAAAAGCGCAGGGGCTAAAAAGGCCCGAAGCATAACACTGCTTTTCCCCTCATTTTCCATCGATTGATTCAGCCGTTTTAATTCCTCTTCTCGATTTGCGGCCGAAGGCTTTGACGCAAAGCGGCTTCGAATCCAGAAATACGTGGAATAGGCACTTAGTATTGTTACTCTATAAAAGGATTCACCCGTAAGTTTCAATCCTACTCATCCTTTCCTTGCGCTAAATGAAGAAATTACCAATACCATTATATGAGGTAAAGCAAGGACACGGTTCCGTTGCTTTAGAAAAGGATTAGGGGTTTATATGGCACTTCCTAAACCTATTTCAATACGATATATCTTGTTAATCAATGAGGAAAGTATGCATTATAGTGTATAGTGTCGGCAAATAAGAGGTTGGTTGCCTTTGAGTGGTAGGAAGGAAAGGTACAAAAGGTATTTATTAATAACACTACAGTAGGTTACAATGGGAGGAGATTTCTACTTAAAATGAGGGGGATAGGATAATGAAAGCAGGAAAAAGATTTTCATTATTGGCAGGGTTACTAATTTTAACACTGGTAACACTAAGCGGTTGTGCAGCCATTTCAGCATTTACGAACAAAATTCAGGGTAAACTTATTGGGGATGATTACAAAATCTTATCTTACGATGATTTTGGAAATAACACTTTAACTGCCCAAGGAAGAAACATAAATATCGGCCTTTTTGAAAATTTCGCCAATAAAGACGCAACAAGTAATGGATTTAAGTCTGAAGTCTTAGACATTACAGTAGAAGGTAAACAATTACTTCACGTAGGTTCCACCATGATTTTTGCTGAAAAAGGCATCGATATGATTAAAGATTATGATATGGAGTATCTTAAAAATGCATCGACCACAGGGCAAGGGACACTGGTTCCTGTAGATCGAACGATTAACTCCTACATGAATCAGGTAGGAAAGAATAAAACGATTATTGTTAAGAGTCAGATGGGTATTATTATTGGGGTCTACCAAGGGAACAAGGTCTTAGTAGAGGTTCCGTCTGACCTGCCGAAAATGACACGACTTATCGTCGATGGGAAGTCCTTGTACATCCATCGTGCAGATTATGATATCTTCGATTCTGGATTGTTTAAGTCAAAGTAAAGAAAGAGGGGGATTAAAAATTAATGCTTAAAGATTTAGTGGTAAGAACGAGAAGTTATAGGAGATTTTTTCAAGACGTTCCGGTACCTATGGAAATCTTAAGAGAGGTTATTGACCTTGCACGATATGCTTCCTCAGGGAGTAATCTCCAATCCTTAAGATATCTTCTTTACAATGAGGAAGAGAAGAACCAGCGTATATTCAAAACTCTTAGATGGGCGGGGTACTTAAAGGATTGGTCAGGACCTAATGAGGGAGAACGGCCAACCGCCTATATCATTATGCTCAAAGAGCAAAAACAACCTGCATTTTGGGATCATGGTCTAGCAGCCCAGACGATACTTTTGGGTTTGACTGATAAAGGATTCGGAGCTTGTCAATTTAGCAATATTGACCGAGAAGTGCTACGTGCCGAACTACAAATTCCGGATGAATATGAAATCTTGATGGTACTAGCCATTGGAAAGCCTAAAGAGATTGTCGTATTAGATGAGATAAATGAATCAGGCGATGTACGTTACTGGCGTGATGAACAGAGTATCCATCATGTTCCGAAGAAAAAGCTAGAGGATCTTATTCTAGAATTCTAAGTTTGTATATTAAAGAATTCGATATACTTTTACAGAAACTACGACAATAGGAATTGCAGCTGTGAAAAAATTAAAGGCTTAGGGGTGCATGAGAGCATTCCTAAGCCTTTTGCAGCTTCATTCGCTATTTTAATTTTGAATGACTCGTCTTGCTCCAATATATCGGGGTGACCAATAATTATTGCTAAATAAGGAGGTCACAGTTACCCCTCTGGACTCTGAATCAATCATGGCGTCCCCGCCGATAAAAATTCCGACGTGAGTTGCACCGGGACCATAGGTGCTAAAGAACACAAGATCCCCCGGTTGTAAATCTCCTTTAGATACTGCAGTTCCCACATTAAATTGGTCTTGGGATACTCGGGGGAGATTAATTCCGAACTGCCGAAAAACATATTGAGTATAACCCGAACAATCAAAGCCCGAAGGGGTTGTGCCACCCCATAAATAGCGAACCCCGATAAATCTCTCGGCAAAAGCAATAAGGTCGCCTACTGTTCCAGTGAGTTTAACCGGCTGAGTGATACTTCCTCCCCCGTTATCGCTGACAACAGGATTTTTCTTCGCATTTTCCGCGTCAATTTGTTCCTGGAGAATTAATTGCTGCACATAATCAATGTTGGCCTGGGTTTGGTTCTTGGAATTTAGGGTTGCTCTTTGCTCCGTATTTAATTGCGAGAGTAAATTCTTTTGCTTTTGAGCAGCCTGTTCTGCACTTGCTTTCGAGGTTTTGAGGCGTTCTAAGGCTGTTTGTAATTCACTGTTTTTCTGTTCGCTTAAGGATTTCCTCTCGCTAATTTCCTCATTTAATTGAACAATTTGTTTTTGGGATTTGTCAAAGCCTTTAACGATATAATTAATTTGTTCTACTTTTTCGAGCATATCAATCAGGCTTTTAGACTCAAATAAACCCTCTAAATAGTTCAAAGGACTACCCATGTAATTCATCCGTAAAATATATCGTAGTTCTTGAAGGTTTTTCTCTTTTTGGTCAGCGAGTTGCTTTTCCTGATCCTTTAATTTCTTTATTTCTGACTGGTTGTCTTTTATTGAACGCTCTTGTAAGGCAATATTTGCGTTTAAAGTCTGGGTAGACTGATTAAGCCCAGCAACTTGACTGACGAGTTCATTTTCCTTTTGCTTTTGGGCATTTTGTTGATTCTCTAAGTCCTTATATTGGTGTTGATAGTTCGAGAGGTCCTGCTGTAAATCAGCTAGTGCAATTGTTGGTAGAGAAAGGATTAAAATAATCGTGCTTAAGGCAATTAATTTATGCTTCAATATTTTCCCTCCTCCTTGTCTATTTTTACACAAGTTAAATGTAAACCCCACCTAGTAAGCTATCATATAGGTGATAGATGATAGTTTCAAAGTCAGGTCAGTTTGGTACGAATAAGTACCTAGGGAGACAAAATAATGGTTTAATCATAGCATTTCTCTCTTATTTTCGTAAAGGTCAATAATTACCATTAACTAAACAAGGATAGTAAGGTGCAGACAAATGCAATTAACAATAATTAGTAATTAAGAGAAGGGGGAACGCCCTAAAATATCGAAGTATTACGGAAGCTTTAATTATTAAGTATTATTTGGTAAAATTGTAGTAAAACTTGTAAGATAAGGTATGTATTTATTTGCCGTAATCTATCAGTCAAATCTGGAGGCTTAAATGATCGGTCTTAATAAATTAATATCCGAATGCGGAAATAATAAAATCAAAGCAATAAAGATTCTCAGAAGTAACACAGCCCTAAATTTAAAAGATGCTAAAGACATTATCGATGAAGCCTTTGAAATGAAGAGAATTAATCCGAAATTCGATGCAAATACTCTACTTTTCAACTCTAATGAACCAATTGTTAAAGAGTTAAATAATGGTTCTATTAAATTACATGAAGAGGACGATGAGGAAGACTTGAAAAGATTAATAGGATATGGGTCTGTAGAAGATATATGGAATGTAAACGGAACTAAGATACTGAAATATCAACAAGAAATTTGGCACGATGGTTTAAAAGAACACAAAGTTATAACGGCTACAGACGAAGAAATTCTTGAAAATAAGGTTAGAGTACAGGTTGAAAAATGGGTTGAGAAATGGAAAGCAGTCTCCGAGAAAAAGCGTTTAGAAGAAAACAAAAAGGCTAGTGTAGAAGAGGCTATTAACAAAACTAAAGAAGCTGATGAGAAATTGGCTAAAATAGAAGATATTCTACTTAGCTCTTTGGATGTCAACGATGCAGTTGACTGGGAAACACTGAAGAATAAGGATGATTTTAAGGTGTCTTTTCCAATCAAACCATCTGAACCAAAGCTAGAGTCACTCCCTATTGCTCCAGATAAGAATGCTCCAGAATTTCAACCAAAGTTAAATTTCTTGTCAAAAATTTTTAATTCAATAAAAGACAAAGCGATTACTGAATCTGAACTTGTTTATAAAACTGCCCACGAAAAGTGGCAAAGGCTTTATGATGAGTCAATTAAGAAAAATAATCAACTGACAACAAACTACGAAAAAAGTATGGGTGATTTTAATAATAAAGTTGAAAAATGGGAAAGCGGGAAAGCTGACTATCTTAAAAAGCAAAATGAATTTAATGCGAAAATCGATGAACTAAAATCAAAGTACAACTCTTTGGATGTTTCAGCAATTCTCGAGTATTGCGAAATTGTATTAAATAAATCCTCTCTTCCAGAATTTATTGATAAGGACTTTGAACTGGATTATAATCCTCAAAATAAAATACTTATTATTGATTATATGCTTCCAGAGATCGAAGCATTTCCAAATATCAAAGAAGTAAAGTACCTAGCTTCTAAAAATGAATTAAAGGTAACATATCAAAACGAAGCTTTCATGGATAAATTGTTCGACTCAACTATTTATAAACTGATTTTAAGAGCACTCCATGAAGAATTTGAGGCAGATGTCGTTAATGCTATAGACGCTATTTCTTTTAACGGTTGGCTAAATTACTTGAACAAAGCAACCGGGAATCGTGAAGATGCTTGTATAGCGAGTATCCAAGTAAAGAAAGAAGCTTTCAAAGCTATTGACTTAAAAAATGTAGATCCAAAGGCTTGCTTCAAGAATCTCAAAGGAGTTAGTAGCTCGAAGTTAGCTGGAATTACTCCTGTACAACCTATTTTAACTATGAACAAAAAAGATAAACGATTTGTTGAATCTCATGATGTGGCTTATACACTCGATAACTCCACTAATTTGGCCGCAATTTCATGGGAGGATTTTGAACATCTTATTAGGGAATTATTCGAAAATGAATTCTCTACTAACGGTGGAGAAGTAAAAGTTACCCAAGCAAGTAGAGATGGCGGTGTAGATGCAGTTGCTTTTGATCCAGATCCAATCCGAGGTGGAAAAATAGTGATTCAAGCTAAGCGCTATACAAATACAGTTGGAGTGTCTGCAGTACGTGACTTATTTGGAACTGTTATGAATGAAGGTGCAACAAAAGGGATTCTTGTAACAACTGCAGACTATGGTCCTGACGCTTATGAGTTTGCTAAGAACAAGCCTCTCACTTTACTTAATGGCGGGAACCTATTACACTTGTTAGAAAAACATGGGCATAAAGCTAAGATAGATTTGAAAGAAGCAAAAGCTCTAAATTTAGGAAAATGAAAAGTAAATTTAATCTAGAGTTTAAAAGGCTTTCACTCAAAAGTTTGGGTGAAAGCCTTTTCTTATCCTTTACCGCAACATTGCTTAAACTTCATTCTACTTCCACAGGGACAAGGATCGTTACGACCGATTTTTTGCCGTTTTCTTATATCGACTACATTATTTGCTGTTTTAGTTGGCTGAGTAAGGCTTTTGTGGCTTTTCAATAGGGAGTAGGGAGCATCAAAGGGCAAAGGGGGATACGATATTTAGAAGTTATCAACTTCGCTTCAAGTCAATGGCATGATTGATCTCTTATGCCTTTACAATGCAGCTTTTAATACTGTGATAATGCATTTTCACTTTAGAGCGAATTTTTCAGATTGGGAAAAGTGCGGCTTAAGAGTACATCTCTGCATAGCTTAGCCTTTTATGGATGAGAAAAAGAATAGAAGATTGGCAGGGTTTGGGAGAATAATAAAGAATTTAATGAGTTGTAATATAATATTTTTACAAGAATCCTCTTGAGGAGTAGCCGCTTTTTTGGCATAGAAGTCATGTGGAATACGTTCGTAAATGGAGGAAAGTAGAAATGAAGGAATGTCCATTTTGTAAACAACCTGAGACGGAAGTTATAGCCGAAAATAAGCTGGCGATCGCTTTTCTTGATAAGTTCCCGGTCAATACTGGCCATGTCCTTGTCATACCTAAACGGCATTTTGACGATCTTTTCAAGGCAACCCAAGAGGAAATAAAGGCCATGACAGAATTACTGGGTGAAGTGAAGGAACACCTACATAATCGATTCAATCCTGATGGCTACAATATTGGGGTTAATGTGGGAGCGGCTGCAGGGCAAACTGTTTTCCATCTTCATGTGCATGTTATTCCACGTTACCACGGGGATGTCGAAGACCCGCGTGGGGGAATTCGAAAAATAAAGCCGAGTTTAGTTCCTTACGAGGAAGAATCCGGGACTGACTGAAGTACAGTATTTTGTCGGCGACCAATGCTATGATAAGGCAAATTTAGAAAATAGTTACTGTCTTGAATGAGGGGTTGTTGTAATTGACAGTTGAATACAAACAAAGTGGAAGTCTTAATAGCGTAGCGGAAGATTTATTTATCGAATTGTTTTGTGATACCTTCGGCCCAGATAAAGCACAATATCTTTTTATTCAGTACCCTTTTACGGACATTTACGGAAACAAGCGCTTTATAGATTTTGCACTTCAAAGCGAAGAGGTGAATATCGCTTTAGAAATTGATGGCGAAACCTATCATAATCCCAACAAGGTTTCCAACAACAAATATTATGATGACTTGATGAAACAAAATAGTCTTATCTATGATAATTGGAAGGTTTACCGGTGGGTATATAATCAGTTAAAGCGCCAACCCGAAAAGGTTAAGGATGAGCTGCGAACTTTTTTAGGGGAAATCCCAGCGTTTAAACTGCTGGAAGATTATCTCCCCCAGCAAAAGGGTAAAACCATAGAGCTCAGGAATCATCAGCTTTCAGCTGTAGCCAGTCTTCAAGCTATGCGTGCCAAGGGTGAAAGCATCGCCCTTCTTTATCATGCCACAGGTACAGGGAAAACGGTGACGGCAGTGAGCGATGCAAAAAGTGTAGGTAAAAGAACCTTGTTCTTAGCCCATACTCAGGAATTAGTAACTCAAGCATACACCACCTTTAAAGACCAATGGGCTAATGCCCTAGCGGGATTGTATGTCGCAGAGCAAAAGGATAAGGATGCTTATGTCGTATGTGGCAGCATCCAAAGTGTTGCTAAGAACATCGAGGAATTTAGACCCGAGGATTTTGGGTATGTGATTATTGATGAATGCCATCATGGTGCAGCGAGTACTTACAAAAAGATTTTAGGATATTTTAAACCAGAATTTACCTTGGGACTTACAGCTACTCCAGATCGAGCAGATGGAGAAGATCTACTTGAAGTCTTTAAAAAAGTAGCCCATAAACTGGATTTACATACAGCAGTTGAAATAGGTGAGCTCGTCCCTATTCGCTGCATTCGAGTAAAAACAAATATTGATCTCTCTACAGTTCGAATCAATGGCATCAAATACTACTCGCAGGATTTGGAAAGTAAGCTCTTTGTGCCCGAGAGAAACCGGATTCTCGTTGAAACTTACGAAAATTGGGTAAAGAATAAGAAAACCGTGATATTTTGTGCCTCAGTCCACCATGCTCAGGAAATTGCAGAGTTGT
The DNA here is from genome assembly GCA_963529635.1 of uncultured Peptococcaceae bacterium. Taxonomy (GTDB): domain Bacteria; phylum Bacillota; class Desulfitobacteriia; order Desulfitobacteriales; family Desulfitobacteriaceae; genus CAURZJ01. Next base: position 34,968 of record CAURZJ010000009.1, read on the forward strand.
TCAAACAAAACGGTATTCGGAGTGAGGCAGTATCAGGAACTACAAAAGCGTCGGAAAGATTAAGAATCCTAGATCAGTATGAGAACGGAGATATAGACGTTCTCTGCGCCTGTGATCTTCTAAATGAAGGTTGGGATAGCCCCAAAACCGAGGTTTTATTCATGGCAAGACCTATTCTCTCAAAAACACTCTACCTTCAGCAATTGGGGAGAGGAATGCGCAAAAGCAAGGGCAAAGAATATTTGATGGTTTTCGATTTCATCGACAATGCTAATTTATTTAATGCACCTTACTCTCTGCATAGGATTTTTAACATAAAGGACTACCAACCTGGAAGATATGTCCTAGCTTCACAAAACCAGTTTAAGTTGGACCGGGATTTGCTAGCTAAGGGTGAAAAGCCCTCGGTTTATCTAGACTTCCCAATGGATGTCTCTGACTATGAACTGGTAGACCTTTTTAATTGGCAGGATGAAGTTAAGGATATGATCTCACAACTAGAATTCGTGCGAATGGTTGACGTCCAATCAGAAACCATCGATAGATACATCCGCGAAGGAAAGATTACTTCGGACCTTGCTGTGCCTCTACGCAACCAACGCAGTTTTAAGTACTTCAAACAAGAATCAGTTAAGAAATATGCAGAACAGTTCGGTTGGGACCTGATTAACCCTGCAAATATGAAGGATAAATTCATGGAGATGGTCGAGACCATGGATATGAGCTTCTCTTATAAACCCTTGCTGCTTAAGGCCATGCTAAGCCATGTAAACGAAAATGGTCGGGTGCTGGTAGAGGATATCGTGAATTACTTCCTGGAATATTATCGAGACAGGAAAGAAAAGGGTCTAATCGTTGAGAAGAAATCAAGTCTTTATTGCAAAGAAGGCTATACCAAAAAGGAAGTTGAACGGAATATCTTTGATAATCCCTTTAAGCGTTTTGAGGACATGAGATTTATAAACCGATGTAAGGAAATTGAGTATGTGGAGTTCAATCGGCATATCTTCAAGAAGCTAAGCGGGGAAGAGAAGGATTGGATAGTGAAGCACTGTGATGAGAAGTTGGGGGAGTATTACGCGAAAAGATTACACAAGTAAATTATAGGATGAGATTTTAAGAGATTTCTAGTTTATCTTTTTAAAATGTTAGGTTCATGGATGTGGGAACTGTAACCATGCCAACTACCTTGGCGGCAGCAGATATCTAGGGAATGCATTTTGCGGGGCCATAAGGGAAGAAATCGTAGACGATGCACCGACACCACTCTACCGCGTGTCAAGATGCTCTTTGAGCTTCCGTATGATATGTATTAAGGGAATCATTCCGAGGAGTTGGGACAATATGGGGATCTCCTATCTAAGATGTATCCAGGCCAGGTAATGCCTAAGGTGTTGCTTATCTCATTTCCCAAGAGCAGTTTGAGCATATTTACCGGGAGGAGAGCAGCGGGGGCATACCACGCCCTGAATCCACCTAGTATAACATGAAGCTCCGCAAGGGAACCTTTGATTCTATCCCGATTATGAAGCTTACAAACAGCAGAGTCGTAGAGAAAAATGAGGCCAGCGAAAAAGTATATCGGGGTATTGACCGAGGGGTTAAAAGGAGAATTATCCTGAATGCTGTTAAAAGCAACTATTGTTATCTGTTCATATTTCTTTTGACGTCCCAACACACATCAAGACAGTCGTGATGATAGAGCGGAGGTAGCCCTATATCAAGGGTTTGGGGGGGGGGGATAATTTGATGGTGCGTTTTATGTTCCCTTGGACGAATTACGAGGGAATTTTTTTTTAGGAGGCATCTTTTACGCAATGTGTAAAGTGTAATTGAATATGTGACCTAGGAAAAACGGCCCCCTACCTACGGTTATTTAGCAAGAGTAGGTTGTCCGACTGGTAGTGGTTCTAATATAAAAGTTAACCACTGAATGCACGGTACTTATCCCGATTGCATAAGGGACCTTTCTCTATTCATAAGGGTATATTTACCATGGTAGTTGTTAGATTTTCTTTGCTCTTCATAAAAATGTAATTTGTGGAGGATTATAGCGTTCTATATCGAAATATAACTTAAAAGTGTCGCAGAAGGGATGTTTAGATGAAAAGTATCTTAAGCGGAAATAAGGCAATTAAAATTGGAAAATATACTCTCGAATCTTTAACGACTGGTATGTATATTGATCCACTCATTATATATCGAGAGTATATACAGAACGCTGTGGATTCAATTGAAAACGCCATAAACCAAAGTTTATTAAACAAAGATGATGCAAGGATTAATATATACGTTGATTCAAACTTAAAGAAGATTTCTATTTGTGATAATGGTACCGGAATTACGGCTAAAAAAGTATATAGTCTACTAACAGCTATTGGGAATTCGAACAAGAAGCATGTTGAAAATCGAGGATTTAGAGGGATTGGTCGACTTGGGGGGCTAAGCTACTGTAATAAGCTTCTTTTTGTTACCTCATATAAAGGTGAAAGTTCAAAAAGCATTGTGGAATTTGATTGTGAAAGATTAAAGGAACTTCTAATTCCCGGAAATTACGATGATTACGATTTATCTAAGGTATTGGAGGAAGTAATTACAACGTCTTCTGCGTATGAAGATAAACAAGCACATTACTTTAGGGTAGAAATGCAAGAGGTTGAGGATGACTCAATCCTGCTGAATCTAGAAAAAGTTGAGGGGTATATTGCTCAAGTGGGACCACTGCCCTATAGTCCAGAGTTCTTCTGGGGTGGGAGGATTCTTCATACATTTGAGGAAAACGACTTTATGCTGAGTGAGTTCCCGATCTACCTTGGAACAAATTCAAATGACCTTCGGCAACTCTATAAACCCAATGCTCAGGTATTTATATCAGATATGAGTAAGAAGATAGAAGATGAAATTAAAGGAATAAAGACTTTTAGTATAAAAAGTAATGACAATCATTTAGTTGCAATCGGATGGTACGCTGAGTGCGCATGGAACGGAAGTATAGTCAATAGAGAGATTTCAGGGTTAAGAATGAGAAAAGGCAATATTCTAATTGGTACTTCGAAGACAATGGGTTCATTATTTAAAGAAGAAAGATTTAATAGTTGGGTTCAAGGTGAAGTTTTTATAGTTAGTGATAAGCTTATTCCCAACGCAAGAAGAGATGATTTTGAACAAAATGAAACCTATAAGGTATTTATTGATGAAATTACCGTAAAAGTAGGGGTTGAAATTTCTAAGAAGATAAGAGAGGCCTCTAAGGTAAGAAATGATTTCAACGATAAAAAACTCGATGCTGCTCAAAAAACTTTAACCAAGGCCTTCAATTATAATAATGAAGGGTTTAATTCTGAACTCGAAAAAGAAAACCTAAAAAAGGAATTAGAGTTAACTATTGAAGAACTCAAGCCAATAAAGTCAAAATCAAAGGATCAAGAAAAAAGTAAAAAGATTACACTTAAGGATTTGACAAGTCTCTATAAGGCTACAGAGAAAAGTAAAAACCTTAAAATCAATAAGATTAAAAAGTTGGACGCAAAAAGTAAAAAGGTTTTAAAAGTAGTTAGTAACGTATTAACTCAAAATTTAACAAAAGAAAATGTAGATATGCTAATTGAGGAAATTATACTAGAATTAAATAGTGAGGGCTAATATGATCATCTTACCTGAGGAATATCAAAATTTAGAACTTTCCAAACACGAAAAATTATTGGTCACTTTGGCTAAAAACAAAATTTCTTCTGAAGGGTCATACTTTCTTCTTAAAATAAACCCTGTAGGAGTTAACCCAGTTAATGTACTAATTACAACGACTGGGCTAACTTTTTTAGAAACTATCCCAATGGATAATATAGACCTATTAAAAAACATGCTTCCCATTCTCGGGGAAGCTAGGAAGAAATCCTTCGAAAAAATATTTAATAAGATCCGCATCCACAAACCTTTTATTAATAGAGAGCAACAGAACTCCCTTGTATTTCCCTTCACCTATAAATACTACTTCCCCCTCATAGAAAAGCAAGAGTTAGTCGCTCATATTGTAAATATTCAGCCTCATCAAGAACTACTTGAGAACAGTATTTTTAGTGATACTAAGAAACAGCTAAGTGAAGACCCCGAAGGGTTTGTTCAATCTATGCTTTTGAATTGTCCCTACCCCTATAAGAAAGATTATCGATTTGATATTGAGAGCATTAGCTCCTTAATGCACATTCTTGCTCCCGAATATACGATTCCTAGAACTGCGCAGTACACAAAGTACGAGGGTAAACTCGTTTTACGAGATGAAACTGTTCCCTATGCTATTTACAACATTAAGCCAGGGGAATTATTCGTTGAGGCATTATGTTTAGACAACGAACAAATCAATATTATTAATAATTTAAAAAGGGGCCATCAACTTATCCTAGCCTGCGCAGGAAGTGGGAAAAGTGTATTGCTGGTTTCTCGATGTTTCAAAATTGCTAGTCAACATCCCGATAAGGAATTTTTAATAACCTGTAAAAATCGAAATTTAAGTGACTCCTATAATTGGAGAATCAACGTGGCAGGTTTTAGAAATAGAAATGTCAAGTGCTGTACCTTCGATAAACTTTGCCAAGATTTATTAGCAGAAGTAGGAATTGATATTGTGATGTCAGATTTTCAAGGGACTTTTGAAAAAGCACAGGAAGCACTTATTAAGGGAAAGATTAAAAAAAGATTCTATGGAATTTTTATAGATGAGATTCAAGTCTTTAAGAGTGAGCACTATGAGTTTTGTTACAATTTACTTGAAAGCCATTCAACGGATAACTATTTCTTTACGATTTCGGGTGATAAGTCCCAAGATATTGCTGCTAACATCAAGCATGGGAATGCACCTTGGCAGGGAAATCCCGAACTTCCAAAGTATACTGGACGAAGTCTGAGAATCGAGAAGAACTATAGGAATACAATTGAGATCAACCGTTATGTCGATCTTTTTACGCAAAACGCCAAACGATACGCAAAGAAGTATGGAATTAGCCTAGAAGAAAATGAGGATTTATTTTTAAGGGGGAAGGCATTTAGAAATGGGCCGGAGCCGGAGCTCGTTTTGACAGACCGTCTAAACGAAGCTGAGGAGGTAGTAAAGAAAGTTCTCTATCTCAATGAAGAGAAAAATATACCGCTATCTGAAATTGCTATACTTTTCTTCTATCGGCAGTACCAAAGTGAACATTACTATATATTAAAATGGCTAAAAGATAAACTTAATGAGTATTACCTTGAATATTCAGAGTTGATATCCTCTACAGATGGGTCTTATGGAGTACTTTATGGAGACCGGCAAGGACTCTCCCTCTGTACTATTGAATCGTCTTTAGGGCTTGATTTCAGGGCGGTTATTATCTGCGGTTTGAACCCCATGGGAGCTCATTTTAAAACGAAACAAGCGAAGGTTTTGGAAGCTAAGGGATTAAATGAAGAACAGTCTTTGGATTTTGCGAAAAACGTTAATACGTTGTATACAGCATGTACTCGTGCGCGAGATTATTTGTACATCATACTTAATGAGAATGAAAAGAAGTCAATATATTCAAAGCTTTTAATTGAGGCAATAGATGAAAGAGGTATGAAATAATGATTGAGTTGGACTTTTCGAACGCCAATTCAGTGGTTGAGGATAAGCTGGTTTTTTATAACCCAGAAAGTTACCGTGAAAGCATTAAAGTCGATAGCTCTGCAATAATCTTACGAGATCTATGTACTACGGGGGAGATTATTGCAGCTTACTCGCTTATTGTATTGGGAAATGTTAAGGCCTCGAAAATAAAAGTAGCTAAAGATCTTATTTGTTTGGGTAATATTGAAGCAGAGTCGATAGAAGTTGATGGCTTTATTAAGTGTTTTAAAGAACTAAAAACAAACGAATTACAGGTAAGTAAAACTTCATTTATTGAGTCGGGAATTATCGCTGGTAATGCACTGGTCGAGGGAAATCTCAGTGTAGGAAGTTCATTAGTGGTTGATGGCCGACTTATCGTTGGGGAAAGTATTATTTGTTATGAAGGCGTAATCGGCCAGGGCGAAATTGTATGTCAGAATTTAATAAGTAATGATTATATTGAAGTCAAGGTCGATGCGATTGGATATTCTTTTTTGATAGAAGACTTGGCGTTACTAGGCAAGCCAGGTGAAGGAAGTTCATCAAAAGATTTTGTTATACTAAAAGCTAGTGCCCTTTCAGAAGAAATGAATACTGCCAGGCTACATGAAATGATCAATGATCAGGAATTAAATCAGGTTTTAGATAAAGTAGAAGAAGAAAATAAAGACCTTACGAAGGTACTTGAGAACTGTATTATGCTGGGAGAGAAGTTTCTTGAATTCGAAGATGTAGAAGAGTTGTTATATTTTGCAACAAGAATTAATGAAAAATTTAAAAAAGATTACGAGCTTTTCAGGAATATATTAAAGATTTCGGAGACACGACCGACTAAAGATTTATTGTCCTTCTTAATCAATACAAATATGTACCATGATACCCCAAGGTACATGCTTGAAATGACTATTTACCAAGATTTTCATTATGCCTTTGTTGACCGACAGTTAGGAAATATCTCAGAATTAAGTACGTTCGGAATTACGACTCAGAATCAAGTTTCTGAGTGCTTAGCTTTACTGGAGCGAAGTAAGGATATGTTATCGAAAGAGGAGTATAGAGACCTTCTTGAGAAGATTTATGGAATCATTGGGATAAAGTTAGCGATGATTCAGAAGTTTATTGACATTTAGGGGGATAATAAATGCCTAGTAAGGAAAATCGAAATAAAGTTGCATTTCTTCAAAAGGTCATCGAAGAATATACCAGTAAAATAACAGGAAGAGAACAAACGAGAGTCGTCGATATTCACGGGAAGGGACCCGAGGATATATTTTATGTAGGAAAGTTATCGCCGATGGGGGCAGAAGAGGATATACGTTCTTCAAAAACCAATATTCATCAGATTGGGGTAGATTTCATTGTCGATAAGTTTGCCATAGAGCAGGCGGAATTGAAGATCTCTCCGAAGGGTGAGTTTTTCTACCGAGTATTTCCTACCTTAGCAGAACAGAAAAAGGCAGCTGAAGAGGCATCGCTACTTAGTGGCAAAAAGTCTAATAAATTTTTAGACCTTCAGGAGGCCGACTCAGAGGAAGAGGTTGAAGAGACCGCTCAAAAAAAAAGAGCAGATAAAATCGAGATTCTCCCAGTCTACGAAAAGTTTAGCTTAGAGAACAAAAATTATGAACACGTCATTAAGTTATCCGAGATTTTTGAAGCAGCAAAGGGATTTGGTTACAAAGAAATTCATGATGGACTCAACCGTATAATCGATGAAGAGTGCTGTAGAATCATCATGAAACCCGATACATACAGAGTGGTCAGGGAGAAAATCACTGTAAAGGCGCTTGAGTCGGAGGAAGCTTGGTCAGATTTCTTGCAAAATAGATCAGAGGCGAAATCTGTATTGCCAAAATGGGATCTTATAATCGAAGTAGAGATTAAAGAACTTCGGAATGAGCTTTATAGAATCTCAGTATTTCTAACAAATAAAACACCGAACGATTCTTTTGGAAAGAAAGCGGGAAAGACCCATATTAATACACTCTTCAATTCAGGGCTTTCTATTGAGCTAGTTTGGGCAGATTTCCAACCCATTAACTTGGAGTATTTCGAAGACGATTACAAATACGATAAAACCCAAAGGGGCATTGGACATAATTGTAGTATTTCTTGGGACCTTTTAAAGCCCAGAGTTCTTACAACGACACATTTGCCTCTGTTTACACAGTATCGGTTAAAGACGCGTGAGGATTTAGTCGTTCGTTTTAATGAGTTAATTACCCAGCCGAGTCAAGTGCTCAGAGGCGTTTATGAGGAAATGATTATCGAGCTAGAAAAGTGGAAACGGGATTTTGAAGCTCGAAAAACGTCCTTGGGGGCAGATCCGGAAAGTAATCTCAAAGCCTGTCACCAATTCGAAGAGGAAATAAAATCTTTTGAATTTGAAATTGACCGATTTCTAATGGGCATTAAAATGGTCGAGGAACACGACTATGTTAAGAAGGCCTTTATTTTAATGAATAAGGCCTTTGCAAAAAGTGCTAAAAATTATGACAGCTGGCGTTTATTCCAAATTGTCTTCATCGTGTCACTTATTCCGGATGTAACGGTATGTGAATATGGTGAAGACCTTATAGGAAAGTCCTTTATTGATGAAGTGGACCTGCTTTACTTTCCGACAGGTGGGGGTAAGACAGAGGCCTTTTTAGGGACAATTATTTTCACCTTATTTTTCGATCGATTGCGCGGAAAAAATGGGGGTAATACTGCTCTTATTAAATACCCTCTTCGGCTCTTGTCTGTTCAACAGGTCGGCAGAATGGCAGATATCTTAGTCTCAGCCGAACTTGAAAGAAGAAATAGCGTGGATATTAAGGACAGCGAGGAATTCTCTTTAGGGTATTATGTCGGAGATGTAAATACTCCTAATGCTTTGTCAAAAGAAGTCCTTGAGGCGATGTTGAACAAAACCCAGGAGCAGTTGGATGAGGAATATAGAATTGTTGATAGATGTCCGTTTTGTCAACAGAAGAGCATCCAAATTCAGCTGGATCAGGAACATCTCAGATTACAACACGTCTGCACTACCCCTGATTGCCCATCACATGGAACTCTGCCGATATATATCGTAGATAAGGAAATCTACAGATATATCCCCTCTGTTATTGTAAGTACGATTGATAAATTGGCTGCTATAGGCTATCAGTCAGATTTTAGAAACATTCTGGGTGAAGTAAGTCATACATGTCCAAAACATGGCTATACAAGTAAGACCCGATGTACAGAGAAAGAGTGTAAAGTGGATATAGGAGAGTTTGAGCAAGTTGAACTTTATGACCCAGCTCCCACTCTGCTCATTCAAGACGAGTTGCACTTAATTAGAGAATCCCTAGGGGCATTTGATGGCCACTATGAAACTTTATTCCAGTATATGATTAGGCATCTAAGTAAATCAAAGAAGAAACTAAAAATAATTGGAGCTACTGCTACAATCTCCTCTTACGGGTCACAGTTATATCACCTATATTTTAAGAATGGTATTCGATTTCCATCTCAATCTCCCTATCTCGATCATAACTTTTACGCGGATGTGGATAAGGAGGAGGAAAACCGTTTTATCTTAGGTTATGCCCCTTATGGGAAAGCAATCATTAATAGTGTTGTCTATTCAATGAAGTATCTGAAGCAAATTATTTGGGACTATTACAAGAATCCTTTAAGGATGCTAGAGATTCCTGGAATTGAACTTGCCAATGAGCAAGAGGCTTTAGATATCTTAAAAGATTACTGGATTTTTCTCCAATATAATAATGTAAAATTAGATGGGAATAAAGTTTTAAGCGCGTTAGAAGACCCCATTAACACAGAATTAGAGTTAGAAGGGGTCAGCCCTTTCGATGAACGAAAAATGACGGGGGATGATACGTTTCAGGATGTACGAAAAATCCTAGCTGAAGTAGAAACCACCAAAAATGTGTTTGAGGGATTCAATCTGATCACGGCTACCAGTATGATTTCACACGGTGTTGACGCAGATAAGTTCAATATTATGTTTTTCTTTGGTATGCCAGGCAATACGGCAGAATATATTCAGGCCTACAGTAGAACAGGGCGGAAGTTTCCGGCACTGGTGATTATGATCATGCGGCCTTCGCGAGAAAAGGATCAAAGTTACCTCAAGAACTTTGTTAAATTCCATGAGTTTAAAGATATATTAGTAGAGCCTGTACCGATTAACCGGTGGGCAACGAAGGCTGTTGAAAAAACACTCCCGGGTATTTTTGCAGGCATCATTATCAATTACTACGATAGGCAGCTTCAGTTTGAACATGGAAACATTTATAACATGAAGAATCTAAAAAAGGCAATCCAAGAGGGCTGGATTAACCGAGAGGAAGTTACTCAGCATATCTTAAAAGCTTACGGTTGTATCCAAGAGAATGACGTACAACATAATCTGGGAAATCAGTACAAAATCTATATTATAGAGCAGATGAACAGTGTTTTCGAGGGCATATTAACACGATCCTATGATGTGAAGGATTACTATTTACTAGAGGGCATTGAGAAGTTGGGGTTATATAGTCCAATGACTAGCCTCAGAGATACCGATAAACCAGTTAAAGTTAAACTCGAGTAGGGGTGTAATTATGGATCTAAGAGATAATGAAATGCAGCGGGGCGTAAACCAAGCGCTTTATAAATATCTGCCCGATTCTTGGATTGACTTTTATATTAAAAAGACAAGAACAGTCTATACCGCTAAAGTTAAGAACTGGAACAGTGGTGAGCTTCAGGACATTAATAAAGCACGCTTGCTTGAACAGGTAAAATTACTCGCAGAAGGGTTTCAAGCGAACGGAGGTGCAGTTAAAAATTTCGGTTCTGAAATTTCAACTCTGACCTTTGATGTACTAACCCCTAGAAGTGGAGTAAATCCTGATATAATTGCTGAAGTAAGCCCGTTAACCTTTTTTTGTAGTCAATGTCGTAAAATACAAGTGTTTAATTCAAGTGAAGCCTTTTCAAAGACTACCCCTTTAAGGAGTAAATGTTGCAATAAACCCTTAAAACAGATTAGTCTCGTTTTTGCCTGTGAGTGTGGATGGGCAGGGCCAGTTACACCAAAGCCTTGCCCCAATCCAGACCATAAATTTAAGCATCTAAAATATACGGGCAAGTATTCGTTTGTTTGTAGTGAGGATAATATCATTTTGCAGATGACAAAACAATGTCCTACCTGTAAAAAGCTTTTATATCCCAAGAATGCTTTAGATCAAGCGAACTTTATTCCGTTTTCATTTTCCTTAATTGATTTGATTCATATGGAAGAAGAAGACTTTCTTTCTAAAGAAGATAATGGAGCAGAAGTAATCCTTGCATATTGGCTAGATCAAATGGATATGGATCATTATAGAAATTTAATTAAAAATGGTATTCCTAAAGAGAATGATGAGTTGAGAAATTCCCAATATCAGTTAATGGTAAAACAATTTTTATCCAACGGATTGTCTCAAGAACAAGCAGAAACTTTCGCAAAGATGGCTCTGGGAGGGCTTTCATCGACGACTGAGGTTGAGAGAGTACAAGATTACATCCACAGTCATTTAATTCACGTAGATCGTAATACGTTAAATCGGTTAGCAATACAGATTCTTGAGTATAAACGGATTTCTGCTGCAGATTCTGTATCTAACCTTGAGGACGCAAAGCAGGTTTCAAAACTGCTCAATACACATTCTAGTCCTGAGGATTACTTTAGCACGGCAGAAAAGTTCGGGATTAAATATGTTCAGGCGAGTGGAAATGTTCCTTTCGTATTCTGTTCCTATGGTTATACACGAAAGGCAAGTGATCCTGTCATAGCCTCGAAGGACAAAAAGCCCATTGCGCTTTCCGCTTTTCCCCAGGAAAGAAATGAAAAAAAGAATGTTTACGCCACAAAACTAAGCACAGAAGGAATTCTCTTCGAGTTAGATCGTAAGAAGATCATTGAATGGATGGTACTCAATGGGTTCTTAGACGAGAATGCTGTACCCGACCTTACGGATGATAACGAGCTTAAGAAATGGTTCATCAACTATGTAAAAGATGAAATTCCAACGTTCTCAAACATTGACGAGGTCGAAGAGAATGTAACTTATCATATTTATAACCTTCTTCATTCCATATCACATGCTCTAATCAAACAAGCAGCCGTACTCTGTGGATTAGATAAGAATTCTCTATCTGAGTACATTATGCCAAACATTCCAGCAGTCTTTATCTATTGCCAAAACTCGCAAGGCTTTAGCTTAGGGGCTTTATTTAATCTTTTCGAGGCTTACTTCGATAAATGGTTGTATTCCATGAGAAGGGATATCGAGAAGTGTATTTTTGATCCAACCTGTCTAAATAGAGATAAAGCCTGTGCAGGATGTCTTTATTTGAATGAGGTTTCCTGTGCGCATTTCAATAAGGATCTCAATCGTAGATATTTGATCGGCTGGATTGATCGAGCGAGTGGAGAGCGAATTCATGGCTTTTGGGAGAATATATAAATGGCTAAGATGTATCCTGTAAACATCGAAGATTATAACTATACCGAATCAGAAAAGTTTTTTTATAAACTTCTTCGAACGAAATTATCTGACACTTTTTCCGTCTTCTACTCCGTTAAATGGTTTACTCTTGTCAATGGGGAAAAGAGTCATAGTGAATGTGACTTTCTCATTTTCCATCCGAGCTATGGCTATATTACCGTAGAAGTTAAAGGTGGCGTCAGACTCCAAAAGTCTGAGAACGAATGGCGGATATGGGACACTTCCTCAGAAGAGGAATATAGGGTCTTAAGGAGAAGCCCCTTTAAACAAGCTGAAGAGAGTATGTACTATTTCAAAAGTTACTTTGAGGAGCAGAATGGGTACTTCTATAGAGGGGTATTTGGTTTTGCTGTAGCCTTACCTTTTTACAGCGTTGAAGAGGATTTCGGCCCGGAGGGACCAAGGTTCTTGATTCTTGATTATTCTGATTTAGAACACATAGAGGAGAATATCTTGCGGATTTTCAAGTATTGGCGAGGAAAGGCTCATAACTTTATTTCGTTTTCAGCAGACCAACAGGAAAAGTTCATAAAGATGGTCAACAAAAGAGTTGCCCTCTCCGCAGCAGCCGGTTCTCTTATAGAAATTCGAGGTCGCCAGCTTGAAGGCCTCAATCGGGTCCAAAATAATTATATTGAACTTCTTTGTAATCTACCCCAAGTTTTTATTGTGGGCGGGGCGGGGACAGGGAAAACTTGGATAGGAGTTAGAAAGGCAAAATATGAAGCAGGTAAAGGAAAAAAAGTCCTTTATATCTGCTATAACAAACCTTTAAAAGAGTTCGTCCAGGCGCTAGTTGAACCCGAAACTATTGTTGTTCATAGTTTCTACTCGCTTGTTGTATCTTTGCTTGGGGAGAGCGAGTATCGGAGATTGTTCGCGAACAGCAGGGAGCTAATGGGTGTCTCTGGCAGATTGAAGACAGCGAATTCCTTGCTGAAGTATGATTGCATCATTGTGGACGAGGCCCAAGACTTTAGTGAAGAATGGGCCTCTTGTATTCGTATGCTATTAAGGAGTCAGAGGGATTCAAGTCTTTATGTTTTTTATGATGAAAACCAGAACATCTTTCATCGGAGTTTTGGGAGCGGGTTTAAGATTAGCATCCCCCCCTTGCTATTGACTGAGAACATTCGAAATACGGCAGGAATCTATAGATGGGCAGTGAAGGAAACGAATTTGGGAAGGCAAGTACGGCCGAATACTCTCGAAGGGGTTGAGCCTGAGAAGATAGTTGTAAAGGATAGTAAGCAAGCGAAAAGGAAATTAGAAGAATTACTTAATACCTTGACTATTAAAGAACAGGTCAGCAATGAATCGATTGTTGTATTGTCCAATCGGACAATAGAAAATTCTATCCTAAAAGGAGAGCGAGAACTCGCTCATTTTAAGTTTGTCACCGAAAATACACGATTGAGTGAAGAGCAAATTGCCTTTCGAACGGTTCAAGGCTTTAAGGGTTTAGAAGCTGATGTGGTCATATATCTCAATCATCGTGAGTATGATGAGGACCCAAATCAAGTATACGTTGCATATACAAGGGCAAGATTCTATCTCTATGTCATTGAGATTGATAGCCCTTGAGCTCATCAGAAGGGAACAGCATTACAGGGAGAAGAAAGTGATCGCTTTCTTCGGCTCATTGTGGTATAATTTTTGTAGTAAAAACGATGATAAGGTGAAATGATGTCTAATATTTTAATGATTGAACCTAATTACAACTCAAAATATCCTCCTCTAGGGCTAATGAAAATAGCTAGCTATCACAAAGAGTTTCGAGGGGATTTTACCTGGTTCTCAAAGGGAAAACTCCCGAAGGAGCTTAGCGTCAGCGTCAAGGAAAAACTTTATAAATCTCCTTATTATAAAAAAAGATACGGCGATACTCTGCCGCATTTAATAGAAAGTGTAGATAATGCTCTGACTCAAAATGAATGGGATAGGGTATATATTGCTACACTTTTCACTTATGAATGGGAGAAAACAATAGAAATTATTGAGTATGCAAAAACCTTAGTAGATGACTATTCAAAAATTTATGTAGGCGGAATTTTGGCGACCCTAATGCCGGAGGAATTGGAAGAAAGCACGGGGATTATGCCTATTTTAGGCCAATTATCGAACTCCTCGATGATCGGATATGAGGATAAAGTTAACATCGATGCACTGACACCGGATTATAGCATTCTTGAAAATATTGATTATCTGTATCCGAGTAACAATGCTTATTTTGCTTACACTACGCGTGGCTGCGGGATGAACTGTGAATTTTGTGCAGTCAAGACACTAGAGCCTAACTATATACCCTATATATCCATAAAGGAACAAATCTCTAGAATTAAAGAGTTATATGGAGAAAAAAGGGACTTATTGTTGATGGACAATAACGTCTTAAAGTCTAGAAATTTAGAAGAGATCATCAATGAGATTGTAGATCTTGGATTTTATAAAGGGGCTACTTATGTTAACCCAATAACGGGCAAAGTAAATAACCGATTTGTTGATTTTAACCAAGGCTTGGATGCGTATCTCTTTACGAAGTCAAACGTAGAATTGTTAAGTCGAATTGCTATACGCCCTGCTCGAATTGCCTTTGACCATATACAGGAAAAGGATGCTTATTTGCATGCCATAAAAGCTGCAGTGGACAACGATATCACGCATTTGTCTAACTATCTCCTTTACAATTCGGACGACTTTATGTGTAAGGGGAAGAAATGTGAAGCGGATCAACCAGAAGATCTGTATGAACGCCTCCGTATTAATGTGGATTTTCAGGAGACCGAAAACAAAGAGAGAGAACGAGAGAAAAAGCAAAGGATCCATGTTTTTTCTTTCCCTATGCGCTACATTCCCTTAAATCATAAGCGCCGTGGTTATATCAGTAAGAAGTGGAATGCTAAGTATTTAAGAGCAATACAAGCGATTTTAATTCCGACACAAGGTAAAGGCGTATCAGGAAAGTCCTTCTTCGATGCGGCTTTTGGAAAAGATGTAGACGAATTCAAAAGAATTCTCTTGCTACCTGAAAGTTATATTGCAACAAGGGGTAATCCTGAAAAAAATTCACGGATTTCAGAGGAAGAAAGAAAGAAGAGGAAAGAAGAGTTTAGTATATGGGAAGAATCTAGAAAGGAATGGATACGCCTATATGAGGCCTTAAATGACCATGATAAGGAACTCTTTAGTAGGCTCATTGGTAAGAATGAATTTAATATCCAAATCCTAAAAACTATCAAAAATGATGTTTTATTTAAACTTTATCTGCACTATTTTGGAGAATCAGGGCTCATTACTCTCTTAGAAGATTTAGATGTTCAAATAGAACAGGAAATATTTGAACTGGTTATCAGCTATGTTTGCTTAGAATTTCCTTTAATGTTATATAGGCTATGCCAGTATTGTAGTGGTTTAAAAATTAGCTCCTCAAAGATTGATTCGTTTTTTAAGTTCTTCGGTTCATATGCAACGAACAAGTTCTTGGAGATATGGTTTGTGGCTCAGTGTAATAATGATCGAATCCTTGAACTTATACGGTATCATTCATCAGCACCTTTTAATTACTTTCACATTACAAAATGGTGCTATAAGTTAAATCTTTTAAAACATGAGGAGCAAGACCTTTTATTGAACGCCTTTCAATCGGAGGATATAGAGACAGTCCGACGCATACTTCTACCTCAAATCAACGTAATTTTTAAGAAGCTTGAATTTGAGTTGGGTAAGGACAACGAGGATATGAGATTCGTACTCGACGAGGCGAAGGATTCGTTCTCACTTCAGATAGAACTATTTTAGTGGAGGATTTATGAAGACAAATTTTGTAATAGGAAAGAACGTGTTGGAGTCACTGACTACAGGAATGTACGTAGATCCCAATATCATTTTTCGGGAATACATTCAAAATTCCGCTGATGCAATTGATGATGCTGTTAAACAGGGCCTCCTAGGATACAAAGAAAGTTATATCAAGATTTTCTTGAATGAAGAGGAAGCTCAATTAAGTATAGAAGATAATGGAATAGGTATTATGCAGGAGGAGGCATTGGCCACCCTAACAAGCCTGGGAAATTCTAAAAAGAGTCCAAGCCAAAACAAAGGTTTTAGAGGAATTGGGAGGCTTGGAGGGCTAAGTTACTGTGAGTCGTTGGTTTTTGAGACCTCATATGATGGTCAAGACACACTTACGCGGGTTACCCTTGATGCAGCCAAACTTCGTCATATTCTAATTCCAGGTGTTTACGAAGAAGTGAATACACTCGAAGAAGTATTAGATAAAATAACTCAGATTGAAGTCTTACCTGCCGAAAGGCATCAACACTATTTCAAAGTAACCCTTAATCAGGTGAACAGTAAACTCAATCTACTCGACCTAGATAAAATTGAGAAGTATATTCAACAGGTGGCACCAATTCCCTTTGATCAGAAAAAGTTATCTTTTGCCAATGAAGTCTATACTAAATTATTAGAGCATGGGGTGTCGATTCCTAACTATAATATATATCTGGGGGAAAATGAGGATAGTTTAATTCAGTTATTCAAGCCGTATAAGGACAAATTTCATACAGATATGAGCAAGAAAGTAGTAGATAGTTTTTCAGGAATTAACTTCTCCCCAATTTTTGACAACTGCAATAAAATGGTGGCACTAGTCTGGTACGGTCAATGCAGTTTGTATGGAACCGTTTTAGATGAAAATGTCAAGGGGTTAAGAGTTAGAAAGTCAGATATCCTAATCGGAGATCGAACCTTGCTTAATTCTCTATATAAGGAAGAACGGTTTAACGGTTGGGTACAAGGAGAGGTAATAATTGTCGATAAAAATATCATACCTAATGCTCGACGAGATGACTTCGAGAAGAATGAAGCTTATCTTTACTTAATTAATAAGCTTAGAAATATTACTGATCAAATCGCCACGGATATTAGGAATGCTTCAAAGTTAAGAAACGTCAATGTTAAAGCTGTTAATATTACCGAGCAAAAAACTAAAGTAGGAGAAAGAAATGAATTACTTCTTGCGAGATTTGATCAAATCATAGATAAACTTTCTAGTAAAAATCAGAACTTTATTCAACAAGTCTATGAAATACTAATAAATGAAATGGACCAGAAACAAGCCGAAGTAATTATTGGAAAGGTGAGAAGGTTAATCTAAATATAGTAAGAATGTTCACAAGTAGACCTCTTTTTCAAATGGTTTTTAGTTTATACATGCTCGATCACAATTTCTTCGGAACTATCGAAATTTTGCATGGGTACGATCCTAATGTAGACAACTAATGTAGACAAGGGGACGGTTTTTGTGTCTATTAGGAATCTCAATCAGGGCTAGTAAGCTTAATCAGTGTTTTCGCACTCGTTATAACTTAGTTTTCGGTGGGGAAAAGTTGTCCCAAGCAGGGAAAATTCTCAGGTGCCCGCTATTCTTAGAGAGTTAGGGCTTATAAATAAGGTGGGAATTTTAGGATCTATTTCCAGATGATAAAACTTATTGTGGCTTCCTACACAAGCAACCGATGTTGCTTGTCTTTTTTTATATTTAAAGGCTGACTTTAAAACTCTTAGTTCATAGATAAGCAAATGTTCTCTAAAAGAAATTTGGACAAAACCTTCATGAAAATGTCCACGTCCCAATATATTTAATTTCAGGAGGGGACGAATTATGGAAATTAATTATTATAACGAAAAAGAAGCATTAAAACAGCTTCAAGGTAAAATTAAAACCTTTTTAAAGGCACTCATTCAAATTACAAAGTTAAAACAAGATGATCCGGATAGTTTAATTAAACTCGATAAAATCGCTAAAATCCTTCCTTCCATAGAGACTTTTAGTGTAGGGTATGAAGAACTAATTCAGGATTGCAATAAAGTTCGTACGGATGGTTTAAACCTTCGTGAAATAAACTTTGGCAAGTTACTAACGGCCTATCTTAGACACGTTTCTGAAAAGGGAATCGGAATTCGGGAAACAAGTTCCGGCTGGAGGACAGGTATTCTAGAATTACAATTAAAACCTGCTATAGGGCAAATTCGATTTCTCTATAATCGTCAAGCTTTGATTTCTTGGAGGTCGGTAATCGAGGTTGATGATTTTATCAAGGCCGAAAATGAATCGATGTCGTTACTTGAAGGTGCTAAATTACCGGATAATGAACTTGCCGACTTATTCATGAATGCATATAACTTTTCCATAATGACAGAACGATTAGATGAGGGACGGAAGGCTATCCGTATAGGTAAGTTCTATGGAAAATTACGACTTGTTCTCATTGAACATGAGCTCCAAGCCAAAGGCCCGAGTGCAAAGATTGAGAAATTCAAGGAATTCCCGACGTGGGCATTTCTTTATAATCTTGATCGTTACCGCCGTTACACAGCTTTACATTCGCCTGAGAACCGTTTAGGTCTGATGACCGGAAGTCAACAAGAAGTTTCCAAGGGTTATGGGATGATTGTAAATGGATTAGACCCTCAGCAAGATTATCAAGTCATGTGTTATATGATCAAGCAAGGGATCCAGAAGTGATGAAGGACAAGGAATCGATAATTAATACCTTGGAGATTTTAACGCAGCATGGACATCCAAACTTGGATTCGGTTCATTGGGTGGATGTCGGAACAGATAAATATCTAAGTTTTTTTGAAAAAGAGATCCTCAAAAGTTTAATTTTCAAGGGAGGGTCTACTTGTCGTTTCTTTGAAGGGTCTTACGGTTCAGGTAAAACCCATCTTCTCCAACTTCTTCATAGGTCGGCCTTAAAAGAAGGCATGGTCGTGGTTCATACTAATTTGAATCATACTGACAATTCGGATTGGCAAGTGATCACGAAACTTATTCTTAAGGATATGGAAGCTAATATCAATGGCGAGGTTATCCGTTCCTTGCCTGAGATTCTAGCGGCAGCCTGTAGTTCCAAAATGTTTAACTCTAAAATTATTAAGAAAGGGAATTTTCCTCATCCGGGCTTCTATCAAGCTATGCAATATGCTACTCGTATTCCCGACTCCAATCCAAAAGCATGGAGCATTTTAAGGAAATATTTATTGGGGGAGAAGGTTAAAGTTGCTGACTTTAACAAGCACGGATTAACGGGTATTAAAAATCCTCTGTCATCACGCAATGCAGAGTATGTTTTGAAAACGATATTATCCGGACTTTACGCGCTTGGTTTTCCTGGTACACTTTTGCTTTTTGATGAGACGGAAAAAACGCTCAGCGCGAGCAGCCGTGGACCATCTATAAAAATGAAGACGTTTGCAAACCAAATTCGTCGTTTAATCGATAGCTGTTCAAATGGGCAACTGATTGGAACCGTTATAGTTTTTGCTGTGTTACCAGGGTTTTTACAAGACTGCACTTTATCCTATCAAGCATTAGGGCAACGAATTCGAATCGAAAGAGATATAAGTCAACCTGTGTGGCGTTCGCCGGTAATGCCTATCGAACACGTTAATACTGTGAATACCCCTCAAGAATTTTTAGAGCAATGCATTCATAAATTTGAAAGTATAGTTAAACAGCTGGACGGTAATTATCCTGATTTTGAACACAATGCGATTAGAACTGGAAAAAGGATTCTCTCAGAAAATGCTGGTTTGAGCTATAAAAGAGATTTAATTAAAGCGCTAGCGGGCCTTGCTCTTTATGAGGTTGATAATTGAAATTACCGAAGGAGTGAGATACTTGGAGGGGAAACCTGATATTCTAAAAATACTTGGAGACTTAGCGCAATTTGGTCATGCTCCCGAAGAGGGATGCAGGCTTTTTGGTGTGGGCTATGACGATGCATTTGATAGACTAAACAAAATCTACTTAAACCGTGGCTTTGCACGAGGGAGTTCTGCCGAAAAGTTTATTGTTGGTCCTTTCGGCTCAGGCAAAACTCATTTTTCTCATCAGCTCATGGAAATTGCCCGAGAGCAGGGATGTATCACAGCTGAAGTTCAGCTAAATAAAAATATCGATTTTACTAAAAGCTTAATCGTTTATAGGGAACTAACACGAAATATAAGAACTCCGGATGGCGGTAAAGGTTTCAAAAACTTAATTGAAAAATGCATTATAAGTGTCAAATCAAAAGTGCCAGATATTTCATTGGAAGATGCCGTTCTTTCAAGCTGGATTTCAGGGTTAGACCAAGTTGATTTTAAGCTGGATACGTTTAAGAGATTAGCGAAAAAGGCATTTTTGAATAAACAAAATTCTAATGACGAAGAATTTGATCTACTCACTCAGTGGCTTAGCGGTGAATTCGATAATAAATTCCTTTGTAAAAAACTTCAGATACCGGTCGTAAGTAAGTCTGAAGAAAATCTTTTTGCACGCCGGGCCATGTTGTCTCTATTTCAACTCGCCCGTCATGCAGGTTATAAAGGAACGGTAGTATGCTTTGATGAAGCTGAACAGGGTCTAACAGTCGATCGAAAGAAAACCGAAAAGATTCTGTCAATGCTTATGTCAAGAATATGCGAAATGGTTGACCTCGAAAGAGGATCAACTCTCATTATTTACGCAATAACGCCTTATTTGGTGGAGAAGATGGAAACGCTAGCGGCCTTACAACAACGTATTTCTGACCCCGGGGGGATGAGCTTTTTTGCGGGTAATACCTATGCACCCCTTATTCGATTAATTGATCGTGAAGATCCTTTGAGAGAACTAGAGGCAATAGGGAGAAAACTTGTTGAATTAACCTATGAAAATTACGGAGAACAGATTTCGATACCTAAAGAAAGTATGATACAAAACGTCCTCGAGCACGCCAAAAGAATAGTAGAAAAAGATATTTCGGCTAGCAATCGGCGTGACATGGTTAAGGCGACCTGTTCATTATTAGTCAATGCTATAGATGTGAATGACTCAAACACGGTTCCAACTACTTCACCCCTTGAAGAGGAAGCCGAGGTATAAGCCATGATGCTAACACGCGGAATGATAGTAAATGTTAAAGGTTTTGGTTCAGGAAGAGTTATAAGAGCTACTGATAAAGGAGCTATGATTGCATTATCCTATATGAAAGACCTTCAACTCTTTTTTACTTATGAGCAAATCGAGATTGAGACTCAGTTGAAAGACAAAGGGGAGTCTGTTACACCGAGGATTTTAAACAAAGCCAAGGACCAAAAAGAAATAGGATCAGAGAGAATTGCACTAGAATCTCTTCGTTTTGGGTTGGTACCAACATGTGCTATTGAAGAATTAACAATCGGGTTTTCGGCACTACAAAAGTGGATTTCAGGATGTTTTCCTGATGCGAATCGGGGCAAACCGACTGTCAATGAAATCTATGGCCCCTTCGGGACAGGAAAAAGTCATACTATGAATCTTATTCGTCACCTAGCTCGAAAAAACGGCTACCTCACTGTAAATGCAGAGGTTGATGGTCAAGTCGTTAGCCTTTCTAACCCCGCGAAGCTAATTAATACCTTATGGAGCACTCTTTCCGCGCAAAACTTTATAAGTGATACCCCCTTACTTGACCTTTACCTTAAAGTCCTAGAAAGAAAAATAGAAGTACTAGATTTGAAATTTTATCCAAAGATTCAAGCAAATCTTCAAGTGCTTCAATTTTTAAAAAGTAAAGGTCAGATCGAACGATTTGCGTCCCTTATTGAAATGGTATTATCTAGTAATGAAGAACAAACAGCGACAGCGATACACTGGGAAATGGCAAGTGAATATCCAGGTTATCAATACCAAAATTTACGGTTACGTTCGATGTTTGGAAGAACTGTTGACGAGAGACCTCAGAATTTCATCGAATCCTTATTTGGACACGCGCTTTTATCAAAATATGCAGGCTATAAAGGGCTTGTTATAACAATTGACGAATTCGAGATTGAAAAAAACTTAGAGAAGAAAATGAGGGAACGGGTTAGTGGTCTGATATCGGCACTTTCTGAATTCTTTTCAGGATCAAATAATTATCTTAATGCTCCAGTATCCCTTTTTATTGCATCTGTCGGTGAAGATGGACATTTAGGAGATATAATGCTTCAGCATTTAATTTCCAAGGCTTCGGGCAAGGCATATTCCTTATCCTTGATGTCCCAAGAAGAATATTTCAGTTTGGCGCAAAAAATCTTCAATCTATATTGTAAGGCTTATAACCTCAACGATTCGTATAATCGTAAGTATGCTGAGAACGCTCAGAATATCTTACAGCGGAAAATGCTAATAGATGACAGCGGCTTAGTTCGCGCGTTTATAAAATCCTACATGAGTATCCTTGACGCAAAATACGGTCCCCCGGAGGAATCCAATGTGGCAAGATGATGAACTTATTCAAGACCAAATGATTGCGTCAAGACTTCGAAGGTCTTGGCCTGCTTTTTTTGAAACGTTTGGACGTTTAACTTCTGTTCAGCGGTCTGCTATTCCGGAAATACTGGAGGGAAAAAGCCTTTTAATTTCTTCCGCCACGGCTAGCGGAAAGACAGAGGCGGCTTGTGCTCCTTTAATAGAACGGTGGTATGGTTCAGCTCTTCCTTGGACTATTCTCTATATATCACCTACACGAGCATTGGTGAATGACCTCTATGAGCGGCTTTATAGACATTTAACCCGTCTTGGACTGTCGCTAAAGCGTCGAACCGGCGATTATCACGATTCATTGAATCGGATACCGCACGTTCTTTTAACGACCCCGGAATCTTTTGACAGCTTGTTGTGTCGTGGAAGATTAGGTGACTCGCATGGGCATGTGCTCGCCCATGTTAACGCTGTGGTGCTTGATGAAATTCATCTCTTACACGGAACAGCCAGGGGAGAACAACTTCGTTGGCTTTTATTTCGATTGAAATTGTTACGCGAGTATGCCCTGAAACAACGTTGGATCAAGGATGATACGCTACAGCTGATTGGACTCAGTGCAACAGTACATGATCCCCAAGAGGTTGCCCAAATATATCTAAACTGTGAAAACGTTACCCATATTCCCGGTGGACGGGATATCGAGGTTATTAATAGTGGTTCAAAGGGTGAGGTCGAAGAACTTCTTCCAAAGTACATTAAGGAGCTATCCACCCCAGAAAAGATTCTTGTTTTTTCAAATACGCGCCGGCGAGTGGATTATCTAGCTTTTACCTTAAGGGATTCTCTCAGATCCTATGGATATAAGACTGCTGCACACCATGGAAGTCTTAGTAAGAAAGTACGTGAGAAGGCTGAGAAACTTGCGAGGGAAGAGAAGAAGATTGTTCTATTTGCAACTTCGACTCTTGAAATTGGTATCGATATTGGGAATATCGATCTAGTGGTCCTCGATGAACCTGCCCCCGATATTCCTGCATTGCTCCAAAGGATAGGGCGTGGAAATCGGCGCACAAATAAAACAAGGGTTATGACTTGTGGCAATTCCCACGGAAATGATATACTCCATTCCGCAATGATAGAAGCATCCCGAGAAGGATGGCTAGGCAAGAATGAAGTTGGTTTTCAATTTGCTGTGGCACGCCAACAACTCGTATCGTATATTTTTCAAGCTCCCAAATTAGGGCGATCGAACACCAAGGTCAATCAATTTCTTCAATCTTTTCTTAGTTCTTCCGAGACTCAAGGAATCATCCAAAGAATGGTGGCTTCAGGCGAATTAATAAAGGATAATGAAGAAATCCTTTTAGGTGAAGATTGGTTAGAGAAATGTGTAAGAGGAGAGATTCACTCGAATATCGAAGCCCTCCACGGCTCAACAGTTGTTAATCAAATGAATGGTGAGGAAATAGCTAGCGGAATCCAGTTTCGAGCTGGAAAAGGTATAAATACAGGGGGACAATCCCTTGACATAAAAACAATAGAGCATCGTAGGATTGAAGTTACGCCAACTCAAAAAATAAATTTTATTGAGGGAGATTGGAGTTATACCAGTCGGAGTAGCTATAAGAGTAGTGCCCATGCTCAGGTCCTACGACGGTATCTTCCTCTTCTAGAAAATGAATGGCCAGTGATTGAACAAGATAGTATTTATTATATTTTTCATCTCGGAGGGATCAGGCGCTCTACCCTGCTTGAGATGATATTTGCATTATCAGGTAGAAAAACTGAATTAAAAAGGAGTAATCCATTATTTATTACGGTTGATACGAAAGTGCTATTATCAAATGCGCTAAATTCCCTTAAGTTAGTAAGTGCTACCTTACTTGAGATGTCGATTGCTTCTAGGATCGATTCTTTAGAAAATCGACTCGGACGTCCCTACGCAAACAAAAAACTTTCAGAGGATCTACGCCTAAAAGAACTTAAAAGCTGGCTGAATTTATCAACGGAGGTCAAAGTCTTTAGGGAATCTCACTGGGGAAATTGTAAGGATAAAATGCAAGAAAGAATACTCTCTGCATTCATTACTTAAGGAATCTTACTCTTTTCTTACATTGTTTTATGATATACTAAAGGCGCAATTTTCCAAAACCTGATAAGACGAGAATCAAAGTTAAAGACATACTCTATTATTGCTCCAATATTTATTAACGATTATTTACGATAGAGAAGGTTAATTTACGTAAAACACTGTCAACAACCCCGTCCCCTTGAAATCCCTTGTTTAGTAAGGAATGAAGAAGTACATGTGGGCAAGGTTAGATTAAAAATATGCTAAATGGTCAACAAGCGCAAATTTGACTTTGCCAGGTTATAGATAAAATCAAATATGGCTATCATTATTAAATAGGCCATATAGGCATACACCTGTAGTATTAAAAAGCAGTTCGTTAAGTTGAATAAGTTCAGGATATAATGAAGACAGCGACCAAACTACTATGAAACAGTAAGGTCACTGTCTTTAGAATTATGGAAACAGAATTGCATCCTATTTAAGAAGTTTTGCCTCTTTCACGAGGTTTTCAAGGCAGGCAAAAATGGCGTACAATTGAACCTAGAAATAAAAAGAATCTATAAAGGAATAGGTGTACTTATTTAAAAAAACGGGGGGATGTATCTTGAAAATTATTGATGCCCATTTTCATTTTTCAAATCAACTTGGATTTAAAGAAACAGCCAAACATATATCACAAGTGGAATTCAGTGCACAAGGGCTAAGACAAGAGTTTGAACAAGCTGGTGTGATCGCCGGGATTATCATGTCAACACCCAGAGGGGAACTCGACGAACCTTCAGGTAGTCCGGAAGAATTTGATTTGGAAGATGGGGCTGTAGATGGTTTGCTTTCTTGTGTCGGGGTCAATCCTGAAAAGCTAAAGGAAGATCACAAAGAACTCGATTATATCGAAGGAGAACTTAAAAAACGTAGGGTAACAGGGATCAAACTCTATCCCGGTTATTTTCCGTATTACGTGTATGATTCGATCTATGATCCCATCTATGAGCTTGCTCGCAAATACCAAGTTCCCGTGGCCATTCATTGTGGGGATACACAATCCCCCAAAGGGCTATTGAAATATTCACATCCATTGACGATTGATGAGTTAGCCGTAAAACAAGATGACGTCACGTTTGTGATTTGTCATATGGGCGTCCCCTGGGTGATTGATGCAGCAGAAGTCATCGCCAAAAATCATAATGTTTACGCGGACTTATCCGGGCTCATTGCAGGGAATAAAATGCATGTGATGAAAATGAAAGATACTAGGCTTTACGTTGAGTATATTCAACAAGCCTTAGTCATGTCGAATTGCTATGATAAAGTTCTCTATGGATCGGACTGGCCGCTTGTACCGATTGAACCTTATGTGGAATTTATCAAGCATCTTATCCCGGAAGAGTACCATGAGGCTGTGTTTTATAGAAATGCGCTTAAGGTTTATCCCAAACTTAATGAAATTTTGTAAAAGGAGTTCTAATATGTCTTTCGTTATATTTGATTTAGAATTCAATCAAGACGTTTCTTCTTTGCAGGATTTTGATAGAAAACGATCCCTATCCCTTTGAAATCATTCAAATTGGTGCCATTAAATTAGATTCGGAATTTAACACCGAAGGCACGTTTAACCGTTACGTGAAGCCAACCATCTACACAAGAATTAACCCCTTTGTCACTGAATTAACCGGAATTACCAAAGAGCAGCTTCAAACTGAAGAACCCTTTCCGGAGATTTATAAGGCGTATACCGCATTTATTAATGAAAACGATTCAATATTTTGTACATGGGGAATGTCTGATATAACCGAACTATTCAGAAATACCGAAGAACACCAATTAAGCCACAGGTTTTTACCCCGAAGAGTTATTAACTTACAACCCTATGTATCTATGCATTTCAATCTTTCCCGAAAAAATTTATTACGTCTTCAACATGCCGTTGAGTTACTCCATATCCCCATAAAGTATCCCTTTCACAACGCACTCCATGATGCTTTTTATACGGCTGAAATTTTTAAAAAAATATATACTTCATCGATTCAACCCATACCCTATGACCCCTCCCACAGGACAATTAGACCAAAACCCCGAAGAAGAGTGATCGATACCAATAAACTACTGCAGCAATTTGAAAAAATGTATGCCCGAAAAATAACCGAAGAAGAACAAGAAATGATTAAACTTGCCTATAAAATGGGGAGAACCAATCAATTTTTGAAAGACGAAGATGATGTTGTAAAGCCTCGCTTCAATTAATCTTAGACACTGATCATTATTTGTAAGTTATGATAAATACCGCTTTCTCTTTTCTTTCTTGGTTTTCTAAGCATTTTTTAAAACTGCAGGAGAAGGTTAATTTACGTAAAACATTGTCAAACAACCCTGTCCCCTTGACATCCATTGATCCGTCATTGTCTCTCAAAAACTCACTGGACTCGTGTTCGTCTTTTATCAATAGTTTTAGTTGCAATTTATCCGGAAAGGATATAGTTAAACGCCTTGGAGTATCGGAACTCGATCCGGATTATCAATTAAATAAGAATGAAGGTGAAAATTTGTTTTTTCAGTTTGAAGGGAAGTCTATTCGATCAGCCGCAAAAGCAACTTTGGAAGTCCTAGAATATAGAGTGCTTACAATTGAAGATGCAAGTAGAGTTAATGTTGAAAACTGGTGGAATAAAGAACATGAAGATGGATACGGTGTGGACCTACATTCAGGAAGCATCGTATTAGAATTCTTAGACGAAGATTTTAATATTGAAAATGAAGAGTGTATAGGTGATTTTCGAAGTTATTATTTATACGCATACGACCCACAAGGGAATTGCTTAGACATTCTAGATAATGCTGATGCCGTAAGTGGTGATTTGTGTACGGCAATTAGCGATCTTGAACATTCACAAAAATGGAAAGATATATATGATTATGCAGCAGGAGTTCTTTATATCGACAGATTTTATATTAAACAGGAATACAGAGGGAAGAAGTTAGGTTATCTTATTTTCCCTGTTCTACTAGACCTTCTTTCTAAACGTAAGGACACGATCGTAACGATTATCCCCCAGCCACTCCATGACATGGCTAGAGACCTTGACAGGGGAAAATCTACACTAGAAGACACCCCAGAATATAAATTGGCGCTCAATAAAATGAAGAACTTTCTAAAAGCTTTTGGATTCGAACAATTGGGAGATAAGGAAGTTTGGGCAGCAGCGTTGATGGATGAAGGAGTGTTTTAGTGAGCAAAGTGTATTTATAGGAGATAATAATTTATTGAATTTTAGGTAGCTTGTTCACTATGAAGGAGAGACGAGTTGTCGTAATAGGACAATTTATAACGAGCATATCCATTTCCTAAGGGAAATGGGGTGACTTATATGATCCAAGAAGAAGTATGTCTTGATATTATTGATGAGAAGGAAAGTGCTGCGACCTTCCAGGAAGATAGGCGGTTGACAAATGATATTAGTCAATATGGTTTAGAGCTCCCTCTACTTGTTGAAGGTCCCGTCGATGGAAGATATATTCTGGTTGATGGCTTTAAACGCATCGCAAGTCTTAGATACTTGGAGTGGGATACGGTTCCATGTATTGTTGATTCTCCTACAAATGAACCCACTCGAATCTCCAAAAAACTAAGACGAGACCACCATCTAAAAAGGATGACTGTATCACAACGTATACATCATGTACATAAGCTCATAGGATTTGGTTGGGATGTAAATGAGATTGTCAGGCTGACTGGTATTTCACACCAGACTATACTGAACTATTCAAGGATCAAATGGGTCCCTTTGAATATTAAGGAAATAGCCAGAGATTTAAAGCTAACTGAGAACTCAGAATTGCTACTTGAGCAGATAGCTCAAAGAACTTCTATTGATACATTAAGGTTCATAGGAGGCACATTGTCTGTTGAGTTTAATGATGTTTATAAGTATTATTTAGAAGCTATAGAGCAATTAACTCGGTTCGATATATTTAATCGTCTACCACGAGAATCTATAGGAAGAGCTGTCGTTTCCACTGCTAGATGTAGTAAATTCAAAGGACCTAATGCACAGGAAATTTTGTATAAAGAAGCTATAATTTCTCGCACTGTAAAAAATAGAGAAGTTTTCGAAGTGAGCGTAAATTATATACTTAAGGACATTACGCACTTATCTAAGATTCTTACACCTTATTTTATATCTCGAATTGACAAAACTGAGGCTGACCAAATCACAGGCATCTTGGAAGATACATTAAGAAGGATAAAGAAGCCAGCTGGGTTTCGGTTATAAGACTCTTAAAGGACATCAAGTAAGAATTTTGTGAAAAATATAGTTGCCGCATATCTTATGAGCATAATCCGACAATTGGGATTGTGCTCTTATTTATTTAACAGATAAACTTTTGGTGTTCGGGCGATTTGAAAAGTAATTATACAAATTAAATTTGAATTTTAGTGGGTTGGACTTATTCCTTTTTCCCCTCTAATTCGTGCTATACTATAGGTACAATTTTCCTATTCAGGAAGACTCACCTAGGAAGGTTAAAAGTGGGACTAGATGACGAATATGCAGGTTAACAGGGGAGACATCGGAAGAGTTTGGCGAAATCATAAAAAGGAGAGTTAGGTGAAGTTTGACGAACAACCGAGTTAAGTGGATTTACATTACCCTAGGAAGTGTGGGAATTCTCGATACAATTATCGTGTCAGGGCTTAATGGGGGAAAGAATCTAGGCACCCTTTTACCAGGTGCTCTGGGAGTAACTATGCTCCTTTGGGGATTTATGAGGTCCTATCTAAGGCAATATGTCCTTAAAAATAGCTTTTTAAGAATTCGTCGATTCGTTCGTATGGGAATTGCGGTACTTCTCGCTTCTTTTATACTCATTGAGAGTTTACTGCTCTACAATGCTAGGGACCCTCTTCCAAGTCGCGCTGATTACCTCATCATCTTAGGAGCGGGACTGAATGGAGATAAACTCTCTTGGACGCTTTGGGAACGAGTTAATAAGGGGTTCGAAATACTTCAGGATAATCAAAAGATGAAGGTTGTGGTCTCAGGGGGACAGGGGCTTGGAGAATGGATTACAGAAGCTGAGGCGATGCAACGTTATTTAATCGAGCAGGGGATTGCAAAGGAACGAATAATAAAAGAAGAGCGGTCAACGAGTACGATGGAGAACTTTCGCTATACACTTAAGCTTCTTGAGCAACAGCCGATGTTTGATCCTTCCGAGCCTGTGCTTGTCATTACGAATGATTTCCATATGTTTCGGGCTAAGCTTCTAGCGAAGCGTAACGGATTAATTCCCTTAGGTGTACCTTCACCGACCCCTTGGTATTTGAGGCCCAATGCATATTTGCGGGAGTATTTTGCGGTTGTGAAGTCCTTTGTTTTTGATCGGGAGTAGGACTTTCGAAATAAATAAGTAGGCAATGTAAAGTGAACGGCTGGTGATTAAATGCTACATACAGGAATCTACGAACAAATTATTAGTAAACTACTTAAAGGTCAGCTTAATGATCAATCGGACAAGCTCATAAAAACTGCGCCCATAGAGGAAGAGGAAGCCCCCAGAATCATAGCCAAGTATCTAGCAGAGGTCATAGAAACAGGACTACATAATGTGAAAGATCAGGGCAAGGATATACACTCCCAGCTTAGCCTTGCGAATAAGCTGATCGATACCCTTGTTCAGACTGTGGGAGAAATAAGTTTTACCGAAAACTCTATAGATGAAACTGGGGAGATATTACTCGCTTTGATCGATCGGAAAAATAATATTCATGCTATTAGCGAGAAGGCAGAAATCCAGCGACCTATGACTTCTCTTACTGAAAGTTCTTTGTTTACAGGTGCGGTACGTGAACCTAGTATGTATACTGAATTGAAAAGGGAAATATTGTCCTGTGATCGAATCGATATGCTTGTTTCATTTATCAAATGGAGCGGTCTTCGCTTAATTATAGACGAGCTAAGAGATTTTACCAAAGGCGGTGGGAAGCTTCGTGTGATCACAACTTCCTATATGGGTGCCACCGATTTGAAGGCTATCGAAGAACTTAGGGAATTGCGAAATACTGAGATCAAGATATCTTATGACACTAAAAGAACACGACTCCATGCCAAGGCCTATGTGTTTTATCGTAATACAGGGTTTACTACGGCTTATATCGGCTCCTCCAATCTTTCTAATTCTGCGCTTTCCAGCGGACTTGAATGGAATGTTAAAGCCACTGCGAAAGATTTGCCGGATACGATACAAAAGATTGAAGCGACCTTTGAAAGTTATTGGCATGCAAAGGAGTTTGAAGTTTATACTTCGGTAGAAACAGAACGCTTGGCAAAAGCTTTAAAGAGCGAAAAATACCTGGGTAAAGAGGAGGGGATTCCTTATCTTTTTGATCTTACGCCCTTTTCTTATCAGCAAGAAATATTAGACCGGTTGGATGTAGAAAGAAAGGTTCGAGGATATTATCGTAACTTGATCGTGGCTGCTACAGGTACCGGGAAAACGGTTATCTCTGCTTTTGATTATTTGCGTTATCGAAAGGAGAACAAAGGAAAACCTTGTAGGCTCCTTTTTGTTGCGCACCGAGAAGAAATCTTGAAGCAAAGTTTAAGTTGTTTTCGCGGGGTTCTGAAGGAGGCCAATTTTGGTGAGCTCTTTGTGGGAAATTATAAGCCTGAAAGTATTGATCATTTGTTTATTTCCATTCAGACGCTAAATTCCAGGGAGCTGTCTGAAAGCACGTCTCCTGAATTCTATGATTTTATCATTGTGGATGAATTCCATCATGCCGCTGCGCCAACGTATCAAAAGCTACTCACCTACTATAAGCCAAAGATCTTACTGGGCCTTACGGCAACCCCAGAACGTATGGATGGCAAAAGCATTTTAGAATATTTTGATCATAGAATTGCAGCTGAGATCCGTTTGCCCGAAGCCATCGATCGAAAGCTTCTTTGTTCCTTTCAGTACTTTGGCGTTACTGATCAGGTAGAACTCCATAGTTTGAGATGGTCACGGGGAGGATATGAAAAAAGTCAGCTTTCTAAGGTTTATACGGGTAATGACTTTCGAGTGAATATGATTATTAAGGCCATCTATAAGTATACGACGGACGTGGCGGAGATTAAGGGCTTGGGATTCTGTGTTTCCAAGGAACATGCCGAATACATGGCACAATCTTTTAATAAGTCGGGGATCCCTTCTATGTTTTTGATTTCTGATTCTAGTGATGAAGATAGAAATTCCGCCAAGAAAAGGTTAGTGGACGGCGTGATTCGTTTTATCTTTGTGGTGGATTTATATAATGAGGGTGTGGATATTCCAGAGGTGAATACCATCTTATTTCTGCGTCCAACGGAAAGTTTAACGGTATTCCTGCAGCAGCTAGGGCGTGGACTGAGATTAGCTGAGGATAAGGAATGCTTGACCGTTCTAGATTTTATAGGACAGGCCAATACGAAATATAATTTTGAAGATAAGTTTGCAGCATTGTTAAATAATACGACTAGGAGTGTACAAAGAGAGATTAAGGAAGGTTTTAGTTCCTTACCTAAAGGTTGTTATATTCAGCTCGAACGAAAGGCCAAGGATTATATCCTAGATAATATTCGAAGCTCCTATAGCAACAAAACCGGGCTTATTACGAGGATTGCCAACTTTACAGAAGACACAGGACTAGAATTAAACCTCCCAAACTTTTTAGAGTATTATCACCTTGAGCTGAAGATGATCTATAAAGCTAAAGTAAGTTTTTCCAGGTATTGTGTTTTAGCTCATGTCAAAGCAGACTTTAATGAACCTTCAGAGAGTATTGTGGAGAAAGCCTTGGGGCGAGTTAGTGCCATAGATTCACGAAGATGGATTAGTTTCCTGCTTGAAATTCTACCTCAAGCTAACCCATTAAAGCTGGAAAGCTTAAGTGAATTAGAAACTAGAATGCTCCAAATGTTCCACTTTACGATTTGGCAAAAGACTCTTGAGGAATGCGGATTTTCCTCTCTTGATGAAAGTCTTTCACAGCTGAGGGAGTCTCCTGTATTAATGACAGAAATTTTGGAAGTTCTACGCTATAATTTTGATAAAATCGACTTTATGGACGAACGAGTAGATTTGGGATTTGACTGCCCATTAGATTTACACTGTACTTATACTAGAGATCAAATCCTCGTAGCGATGGATTATATGAAACCCGCCACTGTCCGTGAGGGTGTAAAGTATTTACCGGAGAAGAAGCTTGATGTATTTTTCATAACGCTGAACAAATCCGACAAAGATTATTCGCCAAGCACCATGTATCGAGACTATTCCATCAACGAGAGGTTGTTTCATTGGCAAAGTCAAAGCACCACCTCTGCTGATTCAACAACTGGAAAGCGTTATATTAACCATAAAGCCCTAGGAAGTAAGGTCTTGTTATTTGTGAGAGAATACAAAAACGAACAGACGGGGACAGCGCCGTATACTTTTCTTGGCTTAGCTGATTATTCACGACATGAAGGTAGTAGACCTATGAATATCATCTGGAGATTACATAGACCTATTCCTGCGAAGTATTTGAAGAAAACAAATAAGCTTATCGTTGGGTAATTATGCCAACTCATGACGCGTTAATTACCGTCGTTTTAGATATTCGATGAAGAATCAATCTTCAAGCAGTTGAAAAGAAAGGATTAGGTGCTATGAAAATCGTTGCCATAGGCGATTCAATTACTAAGGGATATCCATATAGCTCTAAGGAGTCCTGGGTAAGATACGTAGCCCAGGAATTAAATATTGATATTCGAAATAAAGGGGTATGCGGAGATCTTACCCTGAATATGCGTGAGCGTTTCCGGAGAGATGTGCTTGTCTACAATCCTACGCATGTAATCATATTAGGTGGGACTAATGATGCAATTGCAGGTTATCCACTTACTGAGGTTAGTACAAATATTACTGCAATGGTGGAAGTGAGTCGCCAACAGGGGATTATCCCTATTCTTGGCTTACCCATTCCTTCCTTGATGCAGGAAGAAGAGAATATCATGATAGACTATCGGAATTGGCTAGAGGATTATGCTAATAGGGAAAATCTTATGGTCATTGATTTTTACTCGCCCTTCTGGACTGCAGTGATGGAAGGACAGTCTGCTAAACTTTTTGAAGGTGAATTTCATCCTGGGATTGAAGGATACAAGTTAATGGGAAAAATAGCTACTCGAAGTATGGCAGAGATTTTAAAACGGGAATTTTAAAACTCGGGGTAGACAAGGGGACGGTTCTGTTGACTGACTTTTTAGACAACAGAACCGTCCCCTTGTCTATTCTTAGAGTTTTGTGCTAGGGCCTAATGATATTCATACCCTGGATATTCGGGAATATATTTCGAGTGTCGATAACAAGGGGGGGGTTAGCCATAAGGGCTTCGATTTGTTCTTGCTCATAAATAATTCCTTCTTGATGAGCGGTAATTAACAAACAATCCGCGCTAAGAAGAGATTCCTCCAGAGAGTTAACCTGGAAAGACTCAAGGCTTGGAACTATAGGGTCATACGCGCGGACTGTCGCTCCTTCTTGGATGAGCAAGGAGGCAATCTCGAAGGCAGGACTATGCCTACAGTCTGCACAGTAATCCTTCATAGCGAGCCCAATCAAAGCGATTGTTGAGCCTTGAAGTGCTTTTCCAGTTTCTTCGAGTGCTTTGCGGATGATTTCGACGACGCGCTGTGGTCTTTCCGAATTGAGAGTTCGAGCTGTACTCATTAAGGTCAAGGGAGTTTTATCCTCTACGGAATTCTGCAGGTAACCTAAGGCATTGGGAAGACAATATCCACCTACGCCTGGGCCAGGTTTTAAGAGTTTTACCCTAGGATGAGTATTCGCCAAAGTAATGAGTTCATAGATATCGAGGTCGAGAGCTTGAGCGGCTTCACTCATTTCATTAACGAGAGCAATATTGACATCACGGTGAATATTCTGAATCACCTTGACCATTTCAGCCGTTTTAAGTGAGGAAGCTTTATGGATTGGAGCTTTCGTAAGAGAACGTAAAAATTCTTCTGCTCGGTTCATGCTATTCTCATCAATCGCCGCCAAGATCATCGGGTTTTGCTCTAATTCCTCAAAAGCACGGGTCTCCATTAAGGTTTCAGGGCAATAGGCCAGGGAGGTTGTCGCCTTGAGTGATGGAACCGTAGTCCTCATTAAGCGGTCAAGGGTGCCTGGAATAAGTGTTGTTCTAAAAAGGAGTAGATCACCGGGTAGGAGGGTGGGGCTGATGGTCTCAAGCACAGCGACGAGGGGTGAAATATCTTGCTGACCATCTTCTTTATCGGCAATTCCCACTGCAATCACAAAAATAGAGGGTTCATTGTTACCTCGTGAAAACTGGGTACTTACAGTGAGTTTCTTCTCTTCTATTAAACGTTGAGCAAGTTGCGAGATGTGCTGTTTCTGAAAGTACTCCTCAATTTTTATGGTGCCACTTTGAATATCCTGGATAACCTTAGGATTCGTATCGATTCCTACTACTTTATAATCGTGTAAAGCAATCCAAGTTGCCATGGGTAAACCAATGTATCCAAGTCCAAACACATAGACTGTCATTCGAGTACCTCCTATAAAGGGTATCGTCGTTACAGTGTATGAGTGCGTTTAGGCTTTGGTTAGTGAGCTCATCAGTTGCGATGGCACTTCTCTCATATCGCAAGCAAAGGGACGTTTCGAACGCTACATCATGTGTGGCAAACGAAACGTCCCTTTGGTAATTATTACACACCGAACGTTTTTCATTTATTGGTACTCGGTTTAATCAGATTTGTACATTCGTCGCAAATACTCCAACAGGATTTCTCAGTAATTGGGAGATCATCGAGCTCATCGGTATAAGTGTAGATACTGCACATCAACTCAGTCTTTTTCTCCCCACCGCAAATATCGCAACTAGGGCTCGCAAGTAACAAATTCTCGAGCAACATTTGGATCCTCTCCTCCCATAATGAATAATAATCTGTATTTTTAACAGCATATAACAAAAAGAGGAGAAGGGGAACCCATTTTAAGCAAGTATACAGAATATTTAGATATCTCTCATTTTGATGGACCGTAGCAGGCAGCAATGAGTATTTGAAATTTGAAGAACTTGTTCGAGATGAAAGCGCAATACAAATCTCCTTGGCTCAGGTTTAATATTACCAAGTAACGAGGAATAATATAATAGGTATTAAGTATCCATAAGAAGGTTAAGGGAATTTATATGAATGAATTGAAGTTTAAGGCCTTTGCAGTGACCAATGAAATCGATCTCAATAAGATTGCCGGAGAATGCAATATCCGGAAAAAGTACACCTGGGAGGAGCCTCTGATTCTTCAGAACGAGGTGCTCAGGATTATCCTCAAGGAGGAACCTGGGAAAGATGAGAAAGTTCTCGTTTTTTCTTTCGGGAGTATTGTTTTCATTAACTCGAACCAGCAACATACTGAAATATTTATGCACTATCTGAAGAGTATAAAGCCTGAGATTGATATCCGACGTTATGACCTCTTTCAGGATGACTATGTGCTTCATCCGGCCGAGGGTGAGGAAATTGAATTTACCGATAGCTATGTTCAGATTCCCAATATGGAGTTGTTTTACCCCGAGCTAATTTCCATCGTGATTGCCAAGTCTGTAGCGCTGGAAAGGATCGAAGAGCAACTCGGCAAAATTCTTGATGATCTCGAGAGCAAAATCGACAATCTGGAAAAAGGCAAATTGAATGTCGGCAATAAAGAACTTGCGAAGACAACTTCAAGGATTGTTCGACATGAATACAATACCATTGCGTATATTATGATTCTTGATAAACCTGACATTACCTGGATTAACAGTGATGCAGAAGATTTTTATGGAAAAATGTCGGAGTTTTTTGAGTTGAATGATCGCTATGAAGTCATTAAAAGCAAGACAGAAATCCTAAAAAGCATCATTGATGGGCTTGCCACTATCAGCCAATCCATCCGCGGATTGTTTGTTGAGTGGGTGATTGTGCTATTGATTGTTGTGGAAATATTACTTATGCTTCCCGATTTATTTAGATAATGACAGGTGAACTATGGAAAAAATATTTCTTAATACTTATAAAGTCGCGGTAAGACTTCCTCTAGGCCGGATTGCACCTTTTTTTGATCTAAGTAAGGATGCTGGCAGAAAAGAGTATATCAAAGTAGAAGGGGTAGAAATCGATAAGATTCTCAAATATGCCTCAGTTAAGAAGGCTGTGTACTTATATAAATTTGGGTGTATTACCTTCTTGAACTTTAATCAGGATGAGATTTCTAGTTTCCTTGACTATTTGGAGACGCTCTACATCGATATAGATTATAAATCCCTTACCAAATTTAACGAGACTCATATCATGTACCTCTCCGGCGATTCTGAGGTATCCCTATGGGAAGACGCTGAAGTTAAATTTCCTTATCAAGCGTTCGTCGAGGATATTGCTGCAGCGGTATTAGCAAAGTCCACCGAGCTTTACAACGTTGAAACCGAGCTGTCGGAGGTTTTCGATGAAACGGGTAAGTTTTTAAAACAATTAAATCGTGGCTATCTAAGAGCAAATAGCAAAAAGGTCACTGCAACGCTAGCCAAAAGCATCCGATTTAAATATAGGAGTATTGAAAGCCTAAGACTTCTGGACAGGCCCTCAGAATTTAATAGAACGATTGAATTAAGAGAAATATTTGACACCATGAGCAATTACTTTGAACTCGATGAAAGGTACATGGTTTTATCCAATCAGATGAAAATAATGGACTCCATAGCGGGTGAATATTTCAGCTTTAGAAATAAACTATCGGAAAGAAGACTCCTGCTCTTCGAAATATTTCTCCTGGCCAGCTTTCCACTTTTACATTTCCTTTCGAGATAAAAAAGTGTCTTGTATCCAATGAGGTAAATGCATTAGCTTTCCCTCAAGGAATACCGGTGCTGAAACTCATATCCTCACAAACGGTGAAAAAGGCAGGAGCTGAATATCAAACCGATCACTTAAATAGACTGGGAGCAAAAGCTGAATCAAAAGTTATGGATGGCTCTCATTTCATCTATCAGATGAAGGCTACAGATATTTGTGATGCAACACGTACTTTCCTAGAAAAAAGGATTCTTACGCACATTGGAGGACAGTAATGGAAATAGTTACTATAAACGAAAGAAATATAGAAATTGCCATTATTAGGAATAGCGAGATATTAATAAAAGACGTTCAGTCGGCATTGGATTTTATGGCGACGGTACAGTATGAAACTGGCGCTTATCGAATAGTTCTGAGGAAATCAGCTTTATGTGAAGACTTTTTTAATCTAAGTACAAAACTCGCCGGGGAAATACTGCAAAAGTTTGTTAATTATCGAGTGAAGATTGCTATCGTTGGTGATTTTTCAGAATATACGAGTCAGAGCTTGAAGGATTTCATTTACGAGAGTAATAAAGGAAAAGATGTTTTTTTCCTCCCCAATGAGAAGCAAGCCGTTGAAAAGTTGAGTTCTGTTTAAAGAATAGCCGATTTTTAGCGCTGAACTGCTAAAAATCGGCTATTTATGTGTTCGCATTATGCAATCGCGAATGTTTAATTACCCTTTGGGGACTCTCTTTAAGCTCTGGGTTATTTATTGGTACTGTGTTGTTTATTGGGCAACTTTCTATCGGGAAGTCCTTTCCCTTGGTGCTTTTTATTTTCTTCAGCTTTCTTCTTGTCTTCATTAAATTTCTCTACAAAATCCATTGCTTTACCTCCTTGCCTTTGAATCTTTTATTACTTTAACCATGAAGCCCTGAAAACATGCCACATCATAGCTTTATAATCCAGGCGTTTGGAATACGATTCTCGACAATTTCCCTGGATAAATTGATCCAACTCGTGCAGGTATCCAGGATCACAGAGTCTGCGGTGACTATTCTCTCCAATCTAGATAAGATAGCATCAACATTGGGGACTAAATCGACTTCAACAGTCATACCCCAATCTGCAGAGTGTTCGAGAATCTTGTTTCTCAGTTTACCGGAATTCGATATAGGAGCATCGAGTAGAATCTTGACTTCAGAGACTTGTAGACGTTTCAAGGATTTACCCAACAAATCTAAGGCTTGATTTGTTTCTTCTATAATCTTATAGGAGCCTCTTAAACCGGCAAGGTCTCTTAGAACGCCATCCGTACCAAGAATAAGGACACTTCCGCAAAGTGCTACTTCAAGGGTAATGATTAAGTTAAATCCGTCGAGAATCAGGTGACTGTCCTTCGCAGTTTCTAGGGGAAGCAAGGTTTCTTTTCTTTTTTTAGCTTGAAGGGTTGTACAAGTAGACCTTTTGAGCGCATTCCGCTGCCTAGAAGAAAGTTGGTAGTGACCTCCCACGAAGTCAATAACTGGCCCAATTTTGTACCCTCGATTCATTAGCCATTGTATCTCGATTTGTGCGATCCTAAGTGTTTCTACCGCAGTCTCTGAAAAGAACTTGTAATCTTCACTGTCTGACCCTCTTCTTGATGTTGGAGACATGCGCACCTCAACTCCTCTTCTATGCCCGCAGCAACCTTATATATAGTCTCGCACATACAGAAGGTACTATATACAGAACATAAGGAAAAATGTGCGAGGTATATTTAATGGGCAGGCGAAGAGACTAAAATAAGGGGCTCAGAAGGTTCTAAGGAGAAAAGAAAACATGATAACAAAGAGAACAACTGTAAATGAAACTGGATGGAATTTAGATAATAGTTATGCTCGTTTGCCAAAGTTATTTTTCACAAGCCTAAACCCCACCCCTGTACGCTCACCGAAATTGATCATTTTAAATGATTCACTGGCAACATCCCTCGGATTAAATGCCCAGGCGTTGCAAAGTAAAGACGGCATAGAGGTTCTTGCTGGCAACCGTATTCCTGAAGGCTCTTTTCCTCTTGCTCAAGCTTATGCAGGTCATCAATTCGGTCATTTTACTCGGTTAGGGGATGGCCGGGCGCTACTGCTCGGAGAACAGATTACTCCCTTAGGTGAGCGAGTCGATATTCAGCTCAAGGGTTCGGGAGAGACACCCTACTCCCGTGGGGGCGATGGTCGTGCGACACTTGGACCGATGCTACGCGAATACATTATCAGCGAAGCCATGCATGGGCTTGGCATCCCTACGACCCGGAGCCTTGCGGTGGTGACAACTGGTGAATCGGTAATCCGCGAAACTGAGTTACCGGGTGCAATTCTCACCCGAGTCGCAGACAGTCATCTGCGCGTCGGCACCTTCCAATACGTTTCAGAATGGGGCACAGTTGAAGATCTCCAGATCCTAGCTGATTATACTCTAAAACGCCATTTTCAAGGCAGTGGCACTTTTGAGAACCCCTATCTTTTTCTACTTCACGAAGTAATTAAGCGTCAGGCTGTGCTGATTGCAAAATGGCAACTGGTTGGTTTTATTCACGGAGTGATGAATACGGATAACATGACCCTTAGTGGAGAAACCATAGACTACGGTCCTTGCGCCTTCATGGATGCTTATGACCCGGCGACAGTGTTCAGTTCCATTGATCGTCTTGGCCGCTATGCCTATGGGAATCAGCCGCATATTGCAGGGTGGAATCTCGCACGATTTGCTGAAACCCTATTGCCGCTGCTACATGCCAATCAGGCGGAGGCAGTCAAACTTGCCCAGGATGCGATTTCAGATTTCCCTAAGTTGTACCACCGAAATTGGCTTACAGGAATGAGAGCAAAGCTGGGAATAGTTAACGAGGAAGCAGAGGATGAATCCCTTATTGAAGCCCTGCTCAGTATGATGCAGAAGTATCGTGCAGATTATACAAATACCTTCCGCTCATTAACGTTTGATAGTCCAGAGGAGTCGGTCCTGTTTGGTACTCCTGAATTTACGCAGTGGCAGGAGCTGTGGCAGGCGAGACTAGGAAAGCAGGGGGAGTCCAAAGCCTCTTCACATCAATTAATGCGGAATAGCAATCCTGCGCTAATTCCACGTAATCATCGGGTCGAAGCAGCCTTAGAAGCCGCAGTGAAAGAGGGAGACTACAGTGTGATGGAGCGACTACTTGATATTCTTTCATGCCCCTACGCCCACTCGCAAGAGCAGGCTGAATACTCCACGCTGCCTGAGCCCTTAAACAGTCCTTACAGGACCTATTGCGGGACCTAGCATGGAATTGGCCATTATATTCTAACGTTCTGGAGAAAAGTCTTGGGTTAAACTTTTCTTTGCTTTGTATTTAGAGATATTGAAGGACTGCCAGGGGGTAACTTTTGTTAAGAAGTCTCTTTTATGCCTAAATGCATCATCGAGTATATTTTCCAACTGTGAATCTGTCGTGCTGTTTCTAAAGTCAACAAGCTGTGGGACTGCGTCATAAGAGAGCGTGGTTAAAAACGAAATATCTATGGGAGCCCCCTGGTTATAGCGCTCGATATTGTTCTTGGCAATAATTTTATCGATATTAATATAGTTCAGAAGGGTATAGGCAACAATCGATAGGACAAGGAACGATTTGAGCAAGGGCACCGATTGGCGCCATACTTTAGCTAGGGACAGAGAAAACAATACAAATAGATATCCCATAAAAGCATGGGTTAAGATTCTCAGATAGGTAAAGCCGTAGGCTTCTTCGTACAAGGACATTCTAAAGTGAGCAGATAACAACATGATGAAGGTACTAACCACCAGGGTTGTGTTTAAGACCTTTACAACCTTGTCAATTTTCCTTCCGGACGCTTTAACAAAGTTAATGTTCCCAAGGAGAATAACCAGATTGATGAGAGTCACTGCAACCAGTTCGAAGAAGCCTTTCCTTGCATATTGTGCGTACGTAAAATTGGCAGGCAGGCCGTCTGTGAGGCTCCCGAAAAGGTAGGAAAATTGAATTGCGATAAAGACGACATACAGTGTGTCAATCAATACCAACAGGGTTGTAACTGTGATAGGATCGAGAAACGCCCCGGGGGAGATAGTTTTTAGGTTGGCAATTTTATCGGTCGATTCGGTCTTGGGATGGAATAAACTCGAAAGATAACTAAACACGAGACAGGTGAATATCAACACAACAAGTAACTGAGCAATCCATCGACCGGGATTGATGTCTCGAAATAGATTCGGAATTTGTTCTATAAAATAACGAAATACATCATCTGCAGAAGCTAAGAGCGGAACGATGACGATCAACAAAGGTATGGTAACGATAAAACCCACCAGGACTTTTCCCAGCACGGAATATTTACTTAAGCTAGCGCTACTTCTTGCCTTTCTTGTGATTAGCGAAAAAGGCTTAAGGCAATGCTTAAGAGGGCGGTAGGTGAATCCATAAAGTAAATCCACTAAAAATAGCGATTCAAACCACTTGTACTGGTTGTTTGAGGTCAGTAGCAGGGTCTGGGCAACGAACAGGATTGGAATCATAAAGAAGTTGAGAACGGCAAAGATTGGATTGGAAAAGAAGAAATAAGTCAAGGAAAGAGCCATTATAGATATCCCCAAAAGTAAGGTAAAATCCAGTGTGAGTTTTGGCTTCTTATTTATATTCCAGTATATATTCCAGAATAGGAAAGAATACAGTGCTGTAATGAAAAGGGGATAGGACAAGCCCAGTGGTTTTTCAAAGAATAAGAAATTAAACAAGAGACCAAGGGCGAGTGACCCAAGTAAAAGATAGAGGTTATTCTTATTCATAAGATTTTCATCCTGACGATCTATTTCTTGAATATTAATGCTCATCTGAAGCACCTCCAAGGATTACGTCTCGCTTGTACTCTAGGATATCCCCTGGCTGGCAGTCCAAAGCCTTACAAATAGCCTCTAGAGT
The DNA here is from genome assembly GCA_963529635.1 of uncultured Peptococcaceae bacterium. Classification (GTDB taxonomy): domain Bacteria; phylum Bacillota; class Desulfitobacteriia; order Desulfitobacteriales; family Desulfitobacteriaceae; genus CAURZJ01. Next base: position 77,249 of record CAURZJ010000009.1, read on the forward strand.
AGAAAAACGAATAGCTTTTGCTTTATTGTTTTTTAATATAGAAAGGTTTGCCAGGGTAATATCAACCTTTGCTGCTAATTCTGACAAGCCTATTTTTCTCTTTGCCATCATTACATCTAAGTTTACGATGATTGCCATTTCCAGCATCCTTTCTTTATATAGTTAGGTCATTTTCTTCTTTAACCTCTATGGCTTGACGGAATACTTCAGCCAAAACGACGGAAAAAAGTCCTGCGATGATAAACACCATGGTTATAATTGCGGTTAGAACAGAGTTGTAGAAAAAAATCTTTACAAGGTAGGCGACCGCAATGATAAAGCAAGCCACACCGACTCGGTTCAGACTTTTTACATTATCCAGCATAAAGGGGTTTCTTCGATTCAGGGTTTTAAAGATCTTTCGAATCTCATTCACTAAGCCAAGGCATACGACTCCTGTTATGTAGAGGAATCCAAGCAAAAAATTATAATTTTCGCTACTGTTGAGAGATAGAGCATTCATATACCATGTTAATACATAGGGTAAGGTAATAAGAATCCCAAGCCCGCCTAGGAACACTAAATCCAGAAGCCGTTTAACGAGACTAGATAAGCCCTTTTCTCCCAAGATGTCCATAGTTATTTCGAGTCCTCCTTTGTAATACTTTCGAACCTAGTATAAGGCCTTGGCGCCTAGATTTCAATAAATATTTATTGAAAAACAATAAATATTTATTGCTTATCCGTTTTGAGGAAGATTTAAAAACAAATGCAATCTTTTGCCCAACAGAGCATAGGCCTTTTGTAGGGGAGGCATATATTAATCCTTTAAAGGCTTTGGATTGAACGTAACAGTCTGAAGGATTTTAGGCATAATATTAAGAATATAACATTAACCGAAGAGGAAAATGAGGAGTACTGGAAGGAAAGACAATGAAAGAGAAATCAAAGCTGGTCCGCAAACCTAGAACAAGAGCTCTCTTCAATACTGGTACACGCCCGCATAAATCAAAAAAGGACTATACCCGAAAAGCCAAACACAAGGAGAGTTCTTCAGACGATGGATAGTAGATGGGATAGAAGCAAGTTCATTGAAGGGTAGAGGATATAAATGCAATATGCGGCCTTTGTTATTGCCCTGGGAATTGTTGTGCTATTTGGCGTTTGGTCAGGGCGACGCCAACGAAGATTATCTAAAAAGTTATATAAAAAGAAGGGAGAAAATGTTTATCCTCTAAGGAAATCTAAACGGGCTAAGTATTTGCGGAGAGTAAAATGAATGACGAAAAAGAGGGACCGCATTGCGGTCCCTCTTCTGATGAAAAACTGTTCTGTTTTCTCTAATATCTACGTGCCCCGAGGTAACGAGAGGAATAAAAGCTATCACCTAAGCTCGAGGTTTTAACTCCACTGCTGGGATTAGCGGCATGAACAAAACGTCCACCCCCGATATAAATGCCCACATGCGAAGCGCCCTTAGCGTAAGTCGTAAAAAAGACTAAATCACCAGGTTGAAGATTATCCTTGCTGATTGCAGCACCGGAAGCGAATTGGTCAAAGGAGGTCCGAGGAAGGGATATTCCTGAACCTGCGTAGACATATTTGGTAAACCCTGAACAATCAAAACCGCTTTTCGAGGTCCCACCAAAAACATAGCTTGTCCCCACTAAACTGAGAGCGCGATCGATGAGGGAGGATGATGAACCACCGCTTCCGCGAGAGGGAGTATAAGCGACAGTAACGGCTCGACTATTGGGTCCTTTGGCGACTTCTTGATTCACAGGAGCTTGTGTAACCTTTTCTTCTAATACTTTTTTTGTCATGTCTATGCCATTCTTTTGTACATAAGAGTAGGTGACTAGCTTTGTGCCATTCGTCCCTTGCTTGGTGACTTTGGTTTGGCCAGGCCCTAGACTGCTGTCCGTTTTGGTTACGACATCAAAGGGAATTGTCTCAGAACCCGAATAGGTTCCCTCGCTAACGACGGTAAGATAGGGGGTAGAAGCAACAAGCTTAATCACTTGACCAGGCTTAATTTTCGTGTCCTTGGTTGTTCCTGGATTACCGGCCAATACTTCGTCAGTCAACATATCATTTTTACGGGCAATAAGCCACCAAGAATCATTGGTTTGAACGGTATAGTCCTTGGAGGTCGCTTTACCATCAACGAGCGTTTTTATCGCTTGATCCGCTTGTGTCATTTGATTGGGTTGGATCTCTACTGCTTCGATATTCACATTTTCGGAGAAATTAACGGAAGCTACTTTATTCTCTTCACTGGGTTTAACGAAGTAGTCTTTATACCCTTGAAGCACCTTATCAGCATCTTCTTTGCTGGGTAAAAATACGATAGGAGAACCATCAGCCTCTACCTTATAACCCTCAAGATAATAACTTAATTTATCTCCTAAGGTCTTGTCACTAAGATTTGATTCGAGGTAGACTGCTGGATTAACTCGGACACTCTCATAAGCGATTTGGTCATGGGTTTTGGCAACTAGCCCATAGGGTTCACCTTGTTGCTCCAGAAGCGTTTCAACAAGGTTCTTAGCAGTTTCAACATTGCGGACTAAGCCTACTTGTTGACCGTTGATGATCACTGTAGCTGCAGAAGTCGTTGTCGTGAAATAATAGGTGAGTCCGCCAGCGAGCATAATTGTAATCGACAGAACACCGATGACACGGGGTGACTTCCAATTGAAGCGTTTAATCTGGGTATGTACTACGACTTTTATCCGGGACAGAACTGGAGAGAAATGCATGTTTTTACACCTTTCTTAGCTTACGAGGTTAGTTGACGGATTCGGGCACAAAGTGTAAGCCCTACGCGTATGGTACGCGATTCACCCCATTTGAAAGTCCCCCGCTTTAGGTAAAACCTAAACTCAGCTTTAATTGTCACAAGTGAATTTTGTTTCATATACTTCTGACATAGAATCATTCGACAAAATATGCAGATCTTCCTCCTTTATTTAGCATGAAATAAATGGTAATCTTTATTTTTCGAGTTAAGTCAGTACACATCAATAGGTAAGTTACAATTATGAAACAATGTCTCCAAATTGAACGAATATAGTTTCAGAGACGCAACGATCTTAAGATATATTTACATATACTTCAAATATAAAATAATAATAATTCTTTATAATAGCGCTAAAAATGATAAGCCTAGTAAAAAACAAGGGTAATATCGAGGATTTTTAGTAAATTGGTAAGATTGGCATAGAAATTGCTAGTTATATAGTTCATGAATCCTCTTTCTACACAATCATATTTACAACTAAAGGAGAGAAATATATGTTTAAAGAAAAAATGGATCTCAGATTACCTGGACCAGTTCAAGTACCCAAAGAAATCCAAATAGCAATGTTAAAGAGCTTTGATCATCCTATGATGGATTATCGGAATCCCGTATTTCAGGAAGTATTGCAAGCAACGATTAAAAAGGCTAAGGCAATTTTCCAAACGAGAAACTTAGTGATTCCCCTAACCTCCAGTGGAGCGTCTGCTTTAGAAACAGCAATAATTAACATCGTAGGACCAGAGGATACCATCATTCTTTGTGTCATCGGTCATTTTGGTGAGTATCTAAAAGGTATTACTGATCATATCGGATGTAAGGTTGTACTTGTCGAGGCAGAGTGGGGACAGATTGTTGATCCTGAAGACGTTAGAAAAGCTTTACAGGAACACCCAGAAGCGAAGGCTGTCTTTGCGACCCACTGTGAAACATCTACCTCTGCGATTAACAACGTTCAAGCAATTGCCGCAATCGTTAGAGAAACAGACGCACTTTTCCTTGTTGATGCGGTAAGTTCCATCGTCGGTACCCCCCTCTATATGGACGATTGGGGAATTGATATCGTAGCAACGGGTGGCCAAAAAGCATTAATGCTGCCTCCTGGCCTTGCACTCATCACTGCAAGTGATAAAGCTTGGAATGTAATCTACAAGCATAAGTGTCCTTCGTTCTATTTCGACCTTAAGTTGTATAAAGAGCGCCTCGAATCAGGTGTGGGCACACCGTATACTCCAAATATTGCTCTTGTCTGTGCTTTAGAAGAAGCTTGCGATATGATTGAGAGAAACGGTGGACTCGAGAGTGAATATAAACGCCATGCTGCACTTCGAGATCTGACTCGGGCAGGGGTTCGGGCTCTTGGACTTGAATTGCTTGTTGCCGATTCTGCAGCAAGCCCAACCCTAACGGCTGTCAAATTCGAGGACGCTGATAAATTCCGTAAGCTGATGAGAGATGAGTTCCATATTGCCTTAGGTGGTGGACTTGGAAAAGTAAAAAACAAGATTTTACGTCTGGGTCATATGGGCTACACAGATGCAGCGGATATGCTAAAAATGTTTGCAGCAATGGAATTAGCAATGTTGAAATCCGGTTACAAAGTAGAGTTAGGTTCAGGGGTAGCTGGAGCTCAAAAACAATGGCTTCAAAATCCTAATTGCTAAAAGGAGATTCCCTACCGATTTAAGAAGTAATGAAGCGAAATAGTTATATCTATGGTAGAAACAAAAGGGCTTAAGAGTGTTTTGATGCATTCTAAGCCTTTTTTTCTTTTCCTCTAGGACCCAAGTAATGAATTATGACCCGTAAGTCCTAATTTTGAGGCTTTTTAGAAGGAAACTGGAATATTTCCCCGAATAACGTTGTGTGGTAGACTTTGGTGCAGACATCATCAGATGTTCTATGCTAGTTGTATTCGCGTGTAAATAAGTACTCGTAAATTAAGCTTTACCTTGCTACGGGTTTCGCTATACTAGGGGGCTATTTCTTGTTTTTTTGGAAAAGAAAAGTCGAAGGAAAAAATCCTTCTTCTGTTCCTGAAGTGCCACGGCCGCTTCTCCCGTCACGAAAATACAAAACCAATTACTTCGACGATAGGGGTTCAAGCCTAAGGGGATCACTTAGGTCTAAAAGTCACAGAAAAAGCGAAATTGGCGAATATAAAATCGAAGTGGCGTTGGGTCATCTTCCAAGTGACTTTAAACGCTTGAGCAATCTGCTATTAAAAATTGAACAGGGTTTTATACATATTGACCATCTCGTGTTGTCACCCTATGGCCTCTTTCTGCTTGAGGTTAATAATTTAGCGGGAACCATCGTTGGCGAAGAAACAGATTCTCATTGGTATCAGGCGATTACCTGGCGTGTGAAAACGTTTTCTAATCCACTCCTTGAGAACCAAAAACGGATAAAAGTTCTCAGAGAACAAGCTAAGCTTGAGGAGACTTTACCAATCTTCTCCTATGCAACTTTTAATCGCCGCTGTAATTTGAAAGTGATTTCTGGATCTGTATTTTATGATACGGATATTCTCGCCGCCCTTCTCAAACTAACACAAACTCAACCTAAAGTGCTCAATGATACAGAGGTTCTTGAGATTTTCAACCAGATTGATCAGATCAATATTTTGGACCCCAATATCCGCAATGAATATTCAGCACGCCTACGCAAGCAAAGACTTCAGCTGAGACCCCAATATGGAGATATTCGCTGTTGTGTCTGCCAAAAGCCGGTTTCAGAACGGGCTGCGCGCTATTGCATAACTCACCCGGACAAGTTTATTTGGCGGATTTACTGTTCGAAACATCAAAAAGAAATGAATCGGGTAGGTCATTCTATCGGATAAAGTTAACGGATGCATTTCTATCTTCAGCATAAGGGTTATGGGAAGTTAATAGTATATGAGGAGCAAGCCCTATCTAGACACCCTACTAGAATAGGACTTGCTCCTTATTAATAGTTAATACTCTTTGAGGCTCGTGTAAGGAAAGAATAATTAATTCCAAGTGTTAAAATTGATTGAATTATATTATTCTTTTTGTTAATGTAAGGAATGTAATATTCTCGAATTTATTCTAACTTTTAAAGATGTTCAGTAGCACAAAAATCTAAAAAGGATGAGGAGAACTGCTTATGGAAAATGGGCTTGAAAAAAAGTATGGTCTTTTAACAGCTATCGCAATGGTCATTGGGATTGTCATCGGGAGCGGTGTGTTTTTTAAAGCTGAAAAGGTGCTCACCGCGACTGGAGGTAATCTTCCGCAGGGTATCTTGGCCTGGATTATTGGCGGCGTAATCATGATCGTCTGTGCCTATGTTTTTGCGACGATGGCCACTCGATACGAAAAGGTCAATGGGGTTGTAGACTATGCAGAGGTTACTCTTGGTGGTAAGTACGCTTATTTTATCGGTTGGTTCATGGCTTCTATTTATTATCCATCGATAACCTCCGTACTTGCTTGGGTCTCGGCAAGATACACCTGTGTATTACTGGGATGGAATATCGTGGGTGCCGAAGCCATGGCTATTGCTGGTTTTTATTTGATTGGAAGCTATGCTTTAAATGCCCTTTCTCCGAAGCTTGCAGGTAAGTTTCAGGTCTCGACGACTATAATCAAGCTTATCCCGCTGGCTCTGATGGCAGTCTTCGGGACTATCGTCGGTCTAAGTAATGGTGTATTGGTTAGTAACTTCACAAGTGGTGTCATTGGCGAGGTGAAGAGCGCCAACCCAATGTTTACCGCCGTGGTTGCTACAGCTTTCGCTTATGAAGGATGGATTATTGCAACCAGTATCAATGCAGAACTCAAGGATTCAAAGAAAAATCTTCCACGGGCTCTGACCTTTGGAACGATGTTTGTAGCACTCATATATATCTTATATTATACCGGGCTAGCGGGAGCTGTTCAAAACAGCATCATGATGAAAGGCGGGGAAGCGGGTGCAAAACTAGCCTTCTCCACAGTATTCTCCAATATGGGAGGAACAGTTCTGTTCGTATTCGTTGTAATTTCTTGCTTAGGAACTTTGAATGGTTTGATGATTGGCTGCACCCGTGGCTTCTACTCACTAGCAGCTCGTGATATGGGTCCGAAACCTGAAGTTTTTAAAGGAATCGATATCAATACCAATATGCCGACGAACTCCTCAATTCTAGGCCTTCTTCTCACCGGTGCGTGGCTACTCTACTTCTTCGGTGCTAATCTCGCACCTGAACCCTGGTTTGGTCCGTTTAGCTTTGATAGCTCCGAACTTCCCATTGTGACCCTCTATGCTATGTATATCCCGATTTTTATTATGATGATGAAAAAAGAGCAGTCTCTAGGCTTTTTTAAACGATTCCTCATGCCGTCCCTAGCGATATGTGCTTGCGTGTTTATGGTGATTGCTGCAGTCTATGCGCATCGCATGGCAGTCTTATTTTACTTCATTATTTTCGTTGGAATTATGGCCATTGGGGTAATGGTTAACTCCCCAAAAGCAGCCATGACACAGGCGAAGAGAAACCATAATTTATAGGCTATTCATTGGAACTTGTCGTTACGCAAAGGGTATCTTGTACCCGGGCGCAACGACAAGTTTTGCTATAATATTCGATTTTTCAGGAAAAACAGAGTGTACCTTAAAAAAAACGAAGGGGTAAGATTATATGAATGAAGTCTTAAGACAAATAAAAGGTAGAAAATCTGTAAGAGTTTATGAAGACAGGCCAATAGATTTAGAGACTAAGAAGGAAATACTAAACGCTGCCTTTGAGGCTCCTACTGCAGGGGCAATGATGCTTTACAGTATACTTGATATCAGTGAACAAAGTTTAAAAGAGAAGTTAGCAATTACGTGTGATAATCAACCCTTCATTGCCAAGGCGTCAATGGTGCTTATATTTCTAGCGGATTACCAGAGATGGTTTGATGCCTATTCCTTTGCAGACTGTAATCCTAGGAAGCCAGGGGAGGGAGACATTCTTCTTGCCTGCGCTGATGCGATCATAGCTGCTCAAAATACTGTGGTCGCTGCAGAGGCCTTAGGGGTAGGTTCCTGTTATATCGGGGATATTATTGAGAACTGTGAGACAGTAAAGGAGTTATTAAATCTTCCAGATTACGTTTTGCCTGCGGCTATGGTCGTTTATGGTTATCCTACAGAATCCCAAAAGAATAGGAAAAAGCCAGCCCGTTTTGAAGAGAAGTATATCGTGTTTGAAAATAATTATCATAGACTAAGTAAAGAAGAGTATGAGGAAATGCACCGTGCGCTTAATGAGAAGTCTGGGCTGCGAGATAAGGGTATCAGTGAAAGTATTAATGCCATTTGCAAACGTAAGTATATGTCGGGATTTTCGTTGGAGATGAATCGATCGGCTGCTGAGTATCTGATGAAATTTCGGTAAATTTATTGTAATATTGGGCGCGTTCAAAAAGGCTTCCATACTCATATACCTCTAATATCCAAAACGCTTTCACCACAAGGTTTCAATCTGAATGCTAGTCTTAAAGCAGGAAAGACTAGAAGAAAGGGAAAGAAACCGCAATATTAAAGAGGTGAAATTTTTTGGGAAAGGCAAATGAACGCCAGAGAGAGCGATTATGGCTTGCTGAGGAGTTGGCAAACCAAGGCATAAGAGACATACGGGTACTAGAAAGTATCAGTACTGTTCCGCGCCATCTCTTTGTGAGTTTCGAACTTACCGATTATGCTTACTTTGATAGACCCTTGTCGATTGGACTTGGGCAGACCATAAGTCAGCCTTTTATCGTTGCATTGATGGTTGAAGCTTTGCAGACACGCCCAGAAGATAAAGTACTGGAAATCGGCACCGGATCAGGATACGCTGCTGCTGTTCTTTCGCGCCTGGTTCGAAAAGTTTATACGATTGAACGTCATGCGGCGCTGGCTAAGGAAGCAGATGAACGTTTTGCTGCATTGCAATATGATAATATCACAGCCAAGATTGGGGATGGTAGCAAAGGCTGGCCCGAAGAGAGCCCTTTTGAAGGGATTATCGTCGCTGCGGCTGGGCCCGTAATTCCGTTATCCCTAAAGGATCAGTTAGCAGTGGGCGGACGACTCGTAATCCCGACAGGGGAGAAAGGAAAACAGAAGCTCATGCGAGTGCTCAGATTATCGGAAGAAGAATATCTAGAAGAAACGCTTTGTCATGTGCAATTTGTGCCATTAATTGGGGAAGAAGGTTGGGAGGACAAGAAGGCGAAGGGGAAATAACTATATAAGTCAGATAGATTAGGATAAAAGAGATGAAGCCGGCAACTGCCGGCTTCTTTAGATCCTAAATGAATGTCGAAGTAATATTATTTGATCAATTGGTGAAGAGCATCATCACTTATGATAAAAACATCATCGACGATATAGTAGAGTTCTGAACCTTCAATCAATCTTTCCATTCCCGGTCTAATATTTTCGCGAATTTGAAGCTGTCCATCTTTTATGACAATTAGGACATACGAATTTTCGGGGTGATTCATAGTATCAGAGAGTTGAGAGATTCCTCTCATATTAAAGGCGAGAACCTCCTTATCTTGGTTTAAAGCAGTTGCTTCTTTGTAAATCTTGGCTAGATCATCTACTCCTATATTTTCGCGAATGAAAAGTTCTCCCTCTGGACCCGGGTAAAAAACACAGTACTGTGAACGCTTTTCGATTGACATCTTAATCAAACTCACTTTCTCTTATTCAATTAGCAGATGATCGACTAAACTTGTGCTTTAAAAGGTTAGAATATTGTTTTAGTCACCTGTGCTTCTATTATAAATTTTGATCTATTTAATCGCAAACTTCTAATATTAAAAAACCTTTTCTTTACGTCATACGTCAGGCAATGGAGAAACTTAATAATTAAGGAAAAATTAAGGGAAATGTGGTATATTGCTTCTATCGGTAGTGGAAAAATAACGGAATAATAGACATCACATCAAAAGCGAGGGATTCACATCAAAGCTAAAAAGTTATGGATTATCGGGTTATTTTTGATGGCTACCTTTTACCTTAGCCTAAATGCACAGTGGTTTTATTCATTAGATGGAAAGCATAGGAATACCATTACAGACGAAGAATCTAATGCAGTAACTTCCTCTAATAGGCTGTCTCAGTCTACCGAAACAAATGAAGCAATTCCGTCCTTAGGAACCCTTCCCTTGCCCTCCGCTTCTGAAGAAAACGATGTTTTTAAGTCGCGTCAGAATGATGTTCGCTTTGCCGTGATTAGTGATATCCATATACTCGCAAGCGAAACGGCGCCGATGAAGTTTCGAACGGCCTTAGATGATCTCCTTGTAAATCAACAACCGCCTCTAAATTTAGTGGTGTTAAATGGTGATCTTGGTGACGGTACACCTAAGGACTATCAAATGCTTTATCAAATTCTTCGTTCAGTTCGAACGAGCACGGGTAAAACAACTCCAATCGTGCCCCTCATTGGAAATCACGAATTTTACAAAGCCTATCATGATCCAAACAGCAATGCCTGGAATGCCGATACGTTTCCAAATCAAGATACCGATTCGCTGGCTTTACAGCGATTTTTAGCCTTTGCGGAGCGAGATAAGGTATACACTGATTACTATATTAATGGCTATCATTTCATATTTCTTGGCTCCGAAAAGTCTAGGATGTCTGATCTTGATATCAGTGATGCTGCGTATCTTTCGGAAACACAATTAACTTGGTTGAAATCAAAGATCTCAGAGAACCTTACACCAGGAAAACCTGTGTTTGTCTTCTTGCACCAACCTGTATTTTCTTCCGATAGTTCGGCAAACACAAAGTACCATTTAGTGGTCCAACAGGAGGAACTTGCGAAAATCCTTCAATCGGTACCCAATGTTGTCCTCTTCGTTGGTCATTTACACATTAAATTAGGTTCACCTGACTCTTTTGTCAAAGACATATTTACAATGTTTAATGATTCCTCTGCGAGCCGAGTACGCCAAGCCCCCGATGCCAGTCAGGGTTTAATCGTTGAAGTTAAAGATGGTGTTGTCAGTGTAAAAGGACGTGACTTCCTACTCCACGAATGGCTACCCGAGGCTGATTATCAAGTCAAACTTTCAAAGTAACAGGTCTTAAATCTTAAAAAATTTTCAGAAAGGGTGAGCCATTTGTCAAAGCTATACGCTATTTATACAGTAGCAGGAACCGAGGAGCGATTTTTGGGTCAAGCGTATTTAACCGAAAAGGATCTACAGGTCCTTGAACAGAGTTTTGCGGGTCAGCTGCAATCGGAATATCTTATTACGCTGACGGATGGAGAAGCTGTTAACATCAATATTATCGATTCAGTCGAAGAAATTAACGCAGACGAGGAATAAGCAGCAATAGAGGCTAACTTTGTGATTAGACAAAGTTAGCCTCGTTTTTTGAGTAATTCTTTAGTTTGAAATGCACGTTTAATGAACTACTTGGATATTACTCTCTTCAGATTCATAATCAAATTCTGAGGGCATAGACTGTGGTTCGTTATCTAGGCTAAGGTTAACATCTTTTATGTCAGAAGCTTGCTGAAATATTACGGGGTTAGCGAGGTAATTAATTGCAGCGGATGTAGTTACCCCATAAAATATATGCTGTAGTAACGAGAGATATTGGCTTTTGGTAGATCGTGCTTTATTAGAAAATACATCGAATCGATTCCCTAAATTATGCAGTCCTACCCATGCCATCAAGCTTACAAAAATGCTTTTCGCCATCATGTACTCTTTACCGGTTCTCTTTAGAAATTGAACGATAACGGTACCAATACCAGCTCCCATGGTTAAGTGCATGGCTTCCCCAAGCAGAATATTCTTTCGTTGATAGCTTCGAAACGGGTTTACATTCATTGAAGATGCTAGCTTCCCAAAGAGCAGTTTTTTTCCAGATAATACATTTAACGCTTCTATGGCTATGGACCCTATTAATCCACTCATTAACCCGACAATGACTGAATCCTTCATTGAATTACTTTTCTTTAATAAGTTAATACCTTTACGTAGGGAATCAAGACTATTGGTGTTCATTAAAAATCGCTCCTCCTATTCGACCCGTTTGAGATTTATTATTTCCTTAAATGCCTTAATATATTAAGTGTTTCTAGCTAAAAAAGGGCGCTTCACGAAAAGAAATAATTTCTTCGAGAAGCACCCATACGATGACAATATAAATTTTTGCATCAATCCGAGGAGTAATCTATGCATCAGTGGTATAGCTTATGCGGGGATTAATCTTCGAGGGGAGATGCTTTAGGAAGCTTTTTCATTTCAAATAGTATAATGGTGATTGTGAGTAGAACGGAAATAGCATCGGCGATGGGTCCAGTTCTCCATACTCCATCGATTCCCCAAAAATGGGGTAGGATAAGAAGGAGTGGGATAAACAGTAAGACTTGTCGAGATAGGCTAAGGAGAGTGGACTGCAAGGGTTTGCCTACGGCCTGGAAGTAATTAGCACATAAAATTTGGATACCAATAACCGGAAGTAGTGCGAAGAAGGTCCGCATTGCATGCACTGTAAGCTGTGTGAGTGCGACATCTCCTTTGCTAAAGAGCCCTACGATTTGGTTTGGCCAAATTTGAATGACCAGGAATCCGATTAAGGCCAGTCCCGTACTTACAAGGACTGATGTTTTGAGAGTCTCCTTAACGCGATGGTATTGTTTTGCACCGTAATTAAATCCAATTAGCGGTTGTGCCCCTTGACTAAGACCGACAATCGGCATGAATATAATGGTCGCGATACTCATGATAATTCCTACGGACGAAAGGGCCAGATCTCCACCATAAACCATTAATGTCTTATTCAAAATGGTTTGTTGAATACTATTGGCAATTTGCATGGCAAAGGGTGCAAAACCAATCGATACAATTGCAATGACACTAGACATTTGGGGTATAAGGTTCTTCAATCGTATTTTTAGGATGCTTCGACCTGTAAGGTAATAACTGAGTACCCATAGGGCCGAAACACTCTGGCCACAGATTGAGGCTAGAGCAGATCCTTTAATCCCTAGTCCCAACTTAAAGATAAAAATATAGTTTAAAATGGTATTCAATATTGCGCCAATGAGTTGAGTTTGCATGGCGACCCGCGGGTTGCCTTCAGCACGGATGAAGTTGTTCATGCCAAAAGCAATCGACCCAGAGACAGAACCCAACATAATTATATGAGTGAAATCACGGGCATAGGGTAAAACCGCCTCACTCGCCCCGAAGAGTTTCAGGATAGGGTCCGAAAATATTAAGTAAACAACCGAAAGTAACAGTGGCAGTAAGATTAATAAGGTGGTCGCATTGCCTGCGATTCTTTCAGCTTCTTCCTTTTTCTGCTGACCAAGACGTATAGAGATGAGGGCAGTGGCACCGATCGCTATTAACATAGAAGTCGCCATTAAGATAATCATAATCGGGAAGGCTACAGTCGTTGCTGCGATACCTACAGAGCCTACACCTTGCCCAACAAAGATTCGGTCAACAATGTTATAAAGGGCATTGACCAACATTCCGATAATCGCTGGCAAAGAAAACTTCCAGAGGAGTTTACTTATTTTTTCATCTCGCATTTCCAAGCTTTTTTGCATCCTATCACACCTTTTAATTTTTTCTAAATTCAACGGTAGCTATTATTTGTATAATAGCTACGCTATTGTATACGAAAAGCTATATACAATCAATATGCGGATAGTGGAAGTTGTAATTTTCAGTAAAGTTTCAGCAAAAATTCAGCTGCCATTCAGCTACATGAGTGAATGATCTGTCGTTTGACTCTTTTTTGTGCGGTAAGCAGGCTTCAATCTTGCTATTTAGACTTAACTAAGGCAAAATAGGAACAGAAAATTCTTCCAATGTGGTGCAATGAATTTTTTGGATAGGGGGTGAAGGTGGGAAAATGGTGGGAGGATTAAGTAGGTATTGGGTGTTTACCCGTAAATCCTTTCAACGGGCAGCAGCCTATCGCTTTGACGCTTGGACTAGAATTCTGGGGAATGTCATAATGCTTTCTATGTGGGGGTTCATTTGGTATGCGCTTTACCAAGGAAAGGGTTCGGTGGAAAGTGTCTCCTTTCATTCGATGCTAAGCTATATCTTAGTCAGTCAGGCTCTCCAAGGAATCCATGGTGCTGGAACTCCGCTTTGGGAGATTCAGGAACGGGTACGGACTGGGGATATTGCCATGGAAATGCTGCGACCCTATGATTACCCTCTTCGTATGCTTTTTACTGATTTCGGAAGTATTACTTTTTATTTCATCACAGCCGTGTTGCCTCTCTATACCCTCATTTTCTTAATCTTTAACCCAATACTTCCTACAACCCTCTCGCAAGTGGTCTTGTTTGTAATCTCAGCAATCCTGGGCTATTTCATCCGCTACTGTATTGAGCTAACCTTTGGTTTGTTTACCTTCTGGTTGGTTGAAACCGGAGGAGTGGAGGATGTTTTTTATTTCTCGATCTCACTATTTTCGGGTTCAGTCGTTCCTCTTTGGTTTTTTCCAGACTGGCTAGAGCAATTAGCGATGTACTTACCCTTTCAGGGAATTTACTTTGTCCCGAATTCCATTTTTGTCGGGCAACTAACTGGACAAGCCCTGTTTATGGCACTCTTCACCCAGGTCGCCTGGTTAGCGGTGTGCTATGCGTTGCTCCGTTTTGTTTGGGCGAAGGCGTCTATGAAGATTGTCATTCAGGGGGGTTAGGTCATGATTTCGTCTTTGCATAGAGGGATTAAGATGTACTTTTATATGATTGGAGTAAGCATTAAAACTCAGCTCCAATATCGTTATGCTTTCGTTATGAATATCTTGGGCTGGGCTATGACGTATGCAGGAACGGCCATCACCATGTGGGTATTGCTATATTCCTTCGATTCGATTGAGGGGTGGAGCTTTTGGGAGCTGCTTTTCTTGTTTGCCCTTTCAGTGTTATCGTGGGGAGTTTGTGTTATCTTTTTCTTTCATTTCCGAACCCTCGATGAATATATCGTGAAAGGAACGTTTGATCGCTTTTTAGTCCGACCGATCCACCCGTTTTTCCACTTTATGACTATGAAATTTGATATCGGGGCCTTTGGCCAATTGCTATTTAGCATCATTGCGGTCGTTATGGCCTACACGAATCTGAGCCTTCACTGGAGACTCTGGCAGTGGTTTGTTTTTGTCGGCGCAATCATCGGAGGGACGCTCATTCAAGGAGGTCTTTTGATTGCAATATCGGCGATGGCTTTTTGGACAAATCGCTCGGAACAGTTTTACTGGGTTATTATGTGGCCGGCAAAGAACCTCATGAACTATCCGCTCTCTATTTTTCCGAGGGTAGTGCAGATATTGGTTACCTTTATTCTGCCGTTTGCCTTTGTGAACTATCTACCGGCTCTGCTTCTGCTAGGGAAAAGGAGCGAAATCTACTCACCCTATTGGGGTTTCTTTAGTATCTTCGTGGGAATTGTTTTCTTCTGGCTTTGCTTTCAACTTTGGATGCTGGGTTTAAATCGCTATAAGAGTGCAGGGTCATAAGCATAGAATTAGGGATATTCGGATATAGGTTTAGGGAGGCAATTACATTTCATGAGTTTAATCGAGGTTAATCATCTCTCGAAAGAGTTTCTGATTGCGAAACGGCAAGAGGGGGTAGGGGGAGCTCTTAGGAGTCTTTTCCATAGAGAATACACAAAAAAACTTGCGGTAAAGGACATTTCCTTTGCGGTGAACCAAGGAGAGATTGTTGGCTATATCGGCCCCAACGGAGCCGGGAAATCGACGACCATTAAAATGCTCACAGGGATTCTCGTACCGACCTCTGGCGATATTCGGGTTAACGGAATCATTCCCTTTAAGGAGCGGCAGAAAAATGCTCGTCAAATCGGAGTAGTCTTTGGACAGCGCACACAACTCTGGTGGGATTTGCCCACGATTGAATCCTTTGAACTTTTAAAGCAAGTTTTTCAAATTTCTGATCAGCAATATCGTAAAAACATGGCCCGCTTCACGGAAATCTTAGGTCTTGAGGAATTCCTGCAAACTCCTGTGCGACAATTATCGCTTGGTCAACGGATGCGGGCGGATATCGCTGCCTCCTTACTTCATGATCCAGTCATCCTTTTTCTCGATGAACCGACGATTGGCTTAGATGTCGTGGCCAAGGAACGGATGCGAAACTTTATCCGGGAAATTAATGAGGAGCGAGGGGTTACCGTTATCTTAACGACCCATGATATGTTAGATATTGAAAAACTCTGTCAGCGCATGATTCTTATCGATCACGGGCAAGTGATGTATGATGGTGAGTTAGCAAAAATCAAAGAGCGATTTGGGAAAGACCGCGTTTTAATTATCGATTTGGAAGAGGAGACTGCTGACTTTTCTCTCGCGGGGGTAGAAGTAATAAAACAAGAGGGGAATCGCAAGTGGATACAGTTTAGTCGTGATGAGATGAGTGCCTCACAATTAATTCGCCAGATATCCGAAAAGTGCGAAATCAAAGATCTATCCCTTCAAGATCCAGAGATTGAGGTTATGATTCGGAACATCTATGAAAATGGGCTTAGTGACATTCCGAGTGAGGATTGAAAATAGACGACAACCTAAAAAATGGTATAATATGAATATATGGGATTATTAGGCTGGAGGTCAAGTATGTCACACGTTTCAACAAAATCAGCTTATATGAATTTGGAAGAGCGATTGAATCGGTTCCCTCAAGGGGCCCCGGCTTCGAATACATTGTATAAGATCCTAGCAATCCTTTTTTCAGAAAAGGAAGCTGCTCTGGTAGCTCAATTGCCGATCAAACCTTTCACCGCCGGGAAAGCTGCTGCCATCTGGGGTATGCCTGAAGCAGAAGCCAGGAAGATCTTAAACGGTCTTGCATCAAGATGCATCCTCTTAGATATGGAAAGTAGTGGGGAGACCCGCTATCTGTTGCCACCGCCTATGGCTGGATTTCTGGAGTTTTCAATGATGCGAACTCGAAATGACCTTAACCAGCAGGTACTAGCCGAGTTATTCTATCAATATATGAATGTGGAAGAAGATTTCGTCAAAGAATTATTCTTCAGTACCGAGACCCACCTTGGAAGAGTTTTCGTCAATGAAAACGCGCTGGAGGCCGGGAACACAGTTCATATTCTGGATTTTGAAAGAGCTAGTCACATCATAAAGACTTCAAAACATATCGGGGTCAGCATGTGCTATTGCCGCCATAAGATGGAGCACGTTAGGAAGAACTGCGATGCCCCTATAGACGATATCTGTATGACCTTCGGTGATACCGCCGATTCGTTAATCCGACACGATTTTGCCCGCAGAGTTGAAGCCTCAGAGTGTCTGGAGCTGCTTCACAAAGCTTATGACTATAATTTGGTGCAATGCGGGGAAAATGTCCGGCATGACGTGTCCTTTATCTGCAACTGCTGCAGTTGTTGCTGCGAAGCACTTGTCGCCGCTAGGAAATTCGGAAACCTGCACCCCGTGGAGACGACTGGTTTTCTCCCCGGTCTCAATCCTGACTCTTGTATAAGCTGCGGTAAATGTAAGAAGTCCTGCCCAGTTGAAGCGATAAACATGAAGAAAATAAATGAGAAAGAGATTCCTCTTATCGATGGAAATATCTGCCTCGGCTGCGGTCTCTGTGTCCGTACCTGTCCGAAGAAGAGTATGGTACTTCATAGGATGGGTCGAAAGGTCATCACTCCCTCGACATCTGTCCATAGGGTCGTACTAATGGCTATTGAAAAAGGCATGCTCCAAGAATTAATTTTTGATAACAAGGCCTTATTCAGCCATAGAGCTATGGCTGCTATCCTTTCGGCGATTCTTAAACTGTCGCCTGTCAAAAAAGCTATGGCCAGCGAACAGATGAAGTCCGTTTATTTGGAGAAGCTCATCGCGAAACAAAATATTTGAGGATTTGAGCACATGGGTTCCATTGATATCAAAGGCGATGTTGGCCCAGCCAAAAACCAGGCGCTTTATCGGGGTCCATCTTGGTAATCTCTACGGCTTTCGACCAAGTCTCCATAGTTCACTCCCTTTCTGGGACAACAAAAAAGACCCCCGCTCTTTTTGTAAGGGGTTCCATTCTGAGGTGCAAAATTTAAAACCTTATTAAAAGACGAGTGTAAATCTGCAATGTGATTTACACTCGTCTTTGTACGTGAATTTGATAAAGATTTTTAGATCTGTCATTTTTATACTGGTTTTTCAGAGCCATTAGTCCAGTAACTTGAGGCACCTCTCCGGAAAAATAAGAGCCATCATTCCGGGCGGAAGGGCATTCCTGGTACTGCCGACATCGGAACTGGATATAGGCATTATAAGAATAATTGGAAGTTAATAAAAGATTTGGGATTCGATTCCGAATTAAACTACAGCCAGAAGGTGCTTCCAGAAAACACTGGAAGACTAAAAGGTATTATCACCCGGCTGACTGCGGAGATTGACAATCTGAAGGTCATTGGGGAACGTCAAGACGTCCAAAGCGGAACTCGATAAAACGGCCAGGCAGCTGAAGGATTCGCTGGAATCACTCCAACAAAGCTCGTCCGCCAAGGGCTACGAGAGGATGAAAAAGAACTTCATTAATACCTCGGAGACATACATCATTAATAAGAATAAAGTTTATATAATGTTGCACGTCTTTTCGTTTAAGACCCACAGAATTTCGTCAGTTTTTCGGAAAAGAGCTTGATATGAAACTCCTCATCCTTAATAATCCGGGCAAGTGCTGCAAGAAGGGTTAACCCGTGCGAAGACAGTGTCTTCGCGCGGGCGCCAGCCAAGTTCTGTATATTCAGAATAGTTCATTACAATATTTTGAGAATATAAATTAATTAAGTCGTAAAATATAAACTAATCCCGTAATTCACCTTAAGAAAGATATAGAACAATAAAATCTAATTCGAAGGAAGAATAGAATATATGTCAACTAGTATCAATAATTCGAAGAAAAAAAATATTACCATTATTACCATTATCCAAAATGTTATCGGTGCATCTTTAGCTTGGGAATTATCTAAGATTGCCGGGTCAAGTCATCCTTTTCTAGCTCCTATTGCAGTGATAATATGTTTACATGCAACGCTAGATGAATCCATTCTGCACGGGTGCCGGAGAATAATTGGTACGTTTTTAGGCGCATTCACGACTGGTTTTATTACTCCTTATATAGGAAGCAACGCTTGGAGTATTGGACTTGTTGTTTTATTAGGGATGGGAATGGCCAAGCTGTTGGCTTTAAGCAATGAGGTTGGAAATCATGCAGCAATAAGTGCTCTCCTGATTTTGGCAGTAGAAAATAATGGGGGATATACTATAGATCGAGTCAGAGATACCACAATTGGTGTACTTATAGCCATATTAGTAAACTGGGTTGTTGGTACTATTATGGGAAAGGTTAAGGGTTAAGAGAGATTTAATCTCCCTCAGGATGTGGAAGTTGGGTTGACTATAATAAGAATTGGGTATTATGATACTAGATTGCTTTGGGATGATTTGGTTTTATTTGAAAATAATTGCACAAACTCTTTAGGAGGCAGAATTTTAATGAGTGCAGAAAGGCTTGTAGAGCTAGTCTTTTCGTTTAAGACCCACAGAATTTCGTCAGTTTTTCGGAAAAGAGCTTGATATGAAACTCCTCATCCTTAATAATCCGGGCAAGAAGGGCCTGAATAAAGGGATCCTGAATTACTTGAATATGGGCCTGATACTGGTGGATGGCATCGTGTTCGGATTGGATATCCGCAAGTAGTTGTGCACAAGGGTCGAAGTTGTGATAGGCGATATATTGAGGGGTCCAGGGCTGTTGTCTGCCGTTGTAATAGCAGGGTGATGCGCCTAATTGGATGATTATTTCCCCTAACATTTCCAGATGAAGCATCTCAACAATGCTAATCCCTTCTTCAAGGTCGGATACTTCCTGCCAGGAAGGGATTGAATACATCTCCATATGGTGATGAATATACTGCATGATGGCTGTTGTCTCGCTCACTTTTCCGGCATAATCGTCTAATATGAGTTGAGCATAGTAGGGATTTTTACCGGCAACACGTCTTTCAGGGTAAGGATCTGGTAGACGATATTGATTAGGTAATTGCGAACAACTGCTTAGTGGTATGTTAATTATTTGCCCGGGAAAAATGTGCTCGGGGTTATCAATCTGAGGATTGGCTCTTATCAGTTCCTTTAGCGGTATATTATATTTTTGCGCAATTAAATAGAACGAATCACCGGGTTGGATGGTGTAATTCATTTCTACATCCCTCCAAATATCTTTAATATTTACTCCAAGAGAAGAATGATGATGATTCGATTTTGGATTTTTAGAATTGTTTTTAGATAACACCGATTTTACAGCTTTTTTTATCTCTTCGTAGCTGGTACATCTACAAAGATTAGATTGTAACCACTCTTGAATGACTTCTTCATTTGCATCCGGGTGGATTTTTGATAATGCATAACAATTCATGATAAATCCAGATGTACAATAGCCGCATTGAAAAGCCCAATTTTCTATAAAAGACTTTTGAATAGGAGTATCTTTAAGCCCTTCTATTGTCGTTATCTTGTGCCCTATTGCTTCAACGGCGAGCATTAGACATGATTTAACAGGCCATCCGTCTACAAGAACTGTACAGGCTCCACAATCTCCATTTTCACAACCTGGTTTGGCACCTATAAGACTAAGCGAATCACGCAGTACGTAAAGCAGAGTATCTGCAGGTCTTGCCACAATGCTTTTTATTTCACCATTAACGTCAATTTCTAGAGGGAATTTATTTTTGTTGCGGGATACCAGCATATTAACTCCTTTCAAGCACCTTAATAGTATCTGATAATGTATTTTTAAGGACAAATTCTCTATATTCAGCGGATGCTTCAATATTGTTATTGATAGGAGCCGGAAGGATGGATAGTGCCTTATTTATTCTGAGTTCCAAAGGAATATTCTTATCGTTTAAAACTTGCTCTATAGTGGATGATCGAAAGGGAAAAGGACAGACACCGCTAAAAGCAAACCGGATTTGTCCGTCCTTTCTTAATGAATCGATAGAGATAAGCGGATAAGCAGATTTTTCCTGCTTCGTCTTTTTTATACTCATAAAAGGAAATTGACTGTAGCCTATATCTGTTACAAGCTGGACTAAAAACTCTCCTTTTTCCAGATTTAATGTTTTATTAAACACTTGATTAATAGGGACATTTCTTATTCCTATTTGTCCTGCCAAAACCGCCGTGCTGTCTGAAAGCAAAAAAGGCAGAACAGCTTCTCTAAACGTTATTTTACCGCAAATATTGCCGCCTACAGTTAATTTATTGCGGACCGTATGATCTGCAACCTTTCTGGCTGCTCTTCCTAGAAGGGGAAAAATTTTGGATTCTTCAAGCTGTGTAAGCGTTATTGAGGCGCCTATTACAAGTTTTTCATTTTGCACATTAAAGGTACTACATTCAGGTATTCCTTTTATATCAATCACAGCTTTAGTGAATATATGGGATCTTCTTGCCATGGTTATAATTTCTGTTCCGCCGCTAAAATATAAAGGCGCTTTTCCCTGAGTATTCAATAATCTAAATGTATCTACTGCTTCCATCATTGAAGATGGTTTATAATATTCAAAGTCAAATGGAATCACTTCTTAACCCCCCTTTTTGTTTTCCAAATGAATTCCGGTAAGAGAGGCATAAAATTAAGTGGTACCTGTACGGCAGCAGATAGGCTGTTTGCCAGTGCCGCCGGCATTCCAATAACACCATGTTCACCAATTCCCCGGGAACCATAGGGAGCATCCATATGAGGTGTTTCTACAAAATCCACAATGTATTCAGGGTTTTCTCCAAAGTGTAATATCTTGTATGTACGTAATTGTGGGTTTTGAATGATTCCCTTATCATTAAAAATAAAATATTCTCTGCTTGAAAAGCTAAGGCCCAGGTTCATACCACCTGTAATCTGCCCTTTTGCAGCTTCCGGATTCAGCACTTTTCCAGCATCTATGACCGATACTGCTTTCAAAATTTTATAGGTATATTCTTTCAAGTCCAGTTCTACTTCAACCCCTTGTGCGCCTACTGTCCATTCAGGACCTGGATTTCCTCTGCCGGTTTCAGGATCCAGACCGGTTAGGCCTTTCAGAACAAAACGTCCCCGTCCGATTACCTGGCTTCCTACAGTTGTGCCATTAGGATACTTATAGCCAAAGGCAATACTTTCAAAACCAAGGCCCACCCTTGGATTTTGCCTCCAAAATACCCTGCTTTCCGATACATCCAGATCCTGAGTGGAGATGTTTAAAACTCTAGAGGAAGTAGTTTTGAGCTGATGCATTGCATCTTCAGCAGCTTCCAAAACTGCGCCTCCAACGAGATAAGTAGTCCTGCTTGCAGCTGTTTTCCAATGATCCGGATCAATTTTCGTATCAACCTCCATGTCAACATGAATCTTAGAGATATCCATTTTCATTCTTTCGGCTAGTATTTGAGCAAGTACTGTTTTTGTTCCCTGGCCAATTTCAATTGCTCCGGTATGGATATTGATGCTTCCATCGTGATTAAATGTAAGGATAGCCCCTGCACTTGCATTAATGGGTGTGTTTGAGTTTTTCCAAATACAACTGATACCCTTTGCTCTAACTTTGTTGTTTCCGATTTGGATCCTTCTTCCTTCATCCCAATGGATGAGTTCTCTTAATCTTTTTAAGCATGCCGGCAAATTACCAATATTACTGGAGTTAAGCAAAGTTTGGGTAGGTGTGGTATTTCCGGGGATAATGGCGTTCTTCAGTCTTAATTCTAACGGATCCATATTTAACTGATCAGCTAAAATGTCCATTGCTCTTTCTATAGCAAAGGTAAGCTCAAGGTGACCAAAACCCCTGAAAGCCACAGCATTGGGATGGTTTGTATATAGGCAGAATGAATCACACCATAAGTTGTCAATATTATAGGGACCGGTGCAATCTACTGCTGCAGCCCTGCTTATAATTGCTCCTCTATCTGAATAAGCACCACTGTCGAATAAATGGGTGATTTCTGCTGCTGCAATTTTCCCCTCTGTAGTACATCCAAGTTTAACTTTTGCATCAAGTCCTATATGAACCGGGGATGTGATCATGTCTTCTTCCCGGGAGTTTAACATTTTAACAGCTTTACCACCTACGGATTTTGAAGCAATGTAGGCTAAAATCTCTAATTGGACAGTTGTTTTGCCACCAAAAGCCCCGCCCACGAGAGGCGTTTTCACTGTAATTTTTCGTGGCTCAATATTAAAATATAAACTGATTAATCTTTTTACTGAAAAAGGGTCTTGGGTAGATGTATAAATGATGATTTCTCCATCAGGCTTGATTTGAGCGATAGTGCACCTGGTTTCCATTGCCACATGGTCAGATTGTGGGAATGAAATATTTGATTCAATAGTAATTTGACTTTTAGCCCAGCCTTTTTTTAGATCCCCTTTTCGGATTTTGGTGCGATTAGCAATGTTTGTGCCGGGTTCCGGATACGCCTCTTCTAAGAACTTATAATCTTTTAGATTTTCGTGAATGAGTGGAGCATTACTCTTAATAGCATCCTTAGAGGAATTTACAACATCCAGAGGAATATAATCTACCTTTATTAAAGCGGCTGCTTTTCCTGTGGATTGTTCACTATCAGCTACGATTAATGCTACAGGCTCTCCGTGATATCGTACTTTATCTAAAGCAATAGGTGGTCTGTCTAAAATAACAGAACCTGTGAGGATAGGGCATTGTTTTCCGGTCACGATAGCTCGTACGCCAGGTACTTTCAATGCTTCAGAGGTTTGAATTTGTTTAATTTCTGCATGTGCATAAGGACTTGCAACAATGCCGGCATACAATAGTCCGGCAAAATTATAATCACCTGTATATTTAGCTGCGCCTGTAACTTTATCTAAGGCTTCTTTTCTAAATACACTTTTTCCTATTATATAAAACATGTCATACTGCTCCTTAATTTTGGACGTCGCTATAACATTTATATTGGAACGTACTTTTGTCCTATTACTTTGAAATTTAACTCCAACATTATAGGACAAGTATGAGATCGAATGAAAAAGCCAATCCTCAACATCAAGCATAATCCGCTGCCTTCTCAATTTGTGAAGGTTAAACGTGACAGGTGCAGAAAAATTGTGTTCATTCCGTTAATAATTATACTTTGTTGCATCTTTGTTAGTTTAGCCATTGTGTCGCCCCTTTTTTTTTCTCTCCCCACACTTGCATTTTACTAAAAATAGCAACCGTTTTACCGCTATACTTTAATACTTTTATCTAAAAATGTCTGATATTTTTTTAATTTTCTTCAACTTCAGTAAGGATGTTCCAAGACTCGGGTGCTTAAGACCGTTCGCTGCACCGGGTCTTTTTTGAGTAGATTAAAAAAGTTCTCCTAGAAATTTAAAAGAAGGGAATATCCTCTTTTTGTAGAAAATACATAATATTTACATTTTGGGAATGTGTAACCCTAAAAAGTGATTGAAGAAATAGCGATCTTTGAAGTATGTTCTGAGCGAAAGTAGAAATCTTTGGGAGGAGGATTATATGCCTAGGGATATTCCTCTGCTGAAAGTTTATGAGACGATTTTAGACTCCATTCATGAAGGAGTCATAGTTACAGATCGGTATGGAAATATCATTTATTACAGCTCGGAGCTGGCAAAGCAAGAAGACCTAGATCCTAATAACGTCATGGGTAAAAATCTTGCTGAGGTCTATAATGATGTAACCTTTGACACTAGCGAGCATTTACGAGTAATTGAAACGGGTGAACCGGTTTTAGAACGGCGTAAACAGTATTTTACCAATAAAGGTAAGGAAATGAATATTGTCGCAAGTACCTTTCCAGTGTATGAAGGAACCCAAGTCGTCGCGGCTTATTCCCTTTGCCGCGATATAACCATGATTAAAGAATTGCTTACAAGAACGATGCAAATACAAGATCAAGTCCATCATGGGGGAAGTACCTTGCCCAGAAATGGGACGAGGTTTACTTTTGATTCCATTGTTTATGCCAGTTCAGCCATATCCAGCCTGATTAACTCTGCTAAAAAGACCGCAGATGCGGACTGTTCCGTCTTGGTCTTTGGTGAAACAGGTACTGGTAAAGAATTACTGGTGCAAGGAATTCATAATTATAGTGCCCGTAAGGATGAGCCCTTTGTAGCCATTAATTGTGCGGCCATTCCGGAGACCTTGCTTGAGAGTATTTTGTTTGGAACTACGAAGGGGGCCTTTACAGGGGCGGTTGACGGAAAGGGGCTATTTGAGCAGGCTGGGAAAGGTACCTTGGTTCTTGATGAAATAAACTCTATGAGCATTGTTTTACAGGCTAAGCTATTACGTGTTTTACAGGAAAAGTCTGTACGTAGAGTTGGTGGGAATACGGAAATCCCAGTGCGTTGCCGAGTTATTAGTTCCACTAATGTTGACCCTTGGGAATGTATTAGTAAAGGTGAATTGCGCAAGGACCTTTTTTATAGATTAGCAGTGATTTCTCTTTATATTCCGCCACTTAGGGAACGTCCGGAAGATATTCAGGCGTTGCTTGATCATTTTAGGAGGAAGTATCAAAGAATTTACGGAAGGGGAGAAATACTGATTTCCGCTGCCCTTCAGGATATATTGGAAAAATATCAGTGGCCAGGAAATGTGCGAGAACTTGAGCATATTATTGAAAGTGCAATGAGTTTACTGGACGAGGAAAATCGGATTACGATACAACAGTTGCCCCCTTATTTAAAAACGAAGTTTCAAGGGCAAGAGGGCATAAGAAAAGAGGAGGATAAAAAAAGGAGGGGTTCTCTGGCCAGCGTCTTAATGGAGGTGGAGAGAGAGTTGTTGATAGAGACTCTCCATGAGTGTTCTGGGAATATTACCCAAGCGGCTAATTCTTTAGGAATCGCTCGACAAAATATGCAATATCGGATTAGGAAATTACGATTAAATGTCAAAGAAAGATAGAGACGTGCAATAATTTTTTGCGAAGCAAAAATTTACTGCACCCTTGTTTTATTACGCATAGTCGAGTCCCTAAGGATTTTGTGCAAAATCTTTTTGCAGCAAGAACTTGGAGGGGTAGGAAAATAAGCCTTTAACAATTATCTGAAAGTTGGCATAAATATTGCAACTTTGTATACCTAGTTTAGCTCCTCTGAGGAGCAAAAATAAGGGTTAAAGGTGATGCGAATGGAATTTAATCTAATGGAGTTTTATAGCCGAAATACACGAACGATCTGGGAATATACAGAAAACCATTTTGAAGTCGTTTTAATGGCAGTGGCCATTTCCTTAGTGATTTGGGTCCCCTTAGGTATCCTGTTAAGCAAGAGTGACAAATGGGCCAAAAGAGTGATAGGCTTGGCAAACATTATCTTTTGTATTCCGAGTTTGTCACTTTTTGCCATATTCGTTATGATTCCCTTCCTGGGACTTGGCAGACAGTCTGCGGTGCTTGCTCTGGTTCTTTATGCCATGATGCCTTTAATAAGGAATGTGTACGACGGAGTTAAAAATGTAGACAAGAATGTATTAGAGGCTGCTAAGGGGATGGGGATGAGTTCAGGAAAAATTATGAGAGAAATTCAACTTCCTTTGGGGATGCCGGTTATATTCGCGGGATTTCGAATCACTGTAGTTATGACTACGGGTATAGCAGCAATTGCCACCTACATAGGAGAGCGAAATCTCGGGCGATTTATAGCTGAAGGGCTGGTTCGTTCCAACACAGAAATGATTCTGACGGGAGCAATTCTCATTTCAGTGATTGCTATTGGTCTGGATACAATTTTGGGTGTCTTTGAGAAAAAGGTTGTACCTCGTGGATTACGGGTACGCCGTTAAATTAAGTAGGAGGTGAGAGAATGATTAAGCTCAGGAATGTGAAAAAGATCTATCAGGGCCAAGCGTTGCCTGCGGTGGAAGACTTGTCCTTGTCCATCAATGAAGGGGAGATATGTGTCTTAGTAGGTCCGTCAGGCTGTGGTAAGAGTACGACCTTGCGCATGATTAATAGGATGATTGAACCGACGGATGGAACCATTGAAATTGATGGCAAGAACATTTTGTCAAGTAATCCGGACTTATTACGAATGGGAATTGGGTATGTAATTCAACAGATTGGCCTACTTCCACACAGAACAATTGCTGAGAATATTGCCATCGTACCACGTTTGTACAAATGGCCTAAAGATAAAATTGCGAAACGTGTAGATGAGCTCTTGGAAGTCATGGGTTTAGACCCGGAAAAGTCACGTAATAAATACCCATCACAGTTAAGCGGCGGCCAAATGCAAAGGGTAGGCGTCGCACGAGCCATGGCAGTGGATCCAAGCATAATGCTCATGGACGAACCGTTTGGAGCTGTAGATCCCATCGCCAGAAACCGCCTCCAAGACGAATTTTTACGCTTGCAACGGGAAATTAAAAAAACAATCGTGTTTGTTACTCATGATATTAATGAGGCTATTAAAATGGGTGACAAAATTGCCATATTCAATGAAGGTAAAATTGTTCAGTTCGGGACTCCCGAAGATATATTGACCTATCCTGTAAATGAATTCGTAGAGAATTTCATTGGTTACGACAGGGTCGTCAAGAAGTTAAACCTCTATACGGTTAAAAAGGCTATGAATACTAAGCATTGTATTGTTAAGTTAGACGACATAGAAAATATTCGGTCGCTCATGGAGGGTGCAAAAGTTGCTCTTTTGCAAGGAAAGGACGAGGAGTTTACAGGTTTTATCAGTGAGGAAGAATTGGTCGATTGTACTTTACGGCTAGAAGATATAGAAAAAATAGCTACCCGGAAACGTTTAAAATATGTCAGCCTAAGTACCCCTTTACCGGATACGCTTTCCATAATGCTAGAAAATGATACGGACTATTTAGGTGTCTTGGACGGCGATAGATTATGTGGGGTAATTTCGTTTAGAGATATTAGAAGGCATGTTTATCGGAGAGAGGGTGTATAAATGACTTGGAAGTATTTCAGTGAAGCCTTGTTTGAAAAAGCTCCTCATGCCCTCTTGACTCATCTACTCATAGTCTTCATTACTGTCGGGCTCGCAATTCTAATTTCTGTTCCCTTAGGTGTGCTCTTGACTCGAGGGAAATACCGTAAGTTCGGCGTCGTCGTTTTAAACCTTTTGAATATTTTACAGGCTGTCCCCGGTATGGCTATTCTTGCTTTAGCTTTACCGCTCTTCGGTCTCGGACTTAGACCTGCAATTATTGCCTTATTGGTGCAAGGCCTTCTCCCAATCGTTCGGAATACCATCGCCGGATTAATGGGGGTGAGCGCGGATGTTAAGGAAGCTGCTGCAGGCATGGGTATGTCTGCCCGCCAGATATTGCTTGAAGTAGAAATGCCCTTGGCTCTGCCTATTATCATTAGCGGGATTAAAACGACGACCGTTTTCGTAGTAAGTATTGGCACCTTGGCGTCCCTCATCGGAGCGGGTGGCTTGGGCTACCTGATTATGGGCGGATTGAGTCTATTCAGATTTGAGTACATGATCGTTGGCGCCGGTCTGGGAGCACTTTTATCGATATTCTTTGACAGGGCTCTCAGTTATTTAGAGACTAGAATTACCCCACCGGGCATGCAGGTTGAGTAAATAATTTAATTTTGCGCAATGAAGGGGGGAGTTGCTGGCGGATATAAGCTTAAGTTTAGTCTGTCGATAGAGGAAGGAGAGTAAATGGATGAAAAAAGTATGGATGAGAGGTTTAATTGCAGTACTTAGCCTTACCCTTATGCTGGGAACCGTGGTGGGCTGCGGCTCCAGTAATACTTCTAGTAATACTTCTTCAGATGGAAAAAAGGGCCCAACCATTAAGATTGGCTCTAAAACCTTTACAGAACAACTCTTACTTGGAACTATGCTCTTTGATTATCTTCAAAGCAAAGGTTATCCAGTAGAAAATAAAACGGGTCTGGGTGAACTGGCTGTTATCAGGCCGGCCTTAGTTGCCGGACAAATTGATACTTACTGGGAATATACCAATACAGGAATTACGGATTTAATGAAGCATGAGCCGGTCTTTGATGAAAAAGAGAGCTACAACTTGATTAAAGAGTTTGATGCAAAAAATGGACTTGTCTGGCTTGATTATGCTCCCTTGAATGATACCTACGCGCTGGTTGTTCGTGCAGATGTTGCTCAAAAATACAATCTAAAAACCACTTCTGACTATATAAATCAGGTTAAAAGTGGCAATCATTTAAAGTTTGTCAGCTTCACCGAATTTGATGAGCGTGAAGATGGCCTTCCTCACTTTCAAAAAGTTTATGGGCAGGAGATTCCGAAGTCCGATATCGTGGAAGTTGCCATGGGTCTGAACTATGACGCCCTTAAGAACAATAAGGGAGATTTAGCCTTGGCTTTCACCACTGAACCGAGAATTATTACTGACAAGCTCGTCGTTCTACAGGACGATAAGAAGGCCTTTGCCGTATATAATCCTAGCCCCGTCTTTAGAAAGGTAATTCTCGATGCGTATCCAAACCTTGCCAATGATGTTAAGGCCCTTAGCTCAGTCATTAATACTGAAATTGTAACAGAGTTAAATAAACAAGTCGATGTCGATAAAAAAAGTGTTGATGAAGTTTCTAAAACCTTCTTAAAGAGCAAAGGTTTAATCAAGTAACAATCTAAACACCACCATGTGCTTCGTTAGACTAACAGGCTATGGTGGTGTTTTATTAAGACACAATGGGCGAGAGGGAGATGTATCTATGGATAAATTAAAACGCTTTGCTGAACTCTACCAGGCCCCGGAATTCGTCCTTCCCTATATAAGCTTTTTTTTAGCGGAGGAAGAGATAGAGATTATTTTAACTCTAGGACAGGATAAGTTAAGTTTTTGGGAAGTCGCAACCAGGTTGGATAAAAATGAGGATGAAGCACGGTTGATGCTTGAGGAGTTATACCAAAAGCATGTACTCAATCGAGAAGACTTAGACGGGAAAACTGTATATTCCATCGGAGATTTTTATCAAAAGCTCGACTACCAATGTAAATTTGGAGAGAATTACCTGGAAATGGATAAGAACATACGTAACCAATTGGATCAATGGTGTTATGAGATTTACCGTGAAAAAATGCTTCCCTATATTGAAAAGCTGCGGAGAAAGGAAGAGGTGGAAAGAAGTCCGGAGACTTATGAACTTGTGGAAGAGTTTTATGGGATGATTGATTCCACTCAGGAAATCCGGCTGATTCCCTGTAACTGTCGCAAGCTAGCGCAGAATTGTGATAAGCCCACGGGAACCTGTATGGGATTTGATAGTAGCATCACGGATCGTACCGGTGGTCAGCCTCTTACTAAAGAGGAGGCCAAAGAGATTGTTCGATTAGCGCACAAAAAAGGTTTAATGCACCAGATTAACAGTGATTGGCGAATCAATGGACCTGTTTGGATGTGTAATTGTTGTTCCTGCTGCTGCTATCCGACCCGCCTTGCCCTTGAGCTCGGAAGTGTAGGGGTTTTTCCGGTCGTTCAGTATAAAGCACGGCAGAATGAAGACACTTGCACCCATTGCGGGGTGTGTACCAAACGTTGCAATTTCTCAGCTTTTTTCCATGACGGTACAGAAGTTACAGTGAACGGGAAAATAAGAAAGCAGGTTTCATTTGATGAGCAGAAATGCTGGGGATGTGGACTTTGCGAGAGCACTTGTCTTCCTAAGGCCATTACTATGGAAAAAATTTAGTTCAATTAATTTGCATGCAAATTTTTTTTGCTCTGTAAATTAGGGGAAATTTAGAGGTTTACCGCATAAAATTCGGCGGTTAAAGGGAGAGTGATTTTCTAATTGCCTGAAAAGCCTTTAAATCACCTCTTCTTATGATTGGCATAGACTTTGCAATGCTTAACAACGAGCAAAGAAGAGGAGGTTATCAGAGATGAGTCGTTTTCGATCGAATTATTCCCAGCAGGTGAGCCCATTTCTTCGCTGGGTGACTGAGGATGAGCTTGAGGAAATTCACTTAGCTACTTTGGAAGTGCTGGAAAATACGGGGATACAAGTTGATCACCCGGAAGCCTTACGGTTACTTAAGGATGCCGGTTGTATCGTCAAGGAGAATAAAGTACGGATTCCTTCTTGGTTAGTAGAGGAATGTATTAGGCTAGCCCCACGGAAAATCGTAGTTGCAAATCGCAAGGGCGAACGGGTTATGCCGCTGGAGAAGAACAGGACATATTTTGGTACGGGTTCTGACCTTCCATTCACAATCGATCTCGAAACAGGAGAGCGGAGAAGATCTGCTAAGAAGGATGTTGAATTGGCAAGTAAGGTCATGGATTTCCTGCCCAACTATGATTTTGTCATGAGCTATGCCATCGCTTCAGATATGAATGCCAAAGTCAGTGATTTACATCAGTTCGAAGCCATGGTTGTTAATACGGTTAAACCTCTCATTGTAACTGCCCATAATGAACAAAACATGAGGGCACAGTTAGAGATGGCCGCACTCGTGGTGGGTGGGCAGGAGGAATTGAAGAAGAATCCTTTCCTCATGCTTTACTCCGAGCCCATTACGCCCTTAGTCCATACTAACGACGGAATCGGTAAAATGTTTGCATGTTTTGAATATGGAGTTCCAGTGGTTTACACCCCGGGAATTCTTTCCGGGGCTACTACTCCAGTAACCAAGGCGGGCACGATTGTCCTGATGAATGCTGAAGCACTAGCAGGAGTGGTAATGGCCCAGTTAAAGCAGAAGGGTGCTCCCATCATCATCGGAGGGGGTGCTACTCCGCTGGATATGCGTACAACGACGACGCTCTACGGTGCACCGGAGACGAGCATGAACTATGCTGTGATGACTCAGCTATCCCAGTACTATGGTATTCCGAATTTCACCGAGGCAGGTTGTGTCAATGCACCGCTTCCTGATGCCCAAGCAGGGATGGAAGCTGGAATAAGTATACTGATGGCTCAGTTGATGGGTGCGAATCTGGTTCATGACGTCGGTTATCTGGAGGGGGGGAAAACGGGTTCTTTAACCTTCCTCACCATGTGCGATGACTTCATGGGTGCAGCTCGTTATATGGGGGCAGGAACCAAGGTTAATGAGCAGACCATGGCAGTTGATGTAATCCATGAAGTGGGAGTAGGGGGCAACTTTGTAGCCCATCAGCATACTTTTGATAACTTCCGTGAGGAAATTTGGACGCCTAAACTTTTCAACCGGTCTTTCTATGAGCTTTGGGAAGAACAAGGGGCTAAAACCGTAGATCAGAGAGCCCGTGAATACACGAGGGAGATACTTAATAACCACCAACCAGAGGGTCTATCGGAAAGTATCCTTGAGGGTATGAAGAACATCATTGCCGAGTTAGAGGACTAAAAGGGGAGGGGGTGTAAACGTGACAGTAGGCAGCCACCATGGTAACGGTTTATTTTTCCGAACGCTAAGTGAGACTCAGGCAGAACAAATCCATTCAGCGAGTTGCCAGATTCTAGAAGAGACTGGAATGGTTATTCATCATAGTGAAGCAGTTGAAATGCTCAAAGAGGCAGGGGCCCTTGTCGAGGAGGGCAATCGGGTATTTTTCCCGACCTGGATTTTGGAGAAGGCACTAAAATCTGCTCCTTCTCGGGTTACCATGTACAATCGAAACGGTGAACCAGCGATGTTTTTAGAGGGGTCTAAAACGTACTTTGGAACGGGCTCAGATACCTTAAACTATCTGGATCCTTTTACAGGACAACGGAGAGACTGGCGAAAAGAAGATGTAGCTCAAGCCATCAAGGTTTGTGATTACCTTCCCCACATTGATTTTGTCATGTCTATGGGATTGCTCGCAGATGTGGACAAACGAATGATTAACAGAGAACAGTATGCCCTTATGCTTGAGAATACGACCAAGCCCCAGGTTGTTATTGCAGAAGATGGCGATACCTTACGAGACATAGTGAGGATGGCGGCTGCAGCAGTCGGGGGTCTGGAAAAACTCCGCCAGAAACCCCTATTTTTATCCTATACTGAACCGACCTCTCCCTTGCAGCATCCCCAAGAGTCGATAGATAAGCTCTTGGTCGCAGCGGAATTCGGAGTTCCTACGAACTTTGCCTGTGGTGGGGTAGCCGGTGCTTCAGTTCCCACGACTGTAGCGGGCGCTCTTGTTCAGGCGAATGCCGAGGCTCTAAGCGGTTTAGTCCTACACCAATTAAAACAGGCCGGGGCTCCTTTTATCTATGGTTATGGTAATTCTCCTATGGATATGAGGACGATGCAGGCTGTTTATGGTACGCCGGAAGCTATTCTGTTCCAGGGAGGGCTAGTTGATCTTGCTCACTTCTACCGACTTCCCTCCTGGGGTTATGCGGGCTGCAGCAATTCTAAAACCTGCGATCAGCAGGCTGTACTTGAATCGACGATGTTTACCCTCATGGGTGCCCTACAGGGCTGTAATATTATGCATGATGTTTTCTATATGGAATTCGGTCTAACCGGCTCCCTAGAGCTGCTACTTATTGCGAATGAAGCCATTAGCCGTACTCGAAGGATTTTAGGGGGTATCCAAACCGATTCAGAACACCTTGCTGTTGAGGCGATTCAAAGAGTGGGTCCCGGTGGCAACTTCCTTGGTGATGAGCACACGGCCAAGCACTTCAGGGAAAACTGGCAGGCGGATTTGTCGGATTTCAATAGTTTCGAGAATTGGGAACTGAATGGTAGAACGACCATGGTTGACCGCGCACGGGAAAAACTCAAAGACATCCTTGAGAATCACCAACCGGAAAAGGTCACAGATAAAGTCCATGACCAGATTGAACTCGTATTAAAGGAAGCTCAATGCAGATTGGGTTAAAGAATTTAACAACTAATACGAGTCCGGAGGTGAAAATATGGAGGAAGCGCTTCAGCCGCACCTAGAAGAAGCCAAGAATCTGGTTGAGCTTGATGGAAATAGTCTAACTATCGAGGATGTAGTGGCGGTTGCCCGCAATTTTACCAAGGTAGTGCTAAGCCAGGATGGAATCGCCAAAATGGAGCAATCTTGTGAAATGGTCAGATCACTAATTAAAGATCAAAAAGTAGTCTATGGCATCACCACTGGATTTGGTAAGTTCAGCAACATCGTAATCAATAATGATCAAACTGAACAATTACAGAAAAATTTAATTATGAGCCATGCCACAGGAGTTGGTAACCCTTTCCCCGTTGAAATAGTGCGAGGCATCATGCTCCTTAGGGCGAATGCCTTAGCGAAGGGATATTCGGGTATTCGTCCGGGAGTGGTGGAAACCTTGCTAGAAATGTTGAACAAAGGAGTACATCCTGTGATTCCTGAAAAAGGCTCCGTGGGTTCCAGCGGCGACTTAGCACCACTTTCCCACATGGTCTTGGTTATGCTCGGAATGGGAGAAGCCTTCTATCAGGAGTTACGCTTGCCTGGCAAATTAGCCATGGAGAAGGCCGGGATACCTACTGTCCAGTTGCAAGCAAAAGAAGGTCTAGCCTTGATTAATGGCACCCAGGTCATGACAGCTATCGGGACATTATTGAGTTATGATGCGGGGCAATTGGTAATGACCGCAGATATCATTGGGGCTCTTTCAGTTGAAGCGCTAGAGGGAATTCCTGCTGCTTTTGACTCCAAAATCCAGCAGGTCAGACCTCATAAGGGTCAAAGCCGAAGTGCAGCTACCCTTAGAGAACTGCTTTCAGGCAGCAAGATCTTGGCTGAGGCTGATCACGGCAGGGTACAGGATGGATATTCTTTGCGCTGCATGCCCCAGGTTCATGGCGCATCTAGGGATGCTATCGATTATGTAAAAGGCGTAGTTGAAGTTGAAATTAATTCCGTCACCGATAATCCCCTGCTTTTCCCTGAGGAAGGCGAAGTGATATCAGGAGGCAATTTCCACGGTCAGCCTCTAGCCTTAGCGATGGACTTCCTTGGGATTGCCCTCTCCGAGCTGGCCAATATCTCAGAACGAAGGATTGAACGTCTGGTCAATCCAAACTTGAGTGGGCTACCTGCCTTTTTAACAGAAAAAGGTGGATTAAATTCTGGTTATATGATAACCCAGTATACTGCGGCTTCCCTGGTGTCAGAAAATAAAGTTCTCGCACATCCGGCAAGTGTAGATTCCATCCCTACTTCCGCTAATCAAGAAGACCATGTCAGCATGGGAACGACGGCTGCACGTAAGGCAAGAAGCATCCTAGAAAACGTTCAGTATGTCTTAGCGATTGAGCTTCTCTGTGCGTTGCAAGGGATGGATCTGAGGGGTGGGACCCCTGGCAAAGGAACCCAAACCGCCTACCAGGTCGCTAGAAAGCGAATCCCGAAACTAAAAGAGGATCGGGTTGCTTATCTGGACATCGAAAAGTCCTTCCAAATCCTAAAGGAAAACCTGCTGGTTGTTTCTCTGCGAGGAGAACACATTAATATAGTCCCCTAAAAAGATTTAACAATTAGAACTGAACCCCTCAATAAAAATATCCTAATATAAATAACTGGGAGGAATAGAAATGAGTAATTTTGGCACTGTCGCTGAATCGGTAATTAAGGGAGACTTCCAAACGGTTAGAAAGCTGACCCAGGAAATGATCGATAGTAACGTTGATCCCATACAAATCATTAATGAAGGCTTAATGGCTGGAATGAATGTAGTCGGTGTTCGTTTTAAAGCTGGAGATATGTTCGTTCCTGAGGTTATGATGTCAGCGAAGGCTATGAGTTCAGGCATAGAACTTGTTAAGCCCCTTATCGCCGAAAGTAATATGCCTTCTGCAGGAAAGGTCATCATCGGAACAGTTAAAGGGGACCTTCATGATATTGGAAAAAAACTCGTTATCATGATGCTTGAGAGCGCGGGCTTCCAGATTATTGACCTGGGTGTTGATATTTCCCCAGAAACTTTTGTTAAGGCTGTCAAAGAGCATAAACCACAAATAGTAGGTATGTCTGCTCTCTTAACGACGACTATGCTCTACATGAAAGAGACCATCGAAGTTTTGGAAGAAGAAGGATTACGTGACAGTGTGAAAGTTATTATTGGCGGTGCTCCTGTCACCCAAAGCTTTGCCGACCAAATTGGGGCGGATGGCTATGCCAGCGATGCTGCGGTAGCCACAGACCTCTGTAAAACCTTGGTCGCCAAATAAGGAAAAAGCAGACAGGAGGATAACAGCTTTGTTTATTGTAGGAGAGTTAATTAATACAAGCCGCAAGGCTATTCGGGAAGCAGTCGAAGCTAGGGATGCAGAGTATATACAAAAAATTGCACGAGACGAGGCTGAGTCAGGAGCAGATTATCTCGATGTGAACTGTGGCACCATGGTTTATGACGAAGTAGAGACTATGGAATGGTTGGTCAATACGGTTCAAGCCGCGGTAGAAAAACCCTTATGCATTGATAGTCCTAATCCCAAAGCAATCGAGAAAGGGCTGTCCTTGGTAAAGTATGGCCAGCCGATGATCAACTCAATCACAGCGGAAGCGGAGAGGTATCTGGAAATCTTGCCTCTCGTTCTTAAGTATAAAGCAAAAGTAGTCGCTCTCTGTATGGATGATAATGGGATGCCGGAAACTGCTGAAGATCGCATGCGTGTCGTTGATCATCTTTTTATGTCCCTTAGTGAAGCTGGAGTTCCAGAGGAGGATATTTACTTTGATCCTTTGGTTAAGCCGATTAGCACTGGGGATAATGCTGGGATGGAAGTCTTAGAAACTGTTGAGCTAATATCTAGGAAATATCCTAAGGTACACAAAATCTGTGGCTTAAGCAACATATCCTATGGCTTACCCAATCGCAAAGTCTTGAATCAGTTATTTATGGTTCAGACTATGGCTAAGGGTATGGACTCTTATATCTTGGACCCACTGGATAAGACTATGATGGGCTTCGTCCATGGTTCAAGGGCACTTTTGGGACAGGATTCTTATTGTATGAATTACTTGACTGCTCATAGGAAAGGGCTGTATTCCTAAGGAAAAATTAAGCCTATCAGAAATCAGGGACAGTACTCCTTCGGGGATACTGTCCCCTTTAACAAAAGCTAGGAAAGGAAGGTACGCTTAAATGCTGAGTAATTACGATATCTCGCAAGCGATGGAAATAAAGCTAGATTCTGATTTACCAGAGCCGCCGGAGTTTGAACCAGGAATCAGACGAGCACCAGATCGTGGTTTTAAGCTTTCGCCGGAGCAAACCAAGATAGCCCTGAAGAATGCTCTCCGCTATGTACCACAGGAACTCCATAAGCAATTGGCTCCAGAATTTTTGGAGGAGCTACGTACGCGCGGCCGAATCTACGCTTACCGCTTCCGACCGGCGACTCGAATTTACGGTCGACCGATTGATCAGTATAAGGGCAATTGTATTGAGGGAAAAGCGTTCCAGGTCATGATGGATAACAATCTTGACTTTGATGTAGCCCTTTATCCGTACGAGCTTGTGACGTATGGGGAGACGGGGAGTGTCTGCCAGAACTGGCTTCAGTATCGTTTAATCAAGAAATGTTTAGAGGCTTTGACCGAGGAGCAGACTTTAGTGGTTGAATCTGGCCATCCTTTGGGACTTTTTCCTTCACGACCTGAAGCGCCACGGGTTATTATCACCAACGCCTTAATGGTTGGGATGTTTGATAATCAGAAGGACTGGGAAACAGCTGAACAAATGGGAGTGGCCAATTATGGACAAATGACTGCAGGCGGTTGGATGTATATAGGCCCCCAAGGAATTGTCCATGGTACCTTTAATACTTTGCTGAATGCGGGTAGGTTAAAACTAGGTTTACCCCCAGAGCGGGATTTGCGCGGTACACTCTTCCTTTCCTCCGGACTGGGTGGTATGAGTGGAGCCCAACCGAAAGCCGTGGAAATAGCCGGCGGGGTCGGTGTTATCGCCGAAGTGGATGAATCCCGAATCAAAACCAGGCTTGACCAGGGTTGGGTTAGTAAGGGGTCTGCTGATTTAGAGGAAGTGTTTAGAATAGCCCTCGAGTACAAGGAAAAGGAAGAGCAGATATCCCTCGCCTATCATGGAAATGTCGTAGATTTACTGGAGTATGTCGTT
Source organism: uncultured Peptococcaceae bacterium (assembly GCA_963529635.1). Taxonomy (GTDB): domain Bacteria; phylum Bacillota; class Desulfitobacteriia; order Desulfitobacteriales; family Desulfitobacteriaceae; genus CAURZJ01. Next base: position 115,071 of record CAURZJ010000009.1, read on the forward strand.
AAACATAATATCAAGGTAGAACTTCTCTCCGATCAAACCTCGTGTCATGTGGCTTATGATGGGGGGTATTGCCCACAAGGAGTTACCTTTGAAGAGAGAACCCAACTTTTAGCCACAAATCGTGACCGGTTCAAAGAATTAGTGACGAATAGCCTAAAGCGTCATTATGAACTAATCAAAATTCTGGTTGAGCGGGGAACGTATTTCTTCGATTATGGTAATTCCTTTTTGAAAGCCATCTATGATGCCGGAGTTGTAGAAATAGCCAAAAACGGTATCGACGAAAAAGACGGCTTTATTTTCCCGTCCTATGTAGAAGATATCATGGGACCTGAGCTGTTTGACTATGGATATGGGCCCTTCCGCTGGGTCTGCTTGAGCGGCAAATATGAAGACTTATTAAGGACAGATCAGGCTGCTCTGACCTGTATTAATCCCAACCGTAGGGGTCAGGATCGGGATAACTATGTCTGGATTAAGGATGCAGATAAGAACAGACTGGTTGTTGGTACCCAAGCTCGAATCCTTTACCAGGATGCCGAAGGACGAAGGAAAATCGCCCTGAAGTTTAACGAAATGGTTAGAAACGGTGTGATAGGACCCGTAATGCTAGGGAGGGATCATCATGATGTGAGCGGTACTGATTCACCGTTCAGAGAGACCGCCAATATCAAAGACGGTAGCAATATTATGGCAGATATGGCTGTACAATGTTTTGCCGGTAATGCTGCTCGAGGAATGAGTATGGTTGCCCTTCATAATGGGGGCGGCGTAGGTATCGGAAAGGCTATCAATGGCGGCTTCGGTCTTGTCCTTGATGGTAGCACCCGGGTGGATGAGATTATCAAATCAGCCATGCTTTGGGATGTAATGGGTGGTGTGGCAAGACGATCCTGGGCTAGAAACATACACTCCATAGAAACCAGTATAGAATTTAACCAGAATTATAGGAGTTCAGGTCATATCACCTTGCCGTTTATTCCCGAAGAAGGCCTCATCGATAGCCTGGTCAATCAAGTATTTGCAAAGGATTCTAAATCTTTATCAAGAAATGCCTATTCAGCTATTGAGATTAAGTCAAGAATAAATGGAGGGTTTGTCATGAATTTAGTGGATTTAAAGCTTGGGCAATTCTCCCAAGAAGTTGCCTCATCGTCACCTGCACCCGGAGGAGGAAGTGTAGCAGCCTATGCTGGGGCTCAAGGATTTGCCCTAATCGCAATGGTATGCCGATTGACCCTCGGACGCGAAAAATTTGCCGCGGTTCAGGAGGAAATGAGAAGCCTAATGGAAGTAGCAGAAGCGAAACAAGTACGCCTGCTTACACTTGTTGATGAAGATACTTATGGCTTTAAAGCGGTGATGGAAGCACTTTCGCTTGCTAAAAACACAGAAGCGGAAAAAGGCATACGCCGTGAGGCCCTGGAAAAGGCAACCCTGCGTGCAGCGGAAATCCCCCTGCAAACCGCGACACTTTGTCTAGAAGGCTTACGGGAGATACCTAAGTTAATCGATGGCGGAAATCCAAATGCTCTTAGTGACATAGGCGTATCTTCACTCATGTTTAGTGCTGGCCTGGAGGGGGCTCTGTACAATGTGCAAATCAATGCTATTGGTCTTAAGAATAGTGCAGAGAGGCAATCCCTAATTGCATGCTGTGACTCCCTCAGAGAAGAGGGCAGCCGTTTAGCAAAGGATATACAATGTCAGGTATTAAATAAAATGAAGTAATAGAAGTTACTTCGCCTAAGCCGTTACAGACTAATAAAGAATTTACGGAGAAATGGTTGACTAGGGAGGTTCGTTAGCGTATGCCGAAGGTCGTAGAATGTATTCCTAACATCAGTGAAGGCAGACGACTTGATATTATCGAAGAAATAGTTTCTGAAGTACGGAAGGTTCCTGGGGTTGTCCTCCTAGACTATTCCAGCAATGTGGATCACAATCGAACGGTAGTTTCATTTATTGGGGAACCAGAAGGTGTGCTTGAAGCGGTCTGGCGGCTCATGGTAAAGGCAGCGGATAAGATTGACCTCGATCAGCATCAGGGGGAGCATCCACGTATGGGTGCCATTGACGTTGTTCCTTTTGTACCAGTAAGGAATACAACTATGGAGGAATGTGTTGAGCTTGCCAACCGGCTAGGAAAGCGTGTCGGAGAGGAACTGAAGATTCCGGTCTACTTATATGAAAAAGCGGCTACCAGGCCCGAGCGACGGAATCTAGCCGATGTGCGCCGGGGCCAATATGAAGGGATTAAAGAAAGCATAAAAAGTCCGGAGCGAAAGCCTGATTACGGACCCTCTGAATTAGGAAAAGCCGGAGCCACAGCAATCGGGGCAAGGCCACCCTTGGTGGCTTTCAATGTCAATCTCGGGACATCCAATATGCAAATTGCCAAGGCAATAGCCAAAGCCCTTCGGGGGAGTTCCGGGGGATTCGTCAATGTTAAAGCTCTTGGGGTAGAGCTATCTGAGCAGGGAATGGTTCAAATTTCGATGAATATGGTAGATACCCAAGGGACACCTCTGTACCGAGCCTTTGAATTCATTAAGTCTGAAGCGGCTCATTACGGAGTACCAGTTGTAGGCAGTGAGATCGTAGGACTGGTTCCGCTTGACGCCCTGCTAGACACGGCAACTTATTATCTTAGCCTTCACAACTTCGAGAAGGATCAGCTTTTAGAGAAAAGAATTTTTGGGTTCTGAGATTCTTAACCTGAAGTATGTTTAATAAGGTAGGGAGAAAATAATAGTGAAGTATAGAGAATCGGGAATGCCTTTGGAACAGATGTGGGATGCTTTTTTCAATCCAATTGAAATTCTTAATAAAATGGATATTAATAACCAAATAAAAACTATAATCGATGTAGGGTGTGGTTATGGTACTTTTCTATTTCCAATTGCTGAACTTGTTAGCACAAAGGTAATCGGAATAGATATTGATAATGAAATGATTAAGATTTGCAGAAATAAGATCAAAGAACAAAATGATTTAAAAATTAAGTTGATACATGGTGATATATCCAATGAGGATACTCAAAAAGAATTAGAAAAATATTATGGTGAAATTGATTATGTTACTTTGTTTAATATACTTCATTGCGAAGAGCCTATAAAATTACTTAAAAAGGTTTACGATACCTTAAACAAAGAGAGTAAAGTAGGGGTTATACATTGGAAGTATGAAGAAACACCAAGAGGACCATCTATGGAAATTAGACCAAAACCCGAGATGATCATTGAGTGGGCCTCTAAAGCGGGATTCGTTTTAAAGAAACAGATAGAACTTCCACCATACCATTTTGGTTTAGTCTTTATGAAATAAAAAATAACTTTTTCCATAAAAAGGATTTGTTCTTTTTCTATCGAAAGTTTGATACAGTTCTAATCTAATTGTAGGGCAAAGTAGTTAAAAGCAGAGGGGAATATAGAATGAAGTATAATTTTATAATTCGTCCTTCTGTAAAAAATGCTTCCGAACCTTTCAGCAAATTGAAAACTCTCCGTAAAAAAGTCCGAATTTATGAAGCTATTCTTAATGCCATTCATGAAGGGGTACTTGTAACTGACCCGTCGGGTTATGTTATGTTTTATAATTCTGAGCTAGCTTCCTTTGAAGGTATTGAACCCGAAGATGCGTTAGGGAGACATATCAGTGAACTCTATCAACTCTCCCCAGAAAGCAGTGAGCATCTTCTTGTTTCCCAGACGGGTAAACCCATTCCCGAGACTTATCAAAAGTATTTTACTAAGGAGGGGCGAGAGGTTAATTCAGTAGCCTCTACCGTGCCTGTCATGGATAAGAATGAGGTTATGGCGGTTTATTCCTTATGTCGAGATGTTACCAATCTCAAAGAGATGTTGGTGCGCACCATTCAAATTCGGGACAGACATTCTGAACATAAAGAAGTTCCCTCGCAAAAACAAGGAGCCAGTTATACTTTTGATAAAATCATAGGTCACAGCAAAGCTTTGCAAACAGTTATTGAGGCTGCCCGTAGGACTGCTCAATCCGCAGCCAATATCCTCATCTATGGTGAAACCGGTACAGGTAAGGAACTGCTGGTGCAAAGCATCCATAACGCTAGTCCTAATCGTTTTCAGCCTTTTGTCGCTGTGAACTGTGCAGCTATCCCAGAGAATCTCCTCGAAAGCATGCTTTTCGGTGCAGTTAAAGGAGCCTATACTGGCGCGGTTCCCACTGTCGGACTTTTTGAATATGTAGGAGAAGGGACTTTATATCTTGATGAAGTAAACTCGATGAGTCTTGCACTCCAGGCCAAGCTCTTGCGCGCCTTACAAGAACGAAATTTCCGAAAAGTGGGCAGCGTGAAAGAAATCCCCATAAGGTGCCGAATTATCAGCTCCATAAATATTGATCCCATGAGCTGCTTACAAAAGCATTTATTGCGAGAAGACTTGTTTTACCGACTGGCTGTTATTTCCTTATACCTTCCAGCTTTACGAGAAAGGGTAGAAGATATACCCGTCTTAATCAATTACTTTATTAAGAAGCATTCAACAAAGTATCATACGGGGGCTAAAGCGCTTACCCCCGATTTGCAACGGGCTTTTCTGGAGCACCGCTGGTCGGGGAACATTAGGGAACTGGAAAATGCCATCGAGAGCATGGTCTGTATTTCAGGAAAAGATTATTGGCTAGGTGAAGAGTATTTACCTTCTTATCTCAATCAACACATGAAAATAGTCCAAGGTCTTCCTGAAGAAGAAAAAATCACTCTTGAATTAGCCGCTTCGCTACAAGATACGGAAAATCTAATGATCATTAGTGCACTGGAAAGGAATCATGGTAATGTTAGCAAGGCAGCCAAAGAATTAGGCATTCTCAGACAAAGTTTACAGTATAGAATTAGAAAGTTGGGCTTAAATCTCGGAGACTATCGGAGCCAAAGGAGTAATCATCAGTAAAATACAATCGATTAATGTATAGTTCCTTGCTTTAAAAAAGCAGGTCAAGGCGACGGTAAGTGTCGCGATGCGGCAAAGGCAGTTATCTTACTGGAGATAGCTGCTTTTTGTGCAAAATAGTGATGCAAAGAATTTTGCAGATAGCTAATCCTGCATTAGAATTCTGCACTCAGAAACTCCTAAAACCTTGGGTTTCTCGATTGGCATGAAGCTTGCATTTAATAATGCCAATTGAATAGTTAAGACCAAGTCAGAAGGAGGGTGTAATATTTTGAAGGTTAATATGACTGCACAAAGCACCGTTGGACTCAATTTATTATCCGAAAGTCAAATCGAAGAGATTCACTCAGCAACCCTACAGGTCTTGTCTACCTTAGGCGTAGACGTATTTGAGGAGGAGGCCTTAGGACTACTACGCGAGGCAGGGGCTGATGTGGAGGGGAACCGTGTTCGGATTCCCGTATGGCTGGTTCAGCAAGCCTTGGGTACTGCTCCCAAATCCGTCACACTCTTTAACCGTACCGGAGAGCCTGCCTGCATCTTGGAAAAGTGCAGAATTCATTATGGAACGGGTTCTGACACACCTTACACTATAGATGTAGAGACAGGAGAGCACCGCCTCGCTACTAATAAAGATGTAGAAAATGCGGCACGTTTAGGAGATGCTTTGGAGCATATTGATTTTGTTATGTCTCTTGGTCTGTCCTCGGATGTTTCAGAGGAGTCCTCAGATGTTTATCAGTTCCAAGCCATGATTACGAATACGACTAAGCCGATTGTCTTTACAGCTCATGATAAAAGAGGATTATTAAATATTCATGCTATCTCTGCTCTTGTAGCCGGGGGGGAACGGGAACTTGCCTTGAAACCTGCTTTAGCTCTTTATGCCGAACCTACATCGCCTTTAATTCATACAAAGGAAGCAGTAGAAAAGCTGTTGGTATGTGCCGAAAAGGGGATCCCACTCATTTACGTTCCCGCAACCATGAGGGCAGCGACTGGACCAGTTACCCCGGCCGGCTCTTTAGTTGTAGCTAATGCCGAACAGCTTTCCGGCTTAGTCATTCATCAGCTCAAGAAAAAAGGGGCACCGTTCATTTATGGTGGGGGAACTCCTCCTATGGATTTGAAGACCTTTATTTGTTCCTACGGTTCACCGGAGCGTGATTTGAGTTGTACAGCCCTTGTTAAGATTGGTCAGTATTATAACCTTCCGACGTTTACTACAGCAGGTTGCAGTGATGCCCATGTCTTTGATCAACAAGCAGGGGTGGAGGCGGGCTTTAATCTGCTTATTTCCGGCTTGGCGGGGGGGAATTTAATCCATGACTGCGGTTATCTCGGTATAGGCCTTATCTCTTCTATGGAAATGCTCGTTCTCTGTGATGAAACGATAAACAACGTTAAGTATTACTTAAGAGGTGTCGAAGTTAATGCTGAGACTTTAGCCGTCGAGGTGATTAAAGCGGTTGGCCCCGGTGGAAACTTCCTTGGTGAGGAACACACGATGAAACATTTTCGGCAAAACAGGGTTGATACTCACATCCTTAACCGTCAGAACTTGGATAACTGGCGGATGGCTGGGGAGAAGACCTTTGGAGAGGTAGCCAATGAACGAGTAAAGGAATTATTGGCGACTCATGTTGTCCCGGAATTACCTATCGATGTTCGGGTTGGTATAGAAACTATCACCAAAAAAGAGAGGAAGCTGACTCCATGAATATAACCAACAACGTGCTAATATTATGCGGACGCGACCTGACCATAGAAGATATCGTACGGGTTACCCGTAGTGAAGGGGGAAGTTGTCCCCAAGTCGAACTAGCCCCTGAAGTTCGTGAGAATCTAATAAAAGTTCGGGCATATATTGAAAAGAATTGGCTTAAACCCGATGCACCGACCATTTATGGTTTTAATTCCGGGGTAGGAAAGTTAAAGGATACTCATATAGCCCCTGAAGAGAATGACCTCTTTCAAAAGCTAATGATTGAATCCCATTGTTCCGCTATTGGGGAAGCAGCTCCTGAAGAGGTGGTTAGGGGGACCATGTTAATGAGGGCCAATGCTCTAGCCAAAGGGGTTTCTGGTGTCCGTATTCAAGTGGTGGATCGCTTGCTGGAGATGCTTAACCAGAGGGTGCATCCGGTTATCCCTCAGTTGGGTTCTGTAGGGGCGAGCGGTGATTTGGCCCCGATGGCCCATCTCGTTTCCGTCTTGGTCGGACATCCAGAAGCAGAAGCCTTTTATCAGGGTGAGCGTTTGCCGGCCCAAGAGGCTTTGAGCAGGGCTGGTCTGGAACCAGAATTTGAAATGAAGGCGAAAGATGTCTTGGGCATGATTAATGGGTGTACCTTTACGATGGGCATGGCTGTTTTAGCTCTACAGGATGCCCGTAGGGTTGCCGCTCTCGCTGATGTCGCCTGTGCTCTTAGTATGGAAGCTATGCGTGGGGAATTGGGCGCCTTCGATCACAGGATACAGGAAGCGCGTAACCACCCAGGTCAGATTATAGCTGCAGCCAACATCAGGCGATTGTTGGAGGGAAGCCAGTGGACCACGGATAATGCTCGCAAGGTCCTACTCAAAGATGAAATCCGTAACGGGGAATGGCAACCGCGCGTGCAGGATGCCTATTCCTTACGTTGCGTACCTCAAGTCCATGGAGCAGCTCTTGATGTTTTAGACTTTGTGGAAAGAATTCTTATCAATGAAGCAAATGCTGCTACCGATAATCCCCTTATGTTCCAGGAAGAAAACGAGGAATATGTAGGTATCAGCGGCGGAAACTTCCACGGGGAGTATATAGGATTTGCGATGGATTTTCTGGCAGTTGCCGTGCATGAAATCGGTAATATCTCCGAAAGACGTAGCGCTCGTTTATTGGACCCCTATACAAGCTATGGACTTCCTCGTAACCTTGTCGGTACCTCAGTAGGCTTAAATACAGGATTTACCTTAGCCCAGTGTGCAGCAGCTGCTCTCGTCAGTGAAAATAAAACCTTGTGTTTCCCTGCTAGTGCCGATTCCATTCCGACGAAAAGCAACCAAGAGGATCATGTGAGTATGTCGACTTGGGCTGCCCGCAAGGCTCAACTTGTTATCAATAACCTCTTTAAAATCTTAGGGATTGAGATTTTATGTGCCGCTCAAGGAATTTCCTGTGCCGCTCCGCAGCTTCGAGGTTTTAAAACATCTCCTTTAACTCAAAAGGTTTATGATACTTTACGTGAAGTCATACCAGCTACGGGAGATGATCGCTATATGAGTAAACAAATGCGGCAAGCCATTGAGTTAGCTGAAGCGGATGCTTTCCTTGTATAACCTTGATGATATTTAATGATACCTACAGTAACGCTGCGGCAGCACCTGTAGCTAGACCGTAGCCAGTTAGAGAGGGGTTAGTGTATGCAGCCCATACTTGAGGTACTCTCCCAGTGTGAAATTGTGGAAATTCATGCCGCAACAGTAGAAGTGCTTGAGACGGTCGGTGTCGAGTTTAAGCACAAAGAAGCATTAAAGTTATTTAAGGACAATGGAGCAAGAGTCGAAGGTCAAAGGGTATTTATTAATTCCGCCATGCTTGATAAGGCGCTTAAGCTAGCTCCTGCCCAGTTTTTGCTGGAAGCAAGGAATCCCGAAAAATCAATATGGATCGGCGGGAATGAGTCGGTTTACGCCCCCCCAGCTGGTTGTGTTTATGTTCAGGATCTGGGTAATTTCCGGCGTGAAGCTATACTCCAGGATTACCTAAATCTTATCCGGATAATCCAGAAAAGTCCGCATTTTGGAACCAATGGCGGCGGAATAGTAAATCCGGGTTCACGGTCTTTTCGTAGCGAGCTAGAGAAGTTTGCTTGGATGGTCTTAGCTGCACATTGGTTTTCAGATAAACCGCAAATGGGCTTCACATTTTCCGGAGAGATTTCTGAAGTTTCGCTTGCTTTAAGCCAGATAGTTTTTGAAGGGAAGCCCGGATATCATATATTGGGCACTATAAATCCCGATTCTCCCTTAGCTTATTCTTCGGATATGCTCGAAAGCCTTATTCTATATGCCCAGTCCGGACAGCCGCTAATCCTTGCACCTTGCAGCATGGCCATGGCCACAAGTCCAGCTACTCTGGCTGGAACCCTAGTACAAAATAATAGCGAAGTCCTTGCTGGACTGGTTCTCCTCCAATTGCTTAATTCCGGAAATCCAGTGGTCTATGGAAATACTTCGGCGATTGCTGATATGTCAACTATGACTATTGCCTTAGGAGCGCCGGAATTATCTTTGCTTGTCAGCTCTGCTGCCCAGTTGGCCCGGTATTATAAATTACCTTCCCGCTCCGGGGGAGCTTTGACAGATGCCAAGGTGCCGGATATCCAAGCAGGAATGGAGTCAATGCTCTCTATATTCACAACCACGCTTAGCCAGGCAAGCATCGTAATGCATGCAGCCGGAATATTAGACTCTTTTCTAACTCTTTCCTATGAGAAGTTAATCCTTGATGAAGATGCCGGAGGAATGGCCCGAAGATTTCGGCAAGGAATTACAGTAAATCCAGGCACTCTGGCAGTGGAGACAATTAAAGAAACTAGCCCGGGAGGGCACTTTTTAGATAAAACCCATACCCAGGAATATTTCCGCCAGGAATTCTGGCGTCCGTTAGTGAACGACCGACAGCCGTTCCAGCCGGATAAAGCTTATAGAACTCAGCAGTTGGAGAGAGCTAAGCTTATTTGGCAGGAAAGAATTAATTCTTATCAGAGACCTGCCTTAAGTCCCGCGGTTGAAAATGAGTTGCTTAAATTTTATCAGAGTAAATTCGGCTCGAAGCCTGTGCTTGATTAATCACTTTGGGGGATTAAGGATGGAATTAGAATTTACTGTGAATGGTCAAAAATACAAACTGGAAATTGAACCGGAAGCAAGGCTTTTAGATATATTGCGTAATCAACTGGGTCTTACGGGTGTCAAGGAAGGGTGCAGCGAAGGGGAATGTGGAGCTTGCACTGTCCTTATGGATAAGGAAGCCGTAAATTCATGTTTAGTATTGGCTTGCCAAGCTAGAGGTAAAGAAATCCTTACTGTCGAAGGGCTTGCACATAATCGAGAATTGGACCAGCTTCAGAAATCCTTTATCGAGAACGGGGCGATTCAGTGCGGATATTGCACTCCGGGGATGTTAATGTCGGCAAAAGCTTTGTTAATGCATAACCCTAGTCCTACGGAAGAAGAGATTAGGAACGCCCTAGCCGGAAATCTCTGCCGTTGTACGGGTTATATAAATATTATCAAGGCAGTGCAAGAGGCTGCAAAAACTCACTGACCTAGAGAAGCGGTTGGTCAATAGAAGAAGGCGACAGAGAAACGAGATAGAAGAACGAGATCGAAGGAAAGAACTGATAGCGAAGCGAGATAGGGAAATGAGATACAGAAACGGAGGACCATTGAATATGGGGTTTGAGGTGGCTTGTCCGCATTCAATTGAAGAGGCATTCGAGTATGCTTCTCGCTTTGAAGGCCCTGTGGCTTATCTCTCCGGAGGTACTGATCTTCTCGTTCGCCTGCAAAAAGGGGAAGAGAAAGCTGGTTTAGTCATTGATATCTCTCAGATTCCAGAATTAGCTTATGTGGAGAATGATAAGGACAAAATTAAAATCGGAAGCACAACTTCTTTCGCTAGCTTAGCTAAGAACGGTTTAATCCTGCAACACGCCAACTGCCTAGCCCAAGCGGCGTCTCAGGTAGGCTCAGTTCAGATACGAAACAGGGGAACTATCGGAGGAAATATAGCATCTGCTTCCCCGGCGGGGGACAGTTTACCTGCCTTGCTCGTATTGGAAGCTTGGCTGACGCTTAACGGACCTGAAGGACGCCGTAGGGTATCCTTTGCGTCGATTCAATCCGGACAAGAAGAATTAAGACAAAGGGAACTCATCACAGAGATTGATTTTCCGGTCTCGAGGAATCAATACATAAGTGGTTTTCATAAGCTTGGGAGCCGGAAGGCAGTGAGTATCGCCAGACTAAATATGGCCTGGATGCTCAAGATTAATAGGGAGAATAATCTTATCCAAGAAGCAAGGTTGGCTGTAGGGGCTTTAGGGAAAACTCCTTTGCGTCTACAACGAATAGAGCAGGCGTTGGCCAATCAAATAATAAATCATGATCTCCTCCAGAAAACAGCGGAGATGCTTACTGAAATAGTGGATGAATCAATACCCGGCAGGCCTTCACAAGAATATAAGAGGTCGGCCATTAAAGGCTTAGCTTTTGATATGTTTGAGGATTTTCTTGTCAGGTGGGGTGAGGAAGATGGATGAAGGCTTAAAGTACGTCGGGAAAAACCTTCCCCTACATGATGCTAGGGCTAAAGCTACGGGTGCAATAAAATATACAGGGGATAGGGAATTCCCTGGCATGCTACATGCCAAGCTTCTTTTTAGTCCTGTACCACATGCCAGGATCTTGCATATTGATGCCTCCGAGGCCTTAGCATTACCTGGTGTATTTGGGGTCTACACCCATGAAAATACACCAGAAGTAAGGTATAACAGCCAGGTCTGGTATGCTGGACAACAAGCCCTCGAGGATGAAAGGATTTTTTCAGAGACGGTTCGGTTTATTGGGGACCGGATTGCCGCAGTTGTAGCTGTGAGCGAAAAAGTTGCTTTTGAAGCAGTGAGTCTAATTAAAGTGGCGTACGAGGAATTACCTGCTGTTTTCGATTCGGAAGCTGTCGCCAAAGAGGAAAGTCAGGTTATCTTTAGTAAGGAAATCCTTGTAGGGAAGATCAATGATACGTTAAACCAAGCTGATTTTATAGTCGAGGATAGGGTAGTGACCCCAAGGATTCATCATGCGGCTATGGAAACTCACGTATGCCTAGCCGTGCCGGACTATAATGGAAAAATCACGGTTTATACCCCTTGTCAGATTCTTTACTCGGTGCGCTTAATTGTCGCTAGAGTCATGGCAATGCCCTTTAATAAAATAAGGGTAATAAAAACCCCCATGGGTGGATCCTTTGGAGGTAAACAGGAAGTGATTCTAGAGCCTCTTTGTGCTTTTTTGGCAAAGGCGATGGGTAAACCTGTAAGAATCGAGCTTAATCGGAAGGAAAGTATTATTTCTACGCGGACGAGGACAAAGACAATAGGATATGTTAAGACTGCTGTAAACAAAGACGGAAAGATAATGGCTCGGGATGTGGAAACGGTCGTAGATACTGGGGCTTACACTTCGAATGGCGGAATTATTTCAATGGCTATGGGTAAAAAGTTGTTCAGGTTATACCGGATCGAAAACCAGGTTTACCGGACCAAAGTCGTTCGTACGAATACTCCGGTAGCGGGCGCAGCCAGGGGGTATGGTTCTCCCCAGATTCATGCCATCACAGAAATAAATCTTGACCATGCAGCCCGTGCAATCCATATGGATCCTGTAGAATTTAGATTAAAAAATCTAGTTCATCCTTATGATTTTGATTTAACCGGAGCTCCTACGCTAGGTAATGCCAGAATTTTAGATTGTGTAAAAGCTGGTGCCAAAGCGTTTGGCTGGGCAGAACGAAGAGAGCGGCAAAGTTCAGGCCGAAAGGGACGCTTCAGAAGGGGAGTAGGCATGGCCTGTGCCACTCATGCCAATGGGTATTTCGGTGCGTTTCAGGACTTCTGTACCATGACCTTACGTATGCTAGAAGATGGAAGCATGATCTTAAGTTCTGGTATTCAGGATCTGGGGTGTGGAACTGTTACCACCCTGAAGCAAATCGTTGCTGAAGTTATGGATATCGATCCAGAATGGATTGAAGCACCCGAGGGAGATACAGAAACCAGCCCCTATGATATCGGTTCCCAGGCGAGTCGCGTAACACACGTGTGCGGAAGGGCAGCCTTGGAAGTAGCATGGAAAGTTAGAGAACTATTCATCAATGAAGCGGCAAAAGTTTTGAAATGTTCCGCGGCGGACCTTCTTCTGGACAAGGGAATCCTTCGGACAGGCTTAGGCGGAGAGTATTCCTTTAGTTATGGAGAAATGATTCAGCGTATTCAAAAAGAGAACCAGTGTGAAATCATTGTGACTCATACCTATAAAGCTTCGGATAACCCTGGCTCCTATGGTGCCAACTTTGCTGAAGTAGAGGTTGATACCTTCACCGGACTTGTAAAAGTAATTGATATTTTGGCTGTTCATGATGTAGGCAAAGCGATTAATCCTGAATTTGTCCGGGGGCAGATTTATGGTGGTATACAGATGGGTATAGGGATGGCTCTAATTGAAGACTTGGCGGTTGATTCCGAGACAGGTAGGACGAGGAATGCTAGCTTTAGTAAATACCATCTCGTCAATACCCCTGACATGCCTCCTGTTAAGGTCATTTTGATTGAACAAGGAAAAGACAATGGACCCTTTGGGGCAAAAAGCATCGGTGAAATAGCTACGTGCCCGACAGCTCCGGCAATCGTGAACGCGGTCAATCATGCACTGGGTACAAATTTAACGGTGCTTCCCCTGACACCTGAAAGGATTATTGAGGCTTTAAAAAGGATATAGTCGACTGAAAATCGCATTGAAAGAGGGTGTTAAGGTGAAAAGTGCAGACTTAGTTATCCATTCTGCCCATATGGTCACTATGGCCGGGCATACGTCCCGACCCGCGATAGGGAAGGAAATGTCTAAAGTGGGTTTAATAGAAAACGGTGCAATTGCAATAAAAGACGGAGTTATCGTGGCTGTCTGTACGACGAAGGAAATTGAAGCGTCACACTGGGTTAGTCCTGAGACTAAAAAAATTGACGCTGCCGGCAAATTAGTTACTCCTGGCTTTGTCGATCCTCATACCCATGTGCTTTACGGCGGTTCCCGGGAAAATGAGCTGGCGATGAAAATAGCTGGAGTTCCTTATCTTGAGATTCTCAAGCAAGGGGGAGGAATTCTCTCTACGGTACGAAGCACAACTCAAGCTAAGGATCGGGAAATAAAAAATCAAACAAAACGAAGGCTAGAGACCATGTTATCTATGGGGACAACTACCGTTGAAATTAAAAGTGGATATGGCCTTACTCTCAGTGAAGAATTAAGAGCTCTGAGATTAATGAAGGAACTTGAGGAGGAGGTTCCTCTCGATATAGTCAGGACCTTCATGGGAGCACATGCCGTTCCCCCAGGGTATGATGAAGATGATTTCAGTCAACTTATTATCGAAGAAATGCTACCCAGAGTTGAAACTGAAAAGTGTGCCGAATTTTGTGATGTCTTCTGCGAACCGAGTGTATTCAATGCGAAGAATAGTGAGAGAATCCTGTTAAAGGCAAAGGAGCTGGGCTTCAAAATAAAATTACACGCCGACGAACTGGAAAGTGCTAGTGGGGCAGAATTAGCTGCTCGTATTGGTGCAGTGAGCGCGGATCACCTCTTGCAGGTATCTGATCAGGGAATAAATGATATGGCTAGAGAAGGAGTCATTGCTGTCTTATTACCGGCAACATCCTTTAATCTGGCGAAAAATGTTTATGCCCCTGGTAGAAAAATGATTGATTCCGGAGTGCCTGTGGCTTTATCGACAGATTCGAATCCAGGATCCTCACCCACTGAATCGATGCCGTTCGTCCTAACTTTAGCTTGCTTATATTTGCGATTAAGCCCAGAAGAAGCCTTAACTGCGGCTACCATCAATGCTGCCCATGCCGTTTGTAGGGCAGAAAGTGTTGGGAGTCTGGAAGTAGGAAAAAAAGGAGACGTTATTATCTTTGATGCCCCTAACCTGAACTTTATTCCTTACAGGTTTGGTTATAACCCTGTTCTTACGGTGATTAAAGAAGGCCGTCTTGTTTTTGAACGGAAGACATTTAGTTAGATAAAAACTTGCAACAGCCTCCCGCAAGGGGAGGTTTTCTTATTTTTTTAGTTGATTTTGATTATTTTACGAGGATAATGGTAAATACTATTGTAAAATCTTTAATTCTTCGATATAATTTGCCTTGCGAAAAGAGGCTAGGAACCTTTTCAGTAAAGAATTTTTTGACCAATCTCTGTTGTAAGAGACAGAGGATTAAGGCCATACGGACAGCCGGGTCAAAAGCCGAAAATGGCAACTTTGTTGCCTTATTGATCGAGCCGGGGTGGCTCGACACTTTATGAGTTTGCGAATTCATAGCCTGTGCCATTCTGCCGCACATCAAACTTGTGAAACGATCAATAAGAGTAGTAAAAGTAATTCCTTGCTATATAGACTCTGAAAACCTCGAAAGCTAAATAATTAACTCTGCATTCACCTGAGATTTTTGTCTCTAGAGTGTGTAGAGCCAAATAATAGGTTTTTAATGATCGTTCCGCTTAGTGTGGTGAACTGTAAGCTTTTTTACAGGTTACTGCCCTAAGTGTTTTTATTTGCTCAAATCAAAGGGCAAACTCTCGCAGAAACAACAATAATGATTGGGGGATAATAAATATGGGAAAAGTACTTGTCATCGGCTGCGGCGGTGTTGCTAGCGTGGCCATCCATAAAATCTGTCAGAACTATGAAGCTTTTGGTGAGCTTTGCATAGCTAGCCGTACTAAATCAAAGTGCGATGCGCTCGCGGAAAAACTAGGCGGCGGAAAAACTAAGATTACAACTGCTCAGGTGGATGCTGACAACGTGGAGGAACTTATCGTTCTGATCAATGAAGTGAAGCCTGACGTCGTGCTCAATCTGGCATTACCTTATCAGGACCTTCACATCATGGATGCTTGCTTGGCCACAAAGACGAGTTATGTGGATACTGCAAACTATGAGCCCGAGGATACTGCTCATTTTGAATATAAATGGCAATGGGCCTACCGTGAGAAGTTCAAAGAAGCGGGGATTACAGCACTGCTCGGTTCTGGCTTTGACCCGGGCGTAACCAGTGTATTTAGTGCTTATGCCCTGAAGCACCACTTTGATGAGATTAATGAAATTGACATTCTCGACTGCAATGGCGGCGATCATGGCTATCCTTTTGCTACCAATTTTAATCCGGAAATCAACATTCGTGAAGTCACTGCTAAGGGCATGTATTGGGAAAACGGCAACTGGGTAGTGACTGAACCCATGGAGATCAAGCGTGAGTATGATTTTAAGGATGTAGGTATGAAAGATATGTACCTTTTACATCATGAGGAATTAGAAAGCCTTGCTCTTAATATTAAAGGTATCGAGCGAATTCGTTTCTTTATGACCTTTGGTCAGAGTTATCTCACTCATCTTAAGTGCCTTGAAAATGTAGGCATGACCAGCATTAAGCCCATTCTGTACAATGGCATGGAGATTATACCCCTGCAATTTCTTAAGGCGCTTCTGCCAGACCCCGCGTCCCTCGGTCCACGTACCAAGGGGAAAACCAACATTGGCTGTATTTTCAAGGGAATCAAAGACGGTAAGGAAAAAACCTACTACATCTACAATATCTGTGATCATCAGGAGTGCTATCGTGAGGTGGGCAGTCAAGCTATCAGTTATACCACTGGGGTGCCAGCCATGATTGGAGCGATGCTGGTGATGAATGGTACCTGGTCAAAACCTGGCGTCTACAACATGGAAGAGTTTGATCCCGATCCCTTTATGGAGGCACTCAATAAGTGGGGTCTGCCTTGGGAAGAGGACTTCCAGCCGGTGCTAGTACCGTAATGGAACAGTATTTAAACTTAGTGACAACGCCAAGCTATGTGATCGACGAGAAGCTGCTGATTAGAAATCTAGAGATTTTAAAAGATGTGCAGGAACGGAGCGGAGCAAAAATTTTGCTGGCACAGAAGGCCTTCTCCATGTTCAGTGTGTATCCCCTTCTTGCTCAATATCTCTGCGGAACGACTGCTAGTGGATTACATGAGGCAAAGCTGGGCCGCGAAGAATTTGGTAAAGAAGTGCACATTTTCAGCCCAGCTTATCGTGAGGATGAGTTCGAGGAAATTCTGAGCGTTTCTGATCATATTGTGTTCAACAGTTTTTCACAGTGGGAAAGGTTTGGCAAGCGGGCTCTTGCTGCTGGGAAACAGTGTGGCCTGCGGATAAACCCTGAGTGTTCCACGCAAGAGGGTCATGACATCTATGATCCGTGTGCCACATATTCGAGATTAGGCGTCACCAAGGCTAACTTTGAACCGGATAAGCTCGCTGGTATTTCTGGGCTGCATCTGCATACTCTGTGTCAACAGAATGCAGATGCCCTGGTAACAACCCTTGAAGCCTTTGAAACAGCGTTCGGGGAATATCTGCATGGTATGGAGTGGCTTAACTTGGGTGGCGGACATCACATTACGCGCAGGGATTATGACCTAGAACTCCTGATTCGAACCCTTCAGCGCATCCAAGAAACCTATGGGGTTACAGTGTATCTAGAGCCTGGCGAAGCTGTAGCTTTAAATGCTGGTTTCATGGTATCGTCGGTGTTGGATACCTTGCATAACGGAATGGATATTGCCCTCCTGGATACTTCAGCAGCCTGCCATATGCCTGATGTGCTTGAAATGCCGTACCGTCCTGATATTCTTGGCGCAGGGCAGCCTGGAGAGAAGAAATATACGTATCGTCTGGGCGGGCCTACCTGCCTTGCCGGGGATATCATCGGCGATTATTCCTTTGATCAAAAATTATTGCCGGGGGACCGTCTAGTTTTCTGCGATATGGCCATCTATTCTATGGTTAAGAATAATACGTTTAACGGAATTCGATTGCCAGATATTATTCTACACAAGGCGGAAGGCAAGAATGAAACCGTTCGTAGCTTCGGCTATGAAGACTTCAAAAATCGTCTTTCTTAAGGTCTTCCGTGCATTCGGAATACCTTTGGAACTACCTGATTATATTAATAAATAGTCATCTATGCCGGTTCCCAGCGCCATCGAATGATGAAAAAGGTTTTGAGGGTGTAGAGAAAGGTCAAGACCGTTCCCTAGTCAGGCCTTTTTCAAGGTAAATAGAAAAGAGAAGTCGTACTTGATGCGACTTCTCTTTTCGTTTTGAGCTCGCCTTTTAGAGGCTAGTGAATTATTGATACGTTCTGGTTAAACTATAACTAAATATTGTTGAACAGGAGTAAATTGACATGCCAACATTTAGTGAATTGGATGCACATCTAATGAGTGACGATAAACCATCAAACTACATAAAAGAATTAGCCAGTACAGGAATATTTGAAGTTAAATATCCTTACACACTCCTAGGTGACTTGATGAAAGTACCACAATCTCCGCAGCATCATCCAGAAGGGAGTGTTTGGAACCACACGTTGTTAGTGCTTGATAATGCTGGAGAAAGGAAACATTTGAGTAAAAATCCTAAGGTCTTTATGTGGTCGGCGTTACTTCATGATTTAGGGAAAGCCCCGACAACCCAATTAAGAAAAGGTAAGATAACCTCCTATGACCATGATAAGTGGGGAGAGAAGCTTTCTATCAAATTTCTCAAGGAAATTACGAGTAATGAAGAATTTATTGATCAAGTCTCTAAAATGGTACGCTGGCATATGCAGATACTTTTTGTTGCCAAGGGATTGCCTTTTGCAGATATCGACAGGATGGCTACTGAGGTCTCTATAGACGAAATCGCCTTACTTGGGTTATGTGACAGGTTGGGAAGAGGAGAGATGACCGTCAGTAAAAGGCAGGATGAGGAAAGAAATGTAACGACTTTTTTAGAGAAATGCAGAAACTATTTAGCCCAATAGATAAGCCTAGAAGGCCCTGTACAATATTAATATAATAATTATAAAGGAAGAGTAAATAAATTTTTTTAAACTATAAACTAAGCCGATTATGGAAAGGCTTGTCAAGTCTTACTTATATAGAAGAGGTGAGGTTATGTCACTGGGGAAAGGAAAGCGAACGGCTAATCAGGAAAAACGAAGAGCACTTAGGGAAGAACTCCCTCCTGAGGAAGAGGTTCTAAAAGACCGAAAGCAAATAAAAGAAGAAGTGACGCGGCGTCTAGTTTCAGGAGTAAAAACGGCAAGTCTAGAATATGACTTCCTTTTTAATGAGCATAAGGCCAATTTAAATAAGGACTCGGATTTATTGAGCCTACTTTTTCACAGAATGTTTTTCTATAGGTTGAATGAGAAACTCACAGGCTTAAGCTGCGATCACACCTTTCGCTTCACCAATCAGATACTAACACAGATGCAGTTCACCCGGGGGAAAATGAACGAAGTACTAGAAGTATTCAAAAAGAATAGTGCGCATTGTGATTGCGAGGTTATTTATTATGTCGAGAGCCAACTCATAGGGAACCAACACTTTGGCAGTTGAACATGTATAACCTTCCCATCATATATCGTAATAAGGACGTTCGGGATGTTGAATATAGTTTAGCTAAGTTTTGTGCCAGTGTAAGGAGTAGCAGGCTCATATCGAACGAATCTCTAGAAAGGGAGAGATTGAGGATGATTATTGGGCGAGTGTTTTCTCATTGGTGGAACTGGTTCTGTCACCTTTTCTGGCGATCCCGAAAAATTCATCCGACGTTCTGCGGCTCCTTTATACAGTATTGGTACTGTCAAAATTGGGATTATTACCGCTGGGTCAAAGAATTCCGGATGTTACAAAAGATAGGGATCAATGAAATAATCCTCCAGAATATCGTCGATATAAACTCACGCTACGCCGTGTATCCGACTGCGATGGAAGGATACTCAAGCAATAGTATAGATATGGTTGAAACGTGCCTAGCTGCAGCAGATGGTGAAGGAATGAACGTGCGAATAGGTTTGGGGTTTAATGATGAATGGTGGTCTATAGACGGGAATCATAAAAATTGGTTAGCCAAAGAGGCTGATGAAAATATAGCCATTTTCACCGAAGTTCTATCGAAGTATTTTGGGCATCAATCATTGACTGGGTGGTATATTCCTCATGAATTTCACCCCTTGATGGCATTGAGTTTTCTTCAGCGAGAAAATTTGAACCGATTTTACAAAAAAATCGCCAACTTTATCACGGGAAAAAGTACAAAAACAATTATGATTGCTCCCTTTTATAATGCACGTTTGTCAGGGCCTGTGACCTTGGCTCTTTGGTCAGATATAGTTCATGACGTTTTTAAAGGTACGGGAATTCACATAATGGCTCTGCAAGATAGTGTCGGAGCGGGTTTTAACACTTTAAATGATTTGGACGAAATCTATGCTTCTACCCGAAGGGCCACTGAGGAAATGGGCCTGCATCTTTATGCTGTTACTGAAACATTTATGGAGACAGCGGGTAGAAATAGGCCAGCGCCTCTACATCGAATATATGAACAATTGTCTAAAGTTGCACCCTATGTAAATCGTTGTGTGGCGTTTAGTATTGATCACTATCAGAATGGTAGCGAGCCAACTCAGGTAACTGATTATGAGGATTACTATCAATACTATCTTAAACACCATAAATAAGGGGAAAATCGAACCCATAATCTCATGTACTAAGGGGACGCTTTGCGTGCCATCTGGCAAGCAGGGCGTCCCCTTGCGCCTAATCGAAGGTATCTTTATCCCTTTGAAAAATGTTTTTACAGAAGTTAGAATTCATGATAAACTTTAAAAAGTCTGAATGATTCTATTTATTTATCTTAGGGGGGGGAAGAACTTGAGAAATCTAATTAAAAAATGGCAGCAATTGAGTCTCGTAAAGCGAATTATTGTTGGTTTGATTATTGGTATTATCCTAGCTGTTACGATTCCAGATGTAGCAAAACCCGTCGTTATTCTAGGTTCTTTGTTTGTAGGTGCTTTGAAAGCCGTTGCGCCTATCCTGGTTTTCTTCTTAGTGATGTCGGCTATTTCTCAGCACAAGAGTGGCCACCGGACTAATATGAAATCGATTATTATCCTTTATCTTCTTGGCACATTTTTAGCGGGCCTTGTTGGGGTTGTGGCCAGCTTTATGTTTCCTGCGAGTCTAACTCTTGCAGCAGGCGTTGAGAATATCACACCACCAGGCGGTGTCGCAGAGGTTCTAAAAACCTTGCTGATGAACCTTGTTGATAACCCTGTAAAGGCTCTCTATAATGCTAACTATATTGGTATATTGTCTTGGGCGGTACTCCTTGGGTTTGCTTTAAGAAATGCTCCTGAATCTACGAAAATGGTGATTACTAATCTTTCAGAGGCAGTATCCAAAATTGTAGGTTGGGTCATTAGTTTTGCTCCCTTAGGAATCATGGGTCTCGTATTTGATTCAATTGCTACGAGTGGGCTCGGGTCCTTACTCAGCTATGGACGCCTACTTGTTGTACTGGTTGGTTGTATGGTGTTTGTGGCTCTTGTCGTAAATCCACTCATTGTCTTTATAAATATTCGTAAAAACCCGTATCCACTTGTGCTGAAGTGCTTAAAGGACAGTGGGATTACAGCCTTCTTTACTCGCAGTTCTGCAGCAAATATTCCTGTAAATATGGGCCTCTGTGAAAGATTAGGATTAGATAAGGATACGTACTCTGTTTCCATCCCTCTAGGCGCTACAATTAATATGGCTGGTGCAGCGGTCACAATTTCTGTCTTGACACTTGCGGCTGTTCACACACTTGGAATTCAAGTGGATATCGCTACAGCAATCATCTTGAGTGTACTTTCGGCGGTATGTGCTGCTGGTGCTTCAGGGGTAGCTGGAGGTTCACTATTGCTCATTCCTCTGGCTTGTAGCTTATTCGGTATTCCTAATGATATTGCTATGCAGGTCGTGGGTGTAGGCTTTATCATAGGGGTAGTACAAGACTCCTGTGAAACAGCAATTAACTCATCCACAGATGTACTTTTCACGGCTACGGCAGAATTTGCACAGTGGCGCAAAGCTGGAAAAGAAATCGTTATTAATAAAATAGGTCTATAATATGGTCTGAATTGCGGTTCTAGGTCATAGTCCTAGATCGCCGTCTTGTTTTTCTAAGGTATTTCTTACACGGCTTCCTGTGAACGCTTAGCACACAGGGAGCCATTTTCATTTGCAACCTAGTTAATAAATCCGTGAGTAAATCCTATATGCCAATCTCCAATCTTAGATCGGGCCGAATACCAAATTCGGTAAAAGAAATGGCCTTTTACCCTTTCTCTCGAAAAGGCGCTTCGATAAATCATGTCATTATCCCATGCGAATGGGCAATGGCCGGGTACAAGTAGAAAGTCTTGAAATGGAGATAGGATATCTAACAGATTATTAAAGGATGCCTCTGCATACCATAAAAACATAGGACTCTGTGTTCCAGGAAAGCTACCACAAATCAGGAACTCCATTTTTTGAGTTATATAATTGGGTTTAGCTGATAAGTGCCAGGGCTTTATACCACTGTGCTTAATATTACAGAAGCTTAGTTTACATTGTTGGGGAACCCCCCATTGGATTCCGTTTGTTGAATTGCGGCAATATATTTCTTCTCCATTACAAGTCCACATAGACCAATCAGCTGGTCCTTTTCTCCATACTGTAGGCGACATAATAAGAGACTTGGAAGTGAAAGGGACCCTTATGCTAAGTTTTTTTCCTACTATGAGGTAGGGGGGTATTTCTTCAATCCGAGCTTGCCAGATTATATCTGAAATTCCAACCAGCGACTCCCTCCAGTAAAAGAGTAAACAGTTTTCATCACAATTGAAAATAAGCTCAGGGTCTGAGTTATAATTGGCTGGGTTTGAATTCTTAGTCCCAGGCTTTATATCAATAGGGCTTTCTAACCCGGGGGGGACAATCCATACTATCCCGTCTTGACTCACCAATAAACTTGGATTTTCGTAAGAATCATCCCCTTTGGGATAAGGGGTCATTGCCATCCAATATCGAAACCCTCCCCAGTTTGGAATTCCAAACTCTAAGTAAAAGTCAATAAGGGAGGGATGAACCGCTTGCCCGCTACCATCATACGTCGGTGTATTCAAATACGAAGGAGCATTCACAAACACCATACTTCACCTCTTACCTTGGTTTATTCCTTCCCGTATACAATTGTTCCTTGAGGATTACGGCTTAAGCCCAACGACAGCGGGCAAGAGAGTACTCTTCTGAGTTTGATTTAACATATGAGAAAATTGAACGGCGTTTGGACGATGAGTTTAAAAATTTATAGAGATCGAAAAAAATGGCTGTTGATTTAGTATGGTAAACCTGCTAAAATTAATAACTGTCACGGATCGCTAAATTTGAATTACGTGACATTATGCGGGTGTAGCTCAATGGTAGAGCGCTAGCCTTCCAAGCTAGTTACGTGAGTTCGATTCTCATCACCCGCTCCATTTTATGTCTGAAAGCAGACTGCCAGCATTTTAATTCTAGCTTCAATTCAAGATTCGATTGATTTATTAGATTGATTTGAGGTAAAAAAGTGTTGACGCGATGCGATAAAAATGTTACTATTCAATTCCGGTCGCAATTGCTGATTGCTGAACAAGCAACAACGATGCTTCTGGAGGATGTATTCATCGGGATATAGCGCAGCTTGGCTAGCGCGCCTGCCTTGGGAGCAGGAGGCCGGGGGTTCAAATCCCTCTATCCCGACCAACCTTATTTCGGGGAAGTTCGCTGGAAGAAACTGTTAGTTGACGATTGACTCCCGAAATGTTATTATTAGTTTCGCCGCTAAAAACGGCGACAAAAAAATGGTCTTTGAAAACTAAACAACAAGGAACAGCCAAGTGACTCGTTTAATG
>CAURZJ010000010.1:0-131733 GCA_963529635.1 uncultured Peptococcaceae bacterium
CAGCTACCGTCAGAGTTAGCGGGGTCGCTCCCTACATGGGAGCGTGGATTGAAATTCCCCACCCTGATATCCACAAGCCAGAACAGCCGTCGCTCCCTACATGGGAGCGTGGATTGAAATTGTTACGACCCTATTGAGATCAACGACGGAAGCGGTCGCTCCCTACATGGGAGCGTGGATTGAAATTATCCTTGGAGGGGGAAAAGGCATACCTAGAAACAGTCGCTCCCTACATGGGAGCGTGGATTGAAATAAAGTCTCTGTCCTCCTCTCATGCTTGTATTGTTTGTCGCTCCCTACATGGGAGCGTGGATTGAAATATAAGGCTCTTGGCACTGCGGTCCGTTGGCAACGTCGCTCCCTACATGGGAGCGTGGATTGAAATAGTTTAATCACCATCTAACCCCCACCATTTATCGTCGCTCCCTACATGGGAGCGTGGATTGAAATATCTAACCACTCGTTACATTTATAAGTCGTGGTGGTCGCTCCCTACATGGGAGCGTGGATTGAAATGTGGGTCCTCGTCGGAATACGCAAAAAAGTCGAGTCGCTCCCTACATGGGGGCGTGGATTGAAATAGGCCCGATATGATTATTCCTCCTAAACCAACGGTCGCTCCCTACATGGGAGCGTGGATTGAAATCCCAGGAAATCCTCTCGGCCCCATCGGTCCAGGTGTCGCTCCCTACATGGGAGCGTGGATTGAAATAGCTTAACCAATGTAAAGGAATTCATGGAAGCTAATGTCGCTCCCTACATGGGAGTCGTGCGATGGGTGTTGCTTATAACGAGCCAAGTCGCTCCCTACATGGGAGCGTGGATTGAAATTTACTATGACACTTACCCAAGTTAAAGAAGCTCAAGTCGCTCCCTACATGGGAGCGTGGATTGAAATCAACCAACTTTGTAACCATTAGTGCGGAAGCCATGTCGCTCCCTACATGGGAGCGTGGAGTCAAGGAAATCTCTGACGAGTCCTTTGTGGCGGTGGTGTACGGGGGCAGAGAAGCCAACAAAACACTGCTCAATGGAAAATTTGATTATATTTTCTTTACCGGCAGTATTGCTGTGGGAAAAACAGTGATGGAATCCGCAGCCAGGCATCTGATCCTGGTAACCCTGGAGTTGGACGGGAAAGTCCCTGTATTGTCGATGACACTGCCGATCGTGAATTGGCAGCCAAAAAATCGTCTTGGGAAAATTTCTGAATGCGGGACAGACCTGTGTTGCCCTGGATTATTTGCTTGTTCATAAGAGTGTCAAGGAAAAGCTCATCAAGGAGATAAAAAAATCCATCACCGCCTTATATCCTGAATTCCCGTAACAATTATAACGTGGAATGCTGAGAAACACTGAAAACAAGCTTATCTCCTTCCATTTTTAGATTGTGATCACCTCCGAAACACGTTATAATTATAACGTGTTTCGGAGGTGATCACATGACACTTGTATATGTAAAGAATAAGAAAAACGGAATAACGTATGTTTATGAGTCTACTAACTACTGGGACAAGGCAAAACAGCAATCCAGAAGCAAGCGCGTTTGTGTCGGAAAGCTCGATGACGGCGGCAAGCTGATTGCTTCAAAGCGCCTTTCTGAGCCACAAGTGGCACTTCCAATCAAACCTGGGCCCATACCCGCCACCCAGCTAAAGCATAGCTTTTACGGAGCCACTTACCTGTTCAATTCCATGGGGGAAGTTCTGGGTATTACCGCAGATTTGAAAACGTGCTTTCCACTGCAATATCGGCAGATTCTGTCCATTGCCTACTTTCTGATTCTTGAAGATCGGAATCCATTAAGTCGTTTTCCCAAATGGGATCGGACACACATGCATCCTTATGGAAAAAGCATTTCTTCTCAGAGAAGCAGTGAACTGTTCTCATCCATAACCGAGGAGGGAAAGGAACATTTCTTCCGTCTTCAAGGAAAAAGAAGAAGCGAGAACGAATACTGGGCCTATGACACGACAAGTATTTCATCCTATTCTGAATCCTTAAAGCAGGTAAAATATGGACACAACAAAGACCATGATCCGCTTCCGCAGATTAATCTTGCGCTGCTCTTTGGTGAAGAGTCAAACCTGCCCTTCTATTACCGCAAACTTGCCGGTAATATCAGTGACGTCAAGACGGTTGAAAAACTGCTTGCAAACATAGGATTTCTTGGCTTGGGTAAGGTAAAGCTGGTTATGGATCGAGGCTTTTACAGCGAGGAGAATATTAACAATCTTTATCAGAACCATCTGAAGTTCCTCATTTCAGCCAAGGTATCCCTGAAGTTTATCCGTATGGAACTGGATAAGGTAAGGAATACCCTAAGGACACGGGCAAACTATAATTCTGTCTATCAGATTTACTCACATACGGCTATGATTTTCTGGAATTATTCACAGGAAAGACCCTATAAGGGAGACATAATCGAAGATAAAAGACGGATGTATCTTCATATTTATTTCAATGGCGAAAAGGCTCTTGAACACGAGAAGAACTTCAATGCTATGCTCGATATTCTGGAAGAGGAACTGGTTTCCGGAAGGCGTAAACCAGAGCATGAACGGCAGTACACCAAGTATTTCAATATCAGTACGACACCGGTACGGGGAACGAAGGTCACCGTTAAGCAGGAAGCCGTGGACGCCGCCGAGAAGGATTATGGGTATTTTGCCCTTATCAGCAATGAAATCAAGGATCCAATAAAGGCTCTTGAAACATACCGTAACAAGGATCTTGTAGAAAAAGCCTTTGGCAATCTGAAGGAGCGCCTGAATCTGCGGCGAACTGCCGTGTCATCGGACAGTGCACTGGAAGGAAAACTTTTTGTCCAATTCATAGCTCTGATCTATCTTTCTTACATAAAGAAGCAGATGTCGGAACCGCATTTATATAAAAGCTACACCATGCAGGAACTTTTGGATGATCTTGACGTCATCGAATGCTTTGAACAGCCCGGTTGTGCTCTGCGTGTAGGTGAGGTAACAAAGAAACAGGAAGGACTTTATAAGAGCCTCGGAATTAAGCCACCAGCCTCGTTATAAATTACCGGGAATTCAGGTTATATGGCAATGATCCTTTACGCAAGGATTATCCTAAAATTATTACTTAGAAACGGCTTTTAGGATTGCTGAAGAGCGGGCGGGTTGCGGAGGGCGGTCGGTCCGAAGAGAAAACCAGCGGATTGCGCCCACCATTCTGGATAATGTAATCTGGGAAAGCCCGGTGAGGAATGAATCTTTTGGTCGCTGCTGCCCGTCTTGGAGTTTGAAAGCTTTGAGTATACCCTTTCTGAGGTTAGGCGGCATCCCAAGCCGTTGGCGTTATACCTGCAAGGACCATGAGGAGCAAGCTATCCGCGTAACCTCCTTCGGAGGTGTGGGAGAGAGCGGTAGGGGGCAATATCACGGCAAAGGAAGTTACGACACCTTTTCATATGCGAAAAGCATTATGAAAAATCAAATATGCTTGATACTCCTTGCCGTGTATCTGAAAGACTTACAGGCTGTTTCTTTTTTTGAGTGCAGGCTTAAGTTATTTTTTAATAGCGTGTCTTAAAGCCTGAATATCCAATGCCTGCTCAACAATAAGCCGTATGAGTTTGGCGTTCTCATTTTTTAACCTTTTGAGATCAGAGATTTTAATCAGTTTATATTTGTTCATCCAATTATAGTACGTTGAGTTGCTGATATTATACTTGTAGCAGGTCTTGGTGATTGTAGCACCATCTAGAATATCTTTAAGAATATTTAGAAATTTCTTGGTAGAATACTTTTTCACGTTAATATTTCCTCCCCTTTTGGAAAATCCTATTGTAATAATATTGCAGAGGATAAGATATTATTACACAATTAAACTTATATGAATGTGAAATGATTCATTGATAAATTTTACCTCTGTTGGTATTATAAAACCGTCGGGCTCTAATAAGTCTGTGGATTGAAAAATATATGTTTTTTTGTGTAAAAAGAATGTCTTTTCATCAAATTTGGTTAAGACGTTTTTTTTATTTATCAAGCGTCAATTGAAAAGGTAACTTCCACTTTGTAGACTTTATTTCCACCGTTATAAACGTCAGGAGTAAAACTCTGGTAAAAAGTAGTTTTCTCCTACCGTTTTTACGGTGGATTTGTTATAATCAGACCGAAAACAAGCACATCTACCTGCTTTTGGAATATGGGAAACTAAGAGTGGAAAATAACTGTTTTTTTGCAAAGGTAAATTCCACCCCTAGGATTGCTCTATAGGGGCACTCTATTCTACTTGCGGAAATGCCTGCCTGTTGGTGTTTTATTTTTTAAGAAGTTTAGGATTAAGGATAATATCATTTCGGGAATGCATTCCGCATCCAACTTCTTTAAGCTCTCCGTTCCATGAAGAAAGCTGAAGACCGAGTGTGGTGACCGGTCGTTCAGCTTTTTTCTACCATAGGAATTGATATGATTCATCATCAGGTTAATATCTTCCTGACTATATAGGTTTAAACTGTAACCCTTAGGACTAATCCTGCGAATGAGTTCGTGATTATTTTCTACCGCACCCTTTTGGTATGGAGCCGATGGATCGCAATAAAATATAGGGTTCTGCGGTTTCCCTCTTGATCGAACTCGATAGCCAATGGATTGGAAAATTCACTTCCATTATCGGTCAGAATAACAGGAAATACTTCTTGAAAGGTATCCGGCCCCAGATCCATATAAAGGCGCTCAAATGTGTCGATAACGGACTGAGAAGTATTGGCTTCACGGATAAAGGCAAGCATAAACTGCGAGTCTGTAAAGTGGAGGGTCAACAGAACTTTTCCACCCTTAACACCCTCTACGCTGTCCATCTCAACAATGGGTGTATCCGGGTGCTCCTTAATGAAGAGAACAAAGTCATCATAAGTCCGTCCGATTCTGCAGGATTTATCCACCTTGAAATGTCCAGCAGCTTTCTTCCTCGGACGGTACCTTACTTTTCGAGGCAAATCAATATTTCGAGCAGAAAAGAGATTGTAATCTACATAGTTGTAGACGGTCTTCTTACAGCACATAATGGTATCCCTGTTGTTGGAACAAATATGATGAATGGATTGCCCTTTACGGATAAGTGGGCTGATGATTCCGTCGAGACGTGACATTTCAACTTCATCAATAGTAATCCCACAGCGTGACTCTGATCGGATTAACTCGTATTCTTGTTGAGCCTCTAACGCAACATAGAGCGACTTTTGTAGAGTACAGTTCTTTAGTTTGCTGCATCCGTTGCAAACATAGGGTGGCTTGGTCAATAAAGTACAGTTTTCTTTTTTAAAATCTTCACATGCTCTAGAACACTGAGCACAGAATTTACAATAACGATTATGACAGTGCGGAGAGTCACATATGTAGCATTTAGTGCAGGTAAAGCGATGAATACAATTATTAAAAGCCTTACCATAGGAACCTGTCTTTTTAAAAATGATATGATTTCTAACTTCCTTGGATATGGAAGTGCAGTCTTTATTAAGTTCCCTACTCATTGCTTTAAAAGAGAAGGAACCTTTAAGCATGCGTTCAATAGTTAATCTTTCGCTCAGAGTAAAATGTTTAAACTTAGACATAATGATCCTCCTGCCTACAGGCAGGCATTTACTGAATAGAAATATGCCAGATAAGAGTATAATGATTTGCAGAACTAATTTCTACCCTTTAATTTGTAAGACTAACTTCCACATCTATGAGCGATAGGGGTGGAAATAAGTTTTTCAATTGAGGTTTATTTATCAAGCCCAAAAACGACAGAATGCAACACAGAATATGGTAAGGGGAGAGCTATAATAAGAAGACAGGCCATATATTTATTAGAAAGGAGGATTTTCATGGTACGATTGTCTTATCCTGTTGCAATGGAGATATCCGGTGGCACTGCAATGTGGACAAGACCGGATACCGGTGACTGTCCGGTTAGCTATCCGGCTCCAACATATTCTGCAGTTAAGGCTATTTTTGAATCCGTTTTGTGGGGGCCGGATGTAGAAGTAATCCCCACAAAAGTGGAATTGTGTGCGCCCATACAATACCACTCTTATTGCACCAACTATGGAGGACCTTTGCGAAATTCCAAATCAATTAAAGAGGGAAATAATTATCAATTGTATGCCACCGTGTTAATTGATGTCTGTTATAGACTTTACGCAGAAGTTGTTCCGAATAAAGAAAAAAGCAGATTGCCGGAAAGCGCTGTGCAATGGGATAAAAAAACGACCTCCCCCGGCCATGCTTATCAAAGCATTTTTGAAAGAAGACTCAAACGAGGTCAGTGCTATTCCATTCCGACATTGGGGTGGAGAGAATTTACCCCCTCTTATTTTGGTGAATTTCGGAACACAACACAGGTGCTCTCCGATGCGCTCCCCGTAATCATACCATCGATGCTAAGACAGATTTTTTCCAAAGGATATGCCTCTTCGGTTTCCTATGTATACGACAATGATCTCGTCATTCAAAACGGCGTGCTGGAGTATCCGAAAAGGAGTGAAAACTATGCTCAATGAATTGTATAGTTTGTCCACTGCTTTAAAAAATAAAGGAATTAGCACCAAGGAATGGCATAGAGAATATAAACCCTTACCCAAGGTTACTGCCAAAGCACCGTGTATACGAATGTGGCTTGCCAAGGACGGCTCGATCTGTGGAATTGAGAGCATAAGTGCAGAACTTACCCAGTTGCTGAGAAAATACGGGAACAACCAAGGAACCTTTCCCGCTTTCAATATTGTTCCCCTTTACCGCATCACCGATAAAGAAAAACTTTTCGAGTTGGAACAAATTGAAAAAGGTACTATACCTCCCGATTTTGACAAAATTAAATCATGGTGCGTCAATGATAATTGGAAAGAAAGTATTGTCAAAAAAGTCGAGAGAAGCTTGCATAATATTCCGCAGACCTTATCAGATTTAATTGGAAATCAAGAACAGCCTGAACAAACTCTCGTTCTAGAATTGGTTCGTTTAGCATCGGGTTTCACAAACGATCCTGATAAAAGCTTCAAGTCCGCATTAGAAAAATGCCTTTTCGCAAAGCTACAAAAACGAGAGGAAATCAGCATGGTGATTGCTATGCTATTCCATAAAGGTAACTCTCAAAAAAATCATAACGATGACACTGGTGTGTCAATTTCTGTTGTTTTGGATTTGTTTGACTGGCAACAGTACGGGTATCCTATGGCAAGTGAACACTTCACTGAATGGATTAACGATATACTGTTGAAATCCAGCCTGTTGAGCAAAGCGACACAGCCAGAGGGTGTTGGAAGTGATGCATTGGGGATTCCCTTTATTAATCCAAATGAACCTATGCCAAGCGTGAAACTCAATGGCTTTGATGTAACCTTACGTTCAATGTTCAGTGGACAGCCTTGTCAATATCGTTATGAGCAGATAGATGATGCTTCCTATCCCATCGCCATGGAAAATCGTTCGCTTGCCAAAAAATCACTGGAATGGGTTGCTGGCTTGGAGCGAGAGGGTATCACATGGCGAAAAATTGATAAGAACGAAATCGTATTTGTTTACCCCTCCAAGTTGTCGGAGGTTCCGCTAAGATTCGCTTCAATTTTCGGCTCCAGTCAAGCAGAAAGTTCGGCGCAGACGGAAGCACGTTTTGAAAATATCGCTAAAGACTTTATTAAGAAGCTCAGAGGTCTTCCAACAAAGGAAAAATCGGATTTTATTCAGATTTTCACAATACGCAAACTGGACAAAGCCCGCTCAAAGGTGATATTTACCCGAAATTGCTCGCCAGATCAGCTCATCAAAGCAGCGGAGGACTGGGAGACCGGCTGCCGTAACACGCCTGAAACAG
Source organism: uncultured Peptococcaceae bacterium (assembly GCA_963529635.1). Lineage (GTDB taxonomy): Bacteria > Bacillota > Desulfitobacteriia > Desulfitobacteriales > Desulfitobacteriaceae > CAURZJ01. The sequence continues at coordinate 7,825 of CAURZJ010000010.1, forward strand.
ACTTAGGTGAGCGAGAAATTCCTTTTCCACTGCAAGTGGCTCGAATTGTTAACAATGTCTGGAAGCAAAACGGGGAATTGGCACAAGGTAAGACTGCCGTTGAAAGGATGAAATATTACCAGGGTATGGAATTACTTCTTGATCTTATGCAGGAAAGTATGATTGGCAATTACCTCCATATCGTACTTACCCATTCATCTGGGTTGGTAAACTATATCGGCAATTGGGTGAATGGCGGTTCAAAATGCAAGGACAAAACAGAGGAAAAAAATTCAGAAAAATTAAAAAAAGAAACGGTTCTTCTGTTGTCTGTACTTGGGCTGCTGCTTTATAAACAGGGTGATAGAAAGGAGAAATACATGGAAAGTATGGCTTATTTAGTCGGACAGCTCTTGAAGATATCCGATGAGCTGCATACCTTGTACTGCAAAGTTGTACGCGGTGATGTTCCTCCGCAGCTAGTGGGCAGCGCATTGTTTACAACGGCCGGTGAAACGCCCAATCAGGCGATTGCCCAATTGTCTCTCCGCATGAATCCCTATATAACTTGGGCCAAACAATATCGTTTCAAAAATATTTCAACTAAAAATGAAGAGAGTTGGAGAGCCCGCTGGTATCTTAGTTTATATGAGGATGCGGCAAATAAACTGAATGCGATAATGACGGATTCAACAAGGTTCGGTGATTTTGATAAAGCACAGCTTTTTATTGGTTATCTGGCATCATTCCCCAAAAGAGAGCCTTCAGTAGCAGCAATCGGTGATGACAACGATAGTGATAATAATACAAGGAGGAGTTAATCATGAACAGTGAAATCAAGCGCGCAACCGGTCTATTAATCATTGAAGTTGTAAACTCAAATGCGAACGGCGACCCGGACAGAGAGAGCGATCCTCGCCAACGTCCCAATGGCATGGGTGAAATTTCACCGGTTTCCTTCAAACGCAAGCTTCGCGATTTAGTTGAGGACCACGATAGCTTATTTTTCCAGAGTCTTCCTGAGACTTATGTGAGCAATTCAGAGAGATACAGCATATTGGAGTCGCGTGGTCGTGACTTGAAGTCCATTACAGGTGAGATGTCCAATGACGTAAAGAACTTTGAACAGAAGAAATTCTTAGAAAGTACTTTTGTTCATAAATATTGGGATGCTCGGATCTTTGGCAATACCTTTTTAGAAAAAGGGGCCAATAAAGGATTTATTAAAACGGGGGTTGTTCAATTCGGTGTGGGGGTATCCATTTCGCCTGTCAATGTTATACGCCATACGAACACAAAAAAAGCCGGTGTACAAGAGGATAAACAAGGTGGAATGGCGCCTTTGGCTTTTCGCATCGTGGAACACGGCGTTTATTGTATGCCGTTTTTTGTGAATCCTAATTATGCAGGCAAGACAGGCTGCACGAAGGAAGATATTGACTTGCTTAAGCTTCTAATTCCCAAAGCGTATGATTTGAATCGTTCTGCCATTCGCACTGATGTGCGCATTCGTCATGCTTGGTATATTGAGCATCTGAATGCGCTTGGCAGTTGTCCGGATTATCTCCTTTTGGAAGCGCTTATACCAAAGCGTATTGCTGATGCAACCATTGCGTCGACGAGCTGGGGCGACTATGAGGATAAGACCGCTCTTCCGGAGGAATTGAAGGCCAAGGTGGGCTCCGCAATCGATCTGATGCTGGTTTGATGTACTATGCTCACAGTAAAAAAGATGATATCCCCGAGCAGGAATACTCGGTGCATATTCATGGTGTAAAGTCCCTTGCCCAGGAATATGTGCAGGATATAAGCTGCTATGCAAACTGTGACAAAACGCTGCTGTCACAGATCACAGAAAAGGCGTCCACCTTTCATGATCTGGGCAAGCTGAATAAAGAAAATCAGGATGTGCTTGCAGGGAGACATCCAGCCAAATTTCTTCCGCGAAATCATGTCGATGCAGGAGCCGCTTATTTTTTGGATAGCAAACACTTTTCTGCTTTCTCCGCCGCTGTGATTCAGGCTCACCACATTGGTTTTCCTGACTTTACTGCAGAAATGGATAAGGGGCATGAGGCGTATTTTCGGGATAGCTCCATTGCTTTTGAGGTGGATAGAGAGTTGCCGAAACTTGAAGCCATCCATAACAGCCTCATTGATAGCCATTTTGAGTATGGTGGGGAAGAGATCAAGGGAGAACGCTCAGTTTTTTTACGGATGCTTTTATCATGCCTCGTTGATGCCGATCATACCGATACGGCTATTCATTACCAGAAATATCCGGATGAAATATATCCAGTTCAATTGCGCGCCGCTGAACGGCTTGCCCTATTAGACCAGAACATTGCAGGGTTAAAGCAAGAAGGAGCCGACCATGATCGAAACGCTTTACGCAATGAGATGTATTTTGCCTGTCGAGATTCCGATATTAACGTCGGCATAACCTCCTGTGACAGCCCGGTGGGCTCCGGAAAGACGACGGCGGTCATGGCTCATTTGCTTGCACAGGCAGAAAAGCGTAAACTACGGCGGATCTTCATTGTACTGCCATTTACGAATATCATTACACAATCGGTTGATGTCTATAGGAAGATGCTCGTTTTACCGGGGGAAAAGGGTGAGGAGGTTGTAGCAGAGCTGCATCACCGGGCAGATTTTGAAAACAAGGAGGTCAGACACCTGACCGCGCTTTGGCGAGCGCCCATTATTGTGACAACGGCTGTTGCTTTTTTTGAAACGTTTGCCTCAAATTCCACCGCAACTCTGCGCCGTTTGCACGAATTGCCCGGCAGTGCTGTTTTTGTGGATGAATCGCACGCTGCGTTGCCTGCCAAACTTCTTCCCATTGCCTGGAAGTGGATCAACATTTATGCTGCGGAATGGAGTTGCTATTGGGTTCTAGCCTCCGGTTCACTAAATCGATTTTGGACAATTCAGGAAATCGCCGGCAGCAAAAAGACCCACAGCGTACCGGAAATCATTAACGACGAACTGCGCATGAGCCTTGCGGTTTATGAAAACAATCGGATTTCTTATCATAGCGATTTATTCCCTAAAGACACGGCGGATCTTGCTAAGTGGTTTGTCAAATTTCCAGGACCAAGACTGATTATTTTGAATACAGTTCAAAGTGCTGCCGTATTAGCGGACTATTTTTCGAACCACTTTGGTAGGGAGCACGTCGAACATTTGTCCACGGCTTTGACTTCAAATGATCGTAGCAAGACCCTTGAACGAGTCAAAGAACGCTTAGCTGACAAAACGGACAAGGATTGGACTCTGATTGCAACGTCGTGTATTGAAGCAGGTGTAAACCTGTCTTTCAGAAGTGGATTTCGTGAGTTGGGTTCACTAGTATCGTTGCTGCAAGCTTCAGGGCGTGTCAATCGGGAGGGTATCCTTGATGATGCTGAGATGTGGACATTTTGTATTTTAGAAGACGGAATGTTACGGCTCAATCCGGGTTTAAAGGAGGCTGCCACTGTTCTTAAAGGGTATTTTGAAGGGAGCAGAGCCATTGCGCCAGAATTGAGCACCCAATCCCTTGCTGATGAAATTGCCTTATATGGATTATCTAAAAAGCATGAAAAATTAGTTGCGGATGAGAAATTACTGAAGTTTCCTCAGGTAGAGCAGGCCTTCAAGGTGATTGACAGCGATACCCGCCTTGTCGTTGTTGACTCAACCCTGGCAAAGCGCTTGCAATATGGAAAAGTCGATTGGAAAGAACTGCAAAAGGTCTCAGTTCAAATTGCCAAATATAAATTGGACGAACTGAGAACGCCTATGATAATGGATAATATATACAGGTGGAATCTCGGATACGACGGTTTTCTTGGTTACATGGCTGGCATAGTGAAATTAAAAAAGTATAGAGGAGAAGCAATCATTATTTGATTTAGCCCATAGATTGAGAGTGGAAAAAAACAGCCCACTAAGCACCGCTCCTTTTGAAAATGATTGCTTCTTTGTTCGCCTTTATATCAGTTGGAGGTTTGTAAGCTTTTTGTTGGGAAAACATAATAAACCAATTGGGCAAATAATTCTCTGCGAAGGTATATAGAACATTTAGGATGGACCTATCGTTGAAGAGCCATAAACACTGATGGGTATAATATCCAATGGAGTCTTGGAAAGAATGAATCGGGAGGTTTTTATGGAATATGGTGAAGAAGATTTCCTACTGCTGTCCGGAATCCAGCACTACGCGTTTTGCAAACGTCAGTGGGCCTTAATCCATATTGAGCAGCAGTGGCAGGAGAATTTGCGCACCATCGAAGGCGGAATCCTGCATGAGAAAACCCATGATACGACGATTAAGGAAAAGCGGGGAGCTCTGATCATATCCCGGGGTATGGGAATTTTTTCCCGTACCTTGGGGATTACCGGGGCCTGTGATGTGGTGGAATTTCATAAGTCTCGAGATGGGGTCACTCTCTATGGCAGGGAGGGGACCTATCAGCCGATTCCTGTGGAGTATAAACGGGGCAAACCCAAGCAGGATAATGCGGATGTGCTGCAATTATGCGCTCAGGCCATGTGTTTGGAAGAAATGCTCCTGTGCACCATACCGGAAGGGTTTTTATTTTATGGAGAACCTAAACGCAGAACGAAAGTCACCTTGGATGAGGAGAGCCGGGAGGAAGTCAAGAGGATTTGCAAAGAGATGCATGAACTGTATGACAAGAGATATACCCCTAAGGTCAAAACGACGAAGGCCTGCAAATCCTGTTCCCTTAGCGAGCTTTGCCTGCCCAAGTTATGTAAGAACCCTTCAGCCCTGGATTTTATGAAGAAGAATATTTCGGAGATCGAGGTTGATCAATGAGAAAATTATTGAATACCCTCTATGTGACTTCTCCCAATACTTATTTATCCCTTGATGGAGAGAATATTGTGATTTTAAAGGATGATGTAGAGGCGCTGAGGGTTCCCCTGCACAATCTGGAGGGCATTATCGCCTTTGGTTATACTGGAGCCAGTCCGGCTCTGATGGGTGCCTGCGCCAAACGCAATATTGCCTTGAGCTTTATGAAACCCAGTGGAAAATTCCTGGGGAGGGTAGTGGGGGAAGTCAGAGGCAACGTAACCTTAAGAAAAGCGCAGTACAGACTTTCAGATGATACGGAAGAAAGCCATAAAATAGCTAAATCTTTCATTCTGGGGAAGATATATAACGCCCGCTGGGTGGTGGAACGGGCAACCCGGGATCATGCAGCAAGGCTGGATACGGATAAATTAAAAGGAGTCTGCCAAACTCTGGCCAACGCTCTGGAACTAGTTGAGAACAGTAAGGATTTGGAGCAGCTTCGCGGCGTTGAAGGGGAAGCTGCAGCCCAATACTTTAGAGTGCTGGACGACTTGATTCTACAGCAAAAAGAGGATTTTTATTTCAACTCTCGGAATAAACGTCCTCCCCTGGACAATGTCAATGCCATGCTGTCCTTTGTCTATACCCTGTTGGCCCATGATACTGCTGCGGCGCTGGAAACGGTGGGATTGGACCCTTATGTGGGTTTTTTGCACAGGGATAGACCAGGGAGGATTTCCTTGGCCCTGGATCTGATGGAAGAGCTTCGGGCCGTTTATGCGGATCGTTTTGTCCTTTCTTTAATCAATAGACGGGAAGTCAATTCCGGCGGGTTCACTAGGATGGAAAACGGAGCAGTTATTATGGATGATGACACAAGAAGAGATATCTTAAAGGCGTGGCAAAGCAGGAAACAGGAGGAGATAAGGCATCCCTTTCTGCAGGAAAAAATGGAGTGGGGGCTTGTGCCCTATGCTCAGGCCATGCTGTTAGCCCGGTTTATCCGGGGGGATTTGGACGGATATCCGACCTTTATGTGGAAGTAGGTGAGATAAAATTTTAGTGCTAATCACGTATGATGTTAATACTCAAACAGCTGCGGGGAGAAAGCGGCTACGTCAAGTTGCTAAGCAATGCGTGAACTACGGGCAGCGCGTTCAGAATTCGGTCTTCGAATGCATGCTGGATGCGGCAAAATTTCGTGAGGTACAGCATAAGCTTGAGCTGATTATTGATAAGGAGACGGATAGTCTGAGGTTCTATATGCTGGGTAATAATTACAAGAACAAGGTTGAGCATATTGGGGCAAAGGCTTCGTTTAATGTTGAGGATACCCTGATCATTTAGTGCGAACCTATAGCGCACATAAAATTGCTGGGAGGTTCGCACCGCGAAACGAGAGGGAATTTGTTGAAATATGGATGAAGAATATTGGAATTATGATGTAATGTAAGGAAAGGTTTAAGAAATTAAACAAGAGTATGACCTAAATGGATAATTTTGATTACTTTTTGCTGTCGCTCTCTTCGCGAGAGCGTGGATTGAAATTAATGGGACTTTATGGTGGCATAAGCCGGGTGTTAGTCGCTCTCTTCGCGAGAGCGTGGATTGAAATAAATAAATGTTCTCAGGTCACGACAGAAAGCCCGAGTCGCTCTCTTCGCGAGAGCGTGGATTGAAATTTTCCAAAAGCCTGACATAGCAGCTTTTCTTGAGTCGCTCTCTTCGCGAGAGCGTGGATTGAAATCATCGCAATCCGTTTGCAGTTAATTGACTTGTCGTCGCTCTCTTCGCGAGAGCGTGGATTGAAATCGTAGTAAAGCAGCCGGAAAAACGGCTAAGAGTAGTCGCTCTCTTCGCGAGAGCGTGGATTGAAATCCCAAGAGTTTACCGATTATCTAGTTTCCATGGGTGTCGCTCTCTTCGCGAGAGCGTGGATTGAAATTTTCCCCAGCAGATGGAGAAATCCTCATAGTGGTAGTCGCTCTCTTCGCGAGAGCGTGGATTGAAATTGAAACTCCTACATCGATACCGTGATGCCCGAGAAGGTCGCTCTCTTCGCGAGAGCGTGGATTGAAATTCCGACAGTTGGAGAAATGTAATCTTCTGAATCGTCGCTCTCTTCGCGAGAGCGTGGATTGAAATAAGTAAGCCGTGGAGAGCCAGAATCGAAAATCGAGTCGCTCTCTTCGCGAGAGCGTGGATTGAAATTGAACTTTATGTGGACATTACCACCATAGATGACGTCGCTCTCTTCGCGAGAGCGTGGATTGAAATAAATGCGGAAACACAGAAATCCCTTAAAGCTCAGGTCGCTCTCTTCGCGAGAGCGTGGATTGAAATTCGGACCATATCGGCCATCTCGCCATAATCCAATGTCGCTCTCTTCGCGAGAGCGTGGATTGAAATCTTGCATGGATCAGGAAAGAAACGACACTACGTGTCGCTCTCTTCGCGAGAGCGTGGATTGAAATAAGAAAAAGCTAAAGCGGAACAAGATTTTATTCGGTCGCTCTCTTCGCGAGAGCGTGGATTGAAATAGTTAATTGATTTGTTGTCCTGTCATGCATCGAGGTCGCTCTCTTCGCGAGAGCGTGGATTGAAATAGGATATGACGATCTTGTTTTACGATCAGATATCGTCGCTCTCTTCGCGAGAGCGTGGATTGAAATATAACTATGACTTCCTTCGCTCCAATCGACTTTACAGTCGCTCTCTTCGCGAGAGCGTGGATTGAAATCAATTGAATTAGACTTAAAAGGCTTAATTCCAAGTCGCTCTCTTCGCGAGAGCGTGGATTGAAATTTAGAGAACAAGAACTTTCAGGTGCTAGGTTCTGGTCGCTCTCTTCGCGAGAGCGTGGATTGAAATAAGTTACCATTGTCATCCCAGTCTGGCATAACGAGTCGCTCTCTTCGCGAGAGCGTGGATTGAAATATACCAACACCACGAAATTCACCTTTAACCGTTAGTCGCTCTCTTCGCGAGAGCGTGGATTGAAATGCTTCCTCCAGCCAGGCTTTATGCTTGTCCAGGATAGTCGCTCTCTTCGCGAGAGCGTGGATTGAAATGTCTACGCTGCCGTCGGCCTTGGGTAGTTCTACGTCGCTCTCTTCGCGAGAGCGTGGATTGAAATCTATCCAGAGTGGAACGCAACTGCCAAAGCATGGTCGCTCTCTTCGCGAGAGCGTGGATTGAAATGCGGTAAGCGAGTGGATAACGGCGAATGGGTGCAGTCGCTCTCTTCGCGAGAGCGTGGATTGAAATTACTGCATGCCTATTTCTTAAGGCGTCTAGTATTGTCGCTCTCTTCGCGAGAGCGTGGATTGAAATAAAACATCACCGCCCCGGCGTTCTCCGCTTCCGGTCGCTCTCTACGCGAGAGCGTGGATTGAAATATTTTCTCAACCTCTTTTCGGCTATCTGTTTGCGTCGCTCTCTACGCGAGAGCGTGGTTTGAAATATCCCTAACCACAGTTACCCCTCGTTACGGATAGTCGATTATGCTCCAAGAATAATTACTTTTTTAGAGTGTTTGGCTACTTGGGCAATTCAGAATGAAAAGAACATTGAGCACAAAGTACGTGTTTTTATAGACATATCGCCGAAAACCTGGGTGCTACCCGAATTTATCGAACAGGTCAACAGACTGCACTTCATTGCAACTAGTCAGGAAGATGAGCCTACTATCGAGATTTGGGCTGTTTTGGGAAATCTCAAGAAATTGACCAATCAGGCGAAATCTATCTCTGCCCATATTAATCTCATTCTTTTGAATCCGATTTCTCCATCTTGGATTGGTAAAATCAGAGATACAGTGGTATGAAATGCGAAAATCTTCAAGGTAGATTAACCGTAATCCAAAGCGAAAAGAAAGCAGAGTACTCTTATGCCCCCTGTAATGATCAGAATCTCCACCTTCAGCCATATTTCAGTAAAAACTAAAGACTACAGCCCTTACCTTGCGGTGTGCTGCCCAAACGAACCATGGGTTTTCTGACCGATTTAGGCTTAAAAACAATAGCCACAGCGGATTTTTGCGGGATCATGCGGGAAGGGGAATATTGAAGGGCTATATTTTTGGAAAAAAAGAAAGCTGTTGGCTAAATAGGCCAGCAGCTTTCCCTATCAAAGGAGCAAAAAGGTCATCCATATGTCATAAGGATCCATTTCATGAACCCTTTATCGTTAGTTAGAATTTGATTACTCTTGGTTCTTCTGTAAAGGAATAGAAGGTGGCAGTGGCATTTTGCAGGTAAAAGACCTGAGTATTGCCATCGTCAGCCTGATACATTTTTTGCAGGGAAGGATAGGCGTCCAGCATGTATTGTTTGGCTTCCAATCGGTCATCTTCAACCGCTACGGCTTCTACCCGCACCCAATTACCGCCGGAAACGGCGCAAATCTCAATTTTTGGATTGGCTTTTATCTGCTTGGATACATTCTTGACCTTACCGGTTTGAATATAAAGCTTATCTTCAAAAATCGCTACAGTACCAAAAGGACGGACTCGGGGCTGATCCCCTTCGGTGGTTGCCAGATAATAAGTCTGACACTTTTTCAAAAAATCATAAACTTCCTTCATTATGGGTTCCTCCGTTTCTTTGGGAATTGACTAACAACCCCCATTTAGATATCATTGAACCATGACACAATAGGTAATTCAAGTACGATTATTTAGTATAGTAAGTATCCTATTAGATACTAGGGGGGAAGTATGAAAAAAGACTTGTATGGGATTTGTCCCTATGTGACGGCGCAAAAACTGCTTGCGGGAAAATGGACTTTGCTCATAATGTACCATTTAAACGTCAAGAATATGCGCTTCAATGAACTGCAAAGAGCACTCCCCAGCTTGACTCAGGCAACCTTGACCAAGCAGCTGCGCATGATGAGTGAAAACGGTCTGATTATCCGCACAGTATATGATCAGATACCACCCAAGGTCGAGTATTCCCTCAGTGAGCTGGGAGAGCGGTTTAAACCGGTTTTAGATGCTATCCGGGAATGGGGAAACGAATATATTGATTTTCTGAAAGGCAAAGCCGGTACTTAAAACAGAAGGAGGGCAGGTTAAAACTCCCTTGATACAGATTACCAGTAATGTGGCTTTTTAATAAGAAACGTGGGACCTAATGAATGTTGACCTGAATATTCGTTTGGTCCTATTATTATATCGTGACAATTGTTTACAATAGCGGAAGCAGGTCTAACATAATGAAGCTTTACGGTAAATATTTTGGAAGATACAAATTCTCCTTTTGATTGCGGTTCTCTGTGTGTGACGCTGGAAGCAGTATGCGATTTGCTGGGCCCTACCCTGATGGCCGCATCGTAAATAAGGGAATTGAAAATGGCTCTTTGGGCGAGGTTTATTATTGGGGCGCACTGATGCTGGCCGTAATTCTGATTGGGGCTTGTTTTGCTGTGACCAGAAATATTCTGTCAAGCTATGTTTCGCAAAGAATGGGTGCAGATTTGCGTGCAGACGTATTCAAGAAAATCATGTCTTTTTCAGAAGACAGCCAATGATACTGCCCAAATTGTCCAGTTCGTCAATGGCATAATGCGTATTTTCTTTAAAGCTCCTCTTACCGGCATCGGTAGCATTATCTTGGCCGGTATGTTGAACTTCCGGCTCAGTCTCATTATCTATGGCGTAGTAGCTGTCGTTACCCTCTTGATTTATATCAGCATGAAGCTTAGCTATCCCAGATTCTATCTACTGCAAAAGGCTATGGATCAGGTCAACTTGAAGGTGCAGGAATAGTTAATCGGGGTCCGGTTGGTGAAGGCGTTTGGTACCTACGGGAAGGAGATAGAAAAGTTTGACGAGGGAAATCGGGATTTAATGCAGCGAGGAATATCCTCTCAAATGGTCATTACGCTTATTACACCGTTTTTAACCCTTGCCGTCGGGGTCGGAACAATTGCAGTTATCTATCTGGGTAACAGTTTCTTTATGATGGATTTGGCTAATGTTGGGAATATGACAGCCTTTACCATTTATATGGCCCAATTCTGACCTCCCTGATAATGTTGACGAATGTTTTTACCATGTTCGTACGGACCAAGGCTTCGACGGCGCGGATCAGAGAAGTGTTAGACTGTGAAGAAGATTTTGCCCAAAGCAGGGAAGAGAAAGAATTGCACGGGAAAATCACCTTCGACAAGCTTACCTTTGCTTACCCCAACGGCAGCGGGGTACCGGCAATCCAGGAACTTTCCTTCACTGTGAATCCTGGAGAAAGCCTGGCGATTATCGGTCCGACGGGAAGCGGTAAATCAACGATTGTCTGGCTGCTGCTGCGCTTCTATGATGTGGATAGCGGTGCAATCATCCTGGACGATTACCCTATAAATGAATTGGGCGTTGATGAAATCCGCAATAATATTGCGATAGCACCCCAGAAGCCCATGCTCTTTTCCGCTTCGGTGGCGGAAAATCTCGGCTGGGGAAATAAGCAGGCCTCTGCGGAACAGCTTCGGCAGGCGGCAGAAAAAGCCCAGGCGGACTTTATAAGGCAGATGGCAGATGGATATGACAGCCTGCTGGGCAGCGAAGGAGTTAATCTATCAGGAGGCCAGAAGCAGCGGGTCTCCATCGCCCGCGCTATCTTGAAAAAGGCCCCGATCCTGATTGTGGATGAGGCAACCAGTAGCGTGGATATCAAGACGGAAAAAGATATTCAGAAACTGGTCAGTCTTATGCAGAACCGAACCAGTTTTCTGATCGCCCATCGTCTTCAAAGCTACTTCTTTGTGAATTTGATGGAGCATCCATAGATAACCGAAGGGATCTGTAAACATAGCGTTGGACGCTCCGTAAATCAGCCAACTCAGTCACCGGCTGCACCTCTACACAGCCTGCGCTGATTGCCTTGGCATTGGTTATCGATTTCCTTCTGCCAAGGCCTTGCCCAGCTGACTCATGACCATTTCATAATAGCGGCCCTGCTCCCGCATCAGGCTCTGATGATTACCTGACTCGATGATCTGTCCGTCCCCAATCACCATAATGCGATCCGCATCCCGTATGGTCGAGAGACGAACGCGTACAACTTTGGGAAGAGAAAAGCGATAAATGATAATACCCATAAAATGTTGTCAATAACCCCGTCCCTCTGTCACCCCTGTCACCCTGTTGTCACCCCCTCCTTACTGCAGATACATCTGATATTCTTCCTGGCTAATCCCCGGATGCAGACTCATTCCTAAGGCTCCCGCTATAATACGTGCAGTCGATTGAATGAGTGTATCAATTTCTTTAGGTGTCACCATAAGGTTGCCATTATAAGGGGAGAGAGCACGATTAAGCACTTGCTCTAGAGCCTTTGGGCTAAACTCTTTGTATAGTTTATAGAGGGAGGGACTTGTCTTCAACTCATCAAAAAGGGCTTCGAGACAATTGTTAGCTATAATCGCTGCGTTTACTACTGTAGGCAAACCAATCGCGATAACCCTACACCCCAAGGTTTCTTCGTTAATCCCTGTTCGACGATTTCCTACTCCCGATCCAGGAGATATCCCCGTATCCGCTAATTGGATGCTGGTTCCAATCCGTTCTAGTGACCCTGCGGCGAGTGCATCGATGGCAATAACCAAATCAGGCTTAACATGCTCTACAATTCCTCGAATAATTTCCGCAGTTTCTATACCTGTAATTCCGAGGACACCTGGGGCGATGGCACTTACTTTGCGTAATTTTCCCTTGAGTTCTTCTGGAGTGTAATTGAAAAGATGACGCGTAACGAGGCTTTTATCTATAACCTGTGGTCCAAGAGCATCGGGAGTTGCGTTCCAGTTTCCGAGTCCAACTAAAAGGATACTAGCGCTTTCGGGTAAATTCATGAGGTCAACAAGCTTTTCAGAAAGGACTTTTGTAATTTCTTGATGAATAAGGTAGTTATTTTCACGAACTTCTGGAGCATCGATTGTTATGTAGGTGCCTTTGGGGCGTCCCATTTCTTGGACTCCCTGATCGGTTTCGATGACGATTGTTGTCACGGTTGCGTGGTCAAAGTCTTCTTGGTCCATACGCACACCTGAGATCTCAGTTTCCGCTTCTCCGCGTAAAATTTCATGAGCTTCTACCGCCAAATCAATATTTACATTGAACTTGCGAAATAGATCAGATTTTTCCAAGGTTCTTTATCCTCCTTTAATACTAGTGGGTAAATTTTAAATTAAAAAAAATCACTGGCCCTCATGACCAGTGACCAGAGAGGAGAAACGAAAGGAAGAACTGGATGGGGGAAAGGCATCGATGACCTTGAGCTAAGCGCGACTAAGAACGAAAGTGCGCTTAAGTCCTTGGACAAGTCAACTTACTTTTTGCGTTAATCCGAAGTAAGTTTCCTTTATCGGCTACCAAACTTAGTATCTACAACAAAATTGGTTTTATACAAGATTTTCGGGCAAGAAATTTGTAGAATGTGGTATACTTATGGAAGAGAATACCTAAGAATGTTAAAATGAGAGAATACTACACATATTTTCCTTTACATTTTTTAATTTGATGGAGTGGAGTCAATATGAGAATCATTTCTGGAGATTACCGAGGACATCGCCTAAAGGCAGTCCCAGGTTCGGGTACACGTCCAACAGCAGATAAAATTAAAGGTGCCATTTTTAACGTGCTACGAGAAAAACTAGATAATGCTCGGGTGCTTGATTTATTTTCAGGTACTGGGAACCTTGCCCTTGAAGCCTTATCCCGGGGAGCAAAGGAAGCCGTACTCGTGGAGAAAAGTAGAATTGCCCAGGGGATTATCCGCGAGAATATCGAGCATTTAGGAACTGAAGAAGCTAAGCTAATATCCATGGATGCCTTTGAATATCTCAAGCAATCACAGGATGATGAATTCGACTTGATTTTTATCGACCCTCCCTATCATCAAGGTCTTGCAGGAAAATCTTTAAATCACCTAGCAAACCCTTGCCGATTATCCTCATTTGGGGTTATTATCGTGGAGACGGCAAAAGATGAGATACTTCCAGAAGTAAAGCCCTTTGAAGTAAGAAAAACAGGAGAATATGGGGACACAAAAATCTGGTATATTCAAAGAATTGATTGAAAGATTGGAGTGGAATGGACTTGGAAAACGATGTTCTCGCTTTATTAGAAGAATTGGAAGAAATCGTGGATCGCGGAACTAAGATTCCGATGACTGGAAAGGTTTTAGTCGATGATAGTGTAATTTTCGAACTCATAGATCGGATGAGGGCATCTCTTCCAGAAGAAATCCGCAACGCGAAATGGGTGTTAACAGAGCGTCAAAAGATTTTAGATGAGGCGCATGCGGAGGCAGAACGCTTGCTGGAACGGGGAAAAACCTACATAGAGAAAATGGCCGAGGAGAATGAAGTCGTAAAGCAAGCTCAAAGTTATGCAGAAGATATTGCTCGTCAAGCCCAAGTTTATGCTAAAGAGGTTAAATTCGGAGCAATACAGTATACGGATGAGATGCTTCTCCAGGTTGAACAAAGTGTAACTGAGACGTTACAGGCTCTAAGACGTAATCGCGAGGAACTTCGTGATTTAGCTAAACGAGAGCAACGTGAAAAAAGTAACGAAAAAAGTAACGAAAAAAGTGAGTAAGAGAACGCTCTTTTGCCGCAAAACCGCCGCGGCAGCGAAATTCTGCTTACATTGCCCCTGAAAAATATGCTAAGATATTAATACAACGTGTAGTTTTGGCAAACGTAAGTCCAGTTGCCAAAGCTACACGTTATTTTTTATGACCTTAACCGGCGACTAAAGTCGCCAGTTTTTGAAGGACAAGGGCGGTGTCGTAAATGGAAAAGAATATTATGATTAAGGGTGCAAGAGTAAATAACTTAAAAAATATTGACGTCGAAATTCCGAGAAATAAGCTGGTGGTGATTACTGGCGTCAGTGGTCAGGAAAATCAAGCCTCGCTTTTGATACGATATATGCCGAAGGACAGATGCGTTATGTTGAGTCGTTATCTTCTTATGCAAGGCAGTTTTTAGGGCAGATGAGCAAGCCAGATGTAGACGCCATCGAAGGATTGTCCCCTGCTATTTCCATAGAACAAAAAACAACGTCTATATTGCAAACAAGTATTACGACGGAAAGAAACCTTGGAACAAGATTAGGATTTAAGGATCAAGTAGAAACTATAAAGGACAGGAGAGTGGAAAGATTTATGTACCAGATTGGCGAATTGGTTATCTATGGAAGTCATGGAGTCTGCAAAGTGGAGGCAGTTGGTATACCTAATATTTCTTGGGTCGAAAAGGGAAAGATTTATTACACGCTCCGACCTGCCTACCAGGAGGGCACGATACTTACCCCAGTTGATACGAGTGTATTTATGCGCCCTGTTATCACATATACAGAGGCGCAGCGACTGATATCGCTTATTCCCTCCATCAGAGAAGATGTGTACGAAAACAGTAATCTGAAATTACTGGAAAACCATTATCAAGAATCTCTGCAAACACATGATTGCACCGATTTGATCAAAGTAATTAAGACTGTTTACACGAAAAAAGTGATTGCGGAGGGTAGGAAGAAAAAGCTTGGTAAAATTGATGAGCGCTTTATGAAAAAAGCGGAGGACTTGCTTTATGGTGAGTTAGCGGTTGCTCTGAAAATACCGAAGGATACCGTAAAAAGCTATATAGAGGACCGAGTGAAAGAACTTGAAAACAAAGCGGCCATCGAGTGATTCTTAGCTTTGGAGTTTGCCTAAGAAGAATACTTACTCCGGATGAAGCTTAGAATCAACTTATCCAGGGATGTAGCAGCCGTTATCTCCCACCATAGAAGACGGGAATCTTGCGGCTGGTAGTCATCGGATAAACAGTTAGGATGAAAGCCATGCTATGCAAGGGTTAAAGCATAGAAAATACTCTTCATAACTTAGTGAAGAGTATTTTCGCTTTATGAAAACAGACCCGTTAGTCGAAAAATCACCCATTAACGATCAGTTTCGTTAGTGGCGCTTTGCCTTCGGATGAACGAACCTTAGGATAAAGCTCATCCCCAGCAAAAACAACATCACAGCACAGAATACCCAAGCGCTAAGTCGCCAGGTCTCCAAGAATCCATAGGTTTGAAATGTAGGAATGGTTACAACTTGTTGGAAAACAGGGACTTTTAAAAAGCTCAGGAAAATTTGGCTTAGGATAAAGGCGAAAATAGCGTGCATTACTCTCCCTAACACAAAGGGGCTGAAGCGTAAATCGGTCATACTACTAAAGCTTGCGACCTGTGCAAAGACGGAGAGCCCCCCCCAACCCAGAAGGGCAGCTAATATACCGACTTGAAGGTTAAGGGAAGAAAAGGCATTGATCGTTGTTCGACACCCTAAGGTTGTTTCGAGAAATCCATTAACAATTGCGGATACCTCTTGAGGTTTAATGTGGCCACCTGATAATATTTGTAGTAGATAACCGAGACTTGCTGTGATTTGCAGAACCTCTAGCATGTGCACGAGAACTGAGAAGAAGGTGATGAACCCGCCTACGAGTAAGATTGTATTTACACTTTGGCGGACAGAATCCCCTAAGAGTTGCCCAAAGGGGCGCTTATCTTGGGCTTGGGCTCGTTGCAACTCTAGGACAGCTCTCTTGAGTGAGGGAGGTCCGGAGAGGAGTTCTTCAGATTTTTTTACACGATAGAAGCGAAATATAATGCCAACAAGTACATTCGCGAGATACACCGAACCCGCGAGTATAACTCCGAGGCTGGGTTTCCCCATCATACTTGAGGCTACAGCTCCAAACATAAATCCTGGACTGGGATTACTTGTGAAGGCAAGGAGACGTTCACCTTCTTCACGAGTGACAGCATTTTGCTGGCGAAGCTTGCTCGTAAGGACGGCACCGATGGGAATACCGGAAGTAAAACTCATGGCTAGTACAAAAGAAGCTTGCCCAGGCAAACGGAATACAGGACGCATTATCGGTTCAAGCAGTACCCCTAGAAAATGGACAAAACCTGCCCCCATTAAAAGTTCGGATAAAATAAAAAAGGGAAGCAGAGCAGGTAAAACAAACTTCCACCACAAGGAGAGTCCATCTGCTGCTGACAGAACAACTTCTTGAGGATAATAAAACATAGCCAAAGCCAAAAGAAAAAAAGGAATTACCCGAACTGCAGAAGCCATATCTCACCCGCCCTTCCACATAGATATATATGGAGGGACGGCAAAGGATAGAAGAAAGATTCGATTTTCAGGAGGGTTTTCTATGAGAAAAGGATTGGTACTTGGAGCAGGTGGCGCTCGTGGAATGGCTCATCTCGGCTTTTTGCAGGTACTTGAGGAAGAGGGCATAGAGATTGATTGCGTCGTCGGCTGCAGTGTTGGATCGATTTTCGCTGCACTTTGGGCTGCGGGAATTGACCTTTATCGCTTAGAGAGACTTCTGACCTATAGAGGATTCACGAAGAAACTCTTTGATGTTTCAGTTTCTCGGGAGGGGTTTGTCAAAGGGGATAAACTTTTGGAAGCGATGCGTCTTTTGACGAAGGACTTAAGGTTTGAGGAGCTGAAGATTCCACTTTCTATCGTGGCTACAGATATAGAGACGGGGGAACTCGTGGTCTTTCGGGAAGGCAGCGTTGCTCAAGCTGTTCGTGCAAGTGTATCCATACCAGGGGTTTTCAAGCCCTATCGCTACCAAGGGCACTTGCTTGTTGATGG
The DNA here is from genome assembly GCA_963529635.1 of uncultured Peptococcaceae bacterium. Lineage (GTDB taxonomy): Bacteria > Bacillota > Desulfitobacteriia > Desulfitobacteriales > Desulfitobacteriaceae > CAURZJ01. The sequence continues at coordinate 25,291 of CAURZJ010000010.1, forward strand.
TGCCGTGATTAATCGTTTGCCCATTCATATCGTGAAAGAAATGGGGGCAGAACAAATTTTGGCTGTAGATGTGAAACGTGGCTTAACCATGAAACTTTCTACTGCTATGGATGTGATGCTTCAATCCTTAGAGATACTCGAGGAGGAGGTCTTTCGCAGTAATTGTAGTGGTGCAGATCTACTCGTACAACCCGAGGTAGGTCATATTGGAGTCTTACAGTTCGATTCTGCAACAGAAGCAATCGCTCTCGGTCGCCAAGCCGCACTGGCGCAATCTTCTGAAATTCGCCGTATTTTTACATAAAGCTTGAAAAAAGGAGGGATTGTGATAAACTAGTTAGTGTTTTGTTTAATGAAACAAGAGTGTTTATATTCTAAATTTAATTACTTCTATAGAGAATGTTTTGATATTTTGGATAAAATAGAAAGATAGAATTTATCCTTATATATAAACATATAGAAACAGAGAAAAAGAGAAGAATGGGTGGAAAAGGAAAAATAGGGGGTATTTAACGTGAAAATTCTTGTAATCAATTGTGGAAGTTCGTCCTTGAAGTATCAGCTTCTAGACATGACAACTCAGAATCCACTAGCTAAAGGTCTAGTTGAGCGGATTGGCCTTCCCGGTGCAGTTTTGACGCATCGTCCAGCTTCAGGTGAAAAAGAGATTATCACAGCAGAGATACCGAATCATACAGTTGCTATTAAGCTCGTCCTGGAAGCTTTAGTCAATCCGGAATACGGAGTTGTGACAAGTCTGGATGAAATCGGTTCAGTAGGTCATCGTGTTGTTCATGGTGGAGAGAAATTTGCAAGTTCTGTGTTGATTGATGACGAAGTCATGCAAGCTATTGAGGATTGTATCGAATTAGCACCGCTTCATAATCCGCCGAACATTGCCGGGATTGAGGCCTGCAAAGAGTTAATGCCTGGCATTCCACAGGTCGCGGTTTTTGATACTGCATTTCACCAAACAATGCCGGCACATGCCTATCTCTATGGATTGCCCTATGAACTTTATGAGAAGTACAAAATCCGTAAGTATGGATTTCATGGAACCTCTCACAAATACGTCAGTCAACGGGCTGCCAAACTCCTTAATCGTCCGCTAGAAGATTTGAAGCTGATTAGCTGCCACTTAGGAAATGGCTCTTCGATCACTGCAATTCAAGGTGGGGAATCCGTCGAAACCTCTATGGGCTTTACTCCTTTGGAAGGTTTAATGATGGGAACCCGTTCCGGAGATTTGGATCCGGCAATTGTCTCCTTTATTATGCAAAAAGAGAACCTTACATCTGAGGAGATTAATGATTTCCTCAATAAAAAGTGTGGCGTCTTGGGATTATCTGGCGTTAGTAGTGACTTTCGTGATATTGAAAAGGCAGCTGAAGAAGGAAATTACCGTGCACAGTTAGCACTTGAAGTCTTCGCTCATGATGTTAAAAAGTATATTGGTGCTTATTCCGCAGTGCTGGATGGAGTCGATGCCATCATCTTCACGGCGGGCTTAGGTGAGAATTCCGCAGAAATGCGTCAAGAAACCAGCAAAGGGCTTGACTACCTTGGTGTGAAGTTAGATTCTGAGAAAAACACGATTCGGGGTAAGGAAGTCGATATCTCCAAGCCGGAAGCAACTTGCCGTGTACTTGTTATTCCTACGAACGAGGAACTCATGATTGCTATGGATACCCAGGAGATTGTTAGCAAGGGTTAAGGAGTTTTCCTTGACAAAGAAAATCATGCCAACTATAATAATGGATGTGCATTGGAGTGATCATATGAACGTGAATGTCGCTCAAGTTCGTCGCAATGAAGGTGGGACTGCTCATTTTGACTTGACGGAGGATTTTTCTCCGTTTGATTCAGAATTTGATGAGGTGTCATTTGCTGCTCCTGTACACGTGAAGCTTCAGGTGAACAACACGGGAAAATCCTTGCTGGTGGAGGGAAGTGTTCTTACTGAGATAAAAGCTCAGTGCGGACGATGCTTAGAAGACTTTACTTATCCGATCGATTATGCTTTTGAGGATGAGTGGGTTTTTGCTCCCGAAGCAACGGAAGAGCAAATAGAAACTGCGTTACTGTTCGATAAAGATGATATCAAGTTGAACGAGCGCATTCTAGAACAGATTGTGTTGGCATTACCTATGAGGTTTATCTGTTCTCCCGAGTGTAAAGGGCTATGTCCTGTTTGCGGTGTGAATCAAAATGTAAAGTCTTGCGACTGTGTCCAAGAGAACATTGATCCCCGTTTTGCTGCGCTTGCTCAATGGCCTCGTGAAAATTAATTATTCGATAGCTCAAAGGGGGTGTAATCAATGGGTGTTGCTCAACATCGCCAATCCAAATCAAGAGTTCGTAAACGCAGGGCTATGTGGAAGTTAACCGCACCAAACCACATCGAATGCCCCCAATGCCATAAACCAAAGTTATCGCATCACATCTGCCCTAGCTGTGGTTATTACAAGGCAAAAGAAGTTATCTCCATGGGAGAATAATATTGCTGCAAACGAGAAGCCCTTTAAGGGCTTCTTTTTGTATTTGCCTGAAAGTAAAAGTTTTGGGAATCAAGCTACGGAAAATGCTTTGCTCAGCTCGGGAGGACATTTCGGGGGTGTCAGTCTGAGGAAGGAATGACTGATGATCTTATTTAACTTGCTTGTAATGACCAGAGGCTTAAGCTATAATAATTAGTACCAGGTCGTAAAATTCTAAGAGTTGGTGATTATCATGACGAGGCATCATAAACATGAACGGCATCAAGCATTGCGTACTGAAATAGAGAAGAATCCGTTTTCTACCGATGAAGAACTGGCCAAGTACTTTGGTGTCAGCGTCTCAACAATTCGGCTCGATCGGACTGAGTTAGGTATTCCAGAACTTCGTGAACGTACACGGGTCGTTGCCCATGAAGCCTACGACACCATTAAGTCTTTAGGTGAGCTGGAATTGATCGGAGAGTTACGGGAACTTCACATCGGGGAATTGGGAAGCACGCAATTGACGATCGATGAGAATATGGTTTTAAGCAAAGCCCGAGTAGCTCGAGGACATCATTTATTTGCCCAGGCTAATTCCTTAGCAATTGCCCTGGTGGATGCAGAAGTAGCTGTCACAGGTAGTGTAGAGATGAAATTTATACGGCCTGTCCATTTTGGGGAAACTGTCTTGGCAGAGGGAAAAGTTCTTCAGCGTAAAGGAAATAAATATTTAGTAGAAATTAATGCAAGCGTGAACCATGAAAAGGTGCTCTCGGGCACATGGGTTCTGTTTGCCTTTGATGACCAGTTGAATCTATAGGGGGGTAAAGCATGAAAATAGCTGTAGATGCGATGGGTGGAGATTTTGCTCCAGGAGAGATTGTCAAAGGAGCACTCCGTAGTGCTATAGCTAATCCGGATATTGAGGTTATCCTCGTCGGACTACCGGACCGGATTGAAGAATTTTTACCCAAAAGCGAACGTCCGAAAAACATAAGCATTAAAGCAGCTGCTGAGGTCGTTGAGATGGGTGAACATCCGGCTCAAGCTGTGCGGAAGAAGAAAGATTCGTCTATCGTGGTTTCTACCCGTATGGTTAAAGAGGGTGAGGCAGATGCAATCGTTAGTGCTGGAAGTACAGGCGCGCAGATGGCTGCAGCCCTACTCGGACTTGGAAGAATCAAAGGAATTGATCGTCCGGCTATTGTCACCGTACTTCCAACGTTGGAGGGCGGTAAACTCCTCTTAGACGTGGGGGCAAACCCTGATGCGAAACCTGAACACCTTGTTCAATATGCCATGATGGGAAATATTTATGCCGAACGGATTTTGGGAATTAACAATCCTAAGGTTGGTCTTCTCAATATTGGGGGGGAAGAGGGCAAGGGGAATGAACTTACCCAGGCTACTTACCCGCTATTAAAAGAAGCTCCCTTGAATTTTATCGGGAATATCGAAGGCCGAGATGTCCCGTACGGGCGGGCCGATGTTGTAGTTTGTGATGGGTTTGTAGGGAATGTTATGCTGAAAACAACAGAAGGTTTAGCAGGAGCATTGTTCCAGCTGATTAAGGAGAAGATAACTTCGACTACGATCCGTAAGCTAGGTGCACTTGCAGTAAAGCCTGGACTTAAAGAAATAGGTAAGATGTTAGATTATGCTGAATATGGAGGAGCACCACTACTGGGTGTCGATGGAATCAGTATTATCTGTCATGGCAGCTCAAATGAGAAGGCCATCTTCAATGCAATTCGCGTTGCCAAGGAGTGTGTTGGGAGTCACTTCTTAGAGGAAATAAAGGAAGAATTACCACGGTTCTTAGTCAGTCCAAAGCAATAGGTGTTTTTGTTTAAAATTTCCTGGATTAGGTTAACTAAGCTTCAGCTCGTGCAAAATTGTCTGAAGTAAGTCCTTTAGAAAGTAAAGAAAGTAGGAGAACTTCATGCTTAGTGTTGGAATCGTGGGAACGGGTTCATATGTGCCGGAAAAGGTTTTAACCAATGCAGAATTGGAAAAGATTGTAGATACAAACGATGAATGGATTGTCTCCCGGACAGGAATCAAGGAACGGCACGTCGTTGATTCGGATACTCCTGTATCGGAATTATGCTATCAAGCGGCTCTACGTGCCTTAGAGGATGCGAAGGTTTCCCCTGAAGAACTAGACCTAGTCATCGTCGCGACAATTACCCCTGATTATGTCTTTCCTGCAACCGCTGGTCTTGTAGCTGAAAGACTGGGAGCCAAAAGGGCTGCAGCTTTTGATATGCAAGCTGCTTGCACGGGTTTTCTCTACGGAGTAACCACAGCAGCTCAATTCATTGCAACTGGGATGTATAAGACTGCCTTAGTTATCGGTGCGGAAACTTTAAGTAAGATTCTCAATTGGGAAGATCGAGGCACTTGCATTCTTTTTGGTGACGGCGCTGGAGCAGCAGTTCTTAAACCCGTCGAAGACGGCTATGGATTTCTCGGCTACGAACTCGGCACGGATGGTTCAGGCGGTAAGCTTTTATCCATGCCTGGTGGGGGCTCTATGTATCCGGCGACATTAGAAACTATCGAAAAGAAAATGCATACCATCCATATGGAAGGCAAAGAGGTCTTCAAATTTGCTGTTCGGATCATGGGAGAAACTGCTTTGAAGGCACTTGAAAATGCGGGGCTACAGAAGGAAGATATCGATTGTCTAATTCCGCACCAGGCCAATATCAGAATCGTGGATTCCGCTGTTAAACGGTTGGGGATTGACCCAGAAAAGGTCGTGGTTAACCTCGATCGCTATGGAAATATGTCTGCTGCATCAATCCCGGTTGCGCTCGATGAGGCAGCTCGAGGGGGACGTCTTAAATACGGAGATATCCTCGTTATGGTTGGCTTTGGTGGGGGATTGACTTGGGGAGCTGCTGTCTTGAAGTGGTCTAAGAGAGGGGTTTAGAGTAATGTTTAAAACTAAAATTTGCGAGTTAATTGGGATCGAATATCCAATATTTCAGGGCGGAATGGCTTGGGTTGCTACAGGAGAACTTGCCGCGGCGGTTTCAGAGGCAGGTGGGCTGGGGATTATAGGCTCGGGTCAAGCTCCTGCGGATTGGCTTAAGCATGAGATTCAAAAGATAAAAAAGATAACTGCCAAACCCTTTGGAGTAAATGTTATGCTCATGTCTCCGTTTGTCGAAGATGTAATGAAAGTTATCGTCGAGGAGCGGGTTGCTGTCATTACGACTGGCGCTGGAAATCCCGGAAAGTATATTCCTATGCTTAAAGAGGTCGGTACTAAAATCATTCCAGTAGTTGCTTCTGTGGCTTTGGCAAAACGTTTAGAAAAGGCTGGAGTCGATGCATTAATCGCTGAAGGGATGGAATCTGGCGGACACGTTGGTGAGATTAGTACCTTTCCCCTCGTTCCACAAGTTGTAGACGCTGTTAACATCCCGGTTATTGCCGCGGGAGGAATCGTCGATGGAAGGGGAATGCTCGCTGCTTTAGCACTTGGTGCTGAAGGAGTACAAATGGGTACACGCTTTATGTGTGCCACAGAATGTACAATCTCGCCTAAAGTCAAGGAGCTGATCCTAAAGGCAAAGGACAGAGATACGATTGTCACAGGACGCTCTACCGGTCACCCAGTACGGTGCCTAACAAACCGTTTTACTCGAGAATTGGAGAGAATGGAAAAAGAGGGTGTTTCTCCAGAAGAACTTGAAAAACTTGGTGCAGGAAAACTTCGTATCGCTATGGTCGAGGGAGATATTGAGAATGGCTCAGTAATGTCTGGTCAAGTTGCTGGAGCTGTCCAGAAGATAGAATCTGCTCACGATATCGTTCAGGACGTCATACAGGGCGCTGAGCGCGAAATGGATAGGCTCTCACAACGCTTTACGAAATAGACCGTTCTAGCATTATCATTTGCAAAGGAGCGATTTAGTTTGGGTAAACTGGCATTTATCTTCCCTGGCCAAGGGTCGCAATACGTGGGGATGGGTCAGGAGCTCTTTACTACTTCCTCTGGTAAGGAAGTTTTAGAGACGGGTCGTAGAGTCCTTGGGGAAGAATTTATTCAAATTCTTCAGGAGGGTCCTGAGGAGGAATTAAAGAAAACGACGAATACTCAGCCTGCGCTTTTACTTGTCAGTGTAGCTGCTTGGAAATGTCTGCAGGAACAGGGGATTACGGCTGACTACTTCGCAGGGCATAGTTTAGGAGAGTACTCTGCTTATGTCGCAGCTGGAAGTATTAGTCTTGAAGAGGCCTTGAAGGTTGTGCGCCTTCGTGGTGAGTTCATGCAAGGGGCTGTCCCTGAGGGACAGGGGAGCATGGCTGCTATTCTAGGATTGGAAACGGCTAAAGTCGAGGAGGCTTGCCAGAGGGCTAGTAAGGAAGTTGGATGGGTTGCCCCAGCTAACTATAATTCACCCGGACAGATTGTAATCTCGGGAGAGGCTGAGGCTGTAAAAAAAGCCATCGAATATGCTAAGGCTCTAGGCGCGAAACGGGCTATGCCTCTTGCGGTAAGTGGACCGTTCCACTCCTCCTTGATGAGGGAAGCGGGCACTAAACTTCGGTCTGTACTTGAAACTGTATCTTGGAAGGAACCAAGCTCGCCGGTTGTTTCAAATGTGGATGCGCAGGAGAGACGTGAAACTACAAGAATTGTTGAGAGTCTAGTCCAACAGGTTAGCGGAGCAGTGCTTTGGGAGCAATCGATTCGACATTTGGCGGAACAAGGGGTTGACACGTTCGTTGAGCTAGGACCTGGGAAGGTTTTGACAGGCCTAGTAAAGAAGATTGTTCCGGGAGTAACACTGCTTAATTGTGAAGATTGTGCTTCTCTGGAAAAGTTACTTGCATATTTAAAGGAGAGTCGATAAAATGTTGCTGAATAACAGCGTGGCTCTTGTTACAGGTGGAGGACGCGGAATCGGGCGTGCCATAGCCTTGGAACTTGCTCGTGCCGGTGCGAAAATCGTCGTGAATTATGCTGGACGTGCTGATAAAGCGGAGGAGACGGTTCAACTCATCCAGGAAGCAGGAGGAGATGGAATCGCAGTCCAAGCGAATGTCAGTGTCTCAGAAGATGTTGATCGGTTAATACAGACTGCGGTGAATACCTATGGTAGAATTGATATTTTGGTCAATAATGCAGGCATTACCCGAGATACTTTACTTCTGCGAATGAAAGAATCCGACTGGGATGATGTTTTAGACACCAATTTAAAAGGCGTCTTTTTGTGCACAAAGGCTGTGAGCAAAGGGATGATGAAGCAACGTTCTGGTTCGATTATTAATATCTCTTCGGTCGTTGGAATCACAGGAAACGCGGGACAAGCTAATTATGCGGCAGCCAAGGCTGGAATCCTTGGATTTACGAAATCTATTGCCAAGGAGCTTGCCTCTAGAGGGGTTCGTGTCAATGCAGTGGCCCCCGGGTATATTTCCACGGATATGACGGAATCCTTACCAGAAGAAGTGAGAAAACAAATTATAGGGCAAATTCCCTTAGGCCGAATTGGTGTCCCAGAAGAAGTTGCAAGGACAGTGGTCTTCTTGGCGTCACCCGCTGCGTCCTATATTACCGGACAAACGCTGTCCGTAGATGGTGGAATGGCTATTTCATAATAGAAGTTCGGATTAAGTGGAAAATACAGTCCAAAGTGGTTAATATATATCTTTGAGAGGAGGTGAACAGGTAACATGAGCGATTTCGATAAAGTTAAATCCATCGTAGTTGATCAACTCGGTGTAGAAGAGGAAGGTATTAGCTTAGAAACATCCTTCGCAGAGTTAAATGCTGATTCTTTGGATATCGTTGAACTAATTATGGCTCTTGAAGAGGAATTTGACCTCGATATTCCGGACGAGGATGCAGAGAAGATTCGTACGGTTGGGGATGCCGTCAACTACATTAAGGAAAATCATTAACCGAGTACATAGAGAGTCCCGTAGGATGCTGCGGGGCTTTCTTTTAAAACGATAAGCTCCTCTTATTGCCATCCGCCTATTACGGTAGGGGATTCATCCAAGATAAAAAAATATAGGATGTTAAGGCAAAAGATTTATATAGACTCGAAAAAACAATTTTATTTAATTATCTATAGATTGAATGGAGGAAATTCCGTGAAAATACCAGAACTCCACCTGGCGGATTTAGTTGCGAAGATGCCCGTTATCCAAGGGGGAATGGCAGTTAGAATTTCCATGGCCCCTTTAGCGGCTGCCGTAGCTGAGGAAGGTGGAATTGGCATCATTGCTGGAAGTGGCCTCAGTGTTGAGGAACTAAAACAAGAGATTCGAGAAGCGCGAAAACGCACTCAAGGAATTATCGGTGTAAATATTATGTTTGCGGTACGCGAATTTGCGCAGCTGGTTAAAGCTGCTTTTGATGAGAAAATCGATTTGCTTGTTTCTGGTGCTGGATTTTCCCGAGACATGTTTACGTGGGGAAAGGAAGCGGGAATTCCGGTGGTTCCGATTGTTTCCACGGCTAAGCTTGCTCGTTTATCTGAGAAATTAGGAGCTGCCGCGATCATTGTAGAGGGAGCGGAAGCCGGGGGGCATCTAGGGACAGACCGTCCCATGCGCGAGATTCTTCCTGAGGTAAAGGAAGCAGTAAAGATTCCAGTCATTGGCGCTGGCGGAGTGATCGATGGCAGAGATGTCGTTGAAATGCTACGACTGGGAGCGGATGGGGTACAGATGGGTACCCGCTTTGCAGCGAGTGAAGAGAGTAGTGCGGCACTGGAATGGAAAATGCACTTAATCAATGCTCGTCAAGAAGATATGGTCATTGTTCATAGTCCCGTAGGTTTACCGGGACGTGGGATACGTAATCCTTTTACAGAGTTGCTTGCTGAGGGAGGCGATGTACGGCCTAAAAAGTGTGATCGCTGCCTTAAGCACTGTGAATCAAACTTTTGTATCATGGATCGTCTTATCAAGGCTCAGCAAGGTAACCTTGAGGAAGGTCTAGTTTTCTCAGGTTCACAATACACACGCGTGAAGGAAATTTTATCTGTTCACCAGATTTTTGAAAATATTCGTGAAGAGATACTCCGGGCTGAATAGAGGGAGGATGAAAGTTTTGAATAAGCGAGCGGTCATCACTGGAATGGGGGTTATATCTCCCGTTGGGAATTCTTTGGAAGAATTTTGGAATCACTTAGTTGAAGGACGGTCTGGAATTGACTTTGTGACTCGATTTGATGTCAGTGAAATGCCTACCAAAGTAGCAGGCGAGGTAAAAAACTTCGAACCTACGGACTGGTTGGATAAGAAAGAAAGCCGACGGATGGATCGATTTGTTCAACTTGCGGTTGCAGCAGCAAAGATGGCGATTGCCGATGCGGGTTTAGATATAGAGAAATTGGATAAAGAACGTGCGGGTGCGGTGGTTGGTTGTGGTATCGGAGGAGTCACGACCTTTGAGGAGCAAAAAGAAGTTTTAATGGCTAAAGGCCCGGGACGTGTAAGCCCGTTCTTTGTGCCAATGCTCATTAGTAATATGGCAGCGGGGCATATATCTATTGCCTTTGGCTTACAGGGATCCAGCTCTACCATTGCTACAGCCTGTGCCTCAGCAACGAATGCTATCGGGGAAGCTTTACGTTTAATTCAACAAGGCGAAGCAGACATCATATTGTGTGGTGGAACCGAGGCGCCGTTAACTCCTTTAGCTTTTGCTGGTTTTTGTGCAATGAAAGCGATGTCTACGGAGAAGGAAAATCCGGAAGAAGCTTGTCGACCCTTTGACATACGGAGAACGGGTTTTGTCATGGGAGAGGGATCAGGTATTATTGTTCTTGAGTCCTTAGAACATGCTAAAGCGAGAAACGCAAGAATCCACGCCGAAGTTGTGGGCTATGGAAGTACGTCTGATGCTCACCATATCACCACACCAGTGCCAGGTGGAGCTGGGGCAATGCGTGCTATGCGCAAAGCCTTAGAAAGTGCGGGAATAAAAACGGAAGAAGTCGATTATATTAATGCCCATGGTACAGGAACGGGCGCCAATGATGCAACTGAAACAGCAGCAATTAAGGCACTCTTTGGTCCTGCCGCTTATCAGGTTCCCGTGAGTTCTACTAAGTCAATGACAGGACATCTCATGGGAGCGGCTGGTGCGATCGAAGCGGTTATTTGCGCCTTAACGATTCAAAATGGCGTGATTCCGCCTACGATTAACTATGGGGAGCCGGATCCTGATTGCGATCTAGACTATGTCCCAAACCAAGCTCGTAAAAAAGAAGTCAAGGTTGCTTTGTCGAACACCTTTGGTTTTGGTGGACATAATGCTACAATTGTCTTAAAGAAGTTTGAAGACTAGGTAAGGAGTTTTGAGCGGTGGATAAAAAACGCAAGGGTGCGGCAAAAACAACGAAAGATAGGCTCGTAGGAAGTAAACGCCATAAATTTCATGGTGAACCCCTGAAGCGGATTCCAACGGGTCTAGAGCTAGCAAAACGATTAGAATTGGATACTCCACCCAATCGTCTCTTGACGACCGCTTTGACCCATCCTTCTTATTTATTTGAAAATCCACAATCAGGATTAGAGAATAATCAGCGGCTTGAGTTTTTAGGGGATGCAATCTTAGATTTTGTGGTTGCTGAATACCTTTATTTAAATTATCCTGAGCGTCCTGAGGGAGAACTTACGAAGATGCGGGCCGCGGTAGTTAATGAAACCACCTTGGCCCGTAAGGCTAAACAAATTCACCTGGGTGAAGAACTTCTGTTAGGTAAAGGAGAGCAAGTCTCCGGGGGGCGAGAACGTCCCTCCATTCTTGCAGATGCCTGGGAAGCGGTCGTAGGTGCAATCTATCTACAGTACGGTCTTCAAGAGGCGCGTAGGGTCATTTTAGAGATGCTTAAATCAGAGATTGCCGAAGTGGCCCAGGGAAACTATGGAGATTATAAAACGATGCTCCAAGAAAAAGCACAGCGAGAAGAGACTGAAGTGAGTTATCGTATCTTGGCCGAGGAAGGTCCAGATCATAATAAGCGATTTACAGCTGGCGTCTTTCTTCAAGGAAATTTGATGGGAAAAGGAATTGGTCGGACGAAGAAGGAAGCGGAGCAACGCGCCGCACAGCAAGTTCTAGAAGAGTTAGGAGGGGAGAACCATGGCTAAGGCCGGAGCTCTCCCTGTTTTTTTGAAAGCAATTATAATCCAAGGGTTTAAGTCCTTCGCGGATAAAGTAAAGTTAGAACTAGGTCATGGGCTAAGTGTCGTCGTTGGCCCTAACGGGAGCGGAAAAAGTAATGTCGCAGATGCCGTTCGCTGGGTACTTGGTGAGCAAAGTGCTAAAAACCTCCGCGGGAGTAAAATGGAGGATATCATCTTTGCAGGGAGTACTGCGAGACGTTCTGTGGGGATGGCTGAAGTTTCACTGGTTTTTGATAACTCCACGGGGATTTTTCCGCTCGAATATCGGGAAGTAACCATTACCCGTCGGGTCTATCGGGATGGGGAAGGACAGTTCTTCATTAATCATTCTGCTTGCCGTCTTAAGGATATCCATGAGCTTTTTATGGATACAGGTGCGGGTAAGGAAGGGTTTTCAATTATCGGGCAGGGGCGAGTCGAAGAAATCCTTAATTTAAAATCTGAGGAGCGTCGACTCCTGATTGAAGAGGCCTCCGGAATTACTAAGTACAGGATGCGTAAACGCGAAGCGCTCAAACGCTTGGATGATACTGAGCATAATCTAGAACGCCTTGATGATATTTTGACAGAAATTGAAGGGCAGCTTGCCCCTTTAGAAGAGCAGGCTCGCATTGCTGAGCAATCCCTTGCTTTAACGACAGAACAGCAAGCTTTGGAAATTCAGATAGTAGTGCGTGATTTGAAAGATGTTAGGGAAAAACTTAACTTATCTACACAGGAAGCGGAAGCGTTACGATTAGCACTCGCGGAAGCAGTGGCTGGACTGGGTCAGCTTGAAAGTCAAACCCTTCAGAGTAAGGTGGGCTTAAATCAGTTAGAAGAGCGAATTCAGACTCAGCAGGAGACCACTTATCGCTTGGATCAATCCTTAAATCAAATCATCCAGGAACTTAGAATACGGCAGGAGCGGGAAGGATACATCACAGAACAGCTTTCTCGGGTCAGCAAGGAAGTTAGCGCGAGTGAGGAGAAGAAGCATCAAGCGATGGAGCGTTTAGATGCTTTGGAGGGAAGAAAGAGTATTCTCCAAAAGACAGTTCAAGAAGCCAAGCGTACATTGGTTGAAGACGAACAACAATTCTCTGAAGTGAAGGCACGAAGCGGCCTAGAAGATATTGAGGTCTATAAGAATAACCTTCAACAGATGCAGTCTGAGCATGCAGAGGTATCTGCGGAATTGAATAGTGTTAATCATTCGTTGACTTCTCTGAATCAAGTCTTTGAACAGCTTATTGGAGAAAAAAGTAGCAAAGAAAACGATTGGCTTACTTATCAAGGACAATTAGAAGAACAACAGGGTCAGATTGAATTAGGAGAAGGTCAGGAACAGGAAAATATCCGAAAATTGGAGCTGACCCAAAAAGAGCTCAGAGAACTATTTGAACAGAGTAAAGGAAAACAAAATCAACTCACTGAGAAGAATCGCGAACTTGAGCGGATGAAGGCAAAATACCACGCCTTGAAGAACCTCGAAGACTCCTTGGAAGGTTACCAACGCGGCGTTCGTGAGGTAATGCAGGCGAAGAAAAATAAGGTCCCTGCCTGTTCGGATTTGTGTGGGACAATAGCAGATTTGCTTCAAGTTGAAGAGCGTTATGAAGTTGCCATTGAGACCGCCTTAGGTGGAGGACTGCAGAATATCATCGCAGACACGGAGAAGGCTGCAAAGGCTGCAGTAAATTACCTTAAGGTACATCAACTTGGCAGAGCGACGTTCCTTCCCCTTGATGTCATACAAGGTGGACGTGTCACGGTAAGTAAAGACGCAGCTGCAGATTCAGGCTTCGTAGGAATTGCAGTGGATCTTGTTCATTTCGAGGAGAAGTATCGTTCTGCCTTTGAATCCCAGCTCGGCAGGATACTCATCGTAACCGACATGGACGCCGCAACTCGTGTCGCCCGCGCTTCAGGTTATCGTGCTCGAATCGTAACCTTAGAGGGGGATCAGGTTCATCCCGGGGGATCCCTGACTGGAGGAAGCGTACAGAGGAAAGGCGGAAACCTTCTTGGACGTTCCCGAGAACTTCAGGAGCTCAAGAAGGAATTAGAGTCTCGGAGTACGCAACAGAGAGAGCTCGAAAATGAGGTACAGGCTTATACGAAGCGTAAGCTAGAGCTTGAGGAAATTCTTAGAGGACTTGTCGCTGAGGGGCAACAACTCAAAGAAGGACTGGCAGTCTTGCGCGCTCAAGCTAAGAATACAAAAGAGCATGTGGGCAGGATTCAGGCTGAAGTTCAGGGAATCAAAGTTCGTGAGGAAGCTTTACATATAGAGGAAGCAAACCATACTTCTCGCAAGAAAGATTTGGAAGAGCGCACTCAAGAGCTAACAGAACAGGTTAGAGAGGCACAAAGCGCCTTGGCCCTTCAAGAGCAAAAGGCTAAGGAAGCGGGTTTGGAAGCTGAGGCTCTTCTAGAACATCTAACCCAAACAAAAGTTCAATCTGCCAAATGGGAGCAGGAGCTCAAGCAAGCCGAAGAAAGATTAGAGCTGGAACGGGCTGCTTTGAGTGAAATCCAAAGTATCTTAGAGCAAAAACAACAAGACTTAACTTCTTTAGAAACGGGAAAAGAACTTCTCCTTAAAGAGCAAGAAGAATGGGAAGTCCGTAGAGCGGAAGCGACTGAGAACCAGACCCAAGCGCAGGAAGTCCTTGTTGCTCTTCGTAAGGAGCGAGAGGCTCTGTCTGTAAAAGTCATGGAGCAGGAAGGCTTAGTTAGCAAAAAGCGTCTGGAACAGCAGAGTATCGAGCAAAAATTGCATGCTTTAGAGCTCCGTGTCACTCGTTGGGATACAGAGTGGGAAACGGGTTATAACCGTCTGCAAGAAGAATTTGAACTTTCCTGGGAAGACGCTCAAGGGTACCAGACGACAGAAGAACGTCCCCTACTCTGGGCTAGAGTACAGGAAGTTAAACGTCTGATTGAAGTTCTTGGACCAGTAAATCAGGCAGCCATTGAAGAATATCCAAAGATGCGGGAGAGGTTTGAATTTTTATCCACGCAGAAGTTGGATTTAGTAGAGGCGAATAATTCGCTTCATGAACTGATAGGGGAGCTCGACAAAACGATGTCAGAGCGCTTTGAAGAAGGATTTAAAGCAGTCAATGAAGCCTTCCAGGTGGTTTTTAAAGAGCTATTTAACGGCGGGTTTGCAGAACTTCGCCTGGATGATCCTAATAACCTCTTAGAGACTGGGGTAGAGATTATCGCCCAGCCTCCTGGTAAGAAGCCACAACTACTTTCCCTCTTATCCGGAGGGGAGAGAGCACTCACTGCAATCGGCTTACTCTTTGCTTTGCTTCGAGTAAAACCTAGTCCCTTCTGTATCCTCGATGAAATTGAGGCCTCCCTCGACGATGCTAATGTCAATCGTTTTGCCCAGTATATTCATCGACTCTCCAGCTCCACTCAGTTCCTCGTCATTTCCCACAGGAAAGGAACGATGGAGTCGGCAGACGTTCTCTACGGAATTTCCATGGAGGAATCTGGAGTATCCAAACTCTTGTCCGTTAAGCTAGAGGGCCAAGATAAGGATAACACATGCGCTTAAACGAAGGGGAAGGTCCCTCCTTTCAGAGGCAGTACGGTCAAGGTACTTCCTCACTCGATTGGTATGAAATCAAAGACGGTGCCCTAGGGCACCGTCTTTGATTTTATCAGCCTATGAGTGGAAGGGAATCAATGGTTTAAATATTGTCTAGGGGAAGAAATCGAGCAAATCAAGAAGTTCAGAATGGGACGCTAAGAAACGCAACTTCCGTGAATGCAATCCAAGTAATTGTTCATGAGCAAATGGAGTACGCAACTAAAACTCAACAGCATTTGATAAAACCTTTAATAAGATTCAGGAAATATTAGATAAAAAATTCTTTCAACCGCAAGTGCCTTAGAGACGATGAATCGAAGTAAAGATGATGTCATTGCTTATATGCAAAATATATCAGCATCGAGTGAAGAAGTCTCCGCTTCGGTTGAAGAAGTAACGGCTACCTCCGAAGAACAAACTGCAATAGTCGAACAGCTCGCCCAGTTAGTACAATCAATTAACGATTTGTCAAATGAACTCGTGACAAAGAGTGCTGTCTTTAGATTTTGACCTTTTTACGTTTTATTTTAAGAAGAATACAGGGCTTACTTAAACTGTTGAGGCAAATAATGAATTAATGATGTATCAAAAACTATCTAATCAAAAATAATATTAAAAGGCAGTAAAATCAGAGGAGGTAATGATAATGAAGAAAAGACCACTAATGAGTGTTATGGGATCTACTGTATATGCGCTATGTAAGAATAAAGATCCTAAAAAAGCTGAAAAGGACGTAAAAACGGTTCGGCAAAGCAAAGAAGGTAGAGAAGATTAGGCTTAAAAAGAAGTATATGGGGTAACTAATTAGGGAGCTCGCAAACCATTTAAAAAGTAATTTTGCGATGCTCCCTTTCTTTTAATTTACGTGGTTGTGGTGTACGTTGTAACGTGACAAAAAAATCGGAGTCAGTAAAGCGATACGTCGTGTTGATCACCAGCAATGAAAAAGACGATTTCCTTTGGCAGACATCGTCTTTTTCTCTTTAGCTACAGAATGTTAAATTGTTAATTACCCTCTGGAAGGGATAATTCATGTGTTTGAGAGCCCGCCTAAATTGTGGTATGATAATGTTTAAGGTGTGCCTACATAAGGAGGAAGTCCAATTGGGATTTTTTGCGAAGTTAAAAGAAGGGTTAACGAAAACCCGTGTTCAGTTCGTCTCGAAGGTTGAGGAAATTCTCACCGGACGGAGGAAGATCGATGAAGACCTCTATGAGGAATTAGAGGAAGTCCTGATTCGCTCTGATGTCGGAGTAAATACCTCCTTGGAGCTCGTAAATCGGTTGCGTCAAGAAGTTAAGAAGAGGAAATTACAGGAAGCTGTAGAACTTAAAGATGTCTTGAAAGAACTTATCTCGGAAATTTTAGGAGAAGAAGAACCTCTAAATTTTGCAGATCAAGGTCCGAGTATCATTCTTGTCGTTGGCGTGAATGGCGTCGGAAAGACAACCACGATTGGCAAGCTGGCTCATTACTTCCGAAGTGAAGGAAAAAAGGTGATTCTTGCAGCGGGGGATACGTTTCGTGCTGCCGCAATTGATCAGCTTGAGATATGGGGACAGCGAGCTGGAGTGGAGATTATCAAGCAACGGGAAGGGGCTGACCCTGCTGCCGTCGCCTATGATGCTATCCAATCTGCGAAATCTCGAGGGGTCGACCTAGTTATTATGGATACTGCAGGGCGACTTCATAATAAGGTGAACCTCATGGAAGAGTTACGGAAGGTTAAACGTGTTATTGAGCGGGAGATACCAGGCGCTCCACATGAAGTACTCTTAGTTTTAGACGCTACCACAGGACAGAATGCCCTGCAGCAGGCAAAACTTTTCCAGGAAGTCGCTGGAGTAACAGGAATTGTCCTCACGAAACTCGATGGAACAGCCAAAGGTGGCGTAGTCTTAGGAATACAAGGGGAAATTAAAATTCCAGTTAAATGGATTGGCGTGGGTGAGGGAATGGAAGACTTGCGTCCCTTCGTCCCCCAAGACTTTGCTAATGCACTTTTTAACCGAACGGAAGAAGAAGAAGGTGAGGAAGGGGAGGAAGAAGTCTGAACTATTTTGCGCTTATCGGAGGAACAGGTCTAGAGTCTCTGCCTTTATCCGATTTTCGTTTAGAAACGGTACCCACCCCTTACGGTGAAGTAACTGTGGACATAGGGCGATTAGGGGAACAAAGTATTGTTTTCATGAGCCGCCATGGTAAGGGACATTCCGTACCCCCCCATCGTGTAAACTATCGGGCTAATATATGGGCTTTAAAGGAATTAGGAGTGCGAAAAATTGTTGCGACTGCAGCCGTAGGGTCGCTATCTCCCCTATATAAATTAGGTGACATCGTACTTCTCAATCAATTCCTAGACTTTACAAAAACGCGTTCGCAGACCTTTTATGAGGGCGGAGAGCAAGGTGTGCTCCATGTCGATATGACAGAACCCTACTGTAAATCAGTACAGGAAGTAATACTAAAGGCGTCGGAGAATTCTTCCCGCCACATTCCCGTTAAGGCAGGAGCAACTTATGTTTGTACTGAGGGGCCCCGTTTTGAAACACCTGCAGAGATTAAGATGTATCAACTTCTTGGTGGAGAATTGGTGGGAATGACGAGTGTACCCGAAGTCATCCTGGCTAAGGAATTAGGGATGTGTTATTCCTCAATCGGCATGGTGACGAATGAAGCCGCCGGGATTGCAGATCATCCCTTGACCCATGCTGAGGTTATCGAAAGTATGAAGGCTACAGGGAAAACCGTAGCTCAACTTATCCAAGAAACATTTCGATTACTTCGCCCAGAACAGGATTGCCGGTGCTATTTAGGGAATGCAGAGGTCGGTAAGTTTTAGAAAGGCGGTACGAATGTGAAAGCAATAGAGTGGTTGGGAGATTCCCTGAAAATATTAGATCAAACAAGGTTACCCATGGAGACACTTTATCGAAATGTCACGACCTACGAAGAAGTGGCAGAAGCGATTGAGAAAATGGAAGTGCGCGGGGCGCCTGCGATTGGTGCTGCAGCAGCCTATGGTTATGCTCTAGGAGCTTTGCAGTACACTGGGGATCGAGAAGGATTGCAAAGTTATATGGAAGAGGTACAGACCCGCTTAGCTCAAACTCGTCCGACTGCTGTTAATCTTTTTTGGGCACTCCGGCGGATGGAAGATCGCTTAAGAGAGCTTTATGAAGTTACCAATCTTTTCGAAATTCGTCACGCCTTAGTTCAAGAAGCGGAGAATATCGCAGAGGATGATCGTCGGGTCAATCGAATGATAGGTGAGCATGGGAATCCGATTGTTCCGGCTGAGGCGAACATCCTTACGCACTGTAATGCGGGCGCTTTAGCTACCGTAGAATTCGGTACCGCTCTAGGCGTCATACGAGCAGCGCATCAAATCGGCAAGAAAGTCCACGTCTATGCTGATGAAACACGGCCCTTCCTTCAGGGCGCAAGATTGACGACTTTTGAACTGATGAATGACAATATTCCTGTGACATTAATTGCGGATAATATGGCAGGATACCTTATGCAACAGGGAAAGGTAGACTTGGTTATCGTAGGTGCTGACCGAATCGCTGCGAATGGGGACACTGCGAATAAAATTGGGACCTACTCCTTAGCGGTACTAGCGCATGCGCACGGTATTCCGTTTTATGTAGCTGCGCCTACGTCGACGATTGATTTAAAGGTAGCTGGAGGACAGGATATTCCGATTGAGGAAAGAAGCTCGAAAGAGATGCGGGAGGTTTTTGGCGTACCTACTGCACCCGTAGATGTACCTGTCTATAATCCGGCCTTTGATGTAACTCCAGCAAAGTTAATTACAGGGATTATTACCGAAAAGGGGATAATATCTTCACCCTACTCGGTCAATCTCTTGAAAATGATGGTGCGTTCTTAATGCTAAAAACAAAACTTCTCGAAGTGGGTCGGAAAATTATCCAAAGTGGCCTGGTCGCAGGAACTTGGGGGAATATTTCAGCCTGGGACTCATCACGGAAGGGGTATTGGATTACTCCGAGTGGTATGGATTATCTCTCCCTCTCGGAAGAGGACTTAGTCCTGCTTAGCTTAGATACTAAGGTCTTAGAAGGAGAACGTAAGCCTTCTTCGGAATTTCTTCTTCACGCAGCTATCTACCAGAGCCGACCAGATATTCAAGCTATTGTTCATACCCATTCAGCATACGCGACGGCCCATTCCGTATCTCGTGTAGTTCTTCCTGGATTGGTCGAAGATTTAGTGATGATAGTGGGAGGAGAAGTGGAGGTTGCTGAGTATTACCTAGCGGGAACTGCTAAGTTAGCTCAGGCTGCTGTAGATGCATTGCAGGACAAAAATGCTGTTTTTCTTGCTAATCATGGATTAGTCGGGGTTGGGCATAGCCTTGATGAAGCACTCAAAGTTTGCCAAGTTGTAGAGAAAAGCGCACAGATTCATGTTATGTCTCGCTTACTGGGTACTCCGGTAATTTTGAGTGAAGATGATATAAACTACATGAGAAATGCATATTTGAATAATTATGGTCAATGAACCTGATTCAAGTAGGGAATGTTGCTCAATGCATGGGAGTGCCGCTATCTACTCAGAATGTAGTTTTTCAACACTCCTTAAATCATAAGTAAAATTTTATGTTAGTTGGCTGAATTCGACCCTAAGAATAAGGAGTGATTCGAAGTGTCCAAAACTTTAATTCAAGCCATGATTTTGCCTATGACAGGACCCGATGATTTTTATCCAGCAGGGGAAATCGCAATTGAAGATGGTAAAATCCTTACTGTAGGTCCAAAAGGGTCAGCACCCAAAGGTTTTGTACCCGATCATGTTCTCGATTTACCAGAGGATGTTGTCATGCCGGGATTGATTAATACTCATACCCATGCAGCAATGACTATGCTGAGAAGCTATGCTGATGATTTACCGTTAATGCCTTGGTTGCAGACTAAAGTTTGGCCTTTTGAAGATAAGTTATCGGATGAGGATATCTATTGGGGAACTTTGCTAGCCTTAGCCGAGATGATTCAGTCGGGAACAACCACAATGTTAGACATGTATTCTTCAATGAATCACGTAGCAGACGCCGTTTTGAAAGCTGGAACCCGCGGAGTACTAGCACGCGGACTTATTGGTAATGGACCGAATGGTGAGAAGGCTTTTAATGAGAACATTGATTTAATCAATAAATACCATGGTGCTGGTAACGGTCGTGTTAAAGTCATGTTTGGTCCACACGCTCCCTATACCTGCTCAGGAGAATATCTACAAAAAGTGAAAGCTGAAGCAGACCGTCTCGGGGTGGGAATTCATATTCATGTTGCAGAGACTGAAGACGAAATAAAAATTATTCAGGATCAGTATGGAAAAACACCGGTCCAGTGGCTCAATGATTTGGGGTTATTCGGTGGACATGTCGTTGCTGCACACTGTGTGCACCTGACCGAGGAAGACATGAATATCCTTGCGGAAAAGAAGGTCAGTGTGGCTCATAATGCAGAGAGTAATATGAAGCTGAATAGCGGAACCGCTCCTATTCCAGAACTTCGCTCAAAGGGTGTTGTCGTCGGGCTAGGCACAGATGGTGCCTCAAGCAATAATAACCTCGATCTCTTTGGGGAAATGCGCTCAGCTGCGTTTCAACAAAAACTAAAAAAAGACTCCACAGCTATGCCTGCTTATGAAGTCCTTGAGATGGCGACCATCGAAGGGGCGAAAGCTTTAGGTTTTGAAGAAGTTGGAAAACTTGTACCTGGCTATAAAGCAGATTTGATCTCGGTCAACTTTGATCAACCACATTTCTATCCTCGTTTCTCCATACCTGCTCATCTTGTCTATGTCGCTCATGCTGGTGATGTTCGAACGGTAATGGTCGATGGAGAAATCCTGATGGAAGAGCGTCAGTTGAAGACGATCGATGTTAAGCAGGTCTGTCGCGAAGTCGAACAAAGGGCGAAAAGGATTGCTAACGAGTTAGTATAAAGGGTCGAATATCATAATGAGAAAGTAATTTTACTTGACAAATCTATATTTTTAACCTAAAATAGCTCAAGTAAAGTAAAAATCCTTTACGGGATGGTTTATTGAATGGAAAGAATTGCTGAAATGGCGCTACTGGCGGATTTCTATGGTCCTCTTCTTACGGAAAAGCAGAGGAAGGTCTGGGATTTTCATTATGAGCAGGATTTATCCTTAGTGGAGATTGCAGAATTAGAAGAAATAAGTCGGCAAGCTGTCTATGACTTACTCAAGCGGACAGAGAAAATTCTCCTAGAATATGAAGAGAAGCTTGGACTTGTACGACGCTTTTCAGTGGAGCACGATAGAATATCTGAAGTCAAGAAATCACTTCAGGACTTTATTCAAGCGGATTTTTCCAGCTCTAGTGCTTGGGAACGATATCAAAACATTAGCAAGAAGATTGATGATATATTTCGCGATATAGAAGCTTCCTAGTCTTAGATCATAAGTCCGGAAAGCGGGGGCTGGTATGTTTCAGGGTCTAAGTGATAAATTACAAGAAACTTTTAAACGACTTAGAGGAAAAGGTAAACTCACTGAAGCTGATGTAGGCGAGGCTATGCGTGAAGTACGTATGGCATTGCTTGAGGCTGATGTGAATTATAAAGTAGTCAAGGACTTTGTGGCGAAAGTCAAAGAGCGTTCCATCGGTCAAGACGTTTTAGAGTCACTTTCTCCCGGACAACAGGTAATTAAAATCGTAAATGAGGAAATGGTCGCTTTAATGGGCGGCACCTCAAGTAAGATTAATATTTCCTCAAAACCGCCGACAGTAATACTTCTGGTTGGTTTACAAGGAGCAGGGAAAACGACCCATGGAGCAAAGTTGGCTAACATGCTGAAGAAGCAGGGGAAACATCCTCTTTTAGTAGCATGTGATATCTATCGTCCAGCAGCTATTAAGCAACTCCAGGTACTCGGTGAGCAGATTAAAGTTCCAGTATTTTCGTTAGGTGAGGAAAATCCAGTACAGATTGCCCAAGCCAGTATTAAACACGCTTCGAGTCAGGGTCAAGATGTGGTCATCATCGATACTGCAGGTCGCTTGCATATTAATGAAGAATTGATGGGCGAACTTCGAGATATTAAAGCTTCGGTTAAACCTCATGAAATTCTACTCGTTGTCGATGCGATGACAGGGCAAGATGCGGTAAATGTCGCAGAAAGCTTTCACCAGGAGTTGGGTGTAGACGGAGTTATCTTAACGAAGCTCGACGGAGACACTCGTGGCGGGGCTGCACTTTCAGTCAAAGCAGTCACCGGATGTCCCATTAAGTTTGCAGGTATTGGGGAGAAGATGGATGCCCTTGAGGCATTTTATCCCGAACGTATGGCGTCTCGGATTCTCGGGATGGGAGACGTTCTGACCCTGATTGAAAAAGCCCAAGAAGCTTTCGATGAGAAGCAAGCTCGAGAAATGGAACAGAAGCTTCGAAAGCAGGAATTTACGCTTGATGATTTTCTGGTTCAGATGCAGCAGCTTAAGAAGATGGGTCCACTTTCTTCAATTCTTGAGATGCTTCCTGGTGTAGGTAAACAACTCAAAGATGTACAGATTAATGAGAAAGACATGGCCCATGTAGAAGCAATCATTCACTCAATGACTGCAGAGGAACGTAGAAAGCCTGTCCTCATTAAAGACTCCAGAAAGCGTAGAATTGCTAAAGGGAGTGGCACAAGTGTGCAGGAGGTTGGGCGACTTCTGAAGCAGTTCGAGCAAATGCAAAAGATGATGAAGCAATTTGCGGGAGCTCCGGGGATGGGGATGCTCGGTAAAGGGAAAAAAGGAAAAAAAGGCAGTAAAAAGCCAGGATTTCGTTTTCCATTGGGTTGACAATTTTCTTCTTAGTCAAGGGGCTCTACCTTTGATAAGAAGCAGGTTTATTGATTATATGTTTGAATTTGAAGTATTCTGTTGAGGAGGTGAAAAACATGGCAGCAAAAATTCGTCTCCGTCGCATGGGTGCCAAGAAGAATCCTTTCTATCGCTTAGTCGTTGCGGATTCCAATTCCCCTCGTGATGGTCGTTTTATCGAAGAAATCGGATATTATGATCCGACTAAACAACCGGAAGTCCTTAAAATTGACGAGGAAAAAGCAATGAAATGGTTGGCAACAGGTGCTCAACCTTCAGATACTGCGAAGTCCTTGCTTCGTAAAGCTGGGGTTCTGGCTAAGTTCCATGAATCCAAGAAGTAATTGGATTGTTGGGGGTGGTTCCTGTGAAGGAACTTGTAGAAGTCCTCGCGAAAGCATTAGTCGATCATCCGGAACAAGTACTTGTCGCTCAATCCGAGACGGAAAAATCCGTGCATTTGCAACTTACTGTTGCATCTGATGATATGGGGAAAGTTATTGGAAAACAGGGTAAGATCGCCAATGCTATTCGTACAATTGTAAAAGCGGCAGCTGTCAAAGATGGCCGCAGAGTTCATGTTGACATTGACCAGTAGTGTTAAGAAGGGCCTTGAGCCCTTTTTGACGTTCCTGGTTAACCCTTTACAGATAGCATCCCTTATAAAAAGGAGCAATGTACTATGGATGAGGTACTAATTGGTGAAGTCATCAAACCGCATGGGGTTCAAGGGGAATTGAAGGTTCATCCGATTACCGACAACCCGCAACGGTTCAAGAAACTCAAAGAAGTTATACTTGTTCAAAATCAAGTGCAGCGTCGACTGAAGTTGTTGGACGCAAAGGTTCAGCCAGATGGAGTATGCCTGACACTAGAGGGGATAAACTCTAGGGATGAAGCAGATAAGTTCCGTGGCTGGTCCGTAAAAATAGACCGTTCAGAAGTTCCTCCACTCAAGGAAGGCTGGTACTACTTCGAACTCGAGGGGATGCAAGTTTATGAAGGGGAGACACTACTCGGAACGTTGACTCGAGTTGTCCAGACAGGGGCCAATGATGTCTATCTCGTTATGGGTTCAAAAGGGGAAATCTGTATTCCTGCTTTAAAAAGTGTCGTAAAAAATGTAAACGTCCCAGGAAGACGGATGGATGTGGAATTGCCTCCAGGGCTTCTTGAGGGTGAGGAATAGATGATAAAGTTTACAATTCTAACCCTTTTTCCTGAGATGTTTGCACCTGTGCAAGAAAGTATCCTTAAGCGTGCGCAAGAGGCGAAGTTCATAGAACTCCAGCTTATTAACTTTCGAGATTATGCCACAAGTAAGCATAAAAATGTCGATGATGTTCCTTATGGTGGAGGTGCGGGCATGGTCTTAAAACCAGAGCCTATTTATGCTGCGCTTAGGGATTTGCCTCCGGCCCATGGAAATCGCAGGATTGTGCTGATGTCTCCTCAAGGGCAAATTTTTCGGCATCAGAAAGCAAAAGAGTGGAGTCAGATTGACGAACTCATCTTTATTTGTGGACACTATGAGGGATTTGACGAACGTATACGATGTCTAGCTGATGAAGAAGTTTCCTTGGGGGATTTTGTGCTTACAGGTGGGGAACTGGCAGCTATGGTCATGGTGGATGCAGTAGCTCGACTTGTTCCAGGGGTGCTAGGTGAAAGTGCCTCCGCAGAGGAGGATTCTCACAGTGCAGGGCTCCTTGAGTATCCACACTATACCCGTCCGCCTGAATTTGAAGGAATGAGGGTACCGGAGGTTTTGTTATCTGGACACCATGCGCGCATTGAAGCATGGCGTAGAAAAGAGTCCTTGCGTCGAACGTTTTTGAAAAGGCCTGATTTAATGGATAAGGTTGAGTTCTTAGCCGGTGATTACAGTCTATTAGAAGAATTAACCGTTGAACATCCTGAGCTTTCAAAGTGGTACGCACGTTGGGAGCATCTACAACCTAAACCTAAGAGGACTAGGAAGAGTAGAAATTCAGCAATGGAGAAAAGAGAAAGTGATCCTGGTCAAGCTTAAGCGTATACAGACTAGGTTTACATAGGAGGAACAAAAATGGGTGACCTATATATCGCTTTGATTCACGCGCCCGTCTACAATAAGAATATGGAAACGGTAGCGACATCTATTACCAACCTAGACATCCATGATATTGCCCGAAGTGCGACGACTTATGGGGTCAAACGGTATTATATTGTTCACCCTGCAGAAGCCCAACGGGCATTAGCACAACGTATTATGGGTTATTGGCAAGAAGGATTCGGTGCGGAGTACAATCCAAACCGCCAGGAAGCATTCGCACGAGTGAAACTCGCTCGGGAACTTTCCGAAATCGAGGAAGAAATCTTCGCAGAGCAAGGGCGCAGACCTTTAAGAATTGCTACAGATGCTCGTAGGTACTCGAATACTTTAAGCTACGCCGAAGTTCGTCAAAAAATCGAAGAAACTGAGGATCCGCTACTCCTTCTTTTTGGGACTGGCTGGGGGCTTCTTAAGGAAGTCATGGAAAGCTGCGATATTATTCTTGAGCCAATCTATGGACCTGGGGAATGGAATCATCTTTCTGTTCGCTCGGCAGCTGCGATCATACTCGATCGGCTGAGAGGACATTGATTTATTAATCTATTTCATAGGTTGCACATACAATTTTTATATGATAAAATATTTTGGTACAACGGATGGTCCTCTCGCTGTCAAAAAGGCCAGAAATAATTGGCTCAGTGCATGAACATCTACGCAAGGAAGGGGGGAATTATTAATGGATTACATTCGCATGATTGAAGAAGAACAAATGAAAACTGATCTTCCTGCCTTCCGTCCTGGAGACACAGTACGTGTTCACGTGCGTGTTGTCGAGGGTACTCGGGAACGTATTCAGGCCTTTGAAGGGGTCGTAATTAAGACAAAAGGTGGCGGTCTTCGTAGGACCTTCACAGTTCGTCGTGTAACGTATGGTGTAGGTGTAGAGCGGACTTTCCCGCTTCACTCTCCTCGAATTGACAAGATCGAAGTCGTACGTCATGGTGTTGTACGCCGAGCTAAACTGTACTATCTCCGTCAACTTTCTGGTAAAGCTGCACGGATTCGCGACCGTCGCAACAAGTAATGAGATGGGCTGGAGCAATCCAGCCCTTTTATTTTACTCGAAAATGCTGGTATGCTCTTTAATTTCTCTGTTCATACTAATGTAGAGTTTGAAACAGGGAGGAGTATCATCAGTGAAGCAAAAGACTAGGTTAGCGTGGCCAATATGGGTACTTGCCGCTGTGCTTGTATGTGCAGGTCTCTTGCGTTATTTTGTATTACAACCTTACATAATTCCCTCTGCCTCCATGGAACCAACAATGGTTCCCGGGGATCGGATTATCGTAAATCGCTTAGCGTATCGGTTCTGGGCTCCAGCACGCGGTGATATCGTGGTCTTTGCCTATCCACGTGACCCCAGCCGTACATTCATTAAGCGAGTTGTGGCAACTGAGGGAGAGACGGTAGAACTTAAAGATAATCAGGTCTACGTAAATAATGAGCTTGTCAAGGAACCTTATTTAAAACCAGGAGATTACCCTCCTTTTGATCCAGAGACTGTACCAAAGGAAAATGTCTTTGTTTTAGGTGATAACCGCAGAGAAAGCGGGGATTCTCGGGAGTGGGGAGTATTACCCAAAAATTATTTGATAGGAAAAGCTTGGCTAATTTATAATCCGATTCAACGGATTAAATTTCTTTGGTAGTCGAGAAGTAAGAGGGTGTTTCAGTGAGTATTCAGTGGTTTCCGGGGCATATGGCCAAAGCTAAACGGTTATTGCTTGAGCAATTACGCTGGGTAGATGTTGTAATTGAGTTGGGTGATGCTCGTGTGCCTGAGAGTAGCAGAAACCCACTTTTGCAGGAAATGTTAGGGGATAAGCCTAAAGTTATCTTGCTTAATAAAGCGGATTTAGCAGATGCGAAGTTGACTGAGCAGTGGGTTAAGGAACTACGAAAATCTACCCCTGTCTTAGCTGTTAGTGCGACAAGTGGAATAGGGGTCGGGAAAATTGTTCCAGAGCTTGAGAAGCTCATGGCTGAGAAGCTTATGAGATGGGCAGCTAAGGGAGTTCGGGCGAGAACTATCCGCGCAATGGTCGTTGGCATTCCTAATTGTGGCAAGTCTTCTCTCATTAATCAACTTATTGGAAGCACAAAAGCTAAAACAGGAAATAAGCCAGGGGTTACACGTGGGAATCAATGGATTCGGATTCATGATAAGGTGGAATTAATGGACACCCCAGGGCTGCTTTGGCCAAAATTTGAGGATCCAGAGATAGGAAGAAAGCTTGCCGCTGTGGGAGCGATCCGAGATGAAACACTAAATCTAGAAGAGTTATCCCTCTGGTTGCTGGGTTGGCTGAAACAGAATTATCCAGAATCCCTTAAAAGATATACTGAAGAGGTTCAGGATTTAACTCTCGAAGGAATTGGGCGTACTCGAGGATGTTTAGTGAAGGGTGGTCAAGTCGATATCCTAAAAGCTGCTCAAATCTTTATTCGTGAGTTTCGCGCAGGCTTACTCGGTAAAATAACGATGGATCAAATATAAACTGACAGATATTAGAATGTAGAATAGAATTGAGTTTCTAAATAAAATAAATGTTTTAATGGATGAACTTTAAAAAGTTCAAAGGAAAGACTTTAAGAATGTCGAATTGAAAGAGTGGGAAAGAAGAGAAGCGTTTTGAAGCAAGTATCCCAAATGAGTATTCGAGAGGTTAGTGAGGTATTTAGTACTGAACCCTCTCAAGAGTTTCTCAAGGCTTGCGCTAAAGACCCTCGCCAGGGGATTCAGCGCCTTGTTGTGCGATATCATAAGTATCGTGAGGCACAAATAGCGGAAACACAACGTCTCAATAACCTTCTAAAAGAAGAGAAAAGACTATGGCAAAAGGGCTATCTACATATTGCTGGAATCGACGAAGCGGGCCGAGGTCCACTAGCTGGGCCCGTAGTGGCCGCAGCCTGTATTTTGCCAGCAAAATTCGAACTCTCAGGGCTGAACGATTCGAAACAGGTGACTGAAAGTAAACGGGAAAGACTGTTTCAAGAGATTAAGGAACAAGCACTGGGATTCGCTGTGGGGAGTGCCGAACCAGCTGAAATCGATGCTTTAAATATCTTGCAAGCGACCAAATTAGCCATGAAACGTGCCGTTGAGAATTTAAAGGTTCGTCCGCATTTTCTACTCATTGATGCCTTGGAGTTACCAAATATCAAGATTCCTCAACAGGGGATTATTGGCGGAGATGAATTGAGTGCAAGTATTGCTGCAGCATCGATTCTTGCTAAGGTTTCTCGAGATCATTGGATGAGAGAGCTTCACGTGTTATACCCTGAGTATGGATTTGCGAAGAACAAAGGGTATGGTACGAAGGAACACCTTGACGCGCTTCGTCGTTTTGGTCCGAGTCCGCTTCATCGAAAAAGTTTCGCACCAGTACATCAGGGGGAACTCATTGTTTGAAAATATTGACTATTAGCAGATTGTTACAGGATTACTAATATTTATTGACTAGGCATCGATAATTATGGCACAATAAGTTTGGCTTATGGGAAACATGGTGCTAATTAGTGAAGGGAGGTGAGGAGATGTCCAATAATTTTGCTGCGATAGGGCTTTTTCTTGTTGCTGCAATTGCCCTCAATATTATTATGATGGCTATGCCAAAGATTTTCGCGCCGAACAAACCGCATCGTGAGAAGTTAACCCCTTATGAGTGTGGTAATGAAACAATTGGACGAACCTGGTTGGGTTTCAAAAGTAACTATTTCCTTTATGCTCTTGTTTTTACTGCTTTTGACGTAGAAACCGTTTTCCTCTATCCTTGGGCTCTGACGTTCCGTAAACTCGGGACCTTTGCCTTTGCTGAAATGTTTGTCTTCATTGTAATTCTCTTAATTGGTTTCTGGTATGCTTGGAAGGAAGGTGCTTTAGAGTGGATGTAGCAAAAGAGAAAGAGCTTCGCGAGGCCGAGTTGATGGTGCAAAAGAACGTTCTAATCACCAATGTCGACAAGCTGCTCAATTGGGCTCGAGGGCATTCTTTCTGGCCTGTCACCTTTGGATTGGCGTGTTGTGCGATTGAGATGATGGCTACTGGGGGTCCACGCTTTGACCTCGCCCGCTTCGGCTGGGAGGTTTTCCGTGCGTCACCACGTCAGGCGGATGTAATGATTGTAGCAGGTACTTGTACTCGGAAAATGGCTCCACTTCTTCGTCGGGTTTATGATCAGATGCCAGAACCTAAGTGGGTCATCGCTATGGGAAGCTGCGCAAGTGCAGGTGGTCCGTTTGCAGATTCCTACTCCATGATGACTGGAGTGGATAAGGTTGTACCAGTAGATGTCTACATTCCTGGTTGTCCTCCACGGCCAGAGTCCTTGATCTTTGGGTTGATGCAGCTTCAATATAAGGTCAACAACCCTGGTAAGGTGAGGTTAGCAAATCATGGAAAATAAAGAAATGCTAAAGAAACAAGTAGAAGAGTTAGCTAAGCGCGTCAACGGGGAAGTAGAAGAAAGCTTAGGGACTTTTGTACTTAAAGTGAAAGCGTCTTATATCATAGAGACGTTAACGGCGGCAAAAAACTTCGGAGAAACGCCTTGTGACTTTCTCCACGACTTAGCTGGTTTGGATCTCGGAGATCACTTCGAAGTCGTATATCAGTTGAGCAGTTTGCGTGGGCCACAAAAATTGCGTGTAAAAGCGATGGTTGACAGGGAAAACCCAATCATTGATTCAGCGACCTCCATCTGGGGTGGCGCGAACTTTCTTGAACGCGAAGCCTATGATATGTTCGGAATTCAGTTTAAAGGACATCCGAACTTAAAGCGAATTTATCTGTGGGACGATTTTGAAGGCTTCCCAATGCGCAAGGATTATGTGACTGAGCCCGTCGAAGTTCGGAATGTCGTCCGTGTTCGCAGAGAAGATGAGTAAGGGGGTAATGTACCATGTCGGTTGATAGAACTGAAGAACTCCTACTTAACATGGGCCCCCAGCATCCGAGTATGCACGGTGTGTTCCGTATGGTGGTTCATTTAGAAGGGGAAGTTGTCACCAAGCTTGAACCTAAGCTAGGTTATTTACATCGCGGGATTGAAAAGTTAGCAGAAAGTCGCACTTATCCTCAGTTTATTCCTTATACTGATCGTTTGGACTATCTTGCATCTCCACATAATAATTTCGCGTATGTTTTAGCTGTTGAGAAGCTGATGGGCATTCAAGTTCCTGAACGGGGCGAATATCTACGTGTTATCTTTGCTGAATTGGCGCGGATTGCCAGTCATATGGTCTTCATCGCCAGTGCCGCACTTGATATCGCTGGGTGGACAGCCTGGGGCTATGCCTTCCGTGACAGAGAAAGGATACTTGATCTTTTTGAAATGACCGCAGGAAGCCGCTTAACGGTGAATGCGATGCGTATCGGTGGAATGATTAAGGAACCTCCAGCTGAATTCTGGCCAGCTTTAAAATCCTTCTTGGACGATTTGCCAGAGATGTTTGAAGAATACTATGGAATTTACTTGGGTAATGAGATTACCATGGGTCGGTTGAAAAATGTAGGAATTTTGACCAAGGAAATGGCAGAAAATCTTTCGATAACTGGCCCTGTACTGAGAGCATCTGGAGTCAATTATGATGTGCGAAAGGCCGAGCCCTATAGCATATATGACCGGTTTGATTTCGATGTACCCGTACTTTATGGCTGTGATTCCTATGACCGTAACCTGATTCGTCTCGATGAAATGAAGGAAAGCGCTAAAATTCTTCGCCAAGCAGTGAGAGACATTCCGGAAGGACCAATCATGGCAAAGGTTCCGAAGCTGATTAAGCCACCTGCCGGTGAAGTTTATCATCGGGTCGAGAACCCGAAGGGTGAATTAGGATTCTATATCGTAAGTGATGGTTCTACAAAACCCGTGCGCATGAGAATTCGTACAGGGACGTTTATCAACCTCCAGTCGCTCACTGAAATTTGTACGGGCTGGAAGATTCAGGACGTCGTCGCGATTTTCGCGACCCTAGATGCTGTTCTCGGTGAAGTGGATAAGTAAAACTCTCAATGAGGGGAGAATAAGATGGAAGCTTTAAATCAATTGCCTCGATACATTTCGGCTGCCATCCGTGGGTTATTTTCGGATCCCCATTCCATTTGGGCTGACCTGGTTATGACCGTTATCGGGATAATCGCGGTTATCGTCGTTATCGTTCTAGCTGCACTCATTCTGATTCTGCTTGAACGAAAAATCGCCGGTTGGATTTCTCAACGACCGGGTCCAAATCGCCTGGGGCCACATGGATGGTTTCAAACCATTGCCGATGCTTTAAAACTTATCGGTAAAGAGGATGTCACCCCTGCAGGGGCGGATAAGTTTATCTTCAAAGTTGCACCAATGATTATTTTCGGTATTCCCTTGATGACACTAGCTGTCATTCCCTATGGTATGGGATTGGTTCCTGTTGATTTGGATTTAGGAATATTTTACTACTTAGCGATTTCTTCAGTCACTACAATTGCGTTCCTAATGGCTGGTTGGGGTTCTAACAGTAAGTATTCCTTATTGGGTGGAATGCGAGCCGTTGCTCAAATGATTAGCTATGAAATTCCTCTCATCTTTTCATTACTTGGCGTTGTCATGCTATCAGAGTCGTTTAGTCTCACTAAAATCGTTGAAGCTCAGAACGTTGTTCCCTTTATTGCGCTCCAACCGATTGCATTTATTATTTATCTCATCGCTGGAACTGCAGAAGTTAACAGAGCACCCTTTGACCTAGTCGAAGCGGATCAAGAAGTTGTTGCTGGTCCGATGACCGAGTATACCGGCTTACGCTGGGGTCTGTTCTTCTTAGGTGAATATGGGAATATGACTGCAGTCTGCGCACTTGCTGCTACAGTATTTTTAGGCGGCTGGCAAGGACCTGCTCTCCTTCCAGGATGGATTTGGTTTTGGTTAAAAACAGGTATCTTGATCTTCATCATGATGTGGGTTCGATGGACCTTCCCAAGAATTCGGGTGGACCATTTGATGCATTTTGCATGGAAGATCTTGCTGCCGCTCTCGCTTCTCAACATCGTGCTAACGGGCTTTGGGATTTATATCTACCAGCTCGTGATTGGAGGGTGACTGAGTGTTAGGTAAAGGTCTATTTACGGGTTTGGGCATTACTCTCAAGAGAATGCTAGGACCAAACATTACCGAGTTTTATCCTGAAGAAATGCCGAATTTACCGACGACGGTTCGAAGCTCCATGGGACTCGAACCAGAGAAATGCATTTCATGCTCTCTGTGCGCTATGGCTTGCCCTAACAAGGTAATCACCTTGACCAGTGAAAAGGATGAAAACAATAAAAAAGTCCTAAAAACCTATCAAATGGACTTAGGACGTTGCCTTTTTTGTGGTCTCTGTACAGAAGCCTGCCCGACGAGTGCGTTGACAGTAACTCAAGAATTTGAAAACGCAGTCTTCGACGTCGATGATATGAAATGGGATATGATTCAGCGTTCCAAACAGAACCGGAAGGAGGACAACCAATGAGCACTATGGCGACGATTGTGTTCTTCATTTTCGCCATTATCGCCGTGGCTTCCGCTTGGGGAGTTGTAACCTCAAGAAACATTGTTCACAGCGCCCTATTCTTGGCACTGTCCTTTACCGGAGTTGCTGTCCTGTATGTTTTATTGAACGCAGAGTATCTTGCGGCTGTCCAAGTTCTTGTTTATACAGGCGCAGTTTCGATTATGGTTGTCTTTGCGGTGATGTTAACCTTGAGAGGTGACGTTGCAGAGAGTAGCCCTAATACCAAGAATTGGGTCTGGGGAGCCTTAGTGGGAGCACTTGTTTTCATCATGGCAGCCCTAGTAATTCTTACGAACAATGACTGGCGGATTCTTGCCCTGCCAGCGGCTACGGGCGAGACAACTGCCGAAGTCTCCAAACTGCTTTTGCAATGGTATATGGTTCCATTTGAAGCAGCAGCGATTCTCTTAACGATTGCCCTTATCGGGGCCGTGATCCTTGCAAAAGGAGGGAATGAAAGCAAATGAATTTGAGTGTTGGGCTTGGCTCATATCTTTTGGTTGGAGCAATGCTTTTCAGCCTCGGCCTTTATGGGGTTTTCGTAAAGCGCAATATCATTGCAATCCTAATGTCCATCGAGTTGATGCTTAATGCAGTGAACATTAATTTCGTTGCTTTTAGCCGCTTTGCCCCTTGGACAAATCCGGGTTCAAATCCTCTGATTGGACAGGTCGCTGCAATCTTCGTTATTGTCGTTGCAGCTGCTGAGGTTGCAGTAGGCTTAGCTTTAGTTATTGCCATTTATCGTAATCGCCGTTCCACAAATGTGGATGATTTCAACTGGTTGAAGTGGTAGAGAGTCTATGGAGAAGGTAGGTGTTCAAGGAAATGAATGATCTTTTTCAATGGGCATGGTTGATTCCATTTTTGCCCTTTCTGTCGTTTCTAATCATCGCCTTTGTCACAAAGCGATCCAAAAGACTGTCCTCCACCATTTCCATCCTGGCGATTCTTACTTCGTTTGGATTAGCGATAGCTATTGGTCTTGGTGTAATTCAGTCTGGAGCAGAGGTCGTGGAGAATCCGGTTATTAGGTCAGTAAACTGGCTTAACATCGCCGGACTCAAGGTTGACTTTGGTACACTCATTGATCCAATGAGTGCGATGATGCTTTTTGTTGTAACCTTAGTTGCGTCTATGGTACAGATTTATTCGATTGGATATATGCACGGGGATAAGGGTTTCTCTCGTTACTATGCATATCAATCCTTGTTTGCAGCTTCCATGCTCGGCATGGTCTTAGCTACGAACCTTTTACAGTTGTTTATTTTCTGGGAACTCGTGGGGTTATGTTCTTACCTCCTGATCGGGTTCTGGTTCTTTAAAGTGTCGGCACGGGAAGCTGCGAAAAAAGCTTTCATAACGACTCGTGTTGGGGACTTTGGCTTGCTTTTAGGAATTCTCTTCCTCTATAACAAGTTTGGTACCTTGGATTTCTATGGCGCGGGTTCTTTATCCGTGCAGATGGCTACGAACTTCCAAGATTTTGCCCTCATCGGTAGTGTAAGCTATTTAACCGTTATGGCGATCTTGGTTTTCATCGGACCTATCGGGAAATCGGGTCAGTTCCCTCTACACGTATGGTTGCCTGATGCGATGGAAGGTCCTACACCGGTCAGTGCCTTGATTCACGCAGCTACGATGGTTGTAGCTGGGGTATACTTGGTTGCCCGGATGTACTTCCTTTTCGATCATGCTTCCCCAATGGCCTTACAGTTTGTAGCAGGGCTTGGAGCTTTAACTGCTATCTTTGCTGCAACAATTGCGATTGCGCAGGATGATATCAAGCGAATTCTCGCTTATTCAACCCTCAGCCAATTGGGATATATGATGTTTGCACTGGGTGTGGGATCGCTCACAGCCTCTATGTTCCACCTCATGACACATGCTTTCTTCAAAGCGCTGATGTTCTTAGGTGCAGGTTCTGTTATTCATGCTTTGCATGAGAAACAGAATATCTGGGACATGGGTGGACTTTGGAAGAAAATGCCGATTACAGGTTGGACTTTCTTCATTGGGGTCTTAGCTATTTCAGGTATTCCTCCGTTTGCTGGCTTCTTTTCAAAGGATGAAATCTTAGCAGCTGCGCTTCATAATGGACACCCAGTTATCTATGCTGTTGGTTTATTTACAGCGTTCTTAACGGCGTTCTATATGAGTCGTCTCTTCTTCGTAGCATTCATGGGAAAGGAAAAGCCTGAAAATCACCCACATGAATCTCCATGGGTTATGACCGTCCCTCTTATTATTCTTGCCTTCTTTAGCGTGGTTGGTGGAATTGTACCTGGGATGCCTGAATTGTTTGGAATGCATAATAATTTTGGGTTCTTCGTCCACTATGGTGAATTCGAGCATGAGGGAATGGATTGGTTGCTTGCTTTCATCTCTGTTTGTGCGGGAGGACTTGGAATTGGTTTAGCCTATATCACTTACGTTACTCAAAAAATTAAGGCTGAAAACGTTGTCGAACGTTTCCCAGGAGTTTACAAACTTCTTAAGAACAAGTACTATGTCGATGAAA
Source organism: uncultured Peptococcaceae bacterium (assembly GCA_963529635.1). Taxonomy (GTDB): domain Bacteria; phylum Bacillota; class Desulfitobacteriia; order Desulfitobacteriales; family Desulfitobacteriaceae; genus CAURZJ01. Next base: position 60,539 of record CAURZJ010000010.1, read on the forward strand.
TTTACCTCTGGTTAATCCACAAGGTTATGGATGGAATCGTGGCTAAAGTACTTTACTGGTTTGACCTATATATTATTGATGGCATTGTCAATGGACTCGCTGGATTAACAAGGGGTTCGGCTCGAGTATTCCGTAGGAGTGCTACGGGTCAGCTACAGACCTATGCCATGGTATTCTTCTTCGCCGTTGTTGTTATTTATCTCTTCTTTGCTATTGGAGAGGGACAACTTTCGGCACTTAATCCCGCAGCGATGCTAGGAGGTGTGAAATAATGCCGACATTGGCAATTCAGCCTGCACTGGGCTCCATGATTCTGCCATTCGCACTGATAGCACCGATCCTCGCGGCTCTTATCATTGTTTTCCTCCCGAAGGAAGAGGGGAAAACGATTAAGATAGTTGCTGCCTTAGGTACCTTCGTTTCTCTGGTGCTTTCTCTCTACGTTTTCTTTGCTTATGACCGCTCGGCAGCTGGAATGCAATTTAACCTCACGATTCCGTTAATTCCGGATATTGGTGTTGCACTTGCTTTCGGTGTTGATGGAATGAGCATTCCTATGCTTTTACTCACGAACATCATCGGTTTTACGGCTGTGTATTCTTCCTGGAATACTGATAAGCGGATTAAAGAATTCTTTGTTCTTCTACTTATCTTGATTGCAGGTGTTATGGGTACATTTATAGCCCGCGACTTGTTTATCTTCTTCCTCTTCTACGAAATTGTGGTTATTCCGATTTATATCATGGTTATCATCTGGGGAAGTACCAAACGAGTCACCAAAGAATATGCCGGTATGAAGTTGACGATTTATCTCTTGATCGGTTCTGCTTTCTTACTTGTTGCCATGGTGGCACTATGGGTCAATGCAACCACACAGTTGGCGGCAGTTGGAAAAGGCCCAACCTTTATGTTTGACCAGTTGGCACAACTCAAGTATGATCAGAATTTCCAGATTATCGTCTTTGGTCTAATGACCTTTGGTTTTGGATCCCTGATTTCCATGTTCCCCTTCCATTCTTGGTCTCCTGACGGTTACGCTGGAGCTCCAACTGCTGTCAGTATGATTCACGCGGGGGTCTTGAAGAAAATCGGGGGCTACGGTTTAATCCGCTTAGGAGTCATGGTGCTTCCACTTGGTGCGAAGTTCTGGGCACCTGTTATCGCGGTTCTAGCCTTAGTGAACGTTCTCTACGCAGCCTTTATTGCTTTGGCACAAAAAGATATGAAATATGTGGTCGGATATTCTTCTGTTAGCCATATGGGTTATGTCTTGATTGCTATAGCAGCACTTAATGTGACAAGCTTGACGGGTGCGATTGCCATGATGTTCGCACATGGTGTCATGTCTGCCCTCTTCTTCTCGATGATAGGCTTTATTTACGAAAAGACACATACTCGTAATATTGCCGATTTGGGTGGACTTGCGCATCAAATGCCTCGTCTTGCAGTAGGTTTCTTGATTGCAGGTATGGCTGGACTTGGATTACCAAGCACAGTCAACTTCATCGGAGAGTTTACAATCTTCGTGGGAACCGTACAAGCACTCCCAGTTCATGCTATCGTCGGAATCGCGGGAATTATCTTCACCGCAGTATATACCCTCCGTATCATCGCGAATGTTCTGTTTGGACCACGACGTACGGAGTGGGATCATCTCAAAGATTTGCGCGGTCCTGAACTTGTCCCCTTGGTTGTACTGGTCTTTGTCATCATGGTAGCCGGGGTATTCCCGAACATTGTCCTACAGTTGATCGACACCGGGGTCCATTCCTCAGGGTTAGCCAAAGTTCTTGAAACTGTGAGTCAGGCGAAGATTGGAGGGTTGTTCTAATGGTGAATTTCGATTTCGCTTTACTCTCTACGGAAATCATTTTAGCTGTCCTTAGTCTTGGCTTACTGGCAGTGGGACTAATCATTCCGCCTGGGTCGAGAAAAGGGATGTTCCCTCTTACGATTTTCGCCTTATTGGGAACCCTAGCGTACTCTGTGTATGATTTCTTTTACGGACAACGGGCGGCGTTCCTGCAAGGGATGTATCTGCATGATCAATTCGCAGGCTACTTTAAAATCTTGTTTTTAGTCGCTGCACTTCTAGTTGTTCTATCCTCTTCAAGCTACGTTCAGAAGTTTCAGGCCCATCGCGGCGAGTTCTACCCTTTGCTGATGGCTGCTACCTTAGGTATGATGCTGATGGCGGGAGCCGGGGATCTCATCACAATGTATGTGGGCTTAGAGCTTATGACGATTACCTTCTTCATCCTCGTTGCTTACCGTGGTGAAGATGGAAAATCCTCTGAGGCCGGAATCAAATACTTGGTGCTCGGATCAGCCTCCTCGGCGATTTTGCTCTATGGTATTAGTATCATTTACGGACTCACTGGCTCGACTCAAATGTTTGTCATTGCCCAAGCCCTTGGTACAGACCTGAGTCCTGCGTCTATCCTAGCAACGGTATTTATGCTTGCTGGATTTGGCTTCAAGATTTCCTTGATTCCGTTCCATATGTGGGCACCGGATATCTATGAAGGAGCACCTTCTCCTGTCACTGCTTACTTGGCAACCGCTTCAAAAGCAGCTGCTTTTGCCGCCTTGGTTCGCTTCTATCTTTTGATGATGTACAGCCAATCCTTCGCTGAGACAGGCCAGTTGTTACTCCTCATCCTCGCTGCACTTTCCATGATTCTGGGGAATCTAATGGCTTTCCCTCAGAAGAATATCCAGCGTCTTATGGCATACTCTGGTATCGCTCAAGCCGGGTATATCATGGTTGGTGTAATTGCAGTATCAGTTCCAGCGGTCTCCGTTTTTGTCGACGGGATTAAAGGGGTACTTTTCTACTTGATGATTTACATCTTTGCGAATCTGGGGGCATTTGCTGTAATTACCCATATCGCGCAAAGTCAGGGTACCACTGAAATCGCAGACTATGCTGGGCTTGCACGTCGTTCACCTCTTGCAGCTGCCGTCCTGACGATATCTGTACTTTCCTTAGCTGGAATTCCACCGCTAGCAGGTTTTGTAGCTAAATTTTATCTCTTCTCTGCAGTTGTGGCTCAAGGATATATCTGGATTGCTTTTGTAGGCTTCGTCATGAGTATGATCTCTGTTTACTATTACTTGTCGATTGTTAAAGTCATGTATTTGACCGACGGAGAAGGATTACCGGAGGTTCCTGTTCACGGAGCTGCTAAGTTCGGCATGATACTTTCCCTTATTGTCACGCTGTTCTTGGGTATTTACCCAACGCCACTTGCCCAAATGGCAATTACAGCAGCATCAAGTTTGGTAAAATAGTTTGAGCTTGTAAGAGTTCATCCTAGGAAAATGTTTCTGAAGAGTCCTGGTTTTACACCGGGACTCTTTTTTCGTATACTTGAGTTGAGACCCTGTACGTCTTTCAACCTCCTGTGCTAAAATATGTAAAAGGGAGAAAAAAGGGGAGCATATTGTGAACCAGAGCAAAAAGGATGTCGGACGATACGGAGAAGATAACGCTGCTGTACATATCAAGCAAGCAGGATTAACCATACTCGATCGAAATTATCGATGTCCACAAGGAGAAATGGACATTATTGCTAGAGAAGGTTTGCAACTTGTGTTCATCGAAGTAAGAACTCGATCCTCTGGACGATGCGGTTGGGGAGAAGAGACAATCACTCCTCAAAAGAGAGCTCGCTTAAATCGGATTGCCTCTCATTACATAAAGTTTAGAGGGTATAAAACCTGGCCTCCCATGCGTTTTGACCTTATTGCAATTCGTGTAGGAGATGCTGCAGGTAAGCATCCCGATATCTATTGGCTTAGGGGTATCTGAAAGATTATTCTTTAAGCTTTGAAGTATTTGAAACTAAGCATCTGAACTTGGACCAGAAAAATGGCTTTTATCCATAAGGAGGTTACCCATGAATCCTATTCTAGTTATTGACGATGAAGAACGTATTCGACATTTGGTTCGGATGTACCTCGAACGTGAGGGATATAGCGTTGAAGAAGCAGAAAATGGCCGCCAAGCCTTAGATAAGATTGAAAAGCGGGAGTATGCTCTTCTTATTGTGGATTTGATGATGCCTGAAGTTGACGGATGGAGAGTTTGTCGCGAGGTCAGGGAAAATTCGGATATCCCTATTATCATGCTTACAGCCAGAGGAGAAGAGTTTGACAGGGTATTGGGTTTTGAAATGGGAGCAGATGACTATCTTGTTAAGCCCTTTAGTACCAAAGAGCTGGTTGCAAGAGTTAAGGCTTTACTAAGGCGAACAGGGGGAAGTTTTGCTGGAAATTCCTCTGATTTAACCTATGGTTTGTTACGAATCGAGAAGGATAAGCATAGGGTACTAATTGAAGAAGAACCGATTACTTTCACACCAAGGGAGTTTGAATTGCTCTATTTTTTAGCGAAAAATCCTGGTCGAGTTTTTTCAAGGGAACAACTTATGGAAACGGTTTGGGGTTACGATTTTTATGGGGATGCTCGTACTGTAGATACTCATGTTAAGAAAATTCGCGAAAAGCTGTTTCATCCTGATGTAAGGTCCATGTTAGCCACGGTCTGGGGTGTGGGGTACAAGTTTGACCCTGAAGCATCCGTTCATTAATGCTTTGTCGTGAAATGAGGAGAAACGTTTTGAAATTGAGTCTTCGTCCTCGAAGTATTAGTATAAAACTATGGGTTGCTATGACTGCTTTAATCCTTGTTGTATTGGGAGGAGTAATCGGAACAATTGCCCTACTCTTCGGAGATTTTTATCTTCAACAAAAGCTTGGCGAATTAGGGGATGAGGCCAAGGAAATCTCAAATCAACTCACTCAACAGCCGAGCTGGTCTAATCGCTTGTATGCTTTAGATGAGATAAGATTATCATCTGGTACGCAGATGGTGATCATGGATAGACATAGTGCAATCATAGCCGTTAAAGGGGAAGCTGTTTCCTCTGGTTTAGATTCTATAAATGATATGGGTTGGAAAGGCACTGGCATAGAAGGTGTGAAAACGCTGGGAATGAGTCAATTAATTCGTTCCTTGTATCCTACTGATTTTTTGAATGGGGCTAATGTAGCGGCTGTTTTAGCAGGAAATGTCATTACTATTAAAGCACTTCCCAAAAATAAAAGCGGACAAGCAATGCTGATTGCTGCCGCTCCAATAGGTGACCCAAGTGAAGCCCTTGTGGTTTTAGGGAGTTCCCCAGCTCCTGTTCAGGCAAGTGTAAATGCATTCATGCGTATGATTTTATACTGCTCCTTAGTAGCTGTTATCTTGGCGACATTAGTCAGCCTAATATTTGCACGCCAATTTACTCGACCACTCGCTTTGATGCAAAAAGGAGCGAGTCGAATGGCAAAGGGTGACTTTCAACAGATTTCAGGGGTAACGAGTCGAGATGAGTTAGGTGAATTGGCAGATGCGTTGAATTTGATGGGTGAAAGTTTGAGTAATCATATGACCTGGCTATCCGAAGAAAGGAATCTAATGCAAGGGATTGTTGAGGGGATAAGCGACGCTGTGATTATGCTGGATGCACAAGGCGAGATTCTGTACACTAATGAGCCGGCTAAGGCCCTGTGGCAAGGGGAGGGACGGGAATCCTCCGCTAGAAAGGAAACAATAATTTCCTTTCTACAAAATTTTGCTAATCAACTTGGTGCAGAAGAAAATGCGAATCTCACTCTAGATACTCAAGTTCTTCAAGTGGCGATGGCATCCACGCAGGCTCGAGAAGGAGTACAAGGATTTGTGGCAGTATTACGAGATGTTACAGCTTCACTACGTGCTGAAAAAGAGCGTCGTGATTTCATGGCAAGTGTTACCCATGAACTGCGAACTCCTTTGCATTTAATCCAGGGTTACCTCGAGGCCATTCAAGATGAAGTCATACCCAAAGAAGAGCAATCCGAGCATATTGATCTAGTCTTAGATGAGGCGAAACGTTTAGCTAAATTGGTTATGGAGCTTCAGGAAATTAACCGTTTCGAGCGCTGGAAAGTCTTTGATAAAAGTGAAATCGATATTGGGAGTTTCCTTCAAGAGCTTCGTCATCGATTTCAGGGAAGGGCTGACGAGCTGGGAATTCATCTAGATATCGAGGAAGGAATAGGAGTAATTAATGCCAATCATGATCGTCTCCTCCAAGTCTTTATTAATCTAATAGGGAACGCGCTTCGTCACACGCCTTCAGGGAAAAGCGTGGGGATATCCTTAGAAGATTTAGGGGAGCGCATTCAATTTAATGTGGAAGATCAAGGGGAAGGAATTCCCCCACAGGCTTTGTCCCATATCTTTGAACGTTTTTATAGAGTCGATAAATCACGCTCACGTAAAGAGGGTGGAATGGGACTAGGCTTAGCAATTGTTAAGCTGATTGTAGAAGCACATGATGGTGAAATAAAGGTTGAGAGCGAAGTGGGAAGAGGGACGTGCTTTAGGGTTATTTTACCGAAGTAGACTGTTAGGGATATAAAGAAACGGAAGGCATACTGAGTTATGCCTTCCGTTTTACCGTTTCAGATTAATAAACAACGTTTTGATCGAGGGCCCGGAATTGAAGAGACTCGGCGAGATGGCGTGGCGAGATTTTATCTTCGCCATCGAGATCTGCTATGGTGCGGGCGACTCGGAGAATTCGGTCATGGCTTCTTGCGCTTAAGTGTTGCCGTTCGAAGACATTTCTTAAGAGTTGTTCGCCGGTCTTATCAAGTGCACAGAAATCAGAGGTTTCAAGTGCATTCATTTCTGCATTCGTCTTTATCTCTCCAAGACGAGCCCATTGACGCTCTCTTGCTTTAAGTATCCGAGCTTGAACCGTCTGGGATTTTTCACCGTCGGGTTGACTATGGAGTTCTTCATAATTCACTCGAGGAACCTCCACGTGCATATCGAAGCGATCCATGAGGGGCCCAGAAATACGCCCGCGATAAGTATCCACCTGTCTTGGTGTGCACGTACAAGCTCTTTTGGGGTCCCCTAACCAACCACAGGGACATGGATTCATACTCGCGACTACACTTAGCCGGGCTGGGTATTTTACGCTCCCACGCTGACGAGTAATTGTCAGTTCACGGTCTTCTAGGGGTTGACGCAAAGACTCTAGAACCTCTCGTGAAAATTCAGGAAGTTCATCAAGGAAAAGAACTCCATGATTTGCAAGGATAAGTTCACCTGGCTTCATATCACGTCCCCCTGACAATTCCATCATTATGTGAGACTATAAGAGCATAAAATCGTAATTTATACAAAGATAACATGGATTATCTACAATAGTAAATGCGACTAACTTTAAATATACAGTATTAAATGATTTTGGTTTAAAAAAGGATACCTTAATCTAGTTAGAGAACTATTACACATTATCTAATGGAGGTATTTATATGCCAGTTAGAAAGATTCCTATGAATTATCGAAATGTGACTGGAGTTTTTCCGTCACTTAAGTCGATTGGTAGTGCAGGTTTCGAGTCTACTCTGGAGCGTGATTTTCTTACTATTCTTGATTTCGATTATGAAGTCGAAAGGTTTGAAGTCCAGCCTGTAAAGATCGAATACCTCGATGAATTCGATAAAACTAGATCATATACACCAGATGTGCTAGTACAATACCGTTCAAATTCCTCAGGAGCTTCTTCCAAATGCACATTGTATGAAGTAAAGCATCGTAAAGATTTGAAGAAGAATTGGGCTGAATTAAAACCGAAATTTAAAGCAGGTTTACATTTCGCCAAAACTAGAGGTTGGAATTTTAAGATCATTACGGATTTTGAAATTCGTAGGCCATATCTGGAAAATATTAAATTTCTACGGCGCTATGATATTCCAATCGAAGATCACAGAATGGAAACAGCGAGTTCGATTCTAATAAATCTTCGTGAAACAACTCCGGAAGTATTGGCAGCTGCGCTCGCTCAGAACTTTTCCAATCGTGCAGAAGTCATTTTTCTGGTATGGCAGATGCTAGCCCGTGGGTATATTCTTGCTGATCTTACTGAACAGCTCAGTATGAATACTCCAATTTGGGTTCCTTAAGTTTCTTAATGGGGGTGATTTTTATGTCAGAAATCAAAAGTAATTCTCCTTTTCTTAATATTCAAGTTGGCGGTACAGTAATGCACGGAAGTCAAGCATATGTCGTTACCCATTTACTTGATATCGAGACTATCCTCGCCAAGTCCTGTAATACTGGTCAAGTCCAACGGCTCCGGATTTCGGAGTTATCATCTGGGGTGGAAATAAAGAATATAGACATTTCAGGTTCGACCCAGAGTATTCCGGATGAAGATTGGAACGAAGCTATGCGACGTTTCGAAATCATTATGCCATTACTTACACCAGGTGTAAGTAGGACACGGCTCCTAGTCGAAGAACGGGCTAAACAATTCGAAGTATCTACTAGTGCCCTCTATCGCTGGATTGCCCAATACGAAACAACAAGAGTCGTTTCCTCGCTCGTGAGAAAGAAACGCTCCGATAAAGGCGCTCACAGAATTACACCTGAAGTAGAAGCAATTATTCAATCCTGTATTAAGGAACTATATCTAAATAACCAACGATATAAAATTCCAACTGTCTGTGAAAATATTATTATCCGTTGCAAAAGAGCTGGACTTCCAACCCCACATCCAAATACCATCCGCACAAGAATTGCCGAGATTGCAGATTCAGAAAAGCTCTCCCGCCGTCGTAGCGGAAAAGAAGCCTTTCAAAAATATGATCCCAATAGAGGGGCCTTCCCCGGGGCGGACTATCCACTTGCAGTTGTGCAAATTGACCATACTCCTCTAGATATAATCGTTGTGGATCAAGTTACCCGGTGCCCCATCGGACGCCCTTGGATAACACTTGCCTTTGATGTATATAGTCGAATGGTCTGTGGGTTCTATATCGCGATGGAACATCCCAGTACGATGTCACTTGCACTTTGTGTTGCCCATGCCATTCTTCCTAAAGAACGATGGCTAGCCAATCGAGATATCTCTTTTTCGTGGCCTGTTTGGGGAGTACCAGACAATTTTCATGTTGATAACGCAAAAGAGTTTCGAGGCAAATCAATCAAACGAGCTTGCGATGAATACGGCGTAATCATTAATTGGCGTCCTGCAGCCCAACCCCACTATGGGGGCCATATTGAACGCATGTTAGGGACTTTGTCCAGTGCTCTACATGAGGCACCGGGAGCAACATTTTCCAATACAAAAGAGCGAGGCTACTACGATTCAGATGCTAAAGCCATAATGACTCTTTCAGAGCTAGAAACTTGGATAACAGTGTATGTCATAGGCCGATATCACCAACAAGTTCATTCTGAAATCGGAATGCCCCCGATTAGAAAATACGAGGAAGCTATATTAGGGAATGGGAATATTCTGGGGCGTGGTCTCCCCCCGCGTATTGAAGACGAAAACCGAGTCTTACTAGATTTTATGCCTTATGTTGAGCGTACAATACAAAACTATGGGGTAGCTTTCGAAAATATCGAATACTATTCCAATGTCTTACGGCGATGGATTCATTCTACGAATCCTGAAAACAAAAAACTTAAAAGAAAATTTATTTTTAAATACGATCCCCGCGATATAAGCCAAATCTTTTTCCTAGATCCTGAATTAAATATCTACTATCCAATACCCTATAAGAATACTGCGAGACCGGCTATAAGCATTTGGGAACTTCGTGAAGCAAGGAGACATTTAGCTGAGCAAGGAAATAGCGAGTTTGATGAAGATATGCTCTTTAGAGCATATGAACGACTCCGAGAAATTGAGAAAAATGCTACGAGTGAAACTAAAAAAGTACGGCGTTCTACTCAACAACGAAAAGACACTGTGGCTCGCCAAGATTACCGTCCGATTTTACCTAAGCATAAATCGTCAATACCGGAAAATGGTCTAAACGAAATAGAAGCCACACCGGTTCAGGCATTCGATGATATTGATGAGGATATAAATCTATGAATAATGAAAATGAGTATTTACATCTTTCTAAGACGGCAAGAGGAGCTTTATCGCTTCCTTTAAATGAGCGTATTGAACGAATTCGTAATGATCGTTGGATAGGATATCCTCAAGCAAGGATGGTCCTTGATAAACTCGAAGACCTGTTATTGTATCCTCAACGGCACCGAATGCCTTGCCTTCTTATCGTTGGGGACACTAACAACGGTAAAACGATGATTGCCAGAAGGTTTCTTAATCTTCATCCTGTTGATCTAAACCTAAATGGGGATGCAATGATTGCTCCTGTTGTTTTAGTTCAAGCTCCTCCAGTACCAGACGAAGGACGTTTCTATAATAATATCTTACACCGATTGTTCGTCCCCTATAAGGAAAATGATCGTGCCTCTCGTAAATTAGCTCAGGTAATATCAGTCTTGTCAAAGATCCAAACTCGCGTTCTTATCATTGATGAGATTCATGATATTCTGGCTGGGAGTTTGAGAAAGCAGCAAGAGTTTTTGAACGTAATTAAACATCTCTCGAATGAACTTATGATTCCTATTGTCGGAGTAGGTACACGGGATGCTTTACGGGCAATCCAAACTGATCAACAAATAGCCAATCGCTTTGAGCCTATTATTCTCCCACGTTGGAAAATGGATGAGGAATACTTACGCTTGTTAGCTAGTTATGAGAAAGTTCTACCTCTTGCTAAACCCTCGCATCTAACGCAATTGGAAACAGCTCAGAAGCTTTTGTCAATGAGCGAAGGTATAATTGGTGAATTGTCGCGCATACTAACTTTAGCGGCCGTAGAAGCAGCACGTTCTGGAGAAGAAATGGTTTCCTTTGACATTTTAAAACAGCTCAAGTGGATTAAACCGTCGGACCGCCGCAAATATGCTGAAACGGAGTCCTAAAACAATTTGAATCTTGATGATCATATTTGGCCTATTCATCCTCAACGTCAAGCAGATGAGCTTCTTTCTTCTTGGCTAGTTCGTATTGCGAAAGCCTTTGATCTAAAACTGCACACTTTTGCACGAGTGGGATTACCAGGCTTTGAGATATGGACTCGGGACATTGATAAAAATGCTCAACCAGAACTACTTGAACTTATTGCCAAAAGAACAGGAAGAACTTTATCAGAAGTTGAGCAAGCTACGCTTTCATCCTATGATGATATATTAGTCGCAGGAAAGATATTTTCTGGGCGTTCTCAATGGGTTATGCCTTTAGGCATTTATCACCGTACTCACAGAAATAATGGTTTAACCTTTTGTCCGATGTGTTTAGCTGAGGATAAGATTCCATACTTCCGGCGATCATGGCGGTTAGCTTTTTTAGTAATTTGTAGTAAGCATCAGATTCAAATGTATGACAGCTGCCCACAGTGCGGGGCAGCTGTTACATTTTTTCGCCACGATTTCAAAAATAGATATACTCCTCAGCCAATAAATATTGCAGAATGCTATAACTGCCATTTTGACTTAAGATTTGCACAGACAATTGTTGTTAAAGATACTACTTTCATAAATTTTATTATTGATCTTCAAAACATTCTTGATTCGCAAATTGCTCTTCTTAATGGAGAACCTATCTATTCCTTTTTATATTTTGAAGTTATCCGTCAACTATTGAAACTTCTAACCCTTGACCGATATGGAATAAAATTACGGAAAGCAATTGAAAATAGATCGGGAATAATAATGGAACCATTTCAAATAGAAGGATTACAAAACTCGTTCGAAACACTCCCTTTTAGTGTGCGCAGCAACGCTTTAAAACTTATCCCGTGGCTCATGCAAGATTGGCCCAATCGTTTCATATCTATCGTTGAAAAATCAAATTTAACACGTTCCCGTATTGTCCGAGATATGGGCTATGTACCTTATTGGTTTGAATCGGTTATCAGAGAATATTTTGATAGAAGTACATATCGCCCAACACATGAAGAAATTAATTCTGCTTTTATATGGCTATCCACAAATAAAAATAATGTTACAAAGAAGGATCTTACAAATTCTCTTGGATTTCGCGATTCGAAACTGGTGTCCCAATTCTTAGCTTCAAAATAAATACATATTATTTCCAAAAGTGTATTATACTTAATAAGAATAATTGAATAAGGAGGTTTTATCGATGAAGCCAAATACGACTGTTATTGTCTTTGGGTTCATCGTTTACTCATTCAGCATGATAGTTTTAATAATTATCATAATGAAATTGCAGTAAACAATGATACCTGCCCGGGAACTCAACATTCCCGGTTCTGGGTTCATCGATACTAACCAAATATAATAATATAGAAATAAGGCTACCCGACGGTAGCCTTATTTCTATTGAAATGCTCAAGAATACGTGTTTATGGGAAATAAAGTTTTTCAAGGCCGGGGTCTCGCCAAGATTTTAACGAAAATATACGCTAAGACATATTTTGGAAGTGGAAAGCCGGTTTTCCTTACTCAAAGGATTAGCCAGCTTTCTATCTTGCATTTTTGGGTCATCAGAGTTTGTGATGGATTAGTAAAATTGGTTATATAAAGCTTCTAAGTAAAATTCAAGAATAATGAATTCTTACTTAGAAGTCGACAGGATTTCTACTATTATTTAGGAAATCGACTAAAGGACATGTTTATAATATCTTTAGATGGTATAAGAAAAAAGTAAATCAAAAAGGAGATGAAGCAATTAACTAAACATAAAAGGGATTAAATAGTTTATTAAAATCGATGGGAGTGATAAAATGTCCAAAAAATTATTAATCATTGGATCGTTAGTTATATCCGGTGTATTGGCTTCAACTTTTATATTCCAAAATTCTTATGCTGTTGCTCAGAATGCCAATACAAGGGTTTCTCTGCCTAAGCAGCAAGATGTTCTGAAAAAGGATCATTCAAATCAGTTAAAAACTATTCTTGCACAATCCAAGACGCCTAAGAAAGATGTGGATAACTATATCAAAGGCCTTAATAAAGACGAATTATTACTCACGATTGCAGAAGTATCCGATGAAATAAACGATCCGGATATCTCCGACTTACAAATTTTTGGACCAGCTACTAAGGAAAATTTGTTTGGTATTTTAACTAATGCGGACTTTGAATCGATCTTTACAAATCCAAATTATAGTAATACCTTTAAAAAATATGTCATGGACATCAAGAGTTCTGAGAACTATCAAAGAGGTACGAAGAATGATAAGGAGTATAATCAGTTACTGCGAAATATTTTCCAAGATAAGACCATACCGGATGATTTAAGAGTTGTTTCCTTGATCCGAACCGATAATTACAATGCAGCGGATGTCCCGACCATTGAGGCACTAATTAGTTCCCAAGATTCCCCTGCTTTTTTGAAAGCAAATGCAGTAAGAATTTTAAAGAGTATTGACAAGGAAAAGGGAAATAAGCATGTCCTCGATATATTAAAGAATGTTGATCAGCATTCAGAAATAGAAGTTACCGTTTCTCTTGATACATTAGGGAATTACACCAAACAAGTGGAGAATATCATCAACTCAGAAGATGAGATTGATTTGGTAAATGATGTAATTAAACAGACAAATAACCCTCATTTAGTAAAGAGTGCAGTATTCTCACTTGCTCAATTTAAGAATGCTAAGTCGGTCTCGACTGTTCTTCAAAATCGGTCCAAAATCAATGATGATTATTCCATTCGGTTCTATATCGATAGGAATTTCTTAGTAGTTGCTGATATGTTGAATAGCAGTGATTCATCGGTACTAAACACCGCTCTGACAAGTGTGGAAATTGCGCCTTTCAAGAGTTTCTTACCCAAGATTACCGAGCTAGAAGCATCGGCTACCGATCGAGCTTTGAAAGCTAGACTAGACAATATCATTAGTCTGATCAATAGCAGTAACATTGACAGAAATATTAAATGGGATACTGAATATAAATAAGAAAGTGAGGATAGAACATGAAAAAGTTAATTAGTGCATGTTTACTTGTATTTTCTTTACTACTTGCTAATGTTTCACCTGCTTTTGCAGCCAGTCATTACGGCGATGCAGTTTACAGAGATGGCGTACTGAATAATTTAACTTGGCATGCTGCAATTAACAATTACAGCACGGTTGGAACGTTTGTCATTCAGGCCCCTGGAGGAAGTGGAGTCGTCCAATATTCTAGTTGGGAAAATTTTCTTAAAGACGACAAAGGAGTTATACACACCTACCAAGGACCCCCACAATATAGAAGCGGTATGACTGAAAATGATCTTAATAATGTTTGGAATACAGCTACTTTATTGGCGAATAAAGGAAATGTAACTTATACTGCGATAGACATGTTACACGGTACTACTTCGGGGAATTATATAAGTCCTAGTGGTGTTACCCAATCACGCTGTGATGGTTTAGTTGAATATTCTTATGAATGGTATAATTGGCCAGTCTTATATGACAATTTAGGACAATGGGATATAAGTTCTACAGCCTCTATTAGCTATCACAGCAGCTTATGGCTTACTAACACGGGTAATACGTTTAACCCTGTAACTCAGTGGTCCTATATGAACCCACACTACGACTAATTTGCATTAATGCCCCTTCTCATTCGAAGAAAGAGAGAATTATTATGTTAAATGGATTGAATTCTAAAACATCTGAAAAAAGATCTTTAAATTTAGGGTATTTTTTATTGTTTGCCTTTGGATTATCGATCTTTGATGGATTTCTAGGCCACAGATCTAATTGGGTAAATTTCCTCGGAGAAGGGGTAATAATACCTGATAAGTTTGAAGGGCTTATGGTAACAGGATTCTTTCTTATGGCTTGGTTGTTATACGGAATATTCATAGGCTACATGAAGAAGAATGGCTTTATTCAACTTCTTTCGTTTTTCTGGGGTATTGGGGGAGGAATAAGTCTAATCGCTACTTTAATGGCCCCTATCGGGAAATTTGCCCTAATCGCACTTCCTGTAGAACTACTTATTTTGCTCCCTAATTTCGGTTTAAAGCCTTATCTGGTATTTAGTACCGTTAGAAACACTAATGAATTACTCTTTATCTTTTTGAGCGTTCTTTTTGCTTGGTTAATCGGAGTTGTTGGATACTTGATAGGTTTTCAATTAAAGAATTTCTTAACGCAATCTCAATAAGAATAAAAACATATATAAAGAGACTGACTTCGATTTCGATCTCCTTTTTTTATAATTTCGTAAGCGTTAAAGAAACAACATCTTAA
Source organism: uncultured Peptococcaceae bacterium (assembly GCA_963529635.1). GTDB lineage: Bacteria > Bacillota > Desulfitobacteriia > Desulfitobacteriales > Desulfitobacteriaceae > CAURZJ01. Next base: position 75,674 of record CAURZJ010000010.1, read on the forward strand.
TCTTTTATAAGTTAAGCAAGTATCTGGAACACTGTTGTAGTTATAGCCGCTAATATACATTAGCGGCTATAACTATGCCCCAAATTAAGGCTTGATGTCCGCTAATGTAAATAAAGTGTAGGAGGAGCTGCTGCAATGGATCTATCCACTCAGGGAGAACTCATTATTGCTAAATTTATTGATACTTTAACCAACCAAGAAGATTTGAACTCAAAGACGCTTAAAGAATACGCCAGTGACCTAAAACAATTTGTTGGTTGGTTCGAGTCTTCTGAACACCAGGAAGAAAATATTATTTTCCGCATAGAAGACGTATCTACACCGACATTAACCCGGTATCGGGACGTAATGCAAAGAATTAGTGAACTAAAACCGGCAACGATTAACCGGCGGCTTATAACACTTAAACGTTTTTTTTGAGTGGGCTATTGCGGAAGAATTTATTCGCCGTGATCCATCCAAGCCAGTAAAGTTAGTTCCTGAAGAAAAGGTTAGCCCGAGACAAATGACTGATAAAGAAGAAGCTGCCATGGTCGCAGCTGCAGAACATAACGGAACGCTTAGGGATCAGGCTATCTTAATTCTCATGTTGCATACCGGATTGCGCACAATGGAAGTATGCAACTTAAGTCCAAGAGATATCAATATTGGGAAGCGTAGTGGTCTACTTATTGTTCGAGCCGGTAAGCGCAATAAGCAGAGAGAAGCCCATCTTAACTCAACATGCCGCGCTATACTGGAAAAATATATGCCGGAACTCCCCCCGGATAGTCCTACTTATTCCTTTCAGAAAAAACCGGTGATCGGCTTAGTGAACGAGCCTTGAGACATATGATTCAAAAATACGTGAAAATTGCACGACTCGAAGGACTAAGTGCTCATGATGATGAAAGATTACGGTTTACCCAAATACTGCCCGGTTTAGGCGAATGGGAACTGGGAGCCTATTTTACATTAACCCAGCATGATATTAAAGTGATCCAGCGGCACCGTAGAGACTATAACAGGCTTGGATTTGCTGTTCAGCTTTATGTTCTTCGTTTCCTTGGCTGGCCTTTATCTGATGTGAATGATATTCCTGAGATAATATTACAATATATCGCAAAACAAAATTAGTGTTGACTTTAAAGAGTTTAGCTCATATTCCCAACGTGAGGCAACCAAATATGAACATCTTGAAGAAATTAGAAAGGAATACGGGTATTCATCCTTTACGATCCCTGAATACCGGGAACTTTCTAAGTTTCTCTATCCCCAGGCTATGGCTAATGGCAACCCACTTCATTTAATTCAAGTCGCTTTAGAGGAGCTGCGCAAACGTAAAATCTTCCTGCCCGCCATGGCTACTATTGAAAGAGCCGTTTGGGAAGCTCGAAAGAGAACCGAAGGTAAAATATTTAAGATTTTGGGTGCATTCCTTACTGCTGAACAAATGGAAAAGCTTGATAAAATTGTATCTCCTATGCCCGAGAGCAGCAAGACCTACCTGGCATGGTTAAGGGAAATCCCCGGTACATTTTCACCTGATTCGTTTTTAGAGGTTATTGAAAAGCTTGAATACATACGCAATTTAATACTTCAGGTGGATACAAGTGGAATTCATCCAAACCGGCTACGGCAACTGTCCAAAATAGGAGCTCGTTATGAACCTCACTCTTTCCGAAGATTCAATGACCCTAAAAAGTATGCTGTTTTGGTAGCTTATTTGCTCGACTTGATACAGGATTTGACCGATCTAGCTTTTGATATCCATGATAGACAGATTATGTCCTTACTATCTAAAGGGAGAAAAGCCCAGGAGGAAATTCAAAAGCAGAACGGTAAAACGATTAACGAGAAAGTAGTTCTCCTAGCTGATTTAGGAGCTGCTCTAATTAATGCTCGTAAAGAAAGAATTGATCCCTACGTAGCACTTGAGACAGTTTTGCCATGGGATCGGCTAGTTGCCTCCGTTGAAGAGGCTAAGCAATTGGCCAGACCCGTTGACTACGATTACCTTGATCTTCTTGAAAAGAAATTTTATGTGCTCCGGAAATATACGCCAACCCTATCAATATCATTAGAATTCCATTCTACTAAGTCTTCTGAATCTTTAATGAAAGCTGTTGAGACGGTCCGGGACATGAATGCAAACGGCAAGCGAAAAGTACCTGAAGATGCTCCTCTTGAATTTATCTCAAATCGCTGGCAAAAACATATTTATGATGATGACGGCAATATAAACCGTCATTACTATGAGATGGCTGTACTAACAGTCTTCGTAATTCTATTCGCTCGGGGAATGTCTCGATAGTTGGTAGCCGTGAACATAAAGATTTTGAGGAATATCTCTTTTCTAAAGAAGATTGGAGTCATATTACACGAGCCACTACCAAGCTGGCTGTGAGCCTATCAGTAGAAGAATACCTGGAAGAAAGTGCTGAATCCTTGTTAAAGCGTCTGAAATGGGTATCATCCAATATCGACGACTTGGAAGGTGTAAATCTTGAAAACGGGAAGCTTCATATTGACCGTTTAGAAAAGGACGTTCCGGATGAGGCCAGGGATTTTAGTATGTCACTTTACGAGTTACTTCCACATATTAAGCTAACGGATTTGCTGATGGAAGTTGCTTATTGGACTGGCTTCCATGAACAGTTCATACATGCATCCACCAATCGTCCTCCCAGTGAGGAAGAAACGATAATTCTGATGGCTACCCTGATGGCCATGGGGACTAATATTGGGCTCACCAAAATGGCGGAATCTACACCAGGTATCTCCTATCGACAGATGGCCAATGCCGCACAATGGTGGCTATATGAGGATGCTATGAACAAGGCACAAGCAGTCATGGTCAATTTTCATCATAAATTAGCGTTATCATCATATTGGGGAACCGGCACCACGTCCTCATCGGACGGTATGCGTGTTCAAATTGGCGTTGATGCTCTTCATGCAGATGCCAATCCTCATTATGGTACCGGAAAAGGGGCAACGATATACCGCTTTGTCAGCGACCAGTTCTCTAGTTTCTATGCCAAAGTAATTTATACAAATGCCAGGGATGCAGTACACGTTATTGATGGCCTTCTACACCATGAAACGGATCTAGCCATAGAGGAACACTATACTGATACTGCTGGCTACACCGATCAGGTTTTTGGGTTAACCCACCTGTTAGGTTTTCGTTTTGCTCCCCGACTAAGAGATTTAGCTGATTCAAAGCTATATTCCATCGGAAGAGCCAGTGAATATCCTAAACTGGAGAAAATATTGCGTGGGCAAATTAATACTAAAGTTATTAAAGAAAATTTTGACGATGTACTAAGACTTGCTCATTCTGTCCGGGAAGGCACAGTCTCTGCCTCGTTAATTATGGGGAAAATAGGCTCATATTCCCGGCAGAACAGTTTAGCCACGGCACTACGTGAAATGGGACGCATAGAAAAGACTATTTTTATTTTAGATTATATTTCAAGCGAAGCTATGCGAGGACGTATCCATCGAGGATTAAATAAAGGAGAAGCTATGAACGCATTAGCCAGAGCAATCTTCTTCGGAAAGTTCGGTGAGCTGCGCGAACGGGCACTTCAGGACCAACTTCAAAGAGCCAGTGCGCGTAATATTATAATCAATGCGATCGGCGTTTGGAATACTGTTTATTTAACCAAAGCAACAGAACTTAGGAGAAATAAAGGAGATTTTCAAGAGGAGCTACTGAATCATATCTCTCCTCTAGGATGGGAATATATAAACTTTTTGGGTGAATATAAGTTTGATATAAAACAAACAACCACGTTAAAATCCTTGCGCCCTCTTAAATACAACGATAAAAATAATTAAGCCGGTTAATCCTTAGAGTAAGGAAAACCGGCTTTCTACTTCCAGAATATATTAGCGTATATTTTCGTTAAAATGTTGGCGGGACCCCAAGCCAACATCTTGGATTATCTGATTGCCAAGGGCAATCTAAACCAAGTTTAAAGCAACTTTGTGCGACATCCGGTAAGATCCTCAGTATCTAAACATGCTACGTTGATACCACATTCTTATATTTTGCTCGTAGAACTGGCACGCTTTAATATACATATTTCGTGCTTCTGAAAACCAATGCTCAGATGCCTCTTGCTTATGTTTGGCTATTCCAACTCGTTCACAACTTGGTCTCCTTGTCTGTCAGAGCATGGGCACTTAACACCGTCAATGTGAGAAACATTATGCGGCAGTAGAAACTGTTACATGACATAACGCATAAGTCGAAACAAGTCAATCGTAGTAGTTATTTAAATTTTCAAGCAAACCATATATGAAAAATAGTAATTTCAAAAACTATATGCATTGTAAAATGCATAATGAGTTGATTATTTGTTATATTTGGCGTATAATTAAATGAATAAATGCATTATTAATAAGATTAGTGAGAGATAAAAATGCGTGAACTCATAAATCAACGGATTAAATATTTTAGGGAAAAAATATATAATGCTTTGGATTCTAATGATACCCAATCTGCCTTATTATATCGAGCTACAATTAAAGAATTAGAATTTTTACTGCAGAATATCTCTGATGAGCCTAGTTTTCCTTGTATTAATGATCAATATTATACAACATTAGAACTTGCGCAATTGTTAAATGTACATCAAACCAGCATAACAAGAAAAGCTGAAAAACTCAAAGGAATAAAAATACCAAAAGGGTGGCTATTTTCTAAAAGATATATCGATTCTCTTTTGAAAGAAGATTTTCGCATTTAAAAATGCATTACGCAAGACAATAAAAGCCCGGAGATTATTGTCATTTAATTGCTTTAAATGTATTTGTAAGGTGTGGTGAGGTTGATGCCAGTAAAGAGTTTTTGTTGGAGCATTGTAACAAATCGATGGGAGTAATGACAATGAAAGCGAATACCTTAGTGGAGAAACTAAATAGTTACTCAAATGATTATTGGGATTTTAAAGAATATAGAGATAAAAAGGCGCTGATAAAATACCCTGCTATGATGGTAGCTCCTATGCAGGAAAAATTATTGCAGGATATTTTAGAATTCGATCCGCAAATTGAAAATATTCTTGATCCTTTCGTTGGGTCAGGCACGGTTTTGGCAGCGGGAGCAAAGCTTAATTTAAATACTTATGGTGTTGACATTAACCCTCTCGCTATTCTTATTTCGCGTGTAACGTTAGAAGGAGTTTCGCCAGAAAATATTCGCGAGAGCATTGCTCAACTTAAAACCTACATTACACTATTTTTAGGAAATACAGAATCTTTCGAGTTTATGAATATAAATAAATGGTTCCGAGATGATGTTATAGCCGATCTAAGTATTATAAGAAAGGCTATAAGATATGAAAAGGACATTCAAATAAGACGTTTCTTTTGGGTTTGTTTCGCCGATACCATAAAAAAATACAGTAATACTCGTTCAACAACGTTTAAGTTGCATATAAAAGAAGAAGAAAAAATAAAAACAATGGATAATGATTGTATACAATATTTTGCAAATAAGGTATCTTCTTTGTATATTGATTATGTAAAACAAAATAATACAGAAATTAATCTATATACAGGTAATTCTATTGATATCCTAAGCGATTTTAGTGAAAATAGTATTGATTTAATTTGTACTTCCCCACCATATGGTGATAATCATACCACTGTTACATATGGGCAATTTTCTATCCTGCCCTTACTATGGATAGATTTAGATGACATGGATAGGTTTGATGCATCTATGCTTGAAAGGTTTTCGGCTATTGATAGAGTGAGCTTAGGTGGACACTACAATATGGATCAGTTCGACGTGGACGTCAAATACGAGGATTTAATTACAAATTTCAGTACTCCAAAAGTAAAAAAAGTTAAGTATTTTATTAATGATTATTGCAAGGTTTTTGCTGAATTAGCGAGGGTTCTGAAGCCAGATAAAAGATTGGTTTTAACATTAGGAAACCGTAGAGTGGATAATCATGAGTTCCCTTTTGATATTCTGAATGATAGGCTCGCAGCGAAGTATGGTCTGGAAGAGGAAACGGTGCTCACTAGAAATATTCAAGGAAAAAGAATGCCGACAAAAGTATCGAACATCCCTAATCTTGGTTCAGTAAAATCAATGAGCAAAGAGTATGTGAAAATATACAGAAAATCCTAAAGAAGGGGGAACTATAGATGGATAAAACCTTACATATTGATTCTTCATCTATCGCAAGTATTTTGGGAACAGTCGGGAGTCCTTTGGTTGTTATATCTGAATTGATAAAGAACGCGATAGATGCATCCGCAGATAACGTTGAACTTTTATACAGTAGAGAGTCGCGGTCAATTACAGTTGCTGACGATGGCATGGGATTCTCTCTGGATGATATTCAGCAACTTTCACTACCAGGATTCTCAAGAAAAAAGAATAGTGGAAATCTAACCAATGCTAAGGGTACTTTTTATACGGGGAGTAAGGGCTTAGGTCTTTTGTCAGTGTTTTCACTATGCGACCATTTAACTATTCGAACAAAAAGTGATACTGATGGCGAATATCTGATTAATTGGTCAAAAGAAGCTGGAAGTTACTCTTATGAGCAAATCGTTGATTCTCATATGCAACGGGGGACGATAATTATTTTGAACAATATATCCCCTCAGGTAATGACTTTGTTAACTTCGGAACCGGAAATAAAGAAGCTTCGCCATATATCTACTTACTTATATAAACACGATATATTTGCGTTTCCTGAAGTTACTCTTTCAATTGATGAAAGTACACCTACCTCTTTGTTGTTTACTACCGAATTTACGGATATGCTTTTTGACGTCATCTTTAATTACGATAGTAAGACTGAAACATTATTATTTCAGTGTTTTTCCGATAACCATCAGATCGATGGTTCTAAAATTGTCATTGACTCTTTTGATACCTCAAAGATTGAACTTATACTAGATAAGCATTATGACATAATAGAGACTATAAAAACTCGTACGAATGACAACATTAGTTTTAAAGAACTTGAGAGCATTGAGGGGGTCCCCTCTTTTGAAGGACGTTTATTAGTTTACGAGAAAAAAACAGCAGGTGGCATGCTTAAAGACCATGGAGCAGGAGTGAACGTCTATGTCAATGATTTCGCTATATATAATTATTTATCGGAAGAACTTGATTGGTTGGGTTTAGCCGATTTTTCGCAAAGGAAAAAAGCTACTCGTCTTAAGCCACATAATGTTTTTGGATTTGTCAATATGTCACATTTTGATGAAACGGAAGAACTGCTTAAGATATCTAATGAAAGAGCGGATTTTATCCAAGACTCAGTATTTGTAAAATTAATGTACCTTATCAAAGGCGTAATTATGTTTATGATTTTAAATATTGATGTTGCAGAAAAAAATCCAAAATACAAAAGAACGGTTTCGAACCACACAACTGATCGTAGTTCTAATAATACTCACGATAAAGATATGGGAGAAGAAGGAGAACAAGAATCGAGTACAAATTTAAAAGAAAATCAGGGACAAGATGATTCCAGTAATGAGAATGGGGATTTCGAACAAGATGGAACATTAAATCAGGACAAGAAAGATATGCATGGCACAGTAAACGAAAGTGATGTTAATGGTGAAGAAACAAATAGTCAAAATATGGAGAGTTCAGACAGTGATGGTATGGAGGACGAACAAGAAGAGAATTATGAACCGGAAACTGTTTTTAAGCCCCAACATAAAAAAAGGAACAATCTTACCTTTACTGTTTCAGAAGGCCAAATAATTGATACATTAAAAAATACAGATGATTTAGGAAATAAAATATACCAAACAGTTTTTGAATTAAGTAAGCTAAATGTATTATTTTACCCCTATGCAACGGTATGCCTTTACAGGACCCTGATTGAATCTGCTACACAGTATGCGTCAAATAAAATAGGCTCCGCATATCAGGAGACAGCTCTTCCGGCTTCAATAAGTAATGTATTAAATAAATGGAGTATTAAACCGAATACTTCAAAAGAATTCAAATCCAATATTGGTTTATGGAGAGATTTAGTTAACAAGAGGAATTTTACGGAGAAGTTGAATTTATACATTCATAATGTAACGCCAGTGGATGTTGATTTAATTTTAGATACTTGGCAATCAATGAAGGGTTATATTCGCGAATGCATTAAAAGTTAGGGGAATGTAAATTATTTTGTGTAAAGAGAAATTCTGTATGAAAGAAAATTTGATATAAATGGCTCTGTCAATTATGGAGGATAAGGCAATGCTGGAGAGCAACCTGAGCGCCTAATTAGTTCTGCCACGGGGAGGGACCAGCAAAAGGTCCCTCCCTTATTTCCTTGAAGAGAGAACTAAAGCGATGAACTCTTACTACAAGCAAATTAAACCTCAAAAAGCCGTTCAACTACAAAAACTATGTTTTCATACTTTCACATTAAACGCATAGGCTTTTTATATTCGCTGAGGACAAGGGGTATTAAAATTTAGAATTAGCAAGGCCTTAAACTATACGAAAAATATTCCGACTACTTTTTATTCCTTTTATAATTAACGACCCCAGCAATCACAGAAGCAATTAAGCCTAATCCAACTACTGTTTCTACGTTTTGGTCCTTTGTTTTTTTATCTTCTATTCTTGAGGAAGAAACTGAAACTGGTTCCTCCTTTTTATTAACATTTATAGTAATACTTGAAGTCTTTCCATTATAAGCTCTAGAAGTAATTGTTGTAGCACCGTCATTATTAGCAGTTATAACACCCGTGTCACTGACAGTTGCAATATTTGTATCACTTGATGACCAAGTGATAGATTTATTTGTAGCATCTTCAGGGCTTATTGTTGCACTCAACGTTCTATTTTCTCCAACTACTAATGTTATGTCTTTCTCATTGATTGAGATGTTCTCAACAGCTTTATCAATAGTCAATGAGAGGTTATCAGTTTTTCCGTTATTTGTTTTAGCAGTAATTATTACGGTACCGGCGTTTTTAGCATTTACAATACCATCGTTACTGACAGTTGCAATATTTGTATCATTTGATGACCAAGTGATAGATTTATTTGTTGCATTTTCAGGGCTTATAGTGACAATCAGAGGTCTATTTTCTCCAACAATTAATGTTGTGTTAATTGTATTATTAGAAGCAATTTTCACGGAATCAATAGCTATTTTAGGAGGTGTAGGTATTTCTTGTTTAGGCGCATATGGACATATTCCATTAGGATGTAAATGAGGACCATAACCATGGTGATAATGATAACTACCCAAACCGCTTGCATTTTTATTATCTCTATGACCTCCGCTTGAATCTGTTCTTCCAGAATGAGCAAATGTATTTAATGCCGACATTGCCGTAAAGGAAATAATCAATATAATTGTTAGTAAGGATTTTATAATTATCTTAATCCATTTATTAGTTGACACAACATCACTCTCTCCTTCTAGTGCTTAGCTCCTCTAAAAATTAAATACATCCTATGGATGTTCTCCTAAATTGGCAACTATTTCATGCAATAAACAAAAATTGCATTTGTAACGTGCAATTGATAATCAGGTAAGCATTGTTTGGTCAGCCTTTATTTTTGAGTTATTTGTAACACCAATACTATGCAATTGATAATCACGATTAACCCATATCCTAAGTTGGCCCATTTTAAAATCATTAATGCCATTGACCTGTCTTTTTTAGCCCCCCGAATTAAGATGAAGCTAACTGCTACTAATCCAATTATTTTAAAGTAATGCAGCGAATTGCGGCTTATAAATAGTCTGGTGATGGGATTTCCTTCTGAAGCTCCTTTATCTAGAGCAAGTATTGTTGTTATGTAATCTAATCCATTTAGCATAAAAAGAATTACTAATCGCTCATATACTAGACTCATAGTAAATCGACCAAGAGAAAGAACCGTTTTTTGAATTTCGTTAAATTGGCCTTTATACCATCTTTTTTTGTAAGTTCAATTAAGCAATTTAACACACCTAATTGCACCCCCTGAGTCTATATCTAATCACGCTAGTTTTAAATGTTACATTGATAGAAGAATCATTAACTTTTCAAGTTGTAATAGATTGAAGCTCTATAAATTTACTTTTACTTAGTTATCGCTGCTGAAACTAAGAACAAAATAGAGGAACCCGCGGTATTAAGTATGTAAGAAGCCATGTATTGCGGAACCTCATGTATTTCAGCTCCTTGACCATGTCCGGATGTTTTGTTTCTTGTAGTAGGGACGCCACTTTCCATTAAAGATCTAAGGGAAGTGAATTCAGACTGTAAAAACTGCGGAATCAAGTTATTCTCAAAGCAAATACCAATTAGAGTTTTGGCCTGATCAGTTTCTTTATAAGGCCATTTTTTAGCTTTACAAATAATTTTCATCGTACTTTCAAATGCCTTGAGGCTCTCATTTATACATTCCTTATATTTTCCCCGACGGTAATGCTCATGGGCTTTTAAAAATTCATCGTTAGCCCCTTTATATTCAGGATAACTTAATAATTGTAATGTCGGTTTAATAACTTCTTGATGAAGAACCATAGAATCTGCCCTAATTATTTGACCTGATTCATACTGATATCCTATACCATGTTCCAAAAATCTATGATTTAACTCAGAGATAGCATCATCTGCATTCATATCTGGCTCTACATATGATTTATAATCTGGTCTACGACACACTCGATCTATTAATTGGAAAGAGAATTCAATAACATCTAATGCATTCTCATGATTCGTCGAATTGATAAAAAAATCTATCAAATCTTCAAACCTATCCAGATAAGGTTTATTGCCCAATGACATTTTACCATACTCACGGCAAAGACTATCGCGAATCAGTTCATATATTTGATTAACCTGACTGGAACTATTATACTTACCTATTGCATCAATCCATATATGCAAAACCTGGTTACGAAGTTCTATAGGGATTACCGCATACTCAAAAACATCTGGTATTTCACCACGCAATTTTTTTTGTCTTTTAGAGAAAATATTTATGACTGTCATACAAAATCCTCACCTTTAGCTAATTTATATCAAGATTATTTAGATATATCTAAAAAACTTCCCATATTTCTTTGACTAATTTTTGGGGATCTTTATGCCTTAAAGTATTCCTATCCCAAGGTATTTTTCCATATTCTCTTAATCCGTTCTTGGTGCAATAATCGTCATTACTCGCCCAAAACTGCATTACTTTCCTTAACTCGTCATTTGAGGCTCTAATACCACCTCTGTATTTTAAAATATATATTCCCTTGTGCTCAGTGGGCTTACAATCAAGTTCTACTATATATGTGTACCTATTTTTTTTGCGGACTTCAAACCATAATAATTTTCTTCTGTGTGACTTACTTATATTAAGCCACCCACTCCCAATCCCATAATCAGGATTAGGTTCTGGGAATATCGACAAAATTATTTCCTTTTGCCTTGTACATCCTGGCAGATTGATGACATTCCAATCGAACTCATTTAAATTATGCTGCTCTTGAAATTTGCACATAATTTGAATAAGTTCTTGAAAGTAAGGACGTGCGTCATTTTTATTCCCACCACTAGGAAGTTTTGCTCCGGTTACTTCGATATTTTCGGTTACTTCGTGTTCTTCAACAATATCTATAGGGAAATGATCATTGTTACCAGAATAACTTCCATCGCCCGTTCCGTAAGTCGGTACAGGAGAAGGCGATATTTTCTGACCAGGTGTATTACGATATTTTCGGTTTTCTTTTATTACTCTTTTAAATTCAATTTCCTGTATCTTAGAAAAACGTGGCTTTTCTTTAATATCTCTTACGGTTTGACGTTCAACATTTTTTGTTGGCTCACTGTGACTACTTAATGTCACGTTATCAGAATCATCTAGAGTAAAAGTTTTTTTATGAAAAAACCCAACTTCTTTAGCAAAACCGTATTTATTCTTTACTAAATTAGAATTTTCTCTATCAAGCTCAAGTTTTGAAAAGTGAAAATCCGCATCACAACTTTCAATATTTAGTACCAACAGCGATTTACCATCTACACTCTTTTTACCATAAACTTTTAAATGCGATGTTCCGCAAAATGGAAATCCCATTTTAATATGCTCTTCATTTTTTAACATCATAGTAGCCCCTGCTAAACTTCGGTATAACCGGTTTACTTCTCGTCTTGCTATATTATCTGTCCAAAGACGAGCGATTGGCCAACAGTCAGGATTGGGGATAAGAGTTTTTAAAGTAAGTAGTAATTCTGATCCGGAAATTTTAGTTCTAATATTACCTTCTGAATCCTTAATTAAGATTAATTCGTTCCACAAACTATCGTCACTGTGATAAATTATCTTCCTAACTAGCTTTGTGGATGTCGCGAAGTAAAAGCGAACTAGTTCAGGACAAGGGATTATAACTCTTTTTAAGGTATTCCGTTGATTCGCTAAAGAAGAAATGCAGTCTTCTAAAATAAGGCAGTTTGTTTTTGAAAACTGCATATAATTCCATATTTTTCCTATAGATTCTCCGCTAATAGTATTAAAAACCGGTTCAGTATTCTGTGGGGGAATATCCATATTGATAAAATAGGCTTTATCCTTTTTTCGACTTAGTGAATCATCAAGCTTTCCGTTTTTCCAAGTAGATCCAATAGAAATACGATTAAGATAACTAATCGGAAGCTCTATTACTTTGCTTTGAGGCCAATCTGTTGCCCAGTCATCAAGTATTGATTTTGTATTATTGAAGACAGGTGACAACATAACCTTTATTGTTGGATCGGACTCTACAATAGGGTTTCTTGTTACTTTATCAAACCAATCAATTCTCCAAGTCCGATTATCTTCAGGGAAACCAACAATCTTAATTTCCTTAACTTTTTCCCTTAACAGTGTAATTCTTCGTTTTAGTCTTTTTCGTTTCATTATGCGACTCCTATTAAATCTCAATTAAATTCTCAACAATCTCATTTAACGATGTATAGTCTCATTAAGTGATGTAATTGACACCCCCGCCCAGTATTCCAGCAGAAGTTGCCGAATGATGGGGTTGCCTAAAAGGGCGAGTACGAATAAGCTGCCCGCTATGTCCGAGTATACCCGCGATACTGTAAATTTTGGTGACCTCAAGACTTTCCATACGTGTTAGAGGGGGCAGGATTCCAGCATAGGCTTTTGCAAGCATTGTTTTTCCAGATCCCGGTGAACCAATCAGAATTAAGTTATGCCCTCCCGCGGCAGCAATCTCCAAGGCTCTTTTCGCCTGTTGTTGGCCCCGGATAACACTAAGATCCAGAGTATCTAAGGAAATCTCATCTGAAAGAGGAGAAATATTTACCGGTGTATCAAAAAGTGTGTCTTCTTGAAGTGAGCTAACCATTTCGGCTAAGTTTAACGCAGTTTTACTGCGAATTTCTCCTATGAGGTTGGCTTCAAGAAGATTTTCGGGTGGAACGATAAGTGAGTACTGGGAAAGTTGTGCCAGAGAAACGGCCATGGCCAAAATTCCAGGAACAGGTCTTAGTCGACCTTCGAGGGAGAGTTCTCCAACAAATACTAAAGTCTCGAGTTTTTGTTCTGAGTATTGACCAGTAGCTGCTAGAATACCAACGGCAATCGGTAAGTCTAACCCAGAACCATCTTTTTTAATATCGGCTGGTGCTAAATTTACTGTGATCCGCTGTAAGGGAAAATCAAACCCCGAATTCTTAATCGCTGATCTTACACGTTCGCGGGATTCTCGTACAGCGGTCGTAGGCAGGCCTACAATATCGAACCCCGGTAAACCATTTGACACATCAACTTCTACACGAATTAGATGTGCATGTATTCCTGAAACGGCCATCCCGTTAACGGCTGCAAACATTCAATCAATCCCTCCCATAAGAGGAAGAATTCGACAATATACTGTATTATCCTTCCATGTAAACGAGCATCCCCTAAGAATTATTCCTACGGAATATGTTGTCCTAGGGGTAGGGCTCTGCTCCACCCGTTCGTAGGATTATCCTATCGGAGAAATAATATCGAAGTAATGGTATGAATTTATATATTTTTAATTAGCGTATTAGTAGAATCTGTAAGGTTAAAACTAGTTAAAAGGTTTATGACTTGACATTATAGCATAGGGGGGTATAGTATATTCCCAGGAGGTGCGAATAAATCATGAGTGATAATGAGAAATCTTGTCTGGTTTGCCAGGGTACACTCGAAGAAGGAAGTGAACGGACAAGTCACCATAGCGATAAAACAATTCGTGAATTAGTTAATCGCATGAACCGTATCGAAGGACAGGTTCGTGGTATCAAAGGGATGATTGAAAAGCATACGTATTGTGATGATGTGCTCAATCAAATTTCCTCCGTTCAGTCCGCTCTGAATGGGGTTTCAAAGCTACTACTAGAAAAGCATATGAAATCCTGTGTGATTGAGCAGCTTCAGGCGGGAGAAGAGCAGGTCGTTGATGAAGTTTTAAAAACAATCTTCAAAATGATGAAATAGAAATACACCATTTAGGATAGCCGAGGAGGCGATTGGAATGAGTACTGAGATGTTGGAACGTCATCGTCGAGATTTAAAAGTACAGGGTATGACCTGTGAACACTGCGTTCGGCGTGTGAAGAACGCTTTGGAGAGTCTTCCAGGGGTAGAAAATGTAGTCGTTTCCTTAGAAAATGAAAGGGCTAGCTTTACCTATAATCCGAAAGATTATACTTTTGCTCAAGTGAAGGAAGCTATTGAGGATGCGGGTTATTCCTTGGAAGAGGGTCAAGAAGAAAGCTTGTCCCATACTCAAAACGAAAGAAAAGAACTCAGTGTCTACGGAATGACTTGTGAGCATTGTGTTAGAAGAGTGAAAAAGGCTTTAGAGGGGCTACCGGAAGTTTCTGATGTCGAAGTCTCTTTGCCGGAATCAAAGGCATGCTTTGTTTATAATCCTGAAAAGGCGAATGATCAGCAGATACGGAAGGCGATTGAAGATGCGGGATATTCGCTTGAGCCGATAGAACCAGACGCTCCAGAGAATCAGGGCAATCCAGTGAAGCCTGAGAGTGTAACTCAAGAGGTACAAAAGAAAGCTGAAAATGAAGCTAAACAATTTAAGATTACGGGTATGACCTGTGCGAATTGTGCGTTGACCATTGAAAAAGGGATGAGCAAGATGCCAGGTGTCAAAACTGCCGCTGTTAATTTTGCGTCGGAGAAGCTATCCTTAGAATTTGACCCTGAGTTAGTTAATGAGAAAGTGATCGTCGAGAAGATTAAAGATCTCGGCTATGGAACACAAACTGAAGGTGTAGAAGGCAAACAACAATTTAAGGTAAGCGGTATGACTTGTGCCAATTGCGCACTGACGATAGAGAAGAAACTAAAAAAGACACCTGGGGTCCAAGAGGCTTCAGTTAATTTTGCCACTGAAACGGTCACCGTCGAATTTGACCCGGCTGTAGTAAGCTTAGAGGATATCTTTGAGCAGGTAAAAGATGCTGGGTATATTCCGATTAAGAAAAATGAAGATTCTCAAGAGGATCAGACGGTGAAAAGACAACGGAACTGGTTGATCTTCAGCGCCGTACTTTCTTTGCCCATCATGCCATTAATGTTTCTCCCCATGAGTCAGGGGCTAATGTACACGATGTTAGTTTTAGCTACTATCGTACAGTTTTCCGCCGGATGGACCTTTTATCGTGGGGCTTATCACGCACTAAAAAATCGTTCGGCCAACATGGATGTTTTAGTCGCTTTAGGAATTACAGCGGCTTATGGCTATAGCGTCATGACGACATTCCCTCACGTTTTCTTTGAAGGTCCTACCTTTTTTGATACCTCTGCTCTTTTGATTACCTTTGTACGCTTCGGAAAATATCTAGAAGCTAAGGCGAAAGGGCGAGCGGGTCAAGCCTTGAAACGTCTCCTGGAACTTCAAGCGGATAAGGCGAGAATACTCATTGACGGAGAAGAAAAAGAAATTGCTGCATCCAGCGTGAAAATCGGAGATATCATTCTTGTAAAACCTGGGGAGAAAATCCCGGTTGACGGTGAAATTATCGGGGGTCAAGCGAGTATCGACGAAGCCATGATTACAGGAGAATCGATTCCGGTAGATAAAGGAGTCGGTGATTTAGTCATAGGTGCTACAATCAATCAGTCTGGAAGTATTAAAATTTCTACAACCAAAACAGGGAAGGATACTGTTCTTTCCGGAATCATCAAAATGGTCGAAGATGCTCAGGGAGTTAAGCCTCCCATTCAGCGACTTGCTGATACGATATCAAACTATTTTGTTCCGACAGTTGTCGCAATCGCGGTATTTACGTTTATCGTTTGGTATTTTGCCTTAAATAGTTCTTTTGTCTTCGCTTTTACCGCTGGAATTGCCGTATTAGTCATTGCCTGCCCCTGTGCCTTGGGCTTAGCAACACCTACAGCAATTATGGTGGGAAGTGGAGTTGGTCTTAACCGTGGAATTCTTTTTAAGTCTGCAGCTGTCCTAGAGGGAATAGCGAAGATCGAGGCCATTGGATTTGATAAAACTGGAACCCTGACCAAAGGTAAGCCAGAGGTGACTGATTTTCTAGCCTATGAGGGATATTCTCAAACGGAACTCCTCAAAATTGCTGCTGCCGGTGAAAATCCTTCCATTCATCCCTTAGCCATGGCGGTAGTTCATCGGGCTGAAGCAGAAAATATAGAAATCGAAGCGGTTGAAAATTATCGTGAAGAAAGTGGACATGGAACCATCTGTGAGTACCAAGGCAAGCAACTGCTAATTGGAAATGTGAAATTACTCAAGGAGTTCAATATCCCATTAGGAGATGTGGAACATGACTTCCAACGTTTAGCTGAGGAAGGGAAAACAACAAGTTTCGTAGTTCTAGATGGAAAGGTCATTGGCATTCTTGCTCTAGCTGACGTACTTAAGGAAAGTACGAAAGAGGCAATTAGCCGACTTCACACATTAGGCATAAAAACGTTCATGATTACTGGAGATAATAATAAGGTTGCGACAGTTATTGGTAATGAAGTAGGCATCGATGAAGTAATTGCGGAGATTCTTCCGCAGGATAAAATCAGCGTGATTCAGAGGTATCAGAACCAAGGACTCAAAGTGGCTATGGTTGGGGATGGAATCAACGATGCCCCTGCTTTAGCTCAAGCGGATGTCGGAATTGCAATCGGATCTGGAACAGATGTAGCGAAAGAAACAGGGGATGTCGTACTCGTACGTAATGACCTTCTGGATGT
The DNA here is from genome assembly GCA_963529635.1 of uncultured Peptococcaceae bacterium. Classification (GTDB taxonomy): domain Bacteria; phylum Bacillota; class Desulfitobacteriia; order Desulfitobacteriales; family Desulfitobacteriaceae; genus CAURZJ01. The sequence continues at coordinate 92,859 of CAURZJ010000010.1, forward strand.
GGAACGAGCAATACGACTTGGAAGAAAAACGCTGACTAAGATTAAGCAGAATCTATTCTGGGCCTTGATTTATAATGCGATAGGAATCCCAATTGCTGCTGGTGTGCTTTACCCGATTACTGGGGAGCTTCTACCGCCGGAGTGGGCAGGCTTGGCTATGGCGTTTTCTTCTGTATCAGTGGTAACGAGCTCACTCTTATTAAGGAATTATGGGAAGAAACTCGTCGATTAGACGGAAGGGCTAAGACATTCCCGAGAGAGGATATATAGGTAACTTCCTTTAGGTAGAGTTCTAACTCTATCCGAAGTTTAGTTTAAATAAATTATTTTATGGAGGTATGAGAAGATGAATCAAACATTAAAAATCAGCGGAATGACCTGTAATCATTGTAAAATGCATGTAGAGAAAGCACTTAGCGGAGTAAGCGGAGTGGAAAGTGTAAGTGTGGATTTAGAGAAAGCCGAAGCCGTGGTTACAGGTTCAGCCAACTTGGAGGAACTAAAAAAGGCTGTCGTGGAGGCAGGTTACAACGCGGAGTAATGAATGAATTCCAAGAGCGTTTGCCATACTAAGATTTGAACTTTAAGTAAAAATCTTAGAGAGGTGAGTAATCATGGCCTTAGTTCCTTATGATCCATTTCGGATGCTCGATTCATACTGGGATGAGATGGACCGACACTTTCGCAGGGGAAGAGGGAAAGAAGACCTCTCGCAACTATTGTACCGTGTGGATGTGGAGGAAACACCAACTCAAGTTATTGTGACCGCCGAAATTCCAGGAATAGAAAAGAAAGAGGATATTCATATTGAAATTGACGAAAATCTCTTAACTATTCATGGTGAGATTAAGCGAATAACTTCCGATGAGGAACGTTCCTCACATCTTTCAGAACGTTACTATGGGAAGTTCAGTCGTGCTTTTACCCTCCCCGCGGTGGTCAAAGCAGATGGTGCGCATGCCAGCTATAAAAATGGAGTTTTGGAACTCACTTTTCTCAAAGATCGACACCCGGCTGCACGAACCATTGAAGTCAATTTCCATTAAGGGATCAAGTGATTCTTAGCTTCTAATGGAGTTTGTAAAAGAGGAATACTTACTCCAACTGAAGCTTAGAAGAACTTATCCACGCAGTGGACGAGTCAGCTAAAACTTGCAGAGCAAGCTAGCTTCCTATGTCCAGGGATGTAGCAGCCGTCATCAAAAACTTATTGAAGTTGGGAGTCTTACGGCTGGTAATCATCGGAAAAATAAAAGGAGTGGCGTAAACTACTTGAGTAGATTACGCCACTCCTTACTTTTGTTGGTCAATACCATTTCCGACTCAAGTACTAACTTGCTTGAGATTTGCATAAAGAACAGTTGGAAGGGAGGTGAAGTATTGCAAATTGCTCTCCCCATTGGTACGCCGCTCGATAAAAACTTGCTAAGTGTAGGAGTATTTCTTCTCGCCGGAATTACAGTTATCCCGGTAACGACACCAGTGACAATATCTGATCATGAAGCAAGTAAAAAGTATTATAACCTGGATAATCAACAAAAACATGAACAAGATTTTTTTCCCTTAATACTCACACTGATGAGAGAGGGTACCTTGGAAGAATCCAAAATTAATACCAAAAATAATGGGACGGATTCAGAAGATGATTTTCAAAGCGCCCATTTGAATCGATCAACGATGAAGAATCAGCAAATAAATACAATTCCAACAAGTGAAAGCTCTATACAAAGTATACCCCTAAATAGAGGCGGTCAGGATATGGGAGTATCGGAGAGAATCGTGGATTCAGTTAAAGCTTGGATTGGGGTCCCGTATTTTTACGGTGGAATTACGGTTGAGGGGGTTGATTGTTCAGGACTCGTTCAAAATGTATTTAAGCAAAATGAAATTGAACTTCCACGAACTTCGCAAGAACAATTCCGAAGTGGGGTGGGGGTACCTCGATCTCAGTTAAAGCCTGGTGATCTTGTCTTTTTTAGTACATCGGGGTCAGGTGCAAGTCACGTTGGAATCTATATTGGAGACGAGAATTTTGTGTCTGCTACCCGCGAACAAGTAGAAATTCAGTCCTTGAGGCAGGAGTATTGGAATAGCACTTATCGGGGCAGCAGACGAGTCGTTCCCTGATATTACTTACTTATTCCTTGCGGTTATTCCATTCGGCCCGTCATCTTGCGCTCTGCGAGCTCAATGGCCATTTTCACCATATTACCGCAATTTCGAGAAGAAACCCCACTGAATCCTTCTTGTTTCAGGGTATCCGAAAATCCAAGCTCTTGGGCTATTTCTTGCTTGAGCTCATTCGACATGATACTGCGTCGACGTCTGGACATTTGGATTCCTCCTTTTTTTTCAGATCATTAGGGGATCACCTTGCTTTTGCAAAGTAATTATAGTTTGTGTTTTCCCTTAGACATTATGTATTTAAGAACCTAACCGAAATGAGAAGAATAGCTAAAGTTGTTTAATTTTTCATCCATTAATATAAATGAATCTGCTATTGACCACTGTATAAGTACAGATTATAATTTGTATATATTGTAACATGATGATAGGAAATTCCTTTGCCCATGGTTTTGGAGAGAGCTGGCGTTAGGTGTGAGTCGGTAAACCAGACAAGAGATTCCATCCTGGAGTGGCCGGCGATAAGTCGTGATGGGTCCGCCCGATATAGCGGTCAGAGTAGACCTTTATGGTAACATGGGTGGTACCGCGGAGATTTCCGTCCCAATTTTGGGGCGGTTTTTATTTTTAGAGGTTCCAGTGTGGAGGGATTCCTTAGCATATCTAGAGGAGGAAATTCAATGAAGGTATTAATTACAGGAAAAATGTCGGAGCAAGGGATTGAGTTGCTTCAAGCAGAGCATCAGGTTAATCTTCGTTATGACTTGGGGCCAGAGGAACTGCTGGATATTATTCCTGAGTATCACGCTTTAGTTGTACAAAGTGAAACAAGTATATCTGCCCAGTTGTTTGAGGTTGCCGAAAACCTTAAAGTCATAGGATGCGCGGGTTCTGGAGTTAATAATATCGATCTTAGGGCTGCGACTCGTAAAGGAGTCCTTGTTCTAAATGCGCCCGATGGAAATACCATCGCAACTACCGAGTATGCCTTCGCCCTGTTATTAGCACTTGCTAGGAACATTCCACAGGCACATAGAGCAGTCGGCTCAGGAGAATGGGAGAGAGGCAAACTAACGGGTGTAGAGGTTAAAAACAAGACCTTGGGGGTCATTGGAATCGGGCGAATTGGTTCTGGAGTCGCGCAGCGTGCTCTGGCTTTTGGAATGAAGGTATTAGCCTATGATCCCTTTATCAATGAAGAAAACGCAGAGGAGCTGGGCGTTGAACTAGTCGAGCTAGAGCGGATTTATGCAGAGGCAGATTTTATCACACTTCACATTCCGCTTACCGCTGAGACACGGTCTATGTTGAATCAAAAGGCGTTCTCTCAGATGAAAAAAGGTGTCCGGATTGTGCAGTGTTCAAGAGGTGGGATTATCGACGAGGCAGCCCTCTTGCAAGCAATCCAGGAGGGAATCGTCGCTGGGGCAGCTGCTGATATCATTGAAGGGGAGTCCACGTCCACGTATCTAGGCCATTCCCTTTTAGCGACAGGAAAAGTGATTTTCACACCCCATATTGCTTCTTATACAGAAGAGGCTTTGGTTAGCATTTCGGTTGATGTCGCAGAAGGAATACTTTTGGCCCTCCGTGAAGAGGCTGTCCCAACCGCTGTCAATGTTCCCCCCGTGGCGCGAGATGTTGCTGACTTCATTCGACCGTACCTCCATATGGCCGAAAAAATGGGTACACTTGCAGTTCATCTCATGGATGGACGAATTGAATATGTCGAGATGAAGTATAATGGAGAAATCTCCGACATGGACTGTAAGATGATTACAACTGCAGCCGTTAAGGGGATACTCAATCCGCTCCTCCAAGAAGAAGTTAACTATGTTAATGCTCAAGGAGTTGCTCGATCCAGAGGAATAAAGGTTCGTGAGGTAAAGATGCAGGAGGCTGAAATCTTCACGAATCTGATAAGTGTTCGTATCCGGACGGATAAAGGGGAACATCGGGTTGCAGGGACAATCTTCGGTAAGGAAGAGCCCCGTATTGTGATGATTGATGGTATCCGAGTGGATATCGAACCAAGAGGCTGGCTTCTCATTGTTCCTCATCAGGATTCCCCAGGCATGATTGGGAAGGTCGGGAGTCTGCTCGGAGAGCATCAAATTAACATCAATGGAATGCAAGTGGGGAGAACTGAGCAAGTCGGAACCCAGATTATGGTCGTCAGTGTTGAACAAAATATCTCGGATGAAGTCTTAGCACAGCTTAAAAACTTAGAGGGAATTATCAACCCTCAAGTCGTATATTTTAATGGGCTATAATCCTTGAAAATTGGTATTTCCAGAAAAGATGCTATAATAATGGCAGTATCTTTCTGGGAGGGATTTCTTTGCCATTACTATTCGGAACAGCTGGAGTTCCACTATCAGCAAAAGAACGCTCAAGTGAAAGTGGCGTTCGTCGAATCAAGGAGCTTCAATTGGGTGCTCTGGAATTAGAATTCGTGCAAGGTGTTCGTATGGGGGAAGAAAAGGCCCGTAAAGTAGCACAAGCAGCGATAGAGGAAAAGGTTTCCTTAAGTTGTCATGGACCGTACTGGATTAACTTTAATTCACGTGAACAAGAGAAAGTCGATGCGAGCCGTGATCGTCTCCTACATACGGCTCGTATTAGCCAAATTCTTGGAGTTCGAAGTGTCGTGTTTCACCCGGCATTCTATCATGACGATTCCCCTGAAGTCGTGTTGGAGCGGACAGCTCGAGAACTCATGAAAGTTCGAGAAACTCTCGATGGAGAAGGAAACGACGTCATTCTTCGTCCAGAAACTACGGGTAAACCTTCCCAACTTGGGACACTTCAAGAGACGATTACCTTAGCACAAATCATTCCTGGGGTCTTACCTTGTATCGATATTAGTCATCTCCATGCTCGATCGAATGGACGTATAAATACCTATGATGAATTTTGTGAGGTTCTAAACGTAACAGCTGAAGGATTGGGAGACCGCTGGGTGAAGAATGCCCATTTCCACATCTCTGGAATCGAGTACGGACTTAAAGGGGAAAAGCGGCATCTTATTTTAAAAGAATCTGATTTGAGATATGAGGAACTGATGAAGGCTCTTTATACCTTTGGTGTTGAAGGAATTGTGATTTGTGAAAGCCCTAACCTTGAAGAGGATGCGTTGCTTTTACAGAGTACGTATCGAGCGCTAGGTTAAGCTAAGTATATAGTGCTAAAGCAAAAAAAGTGAACTGCAGAACAATCGCATAAAGTGTGGAAATTATTGTGAAAGTATAGCGGTTTTAATTGGAAGACTTATTTAGGACGAGGGAATTAAGCAGGATTTCTTGCCATGTAAGAGGAGTAAACATGAGAAAAATAATGTATAATCTATTAATTATAATTTGGTTTATCTTAGTAATAGGATTTACTACTATATATCTATCAAATGGGAATAAAATAGTTTACTATATAGTAACCATCGCCCTAATAGTAATACCAACCCAAATCCTTAAACGATTGTTAGATAAAAGAAAAAAGGATTAAGTTAGTTATATAATAAGGAGAATCAAATTTTGTTCGAGAGCCAAGAACATAACCAAGAACCTATAGTACCTTCTAATAAAAAGTATTGCAATCTACGAGCTGATTGCGAAAACTGTTTTGGTTTATGTTGTGTAGCACTTTATTTCTCAGCTTCGGAAGGTTTTCCAAAGGATAAAGAACCAGGTCAGCCTTGCACCAATCTGCAACCTAACTCTCGCTGTAGTGTTCACGAGATACTTAAGGAACGGGGCCTCAAAGGTTGCCTGGCTTTTGACTGCTTTGGCGCGGGTCAAAAGGTGTCCCAAGTTAGTTTCGGTGGTCATGATTGGCGGAAAGTTCCGGAATCCGCGCAGCAAATGTTCGAGGTGTTCCTGATTATGCGGCAACTCCATGAGTTGCTCTGGTATCTGACAGAAGCACTCACATTGCAACCTGCTCGTCCAATCCATGGTGAGATCAGCTCTATGTTCGAAGAGACGGAACGACTAACTCATCTACCCCCTGACTCTCTCCTGAAATTTGATGTGAATCAACACCGAACAGATGTTAATGTTCTACTTCTAAAGACCAGTGAACTTGTAAGAGCTGATGCTTGGCATGGCCAGAAAGTTCGGTCAGGGAGGAAAAAGAACTTTGGTCGAGGAGCTGACCTTATAGGTGCTGACCTTCGAAAGGTTAACCTTAGAGGAGTGAACCTGAGAGGAGCCTATCTTATTGCTGCTAATCTCAGAGGAATCGACCTGAGTGGTACTGATCTAATCGGGGCAGATTTTCGAGATGCCGACCTTAGAGGAGCAGATCTAACTAAGAGTTTTTTTGTCACACAAGCTCAGATTAGCTCAGCGAAGGGGGATACTAGTACAAAGTTACCCTCTTCACTCAATCGTCCAACGCACTGGGACATTTCCCAATAAGCAAAGGATTGCTGCTGAGTATGTTGCTCTTTGTCTCAGAATAGTGTACTTTGAAAAAATTCATATAATTAAATCAATTATGCAGGAATCTATTGAATTAAATAGAATAATGATAAAATAATAATTAAGCTAATGGAAAAGGTGAAATTTAAATTAAGGGAGTGAATTTCAATGTATAATACAATTACGATTAAAGAAATTACCCAACAACTTGACGGGACGCTGCACACGGAGGTAGACATCGAAAGGAAGGATGGTAGCATGGTCACGGTTGCTACTATCAGCGGTTGGACCGAAGTAACCGAAAATGGAGAAAAGCGGCTCGAAACGGATATTCACTTTAATACGCATAATCTCTTTCAAGACGATCAATTTCTGGACCATATTAGAAAGGCGCTAAGAAATATGGAAGAATATTGGAGAGAAGTTCAGAAGCAAGTCAAATAAACTTATTATGAATTAATGAGCCAATAAGGTGCCTTAAAAGGAGCTGCTAAAAATGATGTCAGTATGACTCATTTTTAGCAGCTCTTTACGTATGTATCACTACTTACTACTATCTCTTAACAAATCCTAATCCATAGAATTTATCTATTAACTGAAGAATCGAAATCTATGTTGTTATAAAGAGGAAAAAGTGTTTGCGAGCAAGAATATTGGATGCAAGGGTGTAAAATGACTATTGGAGGGGGAGAGAAATGAATTACTCGCCTGCTTACGATGCCGCTTTGGCAAAATTTAGGAAGGTAACCTTGGATGAAATTGCCGAATTCTCTGGCTATCCAATCAAAGGGAGTAAGATTGAGGTTGAATTTTTGGGTCAACGATTCGAGATAGAATATCCCTCAGGAGATTTCAGCCCTGAACCAGCTATTGAAGGGGAACTCCCCGTTTTTGCCAGGATTCTTGTTCTTCATTATCTCGTCAATCGTTCTGAAGCCATACAAACTGGACAACTAATATCCTATAAGGAATTACCTGGCGGGAATATATATATTCAGCCATTTACAAACCGCGCGATTCGTCCTTTAGTTAATACCTTTGGGGAAAATCCAGAAAACTTAGTGAAGGTTGCAAGTCGTATAGGAGGAGAGCCAGTAAAACTTGGGGATGCCGCAGTGGTATTAAAGGTATTTCCCAAAATTCCTGTCACTCTTGCACTATGGGGAGCGGATGATGAATTCCCCGCATCGGGAAATATTTTATTTGATAGTTCTGCCGGGGCGATTTTGCACACAGAGGATTACGCAGTCTTGGCTAGTTTTGTAGTTCAGACTCTACGAAAATTAGCGGAAATCGAATAATAGCCAAATAAAACTTTACTACGTTTTAATGTGGAACACTAAAAAAGTGAGAACATAGTAGTTTTTCAGATCCATCGTGATTGACCTCAAAAGCCCTCAAACTTGTATTGCCAAGTTTAAGGGCTTTTGATTATGCCGTTTGCGGCATGGGGGTCTATTTAGATTCTAAAATAGCTCCTCTATTTCCCGAAGTAACTAAGGCAGCATATCTGGCTAGGTAACCCGTTGTAATTTTAGGTTTCCGAGGTTTCCAGTTTTCTCTGCGCTTTTGAAGTTCACTATCATTTATGACAAAGTTTATCGTATTGGCCATGATATCGATTTGGATGATATCTCCTTCTTCGATGAGAGCGATATTTCCACCTAAGGCCGCTTCAGGAGAGACGTGACCGATGGCTGCGCCACGGCTTGCACCACTGAATCGTCCATCGGTGATCAAGGCAACACTTTCTCCCAGTCCGCTTCCCATGATAGCAGAGGTCGGATTGAGCATTTCACGCATTCCGGGACCACCCTTTGGACCTTCATAACGGATTACTACTACATCTCCAGGTACGATTTTACCGGACATGATAGCCTCTAGGGCATCTTCCTCGCAGTCAAAGACTCTTGCAGGGCCCTCATGCTTTAGCATTTCTGGTGCTACAGCGGAACGCTTGACCACGCAGGAATCAGGTGCAAGATTCCCCTTTAATACTGCAATACCACCTGTTTGGCTATAGGGGTTCTCAATGGATCGGATAACCTCTGTATTTTTATTAAGACAGCCAGCGATGTTTTCCCCGACCGTTTTACCTGTGCAGGTTATCAAATCGGTCTTGAGTAAGCCCAGCTTATTAATTTCATTCATCACCGCATAGATTCCACCCGCTTCATGGAGGTCCTCGATATAAGTATGACCGGCAGGTGCAAGATGGCAGAGATTAGGTGTCTTATCACTAATTTCATTGGCAATTTCAAGATTCAAATCGATGCCGCATTCATGCGCAATCGCTGGGAGATGCAGCATGCTGTTGGTACTGCAACCTAAGGCCATATCTAAGGTCAATGCATTTTTAAACGCATCTTCAGTGAGAATATCCCTTGGGAGAATATTCTTTTTCAACAGCTCCATAATCTGCATACCAGCGTGTTTAGCAAGTAGAATTCGTTCTGAATAAACCGCCGGAGTTGTACCATTGCCTTGTAGACCCATTCCCAATACTTCTGTAAGGCAGTTCATACTATTCGCTGTATACATGCCTGAGCAGGAACCGCAGGTGGGGCAGGCTTTATTTTCATATTCAAGTAACTTTTCTTTAGTGATTCGACCAGAACTGTATTCGCTGACAGCTTCGGAAACACTGGAAAAGCTGGTTTTCTGGCCATCTACTTTTCCTGCGAGCATCGGGCCCCCACTGACAAAGATTGTTGGAATATTTATCCGTGCTGCAGCCATGAGTAATCCAGGAACATTCTTATCGCAGTTCGGAATCATGACCAGTGCATCAAAGGCATGCGCCAGGGCCATGGCTTCAGTCGAGTCGGCAATCAATTCTCTAGTAACGAGGGAATACTTCATTCCTTGATGTCCCATGGCAAGACCGTCACATACTGCAATCGCAGGGAAAACAAGGGGAGTTCCCCCGGCCATTGCTACACCAAGCTTGACAGCTTCTACGATTTTGTCCAGATTCATATGACCTGGAACGATATCGTTTTGGGAGCTAACAATACCTATTAATGGCCTTTCGATTTCTTCATTGGTCAATCCTAGTGCATGAAGTAAGGCACGATGGGGTGTGGTTCTTGTTACAGCATCACTATTCATTTTGAACACCTCTTTGATTCAAGTTGTATGACAACATTATCTATTGTATGATGTCTTCTGTCAATAAGTAAAAATTAGGATAAAAATGCGGCGAGGAGAAGTGGTCGTAGATTCTATTGGCTGAAACTCAATCTAGAAGCCTTTATCTTCTGTAATCCCAAAGCCTCTCATGGCATGAAGTATATGAAGTTTCATAGCGGTTTTTGCTCCCTCTGCATCTCGCTTTGCTAAAAAATCTATAATTATTCTGTGGTCATTTAAGGTATTCCTAACCATTTCATCGTTGACTTCAGAGAGAACAACACCTTTATCAATAGCCTGATAAAGGATGGGTATCAATCGATTCATAAACTCGTTATGGGTGGCTTTGGCGATTGATTTGTGGAATGCCTGTTCAACTTCAGTCCGATCTTCCTTTTTTATTATCTTTTGTTCAACAAGCCGGCCATAATATATAATACGCTCAAGTTCTTTATCTGTAGCTCTTCTTGCAGCATAGTATGCGGATTGCGGCTCGAAAATTAAACGCATTTCATATAAGTCTTTAATATCTGGTTTTAATGGAGTAAGTTTTTTTAGACCGAAATCATCGGTTTGAGCTTGATCATTCTTAACAAAGGTTCCTTTGCCGCGATGAATCTCTAAGATATCATGGGCCACTAAAATGCGAATTGCCTCACGTAACGTAGTGCGACTAACCTTTAAATTTGAAGAGAGCTCGTTTTCATTAGGGAGCTTATCTCCCTTGGCAAACTTTTTATCGATGGCAATCATTGCAAGAATATCTTCAGCCACATTTTCGACCAGACTTTTCTCTGCTCGAGTCATAGGGCGATCCCCCTAAAAATTTTTTACTTAATGATACAGCGTAAGACAACGCTTATCAAGTATGATGTCTGTAAAGGTGCTAGTTAAGGGAAACCTGCAAGTTAAAATTTACAAGGTAAACTCTCTTTAGATTCTGTATAATAAAAGCGACACATGAGTCATTACCCCATGTGTCACCTTTTTTATTCGGCTAATTATTTAGCAACTTTAGCTGCTTCAACGATAGCGGAAAGATAACCAGCAGAATCTGCCAATGTGGAACCACTGATAGTATCAACAGGCATTGTCTGAAAAAATGGGTAGGAAAATGACGAAAAAAGGAGAAAAACGTGCTTTTTGTAGGTGTGAAAAGGGACTTTATTGCAAGTGATTTCTTTATTTTTAGAATTTTCCTCAACTGGGCAGGAAAATTGAGGTAAATACTCGAATGTTACAATCTAATTAGAGAGAAGTAGTATTAAAATGCTGCTAACGGTCAGCACATAAAAAGACGAAGGAGCATACTAATGAAAAGTATAAAGACTAGGCTGATTTTTTATGTGACAATTATCCTGTTACTCTCTTGTGGGGCTTTGGGATTTGCCTCATATTACACGGCTTCCCAAGACTTGAGGAAGATTGCAGCCCAGATATCCGTAGTTGAGATGAACTCCTTTTTGCAAAATCTAAGAGTTAGTATAACAATTGCATCCATGGCAGTATTAGTTGTGGGCATAATATCGGTGATTTTAATTTTAGGCATTATTGTTAAACGCTTAACTGATGCAAGGAAGCAACTCAATCTTCTTGCTAATGGGGATTTCTCAACGCCTGTTGAGAAAGGTTTTTTAGAGGAGAAAGATGAACTCGGAGATATTGCAAGAGCAATCGAGAGTATTCAAACCTATTTTAGGACCCTAGCTTCAGAGATTAGTTCTTCATCCAAGGACTTGTCATCTTCGAGCCAGCTACTCATCAATGTGACTGAACTCGCTTCAGCAAATATGGAGGAGATCTCTGCCTCGATTGAACAAATGTCTGCGGGAATCCAAACTGTCTCTGCTTCGACAGAAGAAATTGAAGCTGCTAGTCTTGAGTTAACCTCGGCTTTAACGAATTTAACTGTGAAAGCTGAGGAAGGAGTATCCCTTGCTCATCAAGTCGAGATTAGGGCTCAGGCCATGAATAGTCGAGCAATTAGTGATAAAGAAGAGGCTGATGAAGTTGTTTCATCCATCGAAAAGCGGGTAACAAAGGCCATCGAAGAGGCAAAAGTAGTTCGAGAAATTCATACGTTAGCTGAGTCAATCTCTGCTATTGCACATCAGACAAATCTCTTGGCGCTAAACGCGGCCATTGAAGCTGCAAGAGCAGGAGAACAGGGAAGGGGCTTCTCTGTCGTTGCCGATGAAGTGAAGAAACTCGCTGAAGAGTCGGCTCAAAGCGTTATAAGTATTCAAGGATTGACCTCTCAATTAGAAAAAACAATTTCTAATTTGGTTTCGGGCTCAAAGGAGTTATTGGAGTTTCTGACTGGAAACGTTAGTGGCGATTACGATTCTTTTTTGGGTATGGCTCAACAGTATAAAGAAGATGCGGATATCTTTAACACCTTTACAAGTAAAACTGGCATGATGAGTAAGAAATTGCTTGAAACCCTTCAGGAAGTGAACATATCCATTCAATCCGTCGCTGCTACAATGACCCAAAGTGCTGCTGGGGCTCAACAAATTTCGGCCAGTACAGTCCATACCACACAGTCGTTGACAGAAGCCAATGATTCGTCAGTGAAACTTTCTGAGATAGCTGGAAAACAATATTCGCTTTTGGCTAAATTTAAGATATAGGGTTTCAGACGTTTCGCTAGGAATCTAAGTATAATCAAAGGATCACAGTGAGGACAAAATATCTCACCGTGGTCTTTTTACTTTTAAAGCTCTCGGAACTATAACTTTACCGGAATATGGGTTTAGTACATCGTTTTTTCCTTATAACCCAAATATCCATACCTTCCACTTTTGCATGAAGTTCTCCCTTAAGTTCAGACTAAACGATGTGGAGGTGTTTTTATGCATACTGTATGGAAAGGTTCGATAAGTTTTGGTCTCGTTAATGTTCCAGTGAAGATGCATGCAGCGACGGAGACACAAGAATTTCATTTCAATTATCTACACGAAACATGTCATAACCGGGTTCGTTATACGAAGAAATGTCCGCATTGTGATATCGAGGTTGCAGCCGAAGATATTGTCAAAGGGTATGAATATGAAAAGGACCGCTACGTTATTCTAGACGACGAAGATTTAGCGTCGCTAGAAAAGCCTATGAGTCGCTCCATTGATATTCTGGATTTTATTGCTTTAGCGGAGGTTGATCCGATATATTATCAGAAGTCGTATTATCTTAGCCCCGAAGAAACAGCACAAAAAGCTTATCGTTTGCTCTGTCAAGCAATGGCGGATACAGGGAAAGTGGCTGTTGCTAAGTTAACAATGCGCTCGAAGCAACACTTAGCTTGCCTAAGAGTGGTCGATGAAAATATTATGGTTCTTGAAACCATGTACTATCCAGCGGAAATAAGACATCTTGAGTCTACCTGGGATAAAGTTTCACCCACGGAAATAGAAATCGAGATGGCCAGGCAACTTATTGAGAACTTAGCCGCTCCTTTTGAGCCGGAGAAATATAAGGATGAATTAAGAGAGCAAGTGAAGGAACTCATAGAGAAGAAAGTTGCCGGTGAAACCTTTAGTGTTACGGCCGCTCCTGAACCTGGAAAGGTTATTGATTTAATGGAAGCTTTACGAGCGAGCATTGCCATTACGGATCAACAAAAGGGAAGACCCATAGATGAGGAGAAGGTCATCGGAAATACCGATGAGGATGAAATAGAAAAGAAAATCAAACCGAAAAAGATGACTGAAAAGAAGTTGAGCAATGAGAAGAATGATAACGAAGAAATCGCAGCTAAAAGTACGCTTAAGGAGAAGGCTGAAGGAATCGGGAATGAAAGTGATGAGCAACTGCAAGAATCAACTTTAACACGGAGACGCCGCCCCGTTCGACGGGCTAAGGGAGCCTAGAGATGGAGATGAAACCAATCATTCCGTTTGAACCGATTCGTACTGAGGTTTTCCCCGAAGGAGAAGATTGGATTGCCCAAGTTAAATGGGATGGGGTTAGAGTCTTGACCTATTATAATGGAAGTCGGGTTCAGCTTTTCAATCGACAACTTAATGAACGAACGGGACAATACCCTGAACTAACACAAATCAAAGACTATTGTTCAGCAAATTCAGTCATTCTCGATGGAGAAGTTATCGCACTTGAGAAAGGTAGACCCTCCTTTCATCAAGTGATGAAGCGGGATGGGATTAGGCGTTTAGAGAAAGTAGATAGTATAAAAAAACAAATTGAAATTTCTTATATGGTATTTGATCTTCTTTTTTATAACGGAGACTGGGTGAACACACTCCCACTGAAGGAAAGGCAAAAAATCCTCCGTGAGCTCCTTAAGCCACAGGAGCGGGTACATAGCGTGGATAACTTTCCGGATGCTCAGAGTCTGTTCGAAGCTATTAAAGGGCAAGACCTAGAAGGGATTGTCTGTAAAAAACTTTCTTCAACTTATGCCCTTGGGGGCAAGGATAATCGCTGGCAGAAGGTCAAAAACTATAGGGACCTCCTGGCTGCAGTAGGTGGAGTGACTATGAGAGAGGGTGTCGTAAATGCCCTCTTGCTTGGAGCGTATGATTCTGAGGGGCAGTTTTGGTATATCGGGCATGCGGGTACTGGAAAGCTTACTCAGGCAGATTGGCGGGAATTAACCCGCAGGATTCAGCCCCTACAAAAAAAAGATAGCCCATTTGTCAATCGTCCCGCTCGGATGAAGGAGGCAATTTGGTTAGAGCCAGAGTACACGGTAAAAGTGCGCTTTATGGAGTGGACGGGAGGAGGAACTCTCCGGCAACCGAGTATTCAAGCCTTTATGCAGGCACAACCTTCAGAGTGCAGATTAGAATAAGGAAGGGGGAATCCTCTTTGCCACAGACGCATTCAGACAATCCTTCAGCAAACGATGAGAATACTTTTGCCCACTTGTCTAGAGAGAAGCCTGAAGCACAGCCTCAGAAAGTCTCTGGAAAAAAACAAGACTCTATACATGTTAATATTAATGGGAATACACTTAACTTAACTAATCTCGATAAGATTTACTTCCCCGAAAGCGGGATTAGCAAAGGAGAGCTCATTCAATATTACACCGAGATGGCCCCTTACATTATACCGCATCTATCCCGGAGTCCTTTTGTAATGGTCCGTTACCCTGGAGGTATAGATAGCGAATTTTTTTATCAAAAAGAATGCCCACCTCAAGCACCTGAATGGGTCACACGATATACGGATCCCCGATCACAGAGTGGCTTAACCTATGTCCTCTGTGATAAATTATCTACTTTGGTCTACTTAATTAATCTGGGATGCATTGAGATTCATGCATGGGCAGCAACGGTGGAACACCCTGAATATCCGAGTTGGGCCGTTTTTGACTTAGATCCAGATCCTCCTTCGGGGATACCCGAAGCTTATGAAGTAGCACGGATGTTAGGTGTAATTTTAAAGGAGTTGAAAATGAAATTTCTAGTCAAGACTTCTGGCTCGAAAGGAATACATATTTTACTTCCCCTTATTCCAAAGCATACTTATTTGGAGGTACAAAAGGGTATTGAAGGAGTCTGTCGTTTCCTTTTGAAGCAACGCCCAGATATTTGTACGATGGAACGGAGTATCAAAAACCGACAAGGAAAGATTTATCTCGATTACCTTCAAAATGGTAGAGGAAGAACAATGGCTGGAATCTATAGTGTTCGTCCAACACCACAGGGACAGGTTTCTACTCCGCTTTTATGGGAGGAAGTAATAACGGGGGTAGCACCAGAAGAGTATACACTTAGAAATTTTAGGAAAAGACTAGAAACAGTTGGAGATTTAAGCTTAGTAATGAAGGAAAAGAATGATTTTGGAAGAATTCTTCATTATTTTCTATCATAGAGTTTAAATTCGACAGAGTATGACGCAGGAAAACCCTCTTACTGTACCGAAAAGAAGGAAACGGGGAGGGGAAGTTATGTGCAAGGATTCATGGTCAGAAGAAAAACGGTATAGAGCAACAATCCATTCCATTTCAGGAGTTGGGAGCAGGAAACTCCGTCAATTTATTGCCCGGTACGGAAGTGCAGTTAACGCTTGGCGCCATCTTGAGAATGCTTCAGATCTTCTTAACGAGGAACCATGGATTCAGCAGATTGCCCGTAAACGAAGAGAATTGAATCCAGAGGCAATTGAAGAAGGCTTAATCGTTAAGGGAATACATATGATTATCCCAGAGGAAGAAGGGTACCCTTTCTTGTTACGGGAGTTAACAGATGCACCACCTCTTCTATATTACATGGGGAATTTGTCCCAGCCAAAAGAGGCAATAGCAATCGTTGGAGCGCGTAGGGCAACTCCCTATGGTAGGGCAGCGGCTGAAGCTATAAGCAAAGAGTTAGCACAGAATGAAATTATTGTCGTAAGTGGCTTAGCTAGAGGAATAGATACTGCCGCACATAAAGGAGCCTTGTCTGGCAATGGTATAACCTGGGCCGTTCTTGGCTGCGGGCTTAACTTTATGTATCCTCCCGAAAACAAAAAACTTGCCGAGGATATTATTGAAAAGAATGGAGCACTTTTTAGTGAGTTTATGCCGGAAATGGCGCCAGAACCCCAACTGTTTCCAATGAGAAACCGATTGATAAGTGGAATGTCCCGTGGAGTTGTGGTCGTCGAAGCAGCGTTAAAAAGCGGGGCCCTCATAACTGTGGATTTTGCCTTGGAACAGGGACGAGAAGTCTTCGCAGTTCCTGGCCCAATCTTTAGTGAACAAAGCAAAGGCTGAAATAATCTCATCCGGCAGGGAGCAAAGCTTATCGAAGGCTTTAAAGATATTTTACCGGAAATTCCGTCTTTACAAAGAAGTCAAAATCAAGAAAATAGCCAAGAGAACCTGAATAGGGATGAAAATGCGCTTAAGACGGGTCTAGAACATGAGAAGCTTCTCCAAATGATGAGTGATCTTCCTATTCATATCGATCAAATCACGATGAATTCTCAGCTTCCGCCAGAACAAATTCCACTCGCGCTTTTAGAATTACAACTCGCAGGTCGGGTTGAGCAACTTCCAGGGCAGCTTTATGTATTAGCGTACAAGTGCTAGACATACTATGGGAAAGAAGATAAGATAAGATAAGTTTGCCAAGCAAGAATAATTAGACTCTTAGTAAGGTTTAAGCTACGCTTGTCTGTATATAATGTAAATAGAGATTTATTGAGGTGATTTATGGCAAAGACACTTGTTATTGTCGAATCCCCTGCTAAGGCAAAATCCATCAGCAAATTCTTAGGTAGTCACTATACAGTGAAAGCCTCTATGGGACATTTGCGGGATTTACCCAAAAGCCTGCTCGGGGTAGACATAGAAAAAGATTTTGAACCGAAATATATAGCGATTCGTGGTAGGGGAGAATTAATTAAAGAACTCCGAACGGCTGCCAAGGCTGCTGATAAAATCTTGTTGGCCTCCGACCCGGACCGTGAAGGAGAGGCCATTGCTTGGCATCTCGGGCATCTTCTCGGTATCGACCTATCAGGTAAATGCCGGATTGAATTTCATGAGATTACGAAACCGGCGATTACCGCTGCCATAAAGCAACCACGACAAATTGATTTAAGTAAGGTGGATGCTCAACAGGCTCGCCGCGTCCTTGATCGTTTGGTCGGATATCAACTTAGCCCGCTCCTCTGGAGAAAAGTGAAAAAGGGGCTTAGTGCGGGTCGTGTACAGTCTGTTGCGGTACGTTTAATAACGGATCGGGAAGAGGAGATTCGGAACTTTATCCCTGAAGAATACTGGAGTCTTACCCTGTCTCTTCAAGCGGCTGGAGGAGTTTTTGCGGCCAAATTAGTGAAGAAATTGGATCAAAAACTTGCGATTTCTTCTGAAGAGGAAATGAACCAAGTGCTTAAGGACTTAGAAGATGCCTCCTTTTCAGTAAAAGATGTCCGGACCCGTGAGAAACGTAAACAACCAGCGGCTCCCTTTACAACAAGTAGCCTCCAACAGGAGGCGTATCGTAAGTTAAATATGTCTCCAAAACGGACCATGATGCTAGCGCAGCAGTTATATGAGGGGATTGATATCGGGAAAGCGGGTACGGGTGGTCTTATCACGTATATGCGTACCGATTCTGTCCATATATCTGAGATTGCCCAGGCAGAGGCCAAGGAATGGATCCTCGCTCAGTATGGAGCAGACTATTACCCTCCGGAGCCCCGGCAGTTTAAAAGTAAAGGTCGTACCCAGGAGGCCCATGAGGCAATCCGGCCTACTTCGCTATTGAGGACTCCCGAATCATTAAAAGAGTTCTTGAGCCGAGATCAATTGCGCCTTTACCGCTTGATTTGGGGGCGTTTCGTAGCAAGTCAGATGAGCTCTACGATTCTTGATACCCTCACTGTTGAAGTGGCGGGGGGAGATTATTTGTTCCGCGCGAACGCCTCTACCGTTCGCTTCCCCGGATATCTAGCCGTCTATGAAGAAGGGCTAGATGAAGGAGAGGGAAATCAAGAAGAAGACTCTCTTGTTGCGAATATCGAGCAAGGGGAGAAACTTGAAGTGCTCAAAAAGCAAGAGAAGCAGCATTTTACTGAACCTCCTCCGAAATATACTGAAGCATCGCTCGTTCGCAAAATGGAGGAAGAAGGAATTGGACGTCCTAGTACTTATGCTCCAACGATTGAAACAATTCAATCTCGGGGGTATATAGCGAAGGAAGATAAGAAACTTTCCCCTACAGAATTGGGAGAGATTGTGATAACCCTTTTGAAAGAGTATTTCCCTGAGATTGTCGATTTCGAATTTACAGCGAACTTCGAAGAGAAGCTCGACGATATCGAAGAAGGAATTTTACCGTGGAAATCTGTAATTCGTGATTTTTACGGTCCTTTCGCAGCGAGTCTGGAAGAAGCGGATCGCCTCATGGGAAAAGTGCAGATCGAGGATAAGGTCTCAGAGGAAATCTGTGAAAATTGTGGTCGGAATATGGTCATTAAAATGGGCCGTTATGGCAAATTCTTGGCCTGCCCAGGTTTTCCTGAATGCAGAAATACCAAACCATTATTCGAAGAAATCGGTACAAATTGCCCGAATTGCGGGAACCCTTTGGTTGTGCGACGGAGTAAAAAAGGACGCAAATTTTACGGATGTAGTACCTATCCGGAATGCGATTTTGTTTCTTGGGATTTACCTGCACCTGAACCATGCCCAAAATGTGGGAAGTTTATGGTTATTAAGGGCTCTAAACAGGGACAACGCTACGTTTGCACGAATTCAGATTGCCGATTTGACAAGCTAGTAGAGGAGCAATAAGACTACATGGGAACAATAAAGGTAATCGGTGCAGGTCTTGCCGGAGCAGAAACCGCTTGGCAAATTGCCCGAAAAGGGATAGAAGTCGAGCTGTATGAAATGAGGCCGGAAAGGATGACTCCGGCTCATCATACGAATCAGTTTGCTGAATTAGTCTGTAGTAATTCTCTCAAAGGCGCAGGCTTGGATAATGCGGCAGGATTATTGAAAGAAGAAATGCGCCGCTTGGACTCTCTCCTGATGAAGGTGGCTGATCACCATAGTGTTCCAGCAGGAGGAGCTTTGGCGGTTGATCGGGAGCAATTCTCCCGTGAAGTCACGGAAATCTTAGAAAACCACCCATTAATTCGAATCCATCGCGAAGAGGTCAAAGCGCTTCCCGAATCAGAAATCGCTGTGATTGCCACGGGCCCATTGACTTCCGATGAGTTAGCTTTGCAAATTCAGAAAATTACCGGGGAAGATGCCCTTTCGTTTTATGATGCTGCTGCACCTATCGTAACGCTAGAGTCGATTGATATGGATAAGGCATTCTGGGCGTCACGTTATGATAAAGGGGACCCCGATTATTTAAACTGTCCTATGACCGAAGAAGAATATAAGATTTTTTATCAGGAACTACTTCAGGCAGAAGTCGCTGAAGTTAAGGGCTTTGAAAGGGGAAAAGTATTTGAAGGGTGTATGCCTGTGGAAGTCATGGCAGCACGCGGAGAACAGACCTTAACCTTCGGGCCACTCAAACCCGTAGGCCTCATTGATTCCAGAACAGGTAAAAGATCCTTCGCTGTTGTACAGCTTCGTAAGGAAAACCGCGAAGGTACGCTCTTTAATCTGGTTGGTTTTCAAACCCACTTAAAGTGGGGAGAACAACAACGTGTATTCCGATTGATACCTGGTCTAGAAAATGCAGAATTCGTTCGATATGGTGTTATGCATCGGAATACCTTCTTGAATGCACCGAAGGTTCTAAATGCTGATTACAGCCTGAAGAATTCCTCGAATCTCTTTTTTGCTGGACAAATCACGGGCGTGGAAGGCTATGTTGAATCTATCGCTAGCGGCTTAGTCGCGGGAATCAATGCCGTCCGCCGCCTGAACAACCTCCCGCTTCTAGTTTTCCCAGAGGAGACAGCTCTAGGAGCACTCGCCCGACACCTAGAAGGATCACCGAGTGTAAACTTCCAGCCGATGAGTATGAATATCGGCCTATTGCCTCCCCTTGAAGTGCGTATCAAAGCAAAGCGCGAGAAGAATCAACGGATAGCCGAACGTGCTTTAGCGAAGCTTGAGGAGTTTAAGGCGGCTGAGAAGCTGGATTAAATCGCGAGGGAGGACTGAATCGTGCAAGCAGACCAAGCCCTAAGCTTATTCGACGGCCACCTCAAAGCCCAAAATCGCTCCGAACATACCCTTCTTGCCTACCACAATGATATCACCCAATTCATCGACTTCAGCGCTCGCGAACTTGGTATCGAGTCAGAGAACTTTACGGTTGACCAAGTCGATATCTACATCGTTCGGAGTTTTCTCGGCGAATTAACCGATCAAGGTATGGAACGAAAAAGTATGGCTCGCAAACTCTCATCCTTACGTGCCTTCTTCAAGTTCCTCTGTAGGGAAGGAATCCTTCAGAAAAACCCGGTCCAAAGGATTGCTACCCCCAAACTTGGACGGAAGCTCCCTCAGTTTTTATTCCTTGAGCAAGTAGAGAAACTCATGCAGACTCCGGATTGCACGACCCTTTTAGGTGCTCGAGATCAAACAATTTTAGAATTGCTTTACGGCTCTGGCCTACGGGTAAGCGAACTTGCAGGGATAAATCACCAGGATGTTGATTTTGAGGGTACTTTACTCCGGGTACGGGGAAAAGGAAGTAAAGAACGAATTGTTCCTCTCACAAAGTTTTCACTGGACGCAATCAATTCCTATCTTCTCAGGCGAGAAGATCAGCAAGAGGCACTCTTGCTCAATTATCAGGGTACACGACTTTCTACACGCTCGATTCGTCGGATTCTTGATAAGTTAGCCTTGGAAGCAGGATTACCCCTGCACCTCCATCCACATATGCTTCGTCATTCTTTTGCCACACATTTACTGGATGGGGGAGCAGATTTAAGAAGTGTTCAAGAGCTTTTAGGACATGCCAAGCTCTCTTCCACTCAGATTTACACTCATCTTACTCGAGAAAGATTAAGAGAAGTCTATGAGCAGAGTCATCCACGAGCAAAGAAAATATAAAGAAGATACAAATATTCATAAAAAGACAGCAATTGCACACAATTCCTCTTGACTCTTGCTCGCCAAACCATTAAACTGCCGATATAAGGAGGTTTTCCTATGTTTCATGCAACGACCATCGTGGCTGTTAAAAGAGGGGATCATGTAGCCATGGCTGGAGATGGCCAGGTTACTATGGGGCAGGCAACAGTGATGAAACATAAGGCTAGAAAAGTACGCCGCCTTTTTCATGGTCAGGTACTTGCTGGCTTTGCAGGGTCTGTAGCGGATGCTTTTACTCTTTTTGATAAGTTTGAACAAAGGCTTGAAGAATATCATGGGAATCTTCAACGGGCTGCAGTAGAACTTGCTAAAGAATGGCGAATGGATAAAGCTCTTCGAAATCTTGAAGCCTTACTTATTGTAGCTGATAAGCAAAGTTTGCTGCTGCTTTCCGGTTCAGGAGAAGTTATTGAACCAGATGATGGAATTCTAGCCATTGGTTCTGGTGGGAATTATGCCTTAGCTGCCGCACGAGCACTCGTGATGCATTCAGAGCTAGAACCTGGGCAACTTGTTCGGGAAGCTATGGAAGTTGCCTCTTCGATTTGTGTTTATACCAATGACCAAATCATTGTTGAAGAACTATAAGGAGGGGATACTATGGAACAACTCACACCAAGGGAAACTGTCCGTGAATTGGATCGTTACATCGTAGGACAGAATCAGGCAAAACGGGCTGTAGCTATCGCCCTCCGTAACCGCTACAGACGATCTCTGTTACCTGAAGGATTGCGAGAAGAAGTTCTCCCTAAGAACATTCTAATGATTGGGCCTACTGGCGTTGGAAAGACTGAGATTGCTCGACGGTTAGCGAAGTTGGTACGAGCTCCCTTCCTCAAGGTAGAAGCTACCAAGTTTACTGAAGTGGGCTATGTGGGACGAGACGTAGAATCCATCATTCGTGATTTGGTTGAGATTTCCTTACGAATGGTAAAGGCTGAACGGATGGGGCAAGTGGAATCTCGGGCTGCGGTTGCGGCAGAGAAGAGATTAGAAGGCTTGCTAGTTCCTGGAAAACGTACAGAAACCAATACCTCGAATAATCCACTTCAATTCCTCTTTGGTCAAGGACAGGAAAAAGAAGAAACGGTCACGCCTGAGATTGAACGCGACAGAGCTTTTGTGCGTGAACGTTTGCACCGTAAAGAACTTGATGACAAAGTCATAGAAGTAGAGGTTGAGGATAATCAGCCCCTTATTCCCGATATCCTAGGCAATAACGGAATGGATATCAATTCAAATCTACAAGATATGATGGCGGGGATGCTTCCCAAAAAGCGTAAAAAGCGTAAAGTAACTGTAAAGGAAGCACGGCGCATCTTAACCATGGAAGAGGCTCAAAAGCTCATTGACCATGATGAAGCTATACAAGAAGCCATACGCCGTACGGAACATGAAGGAATTGTCTTTCTAGATGAGATTGATAAGATTGCGGGGCGTGATGGCGCCACGGGACCAGATGTTTCTCGAGGTGGAGTTCAACGAGATATTTTGCCTATCGTTGAAGGGTCAACGATTATTACCAAGTATGGCCCAGTCAAAACCGACCATATCCTATTCATCGCTGCGGGAGCCTTTCACGTGGCTAAACCTTCAGACCTTATCCCTGAACTCCAGGGTCGCTTTCCGATTCGTGTTGAATTAGAGTCACTGAGTGTTGAGGACTTCAAAAGAATTTTAACGGAGCCTCAGTCATCCCTAATCAAGCAGTACAGTGCATTACTGGAAACTGAAGGGATAAAGGTAGAATTTACAGAGAATGCTATTGATGAGTTAGCTCATGTTGCTTTTGAAGTGAATTCTAATACAGAAAATATAGGAGCTAGGCGACTCCACACCATCGTCGAAAAGGTCCTTGAAGAACTATCGTTTGAAGCTACTGAGCTACCTGAAGATTATACTGTGACAATTAACCGTGAGTATGTTCAGCATCGGTTAGGTAATATTGTCCGCAATCAAGATTTGTCTAGATATATTCTCTAGACACAGGAGCATTTTTAGAAGAAGCCTTAAAATCAAAAGGAGGAAATTCAATGAAAAACTTATTAGAAAAAACGAGAGCCATTAATAAACTTATTCAAAAAGCAGCAGGTCATGATGTGGATTTTGAGGAAATGGCTAAGGTACTAAGCCAATCTATTCAGGCAAACTGCTATATCGTAGGCCGACGCGGTAAAATTCTTGGATATTGCTTTATGGAGAATTTCGGCTGTAATTCCATGGAGGAAATTGTCGTTCACTCCGAGCGTTTCCCTGAAAGCTATAATGAAGGTTTATTAAAGGTCACAGAAACTCGTACAAATACGACTCAAGTTGCCAATGGATGTGTATTTAATGAGGATGAACGGTGTTTTTTTAATAACAAAATTACAACCATTGTTCCCGTCCTCGGTGGTGGGGAACGCGTAGGAACACTGGTTCTCGCAAAGTTTGACGTGGATTTTAAAGATGAGGACATGATTCTTGCTGAATACGGAGCAACTGTAGTAGGTATGGAGATTCTTCGTGTGAAGGCTGAGCGTGCTGAAGAAGAAGCACGTAAGAAAGCTGCTGTTCAAATTGCGGTGGGTACTTTATCCTATTCTGAGCTTGAAGCAGTAGAGCATATCTTTGCAGAACTTGGTGGCGGAGACGGATTATTGGTTGCCAGTAAAATTGCTGATCGTGTAGGAATCACACGTTCAGTTATCGTGAACGCGCTGAGAAAGTTTGAATCCGCTGGTGTAATCGAGTCGAAATCCTTGGGTATGAAGGGAACATACATCCGAGTACTTAATGATTACCTCTTAGAAGAACTTGACAAAATCCGACACAACAAATAATTCATCAAAACCTAATTTGGGTGTTCTCTCGAATTGGACAAGTTCTACGGAGGGATTCAAATGGAAGATCAAGAGTATTTCTACCAATTGAAACCTTTAATGATCCCAGGGGGAATCTATCTAGTGATTTCCCCCATTCTAGCGGCCGTTCTTTGGTTAGTATCTAATATTCCGGCAAAGGAAATGATACTTCTTCTAAGTATTTATCTAGTAACCGGGTTGGGAATTATGGTTTTGTGGATTAATGGACGCAGTAAAAGTTTTCGAGTCGAAGAGGGTCAGATTATATTGAAATCAATAACGGGGGAGCATATTTTAACCCCGAGGGAGATTCGTCGTATCGCACTTTTTACAACTCGACAGGGCAAAGAAGTTGTTCAGATTAAGACAAAAAAGAAAGACTTTTACCTTACGGATTTGTATTTCCCTTTTCCAGAGCTAATGACTGATTTAGAACAATTTACTAGGGTAAATGGGATACGAACGAACTTTAGCTGAGTTTTTGTTGCAAAGCCTGCACAGGTATGATATTCTATTCGCAGTGTGAAATCACTACACACGCAGTGGGATTAGTGGTTCAAGTTCCCTGCCTTGCAGGGTGAACCGAAAGATGAACCTGCGGAGGAAAAAACAAGAAAGGGGGTGCAACACAATGGCTGTAATTTCTATGAAGCAATTACTAGAAGCCGGTGTTCACTTCGGTCATCAAACTCGTCGTTGGAATCCTAAGATGGCTCGTTACATTTTTACGGAGCGCAATGGTATTTATATCATTGACCTGCAGAAAACCGTAAGAAAGGTCGAGGAAGCCTACAATTATGTACGGAATTTAGCTGCAGAGGGTGGCACAATTCTGTTCGTAGGTACGAAGAAGCAAGCTCAAGAATCTGTCAAAGAAGAAGCTGAGCGTTGTGGTATGTACTTCATTAACGAGCGTTGGCTCGGAGGTACTATGACAAACTTCCAAACCATCCAAAAACGTGTGAGTCGTCTTCGCGAACTCGAGCGTATGGAAGTAGAAGGCGTTTTTGATATTCTTCCGAAAAAAGAAGTTGCCGGTCTTCGCCATGAGATGGAGAAGCTTGAGCGTTTCTTGGGCGGAATTAAGAACATGAAAAAGCTTCCGGATGCCTTGTTCATTGTCGATCCACGCAAAGAACGTATTGCTGTAGCTGAAGCACGTCGTTTAGGTATTCCTATTGTTGGAATTGTCGATACGAACTGTGACCCAGATGAGATTGATGTAGTCATTCCTGCGAATGACGATGCGATTCGTGCAGTAAAGCTCTTGACAGGTCGCATGGCTGATGCTGTCATCGAGGGGCAACAAGGAAGCATCGATGAAGCTGCTGAAGAAGCGGGCGAAGAAGTCGCTGCTGAATAATTATCCCTCATAAGTTGAAGGGTAGATTAAGTAGAGGGGCAGGGTGAAGAGGGGTTGGTTAAGGCTTCCCTGATGCTCATCCTGCCCTTTTTTGTATAAAGCTTCTATCTATCTGGCTAATAGTCTAAATTATTGAGATATTTAAGAGAAGATGTTTCTCATCTTTTGAATTCTGAATACATATGTTTGGAGGGTTTTAAACATGGCAGAAATTAGTGCAGCTCAAGTTAAAGAGCTACGTGAACGTACCGGTGCAGGAATGATGGATTGTAAAAAGGCTCTTAATGAAGTCAGTGGAGATGTTGACAAAGCTATCGATCTTCTTCGTGAGAAAGGCCTTGCTGCAGCAGCAAAAAAAGAAGGCCGTATTGCCGCTGAAGGAATTGTTGAGGCTTACATCCACGGTGGTGGACGAATTGGCGTATTGCTCGAAATTAACTGCGAAACTGACTTCGTTGGTAAGACGGATGAGTTTAAGCAATTTGCACGGGATATCGCTTTACAAATCGCAGCAGCAAATCCCCTTTATCTTGTAAAAGAGGATGTTCCAGTAGAGGTTCTAGAGCACGAGAAGAACATTCTTAAGGCACAAGCCTTGAATGAAGGTAAACCTGAAAAGATTGTCGAGAAAATGGTTGTGGGTCGAATCGAGAAATACTATAAGGAAGTTTGCCTTATGGAGCAATCTTTCGTTAAGGATCCAGACAAGACTATCAACGATATCGTTCTAGAAAAAACAGCGAAGATTGGTGAACGTATTGTCGTTCGTCGCTTTACCCGTTATGAGATGGGTGAAGGAATCGAAAAACGTCAAGAAGATTTCGCCGCAGAAGTGATGAAAGAAATCAACCGCTAAGGTTAGCGATTAGAGAACACTTAGGTGTTCTCTTTTTAAAATACCCAAGAGGATTATAATTAGAAGTGTAGAAATATTTAATGGAGGTTCAGCGATGGAAACACCACGATACCACCGTGTAATCTTAAAACTGAGCGGAGAAGCTTTAGCGGGAAGCCAAGGCTTTGGAATTGCTCATGATATGCTCGTGACAGTTGCAAACCAGGTAGCAGAAATCCGAAAACTCGGAGTAGAAGTCGCATTAGTGGTCGGCGGTGGAAACATATGGCGCGGTATAGCTGGAAGCAAGCAAGGTATGGATCGCGCAAATGCGGATTATATGGGTATGCTTGCTACGGTGATGAATGCCTTGGCCTTGCAGGATGCATTGGAGAATACAGGTGTAGCCACCCGCGTCTTATCTGCAATCGAGATGAGACAAGTAGCCGAACCCTATATTAGGAGACGAGCCATTCGACACCTTGAAAAGGGAAGAATCGTTATATTTGCGGCAGGAACAGGCAACCCCTACTTCTCTACGGATACGACAGCCGCTCTTCGGGCCGCTGAGATTGAAGCAGAAGCAATCTTAATGGCTAAGCAAGTCGATGGCGTCTATGATTCTGATCCGATGAAGAATCCAAATGCGGTAAAATATGACAAGCTGACCTTTTTGGAAGTATTAAACCAGGGGTTAGGTGTTATGGACTCTACGGCAGCCTCACTATGTATGGATAATAACATTCCTCTTGTCGTATTTGACCTGAATAAAAAAGGGAATATACTTAAGGCAATCATGGGTGAGCCTATTGGAACTTATGTAGGGAGGGATATTTTATGATTTCAGAGGTTTTAAGAGACAGTGAAGATCGGATGCGTAAAGGGCTCGAGGCATTAAAGAGAGAGTATACTACGATTCGTGCAGGACGTGCGAATCCGAATATGCTTGATAAGATTACCGTTGAATACTATGGTGCTCCTACCCCGATTAATCAACTGGCTAATATTGCAGTACCAGAACCTCGGATACTGTCCATTCAACCTTGGGATAAAACCAGTCTACCTATGATCGAAAAAGCCATATTGAAGTCTGATTTGGGGTTGAATCCCTCAAGTGATGGAGTGGTGATTCGACTAATCATTCCCCAACTTACGGCAGAGCGGAGAACTGAAATCGTAAAAACAGTTAAGAAAAAGGCTGAGGAAGCACGTGTTGCTATCCGTAACATTCGTAGAGACAGCAATGATCATCTTAAGAAATTAGAAAAAGATCATACCTCGTCTGAGGATGAGGTTAAACGGGCTCAGGAAGATGTTCAAAAAATGACAGATAAAATTATTAAAGAAATTGATAACCTTGCGGATTCTAAGGAAAAGGAAATTATGGAAGTTTAATCACGACTTGGAACACTTGACCCCCTTCAGACTTAAGGGGGTCTTTACCCTCTTTTCAGTTCCGCCCATTGGAGGTGTGAAAATGTGGCATAACTTTTGGAAAAAAAATAAGAGTCAGGATTTACAGGATAAAATTGATAAGGAACGATTGCCACGTCATATCGCGATCATCATGGATGGGAATGGCCGTTGGGCTAAAAAACGTGGATTACCTCGAACAGTGGGCCATAAGGCCGGTGTAGAAGCAATTCGCGAGATCGTAAAGGCTTGCTCTAACCTTGGAGTCGAGGTACTCACTGTCTATGCTTTTTCGACAGAGAATTGGCGTCGCCCAAAAGAGGAAGTAGGAGTCCTTATGACTCTTCTTACCGAATATTTGAGGCACGAACTCAATGAGTTGCACGAAAATAAGGTTCAAATTCGAATGATTGGGAACATGTCCCAACTTCCTTTGGAAGCTCAGCAAGAATTAAAAAATTCTATGAAAAGAACTCAAAGTAATTCAGGACTTATCTTAAATCTTGCCTTAAATTACGGCGGCCGTGCGGAAATCACTTATGCTGTACAGAAAATTTGTGAGGCGGCTGTTCAAGATAAACTTAAACCAAAGGATATTACGGAAGAAGTTATAGATAGGGCATTATTTACTTCGGGACTACCTGACCCGGATTTACTCATTAGGACTTCTGGAGAAATGCGTTTGAGTAATTTTTTACTTTGGCAGCTGGCCTATACGGAAATTGTAGTAACAGACTGTTTATGGCCGGATTTTGATTCAGAGGAATTAGTAAAAGCCATTAGAGCTTTTCAGAAGAGGGAACGTCGTTTTGGTGGACTTACCAAGTAGTGAGGAGAAAAGTATGCTAATTAGAACCCTTAGCGCACTCGTTATAGTCCCGATATTACTCGGACTTACCTATCTAGGGGGACCCTATACCGCTTTTTTAGTGGCTATAATCTCGTTTTTAGCTTTGAAGGAAAGTCTTGCCATAGGTGAGAAGATGGGTATTAAGACCTGGACTGCCAGTACCGGACTTTTCTCTTTGATTTGGCTTATACTTGTCTTTCAAGGGGCGACGGAATGGATGCTCCCGGCATTGATTATCTGGTTGCTTTTTTCATTAGGGAAGATGGCACTTCGTTACCCAGTTATTCAGTTCTCTGAGTTGGGATACAATTTCTTTGCGCCCTTTTATACTGTGGTTTTATTTTCACACCTTTATCTTATTCGTGGACTTGATAGGGGAATAAGTTGGGCCTTTCTAACATTTATCTTGGTATGGGCAACAGATACCTTCGCATATCTTATAGGGAGAGCATTTGGGAGACATCTGCTTGCGCCTCAAGTTAGTCCCAAGAAAACGGTGGAAGGATCTGTGGGTGGACTGTTTTTTTGTGTTCTAAGTGGTCTCATTGCTTGGAAAGTGATAGGAGGTGCACCTTGGGGTTCCTTCCTTATTTTAAGTTTACTCGTAGGAATCAGCGCACAGATTGGGGACCTTTTTGAATCAGCCTTAAAACGCAGTGTAAATATTAAAGATTCAGGAAATCTTATACCAGGACATGGTGGGATTTTAGACCGCTTTGATAGTCTATTGTTTGTTATTCCCATAGTGTATTACTGGGCTGTACTTACATAAAATGGTGGGGTGATTGGATTGAACCTCCAAGGGGAACAACGACTAAGACAGAATTTAAATCGATTGATAATTATAACCTTCACCTTGGTTCTCCTGAAAGTAATTACCTATTTCTTTCAGGAGTTCTTACCTATTTTTAGCCAAGTTCTCAGTAAACTTTTTTTGGCATTCTTACCCTTTATTTTTGCATTTTTTATTGCTCTATTACTCGAGCCTTTAGTCACGCGCTTTATGCGTGTATTACGGTTGCGTAGGCCTTATGCCTCATTGTTCTCTCTTCTCGTAGGAATTCTTTTCCTCGGGAGTATTGTTTTTCTAATCGTTGCACGGCTTTATACTGAACTTACGGAGCTTGCGGTGTCTTTACCAACTTATGGTCATTTAGTCGTTGTTTTTAATAATTTAATAGACACGCTCGAAAAATTTATACAAGTCAATCCGCAGATTCAGACAACCTTAAACAATTCCACACAAGGGATTATGAATTCCTTGCAAGATTGGGCTTTAGCTGGAAGTAAGCTCCTTCTAAATCTTATCGCCGCCTTGCCTGGGATTTTCATAGTTTTGGTGGTATCGGTTGTCGCTACTTTCTTTATGAGTTCAAGCTATCCTGGAGTTAAGCGTTTTTTTGTCAGCTTGTTTCCAAGAAAATGGCTTAATAGCGCTCAGGTCGTAAGTCAGGATTTAGGTGTGGCCGTTGCGGGCTTCGTCCGCGCAGAAGCCATTTTAATTTCAGTGACGGGTATCCTATTAACCGTTGGTCTCTTATTGATGGGTAATCGGTATGCTTTTACGATTGGATTCATTGCTGCTTTTTTAGATTTGCTCCCTATCGTAGGGACAGGTATGGTTTTCGTGCCCTGGATTATTGGATTGTTTATAATGGGTTCTGTAAGTGAAGGTGTAAAACTCCTGGTGGTTTATCTTATCGCTACAGTTATCCGTCAAATATTAGAACCGAAAATTATGTCCCAGAGTATTGGACTTCATCCTTTAGCTACGCTAGTATCCATGTATGTAGGCTTAAACCTACTTGGAGGAGTTGGTTTGGTACTTGGACCAAGTTTAGTGATTATATATGAGGCGTTGAGAAAAGCGGGGATTTTTACAGATCCTAAGGAGTGATAGCATGAAGAGACTGACAATTCTGGGCTCAACAGGGTCGATAGGAACACAAACTCTGGAAGTTGTTCGCCAGAACCCTGATAAATTACAAGTCTATGCCTTGCTAGCAGGTAAGAATGTAGAAGAGATTGAAAGACAGGCTAGAGAATTCAGGCCCAAAGTGATTGGTCTTATGGATGAAAAGGCCGCCCGTGAGTTACGCAATCGTGTTCAGGATTTATCCATTGAGGTTGTTCAGGGAATGGAGGGAATGCTTCGTTCTGTTACGGATTCTATCCCCGATACGATAGTAACCGCGATAAGTGGACGAATTGGTCTTGAGCCTACCCTAGCGGCACTTCAGGCTGGTAAAGATATCGCCTTGGCCAATAAGGAAACCCTAGTTGCGGGTGGAGAACTTGTAATGGAGACAGCAAGACGTTTAAAAAGGGGAATCATCCCTGTTGATAGTGAGCATTCTGCTATTTTCCAATGCCTCGAGGAACAATCAGGGATAGTTGAAAAAATTATACTCACCGCTTCAGGTGGGCCTTTCCGAGGTTGGTCAAAGGAGCAGCTCAGCACGGTTACTCCAGAATCTGCCTTGAAGCACCCGAATTGGGCAATGGGAGCTAAGATTACCATTGATTCAGCGACCATGATGAATAAAGGCCTAGAGGTCATTGAAGCCCATCATCTTTTCGACTTGAACTATGATGAGATCGAGGTACTCATTCATCCGCAAAGCGTCATTCATTCTATGGTACAATATGTAGACGGAAGTATTCTTGCTCAATTAGGAAGAGCTGATATGCGTTTGCCTATTTTATACGCTTTGAGTTATCCTACACGCTGGCCTAGTCCTTTCGAAAGGCTTGATTTTAGAGGAAAAACCTTAACCTTTTTTGAACCGGCAGAATATAATTTCCCAGCCTTGGACCTCGCCTATGAATGTGGACGACGAGGCGGTACGTTACCAGCTGTTATGAATGCGGCAAATGAAGTTGCGGTTCATGCTTTTTTAGCTCGAAGGATACCTTATCTCGACATTATACGGTTGGTTGAAAAGGTCTGTGAGGAGCATCAGGTGTTAGACGCTACAGATTTGGAAAGTATATTAAGTGCGGATGAATGGGCTCGAGTTCGCACTGAAGAGCTTATACAATAAGGAAATGCCTACTTCGGATCAAGTTTGGCGGTTAGCCGTCGGATGATATAGAACCATGGTATGAGGAGGGGTTGACGTGTTAACTGCTTTGGCCGTAATCTTTGTTTTTGGTTTGCTTGTCATGGTACATGAGTTTGGCCATTATATCCTAGCTCGTTTGAATGGAATCAAGGTTATGGAATTTGCTTTTGGATTTGGTCCAAAGATAGTAGGCTTTAAGGGTAAAGAAACGGATTATTCCCTTCGCTTAGTTCCCTTGGGTGGTTTTGTCCGACTGTACGGAATGGACCCGGAAACAGATGAGAATGGAGTACAGACCCTTGCCTCAACTTCAGATCCACGGAGTTATAGCAACAAGAAGATTTGGCAGAGAATGTCGGTAATTGCTGCTGGACCTATTATGAATCTTGTCTTGGCCATTTTTCTCTTTATGATTGTCTTTGCTTATTACGGAATTCCTACATCGGGAAGCGGTAATAGTGTTGGCTCTCTAATTGATGGAAAACCAGCCCAGTCTGCAGGTATTCAGCCAGGAGATAAAATTATTTCTGTGGACGGGGTGCAAACGCCAGACTGGACTTCATTAACCGAGAACATTCACTCAAAACCCGGTCAACAAATCCTCCTTGTTATCGAGCATGCTGGTAAGCAACAGGCACTAAAGATTCAGACGGAGAAGGATGCTCAGACCGGATTTGGGATGGTTGGAATTGCGCCGGAAGTCGTCTATCAAAAAACTACGATACTTGAATCTGCTCGCTATGGACTAGAGAGAACCGTGGAGTTTACTCGTTTTATCTTAGTCACGTTGGTTCAGATGATTACCCGTGAAGTTCCCGCAGACGTGGGCGGTCCAGTAGCTATTGCTCAAGCCATCGGTCAGGGGGCTGAGCAAGGGTTCGCGAATCTTCTTGGACTAACTGCTGTTTTAAGTATCCAACTTGGGCTATTAAATCTCTTCCCAATTCCCGCTCTTGATGGAAGTCATCTGGCTTTTTTACTTGTTGAGGGACTTAGGGGTAAACCCATGAATCCGGACCGGCAAAATTTTATTCATCTCGTGGGTTTTGTATTCTTAATGGCATTAATGTTAGCGGTGACTTATCAGGACATCGTTAAACTCTTTACAAAAGGCTAGGGGGCCATAGAGTGAACAGGAAACTTACTAAATCAGTAAAAGTTGGGGGAGTAACGATAGGCGGAGGGGCTCCGGTCGTTGTTCAATCCATGACAAATACGGACACGCGGAACATATCAGAAACCTTAAAGCAGATTCACGCTTTGTCACAAGCAGGGTGTGAGGTTGTTCGTCTCGCTGTACTTGATCAGGATGCAGCTTATGCGCTGAAGGAGATTTCACTCCGAAGTGATCTCCCGGTAATCGCTGATATTCATTTTGATTATCAACTTGCACTCCTTGCGATAAAGCAAGGAGTGCATGGGTTAAGATTAAATCCAGGGAATATCGGAGCGCGCTGGAAGGTACAAGAGGTAGTTCGTGCTTGCAAAGAGCGCGAGATTCCAATTCGTATCGGAGTGAATGCGGGTTCCTTGGAGAAGGAGATCCTGGAAAAACATCAGGGTATTACGGCTGAGGGAATGGTTGAAAGTGCACTTGGCCATATACGGTTACTTGAAGAAGAAGGTTATGACAAAATTAAGGTCTCCTTAAAGGCCTCACATGTCCCACTCATGCTTAAGGCTTATCGCCAGATGTCTGAGACTGTTGATTATCCCCTTCACGTAGGAGTGACAGAAGCGGGAACGGTTCGATCGGGGCTCGTCAAGTCAGCTGTGGGAATAGGGAGCTTGCTATCTGAAGGGATAGGAGATACGCTTCGAGTCTCCTTAACTGGAGATCCAGTTCAGGAGATTCCTGTGGCCTTAGAAATTCTGAGAGTTTTAGGGTTAAGGGAAAGTGGAGTTGAGCTTATTAGTTGCCCAACGTGTGGCCGTACCCAAGTAAATTTAGCCGAACTCGCGGAAAAAGTCGAGGACAGACTTTCACAGCTTCCATCATTGGACAGGCCTTTGAAGGTCGCGGTTATGGGGTGTGCAGTCAATGGCCCCGGAGAGGCCCGCGAAGCGGATTTCGGGATTGCCGGTGGAAAAGGGATGGGTCTTCTCTTCCGCAAAGGAGAGATAATTGCTCGTCTTCCAGAAGAAGACCTTCTCCCAGCTTTACTTAAGGAAATAGAGAACTATGCCAATCAGTATCGAAAGGACGAGGAATAAGATGCGTATAAGTCAAATCCTTAACCCAACACTTCGTGAAGTTCCGGCCGAGGCCGAGGTTATTAGTCATCAGATGATGGTGCGTGCAGGGTTAATCCGTAAGTCTGCTGCAGGTGTATATACTTATTTGCCACTAGGTTTACGCGTACTCCGTAAAATCGAGCAGATTGTTCGAGAGGAAATGGACTCAAAGGGGGGGCAAGAAGTGCTACTTCCCATCATTCAACCGGGTGAATTATGGCGCGAGAGTGGACGTTGGGACGTCTATGGTCCGGAAATGTTCCGTTTAAGAGATCGGCATGATCGTGAATTCTGTCTTGGGCCAACTCATGAAGAGATTGTCACAGATTTAGTTCGTGGCGAAGTCCGCTCCTACAAGCAGTTGCCCTTATTGCTTTACCAGATTCAAAATAAATATCGTGACGAACGTCGGCCTCGGTTTGGATTAATGAGGGGTCGGGAATTCGTGATGAAGGACTTATATTCGTTTGATCGGGATGAAGAGGGACTTGTAGAAACTTATAATAAGATGTATGACGCATATACGCGTGTCTTTACGCGTTGCGGTTTAACCTTCCGCCCTGTTGAAGCAGATGCAGGGGCAATTGGCGGAACGGGTGGAACACATGAGTTTATGGTATTAGCAGATTCAGGAGAAGCTGCGGTGGTCTACTGCCCGGATTGTGATTATGCAGCCAATGTTGAGAAAGCGGAGTGTAGCCCACATCCTGTTGCAGGCGAATCACCTGCCGGAGCGTACCGGAGTATTCCGACCCCTGGAGCTAAGACAATCGAACAGCTCTCCAGCTTCCTCAGTGTGGACAAGCATGAACTCGTTAAATCTCTCCTCTATCAAGGGGATGATAAACTTTTCCTGGTCCTTGTTCGTGGTGACCGTGAAATTAATGAAATCAAACTCAACAATAACTTAGGCCCTTTTATTAATTTACAACTTGCAAGCCCTGAGGCTGTACGTGAACAGCTAGGCACAGAACCGGGTTCTGTCGGACCGATAGGTGTTTCCAAGGATTTACTTGTCGTGGCAGATCTCGAGGTCCCGTTGATGCCGAAGGCAACTTGTGGGGCTAACGAGGAAGATCAACACTATATTAATGTCGTACCTGCGAAGGACTTCCGCATCGATAAAGTCTTTGACCTTCGGATGGTTGAAGCTGGAGAGCCCTGCCCGAAATGTGGAGGCTCCTTAAAAGATGCACGGGGAATTGAAGTCGGTCAAGTCTTTAAATTAGGAACAAAATATTCTAAGGCTCTAAATGCTACCTACCTCGATGTAAACGGTCATGAAAAGCTCTGTGTTATGGGGTGCTATGGAATCGGAGTTAGCCGTACGATTGCAGCAGCCATCGAGCAAAATAACGATAAAGACGGAATCATTTGGCCCATTCCAATCGCCCCCTATCAGGTCATCATAGTTCCTGTGAGCATGAAAGATGAGCAAGTGACACAGACAGCGGAAGATCTCTATCAACAGCTTCTCAAGCTCGGAGTTGAAGTTGTCATGGATGACCGTGATGAGCGTCCCGGAGTCAAGTTCAAGGATGCTGACCTAGTGGGTTACCCGATTCGAGTCACCATCGGTAGTAAAACATTGGCCAATGGTGAAGTTGAGCTTCGTCATCGCAAAACGGGTGAGACTGAACTCGTTAAGGTTGAAGAGCTCACTGGGTATGTTCAGGGAATTATTAAGAAGGCGTTGGGGAAATAAACCAGAAAACTAGAAAACAAATGAAGGCTTTTCTGAGTGGGTTGCGAATAGGTTGAGGATGTGCTATAGTAGTTAATAGGAAATATGTAGATTGTAATGTAAGGAGTGGGTCTTGAGCCCACTCTTTCGTTTGTTTTGTATAACTCTGTTAATCCTTCGCAACACTAGAGATAGTGGTTTTTATTTAAAAGGAGAGATGACTATGGGACTATCAGTTGTGCAACGAGTTGAGGCTCTTGTCTCACCCATCATAGTAGATCAAGGGCTTGAACTTGTTGATATCGAGTATGTTAAGGAAGGCGCGCATTGGTATCTACGTATTTATATCGACAAAGAAGGTGGCGTAGATATAGATGATTGTACGAATGTAAGCCATTCCGTGAGTGAGGTACTGGATCGAGATAACACAATTTCTCAGGCCTTTATGTTAGAAGTCTCTTCTCCAGGATTAGAACGACCGCTTAAGAAGGACGAAGACTTCCAACGGTTCGTGAGTAAACTCATTCGTGTACTAACGAAAGAACCCTATGAGGGGTATCAGGAATTTACTGGGCATTTAGTTGGGCTCATTGAGGGTGCAATTGTTCTCGAATATGAGAATGAGACGATTAAAATACCACGTACTTTGGTTGAACGGGCTAACTTAGCGCTAGAGTTTTAAGAGAGGGTATGAAGGATTGTAATCCTAACATAACACAAGGGGGAAGAATTAAAAATGAATATGGAGTTCATTGAGGCCCTTCATGAACTAGAGAAAGACCGAGGGATCTCAGCGGAAATTCTATTTGAAGCTATCGAAGCGGCGTTGATTTCGGCGTATAAGAAGAACTTCGCCTCATTACAGAATGTACGTGTACATATCGATCGGATGACTGGAGAATTTAAGGTCTTTTCTCGTAAGACTGTTGTTGATGAGGTCGAAGACTCACGAACCCAAGTAAGCATTGAGGAAGCACGGAAGATTGCCCCGAACTATGTGCTCGAAGATATCGTAGAATATGAAGTAACCCCGCGTGAATTTGGGAGGATTGCCGCTCAAACTGCGAAGCAAGTCGTGGTTCAAAGAATTCGCGAAGCTGAACGGGGAATGATTTATGATGAATATGTTAATCGTGAAGGGGATATAGTCACTGGGGTTGTTCAAAGGTATGATCAAAAGAATGTAATCGTTGACCTTGGCAAAGTTGAAGCTGTTTTGACAGCACAGGAACAAATACCCGGGGAAACCTATCAACCTTTTGAACGGATTAAGACTTTTGTTGTCGAAGTAAAGAAAACAACGAAAGGACCACAGGTCATGCTCTCGAGGACGCACCCCGGCTTGATCAAGCGGCTTTTTGAGCTGGAGGTTCCAGAGATTCATGACGGCCTCGTCGAGATAAAAGGGGTTTCCCGAGAAGCTGGGGCTCGTTCGAAGATTGCAGTGTACTCTAGGGATAGCAATGTTGATCCAGTAGGAGCTTGTGTTGGGCCTAAGGGAAGCCGCGTACAGACTATAGTCACGGAGTTAAAAGGAGAAAAGATTGACATTGTCAACTATTCAACCTATCCTGAAGAGTTTGTAGCGAATGCACTCTCCCCTGCT
Organism: uncultured Peptococcaceae bacterium; assembly: GCA_963529635.1. Taxonomy (GTDB): domain Bacteria; phylum Bacillota; class Desulfitobacteriia; order Desulfitobacteriales; family Desulfitobacteriaceae; genus CAURZJ01. The sequence goes on from CAURZJ010000010.1 coordinate 129,957, forward strand.
AAAGTGCTTGGTGTCTATCCTAAGCCTAATGAGAAGGTGGCCTTAGTCGTTGTCCCCGATTATCAACTCTCTTTGGCCATTGGTAAGGAAGGGCAGAATGCACGCTTAGCAGCAAAGCTTACGAATTGGAAGATCGATATTAAGAGTGAAACCCAGGCCCTGGCACAAAATCTCATTCCTGAGAAGGAAGAATATCTTGAGGGCAATCAAGTGTATGATGAGTTCTCGGATTATGCGGAATATGATGAGTACGAGAACGAGTACAGTGAGTACGATGAATATAGTGAATATGATGAGAACGCAGAGTATGTAGAGACAGCGGAATATGAGGAGTTCTCTGATTATGGGGATGAGAAAATTGTATACCCTGAAAATGTTGGATATGACCAGGAATCTGGTTATGAAGGGTACGAAGATTCTAAATCACTAGAAGAACCCGAAATTACTCCTCTCGAAGCTCCCCCTGTAAAGGAAGAGAGGCTTACCGAGCGTGATCGGTCGATGATAAAGTACTTTGAAGCCGATGAAAAAAACAGTCGCAAGGAGAAGAAAAAGAGTAAAGGTAAGAAGTAGGTGAGTGAAATGAAGACACGAAAAATTCCGATGCGAATGTGTTTGGGTTGCCAGGAAATGAAGCCAAAGAAAGAGCTGATTCGAGTCGTCCGAACACCGGAAGGGACAGTCGAACTTGACCCGTCTGGTAAGCGGAATGGACGTGGCGCATACATTTGCCCGAATGTCGATTGTTTTAAGGCAGCGGTAAAAGGGAAAAGATTTCAAAAGGCACTAGAGATTGAAATGTCGCCTCAAGTGATTGAAGAGTTAGAAAGGAAGTTGGTGGGTTCGTGATTGAACGAATCTACTCACTCTTGGGTTTAGCCCGAAGAGCTGGGAAGATAACCTCCGGGGAGTCCCAAGTTGAAGTTATGCTAAAAAAAGGGAAGGGACATCTTTTGGTTATGGCTGAGGATGCTCCAGGTACCCATAAAAAGTATACGCAGTGGGCGGAAGATCTTGGTTTACCGGTTCTCATTGCGGGGACGAAGCAAGGATTGGGGATTGCTATCGGACTTTCACCCAGATCATCGATTCTTATAATGGATTACGGATTCGCTAAAGCTATCTTAAAGGTAAGGAGTTGAAGGCCTGGAAGGTATATTGCGCGTCGAAAATGTGGGGGTGGTATTATTGAGTATTCGTGTTCATGAATTAGCTAAGGAGTTAAATTTGAGTAGTAAAGATGTAATGACCCGTCTAGAAGGCATGGGTGTCGATGTAAAAAACCATTTAAGTGCTGTAGAGCCAACGGATGCTGAGCGTCTCCGTAATCAGACTGTAAAGCCACAGGCAAAAGAGAAAAGTTCAGAGGTGCCTAAAACACCGACTCAAGTCCAGGAGAATAGGCCGGAGCAATCTCAATCTTCTGAGGGTGGAGTAAGGCCACAAGGCCAAGGTCCGCGCCCAGGAATGGAAGGACGCCCACAGGGTCAAGGTCCGCGCCCAGGAATGGAAGGACGCCCACAGGGTCAAGGTCCACGCCCAGGAATGGAAGGACGCCCACAGGGTCAAGGTCCACGCCCAGGAATGGAAGGACGCCCACAGGGCCAAGGTCCACGTCCAGGAATGGAAGGACGGCCACAGGGTCAAGGTCCACGCCCAGGAATGGAAGGACGGCCACAGGGTCAAGGTCCACGTCCAGGAATGGAAGGACGCCCACAAGGTCAAGGTCCACGTCCACAAGGCGAAGGACGGCCACCATATAACCAAGGTCCACGCC
>CAURZJ010000011.1:0-89154 GCA_963529635.1 uncultured Peptococcaceae bacterium
TTTTGGGCTTCGCTTGGGTTTGAACTGGATAAACTCGATCCCATGGCACTCGATTGGAAGCTTTGTCCGCTACTAGAGGACAGGTCACGTTGGATGTCTTGTCTAACTTGTTGCGCTTCACTAGAGTTTGAACTGGATAAGCCCGATCCCATGGCATTCGATTGGGAGCTTTGTCCGCTACTTGAGGACAGGTCATTTTGGATGTCTTGTCTAACTTGTTGTGCCTCACTAGAGTTTGAACTGGATAAGCCCGATCCCATAGCATTCGATTGGGAACTTTGTCCGCTATTAGAGGACAGGTCATTTTGGATGTCTTGTTTGGCTTTTTGAGTGTCGGATTGTTTATTTAACATATTTATTTACACCTCCGAACGTTAATATTCCCCTTTTTTTCAGTTTAATAAGTGGGGATTTTTTACATAATTAAAACTGTTTTATGATTTTTGTTATAGCACAGATTGACTTGATGGAAATAATGTAATAATATAGTTGCGATGACTATTTTAATATATAGTCAACAACTGAATAGAATCACTTCTTATCAAGAGTGGTGGAGGGGCTGGCCCGATGAAACCCGGCAACCGGTATTTATTAATACAACGGTGCCAATTCCTGCAATGGATACATTGATAGATGAGAGAGGAAATGGGCAGAAGTAAACCTCTTTCGTTTGAATGAGGTTTTTCGTTATTAATGAGGATTTTTTTGTTTTATGAAAGGGGAGAGCCACTTGCCTATTAATATACCCGATGGTTTACCAGCGGCCGAAATACTCAATAATGAAGATATTTTTGTGATGAATGAAGGGAGAGCTTCTCACCAGGATATTAGGCCACTAAGTATTGTAATCCTTAATCTTATGCCAAACAAAATCATTACAGAAACTCAAATATTAAGGCTTTTGAGCAATTCGCCTCTACAAGTCGATATCACCTTACTTTATCCTGAAACGCATCGTTCTAAGAATACACCTGAAGAATATCTTATTAAATTCTACGATACCTTTGACAACATCAAGGATAAGAAATTTGACGGAATGATTATCACGGGTGCGCCTATTGAGCAGATGGACTTCGAAGAAGTTGATTTCTGGCCGGAGTTAGTGAAAATCATGGATTGGAGCCAACATCATGTCTATTCAACCTTGTACATCTGCTGGGGAGCGCAAGCGGGACTTTACCACCATTTTAGGGTCCCGAAGTATCCTCTCACTGCCAAAATGTTTGGCGTTTTTCCCCATAAAATCAATCGAAAGAATGTTAGGCTCTTCAGAGGGTTTGACGATATTTTTTATGTTCCCCATTCCAGGCATACAGAAGTACGAAGGGAGGACATCGAAAAGGTAGCTGAACTAGAAATCCTGTCCGAATCTGAGGGCTCAGGCGTCTATATAATAGGCACAAAAGGTGGTCGTCAGATTTTTGTGACTGGCCACTCAGAATATGACCCCTTGACCTTAAAATCTGAGTACGACCGTGATGTAGCTGCCGGTCTACCTATTAATATTCCTCAGAATTATTATTCGGGCGATGATCCGGAGCAACCGCCGGTTGTTAAGTGGAGGAGCCACTCTAATTTGCTCTTTGCAAATTGGCTCAATTACTATGTTTATCAGGAGACCCCTTTTAACCTAAATGACCTCGGTTAACAGAAATCAGAAATAAGATTAAGATAGTATAAGGAAAGAAGGAATTCCAATGCCGGATTATGAACACGACCGAGAAGCCGCATGGCAACTTCTAGGTGAGTATGTCAAAAGTGAGACTCTTTTGAGACATGCGATCACTGTGGAAGCGGTTATGCGCCATTTTGCCTCTCTCTATCAGGAAGATCCAGAGAAGTGGGGCATCATAGGGCTACTTCACGATATCGATTTTGAGATGTATCCAGACCAACACTGCCATAAAACGAGGGAAATCCTTGAGCCTAGACAATTGCCTGAAGCCTATATTCGAGCCATAGAAAGTCATGGTTACAAACTTGTTAATGAAGTGGAACCCCTCGAAAATGTAGAGAAGGTGCTCTATACCATCGATGAGCTGACAGGACTTATTTCGGCTACTGCACTATTGAGACCTAGTAAAAGCCTTTTTGATCTAACTGTAAAATCCCTAAAAAAGAAATGGAAGCAGAAAAGCTTTGCTGAGGGAGTCAGCCGTGAAGTCATCGAAGACGGGGCTGCAAGGCTAACGATGGACTTAGATTATGTAATAGAGCAAACGATTAAAGGCATGCAGAAGGTGGCGGCTGAGATAGGGCTTGAAGGAAATCTAGAAGCGGGGAAATAATAATACAAAAATAGTCTTGACAAGATGACCTGTTATAGATTAGAATCTAAATAATCAAAACCTAGAAAATACCTAACACGATGAAGGGAAGTCCCAAGCTTACTAGTTTAGAGAGCTGACAGTTGGTGAAAGTCAGTCTATGAAGCTAAAGGATTCCATCCTGGAGTGGCCGATGATGAATTGTGACGGGTTCCGCCCGATAACGCGGACATAAGTTGGCCGATTCGGCAACATGGGTGGCAACGCGGGAATAACCTCTCGTCCCTAATTGGGACGAGGGGTTTTTATATTTTAAAAGCGTCTGCTTTCATGTATCCTTTATCAGCTAGAACTTGGGTGGCACCGCGGAATTCCCGCCCCAATTATGGGGTGGGTTTTGTTTTTCCCTGGATATCCAGTTTGATACAATTTATCTAAAAAGTAATAAAGAAGGGTTATTTTATGAGAATAAGCTATTTAATGGTACGTGGCCCTACCAAAAGGGAAGATAGAAAAGAAAAAAGTTATTGGGTGAAAAGATTAAGGGGGATTTACAAATGACAAGAGTATTTAATTTTTCCGCAGGCCCAGCTGTATTACCTGAAGAGGTGCTTAGAGAGGCAGCAGAAGAGATGTTGGATTATAACGGAACCGGTATGTCCGTAATGGAGATGAGTCATCGTTCAAAGGCCTTTGAGCAGATCATCGCAGATGCAGAAAAGGATCTTAGAATTCTGATGAACATACCCGATAATTATAAAGTTCTCTTTCTCCAGGGTGGTGGATCACAGCAGTTTGCCATGATTCCCATGAACTTAATGAAGAATAGAGTAGCCGACTACATTAGCACAGGACAATGGGCAAAGAAAGCCATCGCCGAAGGTAAAATATATGGCAAGATTAATGTCATCGCTTCCTCAGAAGACAAGACGTTTTCCTATATACCCGATTTAAAGAACTTAAAGATTTCTGAGGATGCCGATTATGTATACATCACCCATAACAATACAATCTATGGAACCAAATATAACGAATTACCTGAGACCGGAGATAAAATCTTAGTGGCAGACATGTCTTCAGATATTCTCTCTGAACCCGTCGATGTCACAAAGTACGGTCTTATATTTGCTGGTGTTCAAAAGAATATTGGTCCTGCAGGAGTAGTTGTAGTCATCATACGTGAAGATCTAATTACGGACGAGGTTTTACCGGGCACGCCAACGATGCTTCGCTATAAGATTCATGCAGAGAATAACTCGCTCTATAATACTCCTCCAGCCTATGGGATATATATCTGTGGCAAAGTCTTTAAGTGGGTTCAGAAGCTAGGCGGGCTCGAGGCCATGAAGAAGATGAATGAGGAAAAGGCGGCTGTCCTCTATGATTACCTTGATTCGAGCCGACTGTTCAGAGGTACTGTCGTGAAGAAGGATCGTTCTCTCATGAATGTCCCCTTTGTCACAGGCTCAGAGGAATTAGATGCCAGGTGTGTCAAGGAAGCAAAAGCTGCTGGGTTTGATAACTTAAAAGGGCACAGATCCGTGGGTGGTCTAAGAGCAAGTATCTATAATGCGATGCCCATAGAAGGGGTCAAGGCCCTCGTCGAATTCCTCAAGAAATTTGAAGAAGAAAATAGCTGAGAAAAACGGAAAGAAAGAATAAATAAGAATAAAGAATTTAAGGGGTGGGTGAGAATATGTTCAAGATAAACTGCCTGAATCCAATCGCCAATGTTGGTTTAGACCTCTTTAATGAAAGTTATGAGGTAGTTGACCAGTTCGATACTGCAAACGCAGTGCTCGTTAGAAGTGCAAGTGTTCATGATTTAGAGTTGCCGCCTACATTAGAGGCTATCGCAAGAGCGGGTGCTGGTGTCAATAATATTCCTCTCGATAAATGCGCGGATAAGGGAATCGTTGTCTTTAATACTCCGGGTGCAAATGCGAATGGAGTAAAAGAAATGGTCATCGCTGCCTTGATTATCGCTGCGCGTAACATCGTAGGAGGAGTGAATTGGGTAAATTCTTGTGGACAAGATCCAGAAGTCGCTAAACTTGTAGAAAAAAACAAATCAAAGTTTGCTGGAACAGAAATCAAAGGCAAAAAGCTTGGAGTCATTGGACTCGGAGCAATTGGAGTACAGGTAGCTAATGCGGCCAATAAGCTAGAAATGGAAGTCTACGGCTATGACCCGTTCATTTCCGTGGATCATGCCTGGAAGCTTTCCAAATATATTAAGCCGACAAAGACCTTAGAGGAGATTTATAGAGAATGTGATTTTATCACAGTTCATGTGCCTTTAACGGATTCAACAAAGGGAATGTTCAACAAAGATACCTTTGCGATGATGAAGGATGGCGTTAAAATACTAAACTTCTCGAGAGATTCGTTGGTTGTCGATGAGGATATGATTGAAGCTTTAGAGTCTGCAAAAGTTGGTCGCTATGTGACTGACTTCCCGAACCCCAAGGTATGTGGTGTTGAGGGAGTCATTACAATTCCTCATTTAGGAGCTTCGACGAGTGAATCAGAAGATAACTGTGCGGTCATGGCGGTTCAGGAATTAATGGACTACCTCGAAAATGGGAATATCAAAAATTCCGTGAACTATCCAAACTGTGACCTGGGAGTATGTAATCAAGCCGGACGTATAGCCATTAATCATAAAAACATCCCGAATATGCTCGGCCAATTCACCTCCACTTTAGCGAAGGAAAACTTTAATATTTCTGATCTCATGAATAAGAGTAAAGGACAATGGGCCTATACGATGATTGATATCGAATGTCCGTCTTCTCCTAAAATCGTCAAGAAACTGAGCGAAATCGAGGGAGTACTAAGAGTAAGAGTCATCAAGTAAGAAATAGGGAACAAGGGACAGTTCTTTGACAGGGTGCCTGTCCCCTCTCTAGCATGAACTTTATGGAGGCGGAGGAAGAGTATGGCTACTATAAGACCTTTTAAGTCGGTAAGACCTAGAGAAGATGCTGCAAGTAAAGTGGCAGCACTCCCCTATGATGTATATAATCGTCAAGAAGCCTTGGAAGAAGTAGTGAAGGAACCGTTATCCTTTTTAAAAATTGATAGAGCAGAGACACAATTTGATAAAGATTTTAATCCCTATGATGCGAGGGTCTATGAGAAGGCAAGAGATCTTCTGCAGGAGATGATGAATGAGGGTATATTAATTAAGGAAGATAAAAACTGTTACTATGTTTATGAATTAACGATGGAGGGCCGTTCCCAGACGGGTCTGGTGGGATGTGCTGCGATTGACGACTACCTCGATAATGTCATTAAGAAACATGAGAACACAAGAGAAGACAAAGAGGTTGATAGAATCAATCATGTCGATATCTGCAATGCTCAAACTGGGCCTATATTTTTAGCATACCGTTCGCAAAAAAACATCAACGAAGTGGTAGATAAGATTAAGAAGGAAACTCCCTTATATGATTTTGTAGCCCCTGATGGAATTAGACATACCGTATGGATAATCGATAAGGAGAGTGACCTTGAAACCATCTACACAGGATTCGAAGGTATCCAAAGCATCTATATTGCCGATGGACACCATAGAACAGCTTCTGCAGTCAAGGTTGGATTGAAAAGAAGAGAAGAAAATCCGAATTATACTGGCCAGGAGGAATTCAATTTTTTTCTTTCTGTACTCTTTCCACATGACCAGCTGATGATTTTAGATTATAACCGTGTTGTCAAAGATTTAAATGGCTATAGTAAGGAAGAGTTTTTGAGTAAGGTAGGGAAAGCCTTCTTGGTCGAAGAGGTAGGAAAGGACCCAGTTAAACCTCTAGAGAAGGCAACCTTTGGGATGTATTTAGAAGGAATCTGGTATAAGTTGACGGCGAAGGAGGAGATTCGTTCCGAAGATCCTGTCGAGGGACTCGATGTATCCTTGCTTCAAAATCATTTACTCACACCGATTCTTGATATCAAAGACATTAGAACAGATAAGAGGATAGACTTTGTCGGTGGCATTAGAGGGCTTAAGGAACTTGAAAAAAGAGCGAACAGTGATATGAAACTCGCGTTTTCGATGTTCCCGACCTCCATCAAGGAGCTATTTGAAGTATCGGATGCAGGTCAATTGATGCCTCCCAAGTCAACTTGGTTTGAACCGAAGTTGAGAAGCGGATTGTTTATTCATGGGTTGTAGGAGTTAATCGTTTTAAGAGTGTAAATGCATTTGGGACGGTTCTATTCATTTTAGGATAGAACCGTCCTTTTGATTCACATTTCATATTAAAAGCAGCGGGTGGTAGTAAAAGAAGAAAGTGATAGCCGGCACTTTATTAATGAGTGCCGGCTATCAAATAGAACTAAAGTCTTTAGTATAGTTATATAATCTGTGCTACCTTTTGGATGTTCTCAGCAGAGTTGGCCAATTGAGACATTGAAGCGGAGATTTGCTCAGAGGCTGCCGCTTGACTTTCTCCGAGTTCGTTGGCTAAGTTTATACGGTTAATCATTTGTGTGGATTCGTCGCGAATGATAGTAAGGATTTCTTTTATTTCTTTGACGGAAGCCGCGCTATTGGTAGCCATCTTACGAATTTCCTCAGCTACAACTGCAAACCCTCGCCCTTGTTCTCCTGCTCTTGCGGCCTCAATCGCTGCATTGAGTCCCAAAAGATTAGAGTTGGTGGAGACATTATTGATAAATTGGAGGATCCCGTCAGTTTTCTTAAGTTGTTCCATAACATTTTCGCTGTTAACTTTGACTTCTGCTAATTCCATTGCCAGTCGCATCGCTGTTGCAGATAATTCCTCGGTCGTAGCGGTAATTTCTTGTGATGTAGCAGAGAAAGATTGCGCAGCATCATTCAGTAAGTTTTGGTTTTCTAAACTGATCCCCATCCCTAAGCCGCCAATGACTTTCCCATGTTCGTTTTTGATTGGGATTCCAAAGGACTTGAATGAGAAGCCAAATACCTCGTGGGAAATAGTCATAACCGAGGGTTGACCAGTGCGCACTGCTTCTGTAATTGTGTCACCTGGGGGCAAGGGCATACCAATTACATCGAAGGGCATTTTTATTACCTTACCGGGTACCAAATCAAGGAACTTTTCAGTATCGCTTATCCCTATCATGTTATCAAGCGGAATAATTTTTTGAAAATAGGGAGCGGCCTTCATAAGGCAATTGAGAATATCTGCCTCTTCACCAAAAATTGTAGGGGACGGATTAAGCATAAATAACCTCCTTTTTATTTGAATAATTTCTATATGAGAGGTATTATACAGATTTAAACACTAATAATCTAGGGGGAAATTAGTAGAATTAGCAATATTTTGCCCTTTTACGTCGGGGACCTAGCGGGAATAAATTTCTCAACACACCAAGGATAGCGTATAATAGAGATAGATGAGACAAGTACAAGGAAGAGAGGGGAAGCATATGCACACAGATGAGTTGCTTAATTTCCAGAATGAGCTATTGAATAAGCTTGTATCCGGTGGCGGACTTGGAGAATTAATGAAGCACATAGCAACTTTTTTAAAAAAAGAAGTGCTGCTTACGAATCCCTCTCAGCGTGTCCTTGCTTCCTCGGCTTCTAATGAAGAATTTAGCGAGGGAAGATTGCTCAAAATCTCGAATGTTACCCCAGTTTCTAGTCGAGCCTTCGTGACCACGAAGGAGCAGTCAGTCGAAGTGCTTAGCATCGAACTTCGCAATTCTGAGAAGAGACTGGGTTTTCTTTATATCTGTGAACCGGGAGCGGATGAGGATCATAGAATTGAGATGCTATCCTATCAGTCGAAGTCGGCTTGTGTCCTAGAATTACAAAAGCAAGAAGAGTTGCTTGAGAATAAACGACAATATAGGGATGCCTTCCTTTTTGACTTGCTCTACGGCAATATCGATGAAAGCAAGGATATTATCACTGCGGGCGAGATTTGGGGATGGGATCTTAATTTACCCCAAATAGTAACCGTATTTGAGATAGAGGATTTCGAACCTTACTCTGAAGATATACAGTTAGTGAATCTTATTTTAGATATCGTGTATTCCGTGCTACAACAGCATGATTATGATAAAAGGGCAATCTTAACGCAAAAGAACGAAGAGATCGTTCTTATATTACCGATGAGCGATCAAAATCGCCGTGATAATCAAGCCTATATGAACATGCTCATTAATCAAATTAAGGCCCAGGCGGATGTACGACTGAATGAACGTAAAGTCAGGATCGGGGTAGGAAGGGACTATGCCGAACCTACCGAGATATTCCGCAGTTATCAAGAGGCTAAGGTCGCTTTGAAATTGGGATATTTGCTTCAAGGGGATGATCGTAGTCCGTTTTTTATCGACTTAGGTGTAGAACGAATTCTTTACAATCATGATTTGCAGGAGCTCAAAGAATTTTATCGGGAGACTCTGGAGGAGTTAGAACAATATGACAAGTCACAGAAGAATGATCTGATGGAGACTCTAGAAAGTTTTATTTTCCATCGTTGTGACTTGAAGAAAACGGCCGATGCACTTTTTCTTCATAAGAATACTCTTAGGTATAGGCTTAAGAAAATTGAAGAAATACTTAAGATTAATATGGAAGACTTCAACGAAATTTTATCTTTGATGATCGCTTTTAAAATAAAATACCTAAAGAAACTCTAGGTATTGAGGAGGGCCCATGGCAGAAGAGATTAAAGTTTTCCATAATGTCTGCCCACGTAATTGCTATGAGACGTGTGGCATATTATCTCATGTACAGAATGGACAATTAATCAAAGTGGAAGGCGATCCTCATCATGGGTACACTCAAGGCCGCCTCTGCGCCAAAGGGTATTCCTATAGAGACTATGTATACAATTCCCAGCGTTTACGATACCCACTGAGACAGTTTCCACGAGGATCAGGAAACTGGCAACGGCTGAGCTGGGAGGAGGCCTTAGAGATTATTGCAAGCAAGATTTTTGAGCTCCATCAGCGCTATGGTTCGTCCTTAGCTTGTGCCTACAATAAATATTCCGGAAATCTAGGACTTCTTCATTATGCTACAGAAGGCATGTTCAGAGGCTTCGGCTCACATACCAAGCTTCGTGGTGACTCTTGTTTGGCAGCAGGGAGTGAAGCTGTAACCTACAATCGTGGGCAGGTCGCAATTCCAGATCCACAAGACATGGTGGAATCAAAAGCGATTGTCCTCTGGGGGGTTAACCCCGCACGAACTGCAATTCATCAATGGAACTTTATCAATCGGGCACGGGATAAAGGGGCTAAGCTTTTGGTCATCGACCCCCTGTATACCCCTACTGCAGCCCAAGCAGATATTTATCTTCAGATTACCCCTGGAACAGATGGACTCTTGGCTGCGGCAGTGACTAAGATACTCCTTGAAGAAGATTTTTTTGACCAAGCGTATATCAAGGAGCATATGATTGGCTGGGAAGCTCTGCAAAGCTACCTTCAGGAGGAGGTAACCCTTGAATATGCAAGTGAAGTTACCGGGGTACCGCAAGAGGGGATTCGAGAGGTGGCGGCCTTTTATCGAGAGAAACCTTGCTCCACTTGGGTAGGCTTTGGCTTGCAAAGGTATTCCAATGGAGGACAGAATATCCGTTGTATCGACGCTCTAGTTGCCCTAAGTGGTAATCATCAGCTTAAGGGCGGTGGACTTTATTATAATAATCTGGTCGAAGGCTTGTTTAAGCATAGCCTTATGAACTTTCCCAGACCGGAGAATCAGAAGGCTTCTATAGAGCGAGCTATAGATATAAATAACTTTGCCCAAGAGGCATTAGAATTAACGGATCCCCCCTTGAAATTCCTCTGGATCGCTAGCCGAAATCCCTTGAGTCAGGATCAAAATCTGCAGAGCTGGCAAAAGCTTCTGGAGCAATTAGAACTTGTGGTTACCGTGGATTTGTTCATGAATGAAACGACAGCTCAATCGGATATCGTTTTACCCGCGGCGAGTCCCTTTGAGGATTACGATTTGCATCGAAGCTATTGGCATCAATGGGTGGCTATCAATCAGAAGGCAATTCCACCTTTTTATGAAGCAAAGAGTGATTTGGAGATTGCTCGAGGCTTAACCCAAGCTTTAAATAAACTTCAACCGAATCTCTCAAGTTTTCCCTTTCAACTTACGGCTTTTGATTGGATAGCCGCTGAATTAACACCGGAAATCCTAGAAAAGCTTGGTATCAACACGTGGAAGGAACTCCTTGAAAAACCGCGGAAATTAAAAACCTCTGAAACACCCTGGCATGACCAGGGGTATCAGACGAAGACGGGAAAGTTTGAACTTTATTCGATGGCAGCGAAGCAAAATCAACTTCCGGCCTTAGCTAGATTTCAAGAGCAGGAGTCGAGTTCTTCCTATCCCTTACGGCTTCTCACTCCTCAGAGTCTCTTTCGGATTCATTCCCAATATAGAGCACTTTCCTGGTTAAGTCAGGGTCAGGGAGTAGACGTGATAGAAATGAATCCACGTGATACTGAATTCAGAAATTTGAAGGATAAAGACAGTGTAGAAGTCTTCAATGATTGGGGATCCTGTCAACGGAAAGTAAGGTTGAGCCCTAAGGTTCCGCAAGGGATTGTGGTCATGGTCCAAGGGGGGAAGGACCCGGCCAATAAGCTTTTGGCCAAGCAGTCTGCGGATATGGGTGCCCAATACTCAGGTTCGCGGGGGGCAGCTTATTATGATACTTGGGTAGATGTTAAGAAGAAGCTCCAATAAGAGAGGGGTGAGAAGCACTTGCTCAACACAAAAGGGTTCCTCTTTAATGTCGATCGTTGTATTGGCTGCCAATCGTGTGAAATTGCATGTAAAAATGAAAACAACACAACCTGCGGGGTACAGTGGAGAAGAGTTACACAGAACGAAGATGGAACCTATCTGTCCCTTTCTTGCAATCATTGTTCCAGCCCAGAGTGCTTCAGGGTTTGTCCCGAACATGCCTACGTTAAGCGTCGGGACGGTATCGTGCTCATTGATTCTAACCGCTGTGCCGGGTGCAAGACCTGCGTTTCAGCCTGTCCCTATAAAGCCCCACAATTTGATCCCATACAGAACAGAACGAGTAAATGCAATTACTGCGTTACTCGTCAAAAGGCAGGCTTGCTTCCCGCCTGTGTAACGGCATGTCCTACAGGTGCGCTACAACTTCTTGATTTGAGCAAGGATCTTAGTATGGATACTCAAGCTACAGTAGAGGGCTTTCCAGATATTCGATTGACCAAGCCCTCGATTCGTTTCTATCCGGCCAAGCCCAAGAAAAGATATTGGCTAACGAAAAGCTAGTGAAACAGGGGTGAAACAGGGGGACGGTTCTCGTGATTCCGGGGTGAAACAGGGGGACGGTTCTCGTGATTCCGAAATGGAATCACGAGAACCGTCCCCCTGTTTCCCCGCTGCGGTTATCCCCTAAGGAAATCAAGAGAACCGTCCCCGTGATTTAAAGAAAAAATTATAATTTTGTCGTTTTGTGCGATTGTACAAAAAAGCACCTTCGTCTTTGTAGCTTTGTACAAATCGCCTTGTGCAATAATGAGCATGTAAAGAATTTGTAAAGAGTCTATTGAGGGGGTGTTGCAAATGAATAAGGAAAGCTTGGAGTCAATTCAGCTTCTCTTAGAAACTCGGATTTTTGCCTATGACCTTTTAAGGAGAACCTTTTTGGAAGAACCCAGTAAAGAATTCTTGGGCATCATCACTGAGAAGGGTTTCATCGAATCGTTTCCCTTTATTGAGGAAGACGAAGAGATTCGAGAGGGTGTAAATAAAGTTGCGACATTTTTCCAGGAGCATGATTTAACAAGTGAAGAAGAGTACGATTCCTTGCACTGGGATTACACCCGGATGTTTATTGGGCCCGATAAATTACCCGCTCCACTTTGGGAATCTGCTTACTTGAACAAGGATCGCCTTCTTTTTCAAGAACAAACTCTCATGGTTAGGCAAGCCTATCTAAAGTATCAATTTCTTCCTAAGTATTTTCGGCAGGAAGCTGATGATCATTTGGGCTTAGAACTGGATTTCATGTACCAATTGAGTAACCAAGCTTTAGAACGCCTTAGGTCCCAGGAATATACAAAATTTAGAGAAGTTTTGGGGGATCAAAGGGAATTTTTACAAGAGCATTTATTGAAGTGGGTCTCTGACCTAACCGATAAAATTTTTGCAAGTGCAAAACTGGATTTATATCCAGGGATGGCTAAAATCCTCAAGGGTTATCTCGTTTTAGATTTTGAGGCTCTGGAAGAGCTTTCAGATATCAAGTACTAAGTGCTTCAAATTAACTGGAGGTGAACAAACATGGCAAATCTCGTCGAGAAGGCAAAGAATTATGCAATGAACAGAAGGTCTTTTCTAGGATTAACGGCGACCGTTACAGCAGGTGCTGCTGCAGCGATTACGCTTCCAGGCTGCGGACTGGCGAAAGTAGATTCAACTACTGTAGCAGCAAATATGGCGAATAAAGAAGGCGAATGGATTCCAGCGGCTTGTTGGCATAATTGTGGCGGACGCTGCTCGAATAAGGCCTATGTTGTTGATGGAGTGGTTGTTCGTCAAAAGACGGATGATACCCATCCCGATACACCAGATTACCCTCAGCAAAGGGGTTGTAATCGTGGTCGTTCGCAACGGATGCAAGTATTTGGAGTGGATCGCCTGAAATACCCCATGAAGCGAAAGAACTGGGAACCAGGCGGCGGTAAGAAGGAATTACGCGGTCAGGATGAATGGGTACGTATTTCTTGGGATGAAGCCTTGGATATCGTAGCTAGTGAAATCAAGCGGATTAGCGGTAAATATACAAATCGCGGCATCTTTGCTTCGAGTGCAGGTGATCTTGGACGTGCACTTTCTTTGGCGGGCGGCTATATCGGTTCCTGGGGAACTTCCTCTTGGGGATCCTGGCGTTGGGGACCTGAGAAGTTCGGCATGGCTGAAGGATTTTATGAGCAAAGTATCAACGACCGTATGGATCTTCGTAAGTCTGAACTTATCGTCATTGTCGGAGGTAATGCCGCATGGAGTGCTGGCGGAAATCCGACCTACCATTACCTGCAAGCCAAAAAGGCAGGAGCAAAGTTTGTTGTTATCGATCCTACGTACTCCGATACGGTCGAATTATTAGACGCGGAGTGGATTCCGGTTCATCCAGCAACAGACCATACGATGTTCTTAGGAATGGCCTATACGTTGCTTAAAGAAGATAACCCAACCACAAATGCACTGATTGACTGGGATTTTCTTAATAAATACACCGTAGGTTTTGACAAGGATCATATGCCCGCGGGAGCTGATCCTAAAGATAACTTTAAGGACTATGTTTTAGGTGTCAATGATAATACACCGAAGACCCCGGAGTGGGCAGAAAAAATCTGTGGTGTATCTGCTGCTAAAATCCGTGAATTGGCGCTTCAAATTGCAAAAACCAACCGTGTGGCCCTGCTTACAGCTTGGGGAGCAGCACGTATCCAAAACTCAGATTCTTGGCCGCAAATGTTCATGACCTTTGGTGCGATGACAGGGAACATCGGAAAATCTGGCTGCATGACGGGAGTAAGCTGTCACTACGCAACAGCCAATGGCGGAACTAGTCTCGTTACAGCGGGAGCAGCTGGTTTACCTGCCATTGCTAATCCTATCAAAGAAACGATTAACGATATCGAAATGTGGTTAGCCATCTTAAATGGTAAATACACAGCAGGCTACAAAGATATCAAAGATGTCAATATTCAGATGATTTATCATGGCTATGAATCTCACCTCCAGACGCGATCTGCGCAAGCCAAGGGAATTGAAGCGCATCGTAAGGTCGAGTTTGTTCTTTCCTGCAGCCATTTTCTGACGACCAATAGTAAATATTCTGATGTCGTTCTTCCCATCATCACAGAGTGGGAGAAGATTGGTGGCTTCGGAACCTTCACTAACCGGGAAACCCTCATTTTCTGGCGTCAAGTAACCCAACCTCTTCATGAAGCGAAGAGTGAACTGTGGATTGCAGAAGAGCTTGCGAAACGACTGGGTGTTGATGCATCGAAGATACAACCTATTAGTGCTAATCAGCAATTCTATAACATGGTTGCCGGATGTAAGGTCGTAGGCGCTGATGGCAAAACGATTGAGCCTTTGGTCACGCTTAGCGAAACTGATATCAAGGAAATCGGAGCCACAGGGAAGCCGCAACAAGGCCGAATTACGTTTAAAGAGCTCAAGGAAAAGGGAGTTTATCAAGTCGAGAGAAAACCAGGAGACAATCTTGGGTTCATCGCTTATGAAAAGTTTATTCAGGATCCTGTTGCTAATCCGTTGAAGACAGCCAGCGGGAAGCTAGAGATTCATTCCCAAGCCCTGGCGGATTTTGTAAAGAGTAAAGGCTTCACTGAGATTCAGCCTATTCCTACCTATAATCCTGCCGTTGAAGGTTATGAAGCAACCTTTAAAGACTTTAAAGCCAATGTTAAAGGTGAATATCCGCTTCAAGTCATCAATCCTCACTATCTCAGACGTTCCCATAGTATTTTTGATAATATCCCCTGGCTACGGGAAGCTTGGCCAAACCCTGTATTCCTAGCTAAGAAAGATGCTGAGGAACGTGGCATTATGGAAGGTGAAACGGTACTGCTCAGGAGTAGTCACGGTAAAACCTTACGTCCTGCGCACGTGGTGGAGTGGATTGCACCTGGCGTGGTTGCACTACCACATGGTGCTTGGGTTGAGATGGATGAGAAAAATGGAGTAGATAAAGCGGGATCAGATAACATGCTGACCGGTCCGATTCCAACAGGCCAAGGGATTGGGGGCTGGAACTCGACCATTTGTCAAGTTGAGAAATGGACGGGAGAACCCCTTGAAGAAGATTCTAAATGGCCATTACGGATTGTTCTATAGGAAGGAGTGAGTGACCTTGGCACAAAAAGGCTTTTATTATGACCAAACGAGTTGTATCGGTTGTAAGGTTTGTCAGATCGCCTGTAAGGATAAAAACAATTTAAAAGTCGGAGCACGTTACCGTCGGGTCTATGATATAGAATCGGGGAAATTCCCCAATCCCCATCGCGCCCATTTTTCCATCGGTTGTAACCACTGTGAACATCCTAAATGCGTGCAGAACTGTCCGACAGGAGCCCTTCAAAAGCGGAAAGAGGATGGCATCGTAACGCATGACCGCGATAAGTGTATTGGCTGTCGCCTTTGCACCTGGTCTTGCCCTTATGAGGCCCCACAATTCAAAGAGGATGAAGGTAAAGTCGGTAAATGTGACGGATGTTCTGACTTAGTGGCTAAGGGGGGAAACCCAGCTTGTGTAGACGCTTGTGTGATGCGTTGCCTACAGTTTGGCGATATCGAAGAAATCCGCCAAAAGTATGGTAAGAATGCAGATGCCCCAGGCCTACCGAGCTCAGGGACAACCAATCCGAATATTGTTATTAACGTTAAAAAGCATTAGAGCTATAATTGCCGTTTAGTATTAGCTGATCTTAAATTCATAAGATTTTCATATCGGAAAAGTAAGGAGGTAAAAAAATGATTTTTGCCGAGGAATGGCCTCTCATGACTTTCACCCTATTAAGTCAGTTGGCTGTGGGAACGTTCATTGTATTAATGCTCGTCAAGGCCAGCATAGGAAATCAGGATCTCCAGGTTTCGAAAGCCTTAAGCTTTGGGTTTACAGCAGTGGGTCCTGTCACTTTGTTAGCTTTAATCTTTTCTGTATTTCACTTGGGGGATCCCTTGGGAGCTCCCCGTTCCATCTTGAATCTAGGTTCCTCTTGGTTGAGCCGTGAAATTCTGACCTCGGGTGGATTCTTTGTCCTTTGGTTTGCCTTTTGGTGGTTATCCCGTAAAGGTAAAGTAAGCAGTGCCTTAGGGTGGATTACAGCCCTAGTGGGTTTAGCAGCCATCTTCAGTATGTCGCACATCTACAGTTCCTCAATTCGTCCAGCCTGGGATAATACGAATACGTATATTGCATTTTTCGGAGCAACCTTGGCGATGGGAGTTTTAGGAGCAGTCAGTGCCGTCGTATGTGGCATGAAGGGGAGTTCCTTTTCAGAGGCCTTAACCAAGACCTTAAAAAGTATGAGTTATATTGGGGCCGCAGCCGTAGTATTACCCCTAGTCTATCTACCCGTATTTATCTCGGGTTTAAATGCGGGTGGGGCAACAGCTGAAGCTTCCGCTAAGATATTGACAGGAAGCATGGGTATGCTCGCAGGCAGAGGGATTCTCTCAGTCTTGGGTGTAGCCATCCTGCTCTATGCACTTAACAAAGGAGCAAAGGCTAGATCACTCTCCACAAGCACAATCTATCTAGCCCTAATCTTAGTTCTCGTCGGGGAATTCCTGGGTCGCTATCTCTTCTATGCAAGCGGAGTTTCACCCATCATTGGTGGCTAAGTAAAGACCAATCTAAGTTAAGCTTCTATAGGCCTTTGGATTATCACAAAGATAATTCAAAGGCCTTTTTATATTGGGCATATTGTGCCTAAGAAATCACGGGGACGGTTCTCTTGATTCCATGGAATGGAATCAAGAGAACCGTCCCCGTGATTTCCCGTGATTTTCCATGGCCTAAGATTCGACAGATACGCTGTAAGGGATTGGCCTTCATGGCTGTACAAGAAATAGTTGTATTTTTTGTAGACTTATACAAAACACCTTATGCCATAATATAGAAAAGAATGACGAAGGGGTGAAGGATAATGGCACAAAAAGGCTTTTTTATGAGCAACAAAGCTGTATTGGGTGTAGATCTTGCCAGGACGCCTGCAAGAATGTGAAGAATTCGAAGTTCGGTCCCCTTTATCGACGTGTCTTTGCTATGGAAAGTGGACATTATCCCAAGCCGCGCATAGTGCACTTTTCAATAAGTTGTAACCATTGTGATAATCCCAGGTGCGTGCAGAATTGCCCGAAAGGTGCACTGCAGAAACGCCAACAGGATGGAATAGTGACCCAGGATCATGATAAATGTATCGGGTGCCGCAATTGCATACGCTCTTGTCCATACGGCGCTCCTCAGTATCATGCCGACGAAAATAAAGTAGGTAAATGCGACGGGTGTCTTGACTTATTAGAAAAGGGGAGAAATCCAGCCTGTGTCGATGCATGCGTCAGGAGATGCTTGCACTTTGGTAATATGGAAGAACTCCGTCAGAAATATGGAAAGAATTCGGAAGTCATCAGCTTGCCAAGCACTGGAACAACCAAACCTAATATTAAAATTTCGGTAGAATCGCGGATTTTGACTACCCAAGGGAAGCGTGAGCATGCTAGTTGATTTAGAAGATTAAATTAGTCTCATTGATACATAAAGAACTTTGTATTATCGTAAGGATAAAGCAAAGTTCTTTTTTTCTTTAATCTTGGCTTTAAGAAAGAATCAAAAAAATTTACTCAAGGATCATAAAAAAATAGTTAAAAGCCTCTTGACATTTAGAACAATTATAATATAATAGGGAATGTAAAGAGAAACATCGCATAACCTATTTATTAAATAAAAGAATGTTTAAAGGAGAGATTGTAATGAAAAAGTTTGTTTGCGCCGTTTGTGGTTACATCTATGAAGGTAATGAGGCACCTGAGAGCTGCCCACAATGTCATGCACCGAAGGATAAGTTCACTGAGAAGGTTGAAGGTGTCCTACAGTGGGCTGATGAGCATAAAGTAGGAATCGCCCAAGGGGTTGACCCTGAAGTTCTCGAAGCCTTAAGAGCTAACTTCACGGGCGAATGCACCGAGATTGGTATGTATCTGGCCATGAGCCGTCAAGCAGACCGTGAAGGTTACCCTGAAGTTGCAGAAGCTTACAAACGTATCGCCTTTGAAGAAGCAGAACATGCTGCTAAATTTGCAGAACTCTTAGGAGAAGTCGTCAGTGCAGACACCAAGAAAAACCTCCAATTAAGAGTTGATGCAGAGTATGGTGCAACTCAAGGTAAGAAGGATCTTGCAACTTTAGCGAAGAAACTCAATCTCGATGCAATCCATGATACTGTTCATGAAATGTGCAAAGATGAAGCCCGCCATGGTAAAGCCTTCAAAGGATTACTCGAGCGTTACTTCCAATAAGATTAAAATAGAGCAGGGGGACGAACTTGTCCCCCTGTTTTTCTATGTACAAAAGGTTGAAGACTACTATTGACCTACAGTAGAGTATCGTGGCAAATTCTGTATAACAGTTGCATGAGCGATCGACGATGCCTTTTCAACAATACAGATGCCCTTCTACTCTAATGTCAAGAATTAAATATAAAGAGTTAGCTAGATGTACTTTTCGTCAAACGTACTTTCTACATAGGATTTAAAACGCCTTAAGGCGGGCGACATATATCCATGGCTTCGCCAAACCATTTGAATTTCTATCAAGCATCGAGGTTCGCGCACGCGAATGAGTGAAACCTTCTCCATATCAAGACCCGGTACAAACGGAATAAGGGCGACTCCGAACTTTGCTCCAACCAGTCCAGCAACCGTCCTTTCCTCGAAAGCCTCGAAAGATTTTGTCGGACGGAACCCCGCATCCTGGCAGAGCTTCTCAATCACATCGTGTAGCGAAGTTTCGGGTCGGTAGAGGACAAAAGGATCCTTGGCTACTTCACATAAATCAATCTGTTCTCTGTGAGCAAGCCTGTGGTCTTTATTTACGATTAAAAATAACTCTTGTTTCATGATGGGGAAAGATACCCTGTTTTCTTGAGGTTCTTGTGGTGAGCAGAAGCCAACGTCGATTTCGGCAGAGTCAATCTGGCTCAGAATTTCCTTTGTAGTATCTTGGGTTAATCGAAACTGTATTTCCGGTGATTGTTTCTGAAATTCACTAATCAGTTCAGGTATAAAGCTTGAACCGAGCGGTTGGATAAAGCCAAGTGAGAGGGTACCGTGGAACGGATTAATCATATTATTAATCTCTTCCTTTGCTTCATTTATTTCACACATCGCTCGGTTGACATGCTTTAGGAAAATTTCCCCATATCTGTTTAACGCCACTCCCCGACTTTTTCGTTCAAATAAGGGAACGCCTAGTTCCTCTTCGAGCCGGGAGATTGATCGACTAAGCGCAGATTGTGAGAGAACCAATTCCTCTGCAGCCTTTGAGAAGTTACCTATCTTAGCCAGTGCCTGAAAGTAGTTGAGTTGATGCCAATCCATTTCTGTTACTCCATTTATTAATAATGATATTACAATTATACATAGCAATCATACCGAAGACAACTAGCTATGCATACCTCTTTGGAGTTATAATTGAAAAGTTGTCGCCGAAAATGTATAAATTTGTCGAAAAAAATTAAATGGAGTGATTCTATATGAACAAAGAGAAGTTATGGACTAAGGATTATATGAGCATAACTGTTCTCAGCTTTTTTATTTTTCTTGCCTTCTATGTTTTAATTTCAGTTCTGCCCTTGTATCTCGTCGGGACACTTAAGGCAGGTACGGATAAAGTTGGCTTGGTCATTACGACGTTTTTATTAGCAGCTATTATCATTCGACCTTTTGCAGGGCAGTGGGTAAGCAAAGGTTCTCAGAAAAAAATTCTTGTCTATTCGGCCGTTGCTTTTCTTGTGGGTACACTGCTTTATCCTTTCGCAACTAATATTTGGGCATTGCTCATTCTACGTGTTTTTCATGGTATAACGTTTGGTATTATCACAACGGTCAAAGGAACAATCTGTGCGGAGATCATACCTTCTTCAAGACGTGGAGAAGGATTAAGCTTCTTCTCCTTGGCTATGAGCCTGGCCATGGTATTTGGTCCCTATATTGGACTTAAGCTTGCAAATGTTAATGCATACAATATCTCCTTCGTGATTTGTATGCTCATTTCAGCTGTAAACGTTGTCATTGCCCTATTTATACGAGTTCCTCAAGAGGCTAAAGAGGCAGGGGCTTCCACTGAGAAAAATAAATTTTCCTGGAATGACCTATTTGACAAAAATGCCGCACCGTTTGCTCTTGCTACGTTTATCTTAGCGTGTGCTTACTCAGGTGTCTCAGCCTTCTTAGCCTTGTATGCACAAAGCTTGGGCTTAATAGAAACAGCCAGTACTTTCTTCATTGTATATGCTGTATTTATTCTAGTTTGCCGTCCTTTTACGGGACGCTGGTCAGATCAATTGGGTACAAAAATTATTATTTATCCATGTTTGCTTCTTTTTGCGATTGGAATGTTCTTATTAAGCCAAGCGCACTCAAATGCCTTGATCTTGGTCGCTGGAGCTCTCATTGGTATTGGTTATGGTTCGGTCACACCGATATTTCAAACACAAACCATTAGTTCAGTGGAGCCTCATCGGGTAGGAATAGCTAACTCCTTATTCTTCAACTCTATGGATGCCGGAATGGCGATTGGTGCGTATGTGTTAGGGCTTGTAGCTAGCGGCGCAGGTTATAGCAGCATTTATTTAGTGGGAGTTGCGTTGATTGTCGTGGCAGGCCTTCAGTATTTCGCACTGACGAATAAGAAGGAAGTACTGCAGACTGAGCCTAGCCTCGCAGGTAAATAACGAAGAGCAACAATAAAAAACTCAATAAGAGCTTTGATTGGTGAAATGTAATTAAGCAGCTTATGTGATTCGTAAAAGGTCACATAAGCTGCTTTTTTGCTTGCTAGAATTTGAACATTCTATTCAGCGATATATGTGTTATAATCAGGATTAATTTTTTGGCATATCAGAAAGTATAACTTTCAGGGTGCATAAGGGCAACCGTCGACTTCGCCCCTTTATGTAGCGTGCTATTAAGGCATAGCGAAGCAACAAGTGCGAAGGCAGTGCCTTCGGGGTTTTCTTTAAAACAACACTTAGTTTTGATAGATAGAGAGGGAAAATCATGGGAAATTATATTGAATTAGAGTCGGGGTTTACCAAAGATAAGGCTCTGGCAGAGGCTTCACGTTGTCTACAATGTAAAAAGCCCACGTGCCGAAAAGGGTGTCCTGTGAATAATGCCATACCCCAATTTATTAAGGCAATTAAGGAGGGGGACTATCATCAAGGCTTGGAAGCAATTTATCGGCATAGTTACTTGCCAGCGGTCTGCGGACGTGTGTGTCCTCAGGAAAAACAATGTGAAGCAGGCTGTATCTTAGGCCGAAAAGGGAAGGCGATTCGAATTGGCAAGCTCGAGCAGTTCATCGCCGACAGTGGTAAAGATGTGGAGTTTCCCAAAGTAGTGTCAACGATGGGAGCCGTTGCTGTTATTGGTTCTGGACCTGCAGGGTTAGCGGCTGCCGTTCAATTAGCTCAATTAGGGTATGCAGTCACGGTATTTGAAGGAGAAGCAGAGCCTGGCGGTGTACTCCTTCACGGAATACCGGAATATCGTTTACCTAAAGACGTAGTGCGGCGTGAAATCGAAAAAATTAAGAATCTCGGTGTTGAATTCCAATTAAATACCTTAATCGGAGTTGATATTTTCCTAGATGATTTATTCGCTAAGGGGTATCAAGCCGTATTCATAGGAACAGGTGCTGGGTTACCTCAGAAATTGAATATTCCTGGAGAGGACTTAGAGGGAGTAGTCTCTGCCCTTTTCGTCCTCCAAACCATCAATCTTTATAATCTTGGACAATTGCCTGAGGTCGAACTACCTGTTGAGCGTGGGGAGAAAGTCGTGGTTATTGGTGCAGGTAACGTGGCCATGGATGCAGCACGTACCTCGAGTCGTTTAGGTGCAGACGTTACCGTCCTCGCCCGTCGTGGAATGGATCAAATGGCTGCGCGGGATATCGAGCGGGACGAGGCGATCGCCGAAGGAGTAGTGATACGTCCCTTCACAGCACCTCTTGAAATCTTGGGCGAGGAATCAGTGTCAGGTATAAAATGTGCGACCACAGAAGTGTCTGAAGAAGGACGTTTGATTGTCAAGGAAGAGGAGAGCTTTATCTTACCGGCGGATAAAGTAATTTTCGCTATAGGCCAGAGACCCTTCGCGCGAATTGTCTCTACCTCAGATGGCTTCGATGTCGATAAGCGTGGTTTGCTCCTCAGTGATGACCACGGAATGACGACGAGAGAGGGAGTTTTTGCTGCAGGTGATGTTGTTCACGGTCCAGCAACCGTTGTTAAGGCCATGGGAGAAGGAAGGCGAATCGCTATAGAAATGCATGCTTACCTACTGAGAAAAAACCAAGCTTAAGTTCAAAAAATTGGACGATTAAGGATCAAGGAAATATCACATTGCGCGGGGATACAATTCGATTCCAAATTGTTAAGTTGTTTACTGGAAGCATTGAGAACATTCAGGACACCATTAATGGACAAAATCTAATGGATAAAATCGCAATCGTAATGAGCAAAATAGCAAGGAGTGATAGAAGCAAGGCCCTATTACTGGGAACTTAAGTGGAGGATCATCAAAGAGTGCATATTACGATTACTAACCCTAAAGAATTATGGGTATCGGTTCTATTTATTGTTGTTATATTAGGCACAGCGTTGCTGTTCGCTCTACCAATCATACGATATATCGTCAAGAAAATTGTCAATAGCTCAGCCGAGAAACTTCTTACAGAAAAGTATTCCCAGAATCTAGCGGAATTTTTACCTTCTTTGAAGCGTTATTCCCTCCTCAATGCAATAGAGGTGAACTTGAGGGCTGAGAACGGAAAAATAATAGCTCGGCCTTTAGGTACCCCCAAACACTTTCTCGGCTACGAAAACCTTATGTTTGCCCCTAGACAGATGACAAAATTTTCTCTTCCGTATAGTGCCCCAGTCGATATGAGTGTGACACTTGGGCCTAATGCGAAAAAACCGCTTACCATAGGCATGCCGCTTATGATAAGTGCTATGGCTTATGGGTTGGCCCTCAGTGAAGAGGCGAAAATTGCCTTGGCTAGAGCCGCCAAGACGTTACAAACAGTCACCTGCTCTGGAGAAGGCCCCCTTCTACCTGAGGAGGCCAAAGAAGCCGATAAGTACGTCGTACAAATTTGCCGCTGGTCATGGGGAGCGAGAACCCCCGAGCAAATAGCTTCAGCGGATATGCTGGAAGTGGCAATGGGACAAGGGGCAGATTTAGGTACTGCTTTTTTAGAGCCCACAGAACTTGAAGGAAGAGCACAACAGCTTGCTGGGCTGCCCCCAGGTCAATCGACAGAGGCTTTTCCAGCACCTCCAGGGCTTCAAAAGCCAGAAGAGTGGCCTCAGTTCATGAAGAATTTGCGTGAAAGAGCGAATGGGATTCCTATCGCTCTAAAAATTATGGCGACAGGAAATCTCGAAGAAGATTTGGCAGTAGCAGTGGACTTAGGCTTTGACGTCGTCGTAATTGATGGGACCCAAGGAGGGGCCCATGCATCGACTCCCATTAAGCAAGATGATTTTGGGTTGCCGAGTTTAAATGCCTTGATCCGTGCAGAACGGTTTTTGAAAAACAAGCGGATTAGTCTAGTTGTTTCAGGGGGGTATTTTACTCCCGGTCAGTGTCTTAAAGCCTTAGCTTTAGGTGCTGATGCCATTTATATGGCTACGGTTCCTCTTTTTTCCCTAGCACATGGTCAAACTCAGAAAGTAACCCCCTGGGAGCCAATTACGACGCTCGTTTTTTACGATTCTCCGAGCAAAACAAAGCTAGATATTGATCAGGCTGCCAAGAGTGTCGCTAACGCGCTAACATCGATGAATTTGGAGATGCAAGAAGGAATGCGTGCCTTAGGAAAGGCATCGCTAAAGGAATTAAGCCCAGATGACCTTGTTGCACTCGATGCTTTTACCGCAGAAGTGACAGGGGTAAGACAGGTATTTTAGGATGTATTAAGCATGTAGATTGTATACTTCTCCGATTGGCTTGCAAAAGTGTCACGTAAAAAATATAATTTTCATAGATTTAAGTTAGATGGGTAAGCAGTAGAAGAAGGGAGATTCATAAAAATATGGCACTTATGAACGAGAATTACCTTAAGTTTCCTGGTAGTTATCTTTTCTCAGAAATCGCCCGCAGGGTGAATCAATTTAAAAGCGAGAACCCAGATGCGGATATTATTCGTCTAGGTATTGGGGATGTCACACGGCCACTTCCTCCTGCAGTTATCGAGGCTATGAAGAAGGCTGTTGATGAGATGGGGAAGGCGGAAACCTTTAGAGGGTATGGTCCTGAGCAAGGGTACGATTTTCTTATCGAGAAAATCATTGAGAACGATTACAACCCACGGGGAGTGAACTTTGGACTAGACGAAGTTTTTGTAAGTGATGGAGCAAAAAGTGATACTGCGAACTTTCAGGAGTTGTTTGGCACCTCCAACATCATGGCAGTAACTGATCCGGTCTATCCCGTATATGTCGATAGTAATGTTATGGCTGGACGTACAGGAATGTTTGACACAGAGAAAGGGCAGTATGGAAGTATCGTTTATCTTCCGTGTATAGAGGAAAATGGCATGAAGCCTAGCTTACCGACAAGCCGGGTGGACATGATTTATCTGTGTTTCCCGAATAACCCGACGGGAATGACCTTAACTAAAGATGAACTAAAAAAATGGGTAGATTATGCACGTGAAAATAAATCCATTATTCTCTATGATTCTGCCTATGAAGCTTACATACGTGAAGATGATGTACCGCACAGCATTTATGAAGTTGAGGGGGCCCGCGAGGTTGCCGTAGAGTTCAGGAGCTTTTCTAAGACGGCCGGTTTTACGGGAACACGCTGTGCCTATACCGTTGTCCCTAAGGAGGTCCTGGTATACGATTCAAACGGTCAGGCTCATAGCTTGAATAAACTCTGGCTGAGAAGACAGACGACCAAATTCAATGGAGCTTCCTATCCAATTCAAGTCGGAGCAGCGGCGATTTATACCGAAGAAGGGAAAAAACAGGTAAAGGAAACCATTGATTACTATATGGAAAACGCCCGCATTATCCGAGAAGGCCTAAGGGAGGCTGGCTACACAATATTCGGAGGCATTAATGCCCCCTATGTTTGGATGAAGACACCAGACAATATGGGATCCTGGGAGTTCTTCGATAAGCTTATGAAGGAAGCGAATGTGATAGGTACCCCTGGAGCAGGGTTCGGAGCGAGCGGAGAAGGGTATTTTCGATTAACCGCCTTTGGAACGCGGGAAAATACGGAAAGAGCGATCGAGCGGATCAGGACTCGGATGTAGACTAGGCGCTTAAGTATATAACGTAAAAAATGGAGCCAGTCCTCTCTAATAATAGGGGGCTGGCTCTACTTTTTGGGAAGTAATTCCTAAAGCCTATGTCTCCAGGATTTTGCTTTACATCTGTCACGCTGTAAGCTGAGCGAGGAGCGGGGGCCTCCTATTGAAGTATTACTTTCTAAGACCCGATAACGTAGCTTTTCGTGCAGAAGTGAACGACTTCTTGCGGAGGGGCGTCAATCGAACGAGGCTTTCGAGGGGTAGCGGCGCCACCGGTTCACATGCTGAAAGCAGAAGGGTTTGGCAGAGCTCCCTCGGAAGCGAGTGAGTAAGCCCTGGAGCTAATGAGTGAACGCTGCACGAAAGGCTACTTACCGTAGCATTCGTCATCTAAAATATAGCCTTAGAGCCATGGAGGTGCCTTACACCTCTCCCATCACTTCCCCCATATGCGAGATATCATATCCCCCAAGCCCCGAAACCTCATTTCGGAATGCCGCCGACTTGAGAATACTCCATAAGGCCTGAAAATGTGGCCTCGCTAAATCCTCCATACGGACAACTAAATCGTACCGTTCTTTTTGTAAAGGAACGAAATCGATCTTACTCACTTGCATGGCAGCCTTTTCAATGCCTAAACCAACGTCCGCTTCACCGCGAGCCACCCTACTGGCTACCGCAACATGGGTCATTTCCTCATCTTCATAGCCCTGAACATTTTGATGAGAAATGCCCGCGATTCGTAGTTGCTCATCCAGTAATACCCTTGCACCTGAACCACGTTCTCGATTGACCAGATGAACATCAGAGCGAGCTAAATCACCCCAAGAGAGGATTCTTTTAGGGTTTCCTTTAGCCACATAGAACCCCTCAGTGCGGTAGACTAAGTTAATGATACAGGCTTGGTGGCCCGGTAATAATCTACGGACATAGGGTAAATTATACTCATCTGTATCGCTATCCCATAAATGCGTGGTCACGACATTGGCAACCCCGCGGTAAAGAGCGTTTAGTCCGTCAAGACTTCCAATATAGTGACGCAGAAAACGAATGTGAGGGAACTGTTTCTCCAGGTGGCGAGTCAAGATATCTAAGACGATATCCTGACCGCAGATGACAAGACCTTGATCTTGTTGGAAGTAATGATTTACGGGCACGTTTAGCGCGGGAGCACCCACTGGTGAAGTAACTGAACTCCCAGCCTTCGCCTTTTGAATATAACTCTCAAGGTCCGCACTTTCGACTCGGACTTTGCGACCAATATGATAAGCGCAGAGATCGCCGCGCTTAATCATCTCATATACAGTGAATTTCGAGATTTTAAGTATCTTTGCCACTTCCTCAGGTGTATAAGAGACATCATTCGTCAAAGAAATCACACCTCTCTTCTTCTTAAAGTTTGTTTAGGATATTGCAATTCATTATATCAGATTATACAATTGTCCTGAAGTTTGGTTATGTTAGTTTCTGTTCATTTATATTAGGCATAGACAAATCGATGTGGAGAATTCTAGATTAAATTCAAACGAAAACTAATATAACTGAACTATCATGAATTGCACTGCTTACTGTAAATTGTATCAATAAGAGACTTTATGCTACAATATTAAGGAGGAACTTGTGTGAAAAAAACCCTGAGATTCTTAATGGTTCTAAGTTTACTCGTTTCCCTAATTTTAGTGGGTTGTGGGAATAGTAACACGACAGATTCTGCCAAGAATAGCATGCAACCTAAATCAACTGAAATCATCGTTTCAGCTGCTGCGAGCTTGAAGGACTCAATGACAGAGCTACAAAAAGCTTATGCAATGAAAAAACCTGAAATAAAACTGACCTTTAATTTTGGGGCTTCTGGAACCCTCCAACAACAGATCGAGCAAGGAGCTCCGGCTGATCTCTTCATTTCTGCAGGAAAGTCACAAGTCGATGCACTGGATCAAAAGAATCTGCTCGTCAAAGAGAGCATCGTAAATTTGGTGGGGAATGACTTAGTTCTTGTCACAGGATTAGATAATAAGGAGGTTACCACCGTTCAAGATCTGACCAAATCAAGCGTTGAAAAAATTGGCATCGGAACACCTGAATCCGTCCCAGCCGGTAAATATGCTCAAGAAGCTCTAACAAGTCTTAAGCTTTGGGATAACCTGAAGCCCAAGTTTGTCATGGCGAAAGACGTAACTCAAGTCTTGAATTATGTTGAAACTGGGAACGCTGAAGCAGGAATTGTTTATAAATCGGATGCTCAAGGATCTACAAAAGTCAAAGTGGCTTTAACCTTTCCCGCGGATAGCCATAAGGCCATCGTTTACCCTGCAGCAGTTGTCGCTGCAACGAAGGAAAAAGAGGCTGCGCAAGACTTCCTTAAGTATCTGCAAAGTTCTGAGGCCCAACAAATCTTTGTCAAATATGGATTTGCCTCGATAGTAAAATAACTTCAGGAGTTTTCTATGGATTTTGATTTTTCTCCGATAATTTTATCTTTAAAAGTAGCAGGAGCGGCCGTGCTTATTGTCGTCTGCTCTTCTATTCCTATAGCGACCCTTATGGCGAAGCGGGAGTTTCCTGGAAAAAATGTTGCGGAATCCCTCATTACTCTTCCCTTGGTACTTCCGCCCTCGGTCGTTGGGTTTACTTTGCTATACGTTTTTGGTAAAAATGGACCGCTGGGTATACTCTTGCAGCAATTATTCCACCTCAAAATTGTGTTTACTATATGGGGTGCCATTATCGCCGCTGCGGTGGTTTCCTTTCCCTTAATGTATCAATCGGTCAAGGCTGCAATCGAGAGTGTGGACAGCAAGTTGGAGAAGGCTGCACGTACCCTAGGGGCAGGCGAACTCAAGGTATTTTTTACAATCACACTCCCTTTAGCGAAGCATGGGGTTGTCGCCGGCTTCGTACTGGCTTTTGCCCGGTCTCTAGGGGAATTCGGGGCGACCCTGATGATTGCAGGGAACATCCCTGGGAAGACTTCAACCATGCCCCTCGCAATCTACTTTGCTAGTGAGAGTGGACAGACTCGAGAAGCTTGGATACTTGTTTCAATTATGGTTTTATTCAGTTTCCTAGTTATTTTTGGCTTGAATCATTGGGGAAAAGGCTCGAAGAAGCGTAACTCAAATGAGGAGATGGTGTGATGGTAAGGGTACACCTCAAGAAAAAGCTACCTTCGTATGACCTCGAGGTGGATTTCTCGATAGAGAATAATATCCTTGTCCTCGTCGGACCCTCAGGCGCAGGCAAAACAACTGTACTTCAGTGTATAGCCGGGCTTCAAACCCCCTCCTGGGGAGAAATCGTGATTAATGATAAACCTGTTTTTTCCTCTCAGGGGAAAATCAATGTACCAGTGAGAAACCGCCGCATTGGGTATGTTTTTCAGGACTATGCTCTCTTTCCCCATATGACAATCGAAAAGAACGTCCTTTATGGGAAGCCAAAAAAAGATAGCACTTCCCATAAAGCCTTGGGCGTTTCAGAAATCTTAGAAATCCTTAAAATTGGCCATCTTCGGCAGCGCTATCCAAGTCAGATCTCTGGAGGAGAAAAGCAAAGAGTTGCTTTAGCCCGGGCATTAATGACCGAACCAGAGCTAATGCTTTTGGATGAACCGCTGTCAGCTCTCGATCTTGATACTCGTAAACTTCTCCAGCAAGAATTATTGAAAGTACAAAGTCAGTGGCAAATTCCTTTTATAGTTGTCACTCATGATGCCCTCGAAGCGGAGATTCTAGGAAATCAAATTGTCAAGATTGATAAGGGTGTGCAAGAGGTTCTCAGGAAGGATCATTTTTGCGCCTCTTCTCAAATTGGACATTTTGCTATATAATCGTAGAAAAGAGAAAAAAATGTTGAAAAAGGCAAACTCATCGAAAGGTGGGGACGCAAAGCCAAGGGTCTAAGGCAAAAAGCTATGATCGCCAGGCTGCCAGTCGTAAATATCCCAAGAGTACCGTAGGTCTCTTGGTTTATAGAAGGCAGCCCAAAATTGGTTGTCTTTTTTTTGTGATTTTTAGGGGGGAAGTAATAAGAATAGAAGTTTTTACATTAGGAACTAAATCCATTTTCCGAAATCAGTGAATCAATGCTACATATTCAAAAACTAAGTAGAGCCTACAGAAAGTAATGAGGAGAAAAGAAAAATGAACCTTTCAAAAAAGTTGCCCTTATTTATTTCTTTATTAGTCGCAATTTGCCTTCTTGCAACAGGAGTTATAGTTTATTTTAGTACTTCAAGTATCGTCGTCGAATCGAGCGAAAGAGAACTTCAAACAAACACTCAAAGGGCTGCAGAGAATATTCAAGGTCTGATTTCCGAGGAAAAGGCCGCAGCAGAACTCATGGCGAGCAATAACGCTTTTATTAATTTACTTGAAGCTCGGAAGACTGACTCTGAAGATGGCTTCTTTAGAGCGGATAATGGCTTACTTAATGAAGCGGATAAAACGTTAGCAGAAAACATCAAATCCATGCCCTTCCATCAACATCTCCAAGTTAATGACCCTTCTGGGCTTATTATTGCAGATAGTGATGTAAAAAATCATAAAAGTAATTCCTCAAAAAGGGATTACTTTAAATTAGCGATGGAGGGTAAAGCTAATATCAGTGAGGTTCTCGTATCGAATGTTAACCAGAAAAATATCGTTGTTTTTGCCACATCCATTAAGGATACAAGTGGAAAAGTTTTTGGGGTTCTGGGTAACGTAGCTTACACTGATTTCTTTCTAGAAGCCTTGAGTAATATCAAAGTCGGGGATAAAGGCTACGCATTCATGGTCGATAATGCCGGAACGGTTCTTGCCCATCCGGATAAAAGCCTTGTCACAAAGAAAATTGAGATTCCAGAAGTCATGGATATCGTCAATAAAAAGGAAGCCCCAACAGAGATTGAGACTCGCACTCTAGAATATCGACAAGATAATGTTGACTATAAAGCATCTTACACCATCATTCCGGGGACGAATTGGGTCTTGGTGGTAACAGATCTCAAATCGGATATAATGGCTACTACAAATGCACTCATGTACAAAATTGGAACCATTTGTTTGGTGGCAATCCTTCTCGCAGTCATTATCGGCTTATTTATTTCAAGAACGATTACCAATCCTCTCAACAAAATGGTTAATATTGTTGCCCAAGTTCAAAAAGGTGATTTAACGAAGAGAATTAATTACGCTTCGAAAGATGAATTAGGAGTACTTTCGAGAAGCTTCGACAACATGATTGCTTCGACACAAGGCATCCTTACCGACGTGTCACGGACTTCCATGAATCTCAATGATGGAAGTCAAACCTTGGCAGCAGCCGTTCAGGAGATAACGGCACAGACCCAAAGCGTTAGTGCTAGCACTCACGAGATTGCAGCGGGCCTTGAAGAGAATAGTGCAGCAACAGAAGAAGTCACTGCTTCGGCTCAGGCTATTCTTGATTCCACGACTCAGCTGGCGAATAATGCTGAGTCAGGAGCTAAAAACGCTGAGGAAATCAAGAGTAGAGCTATATTGATGAGAACTACAGCAGAAAATTCCGCTAAACAATCAGATAAGATATATGAAGAAAAACAGGCCCGTATACTTAAGGCCATTGAAGAGGGAAAGGTTGTTGCTGAAATTGGGGATATGGCACAAGCCATCTCCGATATCGCGGCACAAACGAACCTCTTAGCCTTAAATGCTGCGATTGAAGCAGCAAGAGCTGGGGAACAAGGCAGAGGCTTTGCTGTTGTTGCGGATGAAGTAAGAAAGTTAGCTGAACAATCATCGACCACAGTCTCCGGAATCCAGACTGTTACAAATCAAGTTCAGCAGGCCTTTGCAAACTTATCCGAATATGCTAGTGATATTCTGACGTATATGGACGAGACAGTCAAAGCAGACTATGTCAGTCTCGTGAAGAATGGAATTCAGTATCAGGAAGACGCCGAATTTGTCTCAAAACTTGTCGAGAACTTTGCGGCGAATTCAGAGCAGATTTCGGCATCCATTAAAGAAGTTATTATGACCATTGAGTCAGTAGCCGCTTTTTCAGAACAAGGGGCTGCGAGTTCCCAACAAATATCTGAAACAGTATCCTTAACGGCAAAAGAAGTCGAAGGGGTCGCAGGAATCGCGATGAGCCAGCACAATCTCGCCCAAAGCCTGAATGAATCGGTACAGAAATTTAAGATTGAATAACCCTTTGTTAATGCTTATAGCTCTTACTCGTTTATTTACAGTGAACGAGTGAGGGCTGTTTTTTTATTCCCGAATCAATCACCCCTTCTTGACTCCGCCAATACACTATTACAGATGAAAGCGGTGAGGGGGGGAGTATTATTGAGGAACGTTGTGGAGCTACATAACCTTGGAATGAAGTATCAGTCCTTAAACGGGGAAATCGTGGCTCTCGAGAACATTAATCTTGATGTTCATGAAGGAGAATTTGTAAGTATAGTTGGACCAAGCGGTTGCGGAAAATCGACCCTCCTATCCATAATCTCGGGATTATTACCACCCACTTCGGGAAGCGTTCTCGTTGATGGAGAACCTGTTATGGGAACGTCGGGGAAGATTGGCTACATGTTACAAAAGGATTACCTATTTGACTGGAGGACGATTTTTCAAAATATTCGGCTCGGACTAGAGATCCAGAAAGCGGTTACCGCTGAGGCCAAAGATTATGCGGAGCGACTTTTAAAAACCTATGGTCTCTACGAGTTTAGGAATAAGTATCCTAGCCAACTTTCGGGAGGGATGAGACAACGGGCTGCGTTGATTCGTACCCTTGTCACAAATCCTCAGATTCTCCTTCTGGATGAGGCGTTTTCTGCCCTCGATTATCAAACGAGACTCGCCGTAAATGATGATATCTATTCCATTATTAAGAAGGAAAATAAAACCGCCATTTTAGTGACACATGACATCTCTGAAAGTATCAGTATGGCAGACCGCGTCGTTGTATTATCTCGAAGGCCCGGCACGGTAAAGAGTGTTCACGATATTCGGGTTAGCCTGAACAAAAGGACCCCTATGTGCACAAGGGAAGCACCCGAGTTCCGAACGTACTTCCAGGAGATATGGAAGGAGCTAGATGTTCATGTCTAAATTTCAGAAAAAACAGAAGGAAATTCAGCAGCCTTCTTCCATGTCACCAGAACATCAAGAATTTTTGCGACAAGTTCGCTTAGAAAAACTAAAGGTAAGACTCACCCAACTCTCAATTCTAATCTTAGCCTTCGGTCTATGGGAAATATTCGCAAGAGCAAAAATAGTGGATCCCTTCATCACTAGTCAGCCTTCTCGGATTATTAAGACCATCGGTTCACTCTATGAACAAGGGGTACTGTTCGAACATATCGCTGTGACCTGTCTAGAAACTATCGTTGGATTTGTCCTCGGAACTCTCTTGGGAACGATTCTAGCTATTATACTCTGGTGGTCAAAATTCATATCAAAGGTCTCTGAACCGTATCTTGTCATTCTCAACAGTCTTCCCAAAATTGCTCTTGGGCCAATATTCATCGTATGGATTGGTGCTGGCCCGGCAGCCATTATCGTGATGACTCTTGCAATCTCTTTGATAGTAACCATCCTCGAGGTATTAAATGGCTTTATGTCGATTGACGAGGAGAAAATCAAGCTTGTTCAGACCTTTGGGGGGAACAAATTTCAGGTATTAACGAAGGTTCTTCTCCCCGCGTCTCTACCTAATATCATAAATGCTTTAAAAATAAATGTCGGACTCTCTTGGGTGGGAGTGATTGTTGGGGAATTCTTAGTCTCAAAAGCTGGTTTAGGCTACCTTATCGTTTATGGTGGTCAAATCTTCAAGCTAGACCTCGTGATGACGAGTGTCCTAATCTTGGGCATAGCAGCAGCCTTAATGTATCAGGGGGTGGTGTGGCTTGAAAAGTTGCTTGTAAAGAACCAGGAGTAAACCTTAACACAAAAAGGCAAAGGCAAAAAAGGGAGGGTTTATATTGAAACGAAATTTTGCTCTACTTATCGTACTTCTTCTGGCGATCTCGTTAGTTTTGACGGGGTGCAATAACCAAAGTGGGAAGACGGATCAGTTAACCAAGATTAGACTTTCAGAAGTCACTCACTCCATATTTTACGCTCCACAATATGTCGCTCTAACGAAAGGCTTCTTCAAGGAAGAAGGACTTGAGGTCGAATTACAAAACGGTGCAGGCGCTGATAAAGTCATGACTTCTGTACTTACCGGTCAAGTTGAGATTGGGTTAGCTGGACCAGAAGCAAGTGTCTATGTTTATAATGAAGGGAAAGAGGATAACAGTATCGTCTTCACCCAATTAACGAACGGGGATGGGACTTTCCTCATGGCAAGACAGCCGAGTCCGAACTTTAAGTGGAGCGACGTCAAAGGGAAGACCATCATCGGCGGACGTAAAGGCGGAATGCCGGAGATTATCCTTCGGTACGTCTTACGTAATAACGGCCTAGTTCCAGATAAAGATGTTCTGATTGATACCACCATGCAGTTCGCGGCAATGCCTGGCGCCTTCCTGGGAGGGCAAGGAGACTATGTCATACTTTTCGAGCCCACAGCCTCAGAAATGGAGAAGGAAGGAAAGGCATTTATCGTCGCATCCTTAGGCAAATCCAGTGGCGAAGTTCCCTATACGGCTTACTTTGCCAAAAAGAGCTATATTGAGAAGAACCCTAACCTGGTCCAAAAATTTACAAACGCAATCTATAAGGGTCAACGCTGGGTAGATTCGCATACTCCTGAAGAGATTGCTCAAGCTATCAAACCTCACTTTCCAGAGGCCGACGATCAGATTCTTGCCACTGTTGTAAAGCGGTATAAAGATCAGAACAGCTGGAAAAAGGACCCTATTCTCCTAGAAAAGGACCTCAACGTGTTACAGAAAACCCTACAAGATTCGGGTGTATTAGATAAGGTTGCACCCTATGACAAAATTGTGACCAAGGTGTTTGGCGAAGCGGCCATTAAGAATATTAAATAGTTAGCCTTTTAATGGCGGAGATAAGGGAATCACCTTTGTGCAATTCCGAAAAGGGGAATTTTCTCCTTTCGAAATGACACAGGGGGGTTCCCTTCGACACTTTCACAAGTAATCTTGGCCTTGTATTACTTACCCGTCAATCTGCCTTTAGAAGTTTGTCAGATTGCTGTCGAAAAAAGTAAAAAGAGAGCAAATTATAAGGAACTTTAACTTTCCAAAAGGATTACTGAAGTTTAAATAGAATGTATTATGTTAGAGTTTCAAATTTATGTAAATGTGGGTGTTGCAATATGCCTTCCTGGATATTCATCTTGTCCACCTTTTTGCTTGCAGGATATGCGTTCTGGCTTAGACGCAAATATGGAAGTTTATTAAGTACTGCAATCGATGAGACCAGAACTTTTAAAAGTGCTTTTGAAGCAACGGCGGTGGGAATGGCTGTCGTCGGCACAGACTTTAATTATATTCAGATTAATAAGGCGTATGGAGATATCATCGGATATACAACAAAAGAGTTGTTTGACATGGTTCACAAGGATTTTATCTATCCGGAGGATCAGGAGGCAGATACCCCTTATGTAAAGGAAATGTATGAGGGGAAAATTGACTCCTTCCGTTCTACCAAACGATATATTCATAAAGATGGGCACATTGTTTGGGGAGAAGCTACCGTTTCCATTATTCGGGACGAAGAAGGAAAACCTAAGTATTATATCACTCAAATTCAAGATATTACCGCGACCAAAAAAGCGGAAGAAGAATTAAGGCAGGCTAGAGATCAGGCGGAAGTCCTAGCCTGCACGGACCATCTTACGGAGTGCTTGAATCGTCGGGCCTTTATCTTGAGGCTGCAAAAGGAACTGGAAAGCGCAAAACGAATTGGAAGTCAAACGGCGATGATCCTTGTAGATATCGACCTCTTTAAAAGGGTAAATGATCAATTTGGTCATTTGGCGGGTGACTATGTGCTTCAAAAGTTTAGTGAGCGCATTAAACAGAGTGTAAGGACGTATGATTTTATCGGTCGCTATGGAGGAGAGGAATTTATCATCTGTCTCCCCGAATCTGACTCGGAACATGCCTTTTTGGTTGCTGAGCGTATGAGAAAAAGCATTGAAGAGTTAGAAATAGAATATATGGGCACTAAGATAACAGTTACCGGGAGTTTCGGTGTAGCATGTTATGAGCCTGATTCAAACGATAATATGAATCAGTTAATTTCAAAAGCGGATAAAGCGATGTATATCGCTAAGAGTCATAAGAACACGGTATATCAGTGGGCATCTTAAATTAGTCCCAGACCATATTTTTTTACATAGGAATTCTAAAAAAGGCAAAGGAATAGTAAGGGTAGAATATGGTTATGAGGATATATTATCTTAAAAACTATATTGAAATAGGACTTCTAAAGTGTTATAATATTGTAAACTGTTGATGGGGAAGTAAAACCGCAAGACCAGCCTCAAAGAGAGTCAGGGTAGGTGGAAGCCTGGCAGGTAACGGAGCGAGTAAATGGGCCCCTGAGGGCGAAGCGAAAAGTAATGAGTAGCTTCCGACGCATAGCCAGCGTTACTGGGCTAAGGGTGTGATGGCACTCTGCAAGAGAAGATGCATGAACGATTTTTTTAAATATCGTGCATCAATTAAGGTGGTACCGCAGGTTTGACGCCTGCCCTTAAGTTAACGCTTAGGGGCAGGCGTTTTTGGTTTTGGTACGGGCCTATTTCATTCATTCCCGCGGGTGAGTGAAATATTGCAGGGAAGAACCCTCAAATTTAATCCGAGAGAATTTGATTAAAGAGTGGGAGGAATCTTCAAATGAAAAAAAGATTAGCGGGAATTATGACAGGGGTATTAAGTCTTTCCTTAATCGCTTCAACAGTGGGTTGTGGGACAAATACGGGTAGCAATGCCCCAAAGGCCGATGATAAAAAGAAAGTAGGAATCGTCCAGATTGTCGAACATCCTTCGCTGAATACCATTAAGGATTCTTTTATTAATGAGTTAGCAGCAAAGGGCTTTAAAAACGGTGAGAATATCACCATCGATTACCAGAACGCTCAAGGCGATCAGACCAACTTAAAAACGATTGCCCAGAAGTTTGTAAAAAATAAATATGATATTATTATTGCCATTGCAACTCCCTCGGCCCAAGCCGTTGTAAGTGAGACCAAGGATATTCCGATAGTCTTTTCCGCAGCAACGGATCCCCTAGGTTCAGGGCTCGTTACAAGCTTGGAAAAGCCGGCAGGGAATGTTACGGGAACCTCAGATGCGGTATCCGCCGAAAAGATTATGGGGCTTGCTAAACAAATCACCCCAAACATGAAAACAATCGGGGCGCTGTATAACTCCAGTGAAACAAATTCCGTCTCCGTCATTAAGAATTTAAAAGATTACGCTAACAAAAATAACCTTAAAGTCGTCGAAGCCACAGTAATGAATTCTTCCGAAGTTCAACAGGCCGTGAATTCCCTTGTCGGCAAAGCAGACGTTATCTTTTCCCCTATCGATAATACGATAGCCAGCGCTATGCCTTTGGTCACTCAGACCGCCAATAAAGCAAAAATTCCCGTCTACGTCGGAGCTGACTCTATGGTCAAAGACGGAGGGCTCGCGACCTATGGGATTAACTACACCATTCTCGGAAAAGAAACAGCGGCTATGGCTGCAGATATCCTCAATGGCAAAAAGGCTGGGGACATCCCCGTAAAGACCATGACTGATATGGATATCTACTTGAACAAAAAGACCGCAGACGCTATTGGGGTAACCTTCCCTGCGGATGTAGTGAAGATGGCGGCTCAGGTGTTTGAGAAGTAGAGCTGCGTTAAGGGTGAGTCTCCAGGATTTTGCTTTACTCCGTTCACTCTATAAGCTGCGCGGACCGATCTAATCGCTCAACTACTCCGCTCCGACGGGTGCACCTTCAGCCGTTAAGTCGTTCACCTGAGCATGCGGCTTCGGGCGAAACCCTCCACTGGAGGCTTTCGTGGCCAAATCGGCTCCTGCCTCGTGGCCGGTTGGAAACGTCCATGTTTCCAACCCGTCTCCGCTGCGTACTTTTCGCGAAGATCGGTTACCGCTCGCTTAGAAGGCGTTCACTTCTGTAAAGCAAAATCCTTGGGTTGTTTCATGGGCCATTGCCCCAGAACGTTTCTCAAGTGTCAACTAGCATTCTTGCTTAAAGATTTTAAGACCCGTAAGCGTAGCTTCTCGCACAGGAGTGAACGATTTGCACGGAAGGGCGTCGAGACGAACGAGGCTTTTGGGGGGTAGCGGCGCCACTGGTTTACATGCAGTAAGCAAAAGGGTTTGGCAGAGCTCCCCCAGAAGCGAGTGAGCCAGCCCTGGAGCGCTTAGTGAACGATGTGCGAGAAGCTACACGACCCCAGAAAACTTCACGACCCCATGAATAATTTTGCTAAAGGAGCACTGCCTAATGAGCATCCTAGCCTTCCAAGGCTCCATCGAACTCGGAATAATCTATGCCATCATGGCACTCGGCGTCTTCATATCCTTCCGCACGCTGAATATGCCGGATATGACCGTTGACGGAAGCTTTGTCTCTGGGGCTGCCGTATCAGTCATCCTGAGTATGAGCGGACATCCCTACCTCGCTCTAGGGCTAGCTTTCCTAGTTGGAGGCGCAGGGGGATGCATCATGGCCTTTCTTCATACCAAATTGAAGATTCAACCACTCCTTGCCGGGATTCTCGCTATGCTCGCGCTTTACTCCATCAATTTAAAAATCTTGGGGGGAAAAGCGAATATTGCTCTTCTGAATAAACCGACCGTGTTTAGTAACTTCGAGAAGATTGTAAGCGGGGAATATAGTCGCCTTATCTTTTCCTTAGGCTTGATTCTAATATGTCTTGTGGTATTATACCTTTTCTTGAATACCCGCCTCGGCTTCCTTCTGAGAGCGACTGGGGACAATGATCAGATGGTAAGAGCCTTAGGGGTCAATACGGATCTCATGGTTTTTATCGGACTTGCCATTTCTAATGGATTTGTGGCTCTTTCCGGAGCGATGATTGCCCAGTACCAATCCTTTGTCGATGTCGGTATGGGAGTGGGGATGGTCGTCATTGGACTCGCTTCCGTCATCATTGGGGAAGTTGTCTTTGGTACGAATTTCTTAATTCGGAGGCTCCTCGCGGTCATACTTGGCTCTATCCTCTATCGCTTAATCATTGCTGTCGCCTTAGAACTGGGGATGCCACCGACAGACTTGAAGCTTGTCTCTGCTGTCATTGTAGCCTTAGCTATGTCCACGCCTGTCCTCAATAAACAGTTTTCCGTAATGAAGAGAAAGTTTAACTCAGGTCGAGCAGATATGAAGAGGAATGTGTAGTGGAAGGAGTGAGGATCTAATGCTTAAATTAGAAGGAATCGGGAAAACCTTTGCCAAAGGAAGCAGTAATGAAAAACGAGCACTGGATCAGGTCAACCTTTCTCTCCAAGAGGGTGAATTTGTAACCGTAATCGGAGGAAATGGTGCAGGAAAGTCCACTCTTTTTAACTGCATTTCTGGTGTGTATGAAGTTGATGAAGGAAGAATCTCTCTTGATTCTGTAGATATCACCTATTATCCAGAACACAAACGCTCAAAATATATTGGTAGAGTCTTTCAGGATCCCTTAAAAGGCACTGCCTATGATATGACCATCGAACAGAATCTTGCCATAGCCTATGCCAAAGGACAACGAATCAGCTTGAGACCGGGAGTAACCCAGAAAGAACTTCGTCACTTAAGAGAACGTCTGGAGGTTCTAGACCTAGGACTTGAGAATCGGATGAAGCATAAGGTTGGGCTTCTCTCTGGTGGACAACGTCAAGCGATCACTCTTCTTATGGCGACGCTAGTCAAGCCCAAGCTCCTCCTACTCGATGAACACACAGCAGCTCTTGACCCAGCTATCGCCAAAAAGGTCATGCTGCTAACGCGTCAAATTGTAAATGATGAAAACCTTTGCACTTTAATGATTACGCATAATATGAAGGCTTCTCTGGAGTTTGGAACTCGGACAATCATGATGCATGAAGGAAAAATTATTTTGGACCTTCAGGGAAACGAAAGAGACCAAATGACAGTCGATCAACTCATTGAGCAGTTCGAGAAGCGAAGCGGTACAGAATTAGATAATGACCGTATGCTGCTAGGTTAAATCTCCATGAATTCACCCTATCAAATTAGTTATTGGTTGAAGGGGCGGGGCAAGAGCCCCGCCCCTTCATTTTCAATCATAAATATTTGTAAATATAATTTAGGCATTACCACTGATTGATCTAATCCTATATTGAATCTACCCTACGAGCGGGTGGGGCACTTGCTCCACCCGCCCGTAGGATTATCCAATAACGAAAAGACATCTTTATGTAAATTTATTGGAATGCAGGAAGTCCTAGGTTGATATCGAATATTATGTCGATGTCGTTATTTCGAAGAAAATGGCGATTCGACTGAATAATATCTGTACCAATAAGGGAGAAGTTGCCTTGAATACTTTATTTACCCTGCATCATAAACGAATTACTGCCTTCTTAATTGCTTTACTCATTATTATCCCGCTAGGAATTACGGCGTACTCCCTAATCTACCAGGAACTTCACAAGGAAAATCAGGCAGAGATTGCTCGAAATAACCAGGTTGCTAATTATGCTGCAAGCTACTTGAACGAATATTTATACGGGTATGAAGTAGCACTCCAAGCTTTTGCAACCACTCCTTCATTAGTATATGAGGATCGTGAAGAAACAAAACGAATGCTAAAGGACTTTGATCTTGCTCGCACTGAGCCCTCGTTACTATGGGTGGCTAATTCAAAGGGAGAGCTTGTAGCGAAGTATCCAGAGGATTATATAGATAAGAACATTTTGGAACTAGAATTCTTTAAGGAATCGATGAAGGGGGATAGCTTCGTCGGAGGGCCTTATACAGGGTCCGTTACTGGTATGGAGATTATCGTTATTTCGGTACCGTATTATCGAGAGGGTCAGGTAGCTGGAGTTGTCGGGGTATCCATTCCACTGACGGAATT
This sequence comes from uncultured Peptococcaceae bacterium, assembly GCA_963529635.1. Lineage (GTDB taxonomy): Bacteria > Bacillota > Desulfitobacteriia > Desulfitobacteriales > Desulfitobacteriaceae > CAURZJ01. Next base: position 40,376 of record CAURZJ010000011.1, read on the forward strand.
GCAAAAGAAACTCTGCGTAATCCAAGGCTATGACACAGGATATGTTGCGTTGCTTAACCTAAAAGGGGATGTTTTAGGTCACCCAAACTTGGAAGAGTTCCGCAAGACATTTTCTTTTCTGCAGTCCCCTTTATATGAGAATCTGATTATCGATAAGGTTGAAAGTGGGTATTTTGATAAGGCTGCAAACGATCCGGAGCGAAAAATGCACTCCTTTGTCAAGTTAAAGGAAGCTCCTTGGGTTGTAGTTGCTGTTCATCCGTTAGAAGTATTTGAACTCAAGCTGCACCAGACCATAGCACGGAATCTTGTCGCCTTGATTTTTGTAGGAATGCTTTTAGGGTTTCTAATTCATTACCTTCTTTTGCTGAGAGATGTAAATAATGCAGAAAAAATGAAGCAGAGAGAAAAATTAGCCGTCGTAGGGGAATTAGCAGCCGGAGTGGCTCACGAAATAAGAAATCCGTTAACCTCAATAAAAGGTTTCGTTCAACTTATAGATTCCAAAAAGGGGACGGAGATTCCACCCTTTTATATTGAGACGATATTGGACGAACTGGATCGTATCGAACAAATCGTTGGAGAGATGGTTGTGTTAGCAAAACCTGCGCACGAGGAGAAGAGTCAAGTTGATGTCCCTACCTTACTTCACGATACAGTGAATCTTATGTCGCCTCAAGCAGCAAGGCAGAATATCGGGATATGTTTAGAGATTGAACCCGGGTTACCCTTTGTCATGGGTGTAAGGAATCAGTTGAAACAGGTTGTGATTAACTTATTAAAGAATTCTATCGAGGCACTGGAAGAAGATAAAGGCGAAATAATGATTACAGCAACCTATAAGGCTAAACATATTTTCATCACAGTAGCAGATAATGGGAAGGGAATAGAGCCTGAGGTAATAAGCAAGCTTGGAACACCTTTCTTCTCGACTAAGGATTCAGGAACAGGGCTCGGGTTGATGATTTCTTATAGAATTATCCAAAATCACGAGGGCGAGGTTAAGGTCGAAAGTAAACCAGGGGTTGGTGCAAAGTTCCAAATCATACTTCCGGTGAAATGATTAAAAAACGTGAAGAGCTGAGATGCAATTGTGCATTAAGCGGCGATAAGGAAACGACCTTGTAGTCAAAAGACGGTAGGACTTTATAGTTCAACCGTCTTTTCAGTTCTTATTTTAGGAAATAAATTTAAAAACCTGTAAAAAAAGCCGTTTGATTGAGGACTAGTGTGAAAAACAACTCTTTTCCTGCGATAATGCGCATGTTTACTTCTTTACCTCTTTAGCATACTAAAGTAAAATAACAACATAATACATCGGAAGAGATGAAGGAGTTGTTCATATGAAGAAATTGATTGCCATAGCTATGACAATGGTAATGTCAGGGATATTACTTACGGGTTGTGGAGGAACGAGCAAAGCAGGGACTGCAAATACGGGTGGTGCTACAAAGAGTGCTTCACAAAAGATTGTTATCGGTTTGGATGATAATTTCCCGCCCATGGGTTTCCGAGATGAGAAAAATGAACTTGTAGGCTTCGATATCGATCTAGCAAAAGAAGCAGCGAAACGCTTAGGTATGGAAGTTGAGTTCAAGCCCATCGATTGGAATAGTAAAGAAGTCGAGCTTAACAGCAAGAAAGTGGATATTCTATGGAACGGCTTGACGATTACGGACGAGAGAAAGAAAAACGTTGCTTTCACCAAGGCCTATATGGATAATCGACAAATCATTGTGGTACTTCCGGATTCTAAGATTAAGACCAAAGCTGACCTAGCGGGTAAAGTAGTCGGAGTACAGGATGGAAGCTCCAGTATTGATGCTGTGAATAGTGATCCAGCGACTTTAAAGACGTTCAAAGACCTTAAGAAATACCCGGATAATGTCAGCGCACTACTTGACCTAAAAGCGGGACGGATCAATGCCGTTGTCGTGGATGAGGTTGTTGGACGCTACTTCATCAGTAAGAAGCCTGGCGAATATTTGGTTCTCACGGATAACTTCGGTTCGGAAGAGTACGGAGTAGGTCTAAGAAAAGATGATTCCGAACTTTTAGGAAAGCTCCAAAAGGCCTTAGACGATATGAAAAAAGAAGGCAAGTCCTCGGAGATCTCCAAGAAGTGGTTTGCAGAAGATATCGTGAAGTAATTTATTAATAGTCTCAGTCAATCTCAGAAGAAAGGCTAATGGTTCGTTACCATTAGCCTTTCTTCACACGAAACCATTGCAGCAGGAAGTGGACCCGTTATATAATAGAGCGAGAATTTTTCTAGGAGAGAAACGATGCAATACATTCTTCAAATTTTAGGTCCCATGCTTGACGGCACGGTACTTACTCTACAGATGTTCCTTGTCACAATTATACTATCCTTACCGATTGGGCTTATGCTCGCTCTCGGACGGATATCCCGTTTTCGGGCACTTAAATCAGGAATCGGTGTGTACATCTGGATTTTCAGGGGCACTCCACTTATGCTCCAGCTCTTATTTGTCTATTATGGGCTTCCTTTTATTCCGGGAATCGGGGTGAGCTTACCTGATTTCCAGGCTGCCATATTGGCTTTTGTATTAAACTATGCCGCTTATTTTGCAGAGATTTTCCGTGCGGGGATTCAATCCATCGACCGTGGGCAATATGAGGGTGCGAGGGCTTTAGGAATGACCTATAGTCAGTTGATGCGCCGGATTGTTTTACCACAAGTGATCAAGAGGGTGTTGCCCCCTGTGAGCAATGAGACAATTACCCTTGTCAAGGATACCTCCCTTATTTATATATTAGCGATGAATGATCTGCTTCGTACGACGCGAGCTTTGGTTCAACGAGATTTCAACACGATGCCTTTCATTGTGGCAGGAGTATTTTATTTGCTTATGACGCTTGTTCTAACTTGGGGCTTTCAAATTGCCGAGAAGCGTTATGCCGCTTATGATGAGTAATACTTACAAGTATTGTTTAGTGTAACATGTGTTGTATAGTGTAGATTTATATATTCCTAACTAGGTTAGGCGAGCTATTCGCCAGGATTATAACGTAAGGTGAATTGATAGTATGAAGATGATTAGTGCACTCAACATTTATAAAAGCTTCGATAAACTGAAAGTGCTTAAAGGAGTCTCCCTTGAAGTACAAAAAGGTGAAGTAGTTGCAATCATTGGGCCTTCTGGTTCAGGGAAAAGCACCTTTCTTCGTTGTCTTAATCGTCTCGAGATGATTGATGGAGGAACGATTGATATCGAAGGGGATGAACTGGTCGCCACCGGGGCTGAAGGCAAACCAAAGTATGTGGAAGAAGCGAAGGCGCGGATGATTTGTCGTAAGATGGGGATGGTCTTCCAACAGTTTAATTTATTCCCCCATCTAACCGTGTTGGAAAATGTTATCGAAGCACCTATCACCGTTAAGGGAGTTAAGAAGGATGAGATCCTTCCTATAGCAAAGGAACTCCTCAAAAAGGTAGGACTAGAAGATAAGCTGGACAGTTATCCCTCGCGCTTATCCGGTGGACAGAAGCAGCGTGTAGCCATTGCTCGAGCACTCGCCATGCAGCCTGACATCATGCTTTTTGATGAGCCGACCTCGGCACTCGATCCAGAACTTACGGGAGAAGTGCTTAAGGCAATGAGACAGCTCGCAGAAGAACACATGACCATGATTGTCGTGACCCATGAGATGGGATTTGCCCGAGAGGTTGCCAATCGCGTGATTTTCATGGATAAAGGTGAGATCGTCGAGCAAGGGACTCCGGATGAAGTCTTTGCTAACCCGAAACAACAAAGAACCCAAGCTTTCTTGAATCATATGAGTTCGAAGTAAACTATAGTAAGACAAAGTGCCTTTAAGCCTAGTAATTGGTTTAGAGGCACTTTGTTCATTATATTAATCAGAATCTAACGTTTAACAAGGTCAGAACATCTTCGATGGGGTTCAGCAACGTGCTTTGGGAAGATCCCGCAAATAGCAGACCGACGGCTCGATTGTTCATATCAAGCACTAAGGAACCACTGTCACCACCCTCTGACATGGGGGTAGTGAGAATTTGTTTTTCGAAGCGAAGTATTTTTCCCGCACTATAACTTACGTTAACGGTAACATTTAGCGCCCGAATCCGACCCGTTGTGAGACCCGTGGTACGACCTGACTTTTGCACTTGCATTCTGAGTGTGGGGAGGGTTACACCCTGAACCTCACCGATTTCCAGGATGTCTGGAACGATCAGGTCCATACTTATCGGTTTTGCGAGGGCGCAGTCTACCACGTTACTTTTGGGAGCGGCATTTAGGGCGATAAACTTAGCTAGAGTGCCTATGGTGCTATTTTTTTTATCCCCTCCATCGAGTGCGCCAGGTTGAAATACTTTGTCCCCAATCCTAGCGCGGCCATCTTTGCCGTTGGTTTCATTGGCTAAGACGTGATTATTGGAGAGGATGTAGGGCTCACCTGTATTTTGTTCATACACCACTGCCCCAAACGTACCTGCGGTAATCCTATAGTGTCCGATACTAATTCCTGGGAGGGCAGGTCTTACTCGGGAAGTTCGCTCCACGTCTTCAGTTATCGGGTAGGCTGTGGGTGATGCTTCAGACCTTCGCCTAGGATGTGCCTTGAGCTCTCCGACTTCAATGACATCAGTAGACACACCATGCAGCGACTTTGGCACAGCTTGGGCTGTAACGAGACTCTTAAAAGGGAGCTTTTTATCGACGAGGACAATGATAGCCACTTCATCTGTTTGTTTTCCAGCAACTTCTTTGTACCCATGCCCTACCCCGACGACTCGGGATTTCTTAAGCAGGTATTCCTTTGACTCTTTATCAAGCACGCGCATTCCTCCACTGTCCAATTCTCCTACATCTTATGAGAGGTGTGGACAATCTGTGAAAGTGGAGTACTCATATTTTGATTGAATTGAGAGATTTCTGGACTTAGAAGCCAAATATATGCAAAAAGCAGGTTTTTTTATAGAATTGCTCGGCATTGTTAAATTTTAGGGAGGAATTTTAGTTGATTATGTCGAAAGAAAGAATTTAGGTCAGATAATAGTCTTTATAGATTAGCATTAAAGATGTTAGAGCTTAAGTGGTACTTATATTTAAAGGAGGAAGCTAAAAAATGGCGGTAAAATCTTCGTCAATGCGCATAACAATTGGAACAAAAATAGTCCTCATATTTATGCTTCTTATAGCGGCATTTTCAGGAATCAATATCTATTCTCAGCTTAAGTTCCAAGAGATTGAGGTGGGTTATGAGGGGATCGTTAATCGAAGCGCTCCTTTAGTTTTCGAGGTCAAAGATGTAAATACCGAACTAAGGAATCAGGGGTATTTGGTTCAAGGATACCTCTTAACAGGGGATAAAAACTATGTAACGCAATACCAGGAGTCTCGTACGCGAATGGATAACTTGTTTAAAAGTCTCACTGAGAAGCTCATCACCCCAGAAGGAAAGTTAATGGTTGATGATACTAAAGCGGCACTCAAACGTTATCATGATATAACGGAACAAGCCATTGAGGCCTATCAGAGTAACGGAATCCAGGTCGCTGTTACTGTCATCGTAGCGGCGGGGAGTGACAGCGATCTAGCAGAGCAAAAGGTGAAAGAGTTAGCAACCTTTTTGACCGAGCGAATGGAAATGCGTCATAACGATAACGTGGTGCTCGCTAATAAAATCCATACGACCCAGAATTGGACGATGGGGATTGTGGCTTTATTGGCTATAGGGTTGGGCACATTATTCTCACGGATGATTTCCCGCCCACTCAAGCAAGTTGCCCAAGTTGCTGATGCCATTGCAAGCGGGGACTTGAGTCAAAAGTCTTTAAGTTACAAGGGGAAGGACGAGATTCGAAATCTCGTTGATTCCTTTGATAAAATGGGAAATAATTTACGGGGATTACTTTCTCAGGTGAATCAGATATCCGAGCAAGTCGCAGCTTCTGCTGAGGAGCTTACGGCGAGTGCGGACCAGTCTGCACAAGCTGTAAATCAGGTTGCCAGTGCGATTACTGAAGTAGCCTACGCAACGGAAAAAGAGCAGACTGCTGTAGATAGCACACGCCAAAGTGTTGAAGAACTATCGACGGAGATCGAGCAAGCTGTAGGTTATGCAAATACGGTAGCTCGTGGGGCTGAAAAGACTGCAGCCGCAGCAGAGAATGGCGGCAAGGCTATTAATTCGGCCATTCAACAGATGAATACGATTGAGAAGACTGTTCTCCAGTCTTCAGAGGTTGTAGCGAAGTTGGGAACACGCTCTCAGGAGATTGAAGAGATTGTTACGACTATCTCAGGGGTGGCAAGCCAGACGAACCTCTTGGCGCTCAATGCAGCGATTGAAGCTGCACGTGCAGGGGAACAGGGCCGGGGCTTCGCCGTAGTAGCAGAGGAGGTTCGCAAACTCGCCGAGCAGTCTGAAGATGCGGCCCAACAAATCGCTACACTTATCAGCGAAATCCAAAAGGATACGAATGAAGCGGTAAGCGCAATGAGTGCTGGAACGAAAGAAGTACAGGTAGGAACCCAGGTCGTGAATACGGCAGGAAAAGCCTTTAATGAGATTGCGATGATGATCGAAGAAGTGAATCATCAAACCAAGGAAATTACAGAGGGTATGCAAAGGATGGCTCAAAACGGAACACGATTTGTCGCTGCGATACAGGAAATTGAAAACGTAAGTAAGTCAACAGCGGATCAGGCTCAATCTGTATCAGCTTCAACAGAGGAGCAGTCGGCATCGATGGAGGAAATCGCAGCTTCCAGTCAATCCTTAGCTAAGATGGCGGAGGATTTACAACTTTCAGTCTCTAGATTCAGGCTTTCCTAAAACCAGTGTCTAAAACCAATGTAAAGTTTATCCTTAAAGGTGTTTTAAGTCCCGGATTTTTTTCGGGACTTATTTTTATTTTTTTTAACCGGTAGTTGATTATACTTTTTGTGTTTTTGGGGGAAATTAAGGCTGAAATACAGAGATATAGGCAAACGTCGAGTAGATTTCACTTGAAGGTAGATTTCAAGGTAAGTTTTATTAATGAAGTATCCTTATGAGAAGTTTGTGGTATACTATATCTTTAGTCCATTTATAGAAAGAGGTTATCTTATCATGATTAAATTTGAAGATTTAGGCATTGACGAACAAATCGTTCGCTCAGTAAGCCATATGGGTTTTGAGGAAATGACACCCATCCAAGAAAAAACCATCCCCCTAGCTCTAGAAGGTAAGGATCTAATAGGGCAAGCCCAAACTGGAACAGGGAAAACGGCTGCTTTTGGAATTCCACTTATTCAGGGATGTCAGCGCGATAATGAGCGTCCTCATGGACTTGTACTCGCACCAACCCGCGAATTAGCTGTCCAAGTGGCCGAAGAATTAAACAAAATCGGGCATGACAAAGGAATCCGCACCTTACCGATTTACGGTGGCCAGGATATCTCTTGGCAGATTAATGCCTTGAAAAAAAGACCCAATATTATCGTTGCGACACCTGGACGATTGATGGATCACATGCGTCGTAAAACCATTCGCCTCAGTGAGGTTCAAATGGTCGTTCTAGATGAGGCTGATGAGATGCTTAATATGGGCTTTGTTGAAGACATTGAAACGATTCTTCAAGAACTTCCTGAAGAACGTCAGACTTTACTTTTCTCAGCGACTATGCCACGCCAGATTCAAAATCTCGCACAACGGTTTATGAGAGAACCAGAGCTCATTCGGATTGAAGCCAAGGAAGTAACGATGCCAAGTATCGAGCAGATGTATTTGGAGGTTCCAGAAAAGCAAAAGTTTGATGTCCTCTGCCGGATGATGGATATAAACCCCCCCGAACTTGTGATTATTTTCGGTCGGACAAAGAGACGGGTGGATGAACTTTCGGAAGCTCTAAGTAAACGTGGCTATTCCGCAGAAGGTCTCCATGGAGACTTAACTCAGAATAGAAGGGATATTGTCCTTCGCAAGTTCAAGGAAGGAACGATTGAAGTATTAGTTGCTACGGATGTAGCAGCCCGCGGATTAGATATCAGTGGGGTCTCACATGTTTACAACTTTGATATTCCCCAAGATCCAGAAAGCTATGTTCATCGCATTGGTCGTACAGGACGAGCTGGAAAGACGGGAGTTGCAATAACCTTTGTAACCCCTAGGGAAATCGGCCATCTTCACTTGATTGAGCAAGTCATCAAGCGGAAAATTGCTAGAAAACCAGTACCCTCACTTGTCGAGGCTTTTAAAGGTCAACAGCAAGTTACAGTTGAAAAACTGATGCGGGTCATTGAAGGAGAAGATATTCAAAAATACCGCGGCATGGCAGAAGATTTACTTGAGGAAACAGATTCAGTGACTTTATTATCAGCAGCTTTGAAGCTCCTGACCAAGGAACCAGATCAAGGAGCCATCGAACTCTCACAAGAAGCACCGCTAAGAGCAAGGAATTTTAGACCTGACCCAAGAGATAATCGACGAAACAGCGGAGGCCCAAGGTCTAGAGATTGGAATTCTAGAAATAAATCAGGCCCGAACCGTAGTAATAATCGCGGGAACTCAAGAAGACCGTAAGAATAAAATCGAACTAAACTTAGAATTTCCCCGTTATTGTTCGAAAAAAACACTTGACCAATTGTTAATCCTTCTGTACAATAAAGCATATCAAAACTTCATATTGTTCATATAGGCGCAGAGATATGGTCTGCATGTTTCTACCGGGCTACCGTAAATGGCCCGACTATGAGCGAAAGTGTACCTAGGGCAACATATTTTTCTATTATTGATATGATGTTTATTATCTATTAATTTTAGGAGGGATATGAAGACCAAGTGGTACAGATTTAGAGGATTAGAAGGTTTAACCCTTTCTTTTCTTTTGGATTACACCGAAGGGATAAAAGCCCAGGCGGGTAGGTTTCACTCACTTTTTCTTGAGTCGAAGCTTACCTGTCTGGGTTTTGTTTTGCTCAAGAAATGAAGCCGGCGAGAAATTTACGTAACACTAATGAACGTAACATCAAAGGAAAGTGAAAAAGGGGGCTAATTTCATGGCAAATCAATCAAAACATCCCGTCGACGAAGTACTACCGTTTGCACAACTCCTACTCTACGGCTTACAGCACGTATTAGCTATGTACGCTGGAGCGGTTGCTGTACCCTTAATCATTGCAGGCGCAGCAGGACTCACGAAGGAACAAACAGCTTTTCTTATTAATGCGGACTTATTTACCTGTGGGATTGCCACGTTAATCCAAACTCTAGGCTTTTGGAAATTCGGAATTCGGATTCCAGTGATACAAGGAGTTACCTTTGCAGCCGTTACCCCTATGGTTATGATTGCAAAAAGCCAAGGTATGAATGGAATTTTCGGCGCAGTTATAATAGCGGGTCTCTTTACTCTCTTGATTGCACCGTTTTTTAGTAAGCTCATACGCTTCTTCCCTCCGGTAGTTACCGGTAGCGTTATTACCGTCATTGGGGTTTCACTTCTTCCGGTAGGGGTCAACTGGGCAGCCGGTGGAGTGGGTAACAAGGATTATGGTTCCATGACCTTTTTATTGGTTGCAGCAATTGTTATGATTACTATTCTATTTGTTAACAAACATTTTAAAGGATTCATTGCAAATATCGGAGTGCTTATCGGATTAGCAGTAGGACTTATCGTGGCCATTCCTTTAGGACTTGTAAACTTCTCTGGTGTTTCGGCTGCTCCTTTGATTGGAATTGATACCCCCTTCTATTTTGGCCTTCCTACTTTCGAGATAGGCGCTGTCATCTCGATGATTCTTGTGATGGTCGTCGTGATGGTAGAGTCCACAGGTGACTTCTTAGCTATCGGTGAACTTGTGGGTAAGTCGATCGAGGAGGAAGATTTGACTCGGGGCTTAAGAGCGGATGGATTTGCAACGATGCTTGGTGGAATTTTCAATGCCTTCCCTTATACCGCTTTCGCACAAAATGTAGGCCTTGTCGGTTTAACCGGCGTAAAAAGTCGTTTTGTCGTCGCCACCTCTGGTGGTATCCTCGTTGTTCTTGGTCTTTTCCCTAAGATTGCTACCGTTATTGCTTCTCTGCCCAATGCTGTTCTCGGTGGAGCGGGAATAGCGATGTTTGGAATTGTAGCCGCCAGCGGAATTAAGACCTTAGCTAAGGTAGACTTTGAAAATAACAATAACATCTTTGTCGTAGCAATTAGCATTGGGGTAGGACTTATTCCCCTCGTAGCCCCAGACTTCTTTAAGATGTTCCCAGCTTGGAGTCAAACCTTCCTGCATAGTGGAATTACCTTAGGTTCTATAACAGCTATTGTATTGAACGCATTCTTTAATGGTCAAGGTACTAAAGATGCGAAAAAGGAACTTGCTCCAGATGCCAGCGTTGAAATAGCTTAACAAGCAAAGGTGGGGAGACGTCCCCACCTTTTTGGTATATCCAAGTCTCCGGCTCGAAGCCTTAAGGGCCTTAATCCTAAAGGTTTAAAAAAATTAGAGGTCCCCTTAAGAAAGACGTTCTTACTAAAAAGGGGACCTTCTTTGATGTTTTGAAACTCTCTTTTACAACTCGCTTGATATGGGTTATTACTCACTTGATATGGGCTCGATATTCTGCCATGATATGAGTAACTTTGGAAAACTTTGAGCGGTGGATAGTGAGGGAGAGGAATGATAGAACAAGGCTCTGGAACGTTATGGGAAATGACGCGATATGCCCAAGTGATTACCTTAATCGGTGCAGGCGGGAAAACCACTACCCTTCAATCCTTAGCGGAACAAATTAATGCTCAAGGTAAAAACGTGATAGGCACGACTACCACTAAAGTATATCCGATGACTTGGAAAGCTGTCTGGAAAAATCCACTTCTTTCTCCACCGATAGGGAGTGAGTATCCCTGCTTTTGGTATGCGAGAGAAGAAGCAGAAAATCAAAAATGGATTGGGCCAACTGTCGATATTTTAGATCAAGCCTTACGGCTTAGAGTTGAACATCCTGAAACCTTAGAGGATAACCTATGGTTAATTGAAGGGGATGGAGCACGTGAGAAGAAACTCAAGTGCTGGGATTCTCACGAACCACAAATACCACTTGGGAGCCGATGCGCTATTTTAGTCATTTCTGGCGGGCTATGGGGAAGAATCCTGACTGGGGAAGAAATTCACCGATCGGAGAAAAGTCCCGGTTTAGTGGGAAGGGCTTGGTCGGGAGAAGCTGCTGCAAAGTACATTCTGAGCTCCCCAGCTTTTTACGCGGAATATGAAGCTCTCGATTGGATTGTGTTTTTTAATGAATATGATATTGGCAACCCAGAGTATTCCGAGAGTGCTCTTTATATAGAAAGTGTAATCGATTGCCTGAAGAAGGATTTTAAAAATCATCTTGAAAATCATTCTTCTCAAGCTAGAAAACAAGTAATTAAGCCACTCCATCTAAGAATTGCTTCGGGGAATGCAAGGAAGGGAAGGATTAGATGGTACGATTTGTGGTGATGGGGGCTGGGAAGGCCTCCCGAATTGGGCAGGACAAGCTCGCTATGCCTTGGGGAAACACGACAATCCTCGGACACGTGCTACGTACCTTAAACGACTCGCTAGAGTTACTTACTCAGGAAGGGTGGAAAGCCCAACTTGAAAATCAACATAAAAGCCCAAGAATAAATAAGAGTTTAACGGATGAAAGTATATCTAAGAAAAGCAAAGTTCAAGGAAATAAAGTTAAGTTTGAAGTAATGGTTATTGCAAGAAAGCCGATGAATGATTTCTATTTTGAAGGTTCTTTTGATAGTTCCCGAGAATATAAGTTTCAATGGATACAAGTTTCGGACTCACACCCCTTAGCAGATACGATTCGTAGAGGACTTACTGACTTACAGGATACAGTGGAAGGAATCTGCTTTATTCCTGGAGATCAAGTTGGGTTAGAGGCTCACACCTTAGCACAGCTTACGAGGTTCTTTTTAGAAAACGCTCCAGATTTCCTGGTTCCACAAGTTGGTGGAGTGATAGGGTCCCCCGTATTTTTTAACGTGCGCTATGTACCTGAACTTTTGGAACTCCAAGGGGAACAAGGGGGCAAACGTGTTCTCGAGTGCTATCGGGAACGTTGGACGACGTACCCTGTCAAAGCAGAGTTCCTCCTGGATATCGATATGAAGGAAGAGTATGAAAAGTATAGACCGTCTTCCGCCCGAAGTACCGATAGGTGATAAGAAGATAAGTGGAGGGAAAACTTTGGACATAGAAATCTATCAAAAGCTATATTCCCTCATGCAAGATAAAAGTGGCGGAATCCTTGGAACGATCGTTTCGAGTATGACAGAAGATATAACTCAAGGAATGAAGTTTCTTGTCAATGGGGAGGGTTCTTTCCTTGAGGGGAACGTTCCAGAAGAACTATTACTTTCCCTTCAAGAGCCTATTCAAGAAGCTCTAGCGGAAAATAAATCAAAACTCCATGAAGTTAATTATCGGGAAACTCTACTTCGGATATTTCTCGATCCCATTTTCCCGAAAGCAAGACTTCTCATTCTGGGCGGGGGACATATTGCTTTGCCCCTAGTTCGTATAGGGAAGCTCTTAAATTACGAGGTGACGGTGGTGGATGACCGCCTCTCCTTCGCTAATCCAGGGCGTTTTCCAGAAGCTGATGTAGTCTTATGCGAAGAGTTTAGAAAAGCAATCCGCGACTATCATTTTGATATGAATACCTATGTAATTATCGTGACACGTGGGCATCGTCACGATCAGACGTGTTTAGCGGAAGTCCTAAAGAAACCGCAAGCCGCTTATCTGGGAATGATTGGCAGTCGGCGTAAGGTTGCGACCCTTCTTGGGAATTTGCAGGAAGAAGGCTATTGCGAAGAAGATTTAAACAAAGTGTATACCCCAATTGGGTTAGATATTGGAGCCCAAACCCCGGAGGAAATCGCCGTTAGTATCATGGCAGAGATGATTATGGTTAATCGCTATGGTTATAGTCAAGGGCTGAAAACAGGACGTGCTGAGAGACCGAAGCAAGGAGGGATACAACTTGGATAGCAAAGTGATTGAGGCGATTTCCTGCATAGCAGGGGAAAAAGTTGCACTCGCTACCATCATAGCCACCAAGGGTTCCACTCCACGTAAAGCTGGTGCTCAAGTTCTCTTTTTTCAGGATGGAAGAACCGTAGGAACAATTGGGGGCGGTTGTGGGGAAGCAGAGGTCCGTGGTCATGCTATTCGGGCCATAGAGAAGGGAGAACCTCTCCTTATTCAGGTCGACTTAACTCATGAAGCCGCAGAACAAGATGGGATGGTTTGTGGGGGAATCATGGAGGTCTTCCTCGAGCCAATCAATTGAAGAGGGGAAGGCCGCTACTCATGAATAGTCATTTGAATACGTTACCCCGCCGCACTATTGTTTTGATTCGTGGAGCTGGTGAACAAGCTACAGGTGTGGGCTGGGCTCTTCATAAGGCAGGATTTCAGGTTGTTATGACAGAGATTGCAAACCCCTTGATGGTTCGTTGGCCAGTCAGCTTTGGTACAGCAATTGTAGAAGGAGCTTGGCAAGTGGAAGGGATAGAAGCCCTTCGGGTGGAGGCTCCAGACGAGTGTGATAGTGTTTGGAAGGCTGGAAAACTCCCGGTTCTGGTTGACCCCACGCTGGACTGTTTACTACAGCTTAAGCCAGATGTTCTCGTCGATGCGATTATAGCAAAGCGTAATTTGGGGACGACCAAAGAAATGGCTCCTTTTACAGTGGGGATGGGGCCGGGTTTCTGCGCTGGGAAGGATGTTCACTGTGTCGTGGAAACGAATCGCGGGCATAATCTCGGACGTCTTATTACCTCAGGTTGCGCGGAACCGAATACCGGAGTACCGGGAGAAACACAGGGGTTTACACGAGAACGAGTACTCTATGCTCCAGTTCCAGGAATCTTTGAGGCAAAATGTAGGATTGGAGAAGTCGTCGAGGTCGGGGAAGTGCTTGGGGAAATTCACCAAGGACAGGGACGAGAATCTGCTCCAGTTCACGCAACTCTGCACGGGATGTTAAGGGGCCTTCTTCGCTCGGGTACCTTAATTGAGATAGGGCAAAATAAAGTTAAAGCGGGGGATATTGATCCTCGTATTAAAGAAGAATACTGTTGGACAATCTCCGATAAGGCTAGAATGCTAGGTGCTTCAGTTTTGTTGGGAATCTTAGAGTGGCAAAACACTGCTGCAAGATGAGTGAATAACAAATCTACGGTTTCCAATAAATCCGCGGTATTCCTTGGTAAGGAACGGTCAAGACCGTTCCCTATATTTACACAAAGACAAGACAAAGATCAATGGGGGGCTGAAAGCGTGTTTAGTTTACGAGATATAGGTCAACCCGCGACACAAGCGGAGGCTTACGAGTTTTTGACAAAGCAAAAAAGTAATACCATACTTGGCGGGTGTGCTTTTCTAAGATTGGGTTCAAAACGGATTGGAATGGGAATTGATCTCTCCAAGTTGAATTTGGATCAAATCAACGAGCAAGAGGGCTATATTGAGATTGGAGCTATGGCTACTTTTCGGGATTTGGAGACGAATCCTTTACTCAAGGAAGCCTTTAATGGGATTATACCGAAGGCAGTGGGGAACATCATCGGTGTGCAATTCCGAAATGGCGTGACTGTTGGAGGATCTGTCTTCTCAAAGTACGGGTTTTCCGATTTGATTCCAGCCCTTTTGGCCTTGGATACCGAGGTTGAGCTCTATAAGGCGGGACGTATTCCTCTTGATGAATTTTTAAAAAGACCTTATGAAAAGGATCTTCTTACTCGTATTCGGATCCGTAAAGAAGCGAGGAGTGCCTCTTATCAAAATCTCAGGATTTCTTCAAGTGACTTTCCAGTCTTAACCGTTGCTGTATCCTGTGCAGAAGAGACGTGGAAAATCGTCGTAGGAGCTCGCCCGAGAGCAGCGCAGCTCGCACTCAAAGCCTCAGAACAACTTTCCCGTGTGCTTTCGGGCGCAAAAGCTAAAGAAAAGTCGGAAGCGAAGGATGAAGGGCTTGATACTGCTCTTTCTCCAGTCGTAGATCAGGTGGTAGAAGAGTTGAGTTTTGGTACGAATGCTCGTGGATCAGCCGAGTATCGTAAAGCCATTTGTAAGGTGTTAGTTAAACGTGGGATTACGGAGGTCATATCATGCAAATCGAAGTAAGTCTAAACGGCAAGAAAACGGTATTAGAGGCAGAGAAGGATGAGTTTCTATCCGAGACTCTGAGAGAGCACGGAGTGATGAGTGTCAGAAAGGGTTGCAATACGAGCTGCTGTGGGCTTTGCACAGTCTGGATCGATGGAAAACCAACGCTTTCCTGTTCTACCTTAACTTTTCGTGTCCAAGGAAAAGAAATTACGACGATGGAAGGGCTCAAGGAAGAGGCAGGAGAGTTTGCCAAAGTACTCGTTGATGAAGGGGCAGAGCAATGTGGCTTTTGTAGCCCTGGCTTTATCTTGACCGTCCTCGCGATGAGGAAAGAATTGCAGAATCCTACCGAGGAAGAAATCATTCATTATTTGACAGGGAATCTTTGTCGATGTACGGGTTATCTCGGCCAGCTTCGGGCCATCAAAAAGTATCTGGGGGTGGCCTAAGATGAAGGTCGTAGGAAAAGGCATATCTAAAATTGATGGATTATCGATTGCGACAGGGCGCCCGGTGTACACAGAGGATTTAGTCGTCCCTGATGCTTTGGTGGTTAAGATTTTGAGGAGTCCCCATGCTTTTGCACGGATTCAAGCCATAGAAACCACACGTGCAGAAGCGCTAGAGGGTGTGGAATGTGTTCTCACCTATAAAGATGTTCCCGATGTTCGTTTTACCTTGGCGGGGCAATCCTATCCCGAACCTTCTCCTTATGATCGTTTGATTCTCGACGAAATTGTTCGTTATGTCGGGGATGAAGTCGCAATCGTTGCAGCCGTGGATGAGAGAACTGCCCTAAAAGCTATGAAACTCATTAAAGTGCAGTATGAAGTTTTCGAGCCTGTCTTGAATTTTGAAGAAGCCGATGGACATTCTTCAGTTGTTCATGCTGAGGACAACCTCCACTGTAATTTTGATATCGGAATGAAAAGAGAACGAAATATTATCTCTTCCCAAAAGGTCGAGGCAGGCGAAGACGTCGAGGAAGAGTTGAAAAAGTGTGAGGTCGTCGTAGAGGAAACGGTGGTTACGCAGGCTCAGGCCCAAGCGATGATGGAAACCTACCGCGCATTTACTTATCTCGATCATGCTGACCGCCTTGTTGTGACGACTTCGACTCAGATTCCCTTCCATGTCCGGAGGCAAGTCGCCCGGGCCTTACAGATTCCCGCAAGTCGAGTCCGCGTAATCAAGCCTCGTATCGGCGGAGGCTTTGGTGGAAAGCAAACAGGGGCTTGTGAAGTTTTTGCAGCGATAATTACCATGAGAACGGGAAAACCTGCGAAAATTGTTTATGATCGTACTGAGACCTTTAACTCTACAACAAGTCGCCATGCGATGAAGTTAAAAGTTCGCTTAGGGGCAGACCGAGACGGTATGATTCGTGTCTTTGATATTGATGTCCTTTCTGATGGGGGAGCCTATGGAGAACATTCTTCCACCACCCTAGGGGTTGTCGGGGAGAAGACCTTATCTCTTTATAATAAAACCCGAGCGGTCCGCTTTACTGGAAATGCAGTTTATACCAACAAGATGCCTGGAGGAGCGCTTCGGGGGTATGGGGCAACCCAAGGTACCATGGCCTTGGAAACGGCAGTCAACAAACTTGCAGCAGAGCTTAAGATGGACCCTGTGGAACTCCGATTGAAGAACTTGATTCAAGCGGGGGATACTTCACTTATCTATAATGGTAAAACTCTTGGTAGTTCGACACTGCATGAGTGTATCCGCAAGGGGAAAGAGCTTATTGGCTGGGAAGAGAAATATCCTCGTCAAGAGCTGGGTAACGGAAAAGTCCGTGGACTCGGAATGGCTGTAACGATGCAGGGTTCAGGAATTGCTGGAATTGATACAGCTTCCGCTGAAATTCGCCTGAATGATGATGGAAGTTATAACCTGCTCCTCGGTTCGACGGATATGGGTACGGGTAGTGATACGATACTCAGCCAGATGGCCGCAGAAATTCTTGAGACAACGGTGGATAAGATTGTTGTCTATGCGGGTGATACCGATGCTTCTCCCTATGATCCTGGTTCCTATGCTTCAAGTACGACTTATGTAACGGGAATGGCTGTCGTCAAAGCGGCAGAGGATTTGAAAAAGCAAATTCTTGAGCAAGGCGCGAAATATATGGATGCTAACCCCGAAGAAGTTGAATTCGATGGAGAAACCGTGGCAACTCTTGATGGTAAGCTAAGTATTCGACTTGAGAAGATTGCCGAATTGAATGTATTGGGTTCAGGAAGACACCAGCTTGTCGGGAACGCAACCTATGGTAGCCCTGTTTCCCCGCCACCTTTTATCGCAGGTTTTGCTGAGGTCGAGGTCGACCCACTCACAGGTAAAGTGGAAATTATCGATTACGTGGCAGTTATTGACTGTGGAACTGTCATTAACCCGAAACTCGCTCGGATTCAGGCCGAAGGAGGCTTGGTCCAAGGTATCGGGATGGCGCTCTATGAGGATGTGCGTTACGATGAAAAAGGCAACATGGGCACAAACAATTTTATGCAGTATAAAATCCCTTGCCGCAAGGATATTGGGAATGTTCGGGTTGCTTTTGAAGAAAGCTATGAACCAACGGGCCCCTTTGGTGCTAAATCGATTGGCGAAGTTGTTATTAACACCCCAGCACCGGCGATATCTGCCGCTGTGTATAATGCAGTAGGCGCGAGGGTAACAAGTCTTCCGATTACACCTGAGAAAGTGTTTATGGGGATGAAGCAGAACTAACAACATGGAATAGGGATAAAGCAATAGAATAGGAACAGAAAAATGACAGGTAATTTGCGCCTGTCATTTTTCTGTTAGTCCTCCACAAAGGCATTGAGTACTCTAAACCCTGCCTTTTCGACCATAGTAACGATAGAGTCTTTTTCCCTCGTATCCAAACGTAGGATGATTTTTCGAAGCTCCATCACCGAAGGATCCACCATAATAATGCTGATGATGTTTATTTTTGCCTTGAAAATTAATTTTGTAAGTGTAGCCAATCGTCCTTCAATATCATCGAGGACAATTTCCAGCCGAGTTCCCCTTTTGCCCATCCCTAAGCTATTGGCGAAAGTCTGAAGAAGATTTTGCTTTGTAAGTATGCCTGCGAGTCCTCCCTTAGAGTTTAGCACCGTAAGAAACTGCATACGCATCTTCGACATGGTGGATAAAGCCTCTTCTAGAATAGCGTTTTCTTGAACCGTACGGAAATCAGTTTTCATCTCGTCGCGAACAAGGGTGTTACTCAAGAATTCTGACTTTGCCGGGAAATCCTTAAGAAAGAAGGTCTTATAGATATGCTGTTTGGATAGAACCCCGGCTACACGTTGCTCTCGTAACACAGGGAGGGCATCATGACCTTCTTTCATCATGATATCGAGGGCTCCTTTTAAGGACTGGTTTTCGGTAAGGGAAATAACCTGCAAAGCGGGAAGCATATGATTACGTACAAACATTTCATAACCCTCCTAGAGTTTCTCCTTACCATAGATATACGGAATTAGAGTAAATATTTCCTAATCCTTGGAAATTATTTTTCTAATGTCCATGGTTACTAAGTAAAGTAAGATAGGAACAATAGAAGGGAGATTAAATCAAATATAAAAGGACATGACTGCCTTTGGAAATTTCCAAAAGCAGTCATGTCTTTATAAGTCTAGTTCAAAGCCTTCATTCAGGATGTTACCCTAACACGAATGCGGATTTTCAATGAAGGGGTAATTCGGAACGACAACGGGTTTCCAAGACTTCCATACGTTTCCGACCAAGTCTGGACTTGGAGAGAGTGTACAGGCACCTGGAATCCAGTTTGCAGGAGTTAATGCTTCCCCGTTGGATTCGCGTAGGACTTGGCAGGCAGCGATTTGACGAAGGGTTTCATCCACAGAGCGTCCGACTCCAGAGCTAAGAACCTCTATGCCTTGAATTATTCCGCTTGGATCAATAATAAAACTTCCACGCTGATCGACTAAGTTGTCCTCATCATACACACCATACAGGCGACCAATGTTCCCACCGGTATCGGAAAGCATGGGGAATTCCACACCGACTGTATGCATTTTCTTCAGTTCTAAGTCATTCCAAATCTTATGAACATAAACGCTATCGACACTTATTGATAAGACTTGAACTCCGAGCTTTTTAAATTCCGCATGCTTAGCAGCAACTGCTGCTATCTCTGTCGCTCAAACAAAGGTAAAGTCACCGGAGTAGAAGAAGAGTAAAACCCATTGATTAGCATACTTGGACAAACTAATGTCTTCGAAGCCTCCATTAATGAAAGCTTGAGAATTGAATTCAAGTGCTTTTTTGCCCACATGAATCATTTTAACTTCCCCCTTAATTATAGATATTGTTAGATTCTTTGAACTTAAGACGCTTAGGATAGTATTTCTATTTCACTATAATTTAAAGCCTAAATCTACATTATTATCGCGGGAAAATCTCTATACATTGATATCTCTTATACATTATTTAGATACTATGTTGATTAATTACAGTACATTAAAAATTGAACTAGTGTGAGTTTTATCACACAAAAAAAATATTGGAATCACGGTATTAGTCCCCTTATTTAGTTAATATATTTACAGACGGTCAATTGCGAAAGTCAGTTGCCTAAAACCGTCCTATGAAAAAGTTATCCTACACATTATAAGAAATAAAAAATAGGGGGATTTAAAGAATGAGTATGTTCTGCTTTCAGTGTCAAGAAACCGCTCAAGGTACCGGCTGCACAATTAAAGGGGTTTGCGGTAAGACAGAAGATGTATCGAATTTACAAGACCTTTTAGTCTATGTCTTAAGAGGAATTTCAATCTACGGTGTTCAAGCTCGTGAACTGGGTATTGTCCGCCAAGACATCGACAAATTTGTTATGGAGAGCTTATTTGCAACCATTACGAATGCAAACTTTGATAATGCACGCTTTGTAGCACTTATTCGCGAAGGCCTTGCCCTACGTGATGAATTAAAGCAAGAGATCGTTAAAGCTGGTGGAGTAATCCCTGCAGACCTTCACGATTCTGCAACCTGGACAGCAAATTCCGCTGAAGCCTTTGATCAAAAGGCCGCAACCGTCGGAATCCTTGCTACTGAAAATGAAGACGTTCGTTCCTTACGTGAGCTTTTGATCTATGGACTTAAAGGAATGGCCGCCTATGCTGAGCATGCCTTTACTCTAGGTTACGAAGATACCAGCATCTTCAGCTTTATGATGAAGGGCTTAAAAGCTACCACTGATGATACCCTCGGTGCTGACCAACTTGTGGCCCTCGTTCTCGAAGCTGGTAAATACGGTGTGGATGTTATGGCGCTTCTCGATAAAGCTAATACCACAACTTATGGTAGCCCTGAAATCACAAAGGTTAACATAGGTGTTCGCAATAACCCTGCCATCCTCATTAGTGGTCACGACCTCAAAGACCTCGAAGAACTCTTGAAGCAAACCGAAGGGACTGGAGTAGATTTATACACTCACGGAGAAATGCTCCCAGCGCACTACTACCCAGCCTTCAAAAAATACGCTCACTTTGCTGGAAACTACGGAAACGCTTGGTGGAAACAAGATATGGAGTTCGATTCCTTCAATGGACCAGTTCTTCTCACCACCAACTGCTTAGTTCCTCCTAAGGATTCTTATAAAGATCGTGTCTTCACTACCGGTGTCGTTGGTTTTGAAGGTCTAAAACACATCGCTGCTCGTGAAGAAGGTCATGCAAAGGACTTCTCAGAAATCATTGAATTGGCTAAGACCTTACCCGCTCCTACAGAAATTGAAACCGGTGAAATCGTTGGTGGTTTCGCTCATGACCAAATCCTTGCTGTTGCTGACAAGGTTGTCGACGCAGTAAAATCTGGAGCCATCAAACGCTTCTTTGTAATGGCAGGTTGTGACGGACGCATGAAGAGCCGTGATTACTATACGAACTTTGCTGAAACGCTTCCGGCGGATACAGTCATCCTCACAGCAGGCTGTGCAAAATACAAGTACAATAAATTGAACCTCGGCGATATCGGTGGAATTCCGAGAGTCTTGGATGCCGGACAATGTAACGACTCCTACTCACTCGCAGTGACTGCCCTCAAGCTGAAGGAAGTCTTCGAATTAAATGATATCAATGATCTTCCAATCTCCTACAATATTGCTTGGTATGAGCAAAAAGCAGTCATCGTACTTCTTGCTCTTCTCCACCTCGGTGTAAAGAACATTCACCTCGGACCTACATTGCCTGGATTCCTCTCACCAAATGTAGTTAATGTCCTTGTCGAGAACTTCGGCATCGGCGGAATCACTAACGTAGAAGATGACATGAAAATGTTCATGGGTCAATAATCTTACTCAATAGAAAGCAGGAGGCTTCGGCCTCCTGTTTTAATTCCGTGATGCAGCTCACTAAAACGGTGTTTTAACTGTGTTTATAATAATCTAGTGGGAATTTGAGTATAACAAAGAGGTACATAAGGTATCCTATGCGAGAAAAAGTATACTCCGCAATAGTTCAGTAGGAAAGGAAGTTTGACAATGCTAAATCAAACGCTGTTAGATGTTTTATCCCATGAAGGAGTAGTAGCTATCGTTACCCAAGGTGAGAATGAGCCTCATGTCGTCAACACCTGGAATAGTTACGTTCAAGTGCAGGAGGACAAGCTTATAATCCCTGTTGGGACAATGGTTGAAACGGAGAAGAACCTTAAAAAGAATCCCAAGCTCCAATTAACCTGCGGTTCGAGAGAAGTACAAGGTTTACAATACATGGGCACAGGTTTTCTTGTAACGGGGCAAGGTGTAATGGAGGCCTCAGGATCCTCATTTGATTTGATTCATTCCAAATTCCCTTGGGCTAGAGCAGCGCTCGTTGTTACTGTTGAGTCTGCGAAGCAGACACTTTAATTGGAACGAAGGACCTGTCACCTCGTTCCATCAAGAGGTCGGGCAAAAGGGTCCTCGGCCGAATTGGACGTTAATCTTAGGACAGCTTAGAATCTATCTATAATAGGATAGGTTCTTTTTTTATCTAGAGATAGGTTTATACTTTCAGAAAATAAAAGTGGCACTCTATTTCTTCTCAGAGAATAGAGGACTGCAGGAAAGGATTATTGAAGGGGCTTCTTAGGATTTTCTGTTTGGGAAGAAAAAGTCCAGAAAATTATGTGAAAATCCAGGACGAGAAGGATTGTTGGGAGGGGATGTCGAAATACACAATCTGGTAAAGTATTCATGCTTGCAGGAGGAAATTATGTCAGATGAGACGCTCTGGGCACCGTATGAGGACGCCATTAAGAAAATCCGCTCTGTAATTGCGACCCGCATCAAAGGGAATTCAACAAAGGAAATCGAAGAGATTCATGTCCTAGCCAACGCCAAGCGTAATCCGAAACAAATCGTTCGTGATATAGAATCTATGTTAGCCGCCCAATTTGGTGTTGAGATTGATCATAAAAAAGTAAGTGTTGTTCAATTAGAGGATGAAGAGGAGACCCCTCAAAGTTTTCTGAAGCAAGGAGAACAAATTCGTCCAAAGCTGGTTAGCGTATCCCTACGCACTGTTAATACAATGGCGGAAGTCAAGGTTGAGCTTTCTGCTCAGGATGAAGTTATGGAAGGAACCGTTACTGGGACCTCCACGACCTATAATAAGCTTCGGCTTTTTGTCGATGCCACGATCAACGCTTTATCCGGTTTGATGATGGACAAGCTCGTCTTTGCCACGGAAGATGTGATGATTACCCGTCTGGGTAAACATCAGGTCGCTCAGGTGGCGATAAGTTTGATTACACCAGTCGGTGAACAAACCTTAGTCGGATGTGCTATTGTGAAGAATGATGAACGAGAAGCTTTAGTTAAGGCGACTTTAGATGCAGTAAACAGGAAGTTGTGGTTCTATTAAGAAGTAAATTTTGGCCGACTTATAGCTAATTAGATTTTAATTGCCACATTTTCCATCAATTGAGCGAAGCGGAAAAATGAAGCGAAGCGGTATAAACCTAAATCTTAAAAAGATTTAAAGGGGGTTTACCGTAATGAGCAAACTTTTCAAGGCTATCACAGTTCTTGTAACGCTTGTTTTCGCTGGTGGCGCTAACTTCAGAATCTAATGGCTATAATGTCGGCCATTTAATAAAGAGGTATTTTATGAAGAATATACCTAAGGATTTTAGACATCTTTTCGTTTTTATAAGTGTACTCGCCTTTGTAACCCTGGCCGTATCAACCTTTCAAACGGATTGGAATAGTGAACGACTGATTGATCTTCTTGTTTTTGGGATACTTGCAGTTGCTAGTGAATCACTTCCTGTCGCCTTACCAGCCGGTGGATATGTTACGGTGGGGTTTGCTGTTTTTTTCTCGGCGATTGCATCAGTGGAGCCAGGAGTTGCACTATTGGCCGCTGCTTTAGGTGGTTTGTTGGTTGTAGGAAAGGATGCTCTTACGACACCTTTGTGGAAACGGACTTTTAATGCTTCCCAATTCATTATTTCTATGGCCGTCGCATTATGGTCCATAAAGTTACTGGGGATAACAGCTTTTCATTTAGATATTAATACAATACTGTATTATCTTTTAGCAGCAGGCTTTTATGCAGTTACAAATGTAACGATTGTATCTATTGCTTTGGGTATATTGAGTAAGAAGTCTCCTTTTTCTATTTGGTTTGTTAATATGCGTAGTCTAATTCCTAGTTTTTTAGCCTTAGCCCCACTCGGGCTACTCATGTCCATGTTATATACAAATTACGGACCTATAGGAATTATTCTATTATTTGTTCCCTTACTTCTTGCCCGTCACTCCTTCCAGCTTTATGTGGATATGCGTAAAAATTACCTAAACACTGTGGAGGCACTTGTTCAGGCATTAGAGGCAAAAGATTCTTATACAAGCGGGCATTCCAGCCGTGTTGCCCAGTGGTCGGTAAAGCTTGCAGAAAAGTTAGGATTGCCTGAAGACCGACTTGAGTTTATCAAATATGCTGGAGTTTTGCATGATGTCGGTAAAATAGGGGTCAGTGAGAATATCTTGAATAAAAAAGGCCAACTTGAAGATTCTGAGTGGGAAATGATTCGTAATCACCCGGTTATCGGACAAAATATTATTAAGGGCATTGATTTCTTGTTTGATGTCGGATCCGCTGTAAGGTATCATCATGAACGCTATGACGGAACAGGATATCCAGAAGGAATTGTGGGGGAGGCCATTCTTTTAGAAAGTCGGATTATTGCAGTAGCGGATACTTATGATGCCATGACTTCTGATCGAAGTTATCGAAAAGGGCTCAGTTCAGGTGAGGCTTTAGTAGAGTTAAAGCGAGTAGCAGGAACCCAGCTAGATCCAAAAATAGTTCAAGTATTTTGCAGTATTGTTCAGGAGGAAAATCCTCAATTACTCAGTTCGAGCGAAGCCCAAATCATATAAGCTAGAAGGGAGTGTCACAAAACTACTTTTGAGTAGCTAGCGACACTCCCATGCTTTTAGGCGTGCGAATGTTGGGAACGGTCTTGACCGTTCCCGAATTTTCAAAGATTGGACGGTGCCGCAACGGAAGGGTCAAGACTGTTCTCGACAGGTTTAGTTAGATACACTATCGGCTTATTGAGATACACACTCGAAATACTAGTTTCACCATATAGTTGTTAGGAGGAACATGAATGCTCCTTGAGTCAGTTGTTTTAGCAATTCTCATCGGCTTTTTATCTGGGGGAAAGCTGAATCCTCTTCTTGAAGTCAGCATGAAAAAAGTGGGGCTACTAATCCTTGGGGCGTTATTCCAAGCGGTGGCTTTTTGGTCTGTAAAATCAAACATTGATTTCGGATTCAATTGGATTATCCCAGTTTTACACTCTTTCTCCTATTTACTTCTCCTCGGTTTCACCGTGGTAAACCGATCTTTTCCTGGTATTAGTATAGTATCGCTTGGGATTGTTTTGAATGCTTTAGTCATTAGTCTCAATGGAGGACTCATGCCGGTCGACCCTACCTATCTTCCAGAAGCGAGTCTCCAGCTCCTCCAAACAGGAAACGGAACTCATGGCCTTGTAACAGAAATGACTCGCTTGAAGTTCTTAGCGGACATTTTCTATTCGGATATCCCGGGGCTCGGAAAACAACTCTTTAGTCTAGGTGATTTATTTATCGACTTAGGTATCGGGATTTTCATTGTGAAGAAGATGAGAATAAAGAAAGGAGAAGTGCCCAGAAAAGATTTCGCTCGATAAGTCGTGTTCTCACTTCTTAGCACATGCTTTTGCGATTGTTGGGCATGCATGAGCGATTGTTTTCTATCGTATATCAATTGAACTATTATCGCCCGAAAAATTCAGGCTGTCGCTTCTCTAATATTGAGGCTACGGCCTCCTTTTTATCCTCAGTTCCCATGCAAAACGTTGAGGCCGCTTCCTCGAACATAAGCCCAGCTTCTAGTGGAGTATCCACAGCCAAGTTAATAGCTTTTTTAGCAAAGCGAACTGCTAAGGGAGGCATGCTCGCGATTCGCTCTGCCATTTTGAGTGCTTCGTCCATAAGGGTATCTGGGGCTACTACCAGATCTACAAGCCCAATCCGTGAAGCTTCCTCGGCGTCAATTGTCTCAGCCGTTAGAATGAGGCGCTTGGCTTGACTAGGCCCGACGACTCGGGTTAGGCGCTGAGTTCCGCCCATATCAGGGTTGAGTCCAAGTTGGACCTCGTTAATGGAAAAGGTCGCCTTGCTTGAGGCGATTCGAATATCTCCACTTAAGGCAAGCTCCAGACCACTACCGACAGTGATTCCGTTGATTACTATAATTACGGGTTTAATGTGTCGGTCCCATCGAGTGTTGACGCCTTGGAAATGATGAAGTTCACGAGAGATAAAGTGAGAGTTGAGGCTGGAAATAAGACTGAGATCAGCTCCTGCACAGAAGAATTTTTCCCCTGCACCTGTAAAGAGAATCACACGCACCTCATCATCCATATGGAGTTCGGTCTGTAAGCGTTCCATCTCCAGATAGGTATCTAATGTCCAAGAGTTTCCCTTTTCAGGTCGGTTCAAAGTGACAAGGGCGATAGCCCCCCTTTTTTCAACAAGAAAGTCAACATACGAGTACATTGAGTGATTCCTCCTTTAAAATTAATAAAGATACTCTAGTCTTGAATACAATTTAGGAAAGTAATTGCGCCAGATTGCGGAAGCAGCTCTGATAAAAATCAGCCCAAATCGGCAAAAAATATTATCAGATGAGCTTAGAAGCTTCATCGTATGCCGCATGAACAGCATCCAAGACTTTGGCTGGTTTCGAGGCATCTCCGATTAGATGAAGTGTCACTCGAGGCGGAAGTTTGCCCTGAAGCTCTTTGAAGAGTTCCTGGTCTGGGGTCGAGCCGATAGCGAGTACAATCGTATCCCCAGGAATTAAGGTTTCCCCCTCGGGAGTCTCGACCCAAACACCCTCATGACGAAGCCCTTGAACCTTCGCTTGAGTATAAACTTTCACTTTATGTCGCTTGAGATCCGCTAGCATAGACCAGCGGGTACTCGAACCAATATCCTGGCCAATTCCCTTGGCCATCTCAACAAGGGTAATTTGTTTTGTCCCCTGGAAAAGGAGTCTCTCAAGGATTTCAGTGGTTTCGGCTTTGTTGACCAAGAGAAACCGTAGGGTTTCTAAGTCCAAGGTGCCTTGTTCTGCGAGATAGAGAGCGGCTTCGACACCGACTGCTCCTCCACCAACGATGACGACCTTATTCTCGGTTGAAGTCTCACCAGAGAGGACATCCCAAGCTTGAATTACGGAAGCGCCTTCTTCAATTGGAAACGGAGGGTTCAAGGGTTTTGCTCCAGTTGCTATAACAACATGAGTAAAGCCCTCATTTTCGATACTCTCTATGATGTTTTCAGGTGTAGCGGATTTAT
Organism: uncultured Peptococcaceae bacterium; assembly: GCA_963529635.1. GTDB lineage: Bacteria > Bacillota > Desulfitobacteriia > Desulfitobacteriales > Desulfitobacteriaceae > CAURZJ01. The sequence continues at coordinate 67,394 of CAURZJ010000011.1, forward strand.
TATAGAGAACCCGAACGCCTTGCGCCTCACAGATTTCTTGTAGATAAGTAGTAAAACGAATGAAATCCTTGCGGCCTGGAGGAGCAGCAGCGAGACTCAGTTGTCCCCCAGCTTTGTTTGCTTTTTCCCAAGCTGTAACAGAGTGCCCCTGAAGGCTGGCAACCCGTGCAAACTCGAGGCCAGCAGGTCCTGCTCCAACGACGAGAATACGCTTTGGAGGGAGTGAATCTTCGTGAGTAGATAGTCTTTCCCCAAGATGAAGTTCTGCTTCTCGACCCGCCTCTGGATTAACAAGGCAAGAGACAGGCTTTCCTCGAAAGATTTGATCGAGGCACCCCTGATTACAGGCTACACAGGGTCGAATTGGACCAATTGAAGGAGCTCGGAAATCTTGGGGAGAGAACTTCTCTTTCTCCTGTGTGTAGGCCTTTAACGGGAAAAAGGGATCAGCAAGCAAGGGCCTTGCGATTCCGACAAGATCAGCATCCCCCGAGGCGATAATGTCTGCTGCGAGCTCAGGAGTAGTAATCCGATTCGAGGCAATCACCGGAATAGAGACAGCCTTTTTAATTCCACGTGCGAGATAGCGGAAGGCTCCTGGAGGAACATTCATCGTAATCTGGGGAACGAGAGTTTCATGCCAACCCCCGGTAACGTTGATTGCATTCACTCCAGCCTTTTCTAATGCTTTGGCAAAGAGTTGGGCCTCTGCATTACTATGTCCACCAGGAATGAAGTCATTCCCAGCAATCCGAGCAAAAATGGGGTACTCCGCACCCACCATCTTTCGAATCCTTGCCACGACTTCAAGGGCGAAGCGCATTCGATTATCCAGTTCTCCTCCGTATTCATCGGTACGGTGATTCGTAACAGGGGAGAGAAACTCGGAAATAAGATATCCCGTACCCGCTAGAATCTCCACCCCATCGAAACCTGCCTTTTGTACTCGGGAAGCCGCTTGTGCAAATGCGGAAATCATCTCCCGAACTTCATCGACAGTTAATTCATGGGGAACTTCGCCACTTATTTTTGAGGGAAGGGGAGAAGGAGCAACTGGTTGATGCCCGGTTAAAGTGGAAGAAGCATACCGACCAGATTGATAGAGTTGTGCCATGACCTTAGTACCTTCAGCGTGCACAGCTTCGACCAGTGCTTGAAGACCAGGAACAAATCGATCCTCGTCCACTTGAATCATCCCAGGGGTGTTTCCCACCTTGTCAATCCCGCACCCACCGACGATAATTAGTCCGACTCCCCCTCGCGCCCGTAATCGATAGAATTCGATTAGCCGATGGGTTACTTCTCCGGTCGGGCAGTAGCCCAGATGCATCGCGGGCATAACGATTCGGTTCGTTAGCTTCATACTTCCGAATTGTAGGGAAGAAAAGAGTGGGTTTTTCTTCATAGCTTCGCCTCCTTTAAAATGAATGACCATTCATTATCCACTAGAATATCACGAAAGTCTGAAAGTTGGAACATATTATTCATAATAATCAGAGTATTTATTAAATAGAAAATATTTACTAAGTTGGTATTCCGTTTTTGTAAGATGAATGATATTATGATTATATGAAAATGAATGAGTATTCATTCAGGTTAGAGAGCTCGAAGGAAAGGGGAATCGAAATGAACATATTAGTTTGTCTAAAGCAAACCTTTGACACCGAGGCGAAAATTGTGATTAATTCTCAGGGTCAGATCGAGTCAACGGGAGTGAACCTTATTATCAATCCCTATGATGAATTTGCAGTAGAAGAGGGGATTCGGCTCAAAGAAAAATTCGGGGGCGAAGTGACCGTTCTAAGTATGGGAGGGGCCAAGGTAAATGAAGTATTACGGACAGCCCTAGCGATGGGAGCTGATAAAGCGGTCGCAATCCAGGATTCTGCTTTAGAAGGAAGTGACGAATTTGTAACTGCGGGGATATTAGCAAAAGCAGTGCAAGGGCTTCCCTTTGATATTCTCCTTTCTGGACGAATCGCGATCGATGATGGCTCAAGCCAGGTAAGTACCCGACTCGCAGAACTGCTAGGGATTCCTTCCGTGACGAGTATTACTGAACTGAAGGTGGAGGGAATGACTGCAATCGCAACGCGTGATATTGACGGAGGAAGCGAAATCGTGGAGGTCACCCTTCCCGCAGTCTTCACCGCTCAAAAAGGGCTCAACGAGCCTCGTTATCCTTCTGTAGCTGGGATTATGAAGGCTAAGAAAAAGGAACTAAAAGCCTTTACCCTAGCAGACCTTGGAGTTGCGGCAGAAGCATCAGGGACAAAGGGCGCGAAAATGAAAATTGTAAGTTTAAGCTCACCCCCTCCTCGGCAGGCCGGTCGCGTAATCAAAGGTGAGCCAGCCCAAGTAGTAGTAGAGTTGGTGCAGGCCTTGATGAACGAGGCGAAAGTCATCTAAGAATCAAAGTAAGAAGAAAAGAGAGGATGAGAAGGATGCCCAAGGGAATTTTAGTTGTACTTGAGCAGTTTAACGGGGAGCTTCGAAAAGTCTCCCTTGAACTATTAAGTGAAGGGCGCCGTTTGGCCGACTCGTCTGGTGCCTCAGTCATCGGAGTATTACTCGGTCAAGGGGTAAAAAACTTAGCCACTATCGCTGCCGCCTATGGAGCGGATAAAGTCATAGTTGTAGAGGATGCTGTACTGAAGAATTACACGACCGGAGCATATACCTCGGTTTTAAATCGAATAATTCGGGAAGAAGATCCAGAGCTCGTGCTACTCGGGAATACCGGGATTGGTCGAGATCTAGCCCCTCGTCTCGCCCAGCGTCTTGGAGTAGGGTGTGCTTCAGACTGTGTTGCCGTAGAGAAGGATTCGACTTACGGACTGCGCTTTAAGCGCCCGATTTATGCGGGGAAAGCGTTTTCAGAGGTAGCCACCGAAGTATTCCCGATCCTTGCGACGATTCGCCCCAATAGCTTTAGTGTGGCCCTACCTAAGCCAGAACGACAAGCAGAAGTAGTAGAAATTGCGGCAGCGATAGATGCCGCTGATCTAAAAGCAATAGTCAAAGAAATCGTTCGTCAGGCCTCCAGTCGTCCAGAACTTACCGATGCTAATATCATCGTATCCGGAGGGCGGGGGATTAAGAATGCCGAAAACTTCAAAATCATCGAGGAGCTTGCAGACACTCTTGGTGCAGCAGTCGGCGCTTCCCGTGCAGCAGTCGATTCCGGGTATCGGGATTATAAATACCAAGTGGGCCAGACCGGTAAGACGGTTTCACCGACACTCTATATTGCTTGTGGAATTTCCGGGGCAATTCAGCACTTGGCAGGGATGGGCTCTTCGAAGGTGATCGTCGCAATCAACAAGGACCCGGAGGCAAACATCTTTAGCATCGCAGATTACGGTATCGTAGGAGACTTGTTCGAGATTGTACCTCTGCTGACAGAAGAGTTTAAGAAAAAGTTGGCATAACCGAGCATGAAGAAAGTGGAGCGAACAAGTACAAATAGTTGACGTTAACGCGTTAAAGAAGGGGGTGCTAATGACGAAAAAGGGATAGCGGCGTTGACAAGTTTGAGAAAAAATGTCTAATATAAAGCAAAAAGTAATAGCAAAGGATGACGGATTATGGCTATTTCCCGTGAGGATAAGTATCAAAAAATTTTAGATGCGGCGGTTGAGGCATTTGCAGAAGTTGGATATCATCCATGTCAAGTCTCGAAGATAGCTCGGATTGCAGGAGTAGCCGATGGGACGATTTATCTTTACTTTAAGAGTAAAGAGGAGATTCTGATCCGGTTATTTGAGGAGCGAATGGGGGATTTTATCCAAATCATGCGGAGTAAACTCAAAGCATGTCGGAATACACGGATGCGTCTTAGGGCCATTATCCAAACGCATTTTTCCTATATGGAGAGTAACCGCTCCTTAGCCATCGTCACCCAAGTCGAGTTAAGGCAACCGAATTCAAACTTACGCTCAGCTATTTCTGCTCCGCTGAAGGATTATTTTCGACTGCTTGAGGAGGTGATTCAAGAGGGAATCCAACAGAAGGAAGTGAATCCCTCGGTGAATGTCCGTGTAGCACGGCAGATGATCTTTGGAACGATTGATGAGGCGACCACGGATTGGGTCCTAGCACGCTCAGAACGGACCTTAAGTAAAGACACAGAAAGTATACTTGAACTTTTTGCAGGGGCCTTGCGATTACCGGGGGAATAACAGCCTCAGTGCTGGTCGCTATATTAGCTTGAAGTACAGATGGTTTTTTTCGACAGGGCATTTAAAATTAGGATGAAACGAGGGTCCTGTCCTCTTGTTTCTCAAAGACGAAACAAGGTACCCGTCCCTACGTTTCCCTTAAATAGGGCATTTTTCGACCTTAAAAGACTGAATATTCACAATTAACAGATATATAAAATGGGATGGAGAGTTGTTTTTGAGGAGAATTTTGTAGCCCAAGCAGAGATAATGCGAGGGCTATCGGTGAGAAGGAGGATGAACATGCCTATTCATAAGGTGGCGGTCTTAGGCTCAGGGGTCATGGGGAGCACGATTGCAGCTCATCTGGCCAATGCTGGAATTCCAAGTTTGCTTTTAGATATTGTCCCTCCGAGTCTATTGCCGGAGGAAGAGGCTGCGGGGCTCACGATGGAATCCCGAAAAGTACGAAATCGGATCGCAGAATCCAACAAGGCTAAACTTTTGAAAATGAACCCTGCACCGCTCTTTGTTCCAGAATTTGCTGAACGCATTGAAGTGGGGAATTTTATTGATGATCTGCCCCGTTTAAAGGAGGTCGACTGGGTCTTGGAGGTCGTGGTTGAACGCCTTGACATTAAGGTTGACCTTTTTAAAAAGGTGGCAGCTTCTGTCCGCCCAGGGACAATTATTAGCTCGAATACCTCAGGAATTTCTCTAAGGTCAATGGTTGAAGGCCTGCCAGAGGAATTTACACGTTCTTTCTTAGGGACGCATTTCTTCAATCCTCCACGTTATATGAAACTTTTTGAACTGATTCCAGGACCGAATACAGATCCGGAAGTACTTCAGTACATGGCCGAGTTCGGGGAGCGCGTCCTCGGGAAAGGGGTCGTCTATGCAAAAGATACCCCCAATTTTATCGCCAACCGAATCGGAGTATTTGGACTAGCGACGACCCTTCAAGAAATGATTCGCTCGGGTTTAACGATTGATGAAGTCGACGCACTCACCGGTCCAGTCATGGGACGCCCTAAATCCGCTTCCTTCCGCACTGTGGATATGGTAGGGCTCGACACCTTTGTCCACGTGGCGAATAACGTCGCGGACGGGGTTCCCGAAGAGAAAGAATTCTTTATACTACCCGAGTTCATTCAGGGAATGCTCCAAAACGGTTGGCTCGGCGATAAGACAAAGCAAGGTTTTTATAAAAAGGTAAAAACTGCACAAGGGAATGAGGTTCAGGTCCTCGATCCCCACACCCTTACCTATGGACCGAAGAAAAGTGTAAAATTCGCGTCTCTGGAAAAAGCCAAAGCAGCAGGGAGTCTTTCAGAGAAGCTTCGTGTTTTAGTGAGTGGGAAGGACCCAGGCGCACAGTTTGCATGGAATGTCCTGAAGTCTGTACTCCTTTACTCAGCCAAGGTCGCTCCACACGTTGCTGAGGACATTACGGCAGTAGATGCTGGAATGAGGCTCGGCTTTAATTGGGAGATGGGACCCTTTGAAACCTGGGATGCACTCGGTGTCAAGGCAACGGCTGAGCGGATTGTTGCCGAGGGAGGAACCTTACCCGAAGTCGTTAAGAAGCTTCTAGCTGAGGGAAAAGATCGTTTTTATGAAAAAACAGAAACCGGAAGTACCCTTTACTATGCTGACGGAGAATATAAGGAGAAACCCGTAAGCCCTTACTCCTTCTCTCTCAAACAAGCACATAAACAAGGCAGGAAAGTCTTCGGGAACTCTGGAGCGAGCCTTGTAGATATGGGTGATGGAGTTGCTTGCCTTGAATTCCACTCTCCCAATAACTCCATAGGTGCAGATATTCTCAATATGATTCACAAGTCCTTAGAAGAAGTCGAGAAAAACTACTTAGGACTTGTGATTGGAAATCAGGGGAAGAACTTTTGTGTCGGTGCGAACCTAATGCTCGTCTTGCTCGAAGCAGAAGAAGAGAATTGGGATGAGCTAAACGTGATGATTCGGGAATTCCAAAGAGGAACCATGGCCTTAAAGTACGCAAAGAATCCAGTTGTGGCAGCACCCTTTGGGATGACTTTAGGGGGCGGCGCCGAGATTTGCCTTCACTCGCATGCTATCCAAGCGTTTTCTGAGACGTATATGGGTCTTGTTGAACTCGGAGTGGGCCTCATTCCAGCCGGTGGTGGAACGAAGGAAATGGCCGTTCGGGCGATGGAAGGAATCCTTCCTGGTGTAATTGCTGCACCCGATTACTTCTTCGCCAAGCGTTTTGAAGCCGTAGCGATGGCCCAAGTATCTACAAGTGCGGAAATGGCGAGGAATATTGGTTTCCTACGCGATCATGACCGTTATAGCATGAACTCCGACCATATCCTTCTTGATGCCAAAGCCCGCGTGATCGATCTAGCACGGAACTTCCGTCCTAATCTGCCGAAGAAGGTAAAAACAGCTGGTTCTGGAGTCCGAGCAACTCTCGAGTTAGCTTTATACGGGATGAAGGAAGGGCACTATATCTCCGAATATGATGCCTACCTAGCGAAAAAACTCGCCTACGCCCTGACGGGTGGGGATTGCCCTGCAGGTAGCCTAGTGGAGGAGCAGGTTCTCCTCGACCTTGAGAGAGAAGCGTTCCTAAGCCTTGCTGGGGAGCAGAAAACCCAGGATCGAATCCGCTATATGCTTACGAAAAATAAACCACTAAGGAATTAGGGGGTGAAGAGAAATGAAAGAAGCATTGATTATTGAAGCGAAACGTACCGCCGTCGGAAAAGCCATCAAAGGCTCATTGGCCCGGATGCGCCCCGATGATTTAGGAGCGGTTGTTATCCAAGATCTCTTAAAAGGGATTCCAAACTTAAATCCTTCGGAAATCGATGACTGTGTGATTGGATGCTCCTTCCCGGAAGGGGAGCAGGGCATGAATATGGCTCGCGTTATGGCTCTTCGTGCGGGACTTTCTATTGAGGTTCCCGGACTTACAATTAACCGCTTCTGTTCTTCAGGGCTTCAGGCCATATCCTTAGCTGCAGATAAGATTCGACTCGGAGAGGCCGAGGTCATGCTTGCCGGTGGAGCAGAAAGTATGTCAGCCGTTCCACTAGGGGGAAGTAAGCCGGCTCCGAACCCCTACATGATGGACCACGCGCCAGAAGTCTACCTATCCATGGGACTTACTGCTGAGAATGTGGCACGGAAATACGAAGTGACCCGAGAGCAGCAAGATGAGTTTGCAGCACTGAGCCACCAAAAGGCGTATGCTGCACAGTTAAGCGGGCGTTTCGAGGAAGAAATCGTTCCTATTCTTCTCTCGGGTGGAAGCAAGGGAGAAAAATGGTTTAGCCAAGATGAGGGAATTCGGGCGGATACCACGGCACAGACCTTAGCAAAGCTTAAGCCCGCTTTCATGAATGGTGGAACAGTCACGGCAGGGAACTCGTCCCAGACCAGTGATGGAGCAGCAGCCACTATCCTTATGTCCGAGGATAAAGTCAAGGAGCTCGGGCTTAAGCCACTGGCGTTATGGCGTGGCTTCGCAGTGGCAGGAGTGGAACCTGAGCTCATGGGAATCGGGCCGATAAAAGCAATCCCCAAGGTTCTCAAGCAAGTGGGACTGACCTTGGATCAAATTGACCTCTTCGAATTAAATGAAGCGTTTGCTGCTCAGGCTTTAGCCGTAGTAAAAACCTTAGGAATCGATCCTGCGAAGGTGAACCCGAACGGTGGAGCGATTGCTTTCGGGCATCCATTGGGCTGTACGGGAGCCAAACTGAGTGCCACCCTTCTGCATGAGCTTAAACGACGCGGACTGAAGTACGGCATAGTCACAATGTGCATTGGTGGCGGAATGGGAGCGGCTGGAGTTTACGAGCTACTGTAAATAACTCAACAACCTATCCTATGGCTACAACTGCTTCATTAAATTTATTCTAAGAATCTTTAATAAAGAGACTGGCAAGCTCCAATTCATATAAACATTAAATACATATTAGAGAGGGGAAAAGAGCATGGAATTAGGCTTAAAAGGCGGCGGCTTTTTACTCGCCGAAGTAACACCTGATCAGGTCTTTGTACCGGAGGAATTGAACGAGGATCATTTGCAGCTTAAGAAGATGGCTCGCAACTTTGTTGAGAAAGAGATAGCCCCTAAAATTGAAGAGCTTGAGGAGCAGGAAGAGGGGCTGATTCGTGACTTCATGCGTCAAGCGGGTGAACTTGGACTTCTCGGACTCGAAGTTCCCGAGGAGTTCGGTGGCTTAAGTATGGATAAGTATGCAACCGTTGTCGTGGGAGAAGAAGTCCCGCGCGGAGCTTCGTTTGCTGTCGCGTTTGCCGCACATACCGGTATCGGAACCCTTCCCATTGTTTACTTCGGAACTCCTGAGCAAAAGGCGAAATACCTTCCGGGGCTAGCCACCGGGGAGAAAGTAGCGGCTTATTGTCTGACTGAGCCAGGTTCAGGTTCAGATGCACTCGGAGCAAAGACAACAGCAGTTCTTAATGCAGAAGGAACACATTACCTCCTAAATGGAACCAAGCAGTTTATCACGAACGCAGGTTTTGCTGATATCTTCCTTGTCTACGCTAAGGTGGAGGGCAAGCTCACAAACTTTATTGTCGAGCGTGAAATGCCTGGAGTTTCCTTTGGACCTGAAGAGAAGAAGATGGGGATTAAGGGCTCTTCTACCCGCCAAGTGATTCTGGAAGATGTTAAGGTTCCGGTAGAGAATGTCGTGGGTGAAGTGGGACGCGGTCATATCGTTGCCTTTAACATCCTGAATGTCGGACGCTTTAAGCTTGCTGCAGCAGCCATCGGGAGTGCTCAGCTTGCCCTTGAAGTATCTCTGAAATATGCTGGGGAGCGCAAGCAATTCGGCGTGCCCTTAAATAGCTTTGGTGCGATCCAAGCAAAAATCGCTGAAGTTGCCACCCAATCCTACCTGGCAGAGAGTGTAGTTTACCGCACGGCAGGACTTATGGAAGAGGGCTTCCACGGTCTTGATCTTACCGGAGACTGCCGTAAGGAAGCCGGAAAAGCACTCGAAGAGTACGCGATTGAGTGTTCCCTCAATAAAGTTCTCGCTTCAGAAGTCCTTGATCTCTCCGTCGATGAGGGGGTACAGATCCACGGTGGCTATGGATTTATCAAGGAGTATCCGATTGAGCACATGTATCGGGATTCTCGGATTAACCGTCTCTTTGAAGGAACGAATGAGATCAATCGCTTACTTGTCCCTGGCACGCTGTTAAAACGTGCGATGACTGGAGAGTTGCCTCTTCTTGCCGCAGCGAAAGCCGTTAGCAAAGACCTTCTTTCCGGTGGTTTAGGCTCGGATGAAGAAGGGCTAGCAGGGCTTGCCCAGATGACCCAGAAAGCGAAAAAGCTCTTCCTTATGACGGCAGGACTTGCTGCCCAAAACTTAGGCAATGACCTTAAGGATAACCAATATGTGCTTATGGGTCTCGCTGAAATGGTTCTTCAAATCTATGCCATGGAAAGTGGAGTCTTACGTGCCCAGAAGGTTCGGGAGATGGAGGTCACAGAGGAGCACAAAGCCTTTGTCGAGAAGGCTGCGACCTTAGGTGCCTTTGGTGCGATGAATATCCTCGAGCAACACGCGAAAGAAGTCCTCTGTGCAGTAGAGAAAGGAGATTCTTTAAGCACCGTTCTTGCAGGGATGCGCAAGCTTGTGCGCCGACCCAGTGTTGACATGATTGGCCTACGTCAAGAGATTGCCAGAATGGTCATTGAGAAGGGGAAGTACCCAGTGAGGTAATCGTTTAATATATCTCCAAAAGCAAGAGGATTGTATTAAGGGTAGAGGAGCGCGTTCAAGAAGACGGGGAGGAAGAAACCATGTCTCATTGGGTAGAAGAATACCAAAGAAAGCTAGCGACTCCGGAAAAAGCGGTGAGCATCGTTAAGAGTGGGGACTGGATTATTTATTCCTATGCAGCCAATACACTGCCTGTATTGGATATGGCCTTAGCTAAACGGGCCTCTGAGCTTCAGGATATTCAGCTTTTGGCAGGAGTTTCGATGCGTCCACATGCGGTCATTAAGGCAGATCCGAGAGGAGAACATTTTACTTGGGATTGTGTCCACTTCAGTGCCATTGATCGGAAGTATTATGAAATGGGCCGCGCCTTTTATGTCCCCTTAAGATATTCGGAGGTCCCACGGTATATCTTAGAAAACATCCATCGGGTCGACATTCTCATGGTTCAAGTAAGTCCCATGGATAAACACGGAAACTTTAATCTTGGCCCGACGATTTCTCATTACCGGGCAGCTGCGGATAAAGCAAAGATGATTATCGTCGAAGTCAACGAGGATATGCCAATTGCACATGGGGGCTATGGGAACTACCTCCACGTCTCAGAAATTGATTACATCGTTGAGGGTGGGCATACAGGTATGCCGCAAATTCCGTTTACCGAACCCGGTGAAGTGGATAAACAGATAGCGCAATATGTCCTAGAGGATTTGCGGGATGGGGATTGCATCCAGCTTGGAATCGGTACGATGCCTAATGCCCTAGGCTCACTTATTGCAAGTTCTGACCTCAAGGACCTTGGGGTGCATACGGAGATGCTCGTGGATAGTTATGTGGAAATGTTTGAAGCAGGACGGATTTCCGGACGTAAAAAGCAGATTGACCGTGGACGGATGGTTTACACTTTTGCCGGGGGTACTCAGAAACTCTATGACTTTATCGATAATAATCCACAAGTCGCCGGCTACCCCGTGGATTATACGAATGATCGAGCAATCGCGAGTATGAATGACAACTTAGTTTCTATTAATAATGCACTTGAAATCGACTTATCCGGCCAGGTCTGTTCAGAAACGATTGGCCCCCGTATGATCAGTGGAGCAGGCGGGCAACTCGATTTTGTCGATGCTGCCTATAACTCCAAAGGAGGGCGAAGCTTTATTTGTATGGAGTCCACCCACACCGATTCCAATGGGGAGAAACACTCTCGAATCCGTCCCCTTTTGACAGAGGGTGCGGTAGTTACAGATACGCGTCCAATGGTCCAGTATGTCGTGACCGAATTTGGGAAAGCGAACTTAAAAGGACTTACTACCTGGCAGCGTGCAGAAAGATTGATTGGTCTGGCCCATCCGGATTTCAGGGAGGGACTAATTAAAGAAGCCGAAAAACTCAATATATGGCGAAGAAGTAACAAATAGTTGCTAAATAATTCCAAATAATTGCTAAATGATTTCAAGTAATTGCCAAATGATAAAGAGACGGTCATGTAATTCATGGCCGTCTCCGAGTATTCGAAAGCTTGTCAACTAAAGTTGTTTAATTCTCACGTCAGATCATCATGTTCTAAATTCCCGCACACTCGTCGCAAACCGTGGAAAAAACTTCACCGCCCTTACCAGAGTAGCTGATGGTTTTTTGGCAAAGCGAACAGACCACTTGAAATGGATGGGAAATGGTTTCAGCAATCTTGGGTTGGGCCAGTGTGGATCGCGTTTCCGAGGACTGAGGAACAGGTGGCGTAGAAGTTGAAGTATTCATAGTGAAGTCTCCTTTTGTGAGGTTATAAATCTCCCTACATTCTACTATATGCCATGAACGGATACAAATGAATACTCATTCATTTTAGAAGCTATAGGTGAAAAGTATTCTTGAATTAAAGTCCCCTTCCAAATGTTTACTGCGATGGAAATAAGCCTGACAAAATGGAAGTTACCTTTTCAATTCGTTTTTTTGTACCTAGGCCATTATTGAATCCTTAAGAGCTAGGAACAAGAAAAAAATAGAGAAAATAGTCTCAGAGTGGATGAGGAATATACAGGTAGAGGGGAAGATGGAGTAATAACGGAGGAGAGATAAGAGAGATGGAATTAAAGGAGATTGGTCCAGATATTTTTTCGCTCAAGGTTTCTGTCCCGCTGAATGTCGAGAGTGTAAATCTCTATGTTTTTCGAGGAGAGGTTCCGACATTGCTCGATGCAGGGACGAACACATCAGAAGTTTATGAAGATATTCGGGCTGGCTTAAAGCAACTGGGAATCAAGCATTTGGAGCAAGTTATTGCTACACACTGGCATGTGGATCATGCTGGCGGAACAGATAATCTAGCCAAAGAGGGAGCTCGCATTCTAATCGGTGCCCGAGACTATGAAGAATGGTCAGGTTTTGCACGGGGTGAGACTTTTGATATGTTCCGGCAGTGGGCGGAGATTGAATGGGGGGTACCACGAGAAGAGATTTCAACCATGCTCAAAGTTTATGATCGATTAAGGCAGATTACTTCTTTACCGGATGAGGTGGGGGAAATAAGAGCTGGTGAGGTTCTGAGGGCAGGAAATGCACGTCTCAAAGCGATTCTCACACCAGGACATACCGCAGGGCATCTTTCCTTTTATGAGGAGGAGAATAATGTCCTTTTCTCAGGGGATATGCTTTTACCCGATCAAGTTCCTTACCCAGGAATCTGGTTAGAAAATGGACACGTGGTCAGTGGCCTGCCAAGCTATATGAACAGCTTAGATGTCTTAGAAAGACTAGCACCCGAAGAATATTTTCCTGCCCATGGAAGGCTACAGGGCAAGCCCGCAATCCGTTGCCAGGAAGTACGTGCTCAAATCCTCAAGCAAGTGGAACGCTTTACCCCTCAAGCAACGGTTTACGAAGGGGCACTCCAGTTAAGTAAGGGAAAAATTAACCCTGGGGCTATGTTTATCCAGCTACATTATGTCTATGGATGGGAGAAGATTAAGAGAGGGTTAGGTAGTCTTCAAAAGGTGAAGAGTTAGATTTAAGCGATACATTTTTACCGATACTGAATCCTTTTAGGAGGGCTTATTGGTATTCAATAATTGAGTCACATGAGATTCCTTCTCATATAATACGATGAAGGAGGGTCGCAAATGACGAATCAAGGTTTTCTGAGTCATAACCACGGTAGCGTAACTCACACTTCCTGTGATAATGGACACTCCCATCAATGTCTGGATATTACAGGGCCAGCTATACTCACACCCGAAGGTAGCCACGTTCATCACTCCGAGAGCTGGGTAATGTATGAACATGGACATTCCCATTATTACAGGTCGACTTCTGGTCCAGCGCTCCAGATTGCGGGCGGCCAACACGTTCATAATTGGGATTTTTATACGAGCTACGATGATGGACATCGGCATCATGTCAGTGGACCGGATATGCCAGCACCGAGTGTCTAAGGTTTTAGGAGGAACGTAGAATAGCACAATCGGAATGATCGATTTTATGATACCAAAATAGAGGAAAACCAGTCCGAAGAGGCAGGCCTTTCAGTACTTTACTGGAAGGCCTTTTTTGCTATATTGGCAAAGTGATTGGGTTAAGTATAGCTAAAACTACAGTTTTCAGAGAACAAGTGATATACTAGAACGAACTGCAACCCTACTGTGAATGTAGGGTTGTCGTTAGTGATTCCAAATTAATTTTGATAAATGTTAGGTGAGAGATATGAGTAGCGGAATACATACAAAAAAGGGAACGTATCGTAAGGCCAATTGGGCATTGGGACTTTCTGCTCTTGGCTTAGTCAGTGCCTATCCCTTCCAAGGCGTTTTCTTGGGAGGGCTCTTAACGAGCGGATGTTCAGCAGCTTTAGTGGGGGGGCTAGCGGATTGGTTTGCCGTCAATGCGCTGTTTCGTCGCCCCTTGGGAATACGGCCTGGGAGGATTTTTCGGACTGAGATTATCCCGCGGAATCGAGAGCGAATTTATAGTGCACTTTCCGATATGGTACAAAATGAACTCTTATCCCAAGAGGCTTTAAAAAGTAAGATTGGAACATACGATTTTTCTGCACCCGTGATTAAGCTTTGGGAAGCAGAAGGTCGTCAGGGTTTCGAGGCACCCTTGGCTCAAATGTTACAGCAGATTCTACCGAACCTTCAACTCGGCGTGGAAGGTTTAGAAAAAGAGTGGGAACAGGTTTTAGGGGATGAGAATTTCCAACAAAAGAGCTTAACTCCCTTTGTAGGAGAACTCTTCACGAAGGTGCTCGATAGTGCCGAGGGGAAAAAAGCAATTGAAGCACTAATCAGAAACGTATGTGTTTGGGTCCAAAGTCCAGAGGTCCACGATTGGCTTGTCCGCTGGCTGGAAAAATCGATTACCCGTTATGTGAATGAGAATCCCTCGCGTAAATTTCTCGCGATGTTCCTGCCTGAACCCTCCGTCTTGGGAAGTAAGTTTCAGGATCAAATTGAGGGCTATCTTTTAGTCTCAGCTAGGAATGAAGTCCCCGCTTGGCTCAAGAAGCAAGTGGACGAGCTTTGCTTGATGAATCCTACCTCCGTGTCAGAGGTGCTAAATAAGTGTCTTCAGTATGGGACAAAGAGTTTGCATAATTTTATGAGTCAAGCCTTTGAAGTACCAGAGTGTGCCTCGAAAATTAGCCAACTCCTCCTAACTCAGGGTGAAGGTTGGGTTACGAACCTAAAGGAAAGCGCCGAGGAACGCCTGAAGTTCAATGCTCGAGTGCAAGCCCTGCTCCTCCCACTGATTGAGAATCAGCACGAGCGAATCGGAAAAATCGTCCAAGAAGGACTAGAGCGATACTCTGACGGGATGTTGGTTGAGCTCATCGAATCAAAAGCCGGAGAAGATCTGCAGATGATTCGAATTAATGGTTCCGTAGTCGGAGGACTTGCTGGCATGCTGTTTTATCTCGTGAATGGGCTTTTATAGGGGGGATTATTCATGAATTACCGTCGTAAAGCAAATATAGTACTCGGAAGTGTTTTCCTGATTTTCATGGTCGCAGCGTGGTTAAGGCATCTTTGGCCTACTCATCAAGGCATTCACTTCTTTTTCTTCGTGAGTGAGGCTTCGTTGGTGGGTGGGATAGCTGACTGGTTTGCCGTTACAGCCTTGTTTCGTAAACCCTTGGGTTGGCCTTATCATACAGCTCTGATTCCAAGAAACCGAGATAAGATGATTGAGGGAATCACAGGGATGGTGCAGAATGAACTCCTTAGTGAAGCCCTCCTCCGTAACAAGATTGAGGGCTTTCATCTAACCCCCTGGTTGATTCGTCACGTCGAGAACGCGGGGGGAGCTAATTTTCTTTCTGAGAAGTTGTCTCAGATCCTTAAAGATATGTTAGCCAAGACTTCGGCTTCAGAGGCTGCCTCAGTGCTAGAACACTGGATCAAAGGGAAGGTGATCGATGCCGGTGTTGCGAAGAGTGTCCTAGTCGGGGCGCGTTCTCTTCTTGAAAAGAAGGAGTTTGATCGCTGGCTTGATGAGAGAATCGAAGAAGGCCTAGAACTTGCGGCACAGCCAAAAGTGAGGGATATGCTCCTTCAATCCTTAGGACAGCTTCAGCAGCAGCAAGTCGGAAATGGCGGAATGCTTCAGAAAACCTTACTCGGGATTTTTCAGGTTACAGATGGGCTTAATCTCGACGAAGCCGCAGATTCCTTACAAGTCGAGCTCATTTTACATCTAAGAGAGTTACAGTACCGAAATCACCCGCTCCGTGGACGCCTGAAAGAGATTTTTAGAGAGCGGTTCTCGAATTGGGTGCAAGATTCAGAGACCCTTAATGCTATTGAACTCTGGAAAAACACCCTTATCCTCGAGACGAAGCTCGATGACGTGCTTCTGCCTGTATTGGAGCAAGTGCTAGCCGCTTTGCGAGAAGGCAAACTCCCCACGGGTCAGACTTTAGTTGATTTTCTAGAGCCGATTTTCGAAAGCTGGTGGTCCGAGTTTAAAGGAGACGCTCAAATTCAAAGTATCCTGGACAAGCTTATCCAGGACCTGTTGATTAGGGCACTTCAGAGCGAACACGCCGTAATTGGGCAAGTCGTTCATGAAACCTTGGAGGGACTAAATGATGAGGGGCTAAACCGCTTCATTGAGGATAAGGCAGGAAACGATCTTCAGTGGATTCGGATTAACGGCTCACTCGTCGGAGGAATGGTCGGAGCCGTTCTATTTGTTCTTCTCAATTATGGGTATACACCGCTTTTAGGTTTTTTGAGGTAGCTGCATTATTGTAATCCATTGTTTCATGAAACCCTACCCTATAAGAACCTACAAGAAGAGGGGATTTCCTTATGAGTATGGAGCTAAGTCGATGGAGGTTAGGAAAAGCGCATGAATGTGAGTTTATAAGGAATTCGGTAGAACTACTAGTCCTTGAAGTCGAAAAATTTATCAGGAAATTGTGAAAAGAAAAGAGGATTTGCCGTGGGGTAAGTCCTTTTTCATTGTCCCGAGAAATTCTCATTGACTCCAGGAAGACTACAGTGTATATATATAATGTAAACCGACCGAACGGTCGGTTCTGTAAAAGAACCAACGAAATCCTCAGTGACAAACATTTCGTGAGGAAAGGGAAGGGACAATTCGTGAGAAAGTTTACAAAGAAAGTGCAACTTTTTTTGATTCTCAACGTATTAGTTTTCGGATGCTACATATTTATCAGAGAAAACGTTTCCCAAGAGATATTAAATGTGCATATTAAACAATTCATCTACACCATACTTTTAATGCCGATTCTAATTTTTACGACGGAAGATGGGCGTAATATCTTTCATCCTTTGGGTTTGTGGAGATGGCTTAGGGTAGACTGGATTAAAGAAACGGAGGTGAAACTTATTGGCATCCAAAGAAGGAAAACGTATCGAAATAATTAACGCCGCAATCAAGGTAATCTCTGAACTGGGCTTTGAAGGAGCGAAAATCGAGGATATAGCTAAAGAGGCTGGGATAGGCAAGGGGACAGTTTACGAGTATTTTGAAAGTAAAAATACTTTATTTTTAGAGATGATTCATTACAGCGTCCTGCAATATCAAGAAGGGCTTGTCAGGGTGCTTGCTGAAGGAGATAATATGCTAGCAAAAATTAGCAACTTTTCTTCCTTCTGTGCAGAATTTTTAAGTAAGCATTTAACTATCGTTAACTCCTCTATGACCTGTCAAGCCCTTCCGGAGGATATGCGAGAACAAATGACAAGAGATTGGGTTGTTGTCCAAAAAACAATAGAGGACGAGGTTCGTAATGCAATTCGCACTTCCGAACTCAGGGCTAACATTGATTCTGAGATGGCGACTGCGGTGATTATTGGTGGACTCAAACAGTACATTACACAGAAAATCTTCATCGATCGAGTAAGTCTTGAGGAAATTAACCATGATGGCATAGCAAAGGTTATTCTTACAGGGCTTGTCCGGTAAAGAGTGAATCTTGTACTCGAGACACAAGGGAAAGTAAAACTATAAAGTAACAAGTAAAAGATAAAAAGGGCCCGTCCCTTAATGGAGGAGTAAAATTAATGAGACATCGGTTTCGTATACTCGCTGGTACTTTAGTCATTGGTTTAGTCTTACTCGGTTCTGGTTGTGGTGCGAAGAAAACTGCAGCTGTAACTGAAGAAAAATACTTCCCAGTAGAAGTTAGCCCTGCCGCCGCGCAGACCTTGGTTGAGACCACTGCTTTCAGTGGAAAGGTGGTCTCGGATCAAGAAGTTTCCCTTGTGCCTAAGGTTCCAGGCAAAGTCACAGCTGTAAACGTGAAAGTAGGGGATAAGGTTCAGGCTGGAACAGTGCTCTTCGCCTTAGACACCACAGATTTACAGAAAGCAGTCGATAATGCATCGATGCTTGTTCGTTCGTCGGAGATGGGCTATCTAAGCAGGAAGGAACAAATTGACTCTGCAAAGTTGACTTTAGAACGCCAAAAGCAACTATATGAAGCTGGTGCCATCTCAAAGGCTCAACTCGAAGGGGCTGAACTTGCGGCCTCAGAGAAGCCTTTAGAGATTGCTCAGGTTCAGTGGGATCAAGCTAAACTTGGCCTGGCACAGGCCCAAGATGCACTGAATAATGCCACCATCACCTCACCTGTCGCTGGTAACATCTCTGCCGTCAATGTAAAGTACGGTGAGATGGCCTCTCAAGCTGTGCCATCAATAACCATTACCCAGCTCGATTCGCTCAATGTCTCCTTAAGTGTGCCAGAGAATATCGTAAATTCACTCCAAGTCGGGCAAGAGGCAAGTATAGTGGTCACTTCTGCGGGAGATAAAGAAATTAAGGGTAAAGTCTTAAACGTCTCGCCCTCTTCGGATTCCCGTACCCAACTCTATGCGGTAAAAATCACGCTTGCCAATGAAGATGGCGTAATTAAGCCTGGAATGTTTGCTAAGGTAGAAATTCCTACTCAGACCAAAGCGAATGTTCTTACAGTAAAGAGTGAATCATTGGTGCTTAAGAATGGGCAAAAAACAATCTTCGTCGTTGAGGATGATCGTGCAGTAGCGAAGGAAGTTGTACCTGGGCTTGATACAGGAGCCGAAGTTGAAATTGTGAGTGGGTTAAAAGCCGGAGATAAGGTGATTATCAAGGGGCAAACCCTCGTGGAACAAGGAAGTAAAGTCAAGGTGGTAGGGGGTAGCGCATCTTGAAATTAGCTGAGGTTTCCGTCAAACGCCCTGTAACGATTATCATGGTAGTACTCATCGTCATCTTATTGGGTACGATTTCCATGACGCGTCTCCCGATTGACCTTTTTCCAAAGTTTGAGCTCCCGATAGCTGTAGTCGTGACTCAGTATACAGGAGTAGGCCCGCAAGAAATCGAGAAAATCATCACTAACCCGGTTGAAGGGGCAATTGCTACAGTAGAAAATATCGACACCGTAACCTCCACGACCACCGAAGGAAGCTCGACAGTTATTGCTTCCTTTAAGACCGGCACAGATATGAACTTTGCTACCCTGCAAATGCGGGAAAAAATCGATATGATCAAGCGCATGTTTCCAAGCGAAGTCTCTTCCCCAATGGTATTAAAAATCGACCCTTCCATGATGCCAATCATGCAGCTCACCTTAACGGCGAAGAATGCTGACCTCGCAGAATTGCAGACGATTGCCGAAGATAAGGTGAAGCCCCAGCTTGAACGAGTCAAGGGGGCGGCCTCAGTCACAGTCACAGGGGGCTACTTGAATGAGATTAAAATTAAGACCCACCAAGAAAAAATGCAGGGTTATGGCCTAAGCCTTAGCACTCTCTCAGGAATTCTCGCAGCGGAGAACCTCAATGCTCCAGGGGGGCAAGTTCAAAAAGGAAACCAAGACCTGACTATCCGCACGACGGGTGAATTTCAATCTGTCAATGAAATTAAAGAGCTCCTCATCCCGCTTGCTACGGGCGGGCAAGTGCGACTTAAGGATATTGCGGATGTGGAACTAGGCCATACAGATCTCACTGCGATTTCTCGTACGAATGGAACACAAAGTATCAGTATCGCGGTACAGAAACAGTCGGGTACCAATACAGTGGCTGTAGCAAACGATATCACAAAGGCAGTCGAGGAATTGAAGCTAGAATACCCGGACCTCATCTTCGATACGGTTATGGACCAATCTGTCTACATTAAGCAGACGATTAACACTGTGTTCAGGGAAGCTTTGCTCGGCGGTTTTCTGGCTATTGTAATCCTGTTTATCTTTTTCCATAATTTACGTACGACCTTTATCACTGCCACTGCGATCCCAATTGCCGTTATGGCGACCCTAGCAACACTATATTTTATGGGTATCACGATTAATATGATGACCTTAGGTGGTCTGTCCCTAGCTATGGGACGTCTCGTCGATGATAACATCGTAGCTCTCGAAAATATCTATCGATATCGAAGGGCAGGGCATTCGAAGGTTGAGGCAGCGATAAAAGGGGTCTCAGAGGTGGGAATGGCCATTACTGCATCAACCCTCACCACCGTGGCAGTATTCCTACCGATTGTCTTCGTCCAAGGATTGACTGCAACCCTCTTCCGGGAGCTTGCCTTAACCGTTAGCATCTCCTTGGGCGCCTCTCTTTTAGTTTCTCTAACTTTAGTGCCTACCTTATCTGCAAAAATTATGAAGGCAGAAGAGATTCCTGTAGGTCGCAAAGGGTTAAAAGGAGCCTTCGATAGTTTTGGCCGAGGATTTGATCGCGTGTTTTCTCGTGTCGAGGGAAGCTATAAGCGTTTTCTCCATTATGCACTTGGACATCGTAAAACCGTGGTTGGCGTCTCGATTCTAATTTTTCTCCTATCAGGGGCTTCTCTTTTTACCTTGGGAGCAGAATTTATGCCAGCTGCAGATTCTGGCCAGCTTACGGCCAATGTGAAATTACCTGATGGTGCACAACTCAAAGACACAGATGCTGTGATTACGGAGATTGAAAAGAAACTCGAACAGGTAAAAGAAGTCAAGACGGTCTTCACACAAGTGGGAGGTTCGGGAGGATTTTCCCTGCAGAGCAGTTCGGGGAACAACGGTTCAGTCACACTGCAATTAGTACCTCTGGCTGAGCGGGATCGTAGTGTCGGTCAAGTCGCAGATGAACTCCGTACCCTGACAAAAGACATCCCAGGTGCAGAAATCAAGGTCACTGTGACTGACAATATGTCCATGGGAACTACGAACCCAATCGATATCACAATTAAGGGTGACGATCTAGATCAATTAAAGCAGATTGGGAATGATGTCAAGGGAATTGTAACCTCAGTCGAGGGTACTCGGGAAGTAAAAACAAGCATGGGTGAAGGAGTGCCAGAGGTCCAGATTCAGATTGACCGCCAAAAGGCATCTCAATTTGGACTTTCTGCAGCCCAGATTTCTCAAGCTGTTAAAGGGACAATTTCTGGAACTACTGCTACTCGTTATCGCTATGAAGGGAAAGAAATCAATGTTGTCTTGTCAGGGGATAATGCGTTTAAGAAATCCATCTCAAACTTAGAGCAGACGCCGATTTCTACACCGCTCGGAATCAGCGTCCCTCTGAGTCAAGTGGCAGAAGTTAAGCTTGATCGCGGACCGACAGCAATTGATCGCTCCGGACAAACCCGAGTGGTGCATATTACAAGTCAGATTATGAATCGCGACCTTGCGAGTATTACCACTGACATACAGAAGCAAATGAATTCCTACCAAATTCCCAAAGGGTATAGCTATGAGATGGGAGGACAGGACAAGGAACTTCAAAAATCCTTCCAGGACCTCGGAATGGCCCTAATTCTTGCCATCCTCCTTGTTTACATGATTCTTGCTTCTCAGTTTGAATCGTTGATTCACCCCTTTACCATCATTCTCTCGCTCCCCATGGGCTTCTCTGGCGGAATGCTCGGACTCTTCATTACACGAAGCTCCATCAGCGTCCCCGCCTTTATCGGGCTCATTCTCCTCATCGGGATTGTAGTTAGTAATGCCATCGTGCTTGTTGACTACATCAATAAACGCCGAGAGAGAGGAGAAGCACGTGAAGATGCAATCGAAAATGCTGGTCCGATTCGCCTACGTCCAATCCTCATGACCACTCTAGCCACAATTCTCGGCCTTATCCCCATGGGGCTAGGCATCGGAGAAGGATCTGAGACTATGGCCCCCATGGCCGTCGTCGTTATCTTCGGACTACTCCTCTCTACCGTCTCAACCTTACTCCTCGTTCCCGTAATTTACACGATTAATGAGGATATAAGAGACCGCTTCAGAAGAAAGAAAAAAGGGAAGGTAGTCACAACGCCAAACGTGACGCCACAAGCGTAAGAACCCGCCATTCATGGCCTAGACGTGAACACGGGGACGGTTCTCCTGATTCCATTG
>CAURZJ010000012.1:0-83200 GCA_963529635.1 uncultured Peptococcaceae bacterium
TGCTCGAGAGAAGCCATCTCTACTGTTGGTTCTTCCTGCTCGAGTGTAGCCATCTCTTCTGCTGTTTCTTCTTGCTCGAGAGAAGCCATCTCTACTGTTGGTTCTTCCTGCTCGAGTGTAGCCATCTCTTCTGCTGGTTCTTCTTGCTCGAGAGAAGCCATCTCTACTGTTGGTTCTTCTTGCTCGAGAGAAGCCATCTCTTCTGCTGGTTCTTCTTGCTCGAGAGAAGCCATCTCTTCTGCTGGTTCTTCTTGCTCGAGTACATTATTTTTCTTATGACCCTTTATGGCTGCTATCCCCCACGGGCAGAGGAGTATCCCCCCAGACAGGAGCCCCCAAATCAGAACTCGCTCTTTTCTCATATAAGAAGGAAACATGAGTGAATGAATACACAAAAGTGAAGTAGTCATCATAACTTCTAGTTTCCCGAGATTAAATCGTTCTGCATTTCGAGTGATAAAGAAAATAAAGGGAGCACTAATGGCCAATACGGTAATCCAATACGGAAAAATTCTGCTCCCCCCTTATACCCAAACCATAATTTAACCTTCTTAGTATTCGACAGAATTCCTACTTTCTCCTTCTCTTTTGAATAATTCAATGTTTATCCTTAAAGAACCAACATAGTCCACGCAAAAGCTGCAAGTATAGCGACAAAATACGCAGGCAAAGTGTACTTTACTAACTGATTAACATCCACTCCCGCAACAGCTGCTGTAACTGCTGTAAACCCCCACGGTATTAGTGCCGCACCTGTCCATATCCCGGTGACCTGACCTAAGACGGCTAAAGGGACCGCGTCTAGACCTGCTGCCTGGCTTAAGCCTACTGAGATTCCACCGACTAAAGGCAAGGAGGAAAATCCCGACCCATCCATCGAGCCTAGAATAGCAACGAGCACGATTATGATCCCTACGGTCCATTTCGAGAGGGGAAGCCATCCCGATAAAACATAAGCAAAATCACTAAAAAAACCTAACCCCTCGGGATGGAGTATTTGTTGGTATCCAGACTTCGTGCCAAGAAAGAAGAAACTCGACATGATAACGATTGGCGCGAAAACGCCCATAGCAAAACGCAAGCCTTCTTTTATATAATCTATAAAGCTTGTGAATGAATTCTTCCCATCTTTCAGTAAAGTACACAGACAAAGAATGAGCAGTGTCACTCCACCGATCAAGGCGCTTGCCCCATCTCCGTGAATTTTCAAAGTTAGTATAAATATAACCGTTATTAGGTAGCCAATAACGACAATACCTGCTATCGTGTGAACCCGCTTTAGACTGAGAGGAGATTTTTTGTCTTCTATCTTTTTTACATCAGGATGAGAATTCTTTTCTAAGGGAATTTGTAGGTCTTCTTCTTTCTTAAGGAAGTACGATAACGTTACCCATCCAACAACTGCCGCTAATAATCCACTCAATATAACGACCGGAAAAGAGGCTGATATAATCGAATACACTGGAATACCCGCTGCTTTACTTAACAAGGAAGGTGCGCCTTGGATGACAAAATCCCCGGCAAGCCCTATACCTTCACCAAAAATCGTTAAACTGACGGCAAGGCCAATCGGGTTTATCCCAACCTTGACTAAGGCGGGTACTGCAACTGCTCCGAGTAGACTAATAGCGGGTGTCGGCCAAACGAGCAGAGTTAAAATCCACATGACTATCCCAAGAGACCAATAGGCTACTCCGAGAGTTTTAATTCTGAGCAAAGGCTTAATGATAACCTGATCAGCTTCTGTATCCTTAAGCAGATGGGTCAAAGCAACCACAATCCCAATCAGCAAAATCACGGTTAAGAGGTTCCCAGTGGCAAGACTCAAGGCACGAAAAGAGACTTGGATCGCTCCGATGACCTCTCCACGATCTGCGATTCCCACGCCAAATAGTCCTATTGCGGCAGGAAGAATGGGTGGTTTCCGAAAAAATAGCGTAATAATAATTAGAACTACGAAGATTAAAAAAATCCAATGAGCTGGTGTTGTCATTCTGCGCCTCCTCATATGCTTAGTTTGCCAGCCCGAAGCGGTGAGTATGTAAGTAAAAAGGGACTGCCCAATTAACGGACAATCCCTACAAAGTACCCCATGAGCACTATCTTAAATTAGAGGCAATAGATAGATCTAATCTAAATCCACATCTAATCTATAACTTAAGCTTAATCTACGTTACACCTCAATTATCTTCGTCATAGATTTTGGGTGATTGGGAGTGTTCTTCGCAACATTAATAATTTGGTTAAAGGATGCGCCGATAATTACTCCGCAACCAGCTAAGAAACCACCAATCATTAAAACAGCGATCCAGCCTAGCATTTATCCACCCCCTTCTAAATTAGGAAAAGCTATTTGCTTTAAATTATGTGAATCATTGTTCTTAGTATCATTATATGTGAAACTTTCTAGAGGATGCAAGTGAAAGTATTATTTTTCCCAAAGTAAAATAATTCTGACGACTAAAATCAAGGGGTGTCTCTATCTACTAAAGAAAGTAGTTTTGAAACACTCCCGTCTTTTTACTTATTTGCTGGTTCTGCACGCATAATCTGGCCTAGTTCTCTCGCGACAACTTGACTTTGGGTGAACTCCGCAAGCCAATGATTGAATTGTTCACGCTTATTCCAGGGAATATACACTTGAACTTTTACTGTAGCCATGAATTCTTCCTGAGCGGTAGCCCAAGAGAACTGTTTAAACCAATACTTCAAAGGTTCATACCAATCATAGGTTGCTTCTACCTCATAGATTATATGAGGAACAAGTTGATGAATAGGGGCATTATCCATAAGTTGGCGGGCTGTTCCACCATAGGCACGAGTTAAGCCCCCAGCCCCAAGAAGTATTCCCCCAAAATAGCGTATAATAACTACGACTACGTCCCAAATCTTCCTGTACTGAAGAACATCGAGTACAGGTCTCCCACCGGTGCCTTGAGGCTCACCATCATCAGAAGATTTTTCTAACTTGCCCTTATATAGACGATAAGCATAAACATAATGTCGTGCATTCGGATAAAGCCTACGGACTTCTTCAAGCTTTTGATCAACGTCCTCAGTGCTCGATACTGGAAAAACGACTCCTATAAACCGTGATTTCTCAATGACTTGTTCCCACGTTTCCATGTGCAGCACGGTATCATAGTTTTCCACACGGATTACTCCTGTCCACTTTGTTTCGTTAAAGTTTTAGCCATGAATTTCTCCGCATCTATTAGGAAGCGTTCGTGAGTGCCTGAACCAATTAATTCGTTTTGATCAAAGGCCTCTACTTTAAATACAAGACGTCGCCGATCGATTTCAATCAATTCAGCCTGAGCCCATACCTTCATTCCGAGGGGTGTTGCTGCGCTGTGCTTAATATCTAAGGATACCCCCACGCTGCTTTGTCCTTCTTCCAACTCGAGCGCGTTAACTGCCGCTTCCTCCATCATTGCGACCAGTGCCGGGGTTGCAAGAACCTCGAGTGAGCCGCTTCCCATTGCTTTAGCTGTATTTGTAGTTTCTACCGTTTTCTCTGCTCTTCCTTTTAGACCAAGCGTTATTTCTGCCATTTTAACACCTCATTCTACTTGCTTTTTAACCTAACAATACAATATTTTAGCATAGAATTTAGGAAAAGCGTTGAACTTGTCAACGCTTTTCCCTAAATCTTAGTTATATTTCCAAGGTTTTTTTAAGTTAAATTTTATTTGATACTAGCACAATGCTATTTGTACAACAAATTTAATGTTGTATTCCCTGCGAAATATCACTTAAAGCCTCTCCCGCTTCATCCTCGTGAATATTCTCAACCGCCAAATCTCCTAAGGAGAGCATTCCTACAAGCTTCCCATTCTCTACAACAGGCAGTCGTCGAATTTGATTATCAGACATAAGACGAGCAGCCTCATGAATATCCGCCTCAGGTTTAATACTCACTGGATTCGTAGACATGATTTCCGCTACTTGAATACTCGTTAGATCCTTACCCTCTGCGACTGCTTTGATAATGATATCACGATCCGTTAAAATTCCCTGGAGTTGACCCTGCTTGCAAACGGGGATTGCCCCGACATTTTCTCGTTTCATCATTTCGGCGACTTGAACTAATGAGGTATTATAATCAGCAACTTCTACTTCAGGAGTCATTATGTCTCGAACTTTCACATTATTCCCTCCCAATCTTTCATTTCAATAGCTTCTAAAACAGTGTTCCCATTTCGGAAAATTTATATCTAATTTATTTCTTTAAAGCAAAATCCGGAGTACGTTCCAAAAACACACTCCGGATACTTTCTAATGTTAATCTATTATTTCTTATTGAGGTTTTCGTCCACTCACAAGAGCAACCACTCCACCAGCAAGGTTTTCATAGCGAGTTTCCACCAACCCCGCTCGTTCAAAAATTCGCGCTAGCTCTTGTTGCGCCGGAAATTCACGGGTAGAATCATGGAGATACTGATAAGCCGTCGCTTTACCTGCCCAAATCTTACCCATCAAGGGAACGAGCTTTTCAAAATAGAGCCAATACCCTTGTTTAAATCCGAGGAGGGTTGGTTTGGCCATATCCAAAGAGACAACCTTCCCCCCTGGCTTAACTACTCGTATCATTTCACGAATTCCTTTTTCTAAATCCGGAAGATTCCTTAGTCCCCAGCCCACGGTAGCACCATCAAAGGAGTTATCTTCAAAGGGGAGATTCATGGCATCTCCCTGAATAAGTTCAATAATAGACTGATAGGGTGACCCTGAGACATGCTCCCTCGCTTGATCTAACATATTTTTAGAAAAGTCTAAGCCGGTAATATGACCCGTTGTTCCCACAGTCATAGCAAGTTCCAAGGAAAGCTGACCCGTTCCGCAACAAACATCAACGAGATTCATTCCAGGCTTAGCCTCTACTGTGCGTACTGCTTTTCTGCGCCATCCTTTATCAAGTCCAAAACTCATGAGAGTATTCATTAAATCATAACGTTTAGCAATCGAGTTAAAAGTTTCTTGTACATAGGTTGATTTATCTTTACCGGAAAAATCCATTACAGCTAGTCCTCACTTTCGTTTGGGTTCAGTACTTTCCTTTTAATAGAATTGTAAGGGATTATAATAAAGTTGTCCATTTCCAATTGGAAATTATTTTACTCCCCCACAACTTAGTATGTCCTTTAAGACCGAAAGTTCAATACCCTGCCCAATTGCAATACTTAAGAGGATTCGTACCTTTTCAGTAGAAAGATCAGCCGCGAAGAAGGCCCCTTGTCGTTCAAGATCTGCCCCCCCACCAGGATAACCATAGGCTGGGGAAGTTCGGCCAAATAAGCAGCGTGAGGTAATGACAACAGGTATCCCTCGCTGAGTAATCCTCCGAATCTCCGGAACCACTTCAGGAGGTAAATTCCCACGACCAAAGGCTTCGATGACCACCCCTTCCACAGTAGAATCCATCATATTTTCAAGGATTCTCGCTTCCATCCCTGTGAAGGCTTTGCATACGATGACCTTTGCCAATCGTTTGGGTACATCAAATTTTACTGAGGGTTCTGGTTTCCTATGCCATAATACATCTTCATTATCGATGTTGCCTAAGGATCCTAATTCTCCAGAACTGAAGGCATCGACATG
Source organism: uncultured Peptococcaceae bacterium (assembly GCA_963529635.1). Taxonomy (GTDB): domain Bacteria; phylum Bacillota; class Desulfitobacteriia; order Desulfitobacteriales; family Desulfitobacteriaceae; genus CAURZJ01. Next base: position 5,602 of record CAURZJ010000012.1, read on the forward strand.
ACTTGTATGAAGTTTGCGCACATCTCTAGCCGCATGAATCTCTTCGTTAAGAGCAATGACCACTCCACGCCCCGTTGCATGAGAATCAAGGGCAATAAGCATCGAGTTGCGTAGGTTGCGAGGGCCATCAGAATCACTTTCTGAAGCGTCTCTCTGAGAAGCAGTTAAGATGACAGGCCGACTATCCTTTATTGTCAAATCCAAAAAATAGGCAGTTTCCTCTAAGGTATCCGTACCATGTGTAATAATTATACCTTTCAGAAGGGGATCTTGAAAAGATTGGTTAACTACCTGGGATAGCTCACCCATTCGTTCAGGTTTCATATTACAACTTGCCACATTACTAAAGTCAATCACGTTCCAATCGGCTTCCTTTTGGAGGTTTGGTAAGCTCTCTAATAAATCATGTCCACTGACAGCTGGTACAGCCTTGCCCCATTGATCTTTACGCATGGCAATCGTTCCTCCGGTAGCAATCAACACTATTTTCCCCAACGTTTCTTCCCCCTGTCCCTACTATCAACTCTCGACATCTTATAGTGTATTCTATCTTATTACTTTATCCATTGCACATATATCGGTTGAAAATCTTCTTTTCTTCAACATTAACTGAGTTATCTCTTGTACTTCCGAGAATTTACCACTATTATGAAATTAGAAGTAAGACTAAGAAGGAGGAAATAGTATGTATGAACTGAAAAACCACACGGAAAGTGTGGTTCAACAAGCCTTAAAGGAGTATATGGAGAAATATCAGCTTCCCTGTGATTGTGAACGCTGCCAAGCGGACATTAAAGCCCTAGCTTTGAACCAATTACCGAGCCGGTATTATGTTTCCAAGCGTGGGGAAATATTAACCCAGTGGGAATCTCAAACCACACCTGACCAAGCGCGAATTATTTCCGCGCTCATACGGGCGGTTAAGCAAGTAGAGGCTACACCTTCACACGAAAAGCTAGAGGCTTAAAAGGATAATAACCGAAACAAGAATAAGCACAATGAGCGCAACAACTTTAAAGGGCGTATTCGCTACAAACTTTACTTCGACAGGGACAACATCAATTTCTTGCATTCCCTTCTCTCCTCTTTTAACTCAGATATTAGAGGGTAGCCTAACTTTTATACTCTTCTGATTCTTTATATGTTAAAAGCGCCCAATTGTCTACTCTTTTTTATACGCTTCAAAGATTAAAAGTGAGGTATCCAAACTTGCTAGATCCACAAACTCTAATGCGTTTTTCTTTATTCTCATCCCTAGAGGAAAAGGATTTAAACCCTTTATTAACTCACTTTATAACTCGCAAATACCGAAAAGGACAGATTCTCTTCGTTGAAGGGGAAATTGGTTCACAGGTTTATTTTGTCCTTACTGGACAAATCAAGCTCAGCAAGACCTTACCCAATGGCAATGAACAAATTTTGGACTGGTGTGGTCCGAAGGATAGCCTAGCTGAGATCCTATTAATCGAATCGGGCTCTTACCCCGCTACAGCGGAAGTTGTAAAGGAAAGCACCCTCCTTGTCCTATCGAATAAGGGCATTCCAGAACTTTTAGAAGGTCACCCTCGGCTAGCGGTTGCACTTATACGAACGTTAAATAAACGCTTACGTATGAATCAAGAGTTTATTCGAGTGCTTACCAGCCGTTCGACAGCTGGTATTCTTGCTATGATCTTATTACGCCTCGCTAAACCTGCCGAGTCCTTGGGCGATCCAATCTATGTCGATGGTTTCCTGACCCATAAAGACTTAGCAAGCATGATAGGAACCTCTCGAGAGCTTGTTAACCGTACAATTAATCTATGGAAAAAATCAGGGGTCATCCGCTTGAAGGAAGGTCGCATGGAAATCCTACAACCTCATGAATTAGCCGATTGGCCCTAAAGACTTATAACCTGTCTAGTTGAAAAACGAGCTCTCACGCAGAGGTTCAAATCCATCTAAAGCCTCATCTCTTTCAAAGGCTTGAATACTCACCCAAATATCTTCCCATTGCAAACTCGGATTGCGCCGCCAGAAAACCATGGCGGCGCGAACTTTTTCTATACCGCACTCCTGTGGAATAAGGCGAAGCAAGTTTCTTCCTCCCCAGGCCTTAATCCACTCCATATAGCATGGGGTTAGTTCTGGAGACAGCTTCTTGATATGTTTTAAAGTAAAGAAAGAAGCAATACCCGCAAGAGTCGAATCCTCATTACTCCGTCGGTAGGATTGTCCGTCTAAGTCTTGACCTGCAAGAAGTAATAGAAAATAAAGATAGTGAATTCTAACGACCTGCCGCATAGAATCTTGGCTTAGCTTCAGCACTTCAGCTAGCCGACCTAGGGAACGAAGAAATATCTTAACCCCAGGCTCTGAGTAGGATATAACAGAAAATACGGTAAGCGGTAAAGGGAATAGATCCTCCCATTTCGATTCCTCGAGTTTGCTAAGGAGCTCATTTTCAAGCTGTTGCGCCTTTCGGTCGTGTTGCTGAATTTTCTCCGAAGTTTCACGTAGGAATTTTTCCGCCTCTTTCGGTTGCTCCGGTAATTGTTCAAGCCAATCTTTTAAACGTGCTCTTCGAGGCATGAGTATTTCTAAAAGACTTGCTGTCTCTTGATGCAAGCTTTTGAAGCCCTTTTTGACCTCATCGGGATTACGGTAGACTCCACGCATGAGGGCTTCTGCCCCACGAGGTACCTCCATAGATTCCTCAATTCGTATCATGGCTTCTCCGTTCCTTTCTAGGAACCGAAGCCCCATGGCTTGTTCGACCTCCAGGCGCAATGACACTCTAACTCCCCCTTGGACCTCTTCTTGATTCATAATATGGCTTTTATGACCTAAGCAGACCAATTATTTGACCCTGATGGGACAGTTTGCTAAAATAAGGGAAACCTTGGATAGAAACGAGATGAAAAACATGCCAGAGAGAACCTATCGTGGCTTAACCTTAGACCGCTTTCAAGAACAGGCTTTAGATGCTATCGATGCAGGTAGGTCTGTCATCGTGGCTGCTCCTACGGGAACTGGAAAAACTCTCGTCGCTGATTACCTCGTGGATAAAGCGATGCAAGAGGGACGTCGTATCATTTATACCGCTCCCATCAAAGCCCTAAGCAATCAAAAGTTTAAGGACTACAAAGAGCTCTTCGGTGTGGAGAATGTTGGAATAATGACGGGAGATGTCGTGCTCAACCCTGAAGCTCCGCTCCTCATCATGACGACTGAGATTTTTCGGAATCAAGTCATCACAAATGACCCCACACTCGAGCAAGTATCTCATATCGTTTTTGATGAAATTCACTGGCTTAATGATGAAGAGCGAGGAACCGTTTGGGAAGAATCGATCATTTTAGCTCCCTCTCATATGAAGATCCTCGGTTTGAGTGCAACAATCGCCAATGCGAAGGAACTCGTCGAATGGATTCAAACCATCCGTGAAGAAGATGTAGCACTAATCGAAGAAAGCCAGCGGATTGTTCCCCTAGAATACTTCTATTATTCTAAGGACGCGGGGCTTGTAACCTATGACCAACTTTGGAAGTTTTACCGGCAAAGACTAAAATCCGCTCAATCCGATGAAGGGAATTTGTTCGCCCCGACTCGTCACCTCGATTTGATTCGTATGATTCAGCGAAAGTATTTACCTTCTCTCTATTTCGTCTTTAGTCGGAGACAATGCGCCGATAAAGCCTCTGAGCTCGCCTCAATCGCCAATTATTTAAAACCTGAAGAAAGAAAAAGAGTCGAAGAGGCATTTCTAGAACAATTTGGTCCAGAGGATGAATGGTCTGCCTCTACCCGTCAGCTCCGACGTCTGGCCGTTAAGGGCATTGCCTTTCATCATGCTGGTCTCCTTCCCGCTCAAAAAGTTATCGTCGAAGACCTGTTTCTCAAGCGTCTCATCCATGTCCTCTATTGTACTGAGACCTTTAGCGTAGGAATTAACTATCCTGTCAAATCGGTTTGCTTTGATTCCCTGAATAAGTTTGACGGACGTAACTTCCGAGCTCTTGCCAATCACGAATTTTTCCAAATGTCTGGTCGGGCAGGTCGGCGGGGGCTAGATGATCGAGGCTACTCCTTTGCCTTGGTCGAACTCAACTATATGGAGAAAAGCCCCCCTCCGCGTTTCAATATTAATCGCCTAGAACCTCTGACAAGTCAATTTCGATTAAGCTATAATACAGTACTCAACCTTCAAGCCACTTTGACCTTTGAGCAAATTCAAGTCTACTTTCAAAAAAGCTTTGCAGCTTTCAGTTATATTCAAGCGAATCACACTTTAAATACCGAGCTCGAGCAAGTTGAAGAGAAACTAAGGGTAACACGAGAAATCGTCTGTGAACACACCGGTACATTTACCTGTCCACTGAAATACCACCCCAAGAAAAAAGATCTTGACCGTTTAAAGCGGTCTTATCAAGCGTTAGGCCCGCGTCGACAAAACCGAGTGTATGGACGGGAAATGGCTCGCAAGATCAAAACCTGGGAGAAGCTACTCACACAATCTCCACAAAAATGTCCGGCTCCAAAGCTTTCCATCTGTGAGCAAGAAGGTAAAACTCTGAATATCCTTCAGCAGAAAGCGGCTGAAATCAAGAAAGAACTAAAAGCTTTACCTGATCAACATTCTTTCCTGGTAGAATTTCAATATAAGAAAAATCAGTTAACCCAAATGGGATATATCCGTGAAGATGTGCTACTTCCGCGTGGAGAATGCGCAAAACATATCTATGTTCAGGAGCTTCTCGTCACAGAATTGATTTTTTCAGGCCTCATCGAAACCTTTGATGATGACCAACTCAATGCCCTTCTCTCTGCCTTTGATTTTGAAGCGAGAAAAAATGATTTCTTTCAAAAGCTGCCAGTCATAGATTTCACTCCGATTCAACAGCTTGTACAATACATCCAGAGCGTCTGTGGCCCAGATTCTGTTCGTTTTGACCCTCGGGTATCGGTCATTACCTATTTTTGGAGCCAGGGTATGCCCTTTGCTGAAATTCAGCGTTTGTGCAATCTAGATGAGGGAGACATCATCTCCGTATTTCGTCGTACCCTTGATCTCCTCCGTCAGATACGTGACGCAGTCACTGAGCCCGCTCTTCTGCAACGACTTAAAGTTTGCATGGATAAGCTCGATCGAGATGAGGCAGCAATTCTTGAACTCTAGATATACATAATATTTCCTAAGAAGGCTCATAATCTTTATGAGGTGATAAACTTGGAATATATTATAGGTTTAAAAAAGGAAATGGGTCTTCTCAATGAGAAAACTGCAAAGGAAAGGTATCTCGAACTTCTAGCCATGGGGTACTCGGATCACGATATCATCTTGGCCGCTCCTGTTCCTGTACAGGTCCATCTAAATATCGGGCAACCCCATGTTGCGAACACTGAAGGAACTATGGCTACCGGAATGAACAGTGATATTACTGGAGGAACTGGGCACTCGGATGTATCAGGAATAAATCATGAGGAGTATGAACTTCCCTCTGATACATTAAGCTAGTAAAGATAATGAGCTTGAGATACATCCTAACGACATGATATCTAAAAACAAGGAACCCCTCATCACCTGATGGGGGGTTCCTTGTTTAGGATAAACTATAATTTTTAAGTTTTAAATTAAAAGAGCTTATGTTTCATTCCATAATCGGGGATAGTGTATCAAGCTTCTACGACTTCAAATTGATCTTTGCCAACCCCGCATGTCGGGCATACCCAATCCTCCGGAATGTCCTCGAAGGCTGTACCTGGTTCAATTCCCGAGTCAGGGTCCCCTACCGCTGGATCATATTCGTACTGGCATACTGTACATACATACTTTTTCATAAAAACTCCTCCTTTATTCTAGTAAGATAACTCATTTTCATTTATGGAGTTGAAAATCCAACAAACGTTCAGTTATCTTATCCATACCATTAATATTATGTCCTTTCCCCCAAGCCTCATTCAACCGTCTTAAAGCAAATTTTGATTGAGAGCAATTTTATACTTTTTCCACATGTATTTTCTTACATTTTCGGCACATTGACAAACAGTCTCATGCTCACATAAACCAACTTCTAGCTTCCCTAAGAGGTGGTGATGGAGGATATGAACATTGACATATGCATGATTAGAGGCTTCCTTAACCCTTAAATACTGTCGCAAGGTGATAAAAAAGGCAAGTAATAGGCAAAACATTAATAATAGTGGAGTAGAGGAGAAAAGCATAAGGCTAGTCAAATCTAGAAAGCCAAGGGATAGAACCAGTATAAACCAACTCATTTCTCTGCGACGAATTTGGCGTAATTCGTCATAACGCCTGGAGAATTCATCTAACAGCCCTCGAATATGCACAGGCACATTGATTCCCTCGGCAGTATCTCGACCTTTCGTGGAGAGCTGCTGAGCTACAACACCCATAAATCGGTTCCCTCACTTTATTTAGAGATTCCCACTTAATATTAGCTTATTAAGCTCTGTCAAATCTCCCGCATAATCGGTATGTATTTCTACCGAAGGTGTACCTACCAAAAATGTCTTCATGCCAATTTTTTCAGCAATGAGATCTTCCACCGGATGATTTCCTACCATCAGGCACTCGCTTGGGACAAGTCCTAGGCGTTGAGCCAATTCTTCGTAGAAGCCAAGCTGCGGCTTGCAGTAATGAAAGGACTCTAACGAGGGTACAACGGTAAATACTTCAGGGGTTAAACCAGCCCAGCGAATTCTTTCTTCAATAGCTATTAGAGGCATCACAGGATTTGAGGCAATCGCGACCGTATACCCTTGCTGAATTGCGCTATCGACCACCTGCTTACCTAAGGGATTCGTCCTTACTAAACAGCGCAGAGCTGGAAAATCCTCAATATAAAACGCCTCAAAAATTGGCCAAAGTGTATTAAAGGACACCCCTGTCGCTTTCGTAAAATCCTCGAAGAAAACCTGTAGATTCGACTTTCCTTCTTTGGGTTCCTTAATCATTATATCTATGGAACGGCCAATCTGCTTCGCAAACTTATCTGGAGAGATAAGCTGCTTAAAGCGTGGGGCCAATAGTCCCACGTAATTGTTCATAAATTCCTCTTGATCCATCTGTGTCAAAGTTCCATCTAAGTCAAAAAGGATTGCTTTTACCATAGTTTCCTCCTACTAAAGTCTACTCCTCGATAGCTAATTTCATCCCTTTATTATCTCTTCGTAATACCACTTTCAAGTCATTAATTAATATCTAGTTTATCATATAATAAAGCTCCATGGAAATATATCCTTAGAATAGTAAAAAAATGCACTGCCGGTTTTCCCGACAGTGCGTCCCCTTAGGGCAAGGTGCAAGTACTACTTTTGTCGTTTTTCTAATAATAATTCAGCAGTGTGCTTAACTTTAATGTTCAAGTCTGTCTGATCAAGTCCTCCGGAAATCTGCATTAAGCACCCCGGACAATCGACTGCAACAACCTCTGCTCCTGATTCCTCAATATTCTTAAGCTTTCTTTCCAGGATAGGGCCTGACATCTCTGGGAATTTAATAGAGTAAGATCCAGCGAAGCCACAGCAGCTATCGGACTCCTTCATCTCAACTAGATTAACCCCTTTGATATTGGAAAGAATTTGACGGGGCTCTGCATAGACTCCCATTTTCCGTTTAAGATGACAGGAGTCGTGATAAGTAACCTTAAGTGCTTTGCCATCTCCGCCTTCTTCGAGGCCACCTAGAACACTTAAAAGCTTGGAAAAATCCATAGATTTTCGTCTGAGTTCTTCTGCACGTTTTGCCATAGCTGGGTCATCCGCGACTAACTCTTTAAAGCTGTCGATTAAGGCATGAGTACACGTTGGACATGCTGAAACTACATAATCAACCTTCTCTGCCTCCATGGCTTCGATGTTGATCACAGCGGACTTACGGGCATTTTGTCTATCTCCCATATAGGTTGCAGGTGCGCCACAGCAAGACTGACCTTCAGGGAACACAACTTTATACCCTTTTTCATTAAGTACCTTCACTACACCTTCCCCAATTTTGGGATAGACAAAGTCAACAAGGCAACCTCCAAAGAAAGCAACCGTTCCTTTCGGATTTTCTACCTCTTGTTTGATAGTTTTAAAGATATCTCTAAAAGGAACATCTGCTACTGCAGGTAAGCTTCTTTTTTCAGTGAGACCCGATAGGAACAAGGGTAGATGACGAATGACAGGCTGTCCTTTTGTGAAAGGCTTCTGTGCCTTCGAAGCGATTCTCAATAAAGAATGGAATAATCTCCGATTGGAAACAACATCTAAAGCAAACTTTTGGGTAAAGGGAAGGCCACTCTTCTCTCCAATGCGATTGCGTATTTCCAAGATCATGTCAGGAATATCGAGTTTACCTGCACACACTTCCGTGCATTTACCACATTGTAAACATAAGTTCTGAGGGTTCTGTGCATCCTTCTCCGAGTTTAGGAAGGCTGTTAAGATTGTCCCAATTCCACCGGTATAGATATGTCCATAGACATGACCCCCGACCAGTTTAAAAGCTGGACAAACGTTAAGGCAGGCAGCACAACGAATGCACTGGAACGTCTTCTTAAACTTTTCGTCTTTATACATTTTACGACGACCATTATCCATCAGGATAATATGAAATTCTTTCCCTTCAATAGAGCCATCTGGATAATAAGCAGGCGTTTGGCCGGTTATCATTGTGACATAACTCGTAAGCTGTTGGCATGTACCATTTCGCGGTAAGGTCTGAAGGATATAACCGGCATCTTCAAAGTTTGCTACAAACTTTTCAATTCCTACGAGAAAGACGTGAACCTTCGGCCACGTGGAGGTTAAACGAGCATTCCCCTCGTTGGTCACCATCATCAAAGTACCAGTTTCCGCAACGGCAATATTAGCCCCGGAAATTCCCATATCAGCTTCCATAAACTTTTTACGCATTTCCACACGTGCAGTTTTAACAAGCTTGGCGATATCAGGTTCATTTAAGCGATTAAGATTTTCGGTGAAGACATCAGCGACTTCCTCTTTGGTCATGTGAATGGCAGGCATAACCATATGAGAAGGCTTCTGTCCAGCTAATTGAACAATCCATTCTCCCAAGTCCGTTTCTTGAACATCGAAACCTTCATGAATTAAGGCATCATTTAAATGAATTTCCTCAGAGGCCATAGATTTTGATTTAACAATATTTTTAACGTTTTGCTGCTTAGCTAGCTCAATAATATAGCGCTTGGCGTCATCCCCTGTATTAGCACGGAAAACTTTTGCTCCACGTGAGGTTGCAGAGGCCTCAAACTTATCTATCATTTCCTCAAGATGTTCGGCAGCATAGGATTTTACTTCAACAACTTTATCTCTTAAAGCTTCAAAATCATAGCCCTCATAAGCTTGTTCACGATTTTTCCCATAAACGTCTTGAAAACGGCCTAGAGCACCGCGAAGAACTTGATTTTCGAGAGCATTTTCTATCCTTTGTTTAAATTGTGCATCAGCCATTATTTACACTCTCCTCTGCCTGTTCATCGACAAATACTGCTAAGAGTTGTTCCGGACCATGAACACCAATTGTCAAGACTCTCTCAATGTCTGACGTTCGACTTGGTCCTGTAACAAAACCCACAAAACCAGGAATCTGAGGCTCGCTGTGAATCACGGACAGAGCTGTCATAATATCTGGTAATAGGGAGTTAGTCTGAACTAAGGCGATATGTATTGGTGTAAAGGCAGAACAAAGGCGTTCATTGACATCGACTGCGTATTGAACAAGTGTACCTAGCTCTGCAATTGCCCATTTCATCTGCGTAATCCCAGCCCCAACCGTAGGTGTAACTTCCTGATAGCGATCCTTGTAAACAGTCACACCGGACAAAGGAAGCTGCTCAGTAAGATTGAGTCCACAGGTTAAGGGCGAATTAACCAAGGCTACAGTCTCTACTCCTTTAGTCTTGAGGAGTTGAGCCACAAGCTCTTCTGCTTCTTTAAGAGTTTTCACTCGATAGCATTCACCGGAAACGGCTTCCATCTTCGTTTTAAAACGTTCATACAAAAGGTTATAATCTTCCATTCTATCCACCTCTTCTTCTCTAATCGCTCTCTTGATATCTTATATACCTGGTCAGGCCACCATGCCATAGATTATGGTACGTCATTTTGCAGAAAATTTCAATGAGTTTCTAAAAATTATTATTATAATATTCTCTTAAATTGACATTGAGGTGCTTCTCTCACTAAAATAAATAACAAAGAGGTGGGAATAAAATTCCCACCTCTTTGTTATTTATTTTTACACTTTATTATTTATATTGCTTTGCGAGTCTCTTCTTGAGGTTATCAGCTACCTCTTGGGGATCCATAGGTCTTCTAGCGATACCAGATTCAATTGCAGCTTTTGCAGTTGCAGCAGCAACAGCAGGAGCAACCTCAGGGTTAAAGCTGTTTGGAATAATGAATTCTGCGCTTAGCTCTTCGTCAGAAACGAGGTTTGCAATTGCATAAGCAGCAGCTACTTTCATAGCATCATTGATGTCGGTTGCTCTTACGTCAATTGCACCGCGGAACATTCCAGGGAAAGCTAGAATGTTATTGATTTGGTTGTGGACGTCAGAACGACCTGTAGAGATGACCTTCGCACCAGCATCAATAGCTCTTTGAATCGGCCAAATTTCCGGAATCGGATTGGCTTGGCAGAAGCAAATTGCATCCTTAGCCATAGTACGAATCATATCTTCGGTCAATGTATTTGGAGCGGAAATACCGATAAATACATCAGCACCGACGAGTGCACCAGCGAGATCTCCGCTGAATTTCTCGGGGTTAGTTGATTTGGCGATTTGTTCTTTCCAAGGGTTCATCCCAGCCGTACGGCCTTCATAGATAGCACCTTTGGTATCGCACATGATAACTTTTTTCAGTCCCATACTCATAAGAAGTTTGATGATGGCAATACCAGCAGCTCCAGCGCCGCTCGTAACAACTTTAACATCTTCGATTTTCTTATTGACGACTTTTAAAGCGTTGATCAGGCCTGCTAAGGTAACTACCGCGGTTCCGTGTTGATCATCGTGGAAAATCGGTCCCTTAAAGATACCGCGGGCTTTGAGTTTCTCTTCGATTTCGAAGCACTCAGGAGCTTTGATATCCTCTAGGTTAACTCCACCAAAGGTAGGATTAGTTAATTCAACGAGTTCAACAATTTTATCAACATCTGTCGTGTTAACACAGAGTGGGAACGCATCCACATCGCCGAAAGTTTTGAACAGAAGTGCTTTACCTTCCATAACAGGCATAGCGGCAGCAGCACCGATGTTCCCCAATCCTAGAACTGCGGTACCATTGGACACAATACTTACAAAGTTCGCATGATTAGTATAGATATCAACCATTTCGGGATCTTTGGCGATTTCAACACAAGGCTCTGCTACTCCAGGAGAATAAGCTAACGTGAGATCGTCACGGTCTTTAGCTGGGACAGTAACTTTAACTTCGAGTTTTCCGGGTCTTACTTTATGAAACTCAAGAGCTTCTTCACGTAAATTTTTAATGCGACTCATAAAGGACATCTCCTCTCAGATTTGAAGTGATAGAAATATTGTCAACTCTTGTAACTTAAAACGGTGTTTCATTTATATTAAACATAGGTGGCCGCTTCAGATTGAAGCGACCCCCACTAATAATTTACAACCCCGTTTATAAAAACAAGTTATTGTGCGTTTTTAGCATCGATTTCAGCTTGAGCAGCTAAAATGTCTTGTGCATTTAAGTAAACTGGAGTATCTACCATTTTGCCGTTAAGGGAAACAGCAGCCTTACCTTTAGCAAGACCTTCTTCTTCGAAGACTTTAACGACATCTTTTGCCCATTGAACGTCAGCAGGATCTGGAGCATACAATTTGTTAGAAGGCTCAACTTGTCCTGGATGGATGATCATACGGCCTTCATAACCCATTTGCTTACCATCAGCAACATTCTTCTCGAAGCCTGGGATATCTTTGTAGTCAACGAAAGGTGCATCGATGGCAACGATTCCTGCCGTGCGGCAAGCTACGGCCACTTGAGCGCGCGCATATTGTTGTTCAACTGCTGCCGAGGTCAGTTTGACACGCATATCACGGCAATAGTCTACTGCACCGAAGATAGCATTGACGTTACGTTTGCTGGCAAGGCAGCATTCTCCAGCGTTCTGGACACCTTTAGCGGTTTCAAGAAGCATGGAAATTTTAACAGTTCCTACTGGAATACCACGACGAAGCTCGAGTTCTTCAAGTTTCCAGTCGAGGCGTTGTACATCAGCTGCACAACCTGTTTTTGCTAAGGTTACGCCGTCTAATCCTGGCCATACAATAGCTTCAAGGTCATCATTGGTCATGTTTGTTTCCCAGTTATTGATGCGGACGAAAACTTGAGCTCCGCCTTCACTACCTCTGTGAAGATTTTCCTTGATCATGACGCGGGTAACTTCTTTCTCTGAAGGTGGAATAGCATCTTCAAGGTCGAAGGTGATAATGTCCGCAGGAATTGAAGCGATTTTGTCGATGAATTTGGGATTGTTTCCAGGAATGTACATGATAGATCTCATAACTGCCATTTTGTTTCTACCCCCTATAAATTTAAATATATTCTAAGGGTTTCCCCTTAGTAGCAAAGTTAATGGTGAACACTCTCTATATCTCTTTTATCCAATAACTAGCTGCCCTAGAAAAGATTATCTCTAAATTATAGAAATGTCAACCCAATGCTTCAGATGGAGTTTAAACTCCATCCGAAGTATGTTCCTAGTTATTACTTAAGTTTTTCCTTAAGAATAATAGGGATATCAGTCGGTGTATTTGCAACAAATCCACCTGCTTTTGTGATTGCTTCCATTTTGCTCTTTGCAGAGCCACGACCACGTTCTACGATGTTCGAAGCGTGAGAGAAGCGTTGACCTTCAGGTGCCCAAGCTCCCGCAACATAGATAACGAAAGGCTTTGTGAACTTACCAGCAGCAATTACTTCTGCACACTCTTCTTCTTGTGTTCCACCAATTTCAGCATATACTGCTACACCATGGGTGTCAGGATCTGCCTCAAAGAAGGGGAGCAAATCAGCCATTGACGTACCAAGGACAGGCTCAGTCCCGGTATGAACTACCGTACTAACTCCAAATCCACCTTCCCTGAGAACCCAGGGAATAGTACCAGATTGGCCGCCACTGCGTGAAAATACGCCAATGTGTCCCTTTTGGAAGAATTTATTAGCCCATTCAGTGTTTCCACCCAGCCAGCCAACGACAGCTTCTCCTGGGGTTAAAATTCCAATAGAACCAGGTCCAATAACTCTTGAACCTTTCGAATTAGCATAAGCAATCATTTCCATGATGTCATGAATCGGTGTACCTTCAACGCAAGGGATGATATTCTTAACCCCTGCATCCGCTGCTTCCATGACAGCCGTCTTAAGACCACGGCCGGGTACGAAGACTACACTAAAATCAATTTCCCCTTGTTCACGAGCAATTTCTTTCACGGTGTTATACACCGGGACTCCATGAACTAATTCGCCGGATTTTCCGGGACTGGTTCCACCGATCAGTTTCGTACCATAGTCCTTCATATACTTTGTGCGTACAGATCCTTCACGACCGGTAATCCCCTGCACAATAACTTTGGTATTCTTATTGATCAAAATGCCCATCTTTATCCCTCATTTAAACATTTTGCTAGGTTTTCACCTATTGATTTTTTTAATCGATACTTAAGCCAATCCGCGTTTTGTTAAATAAGCATCTAGGCCTGCAACAGGAACTTCAATCTTAATTGCATCATTTCCACGGAACTTGCAAGCGAATTCGCATGCAAGGCATTCTGTTCCTAGACGAAGAACTTCATCTTCATTACGATGTGCTACCGAAGCTCTTCCTTTATCATCAATGCCCAGCAAACCTCTCGCATACGTTTTGCACGCGTCAGCACATGCCTTAGTTTCGCATGTATCGCACTTGCTGGTATCGATTTTGATCTTACAACTTTTTTCTGCGAATTCCAGCATGGTACTCCCTACTTTCCTTGAGCGTCTTTCTCAGCCCGATATTCTTTACTCAAAGCTAAGAGTCTTTCGCCGATGAATTTAGTATCCGTTACATGTTCTTTTCCGTAAATTTCAATTCTCTTACCAGGCCCATCTGCAGTCATAAGATCAGCAAGACCTTTTCTGAGAATTTCAAGAGACTCATCCTCACGATTTCCGCAGAGAAGAAGCACACAGGGTAGACCTGGCTTCAGGGTAGGTAGAACTTCACGAAGAACTTTAACAATTGCGTGAGCATGATGCCATTGCTCTTGGTTAGCCATCATGAATCCACCAAGTAGATATCCATCAATGTTCGGTTGTGAGAGTACAGACTTCGCAACACGATAAATCTTGGATCCTACGGGGTTACCACTGGTATCCGCATAGTTAGCTGGGAAAAGCCCTACTTGATTCAGGGCATCAAGGCCCATCATTGCAGACCCACCACCAATGGGATGGTATCCAATATAACCAGGACTTACTTCATCATAACCCATGTTCATCAAGAATCCTGTGCCACGAGCATCAGTTTCTTCGATACTCCACCCGATGTAATCGAGTTCTGTTGGCTCGCCCGGTAGGTCACGGGCAATGTCAATTCCAAACTCCGGATGACGTCCTACTGCGCTATTATCAATTTCCATTTTGCAGTCTGCACAGATGAGATTTCCTGCTCCTGTCATAACGAAAGGATTAATCTCAAGTGTTTGACAGTCGTATTTTTTATATGTTTGTGAGAGTTTTGTTAGGAACTGAGCGAATTTTCCAAGATCCTGTGGCGCGACACCAGCTTTTGCAGCTAAATCAACTGCATCATAGCTTTGAAGTCCGTTGATAGGATCAACGTTTATTTTGAGGAGTTTCTCCTCGGGAACACTCTCGATATCCATACCACCCTCTAGGCTGAACATCAACATAGGAGAGCGTGCTTCTCTGGCTCCGTTAACTACGAAGGAACAGTAGAATTCTTTCTTGATATCGAGCTTCTCTTCAATGAGTACTTGGCGAACCGGTAATCCTTTTACCGTTTTCGCGAGGATTTCTGCTGCTGCTGCCTCAGCTTCTTCTGGTGTATTAACCAGTTTGACAATTCCCGCTTTACCACGACCACCCGCTTGAACTTGACCTTTAACAGCTACAGGTCCACCAATCCATTCAGCAACTTTTCTTGCTTCTTCGGGGGTCGATGCCGGACGACCCTTGGGTACCGGCATTCCTGCTTTTGCAAGCCATTCTTTACCTTGATACTCTAGAAATCTTGCCATGCATAATCCCTTCCATAATGTAAATTTTTCTTTTCAGAAAGCATCCTTAGAAAAAATCTAAAGAAGTCTCTGCCCTCCCTTACACTATACTCTCATCGAGTCGAGTTTATCAGCAGGTATTGTTTTCTGCTAAAAGGACTTGTTTCACTCTCTGAAACCCAGTTTCATTTCCTCTTGCATAACCTTATTATCCATCGAAACCTTTGAATAGTCAACAGATTTATTTCAATTCGTACTAGATTAATACTAGAATTTATATTTAGAAATTTCTTTTTCCAATGGCCTTAGAGTAGAGTTTCCAGACTTTATCAAAAAAATTCGCAAATTCCTATTTATAATATTAAAACGGCGTTTCAATTATTAAAACTATTCTATATCAAATTCAAGATTCCTGCCAAAATCCTAAAAAAAATGGACCTCCTGAAGGTCAGACCATAAAAAAGGGTAACTATTTGACCAATCCTCCAATCATATTGAATGATCCCCTATCATATAATATTCCTAGGGGTATCGACTCACTGGAGGTAACCTTATGCGCCAAATTCAATTTGATTCAGAAATTCTCTATGTCTATAAAATTTATTACTTTTTATCTTTTTTTGTTCTTTTTCTTACTGCCAGCTTCATCATGGTTTGGAGGTTTAACTGGCTTATTGGAGGACTCGTTTTTTTTGTAGGATTGATATTCTCCTATCTAGCAATGATGCGCAAAAAAAGCTTTCCTCCTCCAGATAGGAAAGTTACTGCACAAAGAATGGCCCGTGAAATTACTCAGGATGTTACTCCCCTGGCTATCTCTCGCTTTGCCAGTCAGCTCTATTTCTACTTTCATGAACCCAAACAAGCAATATCATTACTTGAGAGGTATTTGGATACTCAAGATCCTCTTTTGTGTGCTACCTTAGCTGACATCTTACTTCGAGAAGGGCGCCCTCGACATGCCTTAAGTGTAATCCGCGAGAATCATTACGCCCTATCCGATCCTCTCCTTCTTGCAACCCAAGGACATATTCTTCAACACATGGATAAAGTGAATGATGCAGTAAAAATCTACGAACGAAGTTTAAGGTTAGCTCGTGAATTTGGGTTCCCCCATAATGGAGCCAATCGATTTACCCAACTTCTTCTAACCCTAAGCTATACCGCAAGTATCTATCATTCACTGGGGGATTGTTATTTTGTCTTAAAAGATTATATAAACGCTAAAAAGAACTATCGTTTAGGGAATATTCGGTTCTTTGATATTACGTTATGGCGGAAAGTTAAACTCCCAACGAGTATTTCCCTAAAAAACTACACAAAATCACCTTAGTTCAGCATTCTTTTTCTCTATCTCACGCTGGAAATCTCTCTTTTACAACATGTTTTACAAGGATATTTCTATATAATAAAGACAACCTAGTATAAGTGTTAAATTTCATTCTCATATCTTAAAAATCCATAATAAGATGGAGGAATGCCTAATGTTGTCATCTCGTGAGGATGCATTGAAATTTATTCGCGAATTCGAAGCTTCTTCCCGCGAATATTTGTTAGCCCAAGGGACAAGCGAACAGGACTTTGCAAGTGCTTATCTTGAGTTGCAGTGGAAATTTCTCCGAACAATCATCACTGAACAACCCTCTTTAACCCGTCGACATAAGACAAATTCGTCTCTCAGTAAATCACATTCTATTGCATAATCTCATACACATACCAATCTAGAGCACGAATAGCCGTCAAAGCGGTGGAAATGGGTTCTTCATAATTCCATCCCTTCGCATAAATCCCTTGGTAAACCGGTACAAAGGAACCCGCCTGATTCTGCCTAGTCAGAATACTCTTAATCGCTTTATCAAAAAAGTTCCTATTGCGTGGCCTCTCATTCTTTAAAGCAGATATCACTAGTGCAGTTTCTGAGACAGAGTTGCCCCAATCCCCCTCCGAATTACACTGGTGGAAAAGATATTTAACCCCTCTCTGATAAGCGTTATAAGCCTGCCTCGACATGCGGATCATTCCCCGCCCGAATTTAACATTATTCAACAGGTCAATCACCTGAGCACTTCCATAAATAGCGTTTTCGAACCAAACGGACTGAAAGGGTCCGTCTTTTTTTTGTTGAAATAAGATCCACTGAAGGGCTTTATAAACACACGGGTCTTGAACAGTAAGTCCTTGTCTAATAAGGGCTTCGACGACATGAACCGTGACATCGAGACTCGTGATATAAACAGGCTTACTCGACATGATATTAGGGGGCTGTCCACTGAAGTTCGGAAAGGTCCCCCAGGATCCATCTTCATTCTGTAAACGACGGAGTAGATGAATGGTTCGCTTGGAAACTTCACACCCTACTGGAATTGCTCTGAGACCAATCGCTGTATCATCTAAGTCTGGGTGGGTCGAAGGAGGAGTAGTTCCAAAACTTCCGTCTAGATTTCCCGCTTGTAGGAGCCATGCACTTGCCTTATTTAGGAGACTTTCAGAGAAGGACTCGTATCCACCGACGATTGACAACGTCCAGCCTACCGCCCAAGTCTTAAGCTGATCAAAGGCAGGCCAACCTCCACTTGCATATTGCTTTTGCGTCAACCAAATTCCAGCCTGAAGAATCTTTGTTTCCAGTCCATTAAATCGATAAAGAGCCAATATGCACAGGCTGGTTGCCACTATATCCTCTGCCCAGGACCCGTCTGGCATCTGACTCTCTTGGATTATCCTTAGTCCTTCTTCAATCCCCTCTTGATCTTCATTAGCTGCCAACAATGCAGCAGCAACTACAACCGGCCGACCATAGGACGGGAGCTTTTCTAAAACTCTATCCTCAAGAATATTAGGTAGGCGTATTTCTTCGGCCGAAGGGCCCACAAGACCAGGAACCACATCCTGTCCTAAGGTTAGAACAAGGTCAGCTAATTGCTTAGCCTCATCTATAAGGGTAAGTTTACTTAATAACCCACCTCGACTGCCTTGAAGGACCACTCTAGCAATGCGGGTTACTTCCGGATCTGGGGTACCTCCCGGGGTTTTTCCCCATCCTTGATTTTGTTGTGCTTTAATTAACCAATTCACACCGCCACGTTGTGACCTTTCAAATCCTTTTCCAAGAAGGAGCAAGCTTAATGAGGCCAGTGCGGTGGCTCCAGGGCATACTGAAACACCATGTTCCTCATCTAACTCGTCCTGGAGAATCTGCAATATACTCTCTTCAACGAAATGTATAGCCTTATTAAGACCTGCTTTTGCCTCTTCTTTCACATCCATAGTACGCTCCATTTTGCTTTTTCTAGCTATACTATATTTATGAAAGGAGTTCTTGACAGGTGAATAAGTCCGTTTTATTTAGCACAAGATCTAAGATTTAATTCAAATATCTAAGTTCAAAATCATGGCATTCTCATCGCAGTTCGGGAATTTTACACAGTGAATACACTCTTTCCAAACCTTATGGGGCATATCCTCCTTATCAATTAAAGTAAAGCCACAACGTGCAAAAAAATCGGGCTGATAGGTTAAGGTAAAAACCTTAGGGCATTCGATTTCTCGCGCTTCTTGCAGTAGAGCTTGAACGAGCAGCTTACCCAAGCCCTGTCCCTGATTTTCCTGATCCACAGCAAGTGCTCGTATCTCTGCTAGATCATCCCATATGATATGCAATGCACCCGTTGCGATTATTTTCTTATCACCTTCTATAATCAAAAACTCCCGAAGATGTTCATAAAGTGTATTCCTCGACCGAGGAAGCATTAACCCTTGTTCTGCAAAGCCATTGATCAAGGACATCATGTCTTCCACATCGCTTAATTTCGCTCTTCTAATCTTCATACTTTAACCCCCTCTTAGGTGTATAATTATACATCTAAGATTATATTTATTAAAGAGCTTGGTGCAATTTAATTATTAAAACACATAAAGACCAAAAAATAATGCTTATTACCTATAAACGCTTATTATTCTAGATTGAATTGGCTAAATAGTTACCTACATGGTGACAAGGTCTCTAGGTATTAATATTATTTTTATTTTCACTATTTTTTTACATTTTTCTTATATAACCGTGTGATAAGATATCCCATGGCGTCGTCTAAATTGGGAAGGGGTAATATCAATGTTTTCGCTACGGGGAAAATTATCATGTCAAATTTCGTTATCCATACTCATTGCCCTCCTCGGGTTAATCTTACACTTAAGATTGAATACATCAATTCATAGCTTTGTCATTATGGCGGTGATAACCTTTCTCGGAACATTGAGTATACTCGCTTACTATTCTCTATATAATGAGAGACAGGTCCACCAAGGACATATCCGGGCAATGCGTGTCTTACTCCAACAAAATCCACCCTTAAGTCAGACTGTTGACTATTCACGTGAGGCCTTATTAGTACTCGATGCAAAGTATCGAGTCATTGATATGAGCCCTCAGGTATCTAAACTACTTGAGATACCTGAATCCACTTTATTTGGAAAGCCCATCCTGAAGTTTCTTCAAATCCCCAATTTGAACTCCTCTTCGAACTATGCCTTAAAAGGAAATTTAACTTGGGAAAAACCAAGTGGGGAGTTAATTTATTTGGATTATTGCATTCGCTCCTTACTCGACAGAGGAAGTCATTCAGGTCGTCTTCTTATCCTCACCGATGTAAGCGAAGAGAAACGACACTATGAAGCCTATTTACAGGCCGCTAAATTTTCTGCTGTCGGGCAGGTGGCTGCTGGTTTAGCCCATGAAATAAGAAATCCTCTCACAACAATTAAGGGATTTATGCAACTGATTGGCCCAGAGCAATTCCCCTCTAAGTACAAGCCCTATCATCAACTTATTCTTGATGAAATACAAACCACAGATGAACTTCTGAAAAACTTTCTTCTCCTAACGAATCCAACGGCTCCTGATTTTCGTCCCCTTACCCCGGAGCAGCTTGTCCATTCCGTGGCACAAATACTTCAACCCACGTGTTTAATGAAGGAAGTTACCTTACAAGTATCTGTTATCCCTCCCCTTAGACCCATATTAGGCGATGAGGAGCAACTTATCCAAGTGCTCCTCGCGGTTATACAAAATGCGATTGATGCCTCGCAGATAAACGACCAAATTCAGATTTCACTTGAAGAACACCAAGAGGATTTACATATAAAGGTCAGAGACTTTGGGAAAGGAATCCCAAAGGATATCCGTCCACATATCTATGACCCGTTCTTTACTACGCGAAAAGAGGGGACCGGCCTTGGGTTAACCATTGCTCAAAGGATTCTATTAGCTCATCATGGTGAAGTCACGATAATGGATTCTGAGCCCTCTTCTGGGACAATTGTTCTCTTGCGAATTCCGGTTATCCGAGTGGCTTAGTCCCATTCTTACATCTGATACAGTTAATAAGCTGTTACACTTCGACAAGCAAGTTCATTCAGACCTTGCTTCTGCCAGTCATCAGGCAAGGTCCAAATCCGGAATTGCTCTGGTTCTCTGAGCCAGGAAAGCCAAAGACGTAGGTCCGCTTCCATACTTCTTAAAGTAAGCCAATGGATTTTTGAGTCCCAAACAGAATCGATTGGCTTTGTTTTACCTATACTTAACAATTGGCTTCTTTCTAGAACGCTAGTTAGTAAAGTAGCTTGACTCGCATTATTCAGGGGTTTTTCAAGAATGGGACAGACGACACTAAGTTGACCTCCACCCTCAAAATAGAACCACTGGCCCAAGTCATGCACCCAACTTTCTCCACGATCTTTAGGTAACCACGGCCATTCTCTTGAAGTCCCCCACAATGTAGAAATAACTCCTCCTCCGTGATGTAACCAAAGCGAAAGACGCTCTCGAGCTTTAAGTTCGTCGTTCCTCTCCTTAGCTTCTAAACTACAAATTATATTGAATACGGTAGTGCAAAACTCACTATTTAGTGCACCTGAAGTATCAACCCAACCCTGACGCTGAAATTGTCGACTCTTTTCTAAATCCTTCTCCCACTTCGACTTGGTTACCAATTCAAATTTCTTGCCTTTTCTTTTTATCTCAGCAATTTCTATATTTCCCCACATGAAGGAGATTGTTTGAGGTTTTATTTCCGTACGAACATGTCTCTCACTCAGGTTGTCAAAAAAGCTTTCAATAACCGTAAGTTGTTGCTGTGCAACTGGATTCAATTCTTGCCTCCACTTTAACCAATTCGGTCGGACCTCTCCTAACGTATACTTCATGGAACTACCCACTGTATTCTCCGGTATAAGGTAGAGGCTCGGAGTAAGCCTTTCCCGCCAATAAATTGCCCGCGCAACGATGACTCCACCAATTTTACTTAAACTGTGGAGAAAAAATGGCGAAAAATCTGGTGCTATAAAATAAATGACAGTTCTTGCTCCGTTACTCAAACGGTTCGCCCAGAGCATTCCCGCAAGCAAGAATTCATCTTCCGTTGGCATTGACTCACTCACTACTATCCCTACCCGCAAAGCTGTTTCTCCACCCGAGAAATAACAAAATTGAGCCGGCAAACGCCAGTCTTTTCTTTTTTCGATAGAGCATTCCTGCCATTCTTTAGTGATAAAAATATCTACATGATGCTCCCAGACTTCTTGCCAGTTTTTCACAATGATCCTCCTTAGCTTTTGTCATACTAGATATTTACGCACGGATTATTGACAAAATGACACAAGCCTGAGGAAAAAGCGAGAACCTTTTTGGTTCTCGCTTTTTGTCGGACGCTCAACTGTAGATAAGTCTAAGTACACATCCATCCTAAAACTTCTTGAATAGGAATGCCCTCTCTCCTATGGTTATCCCGTCCCATCATACTTTCAGCAAAAAACATAGAGTTCCAGATACTTTCGGCCGTCGTTTCAACAACAGCCTTAGAGAAAGGATTAAGTTCCCAATCCGAAACTTCTTCTTCTCGTATTAGGCCATGGGTGTTAACGATTAAACAGAATTCCCCACTACCGGTACGAGAAACACCTCCTGTTCTACCTAATCCGAGAGCAGACTTGCTTGCGAGCAGCTCTAATTGCCAACGTGTCAGGGGGGCATTAGTCATTCCGATGAGAATAAGAGAACCTGGAACATCATCTTTCCTGGATTGAATTAGCTTAAGCCCCACTGGGACGCCATTAATGATTAAATCCTCTAAATTGCCAAAATTACTTAACGCTAACATTCCTAGGGTATAATTATGCCCCTTAACGTTAATCATTCGTGATGCACTCCCGATTCCACCCTTGAGTTGGAAGCAGGACATACCTATGCCTGCACCAACATTTCCTTGGGGAATAGGTCCCTTCGCTGCTCTGTTCAGAGAAAGAATCGCATCCCAAGGTTTAACGTGGCGACCTCGAATATCATTTAAATATGAATCATCGCATTCAAATATCGCTAGATTAGGAGTACGCGCGTCATTTCCTATCTCAGGATTTTCTTGTAATAAATAAGTCAAAAGTCCTTGTGCAACATCATTGACACTTAAGGTATTCGTCAATAAAATCGGTGAATTCAAAATCCCCGTTTCTTGAATATAGGGAACCCCAATCGACTTTCCAAATCCATTAATGACGTGAATACCTGCCCAACAAGGTTGTCTGTACATATTACTCGAATGAGGTAGAATTGCTGTTACCCCTGTTCGGATTGGCCCTTGCCCCGGTATCAAAGGTCCGAATCCCTTCACGATGGACACATTCCCCACCAAAACTCCAGGAACATCAGTTATGTCGTTATTCAATCCAGTAGGCAATTCACCCATCCAAAGTCCATAGAATCTTGGACCTTCTCTTCTCATCAAAGCACCCCCTGTCACTTTATGCAGGAGGAATTAATAAATAACCCAACAAAAAAAGGCTATCCAGAGGGACAGCCTTTTATCTCCACGAAGAAGCAGGATCATTATCACTTTGTTTAAAGTTCATGAGTCTATACTCCAAAAACTTTACAAGGACACTTTAATTAGCTAGTACTTATCGAATGAAAAGGGCTAAAAAAATTACCGCCAAGCCAATTAAAAAACGATATCCTACAAATATTTTGAAATCGCTTGTTTTTAAGTACTTTAACAAAAAAGAAATACTAAGTATCCCAATAAAAAATGAAGTTATAACTCCAACTATAAAAGCCGTATTGATGTCGGTAAGGTGTAAATGGCGCATACTCAAAACCCCGGCACCAAAAACAATTGGAGTGGACATGAGAAAGGAGAATCTAGCAGCATCTTCACGAGTAAGAGATAACCAGCGTGCTACAGTCATTGTACTTCCTGAGCGTGACACGCCTGGAATTATCGCTAAAGCCTGAGATAAACCGATAAGTATCGCATCTGAAAGTGTCATGGTATCTATGGTACGGAGTTGACTTCGACGATCTGCTAGGTAAAGAAGGACTCCCATGATAATAAGCATAACCCCAATAAGTAAGGGATTACGGAATGCCGTCTCGGCTTTACTTTCTAGAGCGAGACCAATAGCAGCTCCTGGGACCGTAGCAATCACGAGATACCAAAAAGTCCTCCTTTCATAAGATGGCTTGGGGCTTAATGCCCCCTTCAATAGACCCATCCAATCACGCCAAAAATAGATAACCACTGCCAATAGAGTACCCATATGTAAGGCAACATCAAAGGTCAAACCAGGATCCTGCCAACCAAATGCCCACGGAATTAAGACAAGATGTGCAGAACTAGAAATTGGCAAAAACTCTCCCAACCCCTGAACGATACCCAAAATAACCGCTTGTAAGATTGTCACGTTGCTACCTCCCAAGTAATATTACCTCAACTAATATACCACAATCGGCGCGTCCTGAAAATAGTTAACTATGCCCTACGTTGACTATCGCTAAGACCCTCGAAGAACAAACTTAATACTTCCTTCATATCATCTTCGAGGTTTCCTTCACGGGTTACAAACCAATGCAGGAAATGCTGTAAGACCATCCCCTCTATACTCTCAGCCAGGAAAACTGGATCAAAACGTTTACTGATTTCTCCAAGCCTCTGACCGTGGCTTAAGATTCCGATAATTCCGTAATGTAAGCCTTTATCTAACTCTGCTTGTTCACGATTTCTTATGGCTACCCAAGCCATTTCCTGCTCAGTTACCATGAATTGGGCCCAATCCCGTAACACATTTTCTAAGCGTTCCCTTAAAGTGTACCCGGCCTCTCTCCCTGCCACAATCATACCTTGGTATTTTCTTTTTGAAAACTCCAAGACAACTGCTTCTTTGGATTCGAAGTAATTATAAAAGGTCCCTTTTCCTACATCTGCCTGTTGAGTAATCTGTTCTACAGAAGTACGCTCATACCCCTGAGCGTGAAATAGGTTCATTGCACTATTAAAGAGCCGATCATAGGTCTCTTGTTTTTTTCTCTCACGCCGTGATATCTCCGACATAAAAAAACCTCCTTCTCCGGAACCAATAGACTATAGCCATACATTCGCCGCAATCCATTTTTTTCCTTCTGAGAGAGGAGGTTTTCTTCCTTGTAGGCTTATCTGTTTCTTGTCCTTTTTCCAAAAACAATTCCGAAGAAGATAAATACAAACATGCTTAGAATATCAGCACCCGCTAAAAGTAAAGAAACATTTAAGCCCGATGCAATCACAAGGACATAGGTCATAAGATTAAATAAAATCGACGTCTAAAACACGTGGAATACCCCACCTGAGTCTCCGAAGTAACCATTCATGAAGCCTACAGGATAAAAAAGCGCAAAATTAAATACGACTTGATTGATGAAGGTCGTCCCAGTAAAAAACTCTCCCCAGATGAAATACAGTGACACCAACACCACTGCATAATGCCAGTTTTTTAGCTGAAAAGACGACTCTTCTTTTGGCTCTTGAGGAGAATCCAATGCTAAAATAACCTCCTACTTAATGGCTCTACGAGTTAAAGACTATAATTCGGGGATTCTTTTGTAATAGTAATATCATGCGGGTGGCTTTCCCTTAAACCCGCTTGAGTGATGCGAACAAATTGACCTTCTTTACGAAGTGTTTCTATATTGGCTGTACCACAATAACCCATCCCTGCTCGTAATCCACCAATCATTTGATAGACCGTGTCGGCTAAGGACCCTTTGAAAGGAACACGTCCCTCAATTCCTTCCGGAACAAGCTTCTGATCTTTCTCTTGGAAATAGCGATCACGGCTACCTTCCTTCATCGCTCCTATCGAGCCCATGCCGCGGTAGACCTTGAAGCTACGTCCTTGGTAAATCTCCAAATCTCCAGGACTTTCCTCAGTACCAGCAAATAAGCTACCAATCATAACGACCTTGGCCCCAGAGCCCAGTGCCTTGACGATATCTCCAGAGAACTTAATTCCGCCATCCGCGATAATGGGGATTCCGTATTTATCAGCCTCTTCTGCACAATTCATGATTGCTGTGATTTGAGGAACACCAATACCCGCTACGACGCGTGTGGTACAAATCGACCCTGGGCCAATGCCGACCTTAACCGCGTCAGCGCCCGCTTCGATGAGATCATGGGTAGCTCCCGCAGTTGCTACATTTCCAGCGATAATCTGCATCTCCGGAAAGGTTTGACGCATTATTTTAACCATTTCCACGACACCACGAGAATGTCCATGCGCTGTATCGATGACGATAACATCCGCTCCGGCTTTGTTCAAGGCCGCTGCCCGTTCCAAAGTGTCCGCAGTTACACCGACTGCTGCACCTACTCTTAATCGGCCTCTCTCATCCTTAGCCGAATTTGGGTATTGACGAGCCTTTTCTATGTCCTTAATCGTAATTAGCCCTTTAAGAAATCCTTCATCATCGACAATAGGTAATTTCTCAATTCGATGTTGTGCTAATATCTCTTTGGCATGCTCTAAAGTTGTCCCAACGGGGGCAGTCACCAAATTTTCTTTGGTCATTACTTCCCCTATTAATCTGGTGTAATCCTTCTCAAAACGTAAATCTCGGTTGGTCAGAATTCCGATAAGCTTACCCTCAACGGTTATCGGAACTCCGGAAATCCGATAACGCGCCATCAAGTTAAGCGCGTCCTGAACTTTATCCTCAGGATGCAAGAAAATGGGATCGGTAATAACCCCATGCTCAGATCGTTTAACCTTATCGACTTCTAGCGCCTGCTGTTCAATCGTCATATTCTTATGAATAATCCCGATTCCCCCTTCTCGGGCCATAGCAATAGCCATACGAGAATCGGTTACTGTATCCATCCCCGCACTCATCAAAGGTATATTAAGTTTAATCTTTTTCGTTAGATAGGTGCTTACATCAACGTCGCGTGGTAAAACTTCAGATTTAGCTGGAATTAATAAGACATCATCAAAGGTTAGACCTTCTCCAATTATTTTAGTAGAATAAGACATAATAAACTCCTTCCAAATACTTTTCTAATTAGTATATCAGATTACAATCGAAGAGAATAGAAAAAAGTAGAATTAAGTTACCTCTTTTACCGAAACCTCTTTTAGCGAAACCTCTTTTACCGAAATAGAATTCCCCTTATCTTAAAAAACTTACATAACACGTTAAAATTTCTTCAAACTCTCTTCATATTTGTGTAAAATGGAGTCAGTCAAGCTTTCAGGAGGATATCATGATTTATAGGATACACCAGTTTTATCAAGCACTTAGGCCTAAAATCGGTTCTAAGGAATTACAGTGGGCCTTTGATATACTTCCTTCCCCTGCAATTCAGCTCTTCTTAAGGCAATCCTTGGCAGAGCAGCGCCATGCTTTAGATGTAGCGCTCGATTTATGGTCGGGCTCTAGGAACCGTAATTTAATCATAGCAGCACTTCTTCACGACTGCGGAAAGAGCAAAAGCCCCCTTAACCTCTTTGCACGTATTTATATCGTTCTGCTACAGCGAGCTCCTCATAGAACCTGGGACTTTTTACTGCGTTCAACTCCCTTTTTTTCCTCTCCACTTCGTACTGCACAGGAACATCCCACCTGGGGAGCTGAACTTACGCATAGCCTTGGCTTAGATGCCGAAATCGTGGAGCTGATACTAAATCACCATTCCCCCAAGACTCAAAAGGGTCACTTACTCTATGAGGCGGATAACCGACACTAACGATTGCTTAGCAGAAAAGAAGGCATAACTTAAACTGGTGTGTTTAAGTTATGCCTTCTCCTGATATTCCTCTATTTTTTCTTGAAGTTCTACAATCTCTCGATTTTTAGTAAATATCCACTTTGCAAAACGTGTATTATCACGATGGAGACGAATGTTTTCTCTTTCTAGTTTATGCACTAAGGAAACTTTCTCTCGCTCAACCTTTTCTAGCAAGTTCATGAGCACCCTGCGGCTAACCCTTAAATGTTCCACACGTTGTTCTAATTCTCCAATCCTCGCTTTAGCAACCCTTAATTCTTCATTAAGTTGCCTTATCTCTTCATGGACATCCAAGTAGTTACCCCCCCGGCGATAGTTTAATATACTAGTATTCTATGCCGAGGGAAGATTTTTTAACCCTTACTTCGTAAAAACTCTTGAACACGTGTCACTGCCTCATTTAAAACCTGTAGTTCCTGAACTAAAGCAATGCGGACATAGCCTTCTCCGAACCTTCCGAAGGCTATTCCCGGAACAACGATTATTCCTGCCTCCCGTGCGAGTTCCCTTGCAAAGGTCAGGGAATCCTGTGATGTGGGAACCGGCGCCCATATAAACATCGATCCACGCGGAGAGGGCATCGCCCATCCAGCTTTCGCACATCCCTCAATCCAGAGATCCCTACGCTCTTGATAAGCCTGCCTATTCTCATCGACATTTTCTTGAGAAGCACTTAAAGCAAAGGCACCCGCTTTTAAGACGGGTTCAAATACTCCGTAATCGATATTGGATTTCAGTTCTGCCAAAACACGGAGGATTTCGGGATTTCCTACAACAAAACCCAGTCGAGCTCCTGCCAGATTGTACGTCTTCGAGACGGAATGAAACTCAATTCCCACGTCCTTTGCCCCAGGTACTTGTAAAAAGCTCGCTGGGCGATAACCGTCAAAGGCTAGTTCGGAGTAAGCCGCATCATGGCAAACGATGATATCATATTCCTTAGCAAATTGAACCACATCTTCGTAAAAAGAGAGTGGCGCTACTGCCGCGGTAGGATTATTAGGGTAATTTAAAAACATTATTTTGGCTTTCTTCGCTATCTCTGGTTTTATATCTGCTAAATTGGGCAGAAAGTCGTTCTCCTCAAGTAAGGGCATGGAAACCTTTTCTCCACCCGCAAGAATTAAACCAGCAGTGTAAATCGGGTATCCTGGATCAGGAATTAAAGCGATATCTCCAGGATTTAAAAAGGCCAGAAAAACGTGTGCTAAACCGTCTTGAGAACCCATCAAGGGCAAGACTTCATTTTCCGAATCTAAAATAACACCAAAACGCTCCTTATACCAACGTGCACAGCTTGCTCGGAAAGCCTGAGAACCTCGCGTTAAAGTATACCCATAATTATTCCCGTCGAGTGCGGCCTCAGCAATAATCTGACGGATTTCTTGAGAAGGAGCACGGTCAGGACTACCAATACTTAAGTTGATGAGTTTATGTCCTTCCTTTTCCAACTCCTTTTTTAAATCATCCATTTCTGTGAATACGGATGCTCCTAAGCCACTTAAACGTTCAGCTCGCAAAGTTTCTCTCCTCCTACGTCATATGCAACGACAAATACTATTTTAGGTAAGGGCTTAACCACAAAACTCACTTATCGACTTTGTGAATACTGTCCCTGTGCGATTCTTCGAATCTTCTCTACTACCTCATACGAGGTTCCCCAATCTCCCAGATGAATACCAGGTTTACGCGCTTCACCGTGATAATCTGAGCCACCCGTCATAATGAGATTGTATTGTTCTGCTAATTCACGATATCGTCTTTCGTCCTCAGGTGAATGCTCCGAATGACTTACTTCTACCCCCTGAAGGCCAGACTCAATCCATTTGGGGATACTCTTACTTAAACCATGAACTCCAGGATGAGCTAATACCGCAACTCCTCCTGCTTCCCGAACCAATGTTATTCCCTCTTCAGGGCTAAGTTTATAACGGGGAACATATGCTGGGGCCCCCAATCCAATGTATCGATCAAAGGCCTCTTTAATTGTTTTGACAATGCCCTTATTCACGAGGGCTTGAGCAATATGAGGTCTACCCACCGACTCGCCAGCGGTGATTTTTTGTATTTCTGTCCTCGATATATCAATTCCTTGATCCTGTAACTTCTCTAAGATAGCGAATACTCTTTCATAACGAGCATTCCTTAAGATCTGCAGTTTTTCCTGCAATACGTGAGTATTCGGATCGATCTCATAACCTAAAATGTGAACTTCGATACCTTCATCATCCGTATTAAGTTCTACCCCTCTTAAAATATCTACTCCATAGTGACTTCCTGCTTTTACGGCTTCATCCCAACCACTCGTAGTATCATGATCAGTAATACCTATCGACATAAGATGACATTCGGCAGCGGCTTTCACAAGTTCCCACGGGGTAAGCAATCCATCGGACGCTGTCGTGTGACAATGCAAATCTGCTTCGGGATACCTGTTTTTCGGACCAACCATGAATTAACCTCTTTTCGGGAAAATCGTTTTTTTTACCCTACTATTTTATCACGGTAGAGAGGAAACGCATAAAGTTTTTGTACATTATTTGTTCAACTTCTTCGGTAGTGAAGCCTTCCTCAAGCAAGGTCTCGGAAAGTTTGTTGAATTTCCCAGCATCTTCAAGCCCAATAGGAGTTTGATCAATCCCATCAAAATCCGACCCTAGTCCTATAACCTCCACCCCTGCCACCTCGGCGATGTGTCGAATATGCTTAACGACATCAGATAGTCGAGCTTCTGGTTCTCGAGTAAGGAAAGAAGGATAAAAGTTCACCCCAATTAGTCCCTGATTCTTCGCAAGTGCCTTTAATTGTTCATCTGTTAAATTACGAGAATGTGGGCAAAGTGCATAGGCACAGGAATGTGAAGCGAGGATAGGCTGATTGCTCAATTCGAGTACATGCCAAAATCCAGCTTCATTCAGGTGGGAAACATCAACAATCATGCCAAGATCATTCATACGATGAATGACACTTTCTCCAAATCGCGTCAAACGGCTATTCGTTTTTTCTCCTGCGCCGTCAGCAATAGCATTTCTCTGATTCCAAGTCAAACCAAGGGCACGGACTCCTAACTCAAATATTAGATCGAGCATGAATAAACTTTCTCCCAGAATTTCCCCACCTTCAACACTCAGCAGGCAGGCAATTTTCTCTACAGGAGGGCTTAAAGGTAAATCCTTAGACGATTGTATCAGATACACGCTCTCTTTATTATCCTTTAGAAATCTATGGGCAGCATGGATCAATTCTAAGCCTCTCTTGCTCGCCTGTTCTGGTTTATACTGGCTTTCAATAAATGCGGCCAGAAATTGCAGAATGACTTTTCCTTCCCGTGCTCTACTTATATCCCAGTGCCCACCTTCACTCGGGTTACGCAAGGTTCTTCTTCCATCGAGATAATCTCCTAGACTATCACAATGGCCATCAATAACCCAAAAGTCCCTCATATCCAATCCTTCTCCTATACAAACAGAAACACCTGCTGCTATGCAAACAGGTGTGCTGCTCAAATTGTTTATCTTGGTTCTACGATGAGTTTTATTGCCGTTCGCTCTTCTCCGTCAATTTGTATGTCCGTGAAAGCGGGGATACATATAAGATCAACTCCACTTGGGGCAACGAACCCTCTTGCGATTGCTACAGCCTTGACAGCCTGATTGAGCGCCCCTGCTCCAATGGCCTGTAACTCCGCACCTCCCCTCTCACGGAGTACTCCGGCTAGGGCTCCTGCTACGGAATTTGGACTTGATTTAGCTGAGACTTTTAACACATCCATGAACGACAACCTCCTGTTCGAATCACTGACAAGTATTTCCACTACACTGTTACATGTATTCTCGAAAAGTAAAAAAAATCCTTCCTCTTTTCAAGGACTTTTCAGATTTTTTTATTATTGTCAGTCAAATGGAGGAGACGATGAAAATCTACTCCCTTACTCTTTGTATTGGAGTAATACTTCGAGCCTTACCTGTAGCCTCTTCAATATCTAGAACAACCGCATTAAGCTGCAACGCGCCCGTAGCCAGTTCGAATTTAGCTGGCAATTGGGTAAGAAATCGATTGATAATGGTCTCCTTCTTGACACCTAATACAGAGTCCCGAGGACCGGTCATTCCGACATCTGTAATATAAGCGGTACCCTGCTGAAGAAGACGAGCATCCGCTGTTTGAATGTGGGTATGAGTGCCAACGACGGCACTCACCTTTCCATCCAAAAACCAGCCTAAAGCAACCTTTTCTGAAGTTGCCTCAGCATGAAAATCCACAAGGATGATTGGAGTTTCTCGACGCATCTCGTTAACCCAACGAATTGCCCCACTAAAGGGATCATCTAACGCGGGAAGATAGACCCTACCCGATAAATTAAGTATCCCTACTTTACTCCCGTTTTTTCTAACATATCCATAACCTTTTCCAGGTGCCCCAATCGGATAGTTCGCAGGCCTTATCAAGCGTGCTTCTTCTTCAATGTATTTCATAATGGTCCGTTGATCCCAGACGTGATTTCCCATAGTGATGAATTCGATACCAGAGGAAAGGAGTTCCTCCCCTATTTCCTTCGTTAAACCTTTACCGCCTGCAGCATTTTCTGCATTAGCTATCGTCAAATCGATGGAGTATTCTTGCTGAAGGGGTTTGAGTAAAGATTTTATTGCCTCACGCCCTGGGTTCCCTACTATGTCACCGATAAAAAGAATATTCACTAAAACAATCTCCTTTAAAATTACATAGTTCACCAGAAAAGATTAACCTCATTTAGACTTAAGATATAACCTTCCCCAAAACCTACTTCCTAAGACAAAGAGTACAGAAAATCACGCCTTAGTTCTTATACACTAAGACCCGTCCTTCTTCTCGAACTGCAATAAATCCCTTATCCAAGGTACTTTCTCTGAAGGATTGGAGAATTTGTGCAATCACTTCTTCTTGGAAAATCAATTCATCTTCTGATAGCTCTGTCTCCTCAAAAATGAGTTGTTTACTCCACTCAGCCTTCACAAGATCGACGATAAGTCCAACCTCCATCTGGCTCATACTCCCGACATCCCGTGTAATCGTAAGGAGTGACAAGCGATCTTCTGGTTTCAGCTGTACCTCACAAAGTCGCATCGTATTTCCCTCGAAGCGGTGGAAGACCTCCAAGGCTTCGCGAATTTTCTTCGTTAAATTTTCCCCATTCTCAGGAACTTGGAGCAAAAATCTAAATTTTAGGGCATGTTCTTGTTGAAGATATCTTACGGAGCAAACTTCGGGATAGCGCACCAAAATTGATATCAAAAGCCCAACCCCTCCCGGCACATCGCTACCATCCTTGTACTGGAAGTTCAAGCTTCCCATAGTGTCATCCTCTCTATCAAACGACTAATTCTATATTAATTCGGCAATGCTTAGCAAAGTCCTTCTCTCGCACATTCCTATTTAAACCCAACTTGACCGATCTTATCCAGGGAGAACGTTATTAAAAAGTAAAAGACAGGCGATAAAAATCACCTGTCTATGGGTCTTCTAATAATTACTTGGCATAATCCACTGCTCGAGTTTCTCGAATCACGACCACCTTAATCTGACCAGGGTACTCGAGCTCGTCTTCGATACGCTTACTAATTTCACGCGCAACCTTTGGAGCCAATACATCATCAATCTTATCAGGCTTAACGATAATTCGTATCTCGCGTCCTGCCTGTATTGCAAAGGATTTCTCAACACCTTCAAAGGTATCCGCGATTTCCTCAAGCTTCTGCAGACGTCTAATATAGGATTCAAGGGTTTCACGTCGCGCACCCGGACGAGCGGCAGATACTGCATCAGCAGCTGCTACAAGGACTGCAACGATTGACTTCGCTTCTACATCACCATGATGCGCTTCAATTGCATGGATAACATCTCCAGATTCTTTGTACCTTTTGGCTAAGTCCACGCCAATTTGTACGTGAGTTCCTTCAGTGTCATGATCGACTGCTTTACCAATATCATGAAGTAGTCCAGCTCGTTTGGCGAGTTGAACATCTACACCAAGTTCAGCGGCCATCAATCCAGCCAAATGAGAAACTTCTATGGAGTGTTTTAACACATTCTGACCATAACTAGTACGGAATTTCAACCGTCCTAATAAGCGAACTAACTCAGGATGCAAACCATGAACACCCGTTTCGAAGGTAGCTTGTTCTCCTTCTTCACGTATTCTTTGGTCCACTTCTTTCTGAGACTTCTCAACCATCTCTTCGATACGTGCCGGATGAATACGACCGTCAGCAATCAACTTCTCTAAAGCGACTCGCGCAACTTCTCTACGTATCGGATCAAATCCAGACAGAATTACCGCTTCCGGAGTGTCATCAATGATTAGATCGATTCCTGTCAACGTTTCTAGAGTACGAATATTCCGTCCCTCACGTCCAATAATTCGGCCCTTCATTTCGTCACTCGGTAAGGCAACGACGGAGACTGTAGTCTCAGCGACATGATCAGCAGCACATCTTTGAATGGCTAAAGAAATGATATTCTTAGCCCGTTTTTCTGCCTCTTCTTTCGCTTTTGACTCAATTTCTTTAATCATAATTGCGGATTCATAACGGACTTCTTCTTCAACGCTATTAAGAAGCATTTGTTTCGCTTCCTCGGTAGATAGCCCGGACACGCGTTCTAGTTCTTGCTTTTCTTTGGCTACAGTCTGTGCCAGATTCTCCTTGAGAAGCTCTACTTCATCTTCTTTGCGATGAAGATTTTCCTCTTTTCTCTCTAAAGATTCCATTTTCCGATCGATGGATTCTTCCTTCTGGATAACCCGTCTTTCCAGACGCTGAACTTCATTACGGCGTTCACGAGACTCTTTTTCAACCTCATTGCGAATTTGCATAACTTCTTCTTTAGCAGCTACAACAGCTTCTCGACGTTTTGCTTCTGCTTCTACCTGAGCATTATCGACAACCCGTTTTGCTTCTACTTCTGCTGAACCAATCGCTTTTTCGGCCGTGTTCTTCCTAATGATCCACCCTACGAAGCCTCCTATACCAAGCGATACTACAGCTAAAATTCCTGAAACGATTCCAGTAACCTCCAACAAGTGGACCTCACCTCCCTTAATCACCTACACTTATTTGAAATAATACACTAAGATGAATCTAAAAAACAAAAAAAACTGGGTATACACCAGCCTCTACAAAAAATCCTTAATATAAGACATTTTATGTCTACGTTTCCTACAAACCCACACGCGCTAGTTCGTGACCCTCCATATTTTACTAACAACGATGCAATCTATAAGAAAACCTTTAAGGTTTGATTTACAGAAACAGGCTTCTTTTTAGAGTTTAATATCTTTTGAAAAATTTGTCAAGATTATCCCCCGATTATGCCTAATCTGAGAGTATATTTTTTAAAGGCAGTTACGAAGTTATTTGAGATTCTCCTTTTAAAAAAGGAAGAGACTCTAATCTCTTCCCGTTATTTCATCGATTATAAGATGAACCATTTCGAGTGAATATCCTTTTTGAAGGAGCTTTTGCCCTACTCTTTGTTTCAGAAAAACCTTTTGGGGGATTTTTGCGTAACTCTTTTTATGTTGATAGGAACTTTCCCAGCGTCTCAATTCTTCCGTCCATATCTTATGAGCTTGTTGTCTACAGAGTGCCCGTTCTTGACTCGGTAAATAGGACTCCGTAAGCACCTCTAAGATAAGTTCTTCTTCGATACCTTTATGTTGGAGTTCAACTTCAATACGCTTCTTTGAATAATTCAATTGCTTGTTCCTGCAATATGAAAGCGCATAATCCCGATCATTGAGATATCCCCACTCGGTTAATCGTTCAAGGGCCTTATCGATTTCGTCTGAGGGAAAGCCCTTCTGTCCGAGACGTTGAACCATTTCAAAACGAGTAAGTAATCGTCTCGATAAATAAGCTAACGCCGCGTCCAACGCAGTTTTCATCCTACTCTTCTTCCTTCACCGTTTCTGGTTCTTCCGAAGAAGGAGTAGCAGCTATACTTATATTTTCGCGGATTTGCTTATCAACTTCTGCCGCTATCTCTGGATGCTTCTTAAAAAACTCTTTTACATTTTCTCGTCCTTGACCTAACCGTTCCCCTTTGTAAGAATACCAAGCTCCAGATTTGGCGATAATCTCCATTTCTGTGCCTATATCAACAATACTACCTACTTGAGATATTCCTTCTCCATACATGATATCAAATTCAGCTTGTTTAAACGGAGGCGCTACCTTATTCTTTACGACTTTCACCTTTGTACGGTTACCAATCATCTCTTGACCTTGTTTAAGGGTCTCCGTACGTCGAACCTCCATCCGGATAGTCGCATAAAACTTCAGAGCACGTCCTCCGGTCGTCGTTTCAGGATTACCAAACATTACTCCGATCTTTTCGCGAACTTGATTAATGAAAACGACGCAAGTTTTGCTTTTACTAATGGCTCCCGTTAATTTACGCAACGCTTGAGACATTAAACGGGCATGCAATCCCATATGGGAATCACCCATTTCCCCTTCGATTTCAGCTCGAGGGACCAAGGCTGCAACGGAGTCGATAACCACAACATCTACTGCTCCGCTCCGCACAAGAGCTTCGCAGATTTCCATGGCTTGTTCTCCTGTATCAGGCTGGGAAACTAATAGTTGATCGATATTTACCCCAAGTGCCTTAGCATAGACAGGATCCAGAGCATGCTCTGCATCGATAAAAGCTGCAACTCCACCCAACTTTTGTGCCTCTGCAACGATATGTAAAGCGACCGTGGTTTTACCTGAAGACTCCGGCCCATAAATTTCTATCATCCGCCCCCGGGGTACTCCCCCAACTCCAAGCGCAAGATCAATGGCCAAGGAGCCTGTAGGAATAACCTCTATTGCCATTTTGGCAGAGGCTTCTCCCATTCTCATAATTGAACCCTTACCAAATTGCTTCTCGATTTGGCTTAATGCCATATCTAGGGCTTTTAATTTATCCGTCCCGGCCATTCTTTTTCCTCCCTAAAACAAAAACTTCTTTAGTTTAAATTCGTAAAGAACAAAACACTTGTTCGATTTTAATTATACTTTTTTCGGCTTGAGCTTGTCAATTGTTTTTACAGAATACAGCAAAAGCAAAAGGGTCTTCTAAATTAACCAAGAAGACCCTTCAAGACGTATTCTAGCCTCAATCTGTTCAGTCTAAGTCGCATGGTTGTGGTTATACGACTAATAACTTTACAAAATTATGCTGTTTTTTCTGTATCCTGCTTCTTAACTGGACGTTTTCTGCCTTTCAGCCAATTTCCTAAGACAATAACTCCAATGGCAAGTATCCCGGGAACCAGATACTCCAATACTTGAATCTTGGTAAGGAAGTGGAAGAATGAGTCATTCAAAATCATTTCGCCAGAGGTGTATCCTAAGAGTCCAGCCCCCAGGGATACAATCCAAGGATACTTCTTCATAAAATTGGACAAAATAGTACTTCCAAAGATAACAATAGGAATACTGATGAGTAAGCCCAAAATCAAAAGAAGAAGATTTCCTCCGGAAGCTCCTGCAACTGCCAATACATTATCCAAACTCATGAGTAAGTCTGCGAAGATAATGGTTTTAATGGCTTCTGCCAAGTTACCTGCAGCATGAATATCCCCGTCATCATCTTCACCTTTTAAGAGTTTAACCGCAATAAAAGCGAGAAGTATTCCCCCTACAGCCTGAACAAAGGGAATCTTCAAAAGATACGCAGCAACCGCAGTTAATAAAACCCTTAAAATAACCGCACCGAACGTACCCCAAAAAATACCTTGTTTCTTCTCTTTTCCTTCTAACCGAAGAGTCGCAAGGGCAATAACGACTGCATTGTCTCCGCTCAATATAAGGTTAATTCCGATAATCGCCAATAACGAAGTAAAGAATGTCGCATCAAGTGCCATTTAATTCTATCTCCTTTTTCAAATTCATGTTTAGCTAATTCCTAACTTATCCCTCCTTTGATTGTATTCTCAAACTAATCATGCAATATTTGTGCCAGGTCTTTTTCTTTTCTGAGTAAATACAGATTAAGACCTTGTAACTGGAG
This sequence comes from uncultured Peptococcaceae bacterium, assembly GCA_963529635.1. Lineage (GTDB taxonomy): Bacteria > Bacillota > Desulfitobacteriia > Desulfitobacteriales > Desulfitobacteriaceae > CAURZJ01. The sequence continues at coordinate 42,986 of CAURZJ010000012.1, forward strand.
TCCTCCCGAAGGTCAGAAATAAATTTTGGAGTTTTCTATGAATATTGAGAAAACAAGAAGGCGTTTCAGATTTGAATCACCTTCTTGTTTCATAATTACTACAGCGTTACGATAAATAAGAAATTTCTACATGCAAAAACCTATTTACCTAGCTTTAGCCGGTTCTACATTTACCTTGCGGCCCTTCATGAAGTTCTGGTGCATGCAGCTTAAGACACGATTTGCAAATTGCTCAGGAACTTCTACGAACGTAAAATTATCGTAGATATTAATCATTCCTATGATATTTCCCGGTATACCGCTTTCATCCGCAATCCAGCGAACAATATCCTGTGGGCGAATTTGCTGGATGCGACCAATATTCATGAAAAGTCGAACCATTCCAGGTGCTGCGCCTGTGTTGCCAAAGGAGGGATCCTCCTCTTCTTCAACCCGTTCCTCTGCTCCTTCAACAGCATATTTTAAGGCTGCAGCAGCAACGTCAACCGAGTCATACTCTTCCAGTAAAGAACTTACGATGGATCGGTAAGTTCCTAAGTGATCCTTCTGTAGCAATTTGACCAATTGGGTCTTTAAGTTCTCTGCCTGACGCTCACTCACATCCGCAAGCGTTGGCAACTCTTTGCGAATAATACGAGTCTTAATTAGACGCTCAATCAAACGAAGTTGGCGGTACTCGCGAGAGGAAATCAAGGTAATGGCTTGTCCTTTTCTTCCCGCTCTTCCCGTACGTCCGATGCGATGAACATAGGATTCAGGATCTTGTGGGATATCAAAGTTAATAACGTGGGTAACATTATCAATATCTAACCCACGTGCTGCAACATCTGTTGCAACAAGCAACTCAATTTTTCCATCACGAAAACGTTTCATAACGCGGTCTCTTTGTTGCTGGCTCAAGTCTCCGTGTAGAGCATCTGCAAAATACCCTCTTGCCTCAATCGCTGCGACAAGTTCATCTACTCCACGCTTTGTTCGACAGAAAATAATCGCTTGGCCAATCTCTTCCATGTCGATAATGCGGCACAAGGCATCGACTTTGATCTTTTCACGTGTTTCGTAAAACACTTGTTCGATTAATGGAACCGTAAGTTCATCGCGGCTGACCGCGATAGACTGCGGATCATGCATATAGTTCTTAGCCAACTTCTTAATTTCAAGCGGCATCGTAGCCGAAAAAAGCATAACTTGACGCTCTTCTGCCGGAACTTGCTTTAAAATACTTTCGATGTCTTCCACGAAGCCCATATCCAGCATTTCATCCGCCTCATCAAGCACGACCATCTTGACATATTGTAGTTTCAAGGTTCCGCGATTCAAATGATCGAGTACTCGCCCAGGTGTACCCACGACCACCTGACTGCCAAATCGAAGAGCACGAATTTGTCGATCAATGGATTGGCCACCGTAGATGGGCAAAGGCTTAATATGGCGGTACTTCCCGATCTTGCTAATTTCCTCTGATACTTGAACGGCAAGTTCACGCGTCGGAGTAATAATAATTGCTTGGACCGCTTGAAACTTAGGATTCACCTTCTCACAGATAGGAATCCCGAAGGCCGCGGTTTTACCTGTGCCTGTCTGAGCCTGTCCGATTAAATCGATTCCTTCCATTGCCAAAGGAATTGCTGCTTTCTGAATGGGAGAGGGTTCTTCAAACCCCATTTCAGATAAAGATTGTAATATTTGTTTGCTTAGTGAAATCTCACCAAAGGATTGTAAACGTTCTGCGCTCAAACTATTGCTAGCCCCTTTCAATATTCAACATATATCGACGAACCCAATCCAATGCGGCTTGAACAGATAACTGCCGTATTGAATCACGCCCCCCATGAAACTGAAACTTATTCGCTTCTGTACCTTTCGGCGTTGCCAAGCCAATATAGACTAACCCAACAGGTTTTTCCTGGCTTCCCCCACCGGGTCCGGCTATTCCCGTAATACTTACCCCCAGATCAGAATTTGCATACTCCCGGATACCAGCTGCCATTTCCATAGCTGTCTCCGCGCTAACCGCCCCAAATTCTTCGAGAGTATGAGGGGTTACCCCCAAAAACTTTTCTTTAAGAGTATTGGAATAACTCACTACTCCACCTAAGAAAAAGTCTGAACTCCCTGCTTCCTGAGTGAGTACAGCTCCAAGCATACCACCTGTACAAGACTCCGCTGTTGCAACAGTCACACGATGATTTTTTAATTTCTCACTGACAAGCCCGATCATAGTATCCCCATTTGTCCCGAATACCCGATCTCCTAGACGAGCATATATGAGCTTTTCAGCTTCATCCAAAATCCCCGTTGCCTGTTCAACCTCTCCTCGAGTGACCAATCGGATATGCAATTCCGAGTGCTTTGCTAGCAAAGTCATACTAGGATTTTTCCCTCCAAGAAGCTCTTGGAGTTTCTCCTCTACCTCCGATTCCCCGAGACCTACGACTTTGATAACCCGAACCTGCATCCTATGTGTATCCTCTTGAGACTCTTCTTCTAACACCGGCCATACAAAGTCATCGAACATGGGTTGCATCTCAGAAGGTGGTCCAGGTAATATAACAATCGTTTTATTCTCTTTTTGAACGATTGCCCCCGGAGCTGTTCCATGGTTATTCGGAAGAATTTGGGTTCCTTCAGGAAAGTAAGCCTGTTTCTTTTCCGTATCAGGCATATTCGTACCTCGAAGCGAAAAAAAATGCCGGATCTTCTCTAGACTGGCAGAATCGAGAACCATTTTTAATCCGAGGACCTTTGCCACAAGTTCCTTAGATAGATCATCTACGGTTGGGCCCGTCCCTCCCGTTATCATAAGTAGATCCGAACGTCCTATTCCTTCACGAATTACCGTTTCCAACCGTTCCTTATTATCTCCTACGGTTGTGTGATAATCCACTTCTATCCCTAATTCCGATAACTTTCCTGTAAGATAGTGTGCACTCGTATTTAAGGTCTGTCCAAGCAGTATTTCCGTCCCTGTAGCGATAATTTCAGCTTTCATAGTATTTTATCACTCTCCCTCATTAAACGCAATCTTAAGCTATCTTTAAAGTATCTATAAGAGCCAATAGGAGCACTCTCACTAGAAAATAGGCTTTTGTTAATATATTTATTTCTCGTCCCTTTGAAACTTATCCTTTCCAAACAAAGAAAAAAGCCCTCTTTTTTTAGAGGACTAAAATTAAACTTTGCAATTATTTAGTTATGCTGCATGGTCCTCAATCAAGACACGAAGTTTTTCTCCATTGAGAACTTCTTCACTTTGAAGGAGTTTGGTGAGTTCAACAAGAGTCGATTGATTTTGTAGAATGACCTCTCGGGTACGCTCCTCAAGTTGACTTAAGATATCGCGAGAGACATTTTGTCTTTGTTCTGCGCCTAACTTGGAGACATCCACCACTCCGAGTGAAGACATTCCAGAGGCTAGCATTCTCTCTACCATACGGAGTGCCTGTTCGTAGTCTCCCGCTGCTCCGGTACTGCGTGCTCCAAGAAGTACTTCCTCAGCCACAGCCCCTGCGAGAGCAACCATGATCTGATCTTCAATCATCGCTTGAGTGTAGAGATACAAATCATCCTTTGGATAATGCCGTACATAGCCGAGAGCATTCCCACGGGAGCGGATCGAAATCTGAGAAACTGAATGAGGGCGAACATGTTCTGCTAGTATTGCATGACCACCTTCATGTACAGCAACCCGCTCTAACTCCTCATCTGAAGGTTTTCTATCCAACTTCTCTCCAAGGAGTACTTTTTCTACTGCTTCTCGGAAATGACTCATATTAATTTCTTTGGCATTATCTCTTAAGGCAAAAACGGCAGCTTCATTGGTAACACTTTCGAGATGGGCTCCAGAGAAGGTAAACGTTTCTTGGGCAATCTTCTCCAGATCAACATCGGAAGAGATAGGTTTATTTTTCGAATGAATCTTGAGAATGGCCAAACGTCCTTCCTTATCCGGTAAATCCACTTTAACTTGTCGATCAAAGCGCCCGGGGCGTAATAAAGCCGGATCGAGGGCTTCAGCCCTGTTCGTTGCCGCTATGACCATAATTTGAGGGCCTTGCTCACTTCCAAGTCCGTCCATCTCTACTAAAAGCTGATTGAGAGTTTGATCATATTCATGATGTGAGACATTACTTCCGCGCTTCGCTCCGAGAATATCCATCTCATCAATGAAGATGATCGCACTCTGCTTCTTTTCTTTTTTGGAGAGATCTTTGGCCTTTTGAAACAAACCTCGAACTCTTTCCGCACCGACGCCTGCATACATCTCCACAAATTCACTTCCGGACATTGCCAGAAAGACTGAATTCGTGTAACGGGCTGCTGCTTTGGCGAGGAGAGTTTTTCCTGTACCTGGAGGTCCTGATAAAAGAATTCCCTTCAGCGGGCGAATTCCTAGCTCCTTCATCCTATCCGAATAGAGCAAGAAATCTAAAGCCTCTTGAAGCTCCTTCTTAGCCGAATTTTGGCCTCCAATTTCTTCGAAGTTTATTGATGTACTCGAGATTTGAACTCCTTTTCCCGTCGTCCTGAGGACTTGACGCTGGATGACAAATTTCCAGACCAAGAAACCGCTTAGGACAAGAAGTCCTATGGGCATCACATTGTAGCCCGCAACCCATAGATAGAAAAACGCCCCTACTCCGACACCCATAGCAATATCCAGACCCATCTCTATTCTCCTCCTCTCAAAGCTCTGTTTAGCCTCTTGTATTCGTCTAATCTATACTTACTTTTCTATACCTTACTTCAGTATCACTCGGATTTGCTCTTGGCGTCCCCTTCACTCTGTAAAAAGGTTCCCTGGCCATGCCGCTCAAGGACAGCCACGAGTTGACTCTCTTCCTTAGTCAATGTTAAATAGATTGCTGAATTGTCCATGGCAAGGCTCAAATTCACCTCGTTTTTATCGGCTAATTCCCGAAGAGTCTGTTCCATTTCAGTAAAATTACCTCTCACTATTCCTTCTTGAATAGGAAACTGCATCTTTTGAAAAATGTTCTCGAGTTCTGGTGTCCTTTGGTCTACGAAGCGAATTGGGCGCATACCCGAAATTCTCTGGAGTTCCAGACTGGCCTTCTGCAAATTATCAATTCCACTTGTTTGAACTACAAGCTCTGACTGTCCGTCATAAGTAGCAATCTTTGCGGACAAAACACCCTGAATTCGTTGGCTTTCTTTAGTCAAAGTGCCATTCACCCACTTATTTTTATAGACAAGCTGTCCGCCTAGTAATAATCCAAAGACGAGAATACCTATCAGACTAATGAGTGCAATGCGCTGCTTAGTCATTATTATCCCTCCTCACTAATCAATACTCATTAGTATACAGCTATTATATCACGTAGTATATCTGAGACTGATATATAATATTAACCAAATGTGTATAAAAAAGCAGAGCTTTCCTATGTTTGGAAGCTCTGCTTGGTTAAACCGTATAAACTATAAAACTCAGATTTTCTTAAAAACTTCAAGGCTGCGTTATTTTCTTAAAAGCTTTTTAGACTTCATTAAATAATCAGCTCCAGAAATAATCGTAAAAACGAGGGCTATGTATAAAAAGGGCTGCCCTACAGGGATATGTAGAAGTGAAAGGGGCCAATCATGAAGGAGAAGAGCAGAAATCGCGATAACTTGAGTCACCGTTTTAATTTTTCCAAGCTTACTTGCACTGATCACCGTTCCATCCGCGGAGGCGATTGCTCGTAATCCTGTAACTGCAAATTCTCGGGCAAGAATAATCCAGGCGACCCAAGCAGGAACATCACGAAGTTCGACAAGTGCTATTAAGGCAGCAGAAACAAGAAGCTTATCGGCCAAAGGGTCCATAAACTTCCCGAGTACAGTAACTTGTCCCCGTTTTCGGGCAATATAGCCATCTAATCCATCCGTTGTTGCAGCTAAGATGAAAATAACTGCAGCAACTATGTCCTGATGGGGGAATATGGGTTGCCCTTTAGGCGCTTGCAATAGCAAAAACGCCATAAAGATTGGAATTAAGAATATCCTCGCTAACGTAAGTCGATTGGGTAAATTCACAAAACAACCTCTCCCACTAAATCATAACTATCCGCTTCTAAGACCTTAACCCTCACGAAATCTCCAATTTGAAGCGCCTTAGGAGATTTGACATAGACTAAGCCATCAATTTCAGGAGCATCGCCCTCAGTGCGGCCAACCCACCGTCCATCAGGCAGCTTTTCCTCAATGAGCACTTTAAGTGTATTATTCAGCCACCTCTGCTGTTGCTCATAGGCGATATCTTGCTGTACCCTCATGAGTTCATCACGTCGACCCTCGCGAATTTCCAGCGGCACTTGATCCACTCTCTTCGCAGCGGGCGTGGATTCTTCCTGAGAATAGGCGAATGCACCTAAACGGTCAAACCTTACCCGCTTCGCGAACGCGATGACTGCTTGAAACTCTTCTTCTGTCTCCCCGGGAAAGCCCGTAATCATCGTAGTCCGGATTCGGATATCGGGCATTGCTTGTCGAAGCTTAAAAATTAAATCTTCTGCTTCTTGAATCGATCCACGACGGTTCATCTCACGCAATACTTTATCATGAGCGTGCTGTAGGGGCAAATCAAGATAGCGACAAACCTTAGGTGTTTCTTTCATCACACGAATTAGCTCATCTGTAAAAAGTTCAGGATAACAATACATGAGTCTAATCCATTGAATCCCCTCAATTTCGGCAATTTTCCGAATTAATGAAGGTAGTCGATACTCTCCATAGAGATCCAGACCATAACGTGTTGTATCTTGCGCAATAAGTAGGATTTCTTTGACTCCTTCATCCGCCATCTTCCTGACTTCCTGAAGGATAGACTCCTCTTTTCGACTACGAAAATGCCCGCGTACATGAGGTATAATACAATACGTGCAATAGTTGTCGCAGCCCTCGGCGACTTTAACATAGGCATACTGCTTTGGGGATAAACGATTTCTAGGCATCGTCTCATCATACAGGAAATCGGGTGCTTCAGAGCTGATTCTACGCATCCTTTGGCACTCTGCCTCTTCAATGGCCTCAAGAACCTCAGATATATTTCCGGTTCCAAGTACTCCATCGAGTTCAGGGATCTCCGCTAAAAGTTCATCCCCATAGCGTTGTGCTAAGCATCCGGTAGCTACGAGTGTTTTACAGGTACCCTCATCTTTATGCTGGACCATCTCCAATAGGGTATCTATGGATTCTGCCTTAGCACTATCGATAAAAGTACAGGTGTTAACGATAATAATATCCGCTTGTTCAGGTTCCTCTACGACTTGATATCTTTCTCCGATTCGACCGGACATTACTTCACTGTCTACCTGATTTTTTGGACAACCCAAAGTCACAATAGCAACTTTTTTACTCAAAATTTTGCACCCCTAGATTAAGACCATTCGTATCACTTAACGATTTCAAACAATCTCTAAATTATGTTCTTCACTTATCTAGTATAAGTAGTTTTTTCCTTAGTGTCAAAAGCAAATATAAAATGAGTCTAGAACGACTTTTTTTCATATCGTTTCTAATTGGCAATACTCTATTAGGAGGGCTTCATACGTACACTGACCTTAAATCCTAATTATTCCTGGATATCTCTTTATAGACTTGATCTTTTCTAGTACAATAGTATATTGATGCAAATCACCTATTATCCAGGTCAACTAAACGTATTATGCGAGGTGTATCTATTGTTTAACGAAACACTTTCCCCCGTTGATTTATGCGGATGTGGAGATGCAGGCTATCTTACTTCACGCACTCTACCTATAGCCCTAGATCATGGTGCCGGAAAGGTACTTAATGTCCCCGTCTATTCCTGTGGAGATTCGATGTGTGATGAGTACACGATTCCTTCAATCGTCGCCTCTCGTCTCGACGTTATTGCCGAGAAAATGGAGCAGGCTCAGCAGCTTGTACAAGAATTTTCCTGGAAATCTCTTGAGAGTGACCCTGCGATCGATGCAACCGCAACCTTAATACAAGCCTTTACCTGGAAGTTTCTCCATCGAGTCTATGAGGATGCACAGGTTGTTTTGGTCATACCTGGGGATACGATTCTCTTACAAAGCCGTCTAGATCCTACGGAGTACTTTACCCTAAAGCATGTATCCGAAGCCGAGAACGGCGTGTTGTTCTCCTTCTCTAAGTTCTTTTCGGAAGCTTCAGAGTTGACGTATGAGCAGTATCTTGAGCTTGAGCCAGAATTTATGAAAGAGTTGGGAACGCTTAAGATGGAAGAAATCGAGGATGCGTTCATTGAGGAGTTCGGGGAGGTCGGGGAGTAGAAATGTCAAACAGGAGAGGAAGCTATATGTTTCCTCTCCTGTTTAATATTTTCTCTTCCGTTTAACATTTATTCTGTTTATTGGGGCGGGGTGAAGTAAGAGTCACACCCTACTTAGATTTTGCGCGAACTTTCCCCTTGGTTTTAGGATTTGTTTTATTTACAGGTTTCCCATTGGTCTTCTCATTGGTAGTGAATTTCGTTGTAATCTTGGCATTCTTGCCACGACTTTTATCCGATAGCTCAGGCTTGGTCTTCTTATTATTTGGGATTGCCTTGGCTCCTCTGTTCTCTTTAACTTCCTTAATTTCCTTGACTCCCCTGGTTTCTTTGATTTCCTTAGTTCTCTTGACTCCCTTAGTTTCCTTTGATTCTTTCGTTTCCTTGGCTCCCTTGACTCTCTTCGTTCCTTCCTTCACCTCATCACCTGCTTTAGCGAATCTACGGTGCGTGAGGGGGCGAATGAGGCACTTAGGACCATAGCCAATTAAATCCTCGCGATGGGCTAGTTTTAGCGCTTTTTCAACCAACCCGAAATTCTTGGGGTTTCGATATTGAATGAGGGCTCTTTGCATAGCCTTTTCTTCCATCGTTCGAGGGACATAGACTTTCTCCATGGTTCTCGGGTCTAAACCGGTGTAATACATACATGTAGATAGCGTACCAGGGGTAGGAATAAAGTCTTGAACTTGTTCTGGATTAACACCCATATCCCGAACATATTCCGCTAGCTCAATCGCCTCTTTGAGACCACTTCCGGGATGGGAGGACATGAGATACGGAACGAGATACTGTTCCTTTCCGACTTCTCTGTTCATATCTTTAAACGCACTAACAAAGCGTTCATAGATTTGTTTTCCAGGCTTGCCCATCCGCTTCAAAACTGCTTCACTCACATGCTCAGGTGCTACTTTTAGCTGGCCGCTGACATGGTGCTCACAAAGCTCACGTAAAAAAGGTGATTTTTTATCAGCGAGTACGACATCATAACGAATCCCGGAACGAACGAATACCTTTTTAATTTTAGGCAAACTCCTTAAACGGCGCAGAAGTTCGATATATTCAGTATGATCCACATCCGCTTGATCACAGGTTGAGGGAAATAGGCATTGCTTATGTGGGCAGGCTCCACGCTTAAGCTGGGCCTTACACGCTGGACGACGAAAGTTTGCCGTAGGACCGCCCACATCATGAATATACCCTTTAAATTTAGGGTTCCAGGTAAGCTGCTCCGCTTCTCTAAGGATAGACTCTGCACTTCGCCCTTGGATAATCCGACCTTGGTGAAAGGTCAGAGCACAGAAGGAGCATGCACCATAGCAGCCTCTAGAACTAACCAGACTGAACTGGACTTCTTCGATGGCTGGCACTCCTCCCTCCTTTTCATACATAGGGTGATAAGTACCCACATACGGAAGTGCATATACTGCATCCATTTCCGACTGAGTCAAAGGGTAAGTGGGCTGATACTGTAACACACCACCCTGGGCATGCCTCTGAAGCATACTCTTCCCATGAAAGGGGTCTTGCTGATTATACTGGACCCAGAAGGCTTCCGCGTACTTCCTCTTATCTTCCAGAACTTCCTTATAGGTAGGGAGTTCAAGTACTCCTTCAGGAATATCCCCTTTCCAGGGGACCATCGTTCCACGAACTCCTTGAATTTCTCGAACAGGTGTATTATCTTGAAGCGCCTTGGCTATTTCGACGATTGGTTTTTCACCCATGCCGAAAACCAAGATGTCTGCCTGACTGTCAAGTAGAACTGACCGTCTAACCTTATTGCTCCAGTAATCGTAATGAGCAAATCGTCGGAGCGATGCTTCTATGCCCCCGATAATGACGGGTAACCCTGGGAAAGCCTCCCGAACCTTATTAGAATAAACAATCGTCGAGTGATCAGGACGGAGGTCAGGTTTTCCCCCAGGAGAGTAAACATCCTTGGAACGGCGTTTCTTCGCTGCTGTATAATGATCCACCATCGAGTCAAGGTTCCCCCCTGAAACGAGGCAGGCAAGCCTTGGTCTACCGAGTACCTTAAAGGCTTCAATATCCCGCCAATTCGGTTGGGCAATAACACCCACCTTATACCCATGCTTTTCTAGGACCCGCGAGATGATTGCTATTCCAAAGCTTGGATGGTCAATGTAAGCATCTCCTGTGATGAATAAAAAGTCGAGTTCATCCCAGCCGCGTTTTCTCATATCTTCGGGACTAACCGGCAAAAACTGTGGGGTTTTAATAAGTCTCACTCCTAACTTGTAAGAAAAAACTCCCACATAAAGTGGGAGGAGTATTCATTATCGATAATTGGTAAACTGAAGCTCGATACCTAGGTCCTGTTTACGTAATAAAGCAATAACTGCTTGTAAGTCATCTTTATCCTTAGCCGTAACTCGGATTTGATCTCCCTGCATCGAACTTGTTACTTTTATTTTACTCTCTTTAATTATTCTATTAATCTCTCGACCTTTATCCTGAGAAATACCTTGGACCAGCTTGACCTCTTGCCGTACCGTATCCCCTGCAGCCGGTTGAATCTTACCATATTCTAAGGCTTTCAGAGAAACTCCCCGCTTCACCAATTTACTTTCAAGGATGTCTGAGACGTTACGGAGTTTGAAGTCATCATCGGAGATCAGAATAATCTTTTCTTCCTGAAGTTCGATGGAGGATTTACTATTTTTAAAATCAAAGCGTTGTTCGATTTCCTTTTGAGCTTGTTGAATTGCGTTCGTAACTTCCTGCAATTCCACCTTAGATACAACATCAAACGATGAATCTTTCGCCACGAATTTTCTCTCCTTTATCCACAAAGGGTACTATATCCCAGCACTATGGCAGGAGCGTATAACCTTTGGGTTTAGTTAGCTTAAGCTTTCCTTCTTAAGGACAACGTTTCGGACGACCTGACCAGATTCCCCCAGGCTTGGTAGTGTCTTACCATTCAAGGTAACTGAGACTCCACTCGCATTTCCCACAGTCACAAGCTCAATTTGCTCTTTAGCTTTAAGCTCCTTTGTCATTCCTTGAGAGAAGGTTCCTTCTAAGGCAGGTTGCCCATCAACTTTAACTACAATCCAACAGGGCTGGGTAAAAACAAGCTGAGCAATGACTCCCTCTGTTTCCGCTGCAATAACATTTTGAGGGTTCTGAGCCGGAGTTTGAGGCTGAACACTAGGTTCAGTCGGTTGAGCCTTCTCCTCTTGTGGAGCCGTCGGCAAAGGAGCGGGCGTAAATTCAGAGGAGATTGGTTTTCCTTGATTTTTACTAAGGTTTGCAATACCTATCACAATAAAAACTGCAAGTAAACCAGTCACCGCCAAAGCAACGGGTTTCAACCATTGCGGTCTTTTACGAGGAGTATGAGTGAGGGATTCGAGTTTTGGTTGTGGTTCACTGACTTCAGATAATTTGTAAAGCGATACAACCTCATCAGGGTTAAGCCCTAAATGCTTAGAATATGTTCTTAGAAAGCCTTTGACATAGGTTGAGCCCGGTAAAATACGATAATTTTCTTCTTCCAAGGCCTCAAGATAGCGGATCCTAATCTTAGTAACTTCCTCAGCCTTTGCAATGGCCCATCCCTTTTGCTCACGAGCGTTGCGAAGGATTTGACCCTCTCCTGCCATGAATAAGCACCTCCTTCTTGTTATTCCCTAACTCACATCAAAAGAAGAAAAACTACTGTTTACATCTTCGATTCGAATTGTATCCTCTGGTTGATTACGGATTTCAATGATGAAATCAAACTCTACCGGAAAACGGCCATCCCGCATAAAAACATCGGGGTGTTCTATAATCTTTGGAGTAGGCATTTGAAGTACTCGGTTAAGTAATTCCCAGTGTGAATCATTACCCCGAGAAGTGCTGGTTATCCCATCGATGAGGAAGATCGCATCCTCTGCATCATCTAATAACAATTTCGTTCGCAGGGTTTGACGAATAATGGTCGAAGAGAGTAGCGTCCATTTTTTATTGGCATAAACACAGGCAGCTATAGCCGCTTCAGTCTTCCCCACCCGTGGCATGCCGCGTATACCAACAACTAAATTTCCACCTTCGATTAAAGTATCCCCTAAAAAGTCAACTAACACACCTAATTCTTCACGGACAAAGCGATATGTTGGAGGATTAATCTCCACCATATCTAAACGTTTGCCATGACGCATAGCGACTCGATCAAATAAGGTTGGGGATCGAAAGGCTGTAATACAAATGGCCTCAACATTTCCTAAAGCGGTACGTAGTGCATGAAGCTTATTATCAGTGGGGATTTCAAGCAAAAAGCCTCTTCGAGACTCCCCTATCCCATTGACAGTCAAAATATTAATTTCTAGCATTCCCATTAACGTTGTTACAGCACCCAACAAGCCAGGCTTATTTTGCTGTATCGCATATTCCAGGTAGAGAAGATGTTCCGAATCCGGCCATCCGCTGGTCAAGATAATCCTCCAACTCTCTAACTCCCTTTTCGGGGTCTATATTACTTAACGAATACTCATAATTGTCACTAGCTTCATTTGGATAAGCATATAGAGCGTCGTAATATTTTAACATTTCTTCTGTGAAAGTGTTTAGATCACCTTGATCTAAAAGAGCATTATATTCTTCGATTATTTTGTGACCTAAATTTTTAATCAAGCGTTCAAGAGAAGCTTTGATTTCAGGTATAGCATTGGGAACTGTTGTGTACTCCATCACCAAGCGTTTCACTCTATTTTCAAGGGAATCGTGAATCAATATTTGAACACCGCTTTGCATGGCGTTAAAAAACTTGACGGGGAGCGTAACGCGACCTATTCTTTTACTCTCACACTCGACAACAATATAAGGGAAATCTTTTAAGCGATTTAGCTCCTCATAGAGTAAAGCCTCAAATTTCTTCTGTGAAGGTGCAGGCCCAAGTCCCAAGGCACCGAATACAGATCCTCGGTTATTGGCAAGTCTCTCCAGATCAATGGCAGGATAACCATCTTCTCTTAACTGCTTTAGAATGTCCGTTTTTCCAACTCCGGTATTACCACGCAAGACAACGACTTGACAGGGTAAGTCACTCTCAAAATAGTTATTGACCATGTGCCGATAGGCTTTATACCCGCCTTGCAGTCGGTAAACTGATATTCCCATCAAATCTAGGACTGTAGATAAGGATTTACTCCTCATCCCCCCTCGCCAGCAAAAAAGCACGAGTGGATGACCTTTTCCCCAATCTGACGCTTGCTTAACTAACTTAGGTAGTTTTGGACCAACAATTTCTAAGCCTTGCTCTCGTGCCAGAGTTGGAGATATTTGCGTATACGTTGTTCCAACTTTAGCTCGTTCCTCATTATTAAAAAGGGGGAGGTTCTTTGCCCCAGGAATTGAAGCCTCCTCATATTCCCCTTCTGAACGCACATCAACGAGGACTGGATTCTCCAACTTTTCCAATTCCTCTACAGTGATTTCGCGAATCATTATAATTTCCCTTTCAGTAGACTATTCTCTCTAAATATCATAAATCCTCTTGACAAATTGCGCAACTTATTTGCCTACAACTTCTTCTCCCAAACCAAATTTTTGATCAAACTGTCCTTTTGTCATTAAGACTTCGCGCGGTTTCGAGCCTTCATATCCACCTACAACTCCTTTTTCCTCAAGAAGGTCCATCAATCTTGCTGCACGGGTGTACCCTATACGAAGTCTGCGTTGAAGAAGTGAGACTGAAGCGTTTCCAGATTCGATAAAAAGGAGCGATGCTTGATGGAACAGTTCATCCCCGGCATCCTCGCTAGGTTTATTCGAGCCCAACTCAATATTAGGTATTTCTTGATACTCAGGCTTTGCCTGATTCTGCAGGAAGCGTACGACATTCTCCACTTCCTTATCTCCCACGAAACACCCTTGAACCCGAATCGGCTTGCTCGCCCCCATTGGATAGAAAAGCATATCTCCTCGGCCTAATAATTTTTCTGCACCATTCATATCCAGAATCGTTCTAGAGTCTATCTGCGAGGAAACTGCAAAGGCGATTCTCGAAGGTATATTGGCCTTAATTAATCCTGTAATAACATCGACCGAGGGGCGCTGCGTGGCAATCAATAGATGAATTCCTGCGGCTCTCGCCATCTGGGCAAGACGACAAATAGAATCTTCGACATCACCAGGAGCGACCATCATTAAGTCCGCCAATTCGTCAATAATCACAACAACGTAAGGCAGCGGCGGAGCCTCCTCCTTCTTTTCCTGTGTACGAAGAAAGTTATAACGCACAATATCACGCACCCCTGCAGCAGCGAAGAGTTCATACCGTGTTTCCATTTCTGTGACAATCCACTTCAGTGCTCCTGCAGCTTTTTTAGGGTCAGTTACTACTGGAGCAATGAGATGCGGAATTCCGTTATAATTTGTGAGTTCTACCATTTTAGGATCTACAAGTAAGAATTTAACCTCATCTGGACGCGCTTTAAATAGAATACTGTTAATTAGCGTATTTACACAGACAGATTTTCCTGAACCTGTAGCCCCTGCGATTAATAAATGGGGCATCTTTGTTAAATCCGCTACTATTGGGGTTCCAGTGATATCTTTGCCAAGCACCACAGTGAGCTTACTTGCAGCATCTTGAAATTCCGGGGTCTCCATCACTTCCCTAAAATGAACTACAGCAATTTCCTTGTTCGGAACTTCGATCCCGACAACTGACTTCCCAGGAACCGGAGCCTCTATGCGTACATCAGTTGAGGCAAGGCTTAAGGCAATATCATCGGCTAGATTAGTAATCTTGCTTACTTTGACTCCTGGTGCGGGTTGGGCTTCATAACGCGTAATCGCAGGACCTTGGGTCACATGAGTCACCTTGATTTTTACTCCGAAGCTAGCTAAGGTATCTTCGAGAATTTTCACATTATCTGCTAGATCCTTATTGATTCTAGGATTCTTTACCTTCATCGATTTATTAAGGAGGGTTAAGTTAGGAAGTTGGTAGTTCCCATCTTTTTGAGCCAGCCTTGAGATAGGAGTCCCTGTAACTTTCCCCGGCGGTAATACCCCTGAAGGTGCTCCCCCACCTCCGCCACGAGATTCTTCATGAGCTTTATTCTCAAAGCGCAAGGAAGTCTGAACTTCGCTGGCCCCTGGCCCAGAGTGCTCTACCTCTTGTCCTGACTCAGTTGAATCCTGAAGGGTTTTGATAACAAGCGGTCTTTCGATAAGCTCTGGTTCGAGAACTTTGGGAATTTCTGTATCGGATTTGACATCCTTTTTCTTTATATTCTTCCGTAATTGTTTCTTTTCTGAGAGCGCTTGTGCTATATCCATAGCAGACTCTTCCTCTGAATCCTGAAGTACGAATACAAAGTCACCGACTTGATCCTTAACCCACTTTCCCGATTGTATCCCCACTCTTTGAACTTCCTGAATTCCTCCGATGAGTGAGCGATTCGTAACGAGAAGAGCTCCAATCAGCGCAAGCA
This sequence comes from uncultured Peptococcaceae bacterium, assembly GCA_963529635.1. Taxonomy (GTDB): domain Bacteria; phylum Bacillota; class Desulfitobacteriia; order Desulfitobacteriales; family Desulfitobacteriaceae; genus CAURZJ01. The sequence continues at coordinate 58,718 of CAURZJ010000012.1, forward strand.
TAATCAGAACGACATAGCCCCCTGAAATTCCGACTGAACTTTTTAGAGCAGTTGCTATAGCGGCACCCACGATTCCCCCACCGTGTCCCTTTTTCCCCTCCTGCAATAAATCCGATGGAGAGTATGCTTCAACACCCGGGAGTTGAAAATGAAGAACTCCCTCGAGAACAAACCATAAAATAACGATTCCCGTAGTTCTCCATTTGTTTTCTGAATGCCTGCGATTCATGTAGGCAATACCCCATGCCCCTAACATTAAAAGTAGCCAAATTCGGCCGCCGCCTGCTAGGGTCGTTAACAAGACTTTAATTTTATCTCCTAACACCCCATTCGTGCTGGAATATAAGAAGACAATTCCAAGAACAGATATTCCTAAGGCAGCAATTCCTATAACCTCATGCTGAACAGTTTCTTTTAAAATTCTCTTTTTCGTTATGGAACGACGAACTTTCTTCTTAGCCACAAACATCCCCCACAAATACTCTTTCTCTACACTTCCACGATGAGGAAACATTTTCCTCCATCATAAATCTAACAATTTAGAAGTTTTCATTTTGGATTAGCATCGACTTGAATTAGCTATCGACTAAAAGTATAACAAAAAATCGGCTTAAAAGGCCGATTTTTTAGATTAAAAAGAATATCTTTTGTCCTAACTGCTACTTTTTTCTGCGATTAGCCTTCGTAGCTCTGCATAACCTTCCTTTAACCCTCCGACGGAATCGATTAATCCGGTATCCACTGCGTCTTGCCCAATCAAGATTGTCCCGATATCTTGAGCTAATTCTCCCGTAGCAAACATCAACTCGGTAAGCTTCTGCTCGGATATCCTCGAATGTTCAACAATGAATTTATTGATTCGTTCCTGCATTTTCTGTAGATATTCAAACTGTTGATGACCATTAATGACTAAGCCAGTATAGCGAATGGGATGAACCGTCATAGTACCTGTGGGAGCAATAAAACTTTTATCGCAACTCACTGCAATTGGAATTCCGATACTATGCCCTCCACCAAGGACTATAGATACACTAGGCTTGCTTAAACTGCTCACCAATTCTGAAATTGCGAGACCTGCTTCTACGTCCCCACCTGCGGTATTTAATATGAGAAGAATTCCCTCAATCTTAGGGTTTTGCTCTACGGCAACTAACTGTGGAATAACGTGTTCATACTTCGTTGCCTTCGATTGGGGAGGAAGAATTTGATGCCCTTCAATCTGCCCAACAACGGTTAGACAATAAATATTCTCTATCGGTTCTGGAAGGTGGATCTGACCCATTTCCTTAAGGGTCTGGACTTCTGCACTTGGTCTTACCTCTTGTTCAATTTCTTCACTATTCATCACAAGTGAACTCTCCTTCCCAGGGTTAAAGCCCAATATCGGTTAAAATCTTTGAACACAGCATCATGACTATTGATTTTATCAGTGATTCTCCATATATTATGGAGATTTATTAAAGAAATCATGCAGGGAGTAAATTCCCTGCATGATTTCTTTAACGACCTATTAAAATAATCCACGTCCTCTGGATTAAGTCATGAAGGAGAAAGGAACTTACTTTTCCGTATCTCCTCATCACCGACGAAGTCCTTCCCCCTATTAGTTGACCTAGAAAGTAGGCTCCAACATAAAGTGCGATTGTGATCCCTATCCATCCATAATGATACTGGCTTCGCAAGTAAGCTATCAAAGGAACGGGTAAATGGACCGAAAAGAACCATGCTACAGAAAACTTTTTGACATTAGCTCGCCAGTAACCAAAGGGAATGTTTATCAAAAATACCAGGAATAGAACAAGCACCAGCGTCAGCACCCATTGAACCCTCCTTATATTCTAAAGAATAACTTAAAATTTCAATAATAATTACTAGTCGCAGAATGAAGCTCATTATGTATAATAAGAGATGGGATAAGATATTACAAGCGAAGAATAAACTTAAGTTTCCTAATATTTTGTCATTATTTGAGACGAGAACAACTCAGTCGAAAACATTCCATTATTATTCCCTTAAATATATTTTCTTTGACATCTTTCCCTCTGTTTCTTAAGATAAGATAGAAATATATTTTCTTAATTATGAAGGAGCTATTCATGAGTATTTTAAATGTAGAAAATGTGAATCACGGCTTTGGTGGTCGGCAGATTCTCGAGGATACAACTTTCCGTCTCTTAAAAGGAGAGCACGTTGGTTTAGTCGGCGCAAACGGAGAAGGAAAATCCACGTTCCTGGATATTATCACCGGTAAATTGATTCCTGACGAGGGAAAAGTAGAATGGTCTAATCGAGTTACGGTCGGCTACCTTGATCAGCATAGTGTTTTAACAAAGGGAAAAACTATCCGTGATGTTTTGAAAGAAGCTTTTCAAAAGATGTTTGGGCTTGAGGCAGAAATGCTTGAACTCTATAACTCGATGGCTGATGCATCGGAAGAGCAAACGATTAAAATGATGGATGACGTCGGGGAAATCCAGACTATTCTGGAACACAATGGCTTTTATATGATTGATGCAAAGGTCGAAGAAGTTGCTAACGGCCTAGGATTAGGCGAAATCGGTTTGGATAAAGACGTTACAGATTTGAGTGGTGGGCAACGTACCAAAGTCCTTCTTACGAAACTCTTACTACAAAAACCGACGATTTTAATTCTAGATGAGCCTACGAACTATTTAGATGCTGAACACATCGTTTGGCTTAGTAATTACCTGAAGAATTACGAGAATGCCTTCATCCTGGTCTCTCACGATATTCCGTTCTTAAATGATGTGGTAAACGTAATCTATCATGTCGAAAATGCTCAATTGACTCGCTACACTGGAAACTATGAGCAATTTATGCAACTTCATAATATAAGAAAGGAACACGAACTCAAAGCTTACGAGAAGCAGCAAAAGGAAGTCGACCGTTTAGAAGACTTTATCGCACGCAACAAAGCGCGAATTTCCACCACTGGCCGTGCAAAAAGCCGTCAAAAACAATTAGATAAGATGGAAATCCTCGAAAAACCCAAAGAAAAGGTCAAACCCCAGTTTCGATTTAAAGAAGCCAGAACACCCGGACGGGTTATTTTTGAAGCACTCGATTTAATTTTAGGCTATAACGAACCGTTAACCCGACCGCTTCATTTGAAGCTTGAAAGAGGGCAAAAGGTTGCTATCCGTGGCGTCAATGGTCTAGGAAAAACAACACTGCTCAAAACGTTATTGGGTAGCATCGCACCGATTAGTGGTGAGGTAATACTCGGAGATTATCTAAACCCTGGTTACTTTGAACAGGAATCGAGTCGGAGTAACATAAATACCCCCCTCGAAGAAATTTGGAGTGAATACCCTGGCCTTACAAATTATGAGGTAAGACAAGCCTTAGCTAAGTGCGGCCTTACAAATGAGCACATCTCAAATAAAATGATGGTCCTAAGTGGTGGGGAAAGTGCTAAGGTGCGACTCTGCAAACTCATGCTAAAAGAGATTAACTTCCTCATACTCGATGAGCCCACAAATCATCTTGACGTCGATGCGAAAGAAGAATTAAAAAAAGCAATTAAGGAATTCAAAGGAACAGTTCTTCTCGTATCGCATGAACCAGAGTTCTATGAAGATTGGGTATCGGAAGTCTGGAATTTAGAGCAATGGACGACAAAAATTGTATGATATTCGCCGCTTCCCTACTTTTGCGTGAATAAAAATGGGAGTGTCGCTACTACTTAAAAAGTAGTTTTTGCGACACTCCTTTTTTTGTGGAATCGGTTCTGCACCTCTTGAATCGCTACACCTGTTGCACTAGATGCATCACTTGATGAAGTTCGCATCATATTCCTTGTGAAATTTTCTGTAGAAATTCTGAAGAAATACTAAGAAAATTATGCTTTTTAATGTTGGTATCATAATTGCATAAGAAATACATTGTAAAAGCCCGTGCTCACGATGGAGAGGCCGGAGGCCCATGCTTTTAATTAATCTAGTTGACAGGAGTGGCATAATGAATCTTCAAACGTCAAGAGAAAGTTCGACAAGTACACCTATCCTAACTGAAATGCGCGTGATTCCAGTGGCAGGACACGACTGTATGTTGTTAAATCTCAGTGGTGCCCATGGTCCCTTCTTTACCCGAAACATTGTCATCCTTAAGGATAACGCTGGCAACACTGGTGTAGGGGAAGTTCCCGGCGGAGAAGCCATCCGCAAAACCTTAGAAGATGCCAGAGATTTAGTGATCGGCCAATCGATTGGTAATTATAAGTCCATCCTCAATACGGTTAGGCACCGCTTTGCGGATCGTGATGCCGGCGGTCGTGGCTTACAAACCTTTGATCTACGGATTACCATCCATGCTGTTACGGCATTTGAGGCGGCATTATTAGACCTTCTAGGCCAATTCCTTGGCGTTCCAGTTGCAGCTCTACTCGGTGATGGTCAACAGCGCGTTTCCGTGGAAATGCTGGGATATCTTTTCTATGTTGGGGATCGAAACAAGACTGACTTACCTTATCTAAGCGCACCGGATGCAAAGGAAGATTGGTTCCGTATACGACATGAAGAGGCTCTAACACCTTCAGCTGTTGTAAGGCTCGCTGAAGCCGCTTATGAGCGTTATGGCTTTAAAGATTTTAAACTCAAGGGTGGCGTCCTCACTGGAGACGAAGAAATCCAAGCCGTTACTGCACTCGCAGAGCGTTTCCCTGATGCGAGAATTACCCTTGATCCCAATGGAGCCTGGTCGTTAGAGGAAGCTATCCGCCTTTGTCGTAACATGAGCCATGTCCTTGCTTATGCCGAAGACCCATGTGGTGCTGAGAATGGCTACTCTGGCCGTGAAATCATGGCAGAATTCCGCCGGGCAACTGGACTCCCCACGGCTACAAACATGATTGCCACAGACTGGCGTCAAATGGGACACACCATCCAACTCCATTCCGTCGATATCCCCTTAGCTGATCCACACTTCTGGACCATGCAGGGTTCTGTCCGCGTAGCACAGATGTGCAACGAATGGGGCTTAACCTGGGGCTCACACTCCAACAATCACTTTGACATCTCCTTGGCCATGTTTACACATGTCGGAGCTGCAGCACCTGGCAAAATTACTGCGCTAGACACTCACTGGATTTGGCAAGAAGGTATTGATCGTCTAACCAAAGAACCCTTTAAGATTGTTGACGGTAAGATAACTGTCCCCAACAAACCAGGTTTAGGTGTGGAAATTGACATGGATCAGGTTGAAAAAGCCCATAAACTGTATAACGAGAATTGCTTAGGCGCTCGTGATGATGCTGCAGCAATGCAATATCTTATCACGGACTGGAAATTCAATAATAAACAGCCCTGTCTTTGTCGCTAAAATGCATATCTAAGTAAAGGATGATTAAGATGAACTTTGTACCAAAAGGTATACTTCCTGCTCTCATTACCCCACTTACCCCTGAGGGCAAATTTAACGAGAAGGCTATGAGAAAACTCCTTAACTACACCATTGATGGCGGAGTTCATGGCGTTTTCGTCCTCGGAACTACCGGTGAATTCTACGGTTTAACTCCTGAGGAAAAAAGGGAAATCATTCAAGTCACCATGGATGAAGTGAAAGGAAAGGTTCCTGTCTATGCTGGAACAGCAGCGATTACAACAAAGGAATCTGTACTTCTTACCCAAATCGCCGAAGAGTGTGGAGTGGACGCAGTTTCTATACTCACCCCTATGTTCATAAGCCCTACCCAAAAGGAACTTTATGAGCACTACAAGACCATCGCAGAAAACACAAGCCTCCCGGTCCTTTTATATAACAACTTACCCAAGACCGGTGTCACAATTACAGCAGCTACCGTGGCCAAACTAGCGGATATCGATAATATCGTGGGTGTCAAAGACAGCACAGGAGATATGACCCTAACTGGCGAATATATCCGATTGACAAAGGAGAAAGACTTCCATGTCCTCATGGGTAGAGACACCATGATTCATGCGGCACTCTGCTACGGCGCAACCGGTTCGATTGCTTCCGGTGCCAACGTCGCTCCAAGAATCTGTGCTGACATCTATGATAAGTATATGGCCGGTGACTTAGAGGGCTCACTTGAAGCCCAATATAAGCTCGCTCCTCTCAGAATCGCCTTTAACCTTGGTTCTTTCCCTACCGTTATTAAAGAAGCTTTAGAACTTCTCGGGATTGAGGCTGGTCCCTGTATGGCACCGGTAGGACCTATGACTGTAGAAGAAAAAGAACAACTTAAAAAGGTCCTTATTCAGATGGAGTTGTTACAATAAGACACCCGTCAGGCTATTTTTCTTGAAGATATTATCTAAGGGGGCGTGCCATTCAATGACTAAACAAGAACGACGGGCCGGACTATTCCTGCTCCTACTCGGCATTGCAGTCATGTATTATGCCATAGTAGATTTAAAACTAGGAACCATCACACAACCTGGACCGGGACTTTTCCCCTTCATTAGTGGAGGCGGAATCGCAATCCTGAGCTTAATATGGCTTTTGACGAACTTAAAGTCTATACAGCCACATGAGCCCCTCTGGAAAAAAGAGGAACTTCGTGCGCCTCTTTTAGCGGTTATTATCATCGTGGCCTATACCGCACTTATGGATCAACTTGGCTATATTCTATCGACTATACTCTTCTTAGTGGCTTGGCAGGTCTTTATCGAACGTGAAAAGTGGTTGAAAATAGCCATGATCACGGTTATTGGGACTGCTGTAATGTACCTACTCTTCTCGTACCTTCTGAGCGTACCGCTCCCAGAAGGCATATTCAGTATATAAGGGGGCCTACGTATGAGCACACTACAAGGATTAATGGACGGTTTTTCGATTGCCTTTTCGGGCTCCAACCTATTATTCGCTTTTCTCGGGTGCCTTCTTGGAACTGCGGTTGGTGTTTTACCCGGCTTAGGCCCAGCGGCGACAATATCTTTACTCCTCCCTGTCGTATACTCCATGAATTCTCCTGCAACCTCAATTATCTTCTTAGCAGGAATCTACTATGGGGCAATGTACGGCGGATCTACAACCTCTATTCTTCTGCGAATTCCGGGTGAGGCAGCTTCTGTCGTTACTGCGATTGATGGCTATCAGATGGCTCAAAAAGGCCGAGCAGGCTCTGCACTCTCTATCGCTGCTATCGGATCCTTTGTCGCAGGTACAGTTGGCATCATTGGTCTCACGTTTGTCGCTCCCCCGCTCGCTGAATTTGCACTAAAATTCGGGCCGCCAGAGTATTTCACCTTAATGTTATTGGGTCTTTTACTGGCAGTTTTTCTATCGGGTGATTCTCCCATTAAGGGGTCAATCATGCTACTTCTAGGAATCCTGCTTGCCAATGTTGGTCTTGACCCCATCTCCGGAAAAGATCGCTTTACTTTTGGATTTACTTCCCTACAAAGTGGCTTTGAATTCGTCACTCTTGCCATGGGGGTCTTTGGTCTAAGTGAAGTCTTAATGACCTTGGAGGAACGCGGTGCAAATGAATTTGTAACCAAGACCATCGGAAGACTCTTTCCTTCAGCACAGGAATGGGCTGAAAGCAAGTGGGCCGTACTTCGCGGTTCAATTATTGGATTCTTCACAGGGGTTATCCCTGGAGGCGGAGCTGTCGTAGCTTCTTTAACCTCGTATGCCTTGGAGAAAAAACTTTCGAAACATCCCGAAGAATTTGGTCATGGGGCAATTGCCGGCGTAGCTGGTCCTGAATCAGCCAATAACGGTGCCTCGAGTTCCTCCTTCATCCCCCTCCTGACTTTAGGTATACCTGCAAATGCTTCGATCGCTATGATTTTTGCTGCACTTTTAGTGCAAGGGATCACTCCTGGTCCCTTTCTAATCGCTGAGCATCCTGACGTATTCTGGGGTGTTATCGCATCTATGTACGTTGGGAACGTGATTCTACTCGTTCTTAATCTCCCCTTAGTAGGTGTTTGGGTACAACTCCTTAAGGTTCCTTTCGGAATACTTGGACCCCTGATTATCATGTTTACAACCGTTGGTTGTTACAGCTTAGCTAATGATACCTTTAATATCTTTGTGTTCGTTGCCTTTGGCGTCTTTGGCTATATCGTGAGGAAGCTTGGTTTTGATCCCGGTCCGCTGATTATGGCCTTCATCCTTGCCCCACTTATTGAAAACTCCCTAAGGCAATCTTTACTCATATCTAATGGCGAAATGAGCATTTTCGTAACACGGCCAATTTCTGGTACACTATTCGCAGTTTTCGTGTTAGTGTTAATCGGCCAACTTTATGCAAATTTCAAAAAAAAGAGAAAAGTTGTAGATCAAAGTAATGGTAAAGAGGCCTAATTCAATTCAATAGTTCTTCTGCTAACCAAGCAGCTGACTATAAACAAAATTTTAAAGGAGGAAGAAAATGTTTAGAAAGAAATCTTGGAAGTTCATGGCCGTTCTCATGTTGTCTCTCATGGTTGCAGCTACTGGCTGCGCAAAAACACCCGCTGCCAGCACTCCGGCAACTCCCGATCAAACAGCCGCTAAAACCTGGAAACCAGAAAAACCCGTAACACTTGTTGTCCCGATGGCGGCCGGTGGCGCCACTGACCTCTTGGCCCGCGCAGTAGAAAAAGTTTGGCCAAAATACTGCCCACAGCCCGCTACAGTTGTAAATAAGCCGGGTGCTGCAGGCGTCGATGGTTCCCTCTTTGTATCTCGCTCCAAACCCGATGGCACGACTCTGATCATTGGTTATGGTGGTGGTTCCCCTGACTTGGTCACCCCGCAACTTGAAAAAGTTACCTATAATCCATTTACAGACCTTGTCCCAGTAGCTCGTCTTTCCATTGCTTCCGTCGTAATTGCAGTTCCTGAAAAGTCTGAGTTTAAGAACATCAAGGATGTAATCGATTGGGCTAAAGCAAATAACAAACCTGTTACCGCTGCTGTATCCACAACCGCTAGTGCTAATGACTTCGTTATGAAGGGTCTTGGAAAGGTTGCTGGAATTCAAGTTACTCCAGTTCCTCATGCCGGTGGCGCACAAGCAATCACTACTCTAGTCGGTGGACAGACCATGATTGGCGGAGCACATCCAGTAGAGATTATGTCCCAGCTTAAAGCCGGTAGAGCAAGAGCCATTGCTATTGCTACACCAGAACGTGATCCTATTCTCCCAGACGTTCCTACCCTTAAAGAGCAAGGAATCAACTTCTCTACATGGGGTTCACCTAAAGGGGTAGCTGCTCCAAAAGATACTCCGAAAGAAATTGTCGACTACTATTCTGATGTCCTTAAGAAAATCTCTGAAGATCCTGAATACAAAAAGGCTATGGCTGATATGGGACAACCTGTTCAGTATCAAAACGCGGCAGACTTTTCAAAGTTCATGAGAACAGCTTATGATGATTACACCAAGTTGATCAATGAGCTAGGATTTGAAAAAGCAAAATAAGCTAATATAGCTTAAGAACGAGAATAGCCCAAGACGAGATAAATCGTCTTGGGCTATTTTTTAATTTTGGATTAGGAGAAGAAAATTCCCCAATAATAGGCGAAGAAAACGCCTACGGTAAAGTAAATAATACTGAATAACCAATTCCAGCGAATTGCCACATCCTCTGCCTTAGCACCTGTAAACTTTGCTATCGCCATAATAACTCCCGCAAAGGGCGAAACCATATAGGAGATTGATCCCCCTAAAGCTAGACAAAGGGCCAAGGTCACAGAAGATATCGGAAGGTGCATTGATGTGAGAATTTTACCAAACATTACGATAGAAACGAAGGGATGGATTCCAAATACTGAAAAAATAATCATAAACAGTGGAATTAAAACGATTGCATAGAACCCAAGGTGATTTGTGTAATTAAGCAAGCTCCCTTGAACTCTAAGAATGACACCTGATTGCTCAAGTGCAGCTGAAAACATACCAATCGAAATAAAAAAAGGAGCAATATCTGCGGCTTTCAAGATTCCATTATCCCAATAGTTTCTTAGGGACTGTTTCAAACCTGACTGTCTGCGCATCTGGAATATCCATACTAAGGACACTACTACTCCAGCGAGTATGACTGTACTGGAGGATGCTCCTAAGTCTAACCTATCGAAAAGCAAAGTGAGAGCGCTAAGACTGACTACAACGAATAGAATATGCCAAACTTTATGCCGAGTATGAATTTCCCCTACATTGACTTCTTCTCCCTCATCATCTGTCTTACTGCTCTCAGCAGTATAGTTGACTCTTGCTTCAAGTAAATAAGATATCAGAACACCAATAACACCTAAAACAACACCAGGGAAAAAAAGTTTTTGCCAACTTACTCCGGTTGCCTGAACAACTAGAAAGAGGTTAATCGCTCCTGGAGCCCACAGGGATGCTAAAGCATACCCACGTGATGTTGCAGTAGCCATGAAGCGCTGATATTGCGACACGCGCCTTTTGAGGGTGTCCTCCATCAAGGAAAACATGACTGGGATAGCCCCAAACATCAAAAAGCTAGTAAATACATGAGTGGCAAAAGTGGTAAATAAAAAGAGGCCACGCTCTCCCTTAAATAAACGGTTTAACCAATAACGGATCGCTAAGTCATATTTTCCTACCTCTATCGGAATGGAAAAGGTCTGCATAACGACCAGCACGGCTATCACGTTCGTCATCGAGTTAAAGGCTGATATCCAACCGGATAAAGGCTGGGCAAAGCCGATAAGCATCAAAAGCCCTAGGATAAGAAAGACTAACGTCGCTTTCTTAAACCCCTTACCCATCATGGAAATCCCTGATAAGACGACCACTATGGCACTTACAAAGATAGCACTTGAAAAATCCGTATCAACAAGGGTTCTCAATAAATGGAATCCTGCTAAGATTAGTATTGCAATTTTATAAATCTGCTTCATAAGTGTATCTTCCCATCCCTAGATATCCAAAGTGTACCCTGTCCTATTGATCAGGTTACGGGAGCAGGATTAAACAGGCATAAATCATTGTGTAAACCCCAATGATCGGCCCAGGTCTTCTTATGACCACTAGCCACATCGATAATGAGATTGAATATCTCCCAACCGATGTCTTCGATTGTTGCCTCCCCTGTCGCAATCCGACCTGCATTCACATCGATTAGGTCCTTCCACTGCTCAGCCAAGGCGTTCCGAGTCGATACTTTAACGACAGGCGCCATAGCAAGCCCATAGGGGGTTCCTCTGCCCGTAGTGAAAACTTGTAGAGTAATCCCTGAAGCTAATTGCATCGTTCCGCAGACAAAATCGCTTGCCGGAGTTGCAGCGAATATCAATCCTTTTTGACTAACCTTCTCTCCAGGGGATAGGACTCCCACAATCGCGCTACTCCCCGACTTGGCAATGGAACCTAGCGACTTCTCGACGACATTTGCTAATCCACCCTTTTTATTTCCTGGTGAAGGGTTGGCACTACGATCTGTTTCACCATTCTTAAGATAATTATCATACCATTTCATTTCCCGGATGATAGCACGACCTACCTCTTCATTGGCAGCCCGTGGGGTTAATAAGTGAACTGCATCGCGAACCTCAGTGACCTCTGAGAATAGAACGGTAGCTCCTGCACGAACAAGCAGGTCTGCTGCATAGCCCACTGCCGGATTTGCTGTGACTCCTGAAAAAGCATCACTACCCCCACATTGCAGACCGATGACTAGATCTGATACAGGGCAAGCCACGCGCTGACGGCGATTAAGTCTCAGCAAACGCTCTTCTGCCATACATAGAATTCCCTCAATCATTTGAGCAAATCCCGGCTGTTCTTGAAGTGAAATAGCATGGGATAAATCCTTCTCTGGGACAATTTGTAGAAGTTTCTCTGGAAGCAGTTTCTCACAACCTAATCCAACAATCATCACTTCTCCACCAAAATTCGGGTGTATTGCAAGATTCTGTACAGCTCGAATCGGAATCCTTGCTTCAGGTGCATTGATAGCAACTCCACACCCATAGTTATGATTAAGGGCCACGATGTCATCCACATTAGGGTATTTGGGGAGAAGAGTTTCCTTAATGAGTTTTACTGCATAGTTAAGAACTCCAGCCACACATTGTACACTCGTACTAATACCTAGAATATTTTTTGTGCCAACTGTACCATCATTATTGCGATACCCTTGGAAGGTATAGCCTTCAAGGAGTGGAAGCTTTTCGGGAACTTCATTAGCGAGATTTAATTCATCGAGCATAGGGGGCGTCGGTAACTTGACACAGTGCTCATCAATCCAACTTCCCTTTTTAAGAGGACGAACCGCATAACCAATTACCTCACCATAGCGGATGATAGCTTCATCTTCCTCTAAATCAGCAAGTGCGACTTTATGCCCTTGTGGAACATGCTCTAGTAACTTGAGACCACAGGAGAATTCTGTATCCTCAGGCAACCCCCCTGTGTTGACAATGATTGCGACATTATCCTTTGCGTTAACCTTAATATAGAGTGGAATTTCGTTCAGTATTTCTGTCATTTCATAACCTCCCTATTGAGCGAGATAGCCCATGCCAAACGAGTTGACACAGGCTAGGCCTTAGATACGTGGACTTCGATCGGACAAATTGTAGAAGGCACTCATTCCCCCATATTGAGCAACTTCTCCTAACTCTTGCTCAATACGCAGAAGTTGATTGTATTTTGCTACTCGATCAGTTCGAGTGGGGGCTCCCGTTTTAATCTGCCCTGCGTTAACTGCTACCGCGATATCAGCGATTGTGACATCCTCAGTTTCTCCCGAGCGGTGAGATATCACACAAGTATATCCATATTGCTTTGCTAACTCAATCGTGTCAAAAGCCTCGGTAAGTGTGCCAATCTGATTGACTTTGACAAGAACAGAATTCGCAATGTTATATTCGATTCCATGCTTAAGCCGCTCAGTATTCGTAACGAATAAATCGTCTCCAACTAATTGGATTTTATCCCCTAGATGCTGTGATAATCTCGACCAGCCTTCCCAGTCATCCTCAGCCATACCGTCTTCGATGGAGAGGATGGGATATTTACTTACGAGACCGCTATAATACTCTACCATCTCAGTCGAAGTCTTCACTAGACCTTCACCTTCCAGAACGTACTTGCCCTCCTTATATAGCTCTGAAGCAGCTACATCAAGAGCTAGAACAATCTCCTTACCCGGGACATAACCTGCCTTTTCAATCGCCTGAAGGATAATGGTCAGGGCTTCCTCATTTGAAGCTAAGTCAGGGGCGAATCCACCCTCGTCTCCAATGGCAGTATTCAGGCCCTTCTCTTTGAGTACCGCCTTCAAGGCATGGTATACTTCTGCTCCCATTCTTAGCGCATCTGCAAAGGAGGAGGCTCCAATCGGCATAATCATAAATTCCTGGATATCGACATTATTATCCGCATGCTTTCCGCCGTTCAGAATATTCATCATGGGCACCGGAAGAAGCTTCGCGTTAAATCCACCGAGGTATCGATATAAGGTAAGGCCCAAGGAGGCCGCTGCAGCTTTAGCTACAGCGATGGATACTCCCAATATTGCATTGGCCCCTAATTGACCTTTATTCTCAGTCCCGTCGAGAGCTATTAATGTCCGATCGATACTGACTTGATCTAAGGGGTCCCGACCAAGAAGAGCGGGAGCGATTACCGAATTAACATTTCCAACTGCATTCCTCACTCCACGGCCAAGATAACGCCCTTTATCTCCATCTCTGAGTTCGACCGCTTCATGAACTCCTGTAGATGCTCCAGAAGGAACAGCTGCTCTCCCAACTGATCCATCATCGAGAAAGACATCGACTTCGACAGTGGGGTTGCCACGGGAATCCATAATCTCGCGCGCGAAAATTTCAGTTATAGTTCTCAAGATAATCCTCCTCTTACGATTAAGGTTCTTTAATTACCTAGCGTTGATTTCTCCTTCGTACACTAAGCCACGAATTGGATCTACGGTTACAATCATCCCATCCTTCAAAAGTCCCGTAGCCTTCGGCGCATTGACGATAACAGGTAGATTATAGGTGACACCGATAATAGCAGCGTTTGAAGACAATCCGCCCTCTTCAACGATAATAGCGGCTGCTTTAGAGGCATACGTTGCACTTTTTTCATCGATACCTACAGCGACCATGATGTCGCCTGGCTGATACTTCGTCTGCAACTCTTCGCTAGATGTTACTACACAAACCTTTCCTGTAACCACTTGCTTCCCTATTCCTTGACCTGTTAGCAGGACCTTGGCGACAAGATGAACTCTAATCATATTCGTGGTTCCAGATATTCCTGTGGGTACACCCGCTGTAATTACCACAAGGTCACCATCCTGGATGGCCTTTGCCTTCTGCGCTGAACGAATACTGTTCTCCACCATCTCGTCAGAATTTAGAAATCTGCCTCCGAGTACTGGATCAACACCCCAAAGTAATTGTGTGAAACGAGTCGTTTTCTCAGAAGAAGTTACTGCTACGATTGGGGCTTGAGGACGGTACTTCGAGATCATTCGAGCCGTTGAGCCGGATTCGGTGGCAGTGATGATTGCTGAGGCGTTTAATTCTTGGGCCAATTGAACGGTTGCATGACTTACAGCATCAGTCGTGGATAATCTTACACTAATCCCCTTTTGCAGGAGCATACTGTCATACTTCAATACTTTTTCGGTACGCACTGCAATCTTGGCCATCATCTCAACGGCTTCGACTGGATAGAGACCCGAAGCGGTCTCACCGCTCAACATGATAGCATCGGTTCCATCCATAATTGCATTGGCTATGTCACTTGCTTCCGCGCGAGTCGGACGTGGGTTATTAATCATAGACTCTAACATTTGGGTTGCTGTAATTACGGGTTTTCCGCATTGATTACACTTTTGAATTAATTCCTTCTGTACCAGCGGTACATCTTCGGCAGGTATTTCTACTCCAAGATCTCCCCGTGCTACCATAATACCATCAGCCACATTTAAGATCTCATCAATGCGCTCCACTCCAGTGGGGCTCTCAATCTTAGCCAAAATCCACATCTGGCCACCCGCATCCTCGACGACTTTACGTATAGCCAAGATGTCGGCACCTCTCTGGATAAAGGAAGCTGCAATATAGTCCATATCTTGGGATACACCGAATAAGATATCTGCTACATCCTGCTCTGAAACGGGTGGTAGATTAATCGGCACCCCAGGAACTGCAACTCGTTTGTTGTTGCTTATTTCGCCGCTATTTTGGACGAGGGTGACAATGTCATCTCCCTCGATTCGCTCTACAACTAGGCTGATTAAGCCATCGGCTAGAAGAATTCGGTCCCCAGACTTCACTTCTCTAGGAAGATTATAATAGTTTACTGAAACTATAGATTCCGTTCCTAAGACGTCCCTCGCAGTCAGAGTAAACGTTTGATTCGCTAGAAGTTGCACTTTTCCCTCTGCAAATTTTCCGATGCGCATTTCCGGACCTTTCGTATCCAGCATGAGTGCGATCGGTTTATTGGCTTTCTCAGCAGCTGCACGTACCAGGGAAATCCTTTTCGCATGATCTTCGTGTGTTCCATGAGAAAAATTAAATCTCGCAACATTCATCCCAGCGGTAATCATTCGATCTAATACTCCCGGCTTATCCGTGCTAGGACCCACTGTACAAACAATTTTAGTGCGTTTTTGCATAAAACGAATCTCCCATATTAATTTTTATTGCTTCATTTTCCCTTCGGTTCAAAACAGGTTTTACCGACATGAACTAAGCGGCATAGCCTTGTAGTCGCTCGCTGTAAAAGTTCTTCAGAAGAGTCTATACAACTTTCTAAGGACATTGGCTGTGGTACGATGCTCATGAGAGCGTCTATTCCATGTTTGTAGACTTCTTCACACCCAGACCCAAGTCCACCCGAAAGACATACTACGGGAACGTTAAACTTCTTGGCTAACTTTGCGACCCCTACAGGAGCTTTTCCGTGTGCGGTCTGAAAGTCTGTCCGTCCTTCGCCCGTTATCACTAAATCCGCGTGCTTCACTTTGTCTTCAAAGTTCGTAGCCTCAAGGACGATTTCAACGCCTGGGCGAAGTTGAGCGGAGGTGAAAATCATCAACCCTGCTCCTAAGCCACCCGCTGCCCCCGCTCCTGGAGACTCTGCGATGTCCTTACCGAGAGAGCTCTTAGCTACCTCTGCATAGTGCCTTAGGGCCTGATCTAACTCCCTAACCATCGCTGGAGTTGCTCCCTTTTGAGGTCCATAAACTGCCGATGCCCCACGGGGTCCACATAGGGGATTATCAACATCACAAGCAACAAGAATCGAGGTTTCTGCTAAGCGAGGATCCAATCGAGAACAATCAATCTTCGCTAGGCTTTTCAGTGCAGCGCCTCCACTTGGCAATTCGTTATCAGCTGAATCAAAAAACCTTACACCGAGTGCCCTTGCCATTCCCGCTCCACCATCATTCGTGGCACTGCCCCCGATACCAATAATAAGTTTTCGAATGCCAAGGTCAAGCGCAGCTTTGATGAGTTGACCTGTACCATAAGTTGTCGTAATGAGCGGATTACGCTCATCTGAAGGTACTAGCGGAAGCCCTGAGGCGGCGGCCATTTCAATCACCGCAGTCTTTTCATCCCCAAGAATTCCCCAGGATGCTTTAGCGATGCCTCCTAAAGGTCCCATGACCTCACTACGCATCCTTCGTCCCCCAGTAGCCGTTACCAAAGCATCGATTGTTCCTTCTCCACCATCGGCTATAGGAATCTTAATAACCACTGCCTCCGGGAAAAAAGAGAGTATTCCTTGCTCCATGGCATTCGCAACCTCGATTGACGATAAGCTCCCTTTGAAGGAATCCGGAGCTACTACAATACGCATTCCCGTACTCCACTCCCTTATTCAAATCTCAAACTTCAGTGCGGAGTATATTCCGTCCAAAGTAAGATTATTTATATAAATTGAATTATATTAAGTCCTACTTCTTCACTTTTTTCCCGACTTACATTTCCATCTATAATATCGATAATAATTTCGCCTGTGGCACCTACCCATGCTTGATTCAAATGTCCGCCATAAGCCTGATAGGTAACGTCAGTCAAGGTAATGTGTAAATGCAAATAGACCTCATCATTCATTTCTGTGATATTACCAGAAAGGCTTGTTATTTCCATGCTTCCCGTTAAGTCCTTGGTCTTGTATTCCTTCGTATCTTGGATAAATATTCCGATGTTTGCCTGACTTACTGCACCAATTCCAGACACTGAAGCAAGTTTAATTCTATTTTCTCTGCAAAAGTCCTTGATTGTACCGACTATTTCATCGCCCTTATCTAAGCGCATCAAGACCTTTGAGCCAAATTGTGCATATTCCATAACTCACCTCATAAATTTCAGGTCCTGCAATATCCAGGCATTAATCCAATTGTTTCTAACTAAGTATTCAACTTGATCTTTAATGGATTAATCCCAGTATAGGACGACCTCTTATCAAAAGATAAGAGGTCCTATACTGTTGGTCACCTGTTAAAAATTAGCGCTTTACTTCTACTTGAGCTAGTTTTTCGTAATATCTTACTAAACTTGAATGATCGGCATCGCCTAAACCATCAACTTTAAGTGCTTGCATCATTTCCATGACTGCAGCGGTTAGTGGTAGCGGTACTCCTAATTCGTGAGAAGTTTCTAATACGTTATTTAGGTCCTTAATATGAAGGTTGATACGGAAGCCAGGATCAAATTTACGATCCATTACGAGGGGTGCTTTTGCATCAAGGACGGTACTTCCTGCTAAACCACCACGGATTGCTTGATACACTAACTCAGGTTCTACCCCAGCTTTTTGAGCGAGTACTAAGGCTTCAGACATAGCTGCTATGTTCAAGGCGACAATAACTTGGTTTGCAAGCTTGGTAACATTCCCTGCGCCTACCGTACCTGTTAAGACGACGGAGCCTGCCATTGCTTTCATCACTGGATAGCATTTATCAAAAACTTCCTGTTTTCCCCCTACCATCACAGAGAGGGTTCCGTCGATGGCTTTAGGCTCTCCA
Source organism: uncultured Peptococcaceae bacterium (assembly GCA_963529635.1). Classification (GTDB taxonomy): domain Bacteria; phylum Bacillota; class Desulfitobacteriia; order Desulfitobacteriales; family Desulfitobacteriaceae; genus CAURZJ01. Next base: position 76,663 of record CAURZJ010000012.1, read on the forward strand.
CCGCTAACAGGGGCATCAATCATCTCGACTCCCTTTTCGGCTAGTTTCTCAGCCAATTCACGACTTACGAGGGGCGCAATTGAACTCATATCAACGACGACACTTCCCTGTTTCGCACCTTCGATAACGCCATTCTCACCTAATACAACTTCTTTAACATGGGGAGAGTTAGGAAGCATGGTAATAACGATGTCTACCTGTTCTGCCACTTCTTTTGGGGTAGCAGCAAAGCTTGCTCCCATAGAAACCAAATCATCCACTGCTTTTTGGTTCTTGTCCAAAACTACGAGTTCATACCCTGCTTTTAGCAAATTCTTGCTCATAGGCCTTCCCATAATGCCCAAACCGATAAATCCAATTTTCATAGTAAAGCACCTCCTGAAAAATAACCCCTCTTCGGGGAAAATTAACGAATATATACACTCTTGTACCAATGACTATTATTTAATGCAAATCATATGCCAATAGTTAATATAGGCGTTTTTGAAGTGTATATCGAAAAAAAGTTGCAACAATCGTTGCAACTCTTGCAGATTCGAGTTGGATTTGCATCACGTATTGCAAATCTTCTTTACCTCAATGCCTAAAGCTTTTAACTTCCGATAAAGGGTACTTCGATCCATTCCTAATCTCTTCGCAGCTTCCTTCTGGTTATATCCCGCTTCAGAAAGGACGCGCAGTATCTTGGCTTTCTCAGACGGGTCATCATAATTTGTCTCAGAAACCACATTCAAAGTATCGATCGTGATCCCGAGCATACTCGCTACAAGCTCAGGGGAGACATTATTCCCCTTGGTTACTAAAACTAACCGTTCCATAGCATTCCTAAGCTGTCGAATATTACCCGGCCAATCATAAGAATTAATATAAACCTTTGCCTCATCACTAAGAAAAACTTCACGGCCAAACATCCGATTATAGATATTCACGTAATGTTCAGCAAGGAAGCCTGCATCCCTTCTCCGAGCCCTTAAAGCGGGTAATTCCAAGGGGAGGACATTTATCCGATAGTATAAATCCTCTCGGAATTGTCCCTCCTTCACTTGCTGAGCCAAGTTTTTATTCGTTGCAGCGACAATCCTCACATCAATTGGAATATACTTATCGTCCCCTAGACGCATGACACGCCTTTCTTGGATAACACGAAGCAGGCTAGTCTGAGCCACTTTATCCATTTCACCAATCTCATCTAAAAAAATCGTTCCCCCATGTGCCAATTCAAAGAAACCGGCCTTACCCTTCTTATTGGCTCCTGTAAAGGCTCCTTCCACATATCCGAATAATTCGCTTTCCAATAGATTGGCTGGGATAGCTCCACAATTCACTGCTACAAACGGTCTCTGTCTGCGCTTACTGGCATTATGAATACCCTGTGCAAACAACTCTTTCCCTGTCCCTGAGGGTCCACTGATTAAAACCGTGGCATCTACACCTGAATACTCCTGAGCAATTCTTTTCGACTCGATAATCTGGGGGGAAATCCCCAGAATATCCTCGAGTTGATACTGAGCGGATAACCCCTTACTATAGATTTCTTTTCTAATTGTTGCTTCCATCTCTACGATTCGACCAACATCTTCTATAGTAATCATCGCACCTGACACAGCCCCCCCAATATTAATCGGGATGAGGTTAGCCATTGCTTTTCTGTCATTGATTTTTATGAGTTCACCTAAGATGCTTTTTCCTTCGTTTAAACAACGATCTACAGGTAAAGAAGGACAGACAATATCGATATTCTGTCCCTTGATTTCTCTTGAACTAGAATCTAAAAAACGCTCGGCAGCGCTATTGAGTACCTCGATACGTTTTTCACTATCTACGCTAATTATCCCTTGGGTAGAGTAATCTACCAAGACGCGAAACTTCTGGGCCCTCTCCTTCTCGAGACGCCTAACATAAGACAATTTCTCAGCCTGTTCAAAGGCACTTCGGAAAGAATCATTTCCTGACTGTAATAATATAGTCTTAGCCCCCAGATCATTGGCAAAGGCTGTGGTTGTTTTCCCGCCAATTAAGGCATCGGGCTGCTCCTGAATCGCACGTTCAACCATAGCCGGTATCATTTCTTCCGAATCAATTTTATAAGTCCTTAATTGAATATCCATGACTTTTGCAAAAACTTCAATGCTATAGATCATATTCTGAAAAGCCATGACAGCGATTTTAGGATAGTCTAGCCGAGTCATTCTCTTGGCAGCGAGTAACGCCTCTGCCAAATCCTGGAAAGTTATCGGTATCTCAACAACGGGTATTTGTATCCCAGACTTGGCGATGAGTTCGGCGGTACCTCCACGACTCACTATGACGTCTGCACCATTATCTACTGCTCGGTGTGCGATTTCGACTCCATAAGAATGAATACCCAAATAACATTTCACCTTGTCAGCAAGCCCTAAATTCGTAATAACCTTTTGACCCGTAGCGAGAATCTCCTCAAAGGGAGCAATAAACGCAATACTTCCCATGTGTACCCCCATATAAATTAAACTTTTAATAAAAGGTAAAAGCTACTTCTTTTCTATATTATATTTTCTTTTTTCTCAACCCTGAATCTTTTCTCTTATTATACTATTCTTAAATCTTTTCTTTTTTCTGACTTCCATCAACCCAATTCTACCCCCGAAACTCGATAAATGCAACACTTGATGCAATCATCTCCAAAATTGCGATAAATTTGCGCCCTCTTCTTTTCACAAACTGTAAATATCAATAAATATCAATAAATATCTATAAATAGGCTCTTAATTCTAACTAAACCTTTTACACTTCTAAATAAGCCAATTGCCTTATTCTTGGCCTTTTAAAGTTTTTTTAATTTTCTCCTCCTATGGTGAAAGAGCCTTAAACGCTATTCAGTTTTTGCGCTATGGATCACCTTGACTAGGCATGTAATTTGCATGCAATTATATTAACAAGAGTGATTAACGCAAAGGAGTTTAGAAATGTCAGTAATTACAGAAATACTTGAAGATATTCATATACCCAAGATGATTAGAGTAAAACAACAGTTTCCTGCGACTGAGGTTCTGGATATAGCAAAAACTCTTCGCGAAGGAATGAGAAAACCGGAAATTATCAATCAGGTGCAAAAAGGAATGAGGATCGCTATCGCTGTTGGTAGTCGTGGAATGGCTGATATACCCCTTATTGCCCAAATTGTGGTCGAGGAATTAAAGACACGTGGTGCACTACCTTTTATCGTACCTGCAATGGGTAGCCATGGAGGCGCGACTGCAGAGGGACAAAAACTTGTGTTGGCGAATCTTGGTATCACTGAGGAAAATGTTGGCTGCCCCATCATCTCTTCGATGGAGGTTGTGCAATGTGGAATGTTAAATATTGGCTTGCCCGTATTAATGGATAAACAGGCTTTTGAAGCTGATGGCATCGTCGTGATCAACCGAATTAAGGCACACAACGCTTTTAGTGGACCCATCGAAAGCGGTCTCTCGAAGATGATTACGATAGGTTTGGGGAAACAAAAAGGTGCGGATTCTTGTCACGCCTTTGGTTTTACTCGGATGACAGAATTCATTCCAGAAATGACCCGAATTAAATTAGCAAAGGCTAATTTCCTGTTCGGAGTAGGCACAGTCGAAAACGCTTATGATCGTATTACCAGGATTGCTGTAGTTCGTCCTGAGGAAATTATCGACACTGACCAGAAATTACTTGTTGAGGCAAAAGCGAACCTGCCGAAAATTTTATTACAGCATATAGATGTTCTCATTGTCGATCAGCTCGGAAAGGAATTTTCCGGAGGAGGGATGGATTCACACACGATTGGACGCGCATCCACGACCTGCGTATCCCCTGCCGCGCTTCCCCCCTCACGCCTTGTCGTCCTTGATGTAACAGACCAAAGCCATGGTAATGCATGTGGTATGGGTCTGGCTGACTTTACGACTCGGCGGTTATTTAATAAGATTGATTTTGATTTTACCTACGCCAATATTTTGACATCTACGGCTACTCCTTCTGGCCTTATCCCCCTAATCATGGAATCCGACCGCCTAGCTATCCAAGGCGCTATCAAAACGTGTGGAGTCTACGACTCAAGCAAGCTGCGCATGGTTCGAATACCAAATTCTCTACATCTTGACGATATTTTCGTATCTGAAGCTATGCTTGCAGAAGCAGAGCAGCATCCCGATATATCTCTCCTAAGTGGACCCGAGGATTTTAGGTTTGATTCCTTAGGGAATCTAACCGATATAGGCTTTTGACATACAAGAAGAGCACGAGGTCATATCACATTGATATATCTTCGTGCTCTTCTTGTTTTCTTCGTTATATTCAACTCATTAATGACTTAGATTTCCTTACTATTGAATCGGTAATTTTTTCAACAAGAATTACTTTTTCGACATTGTTTTTTGCGCCTTAGAACTTAAAGAGTAATTTAGCGGACATAAAGACAACAGAGACTACGAGGAAGAAACGAATCCACTTCTCCCCTTTACTTACGGCAAAATTACTACCTAGCCATGCTCCGGTTCCATTCCCGACTGCAAGAATTAAGCCGTACATCCACCTCACATCACCATGCAGGATATAGGTGATTAAGGAAGTAGTCATATAAAGACCTACAACAAGGACCTTAACACTATTAATTTTGACTAAAGACATTCCTACCAGAGTATTCATAAAGGCCATGATAATAAAGCCTACTCCAGCTTGTACAAATCCCCCGTACATCCCAATAAGTATAAATCCTATGACCCCTATTACCATTTGCTTTTTGCTGAGCCGATCATCCGACTCCACATTCGTCTTCTTTTTTGGAGGCCTGATGGTTAACCAGAGAACTAAAAGCATAATCAAAGCAAGAATTTTGTTAAAGGTTTCATCTGGTGTCTTAATGGCAAGCATGGCTCCAATCACGGAACCAATCATAGCCGGAATACCAAATAGCAGACCCATCCTCCAGTCAAAAAAGCCCTTTCGACGGAAATTCCAGACCGCAACGCCACTCTGTACAACTAAAGCGACACGATTTGTTCCATTCGCAACAGCTGTAGGAAGCCCCAAAAAGATGAGAATGGGCAACGATAGTAGAGATCCTCCTCCTACTAAGGTATTTAAAAAGCCCGCGATCACCCCGACTCCTAAAATAAGTGCAATTGTTCCCACTTACTTCACCTTACTTTCACAGTACATAGATTGAGACAAAATAAACCATGTTCTTTAGTATAAACGAAGTAGAGTATCTAAGAAAAGGGATTCGAGGAGTTTTTGGGCAAAAAAAACAAAGAGACCATCTTTTACAAAGCAGCTCTTTGCTTTCACCTGGCAATGACCTAATTTCCCAGAAGGGTCCCGTTTCTCAGTATTTTAACAGATTAGAATTTGAAGCAAAGATAACTTAAAGATCCTGCTTCATAGTGCCGATGAATGACTTCAGGAAGCGACTGAGGATCGCCACTTCCCATGGCAATATAAAGTGGTAAAAAGTGTTCCGCTGTCGGGACGGCTAAAGACGCATGCGGAGCGTAGACTTCATAGTTAAAGAGGGCTTCTAAATCCCATTTTTGGACTTTATCAATTAACCACTCATCAAATTCTACGGCCCAGGGTTCCGGAGTTGTCAACCCCCATTCCACTTCTCTAAGATTATGAACTGTCACTCCACTTGCAAGAACTAAAATATTATCGTGACCTAGACCACGTAGAGCTTCCCCGATTACAAACTGTTCCTTCGGGGAAAGTGTGGGATTGACTGAGACTTGAACGACTGGTAGATCTGCCTTCGGATACATACGAGCTAATAGTGCCCAGGTTCCATGGTCGATTCCCCTCTTTGAATCTTTTCGAACGTAGAATCCTTTCTTTTCAATAAGCTGCGCCACTCTCGAAGCGATTTTTGTAGATCCCTTAGCGGGGTATTTGAAAGTATAAAGCTCACGTGGAAATCCGCTAAAATCGTAAATCATATCATACGGGTCATCTCGAAAAGAGATCGTAATTGGATCGGTTTCCCAATGGGAGGTAAAAACCACTAGGGCAGTTGCTTGAGTTTGTTCGCCAAGTTTCGCGAGAGTCGCGGTGTAGGCGGTATTTTCAATCGCAATCATTGGAGAACCATGCGCTAAAAAAAATGATGGAATCATTTGGATGCCTCCCTTAAGGTAATATTAAAAGAATGCCCAAATTTCATTTAATTTTATCCTTAAGTGCATAAGTGTACTGAACTCGATTTCCTTCTAGGGACCTATTAAAGTCATCTTTGCTAACATACTTTTGAACCGTCCTGAAGTCGTAGCCGGTATGCCTTGCTATTCCCCTATAGGGAAAAGCCTTTCTTCCTATGCAACTTTTTGATATGATTGATTTGAACCATTGTTAGCATCCTTTCTCTACCCCCTTAATCTCGACAATTAAAGGGTAGTTGAATTAGCGGGGTGCTGAAAATGGTTTTTTCGCCATTTATTGCTGTATTTTATTTCTGCCATTCGCTGTACTTTTATTTTGCCATAAACATAACTGTCCACTGGACAGTTACGTCTGCGGTCCAAGTATCATCAGCCCTGGAGGT
>CAURZJ010000013.1:0-55454 GCA_963529635.1 uncultured Peptococcaceae bacterium
TAAACGAGTCACTTGGCTGTTCCTTGTTGTTTAGTTTTCAAAGACCATTTTTTTGGCTTTCGCCGTGTGTCGCAATCACTTGCGACGTTTTTAAATTTTACCAGAGTCGCTTCAGAAAGTCAACTCTTTTTTTCGCTTCAAGCCTTTCGGCTCTCGCGACGGAATATTATCTTAGCATGTTCACTTTCTTAAGTCAACACCTATTTTTTAACTCCGTTTTGCAATCATGCCCTGGGGACTTACCCCCAGCGCCTTGGGACGTTTCCGTCCGTTAGTGCTTAGTTATGATAGCATTGCACTCATAACATGTCAACCCCAAAATATAAATTCCAGCATCAATTCGTATTTCCATCTACGCATCATCATTCAGCCTCATCGCATAGGTTACTTAAGTGATGAATCTTAATACTCATACATTCTAATAACTCTTATAGCTCTTACAACTCAACAAATACTCAAAGTTGTTAGCAGAGAGTTCTACAATATTTATGTTATAATATCACAGCTACGTTTTTAGCAATAATATGAAATTGTATATATGAAAAATTGTATATATGAAATTGTATATATGAAATTGTATATATAGTTATCAGATTAAGGCTCGGGGTGCATCAGTGAAGAAAGCAGAAATTCTAAAAAGCAACAATCGGTTTCTTTGGGGAAATCAATCACGACTCCATACATTTTTATTAAGGTATGTTTATTTTTTTGTCGGCTTATTTATTTCTTGTGTTGGCAATTACTTTCTTATTGCTGCTCAAAACCTAGGAGTTAGTCCTTGGGATGTATTTCATTTGGGCATCTCCAGATACTTTCCTATCATTGAATTAGGTACAATTGGCATTATTACTGGAATGTTACTTCTTATCCCCTCGACACTTATGGGGATAAGACCTTGCTTCGGAACCTTTCTCAATATATATTTCTACGGAATTGTGTTTAATATATTAATGTCAAGTCATCTACTAGAGAGGCCACAAAGTGCCATTCTAAGCTTAATTTATCTTATCCTTGGAATTTTCATATCTGGGTTTGGGACTGCGCTTTATTTACTAGGTAATGTCGGTGCCGGACCTCGAGATGGTTTGATGTTAGGTCTCAATCAAAAAACACGATTTAGTATTGCTCAAGTTCGTACCGCGATTGAAGTTAGTGTTGTTATCCTTGGCTTCTTAATGGGTGGCCCCTTAGGCATTGGCACTTTGATTTTCTCGCTCTCAATTGGAATTTCTGTGGAGTGGGCTATGAAATTCCTAAATCGATTAAATTTAGCTGAAGAAGAAGTCTTACAACCCGGAAAGTGAAAAATAGGCAGTCCTAATGTACGAATTGATACATAAGGGCTGCCTTTCTTTTATTGACTATACTTCTATACAATATTGTATTCATGCGCATCTACTAATTGGAGTTGATCTATTGGAGATCCAAGATCCAACCTTCCGTATTCAGGAAGACTCAAAATCCGAGCATTTTCCTCGGTAGACATTCGATAGACCTCCGTCCTCGGAACCCCTGCTTGGGTCATCCATGTCATCTCATCAAAGAATCCTTCTGCATGCGGTACTCGATAAGCCCCAGCATCTGTACCAATCCCAAGACGAACCTTTAAATGATAGGCTTCATAGATTCGTACTAGGTGCGTTTCAAGAATACGCTTGAGCGTATCCAATTCTTGATTAGAGTAACGATTCGATGGATATTTTAATATATTTCCGATAGGAGCTACTGTAGGAACCCAAGCAATGTTCTTTGTCCTCATCTGCTCTAGGTGCTGAGGCGTCATATAATACCCATGCTCAATCGTATCAACACCCGCTTCTATCGCTCTCGAAATTCCCTCTACCCCACTCGCATGCGCCATGACAGGAATTTCCCGCAGGTGAGCTGACTCAACCAGTTCTTTTAATTCATCAACCGTCCATTGAGTTGGACCTACAACCCCATATTGATCAAAGCGAATAATTCCTGTGACAATAATCTTAAGCTGGTCGACTCCTTGAGCAAAGAAATCGGTTCTACTTTTCAGCCAGTCATCAATACTCTCGAACCCTCTCCCTAGAAAACGACCGTACATTCCCCTTCGTGTAATTGCTTCGTGTACGGATACAACCTTAGGTCCAATCCACACCTGTTCCGTTACCCTCATTTTTGCTAACCAAGAAAAACCCGGTAAATCACCACCATCTCGGATAGCTACAATCCCCATCTCAAGATAACGACGTAAAAGTTCTTTTACATTATCCTCAATTAACCAGGGCTTCTTCCAATTTTCGAGGCACTTGTAAAAATCAATACTATCTAAGGCCAAATGCACATGGGCGTCGATAAATCCAGGCATAAGAGTGTAAGAATCCCAGGAATGAACTTTGTTAAGAGGAATATTAGAAGGATTCAAGTGTTCAAGAGAACTAACCTTACCCTCTTTCCATTCCAGGAGAACTGGGACCGAGCAATGTCCAAGTTCGGGACTCCAATATCCTGCTATAACCGCTAAACCACAATCAGGAATTTGCAGAATTTTTCTCTCTGAGCTGCACGAAATAAACATCTCTTTCATAAATCCTTTTCTTATATGAAGTAAGTTAGAATTGAGCCTGAACTGCCTTCGAAATCCGCTTTAGCCCTTCTTCGAGAATTGAACGAGGGCAAGCAAAATTAAGGCGGGCAAACCCTTCCCCACCGGGCCCAAAGGTATACCCTGCATTTAAGCCGACGCCGGCTTGATGAACTAAGAAATCCTGTAGCTCTTTTGGCTGTAAACCCAAATAACGAAAATCCAACCAAGCCAAGTACGTCCCCTGGGGCGGAATTACCTTAACATGAGGAAGTTCGCTATGAATGAATTGAAGAAGAATGTCTATATTTCCTTTCAAATAGACAAGTAACTGATCTAACCACTCGTCCCCGTGACGATAAGCAGCTTCTTGAGCTACTATGCCAAATACGCTCGGATGATCCATTCCGTTATTTTTGAGGAAACTTTGAAAAGTCCTCCGCAATTCGGGGTTTGGAATAAGGAGACTAGATGTCTGTAATCCAGCTAGATTAAAGGTCTTACTAGGGGCTGTGCAGACAATAGAACGCTCAACTAAATTCGGAGATATAGTGGGCAAAGGAATGTGAGTATTCTTTTCAAATATTAAATCACTATGAATTTCATCAGAGACGATAAGTACATCATGTTCTAAACATATGTTTGTAAGCCGTTCGAGCTCTTCGCGTTTCCACACACGTCCCACTGGATTATGGGGACTACATAATAACATCATCTTTACGCCACGGTTACACTTTGCTTCTATATCTTCATAATCCATGATATATTCATCATTTTCCAACCTCAGTTGGCTATTGACTAACTCCCGTCCATGATTCCTTATCACCTGAGCAAAGGGCGGATACACAGGAGATTGAATCAAAATTTTATCACCAGGTTGAGTCAAAGATTGCACTAAACCACTTAAAGCGGTTACAACCCCTGGACTAAAGACAATCCAATCACGTTGTATATCCCATTCATGACGCTTGTGCATCCACGTTATTATGGATTCAAAGTATCCATCTAAGAACTGAGTATATCCATAAATCCCGTGCTCAGCTCGATTCAGCAAAGCTTTTCTGACAGGCTCAGGAGATGCAAAGTCCATATCTGCAACCCACAAGGGAAGGATATCTTCCCGACTAAATATCTCTTTATTAAAATCCCATTTGAGAGAACCTGTCTGGCATCTATTAATAATTTGATCAAAGTCGTACTGCATATTTACCTTCCTCTACTTTAACCATTAAGATTTCCGAATATAGGTTGAAGTTCCTATGGCGATCAGGTGGTTCTCTTCATCGTGGACCTCGACCGTCCCAGTGACAAGCTGCTTCCCTTGTTTTACAAGCTTAGCAAATGCGTACAGGTCGGAATTAAAGACCGGATAAAGATAGTTCACCTTTAGTTCCACAGTGACCGCTGATTGATCCGGCCCAATCGATTGATTGACCGCAACTCCCATTGCAGCATCTATAGCTGTCGCAATAATTCCACCATGGACATTTCCATAAACTTGCTTCAGATTATCAGTATTTTTTATTTTTACCCCTTTTTGATTTTGACTGTTCTCGACAATCTCCATCCCAAGGTATTTCCACACATTACTTGCTTCTAGAGAATTTAATTCGACCATCATTTCCTCCTAAAAAGTGTCTTCCAGTAAAAAGCCCTCTGAATCTCCTCTATTTCATGCTGTAAAACTATTATTTAGAATTTAAAATCATCAACTTGGCTTAGCCATTCTTCGATAACTCCCATTATAGATTTGATACAGCCTTCTTCAAAAGGAGAAATTAAGTGAGCATATTTCACTAATTCAAGGAAGGATAGACTGCCACCGACCTTGCATAGGCCTAAGTAATCCTCCCAAGCTTTTTCCCTATCTTCCTGAGAGCCTTTCCAAAATTGGAAGGCGCAGATTTGAGCCAAGGTATAATCGATGTAATAAAAGGGTGAGCCAAAAATATGCCCTTGCTGATGCCAGTATCCCCCACGCTCTAAATATTCGTTTTCTTCGTAATTACGATGAGGTAGGTATTTCCTCTCGATAGTGCGCCATGCACTCTTTCTCTCTTCGGGTGTTGCTTCAGGATGTTCATAGACAAAGTGCTGAAATTCATCAACGCTGACTCCATAGGGAATAAAGAGAAGTGCCTCGCTTAAGTGAGTAAAGCGATATTTATCTGCTGCTTCCTTGAAGAAGAGTTCCATCCAAGGCCAAGCAAAAAATTCCATGCTCATTGAGTGGATTTCGCAGGACTCATAGGTTGGCCACTGGTACTCTGGGAGCGTATAATTTCGGCTTGAATAAACCTGAAAAGCATGTCCTGCTTCGTGAGTTAGGACATCAACATCCCCTGAAGTTCCGTTAAAATTAGAGAAGATAAAAGGAGCTTGATACTTACTGATATAGGTACAATACCCGCCACCCGCTTTACCTTTTTTAGTAACTAAGTCCATAAGCTCGTGGTCTACCATAAAGGTGAAAAATTCATCGGTCTCTGGTGAGAGTTCCTTATACATACGACATCCGTTTTCAAGAATCCATTTCGGATCTCCTTGGGGTTGCGCGTTCCCGGTTAAGAAACTGAACTTTTCATCATAATACAGAAGTTGATCGAGCTTTAGTCTCTGGCGCTGCCGCTCCCGCAATTTTGTCGCGACAGGTACTATTTGTTCTTCTACTTGTTTACGGAAATGAGCAACCATCTCAGGATTATAGTCTGAACGGAGCATCCGAGCATAGCCAAGCTCGACATAATTAGAGTACCCAAGCTTTTGAGCAATGCTCGTCCGGACTTTAACTAAATTATCATAGATTTCGTCTATCCTCTGTTCATTTTCAGTAAAAAATGAATACTTTGCCTCATTCGCTTTCTTCCGAAGCTCCCGATCAGTCGATTGCAGGAATGTTCCTAAACCTGGAAGGTTACGTTCTTCTCCTTCAAATAAAATTTTCGCTGAGGCAATAAGTTTCGTATACTCTGTTGTCAGCTTATTTTCCAACTGTAAATCTTCGATAATCTCAGGCTTAAAGGTCTTAAGGGTCAATTCTGCAATTCGAAAAAGTTGCTGTCCCCATTTCACTTCTAGCTCAATACGAAACTTAGAATCGACCAAAGCTTGGTAGAATTCAGAAACTAGCCCTTGGTAAATTGGCATATGTTCATCGAAATATTCTTGTTCCTTCTCATAATAGGAATCGGTCGTATCAATCGTTTGACGAATCGAGACAATCTGATACATCGACTCAAACTCTCCACGTAATTGATTGATCTCAACCAAGATTTCATCCTGCTCTTCAAAACTAGACGCCAGGGTGAACTTCTCAAGCAACCTCTGAAACTTCAATTTCAGTTCGTCGATATTTGGCCGGGTGTATGGATAGTCTTTAAATTTCATAGTTTGAGTTTCCTCCATAAATATTATAGTAAATTGAGTGTAAACACTCTATTCTTAATCACTTGTAGTATCTCCTTCATTTTCCTTAATGATTTTTGAATCTACCTAAAAAACAAAAACATTCGTGAACTCGACCATAAAAAAGAGATTGGTAATCCCAATCTCTAGTGTATATCCCAAATAGGACAATAATTATATAGTACTCTTCTAGTACAAATAAATCTTTTGTGAGATCGCCCAAAAGATATTCAAGGATTACGCCTTAGGTGTTGTCCTCATAATTTCTATTAACTTGACAATTCCCCAGCCTATCACAGCGTAGACAATCATCGCCACAAGGGTCGCAGGTTCTAAAACGGATTGAGTTTCAACTCCACGGGTTGATGCCGTACGGAAAATCCCGATGAACGGGCTAAGAAAGATATTCGATAAGGTGTAAATGCCAGAAACAAACCCACTTGCCGGATTTGCACCCAGTAACTTAAAGACCAAACGAAAGGCTAATAAAACCTCTACTACTCCTAAAATATAATAGACGATTCGTTTTGAGGATTTATCCTCGACATGGTTATTCATTATACTCACACTCCATACGTTCGATGGATGTAGTATAGTGTGAGTTAGGTCTTTTTTATTCAAGGGCCAGAAAAAAACCTGAGATGAGAGTCTCCGGTTCAGAATGTTTACAGCCCCACCCCAAAGATTTCCTTGTTGCACTGCGGACAATGGCCTTCCTTAAGAAGGTTATGAATTCGATAATTATCCCTTTTAATTACTACTTTCCCACAGCGAGGGCAAAAGGTAGTCTCTCCCTCACTGACATTTCCCATATAGACATATTCGACTTCCTCTTTCGCAAGTTCCCTAAGCTGAAGTAAGCTTTCTCGTTCTGTGGGAGGAACCTCAAGCTTATAGGCTGGATAATAGCGACTTAAGTGCCATGCCAAGGGGGTATCTAACTTACGCAGCCAACGAGAAAGCTCCCGAATCTCCGCCGGGCGGTCGTTTGCTCCAGGTATAACGAGAGTGGTTACCTCTAAGTGTACTCGTCCTGCAAGTCGCTCTACTGTGTCAAGTACCCAGGATAATCTCCCTCCACAATATTTCTGATAAAACTCTTCTGTGAAGCCTTTAATGTCGATATTCACTGCATCTATATGCGGAATTAGCTCTTCCAAAAAACGAGATTCAATCGTCCCATTACTCACTAAAACAACCTTTCCGCCGTTTTTCTGAACCAAAGGGGCAGTATCTCGAACCATCTCAAACCAAGTCGAAGGTTCAGAATAGGTAAAGCATATCCCAAGTGAATCTATTGCCTGTTCAGCAAGGCTAGCTGGTGTAACCTTTGTCCCACTTTGCCGTGATTGGGAAATCTCATGATTCTGACAAAAGTTACAGGTGAGATTACACCCAAACCCTGCCACCGAGTAAATCCAACTACCAGGGTAAAAATGAAATAACGGTTTCTTTTCTATTGGGTCGAGATGCCAAGCAGCAACTTCACCATAATTAAGGGGCTGGATACCTTCTCCCTCATTTCCACGAACATGACAACGACCCGTCTGACCTAGCCTAAGTTGGCAATGCTGTGGACAAAGGAGGCAACTAGCTGTATTATCTTCTATCGACACTCCATCACCTCCCCGCAATTCATTTTAAGCAATTCAAACGCCAGAATAACCAAATTATCTTCACTATTAAACGAATACGTGTAGCACATATCTTTACTCAAAGTATCGTACGACCTCGAAACGCCATAGCTCAACAGGCTCATCGACGCCAAGGCCCGCCTTTTGTTTGGCAATGCTCACCTGTTCCTTTGCAGCATCAATTCCTTCTAGGTGAGGAAGTAATAGCCCTGTCCTCCCACGACCTCGAACGAGTACGCCATAACGCCAAGGATCAAGGTCCTCCATGCTCTGGATTTTCTCCATTTCCCCGAGTACGTCCACAGATAGTGTTAGGGAAGTTAACTCGTCCTCTTCGACGGGCCAGAATCTTGGGTCTTCGGTTCCAGCAGCGATGGCATTATGTTCGATTTCCTTGGCGAGACTTTCACGCCAGGGCTCAGTTGTCCCGATACACCCGCGTAATTCCCCGTTTTTCTTTAGGGTTACGAAACATGCGCGACGAAGCCGGAGTTCAGGTATTGTCGGAGGCATAAGTCCTTGGGTACTTCCCTTCTTAAGGAAAGTACCTAGGCACAGTCTAGCCCAATGTGCTATAGGTGAAGAATGATATAGTTCAGCAACCAAATATCCGACACCAAATGGGCCTTCATACGAAAGAACTTTTGGCATCCCTTCCTGAACGGCTAGAGCAAGACGCAGACTACGCCAACCACATTCTCCGGCTTCTTCTGCGAACTCCTCGGGAAAACGTTGAATTTCTGAAGGATCTCTGGATAAAGCGCGGACAATTTGTTGGTCGAATTCCGGTCCTGAGGGGTGAAGCCCATAAGGACCGTCTTTCTTTAAACGATGGGATAGGTCCCCGCTAGCTACTAAAGCTATACGTTCTGGAAAGTTTTTTAGAATCTGCCCAATCTTTTGTCCGTATACCTCTGGCTGCTCTATAGGCATGCTGAGAAGGAGAAGCTTTCCCTGCAAACCTGCCTCGTTTAGAAAATACATTGGGACGAGCGCTCCATGGTCTAGTTTTGCTGAATAGAGTTTCCCTTCCGGGAGTTGTGCAGCAAAGACTTCCACAAGCTGCTGATGACAAGGAAAAGATAGCTTAACCTCCGGTTTACCAAACTGAGCAAAATCTCCCGTTATCAGTTGATCACTGACGATTGTTACCCCTTCTCGCAGGAGAGTAGCATGGGGAGAAATCAGGAGAACTGTATCGACTTTAGACTCTACTAAATTCCTAGCAACTTCCCGATAAGCTGCAAGGGTTGCGGAACATTCCGTTTCCTCACCCCGACCGATTTCTGGCACAATGATGGGTGGATGTGGGACAAATACGGAATAGACTAAGGGCATTAAATTCACCTCGTTCTTCTTCTCTTACTTAGCATAGGAGTGAAGATTTTTTCCATAGCTTTACCCTATACAATATTTCTATACAAAAAGACCTCGCATCAGTTCGCTATGAATATGATGTGAGGTCTTCTTTATTACTTTCTAACTTGGTTAACCGCCAAACAAACCCAAAAAATCTTTTGGAATCTCGGTCTCAAAGCGCACTCCTTCACCGGTAATTGGATGACGAAAGGCGAGCACCCGTGCATGTAGCCCCATGCGACGAAGAGGGCTTTTGGTCGAGCCATACTTCTTGTCTCCAATAATACTGTGGCCAAGGTCTTGCATATGGACACGTATTTGATTCTTGCGTCCAGTTTCCAGACGAACCTCCAGCATGGAATAGTTCTTATTCTTCTTAAGAACGCGGTAATGTGTTATCGCTTTTTGTCCCCCATTTGGATTCGGACTTGAATACATGGTAAAGGTTTTATTCTCCTTCAGCCAGGAAGTGATTGTCCCTTCCGATGGATTAACTGATCCTTCTGTAATGGCGATATAGCTTCGCTCCTCGACAGCGTCCTTCCAGTCCTTTTGCAAGAGTTCCTTGACGTTTTCACTTTTGGCAAAGAGCATGACACCCGAGGTATCTCGATCGAGCCGATGAACGATAAAGATTCGATTCTTAGGATCGCGCTTCTTAATATGATCACTTAAGATACTATACGCGGTTTGCTCTTTTTCCTGATCTGTAGCGATGGAAAGCAAGCCTGCCTCTTTGGCAATGACAATGAGATAGGGGTCTTCAAAGAGAATCTCTAACCTCTGGGGCTGGCTTTCCTTTCGCACCAAATCCCATCGGATGGCTACCTGTTGCCCAATATCTAAAGGATGGTTATACTGGGTCACGATCTCTTGATCGACTAGAACCTGACGGTTAGCCAAAAGAGACTTAATATTATTACGTCCCTGCCCAGGTAGCTGGGCGATTAAGAACTTCATGAGTTCTTCAGATTCTGTTACCTGGAAGGAAGAGGGTTTTTCTCTTCTTTTCCCACTCTCAGGTGTATTGTGTGGTATATTCATCGTTCTATCTGCTCCTTGAACTCTAAGATTACCTAGCTATTAATAAAATTTATCATTCACGCCTGGATATACTTTGAATTTTAGTTTAACACAGCTAGTCCCTACGAAGCAAAAAATCAGCTCTAACTCAAAGATGTCGCCCAAGTTCACTCTCTAAGGGAATATATTTGTCCGTTAATTCCTTTTCATTAGGTTTCAATTGAGGTAACTAGGTCTTTTTTCCTATCTTTTCTTTATATCCCAAAATGTGCGAACTTTTATGGTATAATCGACATAAAGTGATTCTTAGCTACAGATGGAGCTTGCCTAAGAGGAATACCTACTCCAGCTGAAGCTTAGAAGAACTTATCCAGGGATGTAGCAGCCGTTATCTCCCTATTAGAGAAGATGGGAGTCTCACGGCTGGTAGTCATCGGACAAAACGGTAAAGAGAGGATGGAACTGTGAAAAAGGTTATTTTAACGGCAATTACTTCCTTTGCTTTTCTCCTTAGCATGCCCTTAATCACACATGCTAGCCCCTTAGCTTACCCAATAGAGCGATTATCCGGTCAAGACCGGGTTGAAACTGCTCTTAGCATATCACAAAAAGGATGGACCTCTGCTCAAACGGTAATTCTCTGTGAATACACCGACTTTCCAGATTCAATCGCTTCAACTCCTTTTGCAGTACGACAAAATGCCCCCATCCTACTTACCCAAGGAGATACTATTGACCCTCGAGTCGTTAAAGAATTGGAAAGATTAAAACCTCAGAAGGTGGTTCTTCTTGGTGGTATCGGAGTTCTGAAACCCTCGATTGAAAAGGAGCTTGAGCAGCTTAACTTCTCCTTAACATGGGAGCGAATTGGTGGAGCTGATCGTTATGAAACCTCCATCCTTCTTGCAAAACGTGTCGGAGGCGATTCAGTCATTCTAGCTAATGGAGATGATTTTCCTGATGCCTTATCCGCTGCGAGCTTTGCAGGGATTAAGCAAATTCCTATCGTGCTAACTTCTACGACGCTCCCGGAAGGTGTACTTAAGCACCTAGGCGAAGTCAAACCAAACCATCTCATCGTGATCGGCGGCGAAGGGGTTATCCCTTCTGAAAGTCTTACAAATAATAATATAAAGATTGAGACCCGCTTAGGTGGTCAGGACCGTTACGAAACCAATGCTAAAGTCGTTTCTTTCGTGGGTAATACCTATGAAGCAGCTGATCTTTTCTTTGCGTCAGGTATCACCTTCCCAGATGCCGTAGCCGGTACCGTTTTAGCTGCAAAATATAAGGCCCCTCTCTTACTTTCGGAAAAAGAAGATATACCACCCTCCATTTATACCCTGATGCGTGAACATATGAGAGTCGAACCTCCCACAAAGAACACAAATAATCCAGTCGTGATTGGCCCCAAACAAGGTACAATCTCCGCCTCTGGAGGTCTGAATCTTAGAGAGACTGCTTCCACCACAGGTAATAAACTCATTACCATTCCCGCGGGCACAACAGTTGACCTGCTTGAGCAAGATGGACAATGGTACAAGACGACGTATCAAGCGAAAACAGGCTGGATATCTGCAGATTATTTAACTGTCATCAAGGAACCTCAAAAAGGAATTATTAGTGCATCGGGAGGGTTAAATCTAAGGGAAATACCCTCTAGCATAGGAAAGATGCTGCTTACTATTCCCATGGGCACGACCATCGAGCTTATCGAGCAGCAGGATCAATGGTATAAAACGACCTACCAATCGAAAACAGGCTGGGTTTCTGCAGATTATGTAAATCTCGTTACTTCTTCCACAAGCCATATCAGCGCCACGGCAGCCATTGATTTAAGTGTCAATGGTACGGTCTATATACTCGGTGGATCAGGTGTCATTAGTCCAAATACCCAAAGTATCATCGAGGGCAAAGCACCTTCGAAATATAATGAGAACCTTAAAGATTTTCCACCACTTCCTTCTGAAATCAGTAAACCAACTACTCCGTCGAGGGGAGATACCCCTCCTACCAATCCTCCGACTCCTCCAGTTACAACCTATGATCCATCTAAAGAGGTTCTCATCGATCCTTTTCAAGGTATCCCTGCTAATGCCTTAGCCGGAAAAACGATTATGATTGACCCTGGTCATGGTGGACCGGACGTTGGAGCCGTTGGCCCAACGCATACCTATGAAAAAAACAATACCTTGGCTATAGCACTTGCCTTAAACGACATCTTAAAAAAATCGGGGGCAAAAGTGCTATTTACCCGAAATACCGATAGTTCGCCTGCTACAAATTACTCAGAGATAGAAGACTTGAAAGCTCGGGTTGACCTAGCCAATAATAGTAAAGTAGATTTATTCATTAGCATCCATAATGATTCCTTTACGAATCCTGAAACACAAGGAACTTCGGTTTATTATTCTGAATCGAACCCTAAGCAACTTGAATCCTTGCACCTTGCAAGTAATATCCGAACTGAAGTTATTGATACAGTTCAAACCAAAGATCGAGGAATCAAAGAAGCCGGATTTTATGTCTTGCGTTACACAACCATGCCGTCAATCTTGCTTGAAACGGCATTCATATCTAACCCCTATGAAGAGGCAAGATTACAAAATTCCACCTTCCAGAAAAATGTCGCGGCCTCAATTTTTCAGGGTATCTACAACTATTACAAGACTCCCCTGCCAAAAGATTAGTCCAATCAAGCTATCCCATTTTTTGAACTAAGAGAGGACATTTCACTACTGTCTAAGTGAGATGTCCTCTTTTATATTATTTAATCTCAATGTCGAAAAATTATAAAGTTTAAGGGAAAATCTCGAATAAACTAGAAACTATTATATTGACGAAGGGTGCTTAATAAGATAATAATGAAATTGTGAAAGTACACACTTTTCCAAACTATCTTTTTTTTCGTGTACTTGTCTGACCATCATTCCACGTTTGTCCTTTCAACCTCGATCGAATCCTAGCTATTCAAGGAGGAAATGACGAAAGGAGGTTGCAAAAAGGTTGAATGGACTGTCCCATTGACTGTATTTGTATATAAAGAAAAAAATGGAGGTGGAACCCTTTATGCAATGGACTCAAAACTATAGTGCACTTGGTGGTAATTTGTTTCTGACAGCTTTAGTCGTTGCTATTCCTATCTTCTTCCTTTTCTGGGCTCTTGCGATTAAGAAAATGAAAGGACATATCGCTGGTGTCTTGACGCTCTTATTAGCTTTTATTGATGTGGTACTTGTATTTAACATGCCTGTAGGTGTAGCCTTATCTGCTACAATACTCGGTATTATGAATGGACTTTTCCCGATCGGCTGGATTATTATTACCGCTGTTTTCTTTTATAACCTGACTGTCGAAGCGGGTGCGTTCGAAGTCATTAAGAGTTCAATCGCCTCACTTTCAAGCGATCGTCGTCTTCAAGCTTTACTTATTGCCTTTTCCTTTTCTGCCTTTATGGAAGGCGCTGCTGGTCAAGGCGCACCCGTGGCTATCGCTGCGGCGATGTTAATTGGTTTAGGATTTCCGGCAGTTCCAGCAGCTGTTATCTGTCTCGTGGCGAACGTTCCTCCTGTTCCCTTTGGCCCAGTTGGAACTCCGACAATCACAATGGGCAAAGTTACCGCTATGAGTGATGCTGTTCTTGCACACGGCTTAGCTATTAATATGTCATTATTTGCTATTATTATCCCACTCGCCATGCTCCTTGTCCTTTGTGGCTTGAAAGCCACAAAGGAAGTGTTACCTGCTGCGCTCGTTACAGGTGTAAGCTTTGCAATCCCCTTCTTCCTCCTTGCAAAGTACAATGGACCTATGCTGCCAAGCGTTGTCGGTTCTGTTGTATCCATCGTTTGTACCGCACTCTTTATCAGATTTTGGAGTCCCAAGACTGTTTGGCGTTTTCCAAATGATCCAGAGATAAATATAGCTACTGAGAAGAAATATACAGGCGGGCAAATCTTTAAAGCTTGGTCCCCCTTCCTCGTTCTCATGGTTTTCATGGGAATTTGGGGAACACCAGCCTTTAAGACCTGGGTTGCCAGTGACCTCAAATGGTTTGTTAACATACCGCAGTGGCCTGGCCTCCATGGTTATGTCATGCAGGCAGCTCCAATCGTAACAAAACCTGCGGTCTATGCTGCCAGCTACAAATGGGACTTCTTTGGATATGCAGGTACTGCGATGCTCATTTCCGCTGTAATCACCCTGTTTATCCTAGGTATCACCCCTTCTAGAGCTATTAAAGTCTTCGGTCGTACTATGAAGCAACTAGCCTATTCCTTAATCACAGTTATGTCTGTCTTGGGTCTAGCTTGGTTGGCAAACTACTCTGGAATGTCGTTTACCCTTGGTTTAGCCTTTGCTTCTACTGGCTTTATCTTCCCCTTCTTCTCTCCTGTTCTCGGTTGGCTTGGCGTATTCCTTACAGGCTCCGTTACCTCCTCCGGTGCATTGTTCGGAATGCTGCAGAAGGTTACAGCTACCCAACTGGGGATGAATCCAGTTCTCACGGTTACAGCCAACTTACTGGGGGGATCGATGGGTAAATTGATTTCCCCACAATCGATTGCTATTGCTTGTGCTGCAACAGGTTTAATAGGTAAGGAAAACGAAATATTCCGTAAGACTGCTAAGTACTCAGTCTATCTACTTCTTATTGTTATGGTAATAATCTTCTTAGAGGCTTACCTTGCTCCTGGCCTCATGCCAGTAATCACCACAACCAAATAGAGCCCTTAAATACCCAATAGGACACTAACAAAAATTGCCCTTCCAGTTAGTCATTAATCTAACTTGGAGGGCATCCTTGTATATTTGCTTAGTCAAGTAATACTATTTATCTAACTTAGAGAATAAATATCGGTGAGAAGAGGTCTTCAAGTCATATCAAGAGGAAGGAGTGATTTGTGTGGGGGATAAAAAGCCCAAAAAGGAGACAAAGAAGCCCAAGCAAACTAAAAAGCCAAAGTAATTATTAGAGATCCCTATTTTCTTTGAATTCAGCACTTTAGGATTTATTCCAAAGGTGCTTTTTTCTTTGCCAATTTAATGTAGAATGAAAATTTAGTTGATTTTTGTCGAAGGTCACGTTATCCTAATAATTATAACCTTAAAATTTACACTCCTGAAAGGACTTTGGGAGTGTTTTTATACTATGAAGGGAGCATTTTTTAATTATGGAACTTTTAAAAGAGAAAATTCGCAAAGAGGGTAAAATTACTGATAATAGAATCATTCAAGTCGACAACTTTTTAAATCATCAATTAGATATTCGTTTATTTAATGAAATGGGCAAAGAATTCAAACGCAGGTTCTTGGGTAAAGAAATAACCAAGATCCTTACAATCGAAACTTCCGGCATAGCCATTGCTAGTATTGCTTCGCAGTATTTCGACTTTGTACCTGTGGTATTTGCTAAAAAACATGCAGGTATTAATATGAGTGAAGATGTATATGAAGCCAAAGTCTATTCTTACACCAAAGATCAAGAATATACGATTAAAGTATCAAAAGACTTCTTAAGTCCTTCAGACAAAGTTTTAATCATCGATGATTTCCTGGCTAGTGGTTGTGCGCTTATGGGACTGGTTAGCCTATTAAATCAAAGTGGTTCGGAGATAGCCGGAGTGGGTATCGTCGTAGAAAAAGGATTTCAAGAGGGTAGAAAGCTCGTGGAAGAAAAAGGCCTGCAGTTGGAATCATTGGCAATTATCGACTCAGTAAAAGAAGGTCAGGTTACTTTTAGATAAAGTTTACAAAAATCAGCTTTTCTAAATGGATATAAACAAAGCCAAGGACACATTGATATTGATATGGTGCCCTTGGCTTTGTTTATTAGCTTATTTGTTTGTATTAATCCTTTAACGCACACCCTCAGGCAATAACTCATTTGCCGCACGCAAAGCCGCTATTTACCAAGCCCCTTCCAATGTTCATATGCTTCATATAATTCTGATAAACCACTTGATTTGTCCTGAGCTATTATCGCCCCTCTAAGTCTTGCGATGCTCTTCGAAAAATCATTGATCTCATTGCGTTCTGCACTAAATTGTACCCTTTTGATAATTTTTTCCCAGGTTTCGCTAAGTTGCTCTGTATTTTTAGAGGCTGCTGCCCAATCCTCATTATTAACATCCTGCATCACGGATTCTATCGATTGAGGAATATTGTCATCCTTCCCCAAGGATTGCTTTAAGAAATCACCACTAAGCATGACCAGAATGAATAAAATTAGGGTAACAATCGGAATCGAAATAACTAAAAACCTTCTCATAAAATCCCTCCTTAATAGGGTCCCTTATAGTCGCCAATATCTGTAATTTTCTTAAGATGATCTACATACCTGTCTACATATAAACTACCTGATGAATCTAAGGTTACCAGGAAAACCTCCGATATATAATTAATTCCCTGCTTTTTGAGCTCCTTAAGTAGCCATGCTTTGTCCTTATTGAGCTGCCTTAAGTTTTCTTCGATAATAATCCCATCATATACAAGTTCAGTACTTATCCCGGAGGGAGACACCTGTAGCTTCATGTCCTTGGGAGTCACTGGTAAGTGTTCTGGTTTCAACAATACAGAAATCTGACCGTTCGGTTCTAAAATGGCAAAATCTACCTGATTTAAGTCAAAAACACCTTTGTTCCTAAGGAGCCCCAATATCTCCGCTACACGATATTGCATCTTTTTAAGTACTTTCTCCATAATCTTACCATTCATGATAACAATGACCGGTTCCCCTTCTAAATACTTAGCAGCATATCTCCATTTTGTTGAGATCATTTCCATCAAGTATCCTAAGGCAACCCAGCTTATCAGCCCTACCCAATGGGGCCATGCTCGACTGGATAAATCTGTCGTCAAAGTAGCCGCCATAGAACCTATCGTAATCCCCAGCACATAGTCAAAGAAATTAAGCTGACTTATCTGGGATTTCCCGATAATTCGTGCAAAAATAAGAAGAGAAAAAAATCCTATTAAGGATCTAACAACAACTACTAACCCCTCATTCATAGCTCCACCTCCGCTATACCTTTCATACTTACTACTTGCTACAACTATCCGAGGATATTATCTGACATTACTAGCTGTTTATGCACCCTTTGAGGAATAGATTATATTTTGGGACATAGTTGACGGATGCAGAAGAAGGATTTAATCTAGGAAAAGAGATTGGCATTTCGACTATTTAGAGGAGAGAAAATTATTGAAAACTAATCGTAAAATCGTCTTTATCAGTGTTATGATAGCCATGTTTATGGCAGCCATAGAAGGTACTATTGTGGCAACCGCTATGCCAAGTATTGTAGCGGATTTAGGAGGGTTCTCCCTTTTCAGCTGGGTATTTTCAGCTTTTCTTCTTGCTCAAGCAATAACCATCCCGATCTATGGAAAGCTCGCCGATTTGTTTGGCCGCAAGCCCATTTTCACGTTTGGAATTGTAGTCTTTTTGCTGGGATCAATTCTTTGTGGTTTTGCCCAAACGATGAATATGCTTATCCTTTTTCGTTTGATTCAAGGCTTTGGCGCAGGAGCAGTGCAGCCTATTGCCACGACTATAGTCGGCGATATTTTTAGTCTAACCGAACGTGCCAAAGTTCAGGGTTACCTATCCAGCGTCTGGGGAGTCTCTTCCATTATCGGTCCTGCCTTAGGGGCTTTCTTCGTTCAATATGTTCATTGGGCATGGATATTTTGGGTAAATGTTCCACTTGGAGTCTTAGCGGTAGCAGGGATCTGGCTGTTTCTTAATGAGACTGTTGAGAAACAAAAACATAAGATTGATTTCGCTGGTTCAGCACTCCTATTCATCTCAATTAGTGCATTAATGGTTGTCTTTATTCAGTCTGGAACAGTTTGGTCTTGGCTCTCAACGCCTGTTCTGCTCTTATTAGGAATTGCTATTTTGGGCCTTTTCATCTTTATCTTACAAGAAAGACGTACATCCGAGCCCATCATGCCTTTAGGAATCTGGAAGGACTCCCTAATCGTCGTATCAAATTTAACGACACTAACGACGGGAGTTGTGATTATTGGAATCTCCTCTTTCCTGCCCACTTATATCCAAGGGGTATTAAACTTATCCCCGATGATTGCTGGCTTCTCCCTCGCTTTTCTGTCCTTGGGTTGGCCACTAGCAGCGACATTTTCCGGAAAACTCATGTTTAAGTATGGTTTTAGACGCATCGCTATCATCGGTGGATTTTGGATTCTCCTGGGCTCCTTCTTTTTCATCACCTTAACCCCGACCAAGGGATGGCTTTGGGCCGCGCTCGGTTCCTTTCTTATCGGAGTCGGAATGGGACTTGCACGGACTGTTTTCATCTTAGGTATTCAGAATAGTGTGGAGTGGAAAATGCGAGGTGTCGCTACCGCGAGTAATATGTTTATGAATATTTTGGGGAGTACCTTAGGGGCTGCTCTTCTCGGTGGAATTCTAAACAATCGATTTGCTCAATATTTGAGGTCGGTAGGTGATGGGCAGACTCTCAACGTAAGTGTAACCAATGTATTGCTAGATCCAGTTATGCGGGGAACACTTTCTCAGGACGTTCTTCGTACGATGATATCGGGCTTAGCTCTATCCCTTCATTCAGTCTTCGTCGGTTTGTTTGTCTTCTCTGCACTGAGTTTGCTTCTTGTTTTATTCTTTCCGGTAGATTCAAAAGCTGCTTTCAAGAAGGCTGCTTAAACCTTCTAAGGACTTTCTTTGATCGAACAAGGCTTCCTCGAGAAGGAAAATCTTAGTTTTTTGCAAAAAAGCAGAGTACTCAAAATTTAAGAGTACCCTGCTTCTATTATATTTAGGACTATTTAATAACTTAACTTAAACATTTCGTCTTCGCTTTTGCCTCCAATTACCGATTATCTACTCGTTCAAGCTGAAGATCATGGGATAAGAGTCGTTGGGCTGCAAACGTCTCCCACTTCGTGCCTTTTCCATAATTACAATAGGGGTCAATGCTTATTCCCCCTCTAGGTAGGAATTTCCCACACACTTCAATATAACGAGGGTCAAGTATTTTTATAAGGTCCTTCATAATGATATTTACTACATCCTCATGGAAATCTCCATGGTTCCTGAAGCTAAATAAATAGAGCTTGAGAGACTTACTTTCTACCATTTTTATATCCGGAATATAGCTAATATAGATCGTTGCAAAGTCCGGAGCCCCAGTCATGGGGCAAAGAGAAGTAAATTCCGGGCAATTAAACTTTACCCAATAATCATTTTCCTGATGCTTGTTTACAAATGTTTCAAGAATATCCGGGTTATAATTAAAGCTTAATTTAACATGGTGTCCAAGAAGGGTTACGGTTTCAAGTTCATCTTTTTGTCGTGTCATTTATTTTTTAATCCTCCCAAGAAAAGTATAAACTTCTCATGTATTTTCATCTTTGTTATTCTACATCATTTTACATCGTTATATCTACCTAAATGAGTTAAACCGCCCAAATCAACTTTTGACTTTCACAGATGTCCTTCATTAAAGTACGCTGTGAACCATCCAGGAAGCGAACAACAATGACATTCCCCTCCTCTTTAACGATGACTCCTTCACCAAAGACTTTGTGCTCTACCACTAACCCGGCGGCCAAATCACTCTGGTCATTTGACATTTCCTCTTTATAGGTAGCCTTCATCGGATTCTTTCCTTCGAGAACTAAAGCTACCTCTCGGACAAAACGGGAAGCTTTAACACGCTTATTATAGTAATAGTCCATCGAGCATAAAGTCAACTGTCTCTTTGCGCGGGTCATTCCTACATAGAAAAGGCGTCTTTCCTCTTCTAGTAATTCTTTCTTCCCATTTTTATCTGCCTTGACTGTCTCCCGTTCAGGAATAATACCTTCGACAAGGTCAACGAGATAAACCTGTTCCCATTCTAAACCCTTAGCTGAGTGGATGGTCGAGAGGGTAACTGCATTGCTGTGCTTATTCTTGTAAGAAGATTTCATTTGCCCTTCAAGGTAGGTCAGTCGATTGGCAAAATCCACGAGGGTCGATTCATTCTGAGCGATTGATATTAAAATATCCAAGAGGCCTGCAATATACTCCTCGGAAAAGCCTAACGAGTCACAAATTTGCGCAACAGCTTTGTCATATTCCAACTCATTTCGGATAAAGCGGATTGCCTTGGCGGGAGAAAGAGAATTAAGCACCTTAAACTGTTTTTGAAGTTCGAAGTATTCACTTCTACACTTCGTGGTAACTTCAGGATACTCCGCAAGGATTTCAAAGAGTGATCGATCGATTTGCCTGTGCTTGAGATCCTCCATCTGATGCTTTCGAATAGAACAGCTTAACTTGGTCCAAATGCGCTCCAAGACCGCCAAGCTTTTGTCACTATAAGAGAAGCGCAGGAAGTTCAGAATATCCTGAATCGCCCAGTGCGAGAAAAAGCTCTGCTTTCCCGCCTCCCGCATATAAAAAGGTATATTGGCCCTGCTTAACGCTTCGACTAAACCAATAGCGGATAGATTATTACGGTAAAGTACCCCTACCTTGGGCAAATCCTTCTGGCCTTTGAGTTTCTCGATAATAAACTGATTTTGCTCCCTCATTCCTTTAAAGTGACCGAGGTGAAGGACATCTCCCTTAGGGTTCTTCGTAAACATTTCTTTATCAAAACGTAGCGTATTGGAGCGAATGAACTTGCAGGATGCCTCAACGATTTGCGGAGAAGAGCGGAAGTTCTGTTCCATACGGAAAATCTTCGCCCCTGGATAAGTCTGTTCAAAGTCTAACAAATACTGTGGTTCAGCAGCTCTAAACCCAAAAATACTTTGGTCATCATCCCCAACAACGAAGATATTAGAGGCTGGTTTAGCGACGCTTTCAATAATCTTATGCTGCAAGAGGGAAGTATCTTGGCTCTCATCCGTCAAAATATAGGCAAACCGCTTTCTGTAAGACTCCAGACAAATAGAGTTTTCCTTCAACTCCTGAAAGGCAAGGGAAAGCATATCATCATAATCAATAAGTCTTGGATGGCTATCTCTTTTATACTCCTCATAATCGTTATAGATTAGTGAGAAGTTCTTAATTTCATTGCTCTTAACCTCTTCAGGCTTTTTCAAAGTGTTCTTTATATAGCAGATTGCGTTCTGCAGGCTTTCGAGTTGCTCTTCAGTAATAGTCGCTAAGTTATGCTTCTGATAGATTCTACGAAGAACCCCCATCTTGCTTTCGGCACCTTTTTGTTCCTCGATAATCTTGAACTGAGCGCCTCTCTGGCGAAAAGCAGACCGAACCACCTCATAGGCAAAACTGTGGATCGTCGAAAAATGGATTTCGCCGCGAATTATTTCTCCGAAGTTATTCGTAAACCGCTCGTGCATTTCCTTCGCCGCTGCACGACCAAAAGTTAGGCAAAGAATCCTTCGAGGATCTATTTCTTTCACAAGAATCAAGTAAGCTAAGCGGACAGTTAGAACAGTTGTCTTACCCGCACCTGGAACAGCTAAAAGCAAAAGAGGACCCTGATCATGGACTACAGCCCTCTTTTGCTGCTCTGTCAAAGTAAAGCCTTTTGCTTCGATTTCTTCAAAAAATTCCTGTTCGTTCAACACGCAAATCTACTCCATTACTCAACTTCACTCAATAGTCCTAACCCTGGACCTTTCGTATATTTAAGAAATCCGTCCTCAATGTTTAACTCTATACTTCCCGTTTCATTCAGATATTCAACATAAGACCTTAACATTCTTTCAATGACTGCGTATCTGTAGGTGCTTTTTACATGAATGTCAAACTTCTTTATCGTAGCCTTGAAAATATCTTCCATAGTCATAGCGCCTTCTATAAGGGCATTTATTTTTGACGCTCTATCCTCGTAGTAATCTATATTATCTGAGATTAGTTTTGTAATATCTTTATACATTCCCTTATGTGCAACGATATATCTACTGCATTTTAAAGCATACAGCTTCGCTTTACTTTTCAAGTCTTCTCTTAGTATGAAAGCGTAGGCCATCTTAGCCCCCTTCATTACCTCATAGCTAATGAGAGCATCCCCTAAATACGCTACATCATCAGGGGTAATAATGCATATGTGCGCAGGACTATGACCGGGTGTATGAACAATCCTAAATTTAATACCGCAGACATTAATTTGATCCTGATTATCCAAAATCATAATATCTGTTTCGCAAACCATATGTCCAAAGTGCTCTGCAACAACGGATAAGGTTTGGCTACTATAATAAACCTTAAGATTAACTGCCGAACTACAAACAAGAGCTTCATAGGCTGACATAGCAATTGTACAGTTATATTTCCTCTTAAAATACGTATTATTACCGATATGGTCTATGTGAGCATGACTACATAATATACCCGCGACTTTATAGTTGTTTTTTTCAAGGAGTTCCTCTATTCCTTTTCTTTCTCCTTGTGCCCACCCAGAATCCAACAATATAATCTCTTCCTCGTTGATTTTATAAAAAGGTATGTAAGTCATTCCAGTATCAATGCAAAATGTATTTCCTTTAACCTCTTTTATCTCCATACCGTTTCCCCCTCGGATTGAGTCCAAACCCTATTATATCAAGTATCGCCTCAAGTTGCATCTAGACAACAAAGAACCCCTGAGAAGATGTTCTCAGGAGTTCCGATTTCGATGTCCAGTCTATTTACTCCGACATCAATCTCTTTTCACCAGTTATCTCTTGAAGAGGCTTGATGTTTTGGGTGACTTCCATTATTCCAAGATACTCGCCTTCCGCATTTCTTACAGCAAAATAGCGGATAAAGACAAACATATCTCCCATCTTGATCCAGAAATCTTCGTGGTCCTTTCTCCCTGACTTCAACTCTTCAACAATTTTTTCTACGACATGAACACTTGCGGGCGGATGACAGTTCTCAACCTTTCTGCCAAGGACAGTCTTGGCCCGAGCGAATATCCGCTCTTTGCCCTGAGTGAAGTATTTAACAGTTCCATCCTTACCGACAAAGGTAATATCGAGTGGCAAAGTGTTCAGTATAGCGTTTATTTCTTCTGGTATAAGAAGCCCTGCATCAAATTCAACATATCCGTTTTTGATAGGCCCTTCTCCCTGGTTCTTTTCTTTGGCGGTTTCATTTTGATCCATTTTTTCCCGAACGGGCTTCCAAACTCCTTGCGGTTCAGTTAGGCAGTAACCTATTTCTTCACTTGCTTCAGCGATTTGAACCCATTCCTCCTTGGAAAAGGTTTCGATAACCATGGGAAAGAGGATATTCTCTTCTTTAAAAATCATTTCTGGAACACGTGTTGCGACTTCCTTACCCTTTTGAAGAGCTGAATCTTTACTACTTGTATCGCCAGCTAATAGTCTTCGGGTTTCTTTGATTGCGTCTCGTATCTCATCATCAACCCCCCACATGACTTTCGGGGGAGCCGTAATTCCGTGCTTTTCCATAATAGGAAACACTAAATTCTCCTTACGACTATAATGTTTATCGATTTCCCATAAAGTCTCGAAATATCCCTGAAGTTTGTTTAGATTTTCTGTGCTATAAGAAGAACTTAGACTTTCTAACGCAGGCAAGATTTTGCTATCAATAAGTTTTTCTAATTCTCTATTCTCAAGTTTAAAGGTATGCACAGGGTGTCCGGGTACATCTTCTTCATTTTGGGGGCTATGTATTTCTTCTATCGAACCCTTAAATACGGCGGCATGTACATCACATAGTCCCTGTATTTCTTCTACCGGCATTCCCTCTAGAATCAGGGCCTGTTCCATTTCCGATATTTCACTCGTAGAAATCCCTTGAATCAGATTCTCAAACCGGGATTTGACTTCCTCTACTGTTTTACCCTTGTGTAAGTCTGTAATTAGCTCTTTTAAAATTTTTTGCCTATGCTCACGATTATTGATCAGTTCACTCATCCTATTCACCCCTTATTCTTTAATTTCATACCCTTTACTTAGAATAGCTTCTTTCAGTTTGTCCAAACTTATCTTTTTCATCACAGCACCTTTAGGAAGGGTCATAAAGCGCCCTGCCGTGTTTAACATCCCTGGGCTGGTAATCCCCTCAAACCCTAGTCCCTCCATAATATCAATGACCTCTGGATACTCAGTGCAAATCTCATAAACCGACTTTGATAGGTCAATCACCTTACTCATTGAAATCACCTCTCCTATTAAAACCATCATATAGGATAGTATGCTTTCAGACTGTGATTTCGCTCATATATTTATGTAAAAAAGGTATCAAAAGGGGCTTCGTTCATAAAGCCTATGAACGAAGCCCCTTAACTGTTAGTTTAAAGAAGAGCACGTAATGATCTACCTAGCACCAAAAGAGATAACTTATTACCTAGCTATAATCTTTCGACTCATAACCAAGCAGAATCGCCACTCCAGCTGATGGTTTTTCGACCATACTGGATATCTACCCGACCCTATCTAGCCTTTCGGTTAAATAAGACCGATAAATTCATATGTAGGCATATACTTCACAGTATATATCTATATACAAAGTGTTTGAAACCCAGCACAATCTTTGCTCGACCCTTGAAGATAAGCTAGACCCCTTAGATAATCAACGATTAGTCGACTAGCTAAAAGCCTACCCTACCCACAAGAATCTTCTCTCCGACAATCTATAAGCTTTCACCTATTAATTATCTTTGACTGACCCACATACACCCCTTTGAAAAGGCATATATAAATCTTAGCTCAATCATTACGTACCCTTCGACATTATAATGTGCTTTTAGTCGCCTCAATATACACGATTATAAAAATTACTTTAAACTATACTTCCATCCTCTTAAGCCATGATTCATATGATAGATGTTACTAAAATTATTTTTTAACAGAATTCTTACTGCCGCAGGGCTTCTCCCCCCTGAGGCACAGTGAACTAATATTGGAGAATCCTTATATTTGTTGAGTTCTTTAAATCTTGAAGCGAATTCCGCTACAGGGATAGATCTTGCTCCAGATATGTGTCCCGATTGATACTCTAGCTTCGTTCTTACATCAATAATGATTATACCTTTTGTAGCTTTAATCAGTTCATAAGCGTCTTCAGCAGAAATATTTTTTATATTTTTATGAGTAGAAAAAGCAAACTTCCGAGCTAAAAAAAAGCCTAGTAGAGCAAAAGCGATTACAATAAATATGTAGTCTGGCATTTAAACACCCCATAGTCATAGTTATTAATATTAAGATCTTCTTGAAGTATATTATACCACCAGGAGTATAATTACAATGAATATTCATTTTACTTCTAACAGCTCGTACTTTATAAATAAAGGAGAATTGTATGCATACCAAAAAGCCTCTTGAATTAACCATACTTAAGGCAATCCTCTGGGTATATATATTATTGTGTATACTTATTGCTGGCTTAAATTATGGCTATGCTAGTCAAGCCTCTCCCTCTATTTCAGGCTTCATTACCTGGTTCTGGCAGTTTTATGAAAACTGGATAAAAACGTTATTTATTATCATTTGCAGTTTTCTTACCCTAAGGATTGTTGGTAGTTCAGGAAGAACCACCATGAGAAAGAGAAATCTAATGGGTATAACTTTTGCCGCTCTAGTCGTGCATATAGTATTCCCTCTACTTTTACACAATAATGAGTTGTATTTTTTTGCAATGCCTCTACCCTGGACGACTACTCCTTTACAACTCCTTGATCCAACCTCATCTTTTTACTTAAATCATTTTCCAGAGTGGGGACTAGTGGGTATAACTACTGCTTTGATATTCTATGTCAGTATCAGTCTCATTATCATTTTAGGAACACTTCTTTTCGGTAGACGTTGGCAATGCTCCACAATCTGTCTATTTAACGGTTTTGCCTCGGAAGTGTTTGCACCGGCTTTCCCTTTGGTAGGCAAAACTAAAGAATTAAAGCCCACCACTTTAAAAGTATTTTCTCTCCTTAGATGGCTTTTTCTAGCATTAGCTCTCTTTTTCACGATGTATTGGGTACTCTCATTACTAGGTATACCCTTAGTTGGAGACACTCATATCATCAGCAAACTAGAGACCTTTAAGTACTTAAGCTCAGAACTTTTGATAGCAATGTTTTTCTGGGTCGCTTTTATAGGTAGAGGGTATTGCTATTATTGCCCCTTAGGAACCGTGTTAAGTTTGTTGGCTAAAGTAGCTGGACAAAAGATAATTACAAACAAAACAAAATGCATACATTGTGGTAAATGCAATAGTGCATGCCCTATGTCAATAGAAATAAAAGCTAAGGCGCAAAAAGGAGAACCCGTCAAAACCGATCGTTGTGTAGGCTGTGGTCATTGTGTAGATGCTTGTCCTGCAAAGACCTTATCCTATACAACAAAGTTCTTGGATAGGATTTCTCGAAAAATACCTAAAAGACCCAAGCACATTAGAGCAGAAAATGTTGAAAAAGCTTAGACTCGAATTGCTCGTGTCTAAGCTTTTCCTCTAGTCCTATCTACGTAATTAATCGTTGAACCTAGCAAAAATCTTAATTCTACATTTTATATTCCTGGTTTATGATGGCAACTGTGCACCTAGAAATGCAGATTAGTTTATTGTCTTCATCCAGGATTTTAATATCCCAAACCATCGTCTTATGGCCCTTGTGCAATGGAGTCCCTACTGCAGTCACAATTCCATCTCTTTTACTCCGTATGTGGTTAGCATTGATTTCCAGCCCAACAGCTGCTTGTTTTTCCCGATCGATAAGATTCCACGTGCCGATGCTCGCCACGGTCTCGGCCAATGCTACGGATGCCCCCCCGTGGAGTAAGCCAGTCGGCTGACGGGTCGCCGCATTGACTGGCATTGTCGCGATCACTCGTTCAGGTGTAAGTTCTTTGATATCAATACATAGCGCCTCTATCATCGTGCCTTCAATTACGTTCATGATATTATCTAACATAAGCATTTCAAACACCTTTCAACTCGTTTAAGCTTAATACACAATAACATCTAACTATTCTCTATCTATTTTCCTCTTTTACATGCTCATCTTCCACTTGTGCTATTAGTATGTGTTGCTTTTGCAGTTCTTCATCAATTAAAAAACGACGAAGAACTTTTCCTATAGCTGTTCGTGGTAAATTCTCTCGAATTTCAACTTTTTTCGGTACCTTATAGGCTGCAAGCTTCTGCTTAAGAAAAGTTATTATTTCCGCTTCTGTAACCTGTGAATCCTCTTTTAATACGACATAAGCTTTAACGATTTCTCCCCAGTAAGAATCCGGAATCCCCGCACATACGGCTTCTTTAACGGCTGGATGTTCATATAGGGACTCTTCAATATCTCGTGGATAGACATTATACCCACCAGAAAGGATCATGTCTTTTTTGCGATCGACAATATAGAAGAATCCATCTTCATCCATCCGTGCGATATCACCGGTATAAAGCCAACCCTCTCGCAAAGCCGCTTGAGTCTCCGATGGTTTTTGCCAGTACTCCCGCATGACTTGATCCCCAGAGACCACAAGTTCGCCAATTTCTCCAGGAGTTAGAGTGTCTTTTCCTGTAATCAAGTCGACGATTTTAGCATCCGTATTTGGGCCTGGAACACCTATGGATCCTACGCGTGCATGATAAACTGGATTAAGATGTGTTGCTGGAGAAGCTTCCGAGAGTCCATAGGCCTCAACCAATCGCCCACCTGTCAACTCTCCAAAACGGATTGCAACTTCTACTGGGAGTGGTGCAGAACCACTAACGCAGATTTTAATGGAAGACACATTATACTCCTTAATTCTTGGATGGTTAATGACAGCCACATACATAGTTGGAGCACCTGGAAAAATCGTTGGGGCATAATCATTAATATGTTGGAGCACTGCATCAATGTCAAATTTCTGGAGGATGACCATACTCCCCCCAGAGATCATCGCTAAATTCATACAGGCAGATAATGCATAAATATGGAATAAGGGCAACGCCGTGAGAATTCTTTCCTGTCCCTCGTCTGCTTGAAGCCATTCCTTGATTTGCAGGGCGTTTGCTAATAGATTACGATGCGTGAGGACTACACCTTTGGAAGTGCCCGTCGTGCCTCCTGTATATTGCAAAACAGCAATTCCTATGTCCGCTGGGATATTGGGTAGGGGTAAGTCAATTTTATCCACAGAGGAATCGTTGAGAAGATCATTTAGATTGAGAAATTCTTCAGAGGGAGGAAATTCAAAGTTACTCAAAGGATCGACCGCAATCATTTGCAGATTGGTTTCACCCTGAATACCCAGAACCCTTGGCAGTAAGGTAGGTATAGTTATAATACCAATCGCGCCGGCATCGTTGAGTTGAGCTTTCAGTTCGGATTCAACATACATGGGGTTTGTCTGAACCACCACAGCACTCAAGCGCATGCAGGCGTAAAAGCAAATGACCCAAAGTGCACTATTGGGCATATAAATAGAGATTCTGTCTCCGGGTTGGACACCGTGAAGTGAAAAAGCTCGCGCCAAGCGTTCGACTGCTTCATCCATTTCACGATAAGACCAAAATTGTCCTTGAAATATTAGTGCAGGCCGCTCTGAAAACCGCTCTACCGTTTGCTTAAACATTTCAAGCAAAGTAATATTTGGTATTTCTAAAATCGAACGTACACCTGGCTCATAAGAACTTAACCACAGTTTCTCCATCATATCCTTTTCCTCCTCTTTCCTATTCGCTCAACTATTTCGTGAAGCTATAATCCTGGAGGAGGTCATTATATCATAAATATTCTGAATATTTAATTAAAAAGTCCTGAGATGCTGTTTTCTTGACTTAAAAGGTCTCTGAATTCCTTTTAAGGACGATTTTCAGAGTTGATCCTTTTAGGAGGAGTTCTTGACTGAAATACATAGAAAAAAGGCTTAGACTGAATTACTCGTGTCTAAGCTCATCTACGATTCTTAATATTGCACTTCTCTTAAGAATAAGCCTTTCGCTTGTGCTAAGGGCCCAGCTTCCCAGCGCTTCCTCTCACTTAAAATCTTTTCTACATCTAAGGGTTTAAGATTGCCTTTACCGACTTCAATAAGTGTTCCAACTATGATTCGAACCATATTCCACAAAAATCCATTTCCATTAACTTCTATCTCTAAAAGGCCATCCTTTTCAAGTATATTAATATAATTAATCGTTCTAACCGTCGATTTATCACTTTTTTTTGAATTAGTAAAACTCTGAAAATCATGACTACCGAGTAAGACCTCTGAAGCGCTTTTCATTTCAGCTAAATCGAGTTTTTCAACAAGATGATATGTATATTTTCTTTTAAACACATCTCTATATTTATTAGTATTAATTCTGTAAACATATGTCTTTGATTTTACATTGTATCTGGCATGAAACCTTTCAGAGGCTTCTTCCAAGGATTTTACAACGATATCCTCTGGCAAAAACTCATATAGATAATACGACATCGCTTGGCAATTGAAAGTACTCTTTGTATGGAAATTTGCGACGTAATTTTCAGCATGCACTCCTGAATCGGTTCTCCCACAACCCACTAAAAGAATCTCTTCCCCCGTCATTTTTGATAGAACAGCTTCTATCTTACCTTGTATCGTGAGATCCGTCTCTTTCTGTTTCTGCCATCCCTTATATCTAGATCCATCAAATTCAATTATCATTTTAATATTTCTCATGGATTGCCACCTTCTGATTATTTTTAGATATTAATTTGCCCGTTTAACCTTATTACTCGCACGTGTTAGTATACTACAATTACTAAGAATTATCATTAATGGGGTTACAAGACCTCTTCCGCTAGCGAAAGAGGTCTTGTTTTCGTATCAGGAATCGCTTATTGGTATCAAGAAAAGGGTATTAGGATCTCCCTTGAAGCGTCGTGATAGGCCTACTCTGAAGAAGGTGAAACTCCCCTGCGCCATAGCTCCACTCAATATCCTGGGGCACTCCACCAAAATGCTCTTCTATACGGAGGCAAAGACTAGCCAGTTCCCGAACCTGATGAGAGGTCAGGCACCCTCGGTTAGGGCGTGATAATCGCATGAAGACAGAAGGAGCTTGACCCTTTTCCGGAGCTGGTGTGAATTTAAGGACGGCACCATCTGGACGTCTGGCAAGCCATTGATCAGGAACGATTTCTCCTTGTACCAAAGCCTCTCCAACACCAGGTGCAGCATTAATGATCAACTCACAGGAATTATTTGAAAGGGGATTAACTGTAAAGACGACTCCCGAGACTTCATGCGGTGCCATTTCCTGAATGACGACAGCAAGGGCAACTTCACTCTCTCCAAATCCCTGTAAAGTACGGTATTGCACCGCCCGAGGCGCCCATAGTGAAGCCCAACATTTTTTTATTGCACTTAATATTTCACTTTCCCCTTGAACATTAAGATAGGTTTCTTGTTGACCTGCAAAACTTGCACCCGGTAGATCTTCAGCAGTGGCCGACGAACGAACAGCGACTATGGGGCTGCCCATAACTTTATAGGCTTTAAGGATTTCTGACCTGACATCGTCGGGAATAATAATATCATCAATTTGTCTCTGGATCTCAGAATGTACCTTTTCTAAAGCTTGTAAGTTATTATTCTCCAGTTCTGGTAAAAAAGCAGGTGATACACAACGACGATATCCATCCACGGTTAAAACGTACCCTTGCGGGACCCTCATTCCCGCGAGCACTAACTCCCCTAGATTTGCGCCTTTACCTCCAGCTAAGGGTAGGTCTTCTTTAGTTAAATCTCGAAGGAATCGAACATATCTCATCTTATTATCCCTCGTCCAAAATTTTAAGTTTCCCAGATCCTCCATCCACACGCACGCGTTGTCCGTTACGCAATACCTTCGTACCATTAATCGTCCCAACTACAGAAGGGAGTCTATATTCTCTGGCGACGATAGCTGCATGGGATAATGCACCACCAGAGTCAGTGACTAAGGCGGCTACATGCGGAAAGAGCACCGTCCAAGTCGGAGTCGTGAACGGGCATACTAATACTTCTCCTTCTTGAACCAAGTGGAACTCCTCAGCCGTATAGATGATCCGAACTGGACCCTCTGCAACCCCTGGAGAACCCGGAGTACCTGACAACTCTCCCTCTGGTGATAGGCCCATCGCCGTTCCTTGCCGCGCCTCGATAAGGGAAGCTTGCTTCATAAAGAGTTTCATTCCCTCTGCCGCAATAGGCGGAAATACCTTCCAGGGTGGGTCCATAGGCATTTTTCCAATCGTTTGTGGTGGTACTAGCGCGAAATTTCGAGCCCGCTCTGCCTTTCGATTATCCACCACGCCTTTCAAACTAGCTAAATCATAATTCCCTCTTAAAGCTGATTGTAATTCTTCTCTATAAAGGAATAAAGTATCCTCTGCATTCTCTAGAATTCGACTCTGCACCCATCTTCGACCAGCCTCAAGCGCATCATATCGTACATGGCATAAAGGGATATTGGATAGAATGTAGTCATGAATTTCGGTCAAGGGCTGAGCATCCTCTGCCAATTTAAGCCAAGCGTCGAACTCCTCCCTAGCCTCACCCGTTAAAGTGCTACGATGTTCATTAATTCGCTGAATCCGATAGGTTTGAAATTCAGCTTCTTCGGCTGCAGGATCATATTCAGAACCTATCATCCCTTTAATAATTCCAACCACCATCTCTGGCATCTCTCTCCATGTAGGTTCGAATTCAAAGCTATCAGCAGGTCGGTCCCCTTCCTCATCTAGAAATTGCTCAAGTTCTTCCATAAACCAAGTATTCGATAGTTGTTGAAGCGCCTCTTTACTGGGTAAAGACAAAATGCCGCTAACCTCTTGGTCAGAAGCAGCACGCCGTGCCATTGATAAGAGACGATTAGTGGTGTTAAATACCATAGGATCACTAATTTGGACCAATTCGTAGGCTTCAAACTCGGTTAGATTGAGCAGTCTTTTGCAGACATCTACCCATCGTTCACGAATGTACATAGCAATCATGACTACTTTAATATGGGGGTTCCAAGACCAGCATAAAAAGTCGTAGCATTGGTCGAGATGCTCCGCTAGTTCTATTAAACTCGCGTTTGCGCGGTCTAAATATAGAATAGGTTCAAGACGCTTCTGTGCCTCTGGCTCCCATGTGTCCTTCCACGTATGGATGTGATTCTCAAACCCCTTCTCCTTGAGAAAACGTTCGAAACCCAAGACCCGCCCCCGGAGCTTAGGATCAAGACGCCATAGATGGAAGAGAAACGGGAACCGTTCCATGATTGGAGGTGTCTCCCCTCCAATCGGTTCAGTTCGCTGATAGACATAGCCCTGGAGTACAAGATAAGCATTTTTAAGTGAAGGGATAGACCATTCCTCATAGGCGCGTTCAGATCCAACTTCAATAGGCTTTAGTCCATAGGAAACAAACAGTGGATGGACTGGTCTTGGCCAATGGATATTATCCCTCATCCAGAAACCCTTAGCTTCCCAAAGAGACATTTCTTTCAACCTCCATTCAATGCTTAAATTTAACTTAAATTCTCTGTAGGGTGGGTCAAGCTATCATTGAATGTACTAGAACAATTGCAGTAATTTCCTTAAACTCTATTTTTTTATGACTTCTGGATCACCATAACTCACGCCAAAGGTATCGACCGTTACTGTTTTCATGACTTGGCTTTGTAGTGGCTTATCTGCTTTGTCCCTTTGGCTATTCACTATTTTATCAACTGTTTCCATTCCACTTGTCACTTTCCCAAAGGCGGCATAGTTATTATCTAAGCTGGTCGCAGCGGCTACCATAATGAAAAATTGCGATCCAGCTGAATCTGGGGCGTTTGTTCTCGCCATCGAGATCACGCCTCGTTCATGCTTCAAGGTATTTTTAAATCCATTTTTAGAGAATTCACCCTTGATACTATATCCTGGCCCCCCCGAACCATTACCCTGTGGATCTCCCCCCTGAATCATAAAATTAGGGATGACTCGATGAAAGGTAGTCCCATTATAAAATCCCTTTTGCACGAGGGAGATAAAGTTCTTCACGGTATTAGGAGCAACACTGGGATAAAGTTCTACCTTGATCACTTCACCACTCGCCATAGTAATGGTGACTATGGGATTCTTAGCATTAGATTGCGCCCCCCCGCTCGTTTGCTCTGGGGTTTTCGAATTCGTGGTGGTATTGGTCGTGGTCGAATTATTTTGGGTTGTACTGCCACACCCAGTGATGGCAAATAGGATTAATGATACACATACAAGCAATGCAAGTTTAAGATTTTTCATTAAAATTCTCCTTCACTTAAAATAACATTAAAGATCTTTTATGTATCCAATAATACATTGAATCTCAACCAAGGCATACATATTTTATGCCCCTTACCACCAAATATCAATCGCAAAATTCAAAGCAAAGATAACTCATGTTCCC
Source organism: uncultured Peptococcaceae bacterium (assembly GCA_963529635.1). GTDB lineage: Bacteria > Bacillota > Desulfitobacteriia > Desulfitobacteriales > Desulfitobacteriaceae > CAURZJ01. The sequence goes on from CAURZJ010000013.1 coordinate 33,283, forward strand.
GAAATAAGTCTCCATAATATTCTGTTTACTCCTTACTTTCTTTTTGATATCCTGAAATAATAAGTAGGTAAGTTTTGGCGAGTATTATAGAAAAAAAGAAAAGTATTGCTGAAGGAGTACAGAATGAGAATTGAGGTAGCAAAAATGACAAGAATAGAAGAAGTAATTTCGCAAGAGAAAGAAAATCTAAATATTCACGAATATGCTTTTCTGAAATCCACTGCTGTAATCTTCTCGGATGAAGTAAGAAGGTTGTGTGAGAAAAACGTCTGTGGTATGTATGGTTCATCATGGGCCTGCCCTCCAGCAGTTGGAAGTGTCGAAGAATGTAAAAACAGATGTACTGACTTTGAAAATGCATTTATGTTTACGTCTTTAGCCAAACTCAAAAAGAAGTATGATATTGCTGGGTGGAGTGAAGCGCGTAAGCTACATGAAGCAATCACAGAGCAGGTAGCACAGATTTTCCGTAATCAATTCAAAGAAACCCTCATCCTATCTGCCGAAGGCTGTACTCTATGCGATAAATGTACTTATCCTGAAAATCCCTGTAGATTTCCTAACCGCATGTTTCCTGCCACTGAAGGCTTTGGAATTATGGTTGTCCAACAAGCTCCTCTATGTAATATCAAATATAACAACGGTGAAAATACCATTACTTATTTTAGTATTATATTTTTCTAGGAGAACGGTTATAATGCCTCTTCTCAAAGAAATACGAGCCTCTCTTTAGTTCCATAGACAAATTTGACAGCGGATGTGGTTGGCCAAGTTTCACAAAGCCCCTTTTGAAAACCAAACTCAAAGAAAAAACAGATGTTAGTCATAACATGACCCGTACCGAGGTTCGTAGCCGTGATACAGACTCACACCTTGGTCACGTCTTTGACGATGGACCTGGCCCCACGGGTCTGCGTTATTGTATTAACTCAGCCGCTCTCCGTTTCATCCCTAAGGCAGATTTAGAGCGTGAAGGATTTGAGGATTTTCTCATCCTATTTCGTTAATTTCATAAAGGAAAAAGAGAGGGTCTTTTATATGTGAAGAATCCGAATGGAGCAACAACGAAGCTCCAAGTCCCCCCGTTAAACCACGATACTAGCTTCTTCAATCAAGCTCCTTCCTCCCCACAAACCGTGGTCCCTAGAACAAAGGTTGAAGTATTTAATGACCGCGAGATTGCGACGGCATATTTACTCACGCTCAAACGCGCAGGACGGGAATATGCGTGGTCTACTATGGAAGCTACTAATCCAGAGCTACGGCAGTTCCTTGAGGACGCCTTTACTATGACCTCTCATCATGCTTATGATGTATGGCAGTGGATGGCAAAACAAGGTTACTATCCACTACAAGTTGCCCCACAAAATGTTACCCAGACTATTGGGCAAATGTATGATACAGTTCAGACTCCACCCAACCAAATGATGTAGTCATAAGAACTAGCTCTTCCCACATATAAAACAGCTAAGAAGAATATACACTTCTTAGCTGTTTTTTAATGATCAAAAGGATTCTACGAATATTTCTAGAACCTTTATTTATTCAGCTCATTTGGGGGAGGCCAAGAATTATGACCTACAGTAGAAACTTCATCCGACTGACCCTGGTAATTACGCTAATGACCTCGTTTATCGCTCCCTTCATGGGTAATGCTCTTAACATCGCCATCCCCTCCATCAGCTCAGAATTCGGCGGCAGTCAGTCTCTGCTCAATTGGATTGTCAGCAGTTATCTGTTATCTAGTGCAGCCTTTGCTTTACCCTTTGGCCGCTTAGCCGATATCGTCGGACGCAAGAAAATGTTTACCCTGGGTATTTTTCTCTTCGGCTTGACTTCACTAGCGTGTGGCTTAGCTTTTTCCTTATATTCACTCATCCTTTTCAGGTTGTTGCAGGGGATTGCCTATGCTATGGTTTTCGGCACCTCAATGGCAATCTTGACTTCTGTCGTTCCTCCCCAGGAACGCGGAAGAGCTCTGGGTATCAATACCGCTGCTATATATATCGGCCTCTCCCTTGGACCCGTTTTAGGCGGTGCAATCTGTAAGTACACGAATTGGCGAGGAATTTTCCTTTTGGGGTTTGTACTAAATATAATTATTCTGACTCTAACCCTCCTCAAACTTAAAGGAGAGTGGAAAGGTTCCGAGGGTGAAGCCTTTGATATCTGGGGAAGCATTTTTTGCATCTCAGGCTTGACTATGTTATTACTTGGCTTATCTAATTTGACCTCGGCCTCGTCCTATATTCTAATATTACTTACCGGGATAGTTCTAGTCGCTATTTTCATCCGGCACGAATATAGAACTGACTTTCCTTTGCTACCCATTAAATTGTTTTCTAAAAATACAACCTTTATCTTTTCAAATCTTGCAACTTTAATTAATTATAGTGCAACCTTTGCTTTGGGTTACCTCTTATCCTTATATTTACAGCTTGTCTTAGGACTTGATACAACCTACTCAGGTTTAATCCTACTCTCTCAACCTATTATAATGGCTACCCTATCCCCGCTTACAGGCAAATTATCAGATAAGATCGAACCTCAAATTCTGGCTTCGATCGGCATGGGGCTTACAACGTTAGGTCTTTTCCTTTTTATCTTTCTTAGCGCTAAGACTTCAGTGGTTCTAGTTATCCTGAACTTAATTCTAATCGGCATAGGTTTTGCCCTTTTCTCCTCGCCAAATACTAATGCAGTGATGAGTTCTGTAACTAAATCCCATTACGCGGTTGCTTCCTCAACCATGGGAACAATGAGGCTACTCGGACAAACCTTTAGCATGGCAATCGTTTCGTTGATTACTTCAGTAAACATAGGGAAATTAGAACTAGATTCAAGTGAATATCCTATAAAGTTTATAATAAGTTCGCGTCTTGCTTTTATTATTTTTACAGCATTTTGCCTCATGGGAATATTTGCATCACTGGCAAGAGGTAAGTCAGTAAAAAACACCGACTGAAACTTTATACCTGACGAAATTTCGCTAAGGTTTTATACACATCTTTAATTTCCTTAACCGTTAGGGGTGCTGAATCTCCCCCATAAGAATACCGTTCATAAGAAATAGTAAGTCGCTCAATTCCTAACACTAGCTCGTAGTTTAGCACTGGAATCGTTTGACTAAGTTCCTCTTGATATTCCCGGGGAGTCTGATTTAATTTTCGTTTTAGCCCTGTAAAGCCACCCCACCATAAAAAGTAACTATAGAGTCCTTTGATGTCCTTAGGTGAAATTCCTATTTGAAACCCTAGCTGACGTGCTAGGTTTTTTGTTTTTCGCATAATTGAAGTTACCCAAATCGATAGGTTGCCTCTGAACTTTCGTAAAGTCGGAACTAAAGAGAAGCCTTCACTGACTTTACTTGCTCTGGGATTTAGTTTACTAACTTTTAAAAACTGGATAAACTCGTACACTCGAATAAGGCCATAAATAATCAGCAAAATTATTGAAAAGCCAAGTAATATCCATAGTAACATCATGTACCAGAGAGGCGCCGTCGCTCCATAAGATGATGATGACGAAGTAATCCCAGAAGAATAATTCATAAAAGACAAAAATTTTGGTGGCTTATTCAAGGCTTCTTGTCCGAATTGATTATAGAAGGCGATGATGCTCGTTATAAATGAGTTGAGTGCTTCCCCTATGTTCTTGTTCGAGGCCAAACCAAGGAGGCTTAATACAGCTATTACTGAGGTTATAAGAAGTAATATCATACCGATAGAAAATCGATTTGACCCTTGTGTGGAGCGGATTACCCCTGCCGACTCAGTCCTAGGGCTTAGACCCTGATGGATAAGTCCAGAGGCAATAATTATTAGCGGGAGTACATAGATATAGGGAATATCTAGGTATTGACTCGCTAGGAAGGCTCCATAACTACTTACAATTATCCCTAATTCCCAAAACTGGATGTGTTGTTTTTCAGTTGGCGGCTTATAAAACGAATAGCCTAAAGCTAAAACCATAGAGAAGGCCACTACAATATTCATGAGACTATTGGGCCAAAACCTTCCGGAGAGCGTTTGCTGCAAATAACCGAGCCCACCGATTCCGAAGACAAGGAAAAATAGTAAATTACTAATTGAGAAGCTTACTCCCCCTGATTGCCTTTTCAAATGTATTTCATTATGTAAATAGTTTAGGGCGATAAAAAGACCCCAAGACCACCAAGGTAAAATAACACTCCCAAATAAACGATAGGGAGAAAGAACGGCCGAGGCCAAATAGCACATCACAGTAAGCTGAAGCCAGCTAAAAATGAACGTCAAACCGCTTCTCCCCCTTCTTCTCCCTTACTCTAACCAATGAGATGTTTATATAAGTCATCATCTTCGGCCCACCCAGGTCTTAGTGCGTAAACGTCCATCCCTTCAGACATTGGGTTTTCCTCCAACACAAACCATTTGATTTGTTTAAATTGGGTGGTTTGTAGAAGCTTTGCCTGAAGAATTGGGTCATAGGCAACTGAAAAGAGGATAAGTGTTACCCCGGATTGTCCCTTCACACGTTGTAAATACTCGGGAGCCATTTTACCGGGAGCAAGCTCTAAGCAGGCAAGCCTTGCTAAAAGTAACCTAAGCTGGTGATGAGAACTTGTTGAATTACTCCCTGTAACATACCTTTGATCCTGTTGGGCCTTTTTCTCAAGTACATTGGTGGCAAAGCTCCATTCTTTATCGACAGAACTTAAGTGAAAGGCTAAAGAGGCTACACCACTCATTAACAATTCCCAGGCCAAATTTGCTCTTCCCTCAAGGCTATTTCCGTGTACAAAATTCGTACCCTCAAGAAATATCACACAGCGAGAGACTGCTTTTCCCTCGGGGATATTTGTTTTAAGGGCTTGGTAGCGGGCACTCGCCGCCCAGTTAATGCTCCTTAAGGAGTCTGACGGTTCATAGTCTTTAATTCCAATTTTGTAAGCAGGATCTGTAAAGACCACATTTTGATCCGCAATATTTCCATTCGGATGCTTTCTTCCGAAATCCGGCCAGGGAAAATCCAGCAAGGCCGGGTACACTAACACTTCTGTAGAACCAACGAGGGACTGTTCACAACAAAATAATAAAAAGGGGTCTCCACTCCTGATTTTAGAAGGGCCAACTTTATAGACACCACGTCTTAATCCTTTTAGAGACTGTTGGAGTGTCAAGGATTCCTGACCGGATATCCAACCTATTTTAAATAGTCTGCTCGTGCTTTTTTTCTCAGTCTCTAACACTGAATTACTCTTTGTTTCGGTAAAACCAGCCTTTGGTCGCCCCGCATCTTCCTCTTCTTCTCGCCTGAGCCTCTCTTCATTTTCTTTCTGGAAATCCCCAGTTTCTAAGTTGAGCCAGGCTACGGGTAATCGTTTATTATTATGAACCTCAAACCGAACTTGAATTTCTTCCCCATGAAAAACTTCTCGGGTGGGGATGGATTCCGTAATCACTAAATCCTTGAGACTCCTCGCCGCCCAGATTCGAGAAAAAAGCAAAATAACAAAACAGCTTAAGGAAATCCAGACGAGTTCCTTCAAGCCATATATGAAGCTAAGTATGAGTAAACAAGGAAGAGCCATTAACCCATACTTACTAAAGACTGAACTCCCATAAAACTCTTTGATTTGTTTCTTGCCGTTCATTTCAATCCTCTCTATCTTAGTGGAACTTCGGTTTTTTCAAGGATTGAGGCAACTACAGCTTTCGGGTTTAAACCGCTGATGCGATCCTGAAAATTAAGAGTAAGACGGTGCGCTAATACCGGAATGGCCAAGCTTTTAATGTCATCAGGAATTACATAGGAGCGTCCATTCAAAGCAGCCAAGGCCCTAGAAGCAAAAAGTAAATTCAAAGAGGCACGAGGACTCGCACCTACGACAATCGCCGGATGGGACCGAGTCGCCCGACAAATATTAAGCAAATAGGTTCGCAACGAGTCTTCGACCCTAATCTCTTGACAGAGTTGAGAAAACGCCACAATTTCCTCCGGCGATAATAGCGCATGAACATCATCTAAAGGATTCGTCCCACTATGGGCTAGTAACATCCGTTCTTCGTCCGCTTCTGAGGGGTATCCCAAAGATAAACAAAGTAAAAACCGATCAAGCTGAGCTTCTGGCAAAGGGAAAGTTCCTTCTTGCTCAATCGGATTTTGCGTAGCCATGACCAAAAACGGTTTTGGTAAGACTCTAGTTACGCCATCGATTGTAACTTGCCCTTCCCCCATACACTCAAGAAGGCTCGATTGTGTACGTGGAATCGCTCGATTGACTTCATCAGCAAGTACAATATGACTCATTACAGGACCCTGGCGGAACTTAAAGGTCTGTTCCTTCTGATCAAAGTAGGTGTACCCTGTTACATCACCTGGCATTAAATCTGGTGTAAATTGAATTCGCTGGAAGGAACACCCTAAACAACGAGCTATGGTTTTCGCAAGGGTAGTTTTACCCGTGCCAGGCATGTCTTCTAAGAGCACATGCCCCCCCGCAAGGACTGCGACGAGTAATAACTTCGTCGATTCCGCATGCCCCATAATCACTTGTCCGACTGTTGCTTGAACTGTCTTGAACCGCTCCTGTAAATGAGTTAATTGCTCCATGTCGCGCCCCTTTTTTTCTAAATCAATATTCAAGCAATAATTCTATATATAATGCATTTTACCTTTTAATCCCTATAAGAAAAGTTGTATAATGATAGAAATCGCTTTAAATATTTCTGGATAAAATTGTATGCTAATGAGGGAAAGTGATCAAAGGAAGGTTGTTAATATGTCTGAAGAAAACCAAAACATAACTCGATTAGTATTAGAGGATAAGGAAATTATTCTTATAGGTACTGCACACGTATCGAAACACAGCGCAGAACAAGTCAAGGATGTTATAGAATCTGAAAGACCAGACTCTGTATGTATAGAATTAGATGAACAAAGATATCAATCGATACTCGAGGGAGATAAATGGAAAGAGACAGATATCTTTAAAGTAATTAAAGAGAAAAAAGCCACTTTACTTTTAATGAATCTCGCTCTATCCTCCTTTCAAAAACGCATGGCCAAACAATTGGGTATTAACGCTGGACAGGAAATGCTTCAAGGGATTGAATCAGCCGAAGAAGTAGGTGCTGACTTAGTCCTCGCTGATAGAAATATTCAAATCACCTTTTCTCGGATCTGGCATAATGTAGGATTCTGGGGAAAAACAAAGCTGATCATGGAGATTATCTATAGTATCTTTAGTGACGAAAACATCACCGAAGAGGAACTGGATAAGCTAAAATCACAGGATATGCTTAATGGAATGCTCAGTGAATTTACAGTCAGTTTCCCCAAACTCAAGGTTCCGTTAATCGATGAGCGGGATCAATATCTCGCACAGAAAATTAAAGAGGCTCCGGGGAATAAGGTCGTTGCCATTTTAGGTGCTGCACACGTTCCAGGTATTAAAGAAGAACTCTATAAAGAACATGATTTAGAACGATTATCCCAGATTCCTCCTAAATCAAACGTTCCTAAAATTTTAGGTTGGGCAATTCCAATCTTAATTCTAGCAGTTATTGCCTTCACCTTCTATGCAAATCCTTCCGCTGGACTCCAGCAAACCCTGAGTTGGATACTATGGACCGGAACCCTTTCTGCAATTGGAACTGCACTTGGTTTAGGACATCCGCTTGCTATACTTACTGCCTTTGTTGCCGCACCTATATCAGCCTTACATCCACTCATTGCTGCAGGCTGGTTTGCCGGAATTGTTCAGGCCTACTTTCGCCGACCCAGTGTAGGTGACTTTGAGACCCTATCCGAGGATGTTTTGAGTGTCAAAGGCTTCTGGAACAACAAAGTAACACGTATTCTACTCATTATTTTTTTGGCTAATCTCGGAAGTGCACTAGGTGCCTTTATTGGTGGAGCCGATATAGCTCGTTTATTCCTAAAAAATCTATAAAGAACCAAGAGTTTTTGCTTTACGTTTTTTAATTTCAGTTAAAAATACAGGGTCGGCTGTCTAAAAGCTATTGTAAAAAACATAAAAAGCTCAATGTTTAATATAACAATTGAGCTTTTTTTGCGAGCAATTTTGGAGTATTTTACTTTTCTAGAGCTCTTTCAAATATACTATGTACGATATCCTTAGTAGCTGCTCCTTCATGGACCTTAAGACCATCGACATAATATGTGGGTACATAATAGTAGTCATACTGATTTGCTATGTCCGGATGAAGGTTTTCATCGATCATTTTTACCTCGACCTTACCAAACTCAGGATTCTCTATTCTGAGCTCTTCCATCCAGCGAAGAACCTGCTTACAGTAAGGGCAGGATTTCATGACAAACAGGAGAACTGGCTTCATTTACATCATACTCCTTTCCTGTACTTAAATCGTTTTCTCATCCACAGTGTACTATCCGCCGAATTGGATTATCTGAGACCTTCATCGTTATCTCTAATGTCCAAGCCTTCAAATTGCATCATATAGTAATGTGAATAGATACCGTTATTCTTGAGAAGCTCTTCATGACTACCGCGTTCTTGAATTCCTTCATCGGTGATGACAATGATCTCATCTGAATTCTTAATCGTGCTCAGCCGATGCGCGATGACGATGGTAGTTCTATTCTGCGAGAGTCTCTCTAGGGATTTCTGAATAAATCGTTCACTTTCGTTATCTAGAGCAGAAGTCGCCTCGTCGAGAATTAAGATTGGGGCATTCTTTAAGAATACACGAGCGATAGAAATCCTCTGCTTCTGCCCTCCGGAAAGTCTTACCCCTCGCTCCCCTACTAAGGTGTCATATCCCTCTTCACACGATAGGATAAAGTCATGAATGTTTGCCTTCTGGGCTGCAGCGATGATTTCTTCATCAGTTGCACTTGGCTTCCCATAAGCGATATTATCCCTTATGCTCCCCTCGAATAAATAAACATCCTGCTGGACAATACCGATAGCATTGCGCAGCGACTCTAGGGTGACATCCCTGATATCCTTTCCATCGATGGTTATGGTCCCTGCAGTGACATCATAGAACCGCGGCAATAAGGAACAAAGGGTTGTTTTTCCTCCGCCTGAAGGTCCCACTAAGGCTATTTGTTGCCCAGATCCTATCTTCAGACTCACATTACTCAAAACATTGTATTCATCATTATATCGAAAAGAAACATTTCGATACTCAATCTCACCCTTGACCTCTGTGATTGGTTCTGCATCTTCCCGATTCACAATCTCTGGTTCGGTTTCTAAAACTTCTGCGAAGCGTTTAAAACCTGCATACCCTTTTTGAAATTGCTCCGTAAAATTTATCAGCGTATCGATTGGATTAACGAAGACATTAATATATAGCACGTAGATTGTTAAATCAGTGAGTTTCAGTGACCCCTTCGCTATGAAGACACCCCCGAAAACAAGGACTACTATATAGAGCAAACCGACTAAGAAGGAATTCCAAGCGTGGTAGGTACCCATCAAATCATAACTTTTTGATTTAGAAGCTAAAAATTCTTGATTGCTTTGCTCGAATTTCTTTCTTTCCAATCCTTCGTTGGCGAAGGACTGAACTACTCGAATGCCTGTCAGACTATCTTGAAGTCTAGCATTAACTTTTGCAATCTTAACCCGATTATCCGTAAATATAGTCTCCATTTTATAGTTTTTATAAAGACTAAAGATCACAATAATCAACGTAACCAGTAATAGGATCAGGGTCAAGGGAACATTAATCCATAGTAAAAGAGCAAAAGAGCCGATGATCTTCAAAGTGGAAATAAGAATATTTTCGGGTCCATGGTGTGCTAACTCAGTTATATCGAACAAGTCAACGACCAACTTCGACATCATTTCTCCGCTATTATTGCGATCGTAGTATGAAAAGGAAAGCCTCTGAAAATGATTGAACAAATCCTTCCTCATATCCTTTTCCATTCTAGCACCCATAATATGTCCCCAAGAAGTAATAAACTTTTGGCAAAAAAACTTGACAATGTAGAGGGCAAGTAAGCCAATGCCCACGTATCCTATCGAACCAAGAATAATCTCCTTGCTTAAAGTGAACAGATTTTTGAGGAGATAGTTAAAAATCTGCGGAAAGGCCAAGTCCACCAAGGAGACGACAATAGCGCAGAACATATCCATAAAAAACAGGGACCTGTAGGGCTTATAGTACTGAAGGAACTTCTTAAAAATTGGCATTAACACGAGTAGTCACTCTTCCTTTGAATCAGTTAGAATTATGTTTTACTACCTGTCCGCTTTGCTTACCTTGCGAAGCCGGCCCTTAATCGGAGTTTTTTGCAGTATTTGCAGCACCAGCTCCCCTTTATTGTTTAAGATTTCGACAAAGGTTGATACATCCAGAATATTGATGATCCCGATATCTTCCGCGATAATACCAGGAATACTACAAAGTGTGCCGACAATATCAACCGGTCTCATCTTAGTTTTCTTACCGGCATTCACATGGATCTTCATAATTTCAGTGCTTAACTGCGCACCCTTCGTTTCTTTAAGTTCTGGCAGCGTATTGATTTTCTCCAAAAAATCTTGTTTCAACTCATGCACCGTTTCTTCTTCTGGTCTCTCCTTGAATACAATTTCTTGTCTGATGTAGTCATGAATATCCTTTAGATACTTAGCTTCATTTTTGGCAACAAACGTAATGGCTTTACCCAATTTGTTGACGCGACCTGTTCTTCCGATTCGATGAACATAGCTTTCACTGTCATAAGGAATATCGTAATTAATGACCAAGGTAATGTCCTCAATATCCAGACCTCTCGCCGCGACATCGGTAGCAACAAGATATCTAAAAAACCCTCTCTTAAAATCCTTCATGACGCTCAATCGGTCTCGTTGTTCCATTCCGCCATGCAGCTTCGCACAAGAATAGTTAAACTTCACAAGTTCAGTGTAAACCTCATCTACAGTTTGTTTGGTATTACAAAATATCATGCAACTATCCGGGTTTTCAACAATTGTTAACTCTCTTAGAAGTTGCATTTTATCCGTCTGATCGACATGATACCTTTCCTGAGCGATCCGATCGGACGCTGGATTTTGTTCTTCAATCTCGACTCGTAGGGGATTTTTCATTATTTTACTACATAAGACATTAATGTCTTGAGGCATTGTCGCTGATAATAGAATGGTCACCCGTTCTTGAGGTAGGCTGGAAACGATGGTTTCGATTTGTTCAATGAAACCCATATTCAGCATTTCATCTGCTTCATCAATGACAAGATATTTTATATGAGAAATATTCAGGGTCCCTCTTTCGATATGATCGATCAACCGACCCGGGGTCCCGACCACGATATGAGTTTTTTGTTTAAGTTCCTTCTCCTGAACATGGAAAGGATATTTCCCATAAATTGCAGCAACTTTTAACCTTTTGAATCTGCCAATATTAAAAATATCTTCTCTGACCTGCACCGCAAGTTCTCTAGTGGGGGTAAGCACTAGGGCTTGTGGTTTATTCTGTTCCCAGTCCACTGATTCGCAAATGGGGATAGCAAAAGAAGCCGTCTTTCCGCTTCCAGTCTGAGACTTAACGATGATATCCTTTTCTGCCAACACAGAAGGGATCACCTGCTCCTGAACTTTGGTGGGATTGTTGAAATTTAATAAGCTAATGGCTTTTAATAACTCACTGCTTAATTGATACTCGTTAAATTGGCTAATATTCATTTTGTCATCTCTTTCATTATTACTATCCCTAATGCACACTTTTCTAAAGCAACTCTCATAACCCTGCCCATACCCACACTTCTTCGGGCATTAAGTGAGTTATTTTCTTAAACAATAAAAACTAATCTCACTGCCATTATAACAATTAATATAGCCAATATCCATTTAATCCACTTTTCTCCTTTACTTACTGCGAAAGTGCTCCCAAGCCATGCACCAATGCCATTTCCTAGCGCAAGAGTCAGACCCATCTCCCAGTTCACTTGACCCTTATAAATATAAATGATTAAGGAAGCTATTATATAAAGTCCTACTACAAATACCTTAATACTGCTCAAAGCTCTTGTAGGCATTATCAATGCCTTTAAATCACTAACAGCTCAATAACAATTTAAGAATATTTAAAAATTCTGCACTAACATTCCAAAGCCTCCCAGACGCTTTTATATATTTTCTAGCCCAGAGGACCATAGACATGATATGTACTCATTAAGCAAAAGCCGCGAAATAAAAAACTCCAATCAACTCTTTGTAAACTTTACAAGAAGAGATTGGAGTTACTTATTAAGTTTGATTCCCTTATTCTTAATAAAAGCCAGCTTGTACGAAGCCTTGATAATTGATTTCATTCTTGAGTAGATTTTTATTTTTTAACCAAGAAATAACACTATTAACATCTTTCTCCGCAGGTAGTTGGGGTTTTGAGAAGTGTTGGACCTTGTAGCTATCTACGACATTCTCAGGGATATTTACGTTCTTTACTAAAAGATCTTTATATTGATCGGGCTTTTGATTAATATCATCGACGGCTTTAGCATATGCCTTGTAAAAACGAGATATTGCGTCTTTCTTACCACTTAGTGCTTTGCTGCCCATGAGTATGACAGACTGTGATAGGTTTTCCCCTTTTGTATCTTCGGCAATGATTTTAGCACCTTGAGCTACCGTATAAGAAATTTGCGGGTCAGGTACGGTGATAGCATCGATCTGATTATTTAGAAGCATTTCGAGTCGAAGAGGTATTTTTGCAACGGTTGTTTTCTTCACTTCAGAGGGATTGACCCCACCTTGTTGAAGAAGTCCATCCGTTACATATTCAATAATTGAATTGCTGGAAATTCCGATGCTCTTTCCTTTTAAGTCTTGCACTGTCTTAATATTACTTTTAGGAGAGGCAACTATAGCAAAGCGGCCCTCTTGTGGAGTTGCGCCAAGAGCAATAGAAGTGACACGTAAATCTTCTCCCGAACTTCTAAGTAAAGCTGCAATCAAAAGGTCCGTAATCATTCCGTCAAGCTGTCCAGCCTGGAAGGCACTTTGGCTTTCGACAGGACTCTGAAAGGTAACTAACTCGACCTGAAGATTTTCTGCTGCAAAATAACCATTTTTCTCAGCGACAAGAAGCGGTAGGTTCTCTTCGATGGTTAAGGATCCGATTTTTAATTTGCTTACCTCTGCTGGCTGGGGATTCTCTCCTGTTTTAGCTGTGTTGTTCTGTGCGCAGCCGGTCACAACCGTTATGACAAGTAGCGCTGTCATCAGGACACTAAAGAATGATTTTAAACGCATCTGGTTGCCTCCACCGTTAAAAATTAAATTATGAACTTTCATTCATTTCTTGAGTTAAGATTATACCCTTCTCAGGACGATGTCAATAGAAAATTCAGCTCATTTGCACCGAACCACTAAGACAAGTTCTAAGACAAGTTCTAAGACAAGTTCTCCTCATTTTTCACGGATTAACCCAAGAACACAGAATTTTTTCGCTTGTATCTAAAAGCAGGTAAAGCAGAAATCCCATGAGCCCCATTGCGATAATTCCAGCAAACATTTTACCATAGGCTAAACTGCTCCAGGAATCCATAATAAAGAAGCCTATACCTTCTTGAGTGGCGTAGGTTTCGACTAAAAATAGAACCGCCATGGCTGTTCCCAAACCGAGTTTCAAGGACGTAAGAATCGACGGGAGACAGGCAGGCAAATACACATGTTGATAGAGTTCTCTTGCCGAAGCTCGCAGAGATTTCACTGAAAGTACATATTCCTGTTGTACATTCCGAGCTGCATCTCGTGTCGTCACCAGAATCTGATAAAATACAATGAGTGTAATCATCACGATTTTAGATAGATTGCCGATCCCTAGAAGAATCAAGAAAATAGGGAGAAATACGACTTTGGGAACGGGAAAAGTGAGATAAATTAAGGGAGCTGAGAATTGATCTGCTCTCTTATTTTTCCCCAAAAAGAGGCCCAGAGGAACACCTAACACTGTAGCAATGACAAGACTTACCCCAATCCGATAGAGGCTTATCTGTAAATGCGGAATAAGGTCGCTAAAAAATAAGGCTGCAAAGGCCTTTAATGCCTCCATGGGGGGCGGAAAGGCAGGAGTATGGAGAATCATGGATAAAAGCTGCCAGGAAATCGCAAGAATTAGGACGGCGATCAAACTATAGATTAATCTATTTGTTAAGCTCTTTATAGGCACACTTGATCCCTCCCCCTCAGACTTAAACGCAGAGAGTTGCACATTTCCAAAAACTCCATTTTTCCTCGGGCAGAATAGTCACCCGCCATCGGATTTTCCAGTTCTTGAATAATCGTGCCAGGACAGGCGGACATAACAAAAATCTTCCGTCCAAGAAAAACCGCCTCTTCTATGTTGTGCGTAATTAAGAGAATAGTAAGACCCGTCTCCTTCCAAACATTGAGTAACAGGTCCTGCATTTCTTCTCTCGTGAGGGCATCGAGTGAGGAAAAGGGTTCGTCCATTAATAGAAGCTCAGGGTTTAGGATTAAAGAGCGAGCTATCGCTACTCTTTGCCGTTGCCCCCCACTTAATTGAATCGGAAACCGTTTTCTTAGATGAAGCAATCCCAATTTATTAAGGATTCTTTCAGTCCTCTCTGCCGTCTCCTTTGCAGGGACCCCTTTGATCACGAGGCCTAATTTGACATTATCCCAAATCGTTTTCCAGGGCAAAAGTCCATATTCTTGTAGGATTAATGCTACTTCATCACTTTCTTGTGGTGGGTTTCCTTTAATGTATACACTTCCTTGATATTTCTTATTCAGTCCCGCCAAAACACTTAAAAGTGTACTTTTCCCACATCCAGAGGGTCCAATGATAGCGCCAATACTCCCTTGGGGAAGAGATAGACTCACATCTTGCAGTGCAGGAGTTATTCGATTGTTTTGAGTGTAGTTTACACGTAACGAATTGATTGATAAATAATCCATCTTTTTTCTTCCTTAATCTACTTATATCTGCTTTAATCTAGTTAATATCTTCCTAGACCTCTCATATTGTAGTCAATCAGGGTCTTATATGCGAAATCAACATTGGCTGGTTCACCCTTACTAATCCATGCAAGAATTACCTCACGGAAAGTTCCAACAAATGCAGTCGCACTGACTTGGGTGTCTTGTTCAGGTATTAATTTTTGTTCCCTGAGTTCGTCTAGGTCAATTTTTGTGAGCCTGATTAAATCATTTTCTATATCGGCATATTTTGTATTAATAATGGTATTAATCTGTGGAAAATGTTCTAAGAGAACTTTTGCTAAGTACTTTTCTTTCAAAAACAAGCGCATACAAACTTCCATAGAGGCCTGCAGCTTCTCAAAACCATTTGTGTACTGAGCCCGCTCCTTTTTAATGGCATCGAGGAGTTCATTATAAACTTCTTGAATGACCATATCGACTAAGGCTTCCTTATCTGCAAAGTATAAATAGAACGTCCCTGTTGCTATCCCCGCTTTTTTAGCGATTGATTTGATGGATACCTTGCTCATCTCTTCTTGGGATAGGATTTCTTTGGCGGCTTTAAGAATCTTTTTTCTTCGCAGTTGCTGCTTTTCTAAAGTTTTTTCGGTTTTATTATAGACCATTTTTTAAACTCCATTAAGTTAAAGTATTTCAAAGTAAAAAACTGAATTTATATTCATTTTATGGGTTGATTTTACTCTTCCTTGCATATTTAGTCAAGCCATCTCTCTTACCTTCTATCCTCCCCCATCGGTAAATATAAAAATACAGGAGCCCGTTGACGCAATATCAACCTGCTCCTGCATATATTCTCTATCGAATACTTAATGATTTTACATGACCCTTTTGGCACCTACATACTTACTCCACCAGTAGGAGTTAAACTTAGTAACCGTTACTCCCTTACTTGATGAAGCTTGAATGAACCGGCCATTCCCCATGTAGATCCCAACGTGGCTGATTTTTCCGTTCGAAGTTAAACTGAAGAACACCAAGTCCCCACGCTGTAATTTACTCGCTGGTACGAAGGTTCCAACCTTATATTGATCTCTACTCACTCTAGGAAGATTAATGCCCTGACTACGGAATGCCTTTTGCGTCAGTCCTGAACAGTCTATACCTCGAGTTGTGGTCCCTCCCCAAAGATAAGGTGTGCCGATATAGCCTTGGGCAGTTGCGATTACGTGATTGACCTTCTGCTGACGAGTACCACTCGTTGAAGCTTGGGCGGCAGGGGCAATCATAAGTACCCCCATAAGCACGGTTAATATCATAATAAATAATTTATTTTTCTTCATAATAATCATCTCCTTAATATTTATCGGGAAGCTTGTTCCCTTTTGGACATGCTTTATTTTAACATCTAACAACCCTATGTTAAATCGTAGGTTGTTGGGTTGAATCCCATTTAATTCCTTTTTTGGATATCCCATTATTGTGTAGCTTTAAATAACAGCAACAAAAGCAGAGCTTAAAATCGCTCTGCCTTTGTAAAGATCATTTTATTTATCAAATCAACTTTTAAGGAAATTATTAATCAACTTTTAATACTTTGCTTACTTTATAGATGTTTTCGTACAAAAAAGTTATCTTGTATCAATAACCAATTCTGCGGAAATTCATTACCTAATACCCAATAGTAGAATCCTCGTAGTCTAAATTCCTTAACGAGATCAAATTTTGCCTGAATACTCCGAGCATCTTCAAACCAAACTTCGTGCCTGCGTCCCTTTTCATCCGTATATCGGAACCAAGGAGCCTGAACCGTCTGATCATACTTAATGCTCTCACTATATCGACTAGCTAATTCTATACCTCGCTGTGGACTGATTGCCTTTGCGAATTTTCCTCTCGGCACATAAGGTAAAGTCCAATCATAACCGTACAAAGGTATTCCCATCATGATTTTATCTCTAGGCACTACGGTTACAGCATAGTTCAAGACCCTTCGCATGAGTGTAATGGGTGATACTGCCTGCGGCGGGCCTCCAGACCATCCCCATTCATAGGTCATAAGAAACATAAAGTCTACGACCCTACCAATCCCTTCATAGTCATGCCCTTCGTAAAGTCGACCTCGCTGTGTTTCGCTGTACTTCGGTGCTAAAGCTGCAGAGAGGGTATAACCTAAAGGTCTTAATCTCTGGGCAGCTTTTGTCAAGAAGCGGACATAACGCTCACGATTCTCGGCACCTAAATATTCAAAATCAATGTCTAGACCTCTGTATCCTTTCCTTTGTATGACTTGAATGGCCTCGTCCAATATACGATCTTGTATAAATTCTTGGGTAAGAATAGCGGTAGCAAGTTCCGTACTAAATTGTCCATTTTCCAAGTTCGTGATTACTAAAAGAGGTGCAACGCGATCTTTTAATGCTGCAGAAAGAGAGGGTTCATCTTCTACGGGAGTTAGGCTTCCATCGCGATTGACTGCATACGAAAAGATAGTCACATAGGTGAGCCACTCTCCCACTTTATCAATCACTTGCGCAGACCGACCTCGGGTTATTCTTGGGTCAATATAAGCGTTTGTCTCCACTGTAGGTTTCTCTCCTGCCCTGGAGGGTTGTCTAGTATCTGGAATAACGAGAGTTTGCCCTACTACTAGCCGGTCAGGATGAGTAAGCTGATTACCCTCTACGATTGCTTGAGTAGAGGCTGCAAATTGACGAGCTAACGTCCAGACGCTATCTCCAGGCTTCACCACACGAATGTGCATAAAGAATCCTCCTTAAAGCACATAAATCTTATCTTTAACTTATGTACTAAAAGAAAATCCTGTGAATAGCAAACTGCTTAGACATGACTTTTAGTTTTCAAAACCTTTTAAAAATCGCTGTCTCAAATTCGGTTCAAACTTTTCGATTGCATAACGAAGCATGGTACGTGGCATTTCTTGATAGTACTTTTTAAGAAAATCGTATTCGACCTCAAAGTTCCTATTTCCGATTTCTCTTAACATCCACCCAACCGCCTTATGAATGAGGTCATGTTTATGGTGCAACAAAAGCTTACTTATCTCTAACGTATTATAATAATGACCTTGTTTGATGAAATGAAAGGTAGCTATAATAGCGATTCTTTGCTTCCATAAGCTCGAGGATTGTGCAAAATCATAAAGGATTCCTTTGTCTTTATCGAAAAGGAAACGCCCTAAAATTTTATCCGCAGAAGAGTCTACTAGATCCCAGTTATTTACAAATTGAACATTAGCTAGATAAAGATTTACAATCGAATTTTTTTCTTGCTCACTCGCCCTCTCAAACTTATATACCAATAAGAATAAGGCCACAAGTCGATATTCATGAATGGGATCTCTTAATAACTTTTCAACATCCAGCATATCAATATCTCTAAAATACTTCCGTGCTATTTTTCTCTGGTTCGGAACACTTACTCCAAGAAACTGGTCGCCCTCTGCGTAGTCTCCCTCACCTGTTTTGAAAAAGCGTGGCAGGTAAGCCTCTTTTTCCTCATCTCTATACTCTAGCAAGCCAGCCTTTATCACTTCGACTATACTCAAGAACTTCCCCAACCTTTCCACTAATAAGGCACAATTTAGAAGTACTTCTCTAAACTTTATATATTCTTCAACATATCATTTTGATCAAAAGTAATGATGCAGTTATGGTCTGGATGATTATCACGAACTTTCTCATTGATTTCTTTACGAAGTTTCTTTTCTCGTTCAAGACCTGTTCCTTGTTTTACAACCACGTCGAAAATAAGATTCTTTCTTTCTCCTTTACCTACAACGCGAAAATCGTGGCAGGAAAGTACCTCAGGGAATTGATTAAGTATTTCCGTCAGCTCCACTTGCATCTCAACGACTTCTTCCGAGTCAACATTGAGAGGATCCATATGTATGGTAAGGAGTATTCCTAAATCTCTTGCAACTTGGCGCTCTATCCTATCGATATACTCATGCATCTCCATGATATCTTGATTGGCAAGAATCTCGACATGAATCGAAGCCATGTATCGGCCTGGTCCATAGGTATGTACGATTAAATCATGAATTCCCAAAACTCCTTCGTAACTGCTAATCTTCTGACTGATCTTCAGGATAAGCTCCTGATCAGGGGCTTCCCCGAGCAAGGGACTAATTGTATCTTTTGTTAATGAGATTCCAGAATAGAGAATGATTGCAGACACGATAAGCCCTACGTAGCCATCAAGGGGAAACTTCGTTACAAGTGAAGCAATAAGAGATACTCCAATACACCCAGTTGCAATCATATCACTAAAGCTATCTATAGCCGTTGCCAAAAGCGCCTTTGAATCAATCGCTTGCGAAAGAAAACGATTAAAGAGAAAAAGCCAGGTCTTTACCAATATCGCAAAGACTACGATTAGAAAGGCAGGTAAACTGAACTGAGTCAGCACGGGGTGCATGATTCGATTAACAGAGGACTTAAATAATTCATACCCCACCAAAATGACAAGGAACGAAACAATGAGTCCCGCAATATATTCAATACGTCCATGTCCAAAGGGATGCTCCTCGTCAGCAGGTTTACTTGCAAGTTTAAATCCAAGAACAGTCACTAAGGAGGAGGCTGCATCAGATAAATTATTAAACGCATCCCCGATAAATGCGATACTATTAATAATTATGCCAGTGGTTAATTTAACCGCGAATAAAATGAGGTTGGCTAAAATTCCGACTATCCCACTCAAATACCCATATCTACTACGAACTTCGCGCAGCTGAGTCTTAGTAGAATCACTTATAAAGCGTTTAACGATTAGCTGGCTAAACAATATTCTCACCTCAAGTAAGTGTCAACTTATATGGAAGCTTACAACTTTACCCCTAATTTTATACGAATTTTGTGTTAAGACATGTAAACTGTATAGTCCAAAAGAATAGAGCTATCATAATTTTTATATCAAAATTTAGGAAAGGAATAAAGGTAAATTACATGTCACGGGCCGAATAACTTATAGATGCGGGTTGTCAAATACACAACATTCTTATCCTATAACGACTTGCAGTAAATAGAGAACTAATATGGAGGAGGACGAATTATGGCAAAGTATGAAAAGAGTATTATCGGTCAATTTGAGGAAGTGGTCAATCGTTTGCAAAACGATATCGGCAATAGTGGAATAACTATGAATTTAATTGATGAAAGCAACTACACTTCTGGTAATACAAATACAGCAGTTCGAGTTTATGATAAATATTTTATGAGAAACGGAAACAGAGCAAGTTTAAGCCTTACTGTGGTAGGGCATGGCAGTGATATTTTTATTTCTGCAATCGGTGCTGGTGGAGGACAAGGTATTCTTTTTAACTTCAGTCTCGGTGCAGAAGATGATATGGTGGCAATAGTCCAAGAGAGTATAGTACGATTGTAATAATCCTACATCTGACTACGGAAAAACCAATTCTAATTATTTCTATAGGCACAAAAAGTATGAATGACCCTGCAAAGATGGATAGCCACGATTTGGCGTTATGCGACTTGCCAAGTCGTGGCTATTTTCTTGCTAAAAATCTGCTCATTTGTATGCTAACGATGTGCCTGCTACACTTGCTTAAGTTATCTATGAATATAATTTAGAGAAATATCTCAGCTTATTAATAGCTGTTTTTTTGCTTATAAAGGATGTACTTTGGCATCGTGTTGGTATTATCAAGGTTTATTTCTTTGAAAGTTGAACTCTTCCTACCTTAATTATAACATATAGAAAATTGTAAATGCAGACTATTTGTTCCCATTTGCTACTGCTATAATGCAATAGCACGTTAATGCGATTTGTTGGAGGGGTATATTAAACTCCCCCACGTGTTATCACGTCTGATGGTGAAATCATTGCAGGTGAGTACAAACGAGAAAATCTCCCAGCCGAAGCTATTGTAGGTCTACCTGTTTCTTCCGGAGTTATAGAGGGACGAGCACGTGTCATCTTAAACATGGAAAATGCTGATCTAGAAGATGGAGATATATTAGTCACCTCCTTTACTGACCCTAGCTGGACACCCTTGTTTGTATCCATAAAAGGCCTAGTCACCGAAGTTGGTGGACTGATGACCCATGGAGCAGTTATCGCACGTGAATATGGCTTACCAGCAGTTGTCGGAGTGGAAAATGCTACCGAGCTGATCAAAGACGGACAGAGAATCCGGGTAAATGGAACTGAAGGCTATGTAGAAATCCTATAAGCCGATCGGCAACTTACCAATGAAATCCATTGGGTTATAGGAAGTGACTGTGACAAGACTTTGTCATAAGTTCGAAACCCACGTCTTGACATTAATTACTAATAATAAAGGTTCACGACTGGGTAAAAGTCATAACCCATATCATGAACCCTGATTTTTTATTCGACTTAAGATACGTTATAACACCTATTGCCCAACTAACTGTAGAATTTTATTCTTATCGAATCCAACCACAACTTCCTCGCCAATGAAGAACGTGGGGACTCCACCTATGTTTCTTCGTTGCAGTTCCATAAGCGCCTCAGAATCAATATTGACATCCTTTTCAACATAGGGAATATTATGCTGCGAAAGAAACTCCTTCGCGATAGAACAATGCGGTCAGGTTTTGGTTGTATACATGGTGATATTCTTCATAGTCAATTCTCCTTTCCTTAGTTGTATTTAGTATAACGTTTTATCCGCATATTATTTGTTCTTTCTGGTAAAATTGATGCAATAATAGTTATCACCTAACTCAAAACCATCTTGTGGTTCAAAATCTATATCAGATAGGGCAGATCAAACTTCTTCTTTACTCTTTCGCTAAGTTTTTCGCTTGCTTACTTAGCAACAAAGAAGCTTGCACTTCGGTCTAAAGTTTTCACGCAGTGAAAAGCAAAAAGACCATCTAAAAAGACGGTCTCTTTACTTTGCTTACCTGGCAACGACTTACTTTCCCAGGAGGCCGCGCCAATAAGTCATTCTTTGTGGATGTGGCGCTGGCCGCGTAACCATCCACTGGACAGTTACGTCTGCGGTCCAAGTAGGGCGGTGCCTCTTAGAAACGTCTGTAGCCTTGGCACTCGCCCCGAAATCATCCACTGGATAATTTCGTATCAGCCCTGGAGGTCTTAACTTCCGTGTTCGAGATACGAAATGATGTAGTACATCGTTTCGGCCAAGCCGCTGTGCTGGAGAACAAGACTTCGCGGCGCCGGCGTACGGGTGGAACTAACCCCAAAGAAGCTTGCACTTCGGTCTAAAGTTTTCACGCAGTGAAAAGCAAAAAGACCATCTAATAAAAGA
>CAURZJ010000014.1:0-33014 GCA_963529635.1 uncultured Peptococcaceae bacterium
CCCCTGTGCTTTGAACGTTTCCGTCCGTTGGCGCTTAGTTATAATACCACTTGCACTAATCATAAGTCAACCCTAAAAATATAAATTCTAGAATCAATTCTTATTCTTATTTCCCTAATTCCTGTTTTTTAAGTTTTTAGTTAGACTCTTAGCAACTCCCCTGCAAAATACAAGACACGGTAACATCCAAAACGCTACCGTGTCTTATGAATTCGGCGAGATTCACTGTTTACTGAGCCCGATTCTACTGTATTTACTTTAGTCTTAATAGATAGTAGTTTTTCTTACCACGACGAATGACAATAAACTTCCCATCAAGCTTGTCAAGCTGTGCAATAGTTGCTCCCGTATCTGTCTGCCGGACACCATTGATATAAACCGCACCGCTCTCAAGGGATTCTCGAGCCTGCCGTTTTGAGGTAACAGCACCCACTTCGATCAATGCATCCACGAGAAGCATCTCGGCATCGTTAATTTCCGCAGAAGGAACATCGCTAAAGCCTTCTTCAACCTCTACCCCAGACAGGTTCTC
The DNA here is from genome assembly GCA_963529635.1 of uncultured Peptococcaceae bacterium. Classification (GTDB taxonomy): domain Bacteria; phylum Bacillota; class Desulfitobacteriia; order Desulfitobacteriales; family Desulfitobacteriaceae; genus CAURZJ01. The sequence goes on from CAURZJ010000014.1 coordinate 533, forward strand.
TAATCCACCAGTAAATAAGGCATGAGATATCTTCTCAGCGCGTTCCCGAGCCTCTACGCCATGAACTAGTTCTGTCACTTCTTTGGCTAACATGCGCTGCGCATTTCGTTTTTCTGGTTGAGTCTCAACTTCTTCAGTTAATTGATTGATTTCTTCAATGCTTAAGAAAGTAAAATATTTCAGATATTTAACAACGTCCCGATCATCGGTGTTCATCCAAAACTGATAGAACTTATAGGGTGAGGTCTTTTCCGGATCAAGCCAGACCGCTCCCCCTTCTGTTTTTCCGAACTTCGTACCATCACTCTTTGTCACTAAAGGTATTGTGAGTCCATGAACCTGACGGTCTTCCCCGACGGACATCCGACGAATAAGATCAATCCCGGAAGTGATGTTCCCCCATTGGTCACTCCCACCAATCTGCATTTCGCAGCCATAAAGTTCATTCAACTTCATAAAATCGTAGGACTGCAAAATCATATAACTAAACTCTGTAAACGAAATCCCACGACTCATTCTGGATTCCACAGAGTCCTTAGCAAGCATCGTTCCTAAAGAAAAGTTCTTACCTATATCTCTTAGAAACTCAATAACCTGCAAGGATCCTAACCATTCATAATTATTTGCAAGAATAGCTGGGTTCTTATCCCCCTGGAAATCAAGAAAACGGCTCAGTTGTTCCTTGATACGGTTCGCGTACTCACGAACAACTTCAGTAGGATTAAGCGTCCGCTCGCTTGCTTTTCCGCTAGGGTCTCCAATTAATCCTGTTCCTCCACCCACCAAAGCAATGGGTCGATGCCCCGCAAGTTGGAAGCGCCTTAGCATAAGGATGGGTAGCAGATGTCCAATATGTAAACTATCCGCAGTCGGGTCAAATCCACAATAAAGTGTGAGGGGTGATTCGAAACGCTTGGACAAAGCTTCTTCGTCCGTGCTTTGATATACCAATCCCCTAGCCTTTAATTCGTCGAGAATATTCATTGTCTATTTCCTCCTTATAGAATCCCTGTTCACTCAATACATTAAAATCAAATCCCCCAACACGTTGTTAAGGGATTAATTCCACTAAGACTTTGTACTTATGTCTAGGCATAATCTTCTACCTATAATGTATAATATTATACTGTTTTGAATTAATGATATCAACTCGGAAGCTCCTTTTTAAAGGTCATTTTTACAGGGATATTGTCCAAAAGCCTCAAAAGTTTTATGGATTACAAAAGTATGGTATAATTCTGCTGTGACAAAGTACACTTTTAAGGTGTACTTTGTTATTAGCATTCCGTAAAAGGCACTGAAGAGAAGAAAACAATGAATTTCAGATTAAAACTAGGAGGTACGAGAGATGGCATCTCCCCCAAGAAGGACGCCACGTAAAAAACGCCTTTCCAAGTGGCGGGTCTTTTTACTGGCTAGCGGTTCCATTTTTGCAGTGGCTTCAATTGCAATTTTGATTTATGTGATATCTGCAGTCGCACAAACTCCGGAGTGGCATCCGGATACCTTAACAAATCAAAAAGAATCTTCCCTTATCTTTGACAAAGATGGAAATCAAATTGCAACGCTTCATGCTACCGAAAATCGCCAAATGGTCAAGTCCTCAGATATTCCGGACCTTGTTAAAAAAACTTTTGTTGCTGTCGAGGACAAGCGTTTCTATGATCACTTTGGTGTTGACCCCATCCGTATTATCGGTTCACTGGTTAGTGACATCAAGTCGATGTCAAAAAAAGAAGGCGCGAGCACGATTACAATCCAGCTTGCCCGCAACGCATTCATTGAAAATCCAACTCAGAAAACTCTCACACGAAAAATTCAGGAAGCAGTTCTCGCAATTCAACTTGAAAGAGAATACACCAAGGATGAGATTCTTACCTTTTATCTCAATCGTATTTTCTTTGGAGAATCTTCGTTCGGGATTCAAGCCGCAGCTAAAACGTATTTTGGCAAAGAACTTAAGGACTTAAAACCCGATGAAATCGCAATGCTTGCAGGCTTACCCCAAGCTCCCAGCGGTTATGACCCTTATTACAAGCCTGAACAAGCTAAGAACCGACGCACTATTGTTATCGGCGTTATGAAAGACGCTGAACTCATCACCCCAGAGCAATACAACCAATATAAGGATTCTCCCTTTACCTACGTTGATGACGTCAAGAAAAATCGTGCAGCTTCTCAAAAACCAGTGGTCGCTGGATCAGACTATCAGTTCCCCTACTTCATCGACCATGTCATCGACCAGCTTGTCAATGAATACAATCTATCTGAGGAGCAAATCTTCAGTGGTGGGCTACAAATTCACACAACAGTAGATCCTAAAATCCAAGCTGCTGCTGAAAAAGAATTTGCTAACGCTAAAAACTTCCCTCAGAGCGTGGATGATCAAAAGGTCCAAGGAGCAATGACCGTTATCGAACCCTCCACTGGAGCGATTCGAGCAATGGTCGGAGGTCGAGATCATACTACCGCTCGTGCCTTAAACCGTGCCTCACAATCCCCTAGACAACCCGGCTCGACCTTTAAGCCCTTAGTCGTCTATGCTCCGGCTCTTGAAAAGGGCGGTTTCTTCCCTGGAACAGTACTCGATGATATGCCAGTAAAGTATAATGGCGGGAACGGCAAAGTATATGCTCCTGTAGATTTTGATACGGAGACTGCCGGCTGGAAAGGGCGCATTACGATGCGTTATGCCGTCGAAAACTCTGTAAACGTTTACGCTGTAAAACTTATGAATCTTGTCGGTCTCGATTACGCTACCAAGTTTGCCAAAGAACGCTTGGGACTTCCTCTACAAGACGAGGATAAATATAATTTAAGCATAGCCTTAGGGTCAAGAGAAATGACTACTCTAGACATGGCTTCTGCTTATGGAGTTTTCGCTAACGACGGCGTCCGAGTAACTCCTCATGCTATAGAGAAAGTCCTAGATTCACAGGGTAAAGAAGTTCTCACTCCAAAGATTACAAAAGAACGAACCATGAAGGAAACGACTGCTTATCTCATCAACAGTATGTTAAGAAGCGTAGTAACCAATGGAACAGGTACTCGAGCCCAATTCGGGAACTGGGCAGTAGCTGGTAAGACAGGTACCACCTCTCTCCCAGACTCTCTAGCAAATCGTTCCGGTAACCCTGATGCTTGGTTTGCTGGCTACACCCCCGATTATGTCGGTGTTGTATGGATGGGTTATGATCAAACCGATAGCACTCACTATCTCCACAATGTTTATGGCGGAGGCTTCCCTGCCCAAATTTGGAAAAATGTTATGGTTGCGGCTCACGAAGGCAAAACTGTACAAAGCGAATTCAAGCAACCTGCAGGTATAGTAAGTGGATCCTTTGATGCGAAGTCTGGACTATTACCGAGTAGTTTGACTCCTAGTCAATTTGTTCGAACAGAAATTGCTGCTCAAGGTAACTTCCCTACCAGTGTTAGTGATGTGTGGGTCGAGAAAGAGGTAGATGCCGATCATCCGACCTATCTTGCAGGGGCTGGCACAAGAAATAAACTCCCTAAGGTTTTTCTCAACATTACTGACCGTGATACTACGATGACTTGGCCAGGTGATGAAGCTCCTTACAAAATGCCTACTGAGACTTACAACGAATCCTCAACACCGACTGGAGCCAATAACACTACTCCTCCAGCAGGAGATTCCAAACTTCCGGTTCCTACCCTTGGGCCCGTCGCTTATGATGCGACGCATAGCACGGTAAGCATTCCAGTAGCTTATCCCGAAGCAAGTAAAAAACTGACCTTAGTGGTTTATGTAAAGTTCCCTGACCAACCCTCCATTCAAACGTTCACTCCGGAAGCTCAACCGGGTAAATCAGATAAAATCATAATCCCCTTAAGTATGGATGGAAAAGCACCGACCCCTGGAGAATATATCTTTTGGGCAGCGTTCAAGGATCCAAAAACTTCTCTCTCAGGGCCATCTTCTCCAGCAGCTAAGCTGACGATTAACGACTAATTGTAGAAATCTTAATTAAAAAGCAAAAAAGAGGTAAAAGAAACTGTAATAGCTTCTCTTACCTCTTTTTATTTTGGAATATCTTGAATCAAAAATGCATGTGATTATGTTAGTGTTTCTTCCTAATTGCTACGACGTAAATTACACCAAGAACTACTGCAACGAGTCCAATGACTAGAACAGGACTAGCTGGTTCTTTTGCTGCAGGTGCAGGTGCTGCAGGCGTTTGTTCAGCAGGTTGTGTTTGAGTAGCCGGCGCTTGATCCGCAGGTTTTTGAGCCTCCCCTGCAGGTTTTTGCTCTTGTCCTCCCCCTGCTGCCCCTGTACCCGTCCTTCCATCAGTATGACAAGGTGTACAGGTTTTCCCATCCGGACTCATCTCTGGAGTTGCGTTGGCGCTTGATATTGCACTAAAGAAAATCCCAAAAGAAAGTCCTAAGAAAAGTGCAAGAAGTAACAAAGGACGACCGTAATTACCCTTTTTTCCACGCATTTCTAACAATCACCTCCCTCTTAGTACATATTCCAGCATAAACGAGCAATATCCCAGTGTCAATGCAAATTTATGTAAAATAATACTTTCACAAATAACTTTATGGAACTATTCCATTTTTAAGGTATCTTCATACTCTAATCATATCGCGCTACAGTACTTACACCCAAACCCAAACCATTAAGATCTGAAAACTTAAGATTAAAACGGAAGGGACTGTTACAAAACGAACAGAATAGTTCATTTTGTAACAGTCCCTTTTTCTCTCTATAAATTAATCCTCTCTTATGGGACATGATGCCAAGCAGTTAAAGCAAAAATACTGAAATCCAATAAACCCAGTTTGGTACATCCGCCAAAAGTGATCATCTCGAAACATCTTCTTCTGATCCTCTGGTGTACTATCGACAAACTTGTTCCAAAAACGGATATTGGCAGCTATTCCATAGGGCTGCGAAATCTTAAGACATTTCATTACTTCCGTCTTTCCCTCTTCTGTAAGAGCCGCTGCAGGACAATTCTCTACACAAATATTGCAATGGTTGCATAAATCCTCGCTAACGGCCGGATCCGAAGTCAAGTCGAGATCACAAACTACCGCTGTAAATACAACTCTAGCCCCTAATTTTGGATGGATCACAAGGTTATGTCGTCCAAAACTCCCCAGCCCAGCAGCTACTGCAGCATGACGCAAAGAGATATCTCCTATGGCTCCATTTGTTTGATGGCTCATTTCCATAGGGTAAGAAAAAGGAACAGTTAGGGCTTTGGCCTTGTATTCCCTTTCCAAAAACCGGGCCAAACGGTAACTGCACGACCGTGAAAAAGACATTACGTCCAACCTGCCATTCATGGCAATCTGCATATTAGTACTTTCGCAGCTTGACAATTCCTTATAGGCCAGCACTACTATTGACTTGGCTTTAGGCATGATAGTCTCGATTTTAGGTGACCTTGGGCTATTGTAATCGGATACCGCGGCAAAACCTACATCGTCCACACCCAACCCCAGAATAAAATCTCTTATTTTCTCTTTCATCCACAACTCCCTCTTTCCAATATTTATAATATTCTGACATCATTTATACTGTCAGTATACCATTCCGGAAACCTTGAGGCTAGCTAGTTATGAAAGTAGTTGCGAAAGGCGATGGCCTCCTTTGAAAGCCCTAGCATAATAAAGTTAGCTGGCAGTTTAACTACGAAGAAATATAGGGCTGTCTATAACATTTGAGGGTTCACGACGCCGGGCTTTCCGCGATGAAGCGCTTACCCAATGTAATGAACCCCCAATTATACGAAGCCGTATGCCCCTGGATTCAGAGGCTGCTTAGGGACGACTGCCCTTGGCTCTATTTCAGTTCTACTACCGTAACCCCTAAATCGCCTTCACCATGTTGACCGAGCCTGAAGGACTTCACATGATGATGCCCTCTCAGAAAGTCCTGGATTCCGCTCCTCAGAGCCCCGGTTCCTTTTCCGTGAATGACATAGACCTGACCAATTCCCGTCAGAACCGCATTATCCAGATACTTATCTAATTCATAGCTTGCTTCTTCGACCATCATTCCGCGTAGGTCAATTTCGCTTCTGACCGTCTCAGCTTTACTCATCCCAAGTCGACCTTGCCCCCCCGCACTTCGAGTGGGTTGCTTGACCTTCTCTTCCTTGACAAGACGAATCTCACTTAACGGAACATTGAGCTTTATTACCCCAGCCTGGACGAATATTTCCCCATTATTATTGGGTAGGGTGAGGACCTGAGCCTTCTGGCGTAGCTTAGTCATGTACACGATTTGTCCGAGCTTTATCTCTCCGGGATTCACACCGCCAGATCCTCGTGAAGGAGCATCATTTACCCCAACCTTCGTAGAAAGCTTGTGCAACCCTTGCCTAGCTCGCTCAATCGATTGTTGGTCTTTCCGTTCCTCTTTCAAGGCCTGTTTGAGATCATCAATCAAGCGTTCCGCTTCCCGCCTTGCTTCTCGGACGACTTCTATCGCTTGGTCCTTGGCTTTCGCTATGAGTTCTTGGTATTCTTCTTCGAGCTGTTGAGACTTTTCCTTAAGCCCTAGACTTTCCTTCTCAATCGTTTGACGCTCTTCCCGTGCGCGGCGCTTCTCGCGGTCAATCTCCCGCTGGGTGTCTTCGAGATTCTCGATAAGATCTGTGACCTGCATTTCTCGTTCTGTCACGAAGGTTCTGGCCCGATCAAGTACGACTTCCGTCAGGCCAAGACGTCCCGCGATATAGAACGCATTACTCTTTCCTGGAATTCCGATAAGTAACCGGTAGGTTGGCCGTAAGGTCTCGGAATCAAATTCTACTGAGGCATTTTCCACCCGTGGAGTGTTATAGGCGAAGTTCTTTAAGGCCCCATAGTGTGTCGTAGCGACAATCTGTGCACCACGCTCGTGAAGCTCAGCAATAATCGCCATAGCAAGGGCAGCCCCTTCTGTAGGGTCTGTTCCCGCTCCGACTTCGTCAAGGAGAATCAAGGAGCGTCGATCTGCATTCTGTACAATTTCAACAATATTCTTCATATGACCACTAAACGTACTCAAGGATTGCTCGACACTCTGCTCATCTCCAATATCCGCGAAGATCTGCGTAAACACCCCGACACGGGAATCGCTCTCTGCTGGAATATGCAGTCCACACTGTGCCATAGCCGCCAGGAGGCCAATTGTTTTTAAGGCTACAGTTTTTCCTCCAGTATTCGGACCAGTAATAACTACAGTATCAAAGCGAACCCCAAGTTCTATGGATAAGGGGACGACTTTTCCTGTAAGTAAAGGGTGTCTGGCTTGCACCAGCTTAACCTCTTGTTTTTCAGACAGCACTGGTGTTCCCGCATTCATTTCCTCACTTAAGCGTGCCTTAGCTAGGATAAAGTCTACTCGAGCGAGCGCCTCGTGAATATCGGCAATCAATTCTGCATCCCCCTCCACCCGAAAGGAGAGCTGCATGAGAATTCGTTGAACTTCACGTTGTTCCTTGAGAACGACTTCACGTAATTCGTTTCCTAGATTCACAACCGCCATCGGTTCGATGAAGAGCGTCGCTCCGCTCGCTGATTGGTCATGAACTATCCCCGGAAAGGATTGGCGATATTCCTGTTTTACTGGGATTACATAACGATCGGAACGTTGAGTAACAATGGGGTCCTGGAGTATCTTCTGATTAGAAGGATTACGAATAATTCCATCGAGGGTTTCCCGAATCCGATGTTGAAGACGACTAATCCCTCTCCGAAGGTCCGCGAGTTCTGTAGAGGCTTGATCAGCGACTTGTGCGTCCTCCGAAATGCAGCGGGTGATTTCTTCCTCTAGACCTTTAGGAAGGATAATTCCCTCGATAATCTCCTTAAGATGGGGAGCCTCAGTTTTCCCCTCGAGAATACTCTGTCTCATCTGCCGAGCGGTTTTTAAAGTATCCCGGATATGAAGGAGTTCCTCTGGTGTTAAGGTCCCGCCCCTTAAACAACGCTCCAAGTAGGGACGAATCTCCTTAGCCCCACGTACAGAAAAGAGTGGATTGACCCGCAGAAGAGCCTTTCCCTCCCCAGTCTCCTCCAAGGCTTCCCGTACGAGATCATAGCTTGCATAGGGTTTTAATTCCTCAGCGATTTCTTTGGCCCTTGGCAATAGGCAATGTTTAGCCAACCGTTCTAGAATCTTATCAAAGTCGAGCTTGCGAACAACCCGTTCGTTTATTACCATGCTTTCCTCCTCTTGCTAAAAAGACACTCTATTATAGGATTCTTCCAATTAAAGGAAACTTACTTCATCAAATTTCTTACTCCCGATAGTTCCCGGTGGAACTATCGCACTTGTTTTCGAAGTATAGTTGCCTTATCAGGCGCTTAAAGCACTCCTCGGAAAAAATGCCCCTTTGTGAATCCCTCTGGGAAACGCTCCTCCAGATAGGTGCTTACCTCTTCCGCCTGTCCTTCTAAGATTTTCTCTCCGCGTAAAGCATGCTCCCATCCCTCGAGAAAAACCCTTACCGTATCCCGAATTTGCACAGGAGTAGCCCGATCGAGTTGTAATCGGATATTAGTGATCCCCATTTTAGCGATAACTCCCAACTCTTTATAGAGATTCAAATGCTTCACGTTATAGAGATGCATTCGGCAGTCCAAATCTGTCTCTATCGGAAAGTCATACTTTATGCGGTCTCTAAGATAATGTGGTTCCTTTACACAAGGCGCGCTGCACTTCGTTCCCTTTTTCCCACCTAAGGTTGCTCCGACAGGGCAATACTCACTAACCATCATCTCTAAATCTCCAAAAACAAGGAGTTCCGTCTTTGGCCACTTTGCTAGAGATTCAATCTGACTGTGTTCTAGTTCTGGGGATAAAGTAACCGCCCCCGCGCCTAAGCGCAAAAAGTGAGCGACAGCAGCCTCATTGAAGACATTCAGCGAGAAATCCGTCTCAAACGGCCAATCAGGATCAATTTCCTTTAATAGTTCTAGCTCACCAAAGTTCGAGACCATCACAGTCGGGCGATTATCCCAGGTCTTAATCTTGAGCAACGTTTCATACCACCAGGAACTTTGTTCCTCATTAAGAACCCTAGGTAAACGCAAGACGCCCTCCGCGCCCTGCTCCTTACATAGCTTGACACTGGCTCGCAACTCTTCCAGATTCAATCCTTTACGAGAACGCCAGCGCTCGCCACCCATGGCAATCCGTTTCGCTCCAGCCTTTATCGCGGCTTGAACCGACTCTAAATCACTCACGGCAACCGTAAGGCGCTTCGCTGCAGAAGCCTGTTTCCAAGCTCCCCCATGCTTACCAGCCACAGTATTTTCTCCCCGCTCCTGAACAAGTCTTTTCTTCCATTCGCGCAGACGCTGATTATACACTTGTCGCGTTACCCGCTCGTGCTCTACTACTTGCTTATTGAGTAAGGCTTCAACAGCCAATCGTCTCATCTCATTGATTTCACTGACTGGCACCATGAGCCCTTCTTCTACCTCAAGCTCTAATTCCTCTAACAAGAAGGGAGTAGTGCCTAAGCGACCGAGTTGTTGAAATGCATACTCGTGAGTTAAGGGCCGTTTCAAGGCCTGTTGGGCAGGAGTTGAGGAATTTACTTTTGCGTTATGCTCCCCATCCCAAGCCTCTAGAACTAGGAACTCCCCTATCGAACCCGATAGACGCATTCTTAACGGACGCTTGCGTTGTTCTTTTCCCTCTTGAAAGCTTTGTCGTGCCTTTTCCATTAAAAGCTCATCATGGGTCTTAAATACTCTATCTCCTGGATGAGCTTTCCCAGAGAACTCAACCTGAATCACTTCACCAGGCTTTCCTTCGAGCACTTCCGTCTTTCCTTGCCATACTTTACTGACCGTAATCCCTTCCCGGCCGCGGCTGGTCCATATCTCGATTCCATCTCCTGGCCTCAGGTAGGCTTCAAGCTTAATCTCCAATTGATTCCCACTGTTTTTAGTAATCCGTCCTAAGCGAATTCCACGGTTATTGGGCCGAGCATAGCTCATAAGTTCTGCGCCAGGATGTCCGTGGAAATACGCTTGCGAGAAATCTCGGTTAAATATCTGTAAAAGTTCAGTCTTCTCTTCTTCTGTGACACCACTTCCTGAGGTCTTACGTTCCTCAGCTAAAGCATAATCAAGGGCATGCCGATAGACCCTTACTACAGTCGCCACATACTCCGGTCGCTTCATCCGTCCTTCAATCTTAAGGGAGTAAACTCCACTTTCCCTTAAGCTTTGAATTTCTTCAACGAAGTTTAAATCGCGAGGGCTTAACAAATGGTCCCCTAGCTTTGCTTCAGCTAATAAATCCGTCTTCTTCTCATTCATGAGCTGATACGTAAGCCTACAGGGTTGGGCACATCTCCCTCTATTCCCACTCCGTCCTCCGATGAAACTGGACATCAAGCATTGGCCAGAGTAACAAATGCACAGTGCCCCATGCACAAAAACTTCGATATCAAGGGCAGTCTTCTCTGATATCTTCTTCATCTGCTCCGCCGAAACTTCACGAGCGAAAACGACCCGCTGAAAGCCAAGCTTCTCCATATGCCGAACACCCCAGCTATTATTGATCGTAACCTGGGTACTCGCATGGCGCTCCATCTCAGGTAAAATACTTTGAATCAATTCCGCGACTCCAACATCCTGGAGAATGAGTGCATCCACGCCGATTTCATACAACTCATACAGATAATCGAAGAGCTCCGGAAACTCCTTATCCGCAATCAAGATATTGACCGTGACATAAACAGAGGTCTCCCGCTCATGAGCATACTGCACGACCCGGCGCAGCTCCTCTAAATCGAAGTTCGCCGCATTAGCCCGCGCATTGAAGCTTCTCCCCCCAAGATAGACGGCATTCGCCCCATTTTCCACAGCCGCCTTGAACGCTTCAAAGCTCCCCGCCGGAGCAAGAAGCTCCATCGCCTGCTGACCGTGTCTATTTGGTTTTCCTATTTCTACTGATGAAGTCTTTAAATCACTTACATTTGACATGCTTATTCCTCAATCCTATATCTAACAAGTTAATCTTGATTTGATCCTTTTAAATATTACTAACCGGCCTAAGACCCGAAAATATAGCTTTTCGCGCAAAAGTGAACGACTTCTAGCAGAAGGGCGTCCAATCGAACGAGGCTTTCGTGGACGAAAGCCGTCGTAGGGTTTCGGCCTTAGCTAGCGTCGCCACTGGTTAACATGCAGAAAGCAGAAGGGTTTGGCAACGAAAGTGTCCAGTGGACATTTTCGCCCGAGGTGGCATTCCACAGATGATGCTCATCCGCTGAAGGTGCTCCCACGGAAGCAAGTGAGGCCTTCGTCCGAATGCTCCGCCGCATTCGAGCCCTGGAGCTAACGAGTGAACGTTGCGCGAAAAGCTACTTAACCCCAGATTTAGCGTCTCAAAGCATCATCCTCATAATCCCCGGCGTAACCTCTTCAAGCCTTGTCCACTCGGGCCAAGCGACCTCACGATTCGACCAGCCTAAAGCAGGCACCCTATTCTGAGTATGCCCCTTCACCTTGAAATCCTCTATATTCCCATGGTCGCTGGTCAAGAGCCAGGTGACGTCTTCGTTTTGAATCACAGACAGGAATCCCCCGATAAATTCATCGATTCTTTGCACAAGCCGAATCGACTCTTCCCAGTCTTGCTTGTGCCCACGAACATCCGTCTGAAAAAATTCATAGAGAGTAAAGTCATAGTCTAGGGCCAAATGCCCTAGATTTTGGCCGGCTTGGTAGGGGGGAATCACAGGTACCTCTTCACCCAGTTCCTTAAGTAGCATATTCGTCATGTCTTGGTAGACACCCTTGCCCATAACCAGGTCTTCAACTCTTCGCAGTCGTACCCCACCCGCTAGGGCTGATAAGGTAGATGCAGAATATCGTTTCTTTCCTGACGCAATATCCTGATCATAATGCTCCGTAAAGGTATTGGCAAATGTAACACGTTTACCCCGCTCGGCCAATTGTCTGAAGATGGAGTTATCTGCAATAATCTGAGCCAGCTTTTCATTGGGATAAGCATTGAGGTGATACCCTAAGACCTTTGCAGCATTTATTCCCGTCCATAAGGTGGTCTGCCCCGTCGCGCTTTGTGGAATTCCAGGCACATCCAAGGACGCATCCAAAGGAGCTAAAAACACCTTATCCTTTTTTAAGATTCGCTCTCCCCAAAGGAGATGTCCTCCAAGTAGGGCGTCAATATTCGGCGTATCAGCCGCGACAATCGGGTTATCCTGCTCTCTCCCAAGCCCGAAGCCATCCAGAAAAATCATGACAAAATGCATATGTCCTCACCACGCTTCCTCTAGTTTATCCAAATTTCAACAAAAAAGCCAGTTGTATAGCGACCAGCTTCCTTTCAATGCAAGAAAGGCGTAACCTCTATAAAGCTACGCCATTTCCATAGAAGGACTAGTCCTCTGGATTCTCGATTAACTGCATGAGAGTTTCTTGTTCTTCGCGAAGCTTCTGTAGCTCATCTGCCAGGTTTAAAGCGGCTAAAATGGCTACTTGATGAACACCAAGACGAGGCATACGCTGAGCAATGAGCCGCATCTTTTTATCCACCTCATGGGCTACTTCTTGGATGTGCTCCGGGCTTTCCCCGCCGCGAATCACATGCCTCTCCCCATAGATCTCCACGATAACTTTGCCTCGTTCTTCCGACATGTTACACCACCTTGAACCTTTACTTTCTCCAGGCAGCTCCAAATTCTCGCTCGATTCCTTCAAGCACTTGTGAATTCAAGCTATTAACCTCTTCATCCTTCAAAGTACGATCGAGGGACTGATATTTCAAAGTAAATGCTAAACTCTTCCGATCTTCAGGGATGGACTTACCTGTGTAGACATCAAAAATATCCACCTGCTCCAAGAGCTCCCCACCCAGTTCCTGAATCCGGCTCATGACCGCACGAGCTGGAACTTCCATCGGCACCACGACTGCTAAGTCTCTATGCATCGCTGGAAATTTCGGTATAGAAGTTGCCCGAATCCCTAATTGACTTTCCTCCATCATCGGAGCAAGCTCAAGTTCAAAGATAAGCGCGCGCTCCAAATCCCACTCCTTGCCAAGCCCAGGGTGAATTTCACCCATATAACCAATTCGTTCGCCCTTAAGATAGATTTCCGCTGAACGCCCTGGATGAATGAGCTGAGGATTATTTGGCAGACGATAATCGAGCTCAATTCCAAACTCCTGAGCCACTTCTTCGACTATCCCTTTTAACGTATAGAAGCTATATTCGGCAATGGGAGTTAACCAATGACGAGAACTCTTGCCCATGATAACTCCCGCAAGTCGAAGATGCTCCTCGGGGAGATTTTGCAGAGGGCGCTCCTTGCTCCAGTAGACATTTCCAATCTCGAAAATCCGAATATCAAGATTCCTTCTAGAAATATTTCGAGCTGCAACCTCTAATACACCAGGAACTAAAGATGTACGCATCACACTTAACTCTTCCCGTAAGGGATTCATTATAGGGATTGAGCTATCTTCTTTTCCGAATTGTTGATCTACCTCTGGACGTGTAAAGGAATAGGTAAGTACTTCATTGAGTCCCAAGCGAACGAGAAGGTGACGGAGTTTACGGCGGAATTCCTGTTCTGAGGCTCTCCGTCCCTGGGTTTGACTCCCTTGTGGAAGCGTCGTCGGAATACTGTCATAGCCTGTCAAACGGGCAACCTCTTCGATCAGATCGACTTCAATCTGAATATCTGAGCGATACGCGGGAATCTCAACCTCATATACCCCTGCTTTTTCTTGATAAGGGAAACGAAGACGATCAAGGATCTGCGAGATTTCCTCTTTTGCCAAAGAAGTTCCTAAGAGCGCATTCGTATTCTCTACGGACAGGGTCACAAGGCTAGGCTCGGTGAGTTTCCCGACTTGATCGACAAACCCTACCGGTCGTCCAGCCCCAAGCTCTAGCAAAAGCTCCGCAACGCGGCCCAGGGTCGCGACCACTCCGTGGACATTGATTCCTTTTTCAAAGCGGTTTGAGGCCTCGGAACGTAAGCCTAAACGGCGACTTGTGCGACGGATACTCACTCCGGAGAAATGAGCCGATTCAATAAGCAAACGCTTCGTGGATTCGGTAATCTCGCTATTTAAGCCTCCCATAACTCCAGCCAAGCCCAGAGGTTTCTCATCATCTGCGATGAGAAGCATTTCCGGGTCCAAGGCCCGCTCTATATTATCTAAGGTGACTAGACTCTCTCCTGTATGAGCGCGACGAACATGCACTGCACCAGAGATGACATCACGATCAAAGGCATGCAGGGGCTGTCCCATTTCTAGCATACAGTAATTAGTAATATCGACAATGTTGCTGATAGGTCGCACTCCCGCTGCTTTCAAGCGGACCTGCATCCATTCAGGCGAGGGTTCAATCTTCACATCGTCGACTAATAGTCCTGCATAACGGTGGCACAACTCAGGTTCATCAATAATGATCCGAGCAGTAGGGTCTGCAGGATATTCTGGCCCCTTCTCCGTTTCAGCCCAGGAAGGGAGATGCAAAGCTCCGCCATTTAAGGAAGATACCTCCCGAGCGACATTAACCATCGCTAGACAATCGGGACGATTCGGGTACAATTCAAGGTCAAGTACGCTGTCCCCTTCTCCGAGTACGTCCGTTAGGCTTTTTCCAACCGGAGCCTCCGGAGATAAGATTAGAATTCCCCCTTCACTTCGAGGGTCTCCGACTGAAGAGTCCAGCAAGAGTTCTTCCACCGAACAAAGCATCCCCGCCGACTCGATACCTCGGAGTTTAGAGACTTGAATTTCTACCCCATTTGGCAGTGTCGTCCCTGGGAGTGCTACTGGAATCCTATCCTTTATGAGTAAGTTCTGAGCCCCAGTGACGATGGATACAGTTTGACTACCGACATTGACCTCACATACCCAGAGCTTCTCGGCATTAGGATGATGCTCCATCCGCGATATTTCCCCGATGACAACGGAATCTAAACCTTTGTTGAGGTCTTCAATTCCTCCCACTTCAATCCCACCGCGAGTTAAGGTCTCCCCCAATTCTTCAGCAGACTGATTAATATCTACAAGTTCGCGTAACCATTTCAGACTGACCTTCATACCCCTGCCTCCTTAAAACTGCTGCAAAAAGCGCAAGTCATTATCAAATAAGAGTCGCATATCTTCAATCCCATACTTGAGCATGGCAATCCGCTCGACCCCCATACCGAAGGCAAATCCCGTGACTTCCTTCGAATTATAGCCACCCATCTCTAGAACCTTGGGATGAACCATACCTGAGCCTAGAATTTCAATCCAGCCTGTCCCCTTGCAGATTCGGCATCCCGAACCCCCACACAGCATGCAGGATACATCGACTTCAGCACTGGGTTCAGTAAAGGGGAAAAAGCTAGGACGCAGGCGGATTTCACGAGACTCCCCAAACATCTCACGCGAGAAGTTTAAGAGAATTCCCTTTAGATCCGACATCCGAATTCCTCGATCCACGACTAAGCCCTCGACTTGATGGAACATCGGAGAGTGAGTCGCATCGTCATCCTTACGATATACTTTTCCCGGGCAAATAATCTTCACAGGCAATTGTGGATGTTGCTTCTCCATCGTTCGAATCTGTACTGGAGAAGTCTGTGTCCGCAGAAGAATCTCTTCCGTGATATAGAAGGAATCCTGCATTTCCCGAGCCGGATGCTCCTTGGGTAGATTCAAAGCTTCGAAGTTATAATAGTCCGTCTCAATCTCTGGCCCCTCAGCAATTTGAAAACCCATACCTAGGAAGATTTCTTCCATCTCTTCGATGACCTTTGTCAGAGGATGCTGATGTCCTCGGGGTAGACTTAAACCAGGCAAGCTAATATCGAGCTTCTCTTCTTCGAGTTGCTTCTGCATTGCTGCCTTCGAAAGCTCTTCAGTACGACGAGCCCATGCTCCTTCAAGCACATCACGAGTCTCATTGACAACTTGTCCGAAGATTGGACGCTCTTCCGGACTTAGGCTCCCCATTTGTCGCAAAAGCGCTGTAAGTGTCCCTTTCTTACCGAGAACCTTAACCTTCAGTTCCTGCAGTTCCTCTAAGGTGGATAGTTTCTGGAGTTCAGATAAAGTCTCTTCTTGAATACGTTGAACGTCCTGCTTCAAAGGATAACCCTCCTAAGTTAAAATTACACAAAAAATTCCCATCCCTAAAAAGGGACGAGAATTAACTCCCGCGGTACCACCCTGGTTCAGCTCAATGAGCCGCAGCTTTATTCTCCGTTAACGGTGGAGACCGGGTTTACCTACACATTCAATAAACCGCTCACAGGCGAAACTTAACATCTAATCGTAGATGAGGACTTCTCTTGGCCAAGCTTTCAGTCTTAGGCTCAACCTCCCTGAAAAGAAAAACTCCTTTTGACCTGATCATTGCATTCTCTTATTTCTTTAGTACTAATTGCTTATAAAGCAAATACGCATTAGGGGAACCGGTTGCCTCAAAAATCTTCCAAAACCACTCTTCGGCTGACATGGCAAGTCCACCTTTCGGCCTGGATTTCCTGAAACCTGTTCACAGAAAATTATAACATTCCCCTCAGCGATTTACAAGAAAGCCAGTCGCTAAAACCGGGTAAAGAAAGCGCACTTAAGGTAGAGGAACTCTATTTATCGCCTCTTTCGCCGTACGATTTCATAGAGGATAATCCCAGTCGCCATAGCGACATTTAAGGATTCCACCTCATGATCCATTGGAATCGTGATTCGCCTCACTCCAGCTCCTCGAAATATCGGTGAAGGCCCATTCCCTTCGTTCCCTACCACGAGAGCTATCGGAAGGGATAAATCCGTCTGATAGAGATTCTCTCCATCTACATCCCCTGTAAAAATTTGAAGTCCTTGCTCCGTGCAGAAGTCCATGATTTCCTTAGGTTGACAATGAGATAGAATCTTTAAGGAGAAAATGGCCCCCATCGTGCTTCTCAGGACTTTCAGATTATACAAATCCACAGTACCCTCTGTTAAGCAGACCTGATTAATACCCGCTGCTAACGCCGTCCTTAAAATCGTCCCACAGTTACCCGGGTCTTGAATTCCGTCTAATACCAAAAGTACCTGCTCCGAAGGGATCCGCAAGTCCATCCAAGTCCACTTCGGCTGAGTCACAACAGCAAGGATTCCTTGAGGATTCTCTGTGTCACACATCTTTCGAAGGACTTTCTCCTCCACCATGGTCACCGGAACCTTCTTTTTAGCTAAAGCCTCCGCTAAGCTAGGCCAGCCCTCAGTTTGCCGCTCCGGGCATACGAAAACTCGGGTGATTTCTGCACCCCGCCGAATCGCCTCTTCGACGAAGCGCCAGCCCTCCACTAGAAACTCGCCCGTTTCCTCGCGGAACTTCCTCTTATGTAGATTAACAACATACTTGACTTGCTCATTCTGTAGAGAGGTTAACAAAAAATCACCCCACGAGTCTATTCTGAATCCTAAATCCTGAATCACGGGGACGGTTCTCTTGATTCCACGCACGCATCTGCAGAATCAAGAGAACCGTCCCCGTGATTCCACCCTAAGCAAAAAGGGTGCCTTAGCACCCTTTCACATCATTATTTACTTCGCTCCAACTTGAGCTTTTGCTACATTCACGAGTTCGGTGAAAGCAACAGCATCGCGTACAGCGAGTTCAGCTAGCATCTTGCGGTTAACGGATACGCCAGCTTTTTTGAGACCATTCATCATGCGGCTGTATGTCAATCCATTCATACGAGCAGCTGCATTGATTCGAGCGATCCACAGTTTGCGGAAATCACCCTTTTTATCTTTACGGTGTGCATAAGCATAGGTCAGAGATTTCAATACTTGCTCGTTTGCTGGGCGGAAGAGTTTACTCTTAGCTCCACGGAAACCCTTAGCAAGTTTTAATATTTTTTTATGACGCTGATGCTTCGTTACCCCTCTTTTAACACGGGCCATAGCGAAGACCTCCTTTTACTCTCTTAAAACTATTATAGATAAGCAACCATACGGGCAATGCGCTTTGCATCGGTTTTGTGCATAATCGTAGACTTACGAAGGTTGCGTTTACGCTTCGGAGATTTCTTCTCCAGGATATGGCTTGTGAAAGCGTGATAACGAACGATTTTACCAGTACCTGTCTTCTTAAAACGTTTCGCGGCACCGCGGTGAGTTTTCATTTTTGGCATTGGGAATATCCCCCTCTCGTGTTAGTCGTGTCTGATTGGCGTTAAGATCATAATCATATTGCGCCCTTCAAGCTTAGCTTCACGCTCTATATTAGCTTCTGCTTTACAAAATTCAGCTAGGCGTATGCACAACGTCTTTCCTAAATCCGGATGTGTAATCTCCCGGCCACGGAACATTATTGTAACTTTAACCTTGTCGCCATCTTTTAAAAAGCGTTGGGCGTTGCGTGCTTTTGTTTCGAAGTCATGATCCTCGATGTTAGGGCGAAGCTTGACTTCTTTGATTTCCGTGGTCTTTTGCTTTTTACGAGCATCTTTATCCCGTTTGGCCTGCTCATACTTGTGTTTACCAAAATCCATGATTTTACAAACAGGCGGCTTTGCAGTCGGTGCAATCTCCACTAAATCTAAAGATTTCTCCACGGCCAAATTCTGAGCATCTCTAAGTAGCAAAATACCGAGTTGCTCTCCTTCTTCCCCGACAAGACGAACTTCCCGGGCCCGGATTTCCTCATTAATCCGTAAATCCTTGCTAATAGCGAACCACCCCCATTAAAATTACAAAACAAAAAAGACGGGCAGATTTCCACCCGTCTTCATACAAATCATGAGCAAGCATATAGGCTCAGGACTCGAAGATACCTCATCGACTTTAGCCATGAGGTGAGAAGCGGATGGCTTCTACTTGAACATTAAATAGTATATTTGTTTTTAAGTCGTTTGTCAAGAAGATAAATTTTAAAGCTTTTAATTGGGCATGTAGCTTCTCACGCAGCGTTCTCTCATTAGCTCCAGGGCTATCTTACTCGCTTCCGAGGGAGCTCTGCCAAACCCTTCTGCTTACTGCATGTGAACCAGTGGCGCCGCTACCCCACGAAAGCCTCGCTCGATTTGACGCCCCTCCGCTAGAAGTCGTTCACTCCTGCGCGAAAAGCTACAGTATGAGGTCCTTATTAAGATTGCTGTAAAGTCTTCTTGCTTTCAATCTCCTCTTGAATGAGAGCGATAAATTCGGCAACAGACAGCTTCTCTCCTGAATTACTCTGTCCATAGCGACGAACAGCGACAGCTTCTGTTTCTGCTTCCTGATCTCCGACGACGAGAGTAAAGGGGATCTTCTCGGTTTGTGCTTCACGAATTTTGTAATTAATCTTTTCGCGGCGGTCATCCACTTCAGCACGGATATCCAAATCATTCAAGCGACGAAAGACTTCCTGGGCATACTCCTGATGGCGCTCACTGATGGGGAGAATCCGTACTTGAACAGGTGCGAGCCAGGTCGGGAAAGCTCCAGCGTATTGCTCAGTAAGAAGCGCAATGAAGCGTTCTATACTTCCAAATACGACACGATGCACCATAACGGGGCGATGCTTTAGACCATCTTCACCGATGTAGTTGAGGTCAAACTTTTCAGGCATCTGGAAATCAAGTTGAATTGTTCCACACTGCCAGGTCCGTCCTAGGCAATCGCGTAGATGGAAGTCAATCTTCGGTCCATAGAAGGCACCATCTCCAGGATTAATCTTAAAGTCTATAGCCTTCGCTTCCAAAGCTTCCTTGAGCTTATTTGTTGCTGTTTCCCAGTCCTCATCTGACCCCATCGAATCTTCCGGACGAGTCGAGAGTTCTACATTGTATTCAAAACCAAACACCTTATAGAAATGATCTACAAGCTCGATAACCCCGATGACTTCCTCTTTGATTTGAGAAGGGAGCATGAAGATATGCGCGTCATCCTGCGTGAAGTTACGTACCCGTAAAAGTCCATGTAAAGCACCAGATAACTCATGACGGTGGACTAGCCCTAGTTCACCCATTCTCAAAGGGAGGTCTCGATAGCTTCTAAGTTTTTGCTTATACATAATCATCCCACCAGGACAGTTCATGGGTTTTACCGCAAAATCCTGATCGTCAATCTCAGTGAAGTACATATTGTCTTTGTAATGGCCCCAGTGCCCGGATTGTTCCCATAGGCTTCGACTTAGGATGATAGGAGTCTTAATCTCCTGGTAGCCTCTCTTGCGATGCTCACGACGCCAGAAATCCTCTAACTGATTACGAAGTATCATGCCCTTGGGATGGAAGAAGGGGAATCCTGGACCTTCATCATGCAGACTGAAGAGATCGAGCTCAAGTCCAAGCTTACGGTGGTCGCGCCGTTTAGCCTCTTCCAACTTAAAGAGATAATCATCGAGATCCGCTTGCTTCGCCCATACCGTTCCATAAATCCGTTGGAGCATCTTATTCTTCTCACTTCCACGCCAATACGCCCCTGCGAGATTCAAGAGCTTAAAAGCCTTGATCGCGCCCGTAGTGGAAATATGCGGCCCCGCGCACAGATCAGTGAAGTCGCCCTGGGTGTACATAGAGATGGCTACACTTTCTGGCAAGTCTTCAATCAGCTCGACCTTATACTTTTCTCCAAGCTCTCCAAAATAAGCTAAAGCTTCACTTCGGGGAACTTCTTTACGTACATAGGAGTTGTTTTCCTTAGCCAAGCGGTGCATTTCTGCTTCAATCTTCTCTAAATCTTCTGGTGTAAAGACATGTTCCGAATCAAAATCATAATAAAAACCAGTGGCAATCGCTGGCCCAATCCCCAGCTTCGTTCCTGGAAATAAGTTCTGGACAGCTTGCGCCATTAAGTGAGATGTAGAATGTCGGAGAACTTCTAATCCTTCCGCACTGTCTAGGGTGATAATCTCAACTTCAGAATCTTCATTGAGAACATAAGTGAGGTCTTTGGTCACCCCATTTACTTTTCCAGCAATCGCAGCTTTTGCAAGCCCTCGTGAAATCGAGGCGGCAAGCCCTGCTAAGCTTGTCCCCTGCTCGACTTCACGAACCGAGCCATCCTTCAAGGTAATTTTCAGCATATTTTCCACTCCTTTTACCAATTTCAGTATTAAATCCAAAGTATCTAAAGAAACATATAAAAAAACCCTCATCCCAATATGGGACGAGAGTTTATTCCCGTGGTTCCACCCAAGTTAAGGCCAATCAATAAATTCCTTATCAATGCCTTCTCTTTTGACCCTTAACGCGGGAAACGGCCAAATCTACTCCCCTATAGGTTTCAACTCAGCACTCAGGGGTGGTCTTCGTCCGACCCTTGTGAGAAATGCTTACAGCCCTTGACATTCCTTCTCTTGCACAAGAAAGCAGAGTACTCTCCCCATCACCGTTTTCAATGATTTAAAATCCAGTTTTTATTCCACAGCTACTTTTAAAATTGAGATTATTATATCGACCCTACAGCTCTTTGTCAAATCTTACGGCAGATTGCACATCCACCCTCACAATAGCTAACCCGACCATCAAACACCTTGAAAATAGTCTCGAGAGTATTTTTATAGCCTTCGTACCGGATGTGTAAAACAATCTGACGAGGAGCGACTGCAATCAAGGCACTTACAAGCATATCCTCATAGGATAATTCTCCATCTCCAAAGGTAATCTCGTCGATGTATTGATGGGTGATCTTTTTCCCTTCTTCGTTATAAAGATTAAACTTTCCTTGACTTGTGATACCTACATGCAAAGTGTGCAAACGCGGCTTCTGCGAATCAACAAAGTGCTTCAAGAGCTCAATAAACTCTAAATACTCCGTTTCTATCACATGTTCATTAACCACATAAGCGACTGCTTTGTGTATTTCCCTTTTATAATCCTGCGCTCGAAACCTTAGGAATCCTTCAATATCAAAAACGGGTTCATAATCTAAGCAGTTCAGAATCTGATTCACTAGGGCTGTCTTTCGACTGATTCGATAACTCTTCCATTCTTTCGATTCCTGGTTGAGATATTGGAGGGCCTTTTCTAAGACAAGCTCATATTCCTCCCTCTTCATTTTATACTCCTTCTTGAGGAGCCAGCCGACATGATCCTTTTCCCAATGGGACAAGATGGTCTCGGCGAGGGCATTCGCCAGGTAGTAGCTATGAATCTTCTTCAGAGTATTTTGATCTACTTGCTCATCCTGAGATGTAGTCTGGAACTCACAATCAAATAGCCAGCGCTGCCCTTGCTGATACTCATGGATAACCATAGGTAGATCCTCTTGTACCTGGAGCTGCCTTAGACGCTGATAGATATTATCTCTATAGTATTGGGTTCCAACCTGAACGGAGTGTTCCATCCTGGCATCCCTCCATAGTAGAGTATATGAGCGGAGTGCGCTCATATTTCGGTTTCACTTCGAAATGCATAAGCCTTTCGAGCATCCACATATTTCCTACTATTGCCAGGTTTCCTGTAGCTTATTCCTTTTGTCTCTTTGGGACGAGGGCACCAAAAAACGCTAGCCAGATTTTCTGGGCTAGCGTTTTTATCACAGAGTTAAAGAACGAGTAAAAAACAAGCATTAATTAAGTCTATTCTCCGGCGCTTGCTAAAAGCTCCTTCACATAGTTAGGCAGGGCAAAGCAGCCTTTATGCAGCTCAGTATTATAATACTTTGTTTTTAGTCCCAGGTTATTCCAAGCCTGCTCGTCGATATCGGAAAGTGGGTCAAACTTTTTAGAAGCGAACCCAAACAACCAGTGACCCGATGGATAGGTTGGGATGTGAGCTTGGTAAACCCTACATACGGGGAAGAATTCTTTAATCCGCTTATGAGCTCTTTGCATAGACTTAGCATACTCCCCATAATAAGGGCTTTCATGCTGGTTAACGAGGATGCCATCCTCTTTTAAAGCCTTAAAACAGTTGCCGTAGAATTCCTTTGTAAACAGCCCTTCCCCTGGTCCAAAGGGATCTGTGGAATCTACGATAATTAGATCATAAGTATTTTCCTTGGTGCGAACAAATTTCAAGCCATCCTCGAAATACAAATGCACTCTTGGGTCGTCCAACTTACAAGCGGTCTGAGGCAAGTATTCTCTGCATACATCCACGACTAGCTTGTCGATTTCCACCATATCAATGTTCTCAATAGTCTCGTAGCGTGTCAGCTCTCTTACTGTTCCACCGTCTCCAGCACCGATGACCAAGACATTCTTAATCTTTGGATTCGTCGCCATCGGAACATGCACAATCATGTCATGATAGATAAACTCATCCTTTTCAGTGACCATCATGAAGCCGTCTAGCGTAAAAAAGGTGCCAAATTCCTTCGACTTGAATACGTCAATTCTCTGGAATTCGCTCTGACCGGTATAAAGGGGCTGATCAACCTTGATGGAAAAGCGAACGTTGTCCGTGTGCTGTTCTGTATACCATAGCTCCATTGTCTATTCCTCCACAACCCTAATATTTTCAATACCCATGTCCTCTGTCCCTGTCAGGAAACAGCCCTTTTCCTTGGCATAGGCGATATAATCGATGATCTCCGTGGTTATCCGCTCGCCTGGTGCCAAAATAGGGATGCCTGGTGGATAAGCCATGACAAACTCTCCACTTGTGTATCCGGCGCTATCCTTAATAGCGAGAGAACGTTGATTGGAATAGAAGGCCTGCTGTGGTGCTATCACTACCTCGGGATTGATATACTCATGATCAAACATTCCCGCTTTATCCCTCATGTAAAGTCTTTTTATCTCGGACAGCGAGGAAACAAGACGCTCCAAAGCTAAGGCGCGATCTCCCACGGAAATGATGGCCAAGATATTACCGATATCTCCGAATTCTATCTGAATTTCGTAATCATCGCGGAGAATATCATAAACCTCTATCCCGGCTAACCCTATTTCTCGTGTATAAATAGAAAGCTTGGTGCGGTCAAAGGCGTACACCGAATCCCCATTGATTAATTCTGTGGAAAAAGCGTAGTATCCACCAATTTCATTTATTTCATCACGTGCGTAGTTTGCTAGAGATACGACTTTTTGAAATATGCGTTTTCCGTCTAGGGCTAAGTTACGTCTAGAAATATCCAATGAAGAGAGCAATAGATAAGAACCACTGGTAGTCTGGGTTAAATTAATGATTTGTCGTACATGACCTTTACTTAGACGTCTGCCAATGAGCAGAAACGAACTTTGGGTTAAGCTTCCCCCCGTTTTATGCATGCTCACTGCAGACATATCTGCCCCAGCCGCCATCGCATTGAGGGGCATATCCTCGCCAAAGTAGAAGTGGGTTCCATGGGCTTCATCCACTAAGACATACATATTATGACTGTGAGCAAGCTCAGTAATGGTCCTTAGGTCAGAGCAAATTCCATAATAAGTAGGGTTATTGACTAAGATCGCTTTGGCATCTGGATTCTCTTCGATAGCCCTTTTTACCTCGGCTATTGACATGCCCAGCGGAATTCCCAGATTTTTCTCAACCCCCGGGTTCACATAAACCGGAATTGCTCCACTGATAATTAAGGCATTAATCGCACTTCTATGAACATTGCGGGGCATGATTATTTTTTCGCCCCGTTTACATACGCTCATAATCATCGCCTGAACAGCGGAGGTAGTCCCATTGACCATAAAGAAGGCGTGATGAGCACCAAAAGCATCTGCGGCCAGCTCCTCGGCCTCTTTAATCACAGATACAGGATGGACAAGGTTATCCAGTGGCTTCATCGAATTAACATCCACTGAAAGACACTTTTCACCTAAGAATTCCGTGAGTTCGGGGTTTCCCCTGCCTTGCTTATGTCCTGGTACATCAAAGGGTACCACCCGCATCGATTTATATTTTAGCAGCGCCTCATAAATTGGCGCCTTACCTTGCCAAAGTGATTGCATGAAAACCACCACCTTTCCTAACCGTAATCAGATATTCATAACACTCCGTATTTCAACCATCCTTACAAAGACATCCTCATACACTTCTACATAAGTTTAAACCTTGTCTTTGTACGATTTTCTAAAAAATATTTACAAAATATAATATTACTAAAATTAGCGCGAAAAGTCGATGATCTAACCGATAAATTATAAATTCGGTAATCCCATTACTCTAGGATGTGCAACTCTTCTTTTATCCATTCTTCGTTAAATGCACGCATTCCCCCTCTTAAGGACATTCCAATAGGTGCTTTAAAAAAGTACCCAGGGTCAACTTATACAAGAAAGAAACCCTGAAGTCGCTTTTACAAACGCTTCAAGGTTTCTATGTTTTACATATGGTGGGTTTGAGAGGACTCGAACCTCCGACCCCCGCGATGTCAACGCGATACTCTAACCAGCTGAGCTACAAACCCATATGTGGTGCCGATGACCGGAATCGAACCGGTACGGGCTTTAAGGCCCGCGGGATTTTAAGTCCCGTGCGTCTGCCAGTTCCGCCACATCGGCAAAATTAATGAAATTTGGAGGCGGCACCCAGATTTGAACTGGGGATAAAGGTTTTGCAGACCTCTGCCTTACCACTTGGCTATGCCGCCAAATAAAATGGAGCGGGTGACGAGATTCGAACTCGCGACTTTCACCTTGGCAAGGTGACACTCTACCACTGAGTTACACCCGCGTGGTGCCTTAGGACGGAATCGAACCGCCGACACGAGGATTTTCAGTCCTCTGCTCTACCGACTGAGCTACCAAGGCAAATATGGCGACCCCGATCGGACTTGAACCGACGATCTCCTGCGTGACAGGCAGGCATGTTAACCACTACACCACGGGGCCATGATAATAGTTTTTGTTGGTGGGGGATGACGGGATCGAACCGCCGACATCCTGCTTGTAAGGCAGGCGCTCTCCCAGCTGAGCTAATCCCCCGTTTCAACTGACGAATTTTAGTATACACAATAATTGAATTCATGTCAAAGGCTTTTTTAAAAGATTTTGTGGAAATAAAAGTTAAATGTGTATATTTTTTTATCGGACAAAGCTTAGGATAGCCTCGCGCACAATCTTAGCCGCTAGAAGGGCGGTTCGTTCACTCGAATCCGTAACCGGCGACACTTCTACAAGGTCAAATCCTACGATATCAAGTTCTCCCAGAGCGTGGATTGCCCTTATAATCTCTCTCGATGAACATCCACCAGCCTCCTGAGTTCCTGTGCCAGGTGCATAGGCAGGATCAACAACATCGATATCTAAAGTAACATAAACAGGCTTCCCTTTCAACTCTGGCAGTACAGCCTTCAAAGGTTCCAGAACCTCTTCAATGACAAGATGGTTGTGTTCCTTCGCAAAGAGGAATTCCTCACGGATACCTGAACGAATTCCAAATTGGTAGACACGCTTTGGGCCTAGCTTCTCCGAGACTTTCCTCATTACTGTCGCATGAGAGTTAATCTCACCTGAGTAATCTGTTCTTAAATCGGCATGGGCATCGAAGTGTACCACTCGAAGGTCGGGGTACTTCTCGATGAAGGGTTTAATCAAGGGATAAGTAACTAGATGTTCTCCCCCTAGAAATATTGGGAATTTGCCATCCTCAACAATCTGGCGCGATGCCTTTTCTATCACTTGAAGAGACTTTTCAACATTTCCAAAAGGCAAGGCTAGATCGCCTAAATCACAATACGCATAATCACTCAGATCTCGGTCCAAGTAGAGACTATATTCTTCAATCCCAATAGATACATTTCGGATGCTCAGAGGCCCCATCCGAGTACCCGGGCGAAAGCTCACTGTATAATCCATCGGAATTCCGAGGATAACGGCATCAGCCTCCTCATAGGGTGTATCCGCCCCCATGTAGAGTCCAGGGGTCTCAATCATTTTCTCTAGTTCTTCTCTAGACATTTTATTTAATCCCTCTGCTTTCCAAACTATATGGGAAGAGGGAGTCTCTGTAAAAAGAGATTCCCTCTAAAGAAGTCTTTACCTTAAGAGATTACTCTCTACTTAAAATACGATCATTGAATCAGTTCGTCGAAACCTTTTTCTCCTTAACCACATCATCGATCTTAATGGAGCGTGTATGCTTGGTATGTGACCACTCTTTATCCTTCCGATTAACGAATCCAAGAAATACAATCGGTATCCAACTGTAAATAAAAATAGGATAAAGAATTAGCCCTACATAGGCCCGCCAGGGCAAACGCTCAAGTGCCAAAGCTGCTATAGGATATAAATATTGAATAGCCGATAAAATCTGCCATCCTGACCATGGCATGACAAGGTTAAACACATGAGTATAGTGGGGTTGGAAAGATGAGATAACATTGGTAAGCATAAAAAAAGTAGCAATCATGACGAGAGCCGGCTGAAATAGATGAACTGCTGCATCGAAATACATAATCCTACGCTCGCGAAAAGCTTTAATGATTAGTGGAATAAAATATCGACCTGCGACATCGACTTGCCCCTGGGCCCAGCGTTTTCTCTGGCGCCAGGCTTGCGCAAAAGTCAAGGCCTTTTCATCATAGACAACGGCGTCATGAGCCCAAGTCGTTTTGATTCCACACATTAAGGCTTTCATTGTAAACTCAAGATCCTCTACGAGGGAAGTAGCTCCCCACCCTAAATCTCTAAGTACTTTAGTGGATATACACATGCCGGTTCCACCCAAAATGTTGGATAATCTTCCGGTATTATAGCGTGCAAGCTGAAGTAAACGATTGGATAACCAGAAAGTAATCGAGAAGGTATTCGTTACCCAAGTGTCAAAGGGATTCTTCGAATCTAAGTAACACTGAACGATTTGGTGACCTTGGCATAATTTACTGTTCATTTCAATTAGAAAACTCTCACTTGCCAAGTTATCTGCGTCAAAAATAATCACTGCATCATATTGTTGCTCCATCTTGAAAAGACGGTGGAACATCCATTCTAGAGCATAACCCTTTCCGCGCTTTTCATTATTAAAGCGTTGATGGACGATTGCTCCTGCGCCTTTAGCAATAAGCACTGTTTTGTCAGTACAATTATCGGCTACGACAAATACATCGTAAAGCTCCTTTGGATAATCCAGGCTTAAGAGGTTCTCAACAAGGGGCCCAATCACCGCTTCTTCATTATGAGCTGCCACAACAAGTGCAAAACTTTTCTCAGGTGTTAATATCTTATCTTCGCGTTTCCTATACAGGCCAAACATGGAAAGAATGAAATAGTAAAACGTTGAAAATATAATAATTACCTGGACAGGAACCATAATCATATTAAACAAGTGAGAACCGGTAACTCCGGATATGAACGCCACGTTCTCAGCCTCCTTTTAACCTTAACAATTTTATCATAGCATAATATTAGAAGCAAGGCGAAACTTGACTAATGAATGGAGGTTGTCCACTTCATGAATATGCTCAGTACACTGGCTTTATACCAATACTATAATTAACGATGATAATACAATTTCAGAAGAGAGAAGATAATAACTGAACTACAAAAAATAAGAAATGTAAAACTTGCTTTTAGCGCGAAGCCGATCGATGACCAATATGCTGCTCCTACTGCAGAACCTGCCACCCACGGAATTGCTCCTCGAATGACCTTAGCAATGCCCTGTACGATGACAACAAAAAGTGCAATACCCGATAACAATGCTATTATACCCATAACACCAACAGGTGTATCCAAATGCCAGCGCCTTACCATTTCCTTCTTGACCCAATAATACTCAATACTTAGTTCTCGTATAAAGCGATGTAACATCATCATTCACCTCTTATTATAGAGTATGTTTGGAGTGTCACAGAAAGAATTTGTGCTAACCTGTTTAAAATAGGTAAAACTTGTCTATATATATGGTCAAGGAGGTGTGTACTTATGCCAAGAACCTCAGATGACGGCAAGTTCGTTCATTGCGCATTTTGTAATCAAAAATTCCGTTTCGAGTACGATGCAGTCAAGCATGAAAAAGAGCTCCATTCTGACAAGCTATAATTCATTTAGTTCTAAGACTGACAAACCAATAAATTTGCTTTAAAGAAAAGTCGTCACCGATACATAAATCTGTGACGACTTTTCTTTAGTATGATCTCCTTAGTTAGGTCGCGAACCCGATAATAACTGCAACTCCAATGCCTAAGAGTACAAGGATGAACAGAGCCGATTTAAGAGTCAAATTAGAATTCTCTAGCACGAGTAATCCCTCCTTTTCTAGCCCAATTCATGGGCTTGGAGATACCCGCTGCGCAGCTTAATGTACTTGTTAGCACTAACAGTAAAATATATTCACGTTCATTGTCTTTAGACACAAGATTTTACAATCCTATACGGTTTTTTATCCCTTTTTGTTGTTATTCACCCGAGCTAAAAGGCCAAATAGTACCCCTATTACAATCCAAATAGCTCCTGACGTAAAACTATTCGACAACATCTTATATGTACCAGCCCCTACGAAGCCTATACCCACGAGAAGATACCAAAGATTCATTTTTCCACTCCTCTCAAAAGCACCCTTTAAACTCTATTCTACCATCATTTCCAAGTTTCGATAATCCCCTATGAATATTCGCTGTTCTAGAGCCTTCTTTGTAAATTAGCAATTAGGCATTTATCCCAATTCTTAGTGCATCGCGATAAAAAGATTTAATTAATTTGACTTATTCATTCATAAAGGTTATACTAAGTAAAGCTCGTTAGATTTTGTGGATTTACGAAAAACCTTCTCTATTGCCTAAAGCTCTAGGAAGAATGAAGACTTCCCATGGTAGCGGGTAATACAATTTTGGAGGTTTTTTTATTATGTACGAAGACAAAGTTTTAGCCTGTAAAGACTGCGGCGCTGAATTCACTTTCTCCGCTTCGGAGCAAGAATTCTACGCAGAAAAAGGATTCACCAACGAACCTGGACGTTGCCCTTCTTGCCGCGCTGCTAGAAAGCAACAAACCAGAGGTAATGGCGGATATTCTTCACGCCCACAACGCGAAATGTTCCCTGCTGTTTGCGCTTCTTGCGGGAAAGAAACTACTGTTCCTTTCCAACCTTCTGGTGACAAGCCGGTATATTGCCGCGATTGCTACCAACCACGCACACGCAACAATTGGTAAGATTGTAAACGAAGCCTTTCCGGGTTTAACGCCTGGAAGGGCTTTTTTTATGCCCATAAACAGGTCTAATCCCTGTCTGATATAATCGCAACCATCCGGTGATCTTCCCACGTCCCATTTATCTTTACATCTTTCTGTGCTAGGCCTCCCTAAAAAAAGTTGACCTAAAACAAAAGGATATTTACACCAATTCGACGAAGACATAACAATTCACCCTTTTTGGTTTTTGACCAAGGGTAATAAAGCACTAGATATTTACATTACAAGAAACAAGTATAATTAAAGATTGACAACAGATAGCCGTTTATAGAGTTAAATAAGTTAAAAAGCTACCTACAAAACAAATGTTATCGGATGTCAATTAAATTATTAAGGGTCATTCATCTATTGCGTAATTGTAGGATTTAGTGCAATAGTTATGGAAGGAGAGTGAATATGCCATTTCTTTTGAAAGACTTATTAAAGCTGGTATATATATCAGTATATTGACTTTAATCTTATATTATTTTGTAGACGATAAGCTCTCTACAGCTTTTATCGTTGCATTGGTTAATCAAGTGATTATAACTATCTTCAACTTTAAAAAAATCAAAAAAGATTATAAAGCCTTTAAAAAAAATATATAAATGCATTACTGCTAATTTTTCGTAAAGTGTGACGCATTGGTAAGATATCGTGCCAAATTATAAAAAGGGGGAAGAAAGTGAACGGGATAGCTACTGGTATTATACTTGCAATATTATTAATCATCATTTTAGAAATAAGCAGATTTCTTAGACGGATTGCCAATTTATTAAGAGAAATAGATGAGTTAAAGAACAAAGTGAATAATATTGAGGAATTTCTTAATAATCAAAATTGATATCATGATACTAATATCGCAATTTAATTATGTTATACCCCCAGAATTAAGTGAAGTAAGCACAAATATAAAAATGAAAGATGTCCAAAGATATTATAGAGAGATAGATTAATGTTTATTTTCCAAGCGTTTCTTACTCCTACGGTTGCTATTATTGTTTATATGCCCTTAATTTTAGTACCAGTTGCTTTAATTGCATTTATGGTATGGCAGATTAGAAAACTCAACAGAATTGACGAAAGACATAGATATTCAGGAAAGATTGAAAGACAAATAGGTTTTTGTAAGCATTCCCATTCCTCATTCCTCATATGTTGTGACGTATTAGTAGGAGAATGCAAGAATGCGATCAATATAATGGGGGTGGTGATGAGTTGCCGAAAAAGGCACGCAACATAATGAAATATAGGAAATTCTCCCTTGTATGTTTATTTGTATCTCTTATTTTTACTACTATTGGTGGGCAATTATTACGATCAATGCTGAGTGCTTTAATGGCATTACTATTGATTATCATTTATATAACTATATCCATTTTTTTTTGGAGATGCCCTTGCTGTAGAAAGAGGCTACCGATGAGATTTGATAAAGAAAATGATATAGATGATATTTATGTTTGTCCTTATTGTCATACGAAATTCTTAGATGGCGACATTATTAAGTAAAAGAGCTATGGTTTTAATCAAAATAAATTTATTAAAACTATTTTTTATCGTCGAATTAAAGGCGCGGTGTTTATAACTTCGCATATTTCGTAAAATGCAAAAAATTACTTGGTCTAAATTCGACCAAGGGTATGAAAGAGGGGGCGGGATGTGGTAGAGATAAAGAACAATTACCGTGTTGCTTATAACAAATTTTGGCAAGATGTCAAGGAAAGGGACCCTAAAGAGATTACTACTGCACGGGCTGTACACTATAATAGTGAGGCTCGTCAGTTTATTGTATTGTTCTTTAACGAGGAGTATTTATTAGATAGCGACAAAGAAACCATTTACCGAAAAGTAGATGGGCTTGTGCCAGATATGATGGATTCAATCATTATTCTTAACTATTTAGCATATGCACAACCACTACAGGAATCAGTTCCAAGATGGGTGAGCCTTAAAGAAATACCAGGCGGAATGATATTTTACCCAGCGTTTAAAAAGAATTCCTTATTACCCCTGATCAAGGCGTTTGGCCACCAGGTTGGACTATTAACGACAGTTGGGAATACCTTGGGAGGTAAACCGACTTCCAGTGGCGATTCATCCATAATTATCAAGGCTTTTCCTGAAATCCCTCTGCTTGTGATTGTTTGGGAAGGAGATGAAGAAGTGAGTTCCAATGCCACTATTCTTTATGATCCTTCGATTGAACCGATGTTACATATAGAGAGTATCATTGGTCTGGGTATGTCTCTTTCGAGTAAGTTATATAAGTTAGCTTTCAGGCTATGATGGGGAATCTCCCAAGATTGGGCGCTAATATTTAAGTATTCTGGGGTTATTGGATTAGGTGCCTTTATAATTTATAGTTTAATTAGAGCTACGCTTCTCTGTATGCATCTGCAGCCTTTGCACTTGCCCCGTAATCATCCATTGAATCATTTCGTATCAGCCCTGGAACGAAAGGCGGATGAGCCTTTCGCCACACTGCGACT
>CAURZJ010000015.1:0-22507 GCA_963529635.1 uncultured Peptococcaceae bacterium
CAAGGCGAAGGACGGCCACCATATAATCAAGGTCCACGCCCGCAAGGCGAAGGACGGCCACCATATGGTCAAGGTCCACGCCCACAAGGACAAGGCCCACGTCCAGGAATGGATGGAAGGGGACCGAGTGGCCCCGGTCAACGACCAGGCCAGAGACCTCCAGCTGTACCCGCTACACCGGCTGTAGAACAACCGCCAAAGCGGCAGATACCAGATAAGAAGAAACCTCAAGATCGTTCCTTTGAACGTAAAAAAGAGATGGAGAAGGAAATCCGCTCTCCACGTTATAATAATAGGCGTAATTTCAAATCTGCACCTCGTGAAGTTCGAGATACCGCGCCTAAGCACATCGTTATTCCTGAGTCAATTACTGTACAGGAACTTGCCTCTATAATGAGTCGTAAGTCGGGAGAACTGATTAAGAAACTCATGGATTTAGGGGTTATGGCGACTATTAATCAGGAAGTTGATGCAGAGACTGCTACACTTATCGCCGGGGAATTAGGAGTAACGGTCGAGGTTAAAGTGGAAAAATCCCTCACTGTCGTAGAAGAGATTGAGGATGATCCGGCTGACCTTAGCCCGCGCCCTCCGGTTGTTACAGTAATGGGTCATGTCGACCATGGTAAAACTTCTTTACTTGACGCGATTCGCGCAACGAATGTTACGGCGTCCGAAGCCGGTGGCATTACGCAGCATATTGGTGCTTATCAGGTAGAGATTAAAGGACAAAAAATTACCTTCTTAGATACACCAGGCCACGAGGCATTCACTGCTATGCGTGCTCGTGGAGCCCAAGTAACGGATATCGCGGTTCTTGTAGTGGCTGCAGATGATGGCGTTATGCCGCAAACCATTGAAGCTATTAATCATGCGAAGGCTGCTGATGTTCCCATTATCGTGGCAATCAACAAGATTGATAAAGAGAATGCACTACCAGATCGGGTCAAACAAGAGTTAACCGAGTATGGGTTGGTTGTAGAGGAATGGGGAGGCGATACCATCGCCGTTCCAGTGTCTGCAAAGGCTAGGCAGAATATCGAGCAACTACTGGAGATGATTCTTTTAGTTGCAGAAGTAAAAGAGCTTAAGGCTAACCCCAATCGCTTAGCAACTGGAACAGTGATCGAGGCCGAGCTAGATAAAGGGAAGGGACCTGTTGCTACCGTTCTGGTTGCTAAAGGGACCCTCAATGTTGGAGATATCATCCTCGCTGGTTCTTCCTTTGGGCGAATCAGGGCGATGGTTGATGACAAAGGTCGTCGGGTTAAGAAAGCTGGTCCGTCTATGCCAGTGGAAGTGCAGGGCCTTAATGAAGTTCCTATCGCAGGGCAGACTTTCAATGTCGTGACAGATGAGAAGCAAGCGCGTCATATTGCAACTGCTCGCTCGAATGAACGGAAGGCTGAAGAAGTTCGGCAAATGACTAAAGTGAGCTTGGAAGATTTATTTGATCGGATTAAAGACGGAGAAGTCAAAGAGCTCAACGTGATCATCAAGGCAGATGTTCAAGGTTCGATTGAGGCCTTGAAGCAATCCCTTCTTCGTTTGTCGACAAGCGAAGTTCGCGTCAATCCGATTCATGGCGGAGTAGGAGCAATTACTGAGACTGATGTTATGCTTGCAGCGGCTTCTAATGCAATTATCATCGGGTTTAATGTTCGTCCGGATGCCAATACGAAAGCCACTGCAGAAATGCAAGGGGTCGACTTACGACTTTATCGTGTCATTTATGATGCGATTGAAGATGTTAAGGCAGCTATGACAGGCATGCTAGATCCAGATTTCAAAGAGGTCGTACAAGGCCGTGCCGAAGTCCGCCAAGTCTTCAAGGTCCCAAAAGCGGGAACAATTGGTGGATGCTATGTTCTTGATGGTAAAATAACGCGTAACTCTAAGGTTCGTGTCATCCGAGATAGCGTGGTCCTACATGAAGGTAGTCTCGAATCGCTTAAGCGCTTTAAGGATGATGTCAAGGAAGTTGCGGAAAGCTATGAATGCGGAATTGGCGTGGATAACTTTAATGATATCAAAGAAGGAGATATCATCGAAGCGTTTATCATGGAAGAAGTAAAACGCCAACTTTAATATCGCCCTATGGAGGGAGACCACATGGCAAAACATCGTTCTAACAGACTCGCAGAGACCCTAAAAGAAGAAATATCCGTGCTTATCCGGGATGATCTAAAAGACCCCCGCATTGGGTTCGTCACTGTAACGAGTGTTGAAGTAGCAGATGATCTTTCACATGCGAAAGTGTATGTCAGCGTTTTAGGAGATGAACAAGCGGGAAAAGAGTCTCTTGAGGCACTCAAGCGAGCCTCTGGACATGTCCGTAGCGAGATTGGGAAGAGAGTTAGTCTACGGCATGTTCCTAGTATTGTGTTCAAGTATGATACGTCAATCGAACATGGGGCACATATCGCTCAACTCCTACGGGGAGTGAAAACCGAAGAGCCTGGGAATGAGGAAGAATCCCATGAAAACTAGGATAGCGAACCAAATGGCTGAGGAACTAAGAAAAGCGCCGAAAGTGGCGCTTTTCTCCCATGTATCCCCTGATGGAGATTGTATCGGATCTATGTTAGGGATTGGGTTAGCTTTGGAGAAATTAGGTAAGGAAGTTTATTTTTATAATCCTGACCCGATTCCACGTAATCTGAATTTTTTACCCGGCGTAAATAGAATTCAGAAGACACTCCCGAACCCACTCCCTCAGACCCTATTTTTCGTTGATTGTTCGGACATACAGCGGGTTAATTTGAGGCAAGAACAAATACCTACGGGTACAATAGTACTTAACTTAGATCATCATGTTTCGAATCAAAACTTTGGGAATGTCAACTGGGTAGATACTGAGGCGAGTGCAAGTGGTGAAGTCGCCTTTGAACTCATCCATGAGTTACAAATTAAGTTCACTCAGGAGATTGCCACTAATCTTTATACTGCAATCCTCACAGATACAGGGTCCTTTCAATATAGCAGCACAACTACCAAGACTCATCGCATAGCCGCAGAACTTTTGGACTGTGGAATTAGTCTAGTTAAAATACACAATCAGATTTTTGACCAGAAACCACTGGCTAAGGTTAAACTTTTGCAACATGCTTTGAACCAGCTCCAGCTCTCTGCTGATGGAAAGTGTGCGATTATGTCGCTAAGGATCAAGGACTTTGCAGAGAGTGGTGCAGAGGAAAGTTTAAGTGAAGGTCTTATTGATCATGCCAGATCAATTCAGGGGGTCGAGGTCGCTATTCTACTTAAAGAAATTGACACAAGAAAAGTTCGGGTGGGATTACGCTCTAACCTTTGGTTTAATGTCAATGAGTTAGCTGCTCGATTCGGTGGTGGCGGACATAAACGCGCTGCAGGGTGCACTATGGAGGCTACCATAGAAGAGGCTGAGCAGTCGCTTATTCATGTGATCGAGGAGGAAATGAAATTTGGACGGGGTCATTAATGTCCTTAAGCCGTCAGGCATGACTTCCTCAGACGTTGTCGTTCGTTTAAGAAGAATCCTAAAGACTAAAAAAATTGGACATACAGGAACACTCGATCCAGAGGTCACAGGGGTATTGCCTATCTGTGTGGGTAAAGCCACTCGAATAGCTGAGTATCTTACGGATCAGGGTAAATCCTATCGAGCTGAGATCACCTTTGGGATAGCAACTGATACACAGGATTCTTCGGGACAAGCTCTTCAAATTAAGAAAGTGGCACTTAATCCCGAGGATTTTACTCGTATTATGCCACAATTTTTAGGTACGATTCAGCAGGTTCCCCCGATGTATTCCGCGGTGAGGCATCAGGGAAAGCATCTCTATGAGCTGGCGCGACAAGGTGTGGTAGTAGAGAGGGATGCCAGAGAAATACGAATAGACCGTCTGGAGCTCCTTGAATGGCATTCCAACGAATTCCCCAAAGCAATATTTGAGGTGGACTGTTCCAAAGGAACTTATGTCCGAACCCTTTGCCATGATATCGGTCTTGCTTTGGGGTGTGGAGCCCATATGTCAGGTCTAGTTCGCACACGCTCAGGTCCCTTCGAGCTAACAGATAGCCGTCCTCTTTCCGAGATAGAAGAGAAGACTTTGTTGGAGGATTATTCGTTTCTTATCCCCGTGTTTCAGGTTTTGGATTTACCTCGTGTTCGTTTGAATTCCGGGCGAGCTCAAGCCTTTTGCAAGGGCTTATCGACTTCAGCAAATCAGGTTGAGGAAACGGCGAATTATGAAGAGGGAGAGTCGGTTCAAGTTTTTAGTGAAGATAACTTCTTAGGAATTGGTATTTGGAGAGAGCAATCTCTCTGTCCGCATAAGGTACTATAAAAAAACCAATGTCTGATTGCCCAGTGGGGCGCTAGGAGGTGGTTGAGTGCAGATTATTAGAGAATTACCGCCTGAACCGGGGGAACAATGTGTATTGGCCTTAGGCAACTTTGACGGAGTGCACCTTGGACATCGGCGATTGTTGGAGAGTGGCTTAGAAAAAGCGGCTCAATTGGGAGTAAAGCTATGCGTGCTACTTTTCGAGCCACATCCAATGAAAATACTTTTCCCTGAGCGTACCATTGGGTTACTCACGACACAAACGGAGCAAATGAAGGCGTTTACGGAGAATGGAGTAGATACGGTTTTTCTACTTCCGTTTAATCGAGAGATGGCTCATACTATGCCTGAAACGTTTGTCAAGGAGATCTTGGTCAAACTAGGTGTCGTGCATATCGTTGTTGGATTTAATTATTCCTTTGGAGATATGGGGAAAGGAACACCAGATCTCCTTCAACGTTATGGACAGGAATATGGCTTTGGTGTAAGTGTACTTCAAGCCCAAACGCTTGATGGAAGAGTAATCTCTTCGACTGCAATTCGTAAGGCCTTGTCACAAGGAGATGTTAGTCAGGCCAAGCGGCTATTGGGTCGGACTCCAACTCTTTGTGGTCAAGTCGTTGAAGGAGAGAAACGCGGGAGAGAATTAGGTTATCCTACAGCGAATTTTAGAATCGCTGAAGATTTACTTATTCCAAAACGCGGCGTCTATGCAGTGTGGGCTGATATTGACGGACAAACTGTTTTCGGAATGATGAATATTGGGATGAAGCCGACCTTTCACTCTGAGTATCAGTTAACAATAGAGGTTCATTTTTTTGATTATACAGGAAACCTCTATGGTCAAGAACTTGTTATTTATATTGAGGATAGACTTCGGGAAGAACGGAAGTTTTCTGGAATTAAGGAATTAAAAGAACAACTCGAACGTGATGAGATTATGGCCAGGAAAGCTTTAAAACTTTACAAATGGTAGAATTTCCTGTACAATACATAAGAAATCAAATGAACCGCTCGCTCGGCTAGGCGTTCTCCGGCGCTATTCTGGGCAGCAGGCGATTAAAAATGGTGGAGGTTATGCAAAATGATGACTGCAGAAAAGAAAAAAGAAATTATCTTGAAGTTCGCACAACATGAAGGAGATACTGGATCTCCGGAAGTACAAATTGCACTTCTTACTGAGCGTATTACTTACTTGACAGAACACTTTAAAACCCATAAGAAGGACCATCATTCCCGTCGTGGCCTTTTGAAAATGGTTGGACAACGTCGTGCCATGCTTAACTATCTTAAAGGTATGGACTTCAATCGGTATCGCAAAATTGTTTCTGATCTCGGCTTACGCCACTAATTCTTAAGAAGTTAAAATCGTAGAAAATAGAAATAAGAGAGGAGCAGATATTTCTGCTTCTCTTTTTATACGTTTTTTTAGCCAATTTGCAGGAAATAATAATATCATGTCGAAGAGGAAACAAGTTAAAAAGAAGGTAAGAATTTAAGGAGGTTCCATTGTGAAACAGGAAGTTTTTGAACGTTCGATTCAGGTAGGCGGCAGAACACTAACATTACAAACTGGGAAAATAGGGAAGCAAGCGGGCGGTGCTATTTTCTGTCGGTATGGGGATACGGTCATTTCCGCCTTCGCCACTGCAAGTAACGAGCCACGGGAAGGAATCAGTTTCTTTCCATTAACCGTTGAATTTGAAGAGCGGCTCTATGCAGCAGGGAAGATTCCTGGGGGATTTATTAAGAGAGAGGGACGTCCAAGCGAAAAAGCAATTCTCTCGGCTCGACTGATTGATCGTCCAATTCGCCCCCTATTTCCAGAGGGATACCGTAATGATGTACAAGTTGTAACTCAAGTTATGTCTGTGGATCAAGACTGTGCTTCTGATATTACTGCTATCAATGCAGCCTCAGCTGCACTTACAATTTCTAATGTCCCTTTTGAGGGGCCAGTTGCAGGGGTAACTGTAGGGTTAATTGGGGATGAGTTCATCATCAATCCAACGGTCGCACAAGCAGAAAAGAGTCTAATGCATCTGACGGTAGCAGGTACGAAAGACGCTGTTATGATGGTTGAAGCAGGTGCCCAAGAAGTGCCTGAAGCACAGATGCTTGAAGCAATTATGTTTGGGCATAGGGAAGTTCAACGAATTGCTGAGTTTATAGAGAATTTTAGAGCGGAGGCTTTGGAAGTAAATCTTGCGAAATCGAAGCAAGAGGTTAAAGTAACTCAGATTCCAGAGAATATCATCGAGGCAGTGAAAGCCTATGCCTATGATAGAATGGATATTGCCGTTCGTACGGAAGAGAAAAAGGCCCGTGAAGCAGCAATTAAGCTCGTTAAGGACGAGACACTTGCACATTTTGCAGAGGAATTTCCGGAGGACCTTCGTAATATTGATCGGGTACTCGAGGATTTTGTACATAAAATTGTCCGTCGCTTAATTACCGTGGAACACATTCGCCCTGATGGACGAGCCTTAGATGAAATTCGGCCTATCAGTATTGATGTCGGAATTCTTCCTAGAACCCATGGGACAGGCTTATTTACACGGGGACAAACCCAAGTTCTAACGGTAACAACTCTCGGGGCTGTAGGGGATGAACAGATTCTTGATGGACTGGGTCTCGAAGAATCGAAACGATATATGCATCACTATAATTTTCCTCCCTATAGTGTAGGAGAGACTCGTCCGATGCGTGGCCCTGGCCGCCGAGAAATCGGACACGGTGCCTTAGCTGAGCGTGCCTTAGTCCCTGTAATTCCAAATGAAAATGAGTTTCCCTATACACTTCGACTCGTTTCTGAAGTTCTTGAATCCAATGGTTCTAGCTCTATGGCTTCGGTCTGCGGAAGTACGCTTTCTTTAATGGATGCAGGGGTACCTATCAAGGCACCTGTAGCAGGGATAGCAATGGGCCTAATCAGTGAGGCAGGTCATATCGCGATTTTAACGGATATTCAAGGCCTTGAGGACCATGATGGAGATATGGATTTCAAAGTTGCTGGAACCAGTGAAGGGATTACGGCCTTACAGATGGACATCAAAATCAAGGGAGTCTCTCGAGAGGTATTAGAGAAGGCGTTAACACAAGCGAAAGCAGGGCGCCTCTTCATCCTGGATAAAATGCTCAGTACCATTGAAAAGCCACGTCCAGAACTCTCCCCCTATGCACCAAGGATTATTACAGCGTCCATCCACCCGGATAAGATTCGTGATGTCATCGGAGCAGGAGGAAAAACGATTAAGAAAATTATCGAGGAGACCGGAGTTAAGATTGATATCGAAGATGATGGTCGGGTCTTCATTTCTGCAGTAGATGGGGAAGCAGGAGATAAAGCCTTGAAAATTATTCAATCCTTAACACAGGATATCGAAGTGGGTCGGATCTATAATGGACGGGTAACCCGAGTTATGGACTTTGGCGCCTTCGTAGAAGTTATTCCTGGCGTACTTGGATTGAACGGTAAAGAAGGCCTTGTTCATATTTCACAACTTGCGCACAATCGAGTAGAGAAAGTTGAAGATGTCGTGAAGGTTGGAGATGAAATTCTTGTTAAGGCGACGGGTGTTGATAAGCAAGGTCGATTGAATCTTTCTCGTAAAGAAGCTATTCCTAATCCCAACGCAAATTCTACCGCTCCTTCCACCATTAAAAAGGAAGACTGAATGAATTAGAAGGCTTGAATCAAGTCTGCATTCGCCCCCCCTTGCATACAACTAAAAAGTAAGGGGGGAGATAAATGATTGCTTATTTTAAGCTTTCGCATCGGGCCTTGAAGATGCTTGGCCTGGCGTTGGTTTTATTCTTAGGTTTATTTTGTGAACAAAGGATTGTGGGCGTAATTGCTTCCGTTCCAGAGCCAATTGAACAGATAAAAACGACGGAGAAGGCCATGGCCCTCACCATTAATGTGGATTGGGGCGAGGAGTATCTTCCCGCGATTCTAGAGGCTCTCGATCAGAAAAAAGCAAAAGCTACCTTCTTCCCGACTGGGCGATGGGCCAAAAAGAATCCTGAGTTACTTAAGGAAATAGTAAGTCGCGGGCATGAAATAGGAAACCATGGATATTCTCATCCACATCCTGATCGTATATCAATCGCTGCCAATCAGGAAGAGATTGTAAAGACAGAAAAAATAGTGGAAGGGATAACAGGAATTAAAACCAAGTACTATGCCCCGCCCTATGGAGAAAGAGGAACTCCTGGCTTGAAAGCCGCCCAGAATCTAGGGTATCAAACGATTCTATGGACTTTAGATACGGTGGACTGGCGCCCAGATAGTACGCCTGAAGTGATCGCAAAACGGATTCTGAATCCTGGAATCCGTTTTGGGATAAAGCCGACAAAGGAAGGCGCTATCGTATTAATGCATCCAAAGGAAAATACGGTAAAAGCTCTGCCGAATATTCTACAGCAGCTCACTCATGAAGGTTTTAGGTTGGTTACGCTAACTGAACTGATAACATTGGAGAGAGTCGGAAATACTACCTCATAGATTGAAAGATGAGGTGGTTGAATGTTCAGGCAAAAGTGGACGCAAGCCTGGTTTTGCGTCCTTCTTTTAACGGTATTTTTAATGGATGCATGTATCTCTCAGGTCGGCGCAGGTACAGAAAATGCTCCTTCCACGATTACGAGCATGGACTATAATGGCTTTAATATAGCCGCAAAGACTACAAGGCCCAAAGCAAAGGTCAAAAAAACTACACCCCAAAAATCTACAGTTAAGAATGCGGCTTCACCAGCTCAGACTTCGATTGTAAGTATAGATTCACCTAAAGTAACAGCTGATGCGGCAATCCTCATGGATTCAGTGACTGGTGATATTCTCTTCGATAAGCAGGCATATAAGAGAAGACCTCCAGCGAGTACCACAAAGATAATGACGGCGATTCTGGGACTAGAATTGGGGAGGCCGGACGAACTCGTTACTGTGAGTGAAAAGGCGGCGGCAGTGGGAGAGTCTACGCTTCACCTCGACCCTGGGGAGAAGATTCCGCTCTATGAATTGATTACCGGCGCACTTGTTAAGTCTGGAAATGATGCCTGTGTGGCGATTGGAGAGCATATCGTAGGGAGCGAAGAGAAGTTCGTTCAGATGATGAACCAAAAAGCCATGACTTTGGGCGCTAAGGATACGAATTTTGTGAATACAAATGGTTTACCTAATAAAAATCACTATTCCACTGCCTATGATTTAGCGCTGATGGCTCGTTATGGACTCCAAATTCCAGCTTTTTCATCGATTACGCGATTGAAGGAAACTGAAATTCATTTTCTTGAGCCTGACGTATTCATGGACTTGCGTAATACAAATAAGCTTTTATGGAATTACCCCTTTGCGGATGGAGTGAAGACTGGAACGACTACTGCAGCTGGAAAATGTTTAGTAGCTTCTGCGAGCAAAGAGGGAAGGCAGCTTATTGCAGTGGTCTTGAATGCCCCGAATCGTTTTGGGGATGCCCAAAAGCTCTTAGAATGGGGTTTTGAGCAGACCGTAACTGTTATACTTGACAAAGCGGGAGAGGTCGTGGCAGAGTTTCCCGTGGTTAGTAAAGAGCCAGTTAAGGCCTTTCTACAATATCCTTTAGAGGTGTGTGTGCCAAAAAAGGATAAGGAGAAAATAGAGAAGAAGGTTGTTTGGACTAGGAAAGCTAGCCTGCCGATTCTGGCAGGAGAAGAGCTTGGGGTTTATGAGATATGGTTAAATGGTCAGAAATTAAGGAGTACTCCTTTATTCGCAGAAGGCGACGCGAAGCTTAAAGGTGGCTTCTTGAATCTCTATGAGGGGAAGTGAAGCAGTGTATCAAAAAACGATATTACCTAATGGGGTTAGAATTATCACGGAAGAAATTGATTATGTACGTTCAGTATCTGTTGGCTTGTGGGTTGGCGCTGGGTCACGAGACGAGAAAGAAGGCTATGAAGGGATTTCTCACTTCATCGAGCACATGTTTTTCAAAGGGACTAAAAATAGGACGGCGAGGGATTTGGCAGAATCGCTAGAAGCTGTCGGAGGACAACTCAATGCCTTCACAACGAAGGAATGTACCTGTTTTTATGCTAAAGTGTTGGACGAGGATATGGATTTAGCAATTGATGTACTTAATGATATGTTTTTTGAGTCTCTTTTTGACGAGAATGAAATCGAGAAGGAAAAGAAAGTTGTCATCGAAGAAATTAAGATGTATGAAGATTCTCCGGATGAAATCATCCATGACGTTTTTTCCGAACAGGTCTGGAACGATCATCCCTTAGGAAGGCCAATTCTAGGCAGTGAAGAGAGCATCCACAATCTCAGCCGGGAAAAAATCCTTAACTACTTGGCTCAGCATTATGCCCCGGATAATTTAGTCATCGCACTTGCGGGAAAACTAAAGCATGAAGATATCCTTAAGAAACTTGCACCGATTTATGGAGAATTTAAAAGGGGTGGAAGACGTGTTCTTGAAGGAACTCCAACAGGACATCAAGTCCATAAGATGATTACTAAGGATACAGAACAGATGCACATCGTCCTTGGAGTACCGGGTCTTGGTCAGGATGATGAGGATATGTACCCCATGCATATTGTTAATAGTATTCTCGGTGGTGGACTAAGTTCTCGTTTGTTCCAGGAAATTCGGGAACAGCGTGGAATGGCTTATTCTGTTTTTTCCTATCACTCGACCTATGTGGATACAGGATTGTTCGCCATTTATGCTGGAACGACACCTGCGAATTCGACAGAGGTTGTTGAATGTATTCTCGCTGAAGTTTTGGATATTAAAAACAAGGGTATAACGGTGGCTGAGCTAGAAAGAACGAAGGCACAGATTAAGGGAGGTCTTTATCTCGGTTTGGAATCAGCTGGGAGTCGAATGAGCCGTTTAGGAAAGACTGAATTAACGTATAACAGAGTAATTTCGCCAGAGGAAGTCGTAGAGAAGTTAGAGCGTGTAACGTTAGAGGATATTAAGAGGGTAATCAATCGTTTATGGAAAAAAGATAAATTGAGCCTCGTTATGATGGGTCCCTCAGGTCACGAAGTGGATTTAGAGGCACTATTTAAAAAAGTAGGCTGGGATTAAACCACTTTGGGGGGAGAAATCTTTTGAATCGCATTTCTGTTAAAATTAAGGGTATTCATAAGGAAAAGTCTTTGCCCCTTCCCAACTATGCAACACCTGGGTCGGCGGGGGTAGACTTGCATGCTTCACTTGAAGAAGAGCTGCTGATTCTTCCTGGGCAGATCGTCCGAGTGCCTACAGGGATAGCAATTGAACTTCCGAACCCTGATATTGGCGCTTTTATCTTTGCGCGTAGTGGGTTAGCGTCTAAGCATGGAATTGCTCTT
Organism: uncultured Peptococcaceae bacterium; assembly: GCA_963529635.1. Classification (GTDB taxonomy): domain Bacteria; phylum Bacillota; class Desulfitobacteriia; order Desulfitobacteriales; family Desulfitobacteriaceae; genus CAURZJ01. The sequence goes on from CAURZJ010000015.1 coordinate 11,677, forward strand.
GCCAATGGGGTTGGGGTAGTCGATTCGGATTATCGCGGGGAAATCCAGGTGGCAGTCGTTAACCATGGAACAGAAACGTTCCACGTGAAGGATGGAGATCGAATCGCTCAGATGGTTTTCCTTCCCGTTTATATTGCAGACTTCCAAGCTGTTGATCAGTTAGTGGAAACCAATAGAGGGAGCGGAGGATTTGGCTCGACAGGCGTCCAATCTTAAGCTATAAAAGTATTAAAAAATAGGGAGCGTTGCAACTACTTTCCAAGGAGTTCGCGACACTTCCTTTCGTTTATTCATAGTCAATAGTCCTGGGTGGTTACACTATCGGATAAAAGTTCTAGGGCTGTTTATCTTGTCATACAAATTCCTTAAAGGGGGTAAAGGTATGCAAGCCCTAGGTCTTTTTTGTCTTTTTATTGGAGTGGTGGTATCCGTACGGGCAAGACGTTATTTCTTGATGTGGCGCTCTGATACAAAAAATAGCTTACTTTCGACGGCCATTGCTCAGCTCGTAGGGACGGCTGGAGGAATCTATCTTTCACTTGAGCTATTATTCTCCTTCTTAAAGATTCCTGAAAATTGGTGGAATCCATCTTTTTTTATTGTCGAGCCACTTGCTGTTATCTCCTTAGTCTTAGCTATTGTTCAACCCTTTGCCATTAGAGCGTGGATAAACATTCGTAAGTGAGTGAATAAAGGAGGCTGGTGTTGTGCTGTTAAGTGATCTGGCAGGTAAGGAAATCATTAATCTATATGACGGGGCAAAGCTGGGATTAGTAGGGGATGCCGACCTTGCGATATCCAATGGGGGAGCGATAGAGGCAATCATTTTAAGCTCTCGCGCTGGATTTAGTGGTCTATGGGGAAATAATAGTAGCAGAGACAGAGATACCTTGGTTATTCCTTGGCAATCCGTAAAAAAAGTCGGTACAGAGGTTATTATCGTGGATATGCATAATAAAACAGAAAGAATGAATAAATATTCGGTTTGACACCATTAAACTAATTCAATAGAATAGTAAAAAAGATGACAACCCCGAATTGCCATGTTGGTAACGGGGTTTTTAATCTATAGTTAAGGCTCATAGGAGGGGTTCGACTTTGAAAAAGATTCGCGTGTTTGTGAGTGGAGCCGGTGGTAAAATGGGGCAAGAAGTTGTCCGCACAATCCTTAATCAGGAAGATATGCAGCTGGTTGGCGCCTCAGACACACGGCACCAAGGAATGGATATTGGATATGTAATTGGAGCTCCTCGCTTAGGAATTGATGTATCTGGTCCGGTAGAAGAGAGTCACTTGCTTGATACCCAAACCGATGTGCTTGTCGATTTTACGAATCCACAATCTGTGTTTAAGAATGCAAAATGTGCTATTTCTGCTGGGGTCATTCCTATCTTAGGAACGACGGGTTTGGATGAAGCAGAAATCTCAGAACTTCGCGAACTTGCTGATCGAGAAAAAATAGGAGCTTTTATCGCTCCAAACTTTGCTATTGGTGCCATACTCATGATGCGTTTTGCTCAGGAGGCTGCCAAGTACTTTCCGAATGTAGAAATTATTGAACTTCATCACGATCAAAAGTTGGATGCTCCCTCTGGAACGGCTTTGAAAACCGTGGAGTGGATTTCTGAAGTAAGAAAACCAATGGTCCAGGGTCATCCCAATGAATATGAGAAAATCACCGGAGCCCGTGGTGGAGATGTGGAAGGGATTCATATCCATTCCGTTCGCTTACCAGGTCTCATTGCGCATCAGGAAGTTATATTTGGGGGGCTCGGACAAGCCTTAACAATTCGTCATGATGCTTACTCGAGAGAAACTTATATGCCAGGCGTTATGTTAGCCATTCGTAAGGCAAGTAACCTAACCAATTTGGTAATTGGACTAGAGAATTTCCTCGATTAGGAATCTGTCTAGGGGAACCGCATTCCTTCTTTCCTCATATACTGGATAGTAGTCATGGGACACTGTCTCAAAGGGGGCTTAAAGATGAGTGCGGGTCTGAAAGGAATTCGATTAGCTGTGATTGGAGGGGATGACCGGGAACTCTACATGATTTCAGAGCTTCTAAAGCTGGGGGCCTACATAGTCGGGGTTGGATTTGAGAAGGCAAATTCCATGGAAGGGCTCAACCTTGTTGCTTCGACTATCGAAGCCGTTGGGCAAGTGGATGCATTGCTTTTTCCGATGTATGGGACCGACGAACGTGGGGTAATCAAGGCCAAATATTCAAATTCACCCATCATACTCAACAAAGAGGTGCTTCAAGCTATTCCTTTGCATGTGCCGCTTTTCATTGGCTGGGCACGCCCGGCGCTGAAGTCGGCGGCAGATATGGTGGGGATAAGAATCATTGAAACTGCAAATCTTGACCAAATCGCGATACTAAATTCAATTCCATCTGCTGAAGGAGCAATTCAGATGGCTATGGAAGCTTCAACGATTACTATCCATGGTAGTGAGGCTTTTGTACTGGGATTGGGACGATGCGGATGGACACTTGCCCGTACTTTAAAGGGGATGGGAGCTCAGGTCACCGGAGTAGCCCGCAAGCCTGCTGATTTAGCAAGGGCGACTGAAATGGGCTTGAAGGCCGTTCATTTCTCCGACTTAGAGGAGGAAATTGGACGTGCTGAGTTCATCTTCAATACGGTACCTCAACATGTCATGGATAAGGTGATGTTGGATCGAGTAGCGAGAGATGCAGTAATCATTGATATTGCTTCCATTCCAGGTGGAACTGATTTTGAATATGCCCAGCAATCCGGAATCAAGGCTATGCTGGCACCAGGCTTACCAGGTATTGTTGCTCCGAAAACCGCTGGGAGAATGCTAGCTCAAGTGTACCCGCAACTTATTCTTCGCTACCTGACCACGATCATGAATACATCTTTAAAGTCTTGAAGTGGAGGTGTCGAAGGAAATGAAGTTTGACGGGTTAAAGATTGGTTTTTCAGTAACGGGCTCTCATTGTACATTACATGAAATTACTGGAGTGTTGCAGAATATCGTAGATGAGGGAGCCGATGTGACTCCGATTATCTCTTACTCCATAGATAGTACGGATACTCGGTTCGGTAAAGCGGAAGATTGGAAAAGGAAGCTTGAGGAAATAACGGGCAATGAGCTAATTCGTTCCATTCCAGATGCAGAACCCATTGGGCCACAGAAAAAATTCGATTGTATGGTTATTGCGCCTTGTACGGGTAACACTTTAGCCAAGTTAGCCAATGGAATTACAGATACTCCAGTTCTAATGGCAGCTAAAGCGCATTTGCGCAACCTCAAGCCGCTGGTCCTTGCAATAGCTACGAACGATGGATTAGGCATGAATGCACGAAATATTGGGTCGCTACTAATTACAAAAAATATTTTCTTCGTTCCATTCGGGCAGGATAGCCCAGCTACAAAAGCGAATTCTTTAGTAGCGCATATGGACAAAATCCCGGATACTATCCAGATGGCTTGCGAGGGAAAGCAAATCCAGCCACTGCTTGTTGATTATCATTGAACTTTGATAATAGCCGTGTAGGTAATATGGTGCCCTGCTGAAAGCAAGGCACCCTTTTCCTACCTATATTTTAATCACAAAACATCTATAAAAACGAGGAGGTCAATTATGCCTAATGTTGCAATTGTCGGAGCTACTGGTGCAGTAGGACAAGAATTCTTAAAGGTTCTTTCAGAAAGAAATTTTCCTGTGGATGAGTTGCGTTTACTTGCAACGAAACGTTCAGAAGGTAAGAAAATCATATGGAAAGGAAGAGAAATAGAAGTTCAAGAAACAACCCATGAAAGTTTTAAGGGGATTGATATTGCTTTATTTGCAGGTGGCTCTTCCAGCACAGAATTTGCTCGTTCCGCAGTGGAAAGTGGCGCCGTAGTCATTGACAATAGTAGCGCTTTTCGCCTCGATCCGGAGGTTCCGTTGGTAGTTCCTGAGGTTAATCCAGAAGATGTCAAATGGCATAAAGGGATTATAGCAAACCCTAATTGCTCGACCATTATTATGGTGGTAGCGCTCAAGCCTATTTTTGATTTGGCAGGAATTAAACGAATTGTAGTCTCAACCTATCAGGCTGTTTCAGGTGCTGGGCGAGAAGGAATAGAAGAACTAGAAGAACAAGTCCGTTCCTGGACCAAAGGAGAAGAATTGAAGAGTCAAGCCTTCCCTTATCAGATTGCCTTTAATTTAATTCCTAGGATTGATGTTTTCCAGGACGGGGATTATACAAAAGAAGAGTGGAAAATGGTTAAAGAAACTCAGAAAATTTTCCATGTCGAAGATATGGCAATCACTGCAACTACGGTTCGAGTCCCAGTCTTTAGAAGTCATTCCGAATCTATTAACATAGAAATGGAGCGCAAGGTAGAGGTTGAGGAAGTTAAGGCTGTCTTGGGCAAAGCCCAAGGTGTAATCGTCATTGATAACCCTGCAGAAGATCGTTATCCTATGCCTTGGTTTAGCGCCGATACGGATGAAGTTTATGTCGGAAGGATTCGTAAAGACTTTTCCATTGAAAACGGCATAAATCTATGGGTCGTTGGAGATCAGATTCGCAAGGGAGCAGCAACAAATGCTGTTCAAATCGCCGAGCTACTGCTGTAATAAGTAAATTCGTTCAAGAGTGGCGAAGGCCTGTTAAGTCACTATGTGTAGGGAACGGTCTTGACCGTTCCGCTGCGGTATCGCATAATTTTAAAAAAGAGATTGAGATTGACAGGAGGAGTTCGGGAGTGCGCGTCTTAGTGCAGAAATTTGGAGGAACATCAGTATCCACAGCCGAACGTCGTGCACAGGTTGCGGCTAAAGTGTCAGAAGCAGTTCGAGCAGGGTATTCGCCCGTTGTGGTTGTGTCCGCAATTGGTCGCACGGGTGATCCTTACGCAACAGACACATTTATCAATCTGGTGAAAGGAATTTCCGGTGAATTCCCGAAACGAGAGCTCGACCTACTAATGAGTTGCGGTGAAGTGATTTCTGGGGCGGTGATGACCAGCACTCTCACGAGTTTAGGCCTTGAGGCTGTGTTATTAACGGGTGGCCAGGCGGGAATTATCACGAATGATAGCTTTGGTGATGCTCGGATTACCCGTGTTGAGCCCAAAACTATCTTAGAGTATCTTCAGTTAGGGAAAGTCGTTGTTGTAACAGGTTTCCAGGGGATAACTGAAGACGGACAGGTGACAACTTTAGGACGTGGTGGGAGTGATACTACGGCTTCAGCACTTGGGGTTGCCCTCAATGCAGAAGCGATAGATATCTACACAGACGTAGAGGGAATCATGACAGCGGACCCCAGAATAGTTGAGGATGCTCGAATATTGGATGTAGTTACCTATAATGAAATTTGCCAACTTGCACATCAAGGGGCAAAGGTCATTCATCCCCGTGCAGTAGAAATTGCTATGCAAAGAAATATCCCCATCTGGATTAAGTGTACTTTTTCCGATGCTCCAGGAACTTTAGTAACAAGTATGCAGCCAGATATGTGCGCAGGAACAGATATCACGGGAGATCGTACTATTACGGGGATTGCCCATACTCCGAATGTAACGCAGATCCAAGTACCGACCTCAGAGGTTTTGAATTTGCTACAAGTGGATAAACAGATTTTTAAGGGAATGGCACTTGCTAACATTAGCGTTGATTTTATCAGTGTCCAGCCAGAAGCAGCACTTTATACTGTTCCTGATGATGTAGCGCAAAAGGCTGTAAAAATCCTTGAGAATATGGGTTTTAAACCAACGGCTTTACCTGGATGTGCGAAGGTATCCATTGTTGGAGCTGGAATAGCGGGGGTTCCCGGTGTTATGGCGGATATGGTAGAAGCTCTTTCTGATGCGGGAGTTCGGATTCTCCAATCAGCAGACTCTCATACGACAATTTGGGTGCTTGTTAACAGGGAGGACATGGTTCCCGCAGTTCAGGCACTCCACAAGAAATTTAATTTGGGTGCATGAATTAGAAGTTCATTTTTGACAGGAGCTGAAATGTTATGGCGTTATGCAGAATTATGACTGCAATGGCCACTCCCATGGATGAAAAGTTAGAAGTAAATTATAGAGAAGCCGAGAGATTAGCAGTGTACTTAGCAGAACACGGCTCAGATGGGATCGTCGTCGCAGGAACGACGGGTGAATCACCTACGATTTCCGCTGAAGAAAAGCTTGAGTTATTTCGTGTTGTCAAGAAAGCTGTTGGGTCTAAAGCATCGGTGATTGCCGGTGTGGGTTCTAATTTCACCGCGGCAAGTGTAGAGTTGGCCCGCAAGGCTCAGAATACTGGAGTAGATGGGATTATGGCCGTTGTTCCTTACTACAACAAGCCCTCCCAGGAAGGAATGTATCAACATTTTCGCGCGATAGCGGAAGCTACATCTTTGCCGCTTATGCTTTATAATGTACCCGGAAGGACCTCCGCTAATCTCCTTCCGGAAACAGTCCGTCGACTGAGCGAGATTCCCAATGTGACTTCTCTCAAAGAAGCTGCTGGATCGATGGATCAAGTCAGTGAGCTCAAAAGACTTTTACCCGAGGATTTTGCGGTTTATAGCGGTGATGACTCCTTGACGTTACCAATGCTTGCCTTGGGTTGCAGTGGCATCATCAGTGTAGCAGCTCATATTATTGGTGATGAAATGAAGAGTATGGTCGATGCCTGGTTTGAAGGTGATGTAAAAACAGCACTTCAATGGCACCTCAGGCTTATGCCCATGTTTAAAGGAGTATTTGTAACAGCAAATCCTGTCCCGGTTAAGTATCTCTTAAAAAACGTTGGAATTAATGCAGGAGGAGTAAGACTTCCACTTGTTAATGCTACTCCAGAAGAAGCAGCATTTTTAGATGACTTAATACTAAAAGTCAAGGGATAATAAAGGAGTTTATGGGAAGTAAGATAAAAGCTTTAGAAGTTTCTGAAGGGGCTAATTGTTTTATACAATAGCCTCTTTTTCTTTGCTGTGATTTCTAGTCGTTTCAATTACGTATTTTAGAGGTTCTTGTAAATTGATAAGAAGAATATCACGACATAGTGCAAATTTGTGAAAAAAATATGAATAAACTGTGGAATTTTCTTGAACACTTTGTTAAAATGATAACGAGTTGTTTCTCTCACATTCGGAAGGCTATAGTCCACAGGAGCATTGACAGACTGGATCTATAGAAAAGGGGGGAGTAATCAACAAATTTTTATGGCGATACTTGTATAAACAACTAAGGAGGGAAAAGGAAACAAATGAAAAAGGTCAAACATTTGATTCTAGGTGTTGCTACACTTGCACTAGCGGGTGCGATTCTCGTTGGATGTGGTAGTGCGAAACAGGCATCAGCGCCTGCGGAACAACCAAAACCTGCACCGGCGACTACACAGCCAGCAAAAGCTACCTATGTTGGTTCTGACACCTGTAAGAGCTGTCATGCGGATACAGCAAAAGATTTCGCGATGACAAAGCACGTACAGGCTTTCAAACCAATATCTGACTTTCCAACCGAAAAACCCTTGGGCGAAATCACAGTTTTCGACCAATCTAACACCGAAAAACCAACCTCTACAAAAATTGATCTTTCTAAAGCAAAAGTCTATGGGGTTATGATGAGTGACTATATTGTCGCTCAAGTCCCTAAGGAAGCAGGCTTTAAAGAAGAAACTTATCGTATTGCAAAGCTTGAGAAAAAAGGCGATAAGTATGAAGTTTTAGCTGCTAAAGAAGATGATTTTAATAAAGATGGTACTAAGGATTGGGGTGCCGCTGCCTTTACTTGTGGTAATTGCCATGCTCCCGGAATAGCTGCAGGTTCTAAGGATTTAGGTATATCCTGCGAATCTTGCCATGGACCAGGAAGTAACCACATCACTGCTGATAAGAAAGCAGGAACAATGAATGTGACTTCTAGTTCTTGCCTAACCTGCCATCCAACGGATCCTGCAAAAGATGCAAAAACAGGGGTTGTGACCACTCAGAACCACTATGGAACACGGAACTTTAACACAAGTGCTCATTCTTCGAATACACAAAGTTGCTTAACTTGTCATACGACGCATAAAGCTAATGCAAAAGGTCAATTGCTTAGCAAGGATAATCCGAAAGATGTCTGTGCAAAATGTCACTCTGACAAGAATTATGATCCTGATCAAATCATGTGGAAGAATCCTTCGGATGCAAATGGACACATTACAAAAGATCACAGCTTTGGAGCCATTAAGTATGAAGACCTAGGTGATGATAAGGCAACTAAACCACTTGAAGTAACGAATCAAAAAGTTCTTGATCTCCTTAAAAAAGCATACCCTAAACTTTAATTTAGGATACAAAAAAGTAGGGGATATCAAAAAGCAGAAGGTCAGCCGATTCTAAGGGCTGGCCTTTTACTTTTTGATCTATCTTGTCACCATAAGTTTTCCGAGTTATAATTAATTGAATGAATTGTACGGTGAATTACATAAATGTTCCCGAGATACTTACGAATACTAGGATTGTTGTCTTCGTTTTTAGGTATTCGTTTTTAGTATTGCAAATATTTCGGTTCTCATTTTTTGTGTTTTGTTTATTGAATCAAAGGGGTAGGTCCCTTGAAAATTGGCTCAATGCAACCTTGAATAGGCAAAATATGGCGGAGGTGTAGTAAATTGCCAAAAGAACATAAAGTACAAATTATTCCTTTAGGAGGGTTAGGCGAAATCGGTAAGAATATGACCGTTATTCGCTATGATAATCAGATTCTACTTATTGATGCGGGTCTTGCCTTCCCAGAAGATGAGATGCTCGGAATCGATGTTGTAATTCCCGATTACACTTATTTGCTCGAGCACAAGGAAATGATTCAGGGAATTTTAGTGACGCATGGACATGAAGACCATATTGGAGCGCTTCCCTATTTGTTGAAAGACTTGGATATTCCTATTTTCGCAACTCGTCTTACTTTAGGACTTATTCAGTCTAAGTTAAAGGAAACGAGCTTAAACAATATAAAAGCAACTGTTGTTCAGCCAAGAGACTCGCTTAGGCTTGGTGTATTTAAGGTGGAATTTATCAGAGTGAGTCATAGCATCCCCGACTCAGTTGCACTGGCAGTACACACACCTCTGGGTGTAATTATCCATACAGGTGACTTTAAGTTGGACCATACCCCTGTGTCGGGGGAGATATTGGATATACATAAATTCTCTGAACTGGGAGACAAAGGAGTTCTTTGTCTGATGTCAGACAGTACTAATGTTGAGAAACCCGGCTTTACTATGTCGGAACGTAGTGTTGGTCAGATGTTTGAAGAAACCTTTAGGAATGCTAAAGACCGGATTATCGTTGCTAGCTTTGCCTCAAATGTTCATCGTATCCAACAAGCGATTACAGCTGCTTATCGTACGAATCGTAAAGTCGCTGTAGTTGGGCGTAGCATGGTTAATGTTGTGGCTCTCGCTGCGGAATTAGGCTATTTAGACATTCCAGTAGGTACCTTGGTTGATGTAGATGAAATTATTAATTTACCTGGTAGTCAGGCCTGTATTTTAACGACCGGTAGTCAAGGTGAGCCTATGTCGGCCTTGACACGGATGGCCATGAGTGACCATCGTAGTGTTGAAATTCAACCCGGTGATACCGTTATTATTTCAGCAAACCCAATTCCCGGTAATGAGAAATCCGTTGCCCGTACAATTGATCACTTATTTAAATTAGGGGCTAAAGTAATCTACGAGTCCTATCAAGGGATACATGTATCTGGACATGCTAGTCAGGAAGAATTGAAGTTGATGTTAAATATGGTCCGTCCTCAATATTTTATTCCGGTTCACGGTGAATATCGAATGTTGATTAAACATGCCGAGTTAGCAGAGCAGTTAGGAATTCCCAGAGAGAATACCTTTGTAGCGGATAATAGAAGTATTATAGAATTTTCACGACATGGAGCAAGTATCGCGGGAAGGGTTAATGCAGGCAAAGTCTTAATTGACGGACTCGGGGTAGGAGATGTTGGTAATATTGTGCTCCGTGATCGGAAACAACTCTCTCAAGACGGTATTTTGATAGTGGTTATGACTATAAGTCGATCGACTGGCGCTATAGTTGCTGGACCAGATGTTGTGACTCGAGGATTTGTATATGTACGTGAATCAGAGACCATGCTTGAGGAAGCCAAGGAAAAGGTTCGCCAGACGATGATGCGTTTAAGAGAAAATCGTGTTACAGAGTGGGCGGTCTTGAAGGGACAGGTTCGAGAAGCATTAAGTAAGCACTTCTATGAAAAAACTCGTCGCCGTCCGATGATTTTGCCCATTATCCAGGAAGTAGATTAGAAACAAGGGGACGGTTCTCCTGTTTCTTTCTCTTGCGTCCCTTAAGACCTTAGGAAACGATGGGCATATAATTTTTTTAAAGAAATACGAGGTTTTAATGAATATTGAAGAATGATAGATAATAGAACTCGTTGAGGTGATCTCCAATCGAAGTGCTAGCGTGAACGAATCAGTAACCCCTCAAGCGACTAGTAATTTTTCTATAATAGGGGAATTGAATTAGAATTTAAAATTTTAAGGGTTGACATGTTACGAGTGCAATGCTATCATAACTAAGCACTAATGGACGGAAACGTCCCAAGGCACTGGGGGTAAGTCCCCAGGGCATGATTGCAAAACGGAGTTAAAAATTAGGTGTTGACTTGAGAAAGTGAACATGCTAAGATAAGATTCCGTCGCGAGAGCCGAAAGGTTTGAAGCGAAAAAAAGAGTTGACTTTTAGAAGCGACTCTGGTAAAATTTAAAACTGTCGCTACTAAGTGCGGCACACGGCGAAAGCCAAAAATGGTCTTTGAAAACTAAACAACAAGGAACAGCCAA
>CAURZJ010000016.1:0-10426 GCA_963529635.1 uncultured Peptococcaceae bacterium
CCGTGTAGCCGCCGTGAAAGGGCGGTGTCTTAGGCCGCTTGACCAACGGGCCGTTTTTCGCGGAACATTTGTTAGTATATCTGAACTAAGATTGAATGTCAACCTCTTTTTTCGTATTTTGTTTTTTGGAATTTATTGCAGTTATTATGTACCGCTTGTTACCTATTACTATTACTCTGTTAACTTCACCATTTTATCTTAATTATTTATGCTGTTAGTTTTTATAACTTTTATAAATCTATCCACATTAACATTCCCAGCAAAAATTTCAGAAATCTTTACGGGATATGAATCATCATAATTCGAAATTAGGACCCTACCCCCTGCCTCCTGAATAAGAAGCATACCTGCAGCAATATCCCAAAGCTTAAGATTCCTTTCCCAATAAGCGTCTAGCCGACCCGCTGCCACATAAGCTAGAGCAATAGCTGCCGTCCCTAAAGCTCGCATACCTCCGACCCTATCAGCTAGCTTTAGGAGTTCTGTATCCTGTTTTCTTCGGGCCACAGATACGCCAATCATGGATTTCTCCATGCTCTCTGTTTCTTTCACTTGGATGCGTTGATTATTCAGAGTTGCTCCCATCCCCTTTTGGGCCACGAACATTTCATTTATAAGCGGATTATAGACCACACCGGCGATAGGTTCACCACTGTAAAATAATGCAATAGAAACAGCTAAAAGTGGAATCCCAGATGCAAAATTTAAGGTACCATCGATAGGGTCAATTACCCAAAGGTAACCTTTTGTTGGAATAAGTTCACCAAAAGCACCTTCGCCTAAGTATTCATGCTCTTCCCCTAAGATTAAATGGTCAGGATAACTTTTCTTAATCTCATCAATGAGTAAATCTTCCACCCTTGTATCGTATTCTGTCACTATATCCATTGCGGAAGATTTTTCATTAACTGTTTTGGAAGCTGAAAAACCAACTTCAATTACTTCTCCAGCTTTTTTAGCCAGTTCAACCAATATCGGGACCCAATTCTTTTGCTCCATATTGCTTCACCCCTCTATATAGATACTCTACTCCTTTTCTACCGTATTATCAATTTTCTCTTAGGGCCGTAGCCAAGGGGACGATTCGTTTGCCACATATGATCAGTGTAGCAAGCAAAACGTCCCCTTAGCGAAAAGATATTCTATTCCATCTGTAGTTTCACATTCGTCATCATACCCGTCTTCAGTTTTCCATCCGCATTATTCACAAGTATTTCTACCAAGAACATACCCGTCTTAGGATCACTCGCAGGCGCAATGCTTACGACCGTGCCTTTGCTAACTACTCCAGCGGCTTGAACTTTTACTTCCGCATTTGCCCCAATCTTTACTTTTGCAATATTCGTTTCCGTAACGTTAATATGCACTTTTACGTTTTGGGCATTGATCAAGATCATCGCTGCCTTCTGCGAAGAGACCATATCCCCGATTGAGATGTCATTGGACGCCACTTCTCCGGACATCGGGGCCTTCACGACGCAATCATCCAATCTCTTTTGAACAATTTCAAGGGCTGCCTTAGCATTTTCCATTTGCCCTCTAGTCGCATCAAGGGATGTCTTCGAGGAAGTTTGGACCGTTTGCAATTGCGCTTGGGTCGTATCCACTTTATCCTTCGCACCATCAAGCTCGACCTTTGAGATGGCCCCGGCCTCATAGAGAGACTGTAAGCGGGTATAATTGGCGACTGCCTCATCATATGCGATCTGGGCTGGGGTTACACTGGCCTTGCTGTTATAGGCATTTAAACTGTTATTATAGGAAGAAAGTGCTGCATTGTAGCTCGCTGTAGCCTGCTTCAACTGCAGTTCCACATCGGTGCTGTCCAGAACGAATAACACGTCCTCTTTTTCCACCCTTTGCCCGACTTTGACATTGATCTTACTTACTTTGCCGGAACCATTGGGCGATACAGCAATGCGATCAGCGGCTTCGAGATAACTGGTATCCTCTAGCACGGATTTTGTTCCCGTTGCTTCTTCCTTTTTATTCGTCGACGCTTCATCATTGATTGCTCCTAGATGAATTTTTACAGAAGCATTCATTCCAAATGTTAAAGGCAGATCCTTCTCACTTTCAAGGACGACTTTTACCGGGATGAGCTGTGTGACTTTCGTATAAGTCCCACTTGTACTAAAACTTGTCGTGTTGGAAAAATAGGTTTGCGTGGTTCGATCGATCTCGCTGACGACACCTTTAAACGTTTTCCCAGGGTAAGCATCAATCTTTACATCCACGGTTTGCCCAACCTGAATCTTCATGATATCCGTTTCTTCCACGTTAACCCCGATATACAAATTATCGGTGTCCGCTACCACGGCAAGTTGCTTGGCCGAGGTAACTATCTGCCCCTCAACCCCATTATTCTCGACAATCGTTCCAGTAATGGGCGAAGTAATATAAGGTAAAACTGCCTGACGACCAAGAATTGCATTTTTCTCTACGCGCTCTCCTTTTTGGGCCTTCCATTCAAGCAATTCTCCAGATGCATTTGGGGTGATGGGATACATTTTAGCGGTTACTTTTGCATTATCCGTCGAAAAATAACGGCTACTCTCATTGTAATAATAGAAACCAACTCCCGCAGCAATCAATGCCAGGACGAGTAGAATCGCTAAAAGGATCGCTTTTTTACTTCGTTTGGTTTTCTTCTCAGTTAAGTCCGGCTGTTTTTGGAAGCTCGATTTTTCTAACATTTCTTTTGGTTCCTCCCTTTTTCCTGTAAAATTGAAGCTTATTCCTCTGCGAACTGACTCTTATAAAGTCCAGCATAAAAGCCATCTAGGGCGAGCAATTCCTCATGATTCCCTTGTTCGGTGATGTCACCGTCTTTCATGACTAAAATCAAGTCTGAATCTCTAACAGTGGAAAGCCTGTGGGCAATGACAAAACTTGTTCTATTACTCATCAAATGATCCATGGCCTTCTGAATCAAAATCTCGGTTCGGGTATCGACAGAGCTTGTTGCCTCATCCAAAATGAGTATTTTGGGATTGGCAAGAATTACACGAGCAATCGTAAATAACTGTTTCTGCCCTTGGGAAATATTTGTAGCTTCTTCATTAAGAATCATGTCATATCCATCCGGCAAAGCCCGAATAAATTCATCACAGTGAGCTGCCTTGGCTGCTTCGATGACTTGCTCATCTGTCGCCTCAGGCGTTCCATAACGAATATTTTCCTTAATCGAAGCGTTATAAAGCCAAGTTTCCTGAAGCACCATGCCAAACATGGCACGTAAGTCATTACGGGTAAAGTCATAAATATCATAACCATCAATCATGATTTTCCCTTTGTTGATCTCATAGAACCTCATTAAAAGTTTCACGATAGTAGTTTTCCCTGCACCCGTCGGTCCCACAATGGCCACTCTTTGACCTGCTTTAATCTTCGCTGAAAAATCATGAATAACGAGATTATCCTTATTGTAGCCAAAGCTTACGTTTTCGAAGGTGACATCACCTCGGAAATCCTGTGCTAGGAGCGGATTCACCGTTTCTGGAATTTCCTCTTCTTCATCCAAGAATTCAAAAACGCGTTCGGCTGCAGCTACAGTAGACTGAAGGGTATTGGAGATGGAAGCAAGTTGAGCAATCGGCTGGGTAAAGGAGCGCATGTATTGGATAAAGGCTTGGATATCGCCAATATCTACGACCTTCTTTACCGCCAAATACCCTCCCAGAATACTGACCACCACATACCCCAAGTTCCCGACAAATCCCATCACAGGCATCATAATGCTCGATACAAACTGGGATTTCCAGGCGGTGTGGTACAATTTATCATTAACTTTCTCAAAAGTCTCAATCGAGTCCTGTTCCCCGTTAAAGGCCTGAACAATATTGTGGCCCCCGTACATTTCCTCAACATGCCCGTTAATTTCCCCTAAATACCTCTGTTGGTCTTTAAAATAGCCCTGAGATCTCTTGATTACCACGCCAACAATACTCATGGATAAGGGGACCACCAACAAAGCGACTAAGGTCATCAACCAGCTAATCGAGAGCATCATTACCAAGACGCCCACGATACTTGTCACAGAGGTAATAATCTGGGTTAAACTTTGATTAAGGGTTTGGCTAACTAAATCCACATCATTCGTGATGCGGGAGAGCACTTCACCGTGAGTTCGCGTGTCATAATAATTCAGAGGGATCCGATTCATCTTTTCCGAGATATTCTTACGGAGTTTATAGGTGACATCCATCGAAACCTTGGCCATGATATAGCCTTGGACATAGGAACAGCCCGCGGATATCACATACAGAACTATAAGGATCATAATTATTTTTCCGATATATTGAAAATCAGTTAAAAGACCAGTTTGGGCATACCAAGCAAACAATCCTTCCGCCAACTTTGTGGTTGCTTTACCCAGTAATTTTGGTCCGACAATCGAAAAAACCGTGGAAAAGAAAGCAAAAAAGAGAACTATTGTAATCGAGACCTTATAGGATTCGAGGTAACTGGCTAAGGTACGGATCGTCTTATTGAAATCTTTCGCTTTGGCACCTCCACCACCCCCTGGTCCACCGAAGCCTCGCCCGGGTCCGCCAAAGCCCTGTCCGGGCCCGGGACGTGCTTGCCGCTGTTCTCCACTCACCTCGCTAATTCCTCCTCACTCAATTGCGAATAAGCGATTTCCTGATAAACCTCGCAATTCTTCAAAAGTTCATCATGGGTGCCAAGCCCCACAATATACCCATTATCGAGCACTATGATTTGGTCGGCATTCATAATCGTGCTGATTCGTTGGGCAACCAGAAGAATAGTGCTGTTGCCCGTTTCCCTTTTTAATGCAGCCCGCAGTTTTTGATCCGTCTTAAGGTCTAAGGCGGAAAAGCTGTCATCGAAAATATAAATCGGTACATTTTTAATCAAGGCTCTAGCGATCGATAATCTTTGCTTTTGCCCCCCGGAAACATTCGTTCCGCCTTGGGCAATGATACTTTCAAATCCTTCTTCCTTCGATGTAATAAACTCAGTAGCCTGGGCAATCGAAGAGGCTTTTTCGAGGTTTTCCGCACTTGAATTCTTATCCCCGTACATGAGATTGGAGCGAATGGAGCCTGAGAAAAGGACACTTTTTTGCGGCACATAACCAATCTTGTCCCGCAAAGACTTACGCATAACTGTTCGAAGATCGAGGCCGTCGACTAATATCTCACCCGACGTTACATCATAGAACCGCATCACCAGATTTACGAGAGTAGACTTGCCGCTTCCCGTTGAACCGATAATCGCTGTCGTCTGGCCAGCCTTTGCTCTAAAGTTAATATTATGCAGGACATTATCTTGTCCGCCCGGGTAGGCGAAGTTTACATTGCGAAATTCGATGGTCGGTTGAAAATCTTCCTTAAAAGAGATCGGTTCTTCCGGATCTAAAATACTGGCTTCAGTCTCTAACACTTCCGCGATCCGATCTGCAGATACTGCTGCCCGCGGGATCATAATAAACATGAGCGACATCATTAAGAAGGCCATGATGATCTGCATCGCATATTGCATGTAAGCCATCATATCCCCGATATTCATATGAAACGCGGATACCTGTTTCGCACCAACCCACACAATAATGACGGTAACAAGATTCATAATCAGCATCATTGTCGGCATCATCATCGCCATGGCACGATTCACAAAGAGATTGGTCGCAGTCAAATCCGCGTTCGCTTTATCAAAGCGGTTAAGTTCAAACTTTTGAGTATTAAAAGCGCGGATGACCAGCATCCCTTCGATATTTTCGCGGGTCACCAAATTCAGCCGGTCTACGAGTTTCTGTACCCTTTTGAATTTAGGCATGACCAGGGAAAACAAGACCATAATTGTTCCAACGAGGCAAATAACAGCAACCCCAATAATCCAGGACATAGAGGCACTCTCGGAAATCGCTTTGAACACACCCCCAACACCCATGATTGGGGCATAAAAGACTAAGCGGATCATCATGACTAGCACGGTCTGAATTTGGGTGATATCATTCGTGGTACGTGTTATCAAGGATGCCGTCGAAAATTTATCAAACTCGGCATTCGCAAACTGTTCGACTTTTTTAAAGACATTAAAGCGCAAATCATGGGCCACTCCGGCAGCTGTCCTGGAGGCTAGAAAACCCACGGTCACAGAAGCAGCAGTTCCCAAGAGCGTAATTAAGAGCATTGTTGTACCTGTTTTTAGAATGTAACTTATCTTCCCCGACATAACCCCTGTATTCACAATGTCTGCCATGTAATCCGGCAAGGCTAAGTCACACGTGGCTTGCAAAAGCAATAAAGCAATTGCGCAAAGAATAATTCCGCTATAAGGTTTTAAATACTTGAGAAGCTTAACCACCTAGTAACCTCCTCTCTGAGGTAAATTTCTATTAAGATGTCAGGGTCAATGGCTATGATCACTGACAATCGTATAAAGCTTTTCCAAGAGTCGCAGTAATTCCTCAGTATCGTCTTCTCCCATCTTTGTGAAAATCTTATCCATCCCTTGTAGGAAAGCCTGAAGCTCCAAAGCAAAACGCTCTTCTCCATTTTCTGTAAGCCGCACATAGACTACGCGTCGGTCACCTTTAGTGCTCACACGCTCCACATACCCTTTATCCTCAAGGGCATTAATCATCTGGGATACGGCTGATTTACTAATATCTAAAAGCTCGCTTAAGGTGGATACTTTAACCCCTTCCGCTTCAGAGCTATTCATCTTAATCATTTTTAACATCTTAAGCTCACTTCGAGGTATTTCCCCCGTAAACTTTGCGTTTGTTCTCATCTTGTGGAACTTTTGCATCAACTCATATATTTTTTCAGCCTTTCCGCCATTCATCTTACGACCTTCCTTTCTTATATAAGGTTTATCTTCCATAGATATTAAGGTAAATTTGACAAAATTTAGTAAATTTAATTTAATATTAAGTATGTTAATATTGTAGTAGCTTAACGATTATATTCCACTATAATTTCCACGTCAAGATACTAATATTTGCTAGAAAAACTGGTACAAAATCCGAGAGAACCCTAAAAAGCCGAGGGGTTGTTTCGTTTGCCATACGATGTTGTCGCAAACGAAATGTCCCCTCGGCTTACCCCTTGGCTTAATTTAATAAGAAACGCTGAAACCTTTTTTCTCCAAAGTTCTAACGGCATCTTCCAAGGCCACACCGTGTTGCTTTAAGCCTCCGATTACTGGCATGATTTTACCGCCTGTTCTACGCATTTCCGGATGAATAACTCCTTCCAAGCCAATTTCAAAAAAGATGTCAATTAGCTCAGGATATTCCTCCGTCAGTTCAAAAAGTGTCCGGTGCAGATCAATAGTTTTGTCACTCATCATAATCCTCCTTCGCTTCGCTTAATATCTTCTGTATAATTCATGTTTATATTTGGATTCATATTTCTCGAAACCTTTAGATCATAACACCTAGATTTCTATGCAATCTAGCATTACTGTTAACATAAAAGCGAATAATTATCCTGTCAGTGGATGACGAATAATTTCCTACGTACGCAAAGAAAAAAGACCATATCCTTAATTAAAAGAGGCTTGCTCCTTTTCCTGGGACATCTCCATTAAACGACTTTTTACCTGCACAACTTGATTTTCGTCAGTCAGAACATAGATAAGATCACCTGTCAAAACTTTTGTCTTTCCTTGTGGGATAATGACTTGATCTCCACGTTTAATACTAACGATGAGACAATTTTCTGGCCAAAGGATATTTTTGATGCTTTTTCCTTCTAGCTCCGAACCCAAAGCTACAGAGACTTCAGTAATCACTTTCGGGCTTTCCCCAAAAACCACTTTATGCGGTACCTGCTTCTTTAACAACCGGTCTAAAAGGCAATCATAAATCGGCGCTGATTTAAGCAAGTCACTCACGATATAAGCAGTCATAGACACCGTTATAAGGGCTAGCAAATGTTCAAAAGACCCAGTCATTTCCGTAATAAGAATACTTCCAGTGACAGGTGCTTTGACGATTGCGGTAAAATATGCAGCCATAGCAAAAATGGTTAAATTCTGTACATACTGCGGATTAAAGTGAAACAAATAAGTAATGATTTGACCGTAGATATCTCCAGTTAAAGCTCCAATAACTAATAACGGCAAGAATATCCCACCTGGTACCCCAGAACTAAAACTCAGCATGGTGAATAAAAATTTTCCAAGCCAAAGAACAAGGAGAAACTTAATTCCATAATTTTCATGGGCCAAAGAATCAACTAAAGCATTACCCCCACCGAGTACTTGTGGAAGGACAAAACCCAAAATTCCAGCCATGATAAGAGGCATGATTAGTTTCAAAGCTTGAGGAAGCTTTACCCTGTCATAGAGATTTAACGATTTAAGTAAAGTCCCATTAAATAAAGACCCTAATATACCTGTGACGATTCCCAAGCCAATAAGATAGCCATATTGGTTTAAGGGTAGTAGCATTAGATGAGAAACGTTGAAGATAGGCTTTTGACCGAAAACCTGTTGCGATATGAAATCAGCGGTTAAAGAGGCCGACATTGCTGATATAAGAACAGCAGGCGAAAAATTTTTGGTGAGTTCTTCCAAAGCAAAAATCACACCGGCTAAAGGTGCATTAAATGCCGCAGCTAATCCCGCACTAGCTCCACTTGTAATCAGGTATTTTTCTTCAATCCTTAATCTCTTAAGAAAACGGCTAAAACCTTTAGCTGTCACCGCTCCTAACTGAACTGACGGACCCTCTCGCCCTAAAGATAATCCTGCTCCAATCGCTAAAGTCCCGCCAATAAACTTTACCGCAAGGACCTTAACCCAATTCATTTTTATATACCCAATGAGTTCCCCTTTTACTTGAGGAATACCACTTCCCCCTGCCATGGGTTCTTTCTTTCCTAAGAAATTTAAAATAAAGGCTAAAGAGATCAGTATCCCAAACCAGAGGAGAATCGCTAAGGGCCCTTGAGCTTTCAAAAAGGGAAAAAGTTTTGTCCTCCATATTTCTGCCTTCTCTAATACAAAACGAAACGCCACAACAACAGAGCCTGAGAGGATGCCTACGATAATCCCTTCTATAAAAATCTTTAACCTAAAGTCACGCCAGTGGATCACTGGGTGATACAATGCTTGATAATAGTTTCTCATAAAATACCCACCTGACTTCTTCCTTTTCCAATGATTAAGACTACTCTACATCTCTAAGATTTGCAATTATAGCTATTTTTAAAAACAAGGGATACGCTTGGAAATATCAGAAATAGCACGCGTAACTTCGCAAAATGCTCATATTCTTATAAAAGTAAGCCGTTCTTTTTTGAGGTGCAAACTACTCAAATCGCATAAAAATTTGTACTTAAATTAGACCCAATTTATAAATAAATTAGCACGAAAGGGAGACTAATTGGCAATCAATTAGTCTCCCTTTTAGTTATGGAATCTCTATGTCACAGAATTAGAAAGTTGTGTATTAGATTATGCTTTTATGAGAATTATTACACGTTTTTCATCAGTTCAATCTGTTGTTCGCGTTCTTCTTTAACTTTGTCGAAATTTTTTGGATACATAAGATTGGTAATTACTATTGCGTATTCCGAAGCGACTAACGCATGCCACTTGACATGAGGTGTTGCTGCAACTTGCCCCATAGCTCGTAATGCTTTTGCTTTTATTAGGTTTTTTTCTTCACGAGCAAGACTGTTTATCATACCAGCAACTTGCCGCGCATCTTGGAATTTTGCTTCTCTATCTTGCCATTTTGTATTGATGGTAAAACACTCTTCAATCGCTGCGGAACGTTCAATTCCACTAACATTCAAAATATGTTCAGCAAGTAAAAGGGCATATTTGGACATTTCTATATGTGTTTTTAATTCGCTAAGCGTAATCAACTTGTTTTTGAGTTCGGGAATATCATCTATTTTTCGAATTAGTCCCGAATTAACATATTCCATAAAGGCAAAGCCATCTTTAATAATTTTACCCATATATACCCCCTGAACATAATATAAACAATCTTATTTCGCAAAAAGTTACAAATGCGTAACTAACGTCTGCTAAATTCGAACAGAATTGGTATATAAATTGGTAATAAAATTAGCACTCTTTTATTTTCTCCTCTAATTTATGGAGACTTAAACATGCCTACCAATTCTTTTAACAATTATAACACTTTATAAGGACAAATGCTGAAATCAAGCCAAAAATGGCAGACGAATTACTTGCTAATTATCTACTATTCTGGATGCGAATTATGGCCTTTGCACCTCAATTAGAACCCGTTGCTATAAAAGATAGTCTCTTCACTATTTACCTGGCAACACGAAAGGCGGATGAGCCAATCATCCAATGGATAATTTCGTCTGCGGTCCAAGTATCATCAGCCCTGGAGGTCTTAACTTCCGTGTTCGGGATACGAAACGATATGGGATATCGTTTCGGCCAAGCCACACGGCCACAGAGCACT
>CAURZJ010000017.1:0-8106 GCA_963529635.1 uncultured Peptococcaceae bacterium
TTGGGCGAGAGCTTAGAGTGAGGAAGACAAAATCTTAATTACAGTTAAGAAACGAGAATCTGTGCAGTTTTGAGGGAATAGGGTTCCGAAAGGTTCTCGACAACTTCAAAGATCTGGTGATTATTCCGGAGGGGTTCCACCCGTTCCCATCTCGAACACGGAAGTTAAGACCTCCAGGGCTGATGATACTTGGACCGCAGGGTCCTGGGAAAGTAAGTCGTTGCCAGGTAAGCAAACAAAAAGACCGTCTTTTATTAGATGGTCTTTTTGCTTTTCACTGCGTGAAAACTTTGGACCGAAGTGCAAGCTTCTTTGGGGTTAGTTCCACCCGTACGCCGGCGCCGCGTAGCGATACTCTGTGGCCGTGCGGCTTGGCCGAAACGATATCCCATATCGTTTCGTATCTCGAACACGGAAGTTAAGACCTCCAGGGCTGATGATACTTGGACCGCAGACGTAACTGTCCAGTGGACAGCGTAACCATCCAGTGGATGGTTACGCTGTCAGCGCCACATCAACAAAGAATGACTTATTGGCGCGGCCTCCTGGGAAAGTAAGTCGTTGCCAGGTAAACAAGCAAAAGAGACCGTCTTTAAATAGATGGTCTCTTTGCTTTTCACTGCGTGAAAACTTAAGACCGATGTGCAAGCTTCTTTGGGGTTAGTTCCACCCGTACGCCTCACACGGCGAATGTATTCCTCTGACAGTTTGAGGGTAGCTGAATAAAATGAAAACCGCTGAAGGCAATACAACGCTTTCAGCGGTTTTCATGTAAAGTTAAGAATAGATTGACTTTAGCTCTTTAATTTGATCCAGATACTTATGCTTATTGCCTAAACCAATGGCATCACTTTCAACCTTTTTGAAGTCATTTAACATGGTGTTCTTATCCTCTATGGAGAGGTGCATATCTGCCATGGGGTAAAGAACATTATTTTCTTTATGGATATGGTCAACCATTAATGAGCTGTAGTAGGAGGCATTGTTAGCAAATTTTTTAAGCCCATCAGGGTCTCCAGCCTTAATAGAGGCGACCGCATCACCCATTCCTTGAATATATTGACGGCCATTGTCATGTTCTGAAAGCATGACCCCGACTGGACCACCCTCGCTAGGGAACCCAAGTCGCTCTAAGGCTGTAAATAGAATCTTTTCCTCTTTACCATGATGAGAATGATCAACAAACTCCTTAAGAATTATGAGAAGTTGATCTAAATGTTGGACATCTATCTCTTGGCCGGAACGGATCTTCTCACTAATGTTTCGCAAGATTTCAAGAACGCTAAGCACAGCTTCATGTTCTTCTTTCAACTCTTCGGTAGGTAACATACAACATCCCCCAATCTATTTAGTGACTCCTTGTAAATTAGTTAACTCAACTTCAGTATAAGCTATAAATTTCCTACGGTCCGTGATTCTAATCATATTATTTCTGAACTTAATTTATGCCCTTCTGGATTTAGCGTAAAAGGATTTGAAGATTCACTCCTCTTCTACCCCTACAGGCTCGGAAGTTATACCCATGTTGCGAAGCTTGGCATCAATGGCGAGGTTAACTTTTATTTTTGGGTATTCCTCATCCCAATTTTCTTGAAGTTCTGGCCACTCCGCAGGAAACTTCTGGTGAAACTTCTCTCCGAATTTGAAGATATCCACTCCCCATTTTTGGGCTTTGTTTAGGGCGGCTCGGATTTCATCTTCAATTACTGCTGTCTGTTTTTCCTCCAATTGCTTAAAAGTCTCAGCTTTGCTTAAGTCGACTTGAGACATTTGCTCGGCAAGATTACCCTCCTCTTTCACTTCAACCGTAACAGTGAGTTCTCCCTCGTCCATCTCAGGGGTTACTTTACCAGAGGCTCGAATAATCTCTAGGGCTACATTCTTTGATTCATCACTAGGTGAGCTGACAACGATAATCCCGCTTTTGACTTCTCCTAAGATCCACAGCAAGCCTCGAGTCTCTTCCGGACTAAACCAACCGATGAGTTTATCATCTTTAAAAATTGCTGTCTCATGGAGTTCGAAGGTCTTTTCAACTGTATTACCCTCATTCTGTGCTATTAATTCTATCCCTGGAATGAAGGTGTCGTTTGTTTTACTAACTAGATTCTTCATAACGTCGAGCAAAACTACTTGAGGAACTTTGGAGGAAGCCCTCGTTGCCTTGGCCAAATTTTCGATTGCTCTGGCCGGAATCTTTTCTTGGGGATGCTCTGCTTCTAGGATATCCTTTGCGGTGCCCTTTGCGATAAAGACATAGACGAGCTCGCGGAGCTCAGGGTCGCGCACTGAAAGATCAAGGAGTGGCGAGATTCCGGATCGTGCTGACTCTTCACCAATGACGATAACTTTGTTATGACCAAAGTAGGACCTCCGATCTACTTGAGTTGTAGCATTACGGATAGCATCAAAGACGGTTTGCCCCGTAGTGGTTACGACACGAAAACTGCTCCCTCCTCCCCCCTTTTCACCACTCGCTGAAGGTCCTTTTAGTCCAGAGGGCTTTAGAAGTTGGAGGGTTAAGCTGATTTGGTTATCTTCCAGCTTATCAATGCCCATCGCTTCTACTACAGCAATCTCATCAAGTTCTCTTCGATTCCAACAGCCGGACAAGAGGAGTGGCAATAATAGAGAAAGGATATAGATAAGAAACCGTTTTTTCATCGTGAGCGTTCTCCCTTTTTGCAGATTTTGGCAGTTAGAAGCAGGAGAGAGGGGATAAACAGAATGAAAAATAGAGTATACCAGGTGAAGACTCGATAGGAGACAAATTCCCTTAGTTCAACAACGTTGGTGTTAATTAGAGTTGTTAAGGAGACAATAATGGCTCCGGTCGGAAGGATAAGGGGTTTATAGTCTTTGAGATGGAAAAGCTGACTTACTCCAAGCACAGCTAGATAGTAAGAAAATGAGACTCTGATATACATTCCTAGAATCCAAATTCCGAGATAAATAGCATCAATTCGCTCTAGAAAATCGCCCACATGGACAATTCGTACTGCAGTGAAGGGCGGGTAAACAATTGTTTTAGCCAATTCCGGACCTAAAGTCATAAGTACTGTGAAGGTTATGATTAAAATAAAGGGTACCAGAAGGAAGGTGCTATATATAATAACTTTCTTGGTTTTTCCTCGATCATTAAGAAAGGGGAGAATCATGCCAAACCCTAAAGTCTCTATCATCAGGGAAGCAGCATATAAACCACCAAAGAGTGTAGGATAGATCCCTTTTTCTAGGATAGGAGTTAACTCGTGGAAATCCATATCATTATACAGTAATAGGAAAACCGTGATAATCGTTAGTATGATAAACGGTGCGATAAATTCTGAAAGACGGCCCAGAACTTCAATTCCACGATGGACGACATAAGCAGAAACAAGAGTTAGAGTAATGATGAAAAAGAGAGAAGGCGTTTCAGGCATTATCGTAGTTGTAAAAAATTTAGAGAAATTGCTTAGAGATAGCGCGCACATGTGAAGGGAGAACCACACGAAAAGGAGTCCTAGCACTTGACCTGCTTTACCCATAATGGTTTGGCAATACTCGTAAAGTGTCTGATTAGGAAACCTTTTAGATAACAGATAAATAGGGACGGCTAAGATTAAATTAACAGGGGCCATAACTAAAATGCTTAGCCAGACATCTTGATTAGCAGGCGGTGCGACAAGTATCGGGAGAAATGCAATCAAGATGATAATCCTGCTATTGAAAACAAGCAGGATCATTTGTCTAGCGGAGATTTTACCACCTTCTAACATGCTGTAGACCTCGCTTTATTAAACGCTCTGGAAAAGGCAATCGAAATTTTGCGGAGGCTATTGAGTTATCATTTTTATTAAATTTATGATTCCTTTATTGGGATTGGGTACATCCACTCCGATAATCTGAAGAAGGCTAAGAAGAAAGCCGATGCTTAGAAGAACAGAAGATGTTATTAGCTCAGGCCATTGCTTCTTGCGTATAAGTTTTGGAATATCTATGAGCGATAGGCCGGCAAACAGAAGTACTAATACTAGTATTTTCATTCTATTATTTCTCACCTTTTTTCTTTTCCGAATCTTCAGTTTCTAACGGGGCGTTAGTAATCCCTACCCGACTAAGCTTAGCGACAACCTCCACATTAATCTCAAGCTTCTTAAATTCTTCCTCCCAATTTTCTTCAAGTCCTGACCATTCCTGGGGAAATTTGCGATGGAACTCGTCGCCGAATTTGAAGATGTCAACTCCCCAGTCTTGGGCCTTTGCAAGGGCAGCAATAATCTCTTCTTTGATGGCAGCAGCTTGCTTTAATTCCAGTTCATGAAACGTATCGGGTTGAGTCAGATCGACAGCCGACAGCTGTTCAGCCAGATTCCCCTCTTCATTGACCTCGACCGTGACTGTCAACTTTCCATCTGTGATTTCCGGCTTGATTTTACTGACGGCATTAATAATCTCTAAGCTGACACTTCTATTCTCCTCCCCAGGGGAATTAACGACGATAATTCCACTTTTGACTTCGTTCAGTACCCAAAGAAGTCCGCGAGTTTCTCTACCATTAAACCAACCAAGGAGTTTATCCTTTTTGAAGATAGCGGTCTGGTCAAGTGTAACTTCTCTTATAGATTTGCCGTTGCTTTTTTTATCCACGAGTGTAATGCCAGGTAAAACACTACTATTCGTAGGACTATCTAAGGTTCCCAAGAAATCATTTAAATTTCGCTTGGGTAGCTTTGAAGAGTTTACCGTTGATTCAATAAGGCCCTCGATAGCAAGACTTGGGATATTCTCCTGTTCATGTACCCCCTGAAGAATTGGTTTTGCTTTCCCGTTAGCAATAAGGATATAGGAAATCTTTCGAATCTCGGGATCCCGCTCTAGAAAGTCAAGGATGGGCATAACCCCAGCTTGGGCTGCCCCTTCACCGATAATGATGACCTTATTATGAGGGAAAAATAACTTGCGAGTCGTTTTGAGAGATGCGCCCCGAATCGCATCAAAAACGGTATCACCTGTACTTGTTACCACCCAGACAGCCCCTGCTTCAGTCGCTGAAGCTTTTTTGACCTCACTCGGTCTCAGTATTTGAGCGGCAATGCTGATTTGCCCATTCTCTGCGCGATCAATCCCTAAAGCCTGGACGACAGCCAGAGTATTTAATTCTCTTCGATTCCAGCAACCTGTTGATGTTAGAAGCAGGACTACACACAGAAGGTAAAGTGGAAGGGATTTCTTCATTTGTGCCTTACTCCTTTTTTGCGGATAATTGCAATGAGAAGAAGAAGGAAAGGTAGGACGAAGAGAAAAGAAAGGCTATACCCAGTGAAAATTTTGTAAGAGGTAAACCCTTGCAACTCGACAATACTAGGTGCAATTAATAGACTTAGCGGAATAATAATAGTGCCTAATGGTAGAATCAGTGATTTATAGTCCCTTAAGTTCAAGAGTTGGCTTAATCCCAATGCAGTTAAGTAGTATAGAAAGGATATTTTTATGAAAGTACCTAAAACCCAAATCGCCATATGGACGGATTCCACGCGCTCTATAAAACTAGGGATACTAACAAGTCGGATGGCTGAATAGAACGGAAATTTGAGGGACTTTCTTTCGCCTAATTCGTAAACAGTAAGCACAGGAAAGCTTATGATGACAAAATAGAGAGTAACTAAGGCAAAAGAACAAATAAAAACCATTTTTACTTTTTTACTATTGTTTATATAAGGGAGGAGCATAGCTAGCCCTAAAACTTCGACGGTACGAGACGTATAGATTAACCCTCCTTGAAGTACAGGAAGAAGTCCATTTTCCAGGACGGGGGTAAGTTTCTTCAAGTCCATATCCTTAACAAGGAGTAGGGAAACCGAAGTAATGGCTATTAGAACGATGGGTGCGATAAATTCGGACAAACGACTAATAACTTCAAGTCCCTTTTGGAGGGCATAGGCGCAGATAAGAACCAATGTCACATAAAAGAAAAGAATAGGAGTCTCGGGCATGACGGCGCTTGTTATGAAGAGACCAAACTGAGCTAGGGCAATGGCAATAGATTGCAGAATATACGTAATGAATAAAAACCCTATCAGTTTACCGGCTTTGCCAGCAATCGTCTGACTATACTCAATGATAGACTGATTAGGGAACCTCTTCCATAGTAAGTAAATAGGGAGTGCAACTAATAATTGCAGAGGGAAAAATAGCAATTCGGATAACCAAATATCCTGGTTCGCTGGGGGTTCATTCATAGATGGGAGATACGTAATCGTTATAATGATTCGATTTAGGGCAATCAATAAAATCAGTTGCTTATGGGTAACCCGGCCTTCTTCCGACATGCTATTTTTCTCCTTTTTGATCTTTCGGGGGAGCGGGCATGACGTTTGGCTTTTGCCGATTAGAGTCTTTTTCGCCGAGAACTCGGGGTCTTGTGCGCATCGCCCATAGGGGGGCTCGAATTACGATATCTTTTAAGTCAGATAGAGTGGAGGGAGCTAAAGGGGACATGTAGGGTGCTCCGAGAGAACGAAGGGATATCTGGTGTGTAAGGAAGAAGATAAACCCCAACACCATTCCATATAAACCGGAAAAGCCTGCTAAGATAATCAGGATAAACCGGATGAGAGTACTTATGTCTATCATATTTGGAACCACGAAGGCTGAGATAGCAGTAAGGGCAACAACTACGACCATAGGAGCGCCAACGAGTCCAGCAGAGACTGCGGCCTCCCCGATTACAAGTGCGCCCACGATACTTACAGCCTGGCCGACGGGCCTGGGTAAACGTACCCCAGCTTCCCGCAAAATCTCGTAGATGACGTTCATTAAGAGGGCCTCCACAACAGAAGGGAAAGGAGTTCCCTCATGGGCTGCCGCAATACTTACTAAGAGTGCGGGGGGTAAAAATTCTTGATGAAAGGTAGTTATAGCAACATAGAGTCCGGGCAAAGTCGTGGCGAAAAAGAAGGCTATCCAGCGTAGCCAACGAATAAATGTGGCAAAAAACGGCCGGATATAATAATCCTCAGCGCTTTGAAAGGCTTCAATAAATAAATAGGGGACAGTTAGAACAAAGGGAGTCCCATCAACTAAGATGGCTATGCGACCCTCCAACAGTTTAGCACTGACAATATCGGGCTTTTCACTTGTCCCAACGGTTGGGAAAAAGGATAGGGGTGCATCCTCGATGAAGGCCTCAATATAGCCTGATTCTAAGATGGAATCCGTATCGATCCGGGTAAGCCGGTTCTTAACTTCTTGCACGATTTTGTCATTGGCAATTCCCTTTAAGTAAGCAACACAGATATCAGTTTTTGTCTGCCGGCCAATCTTCAAAGGAAAGAATTTGAGGGCGGGATTCTTCATTTTACGTCTTAAAAGAGATATATTAGTGCCTATACTCTCCACAAAACCTTCTCGCGGCCCTCTGACAACGGCCTCAGTTTCCGGTTCATCGACGCTTCGAACTTTCCCGCCCCGCAGAGAAACGATCAGAGCAATGTTTGATCCATCAATAAATAGAACTGTGTCTCCTGACAAGATGGCGTCAACAATCTCATCTAGAGATTTACCTTCCTTCACGCGTGCAGCAGAAAGTGCACTTTCCCTAATGTCAGCTAAGGCATTATCCTTATTGATTTCATGGGACAAAAACATTAGGGGATTGATTAGGTCTGCATTCACGGCTTTCTCATCAATTAATCCATTAAGCATAACGATGAAGGCATTAATCGAGTTGTGGGTCCCAATCTTAAATTCCCGAATAACCAAATCGCTGGATTCGTCAAAGATGTTTTTGACCTTCTGTAGGTTCTCAACAAGAATTAGGGAAATGGAATCTTGATTCTCTGACGGATGACTACGGGTTGAGTTATTTCCTTGCTGGCACCTTCCCTTCGAATCCCGCTTCTTCATCCCTTCGATTAATCTTCTAATTTGCATAGATACTCCAAAACATCGTATTTCTGTATAGCTTTTGTAAAACTCTATTTTTTATGCCGCAAGATTCATCGGGGGCATCACAATGATAAAGGGGGTGGGCCTTAAGACTTTTTTGTTTTCTTATTGACAGATAAAAATGCAAGTGGTATTATAACTAAGCGCCAACGGACGGAAACGTTCAAAGCACAGGGG